>NZ_JBHULS010000002.1:524760-813615 GCF_042684585.1 Bizionia sediminis
ACTGAAGGTTTTCTAGAGGTGTCGCCCATATTCGAACTGCTGTAAATGGTTGGTGTTTTAAATAATTTTTTCTAAAAATTAGAAATAAAAAAAAACCTTCAGTGTTTAATCTGAAGGTTTTCTGGAGGTGTCGAGCGGATTCGAACCGCTGTAAATGGTTGGTGTTTTAAATAATTTTTTCTAAAAATTAGAGATAAAAAAAACCTTCAGTGTTTAATCTGAAGGTTTTTTAGAGGTGTCGAGCGGATTCGAACCGCTGTAAATGGTGTTGCAGACCACTGCCTAGCCACTCGGCCACGACACCCTAAAATGTAAACTAAATTTACAATTTTTTATGGGAGCACAAATATAAAAAAATAAACCTGTTTTGCTACAGTTACTTTTTCTTTTTTCGTTTGTCGCTCATTTTTATAGTTACCATTTCCACGTCGCCACCAATTGGAGGATTTAGTTTACTTACCCAAATAGTCGCTTTCTTTATCATGTTATCTTCTTCAAAAATACGATCTAATATCCGTTTAGCAACCGTTTCTAAAAGGGCAGAAGGCTTGGCCATTTCCTCGCGTACCACTTGATTTAACAATACATAATCTACGGTATTTTGAAGCAAATCTGTATTGGCCGAAATTTGCAAATTAGCCATAACTTCTAAATCCACGCGGTAATCGCTTCCAATTTTAGTTTCTTCTTTTAAACAGCCATGATAGGCAAATACTCTAATATTTTCGACTCTAATGGTACCCATAAAAACTTATTTTAAACAACTTTTTGTCCTGTTGTTTTTACATTAAAAATTTCGATAAAAATACATATTAATGCGGAAAATTTTAAGTCTTGGTACGTATATTTCCGTAATTTTACAGCAGTTTTTAATAATACATTCCAGATATGTCTGACGAAGCAAAATCCCTCAATTTTATTGAGCACATTATAGAAGAAGATTTAAAAAACGGTTTAGATAAAAAAGCACTTCGCTTTCGGTTTCCGCCGGAACCAAATGGCTATTTGCATATTGGCCACACCAAAGCTATAGGTATTAGTTTTGGGTTGGGTGAAAAATACAATGCGCCGGTAAATCTTCGTTTTGATGATACCAATCCAGCCAAAGAGGAACAAGAATATGTAGATGCTATAAAGCGCGATATTGCTTGGTTGGGATACCAGTGGGCAAATGAGTTGTATTCATCCGATTATTTTCAGCAGCTATACGAGTGGGCAGTAGCCTTAATTAAAGAAGGAAAAGCCTATGTAGATTCGCAATCTAGTGAAGCCATGGCCGAACAAAAAGGCACGCCTACGCAACCTGGTGTAGAGGGTCCGTACAGAAACAGAACCGTGGCAGAAAATTTAGAGTTATTTGAACGTATGAAAGCTGGCGAATTTCCTGAAGGCACTCATGTTTTGCGCGCTAAAATAGACATGCAACATCCCAATATGCTTATGCGCGATCCTATTATGTATCGCATTCTTAAAAAAGCGCATCATAGAACAGGAACCAATTGGTGTATTTACCCTATGTACGATTGGACACATGGTGAAAGCGACTACATTGAACAAATATCGCACTCCTTATGCTCATTGGAATTTAAACCGCACAGAGAGCTTTATAACTGGTTTAAGGAGCAAGTGCATAAGTATGCAAAAGATACCTTGCCTATGCTGCCAAAACAGCGCGAATTTGCCCGTTTAAATTTAAGTTATACTATTATGAGTAAGCGTAAGTTACTTAAATTGGTGGAAGAAGGTATTGTAAGCGGTTGGGACGACCCGCGTATGCCAACCATTTCTGGGCTTCGCAGGCGCGGTTATACACCTAATGCTATTAAACAGTTTATTGAAAAAGTGGGTGTTGCAAAACGCGATAATGTCATTGATGTATCTTTATTAGAATTTTGTATCCGCGAGGATTTAAACAAAACAGCACCGCGGGTTATGGCTGTTTTAGATCCAGTAAAACTTGTAATTACCAATTACCCAGAAGATAAAGAAGAGTGGTTGGATGCCGAAAATAACCAGGAAGATGCCGCTGCTGGTTTTAGAAAAGTACCTTTTTCCAGAGAATTATATATTGAAAAAGACGACTTTAAAGAGGAAGCTAGTAGCAAGTATTTTAGATTAAAACTTGGGGGCGAAGTACGCTTAAAAAATGCATACATTATTAAGGCGCATAAAGTTCTTAAAGATGCTAATGGTAACATTAGCGAAATTCAGGCTACGTACAGTACAGACACCGAAAAGAAAGTGAAAGGTACCCTGCATTGGGTATCTATTAAACATGCTGTTAAAGCTGAAGTTAGGCAGTACGACAGACTTTTTTTAGATGAAGCACCAGATAGCCATGCAGATAAAGATTTTATGTCCTTTATTAATCCTAATTCCTTACAAGTAGTAAACGCCTTTGTAGAACCTAGCTTGTTAGATGCTAAAATAGGAGACCGCTTTCAATTTCAGCGTTTAGGCTATTTTAATGTAGACGATTCGAGTACACAAGCTCATTTAGTGTTTAATAAAACTGTTGGTCTGCGCGATACATGGGCTAAACAAACTTCTAAAACCGAAGCAAAACCAACGGACAAGACATTAAACCAACCAAGTACTAAATTGGCAATCGATAAAATTAAATCGTTTGGAAAAAAATACGATAAACTAAAACCAGAAGAACGCAGTCAGGTGCGTTCAGAAATTCGGGAGCTTGCCAAACATGTTGCGTATACAGATTTGGAGCCTTTGTTTAATACTTCGGTTAAAAAATCTGGAACACGCATTATTACCATGATAACCTTGGGTGTTTTATTAGAAAATGGTCTTGAAAAGAACGAGCCTATAACCGCATTCATTACGAAGGCTTTAGAAGATAAAAACGCGTTATTAGTGGCCGAAGCTAACCTATTAATATAATTAAAAAAGGCTATTTGTTGTGCTGTAATTTAAAACTACCAAAGCGCGTAAGTGTGAATATACAAACAAAAAGACTGATGAATTTCATCAGTCTTTTTGCTTTATTACAGGCTGTTTAAAAGGCTTTAGTTACCATAAAAAATGTTGTAATTACTCTTCTTCTGTTTTTTTACTGTTTTTCATGGCTTCACCAATTTGGTTACTAGCCGTAAAACTCGCTACCATATCATTTAGCATGTTACTGCCAGCTTGAGGCGAATTTGGAAGTAAAATTAAATTACTATTGGTTTCACTACCTATGGCTTGCAAGGTATCGTAATGTTGGGTAACCACTATCAATGCGGATGCTTCTTGACTATTAATACCGACACGATTTAATACATCAACAGATTCCTCTAAACCACGGGCAATTTCACGTCGTTGATCGGCAATACCTTGCCCTTGCAAACGTTTACTTTCAGCTTCTGCTTTGGCTTTTTCAACAATTAAAATACGTTGGGCATCACCTTCATATTGGGCAGCTGTTTTTTCCCTATCGGCTGCATTAATGCGGTTCATAGCTATTTTTACCTGTGGATCTGGATCAATATCGGTTACTAAAGTTCTAATAATATCAAAACCATAATCCATCATGGCATCATTTAATTCTGCCTTAACGGCAAGCGCAATATCGTCTTTCTTAACAAAAACATCGTCTAAGCGCATTTTTGGAACTTCGGCACGAACCACATCAAACACATAACTGGTTATTTGCTCATGTGGGTAATCTAGTTTGTAAAAGGCATCGTAAACTTTATCGTTAATTACTTTGTATTGTACAGATACCTTTAGTTTTACAAATACATCGTCTAAGGTTTTGGTTTCAATTATAACATCTAATTGCTGAATTTTTAAACTTAATCTGCCGGCTACCTTATCAACTAGTGGTATTTTCATTTGTAAACCAGATTGCCGAATACTTTGGAATTTTCCAAAACGTTCAATAATGGCGGCTGTTTGTTGCTTTACCATAAAAAAGGAGGAGAATAATACAAAAAGTCCAATTAAAATGAAGGGAATATAAAAGAGCATAGTTTATTTTTTTAAGTTAGAAAATGAGTTACTAATTTACATTATATTTTAATGGTAACTGTTAATTTGGATATAAATCTGTTTGAAGGTATTTTGTTCCAATGAAAAGGAAATGGTTATGCTATTTTTTTATAGGTTTGTTTAAAATAAAAAGGTTTATTTTCTTAAAATTAAGGTCTTGTTTTTTATCCTTTTCCCTATATTTTAGTTTAGTATTCATGGGTGTAACGCAGCTTAAAAACTTCAAAATGGTTAATGTAAAGCGATTTCCAGTGGTATAACCCATTATGATATTTTAATTGATAATTTTTTAACTAAAGAAGGTAACGGTTGAATGGCTGGTGCTTCTACAACAGTAGACTTAGCTATTAAATGGTACCATGTTAGTTATACCATTCAACCCGCTAAAACCATTTAGAAATAGCTGCAAGACCTGTTTTATGCTCCAATAACCAATTTATAAATCACAAAGTTTTCCCCGCTTAAATGTAAATGGCGCAATCGGATTATCAGCAGGTTTTAGCCACTTTAGACTTAAAGCCTAATATATTTATGGATTTTTAAACACTTTAGATAAGCTAAATGATAGCAATTTAAACCAAACGGGAAACCCTAATAAGTTTAAAGGAAACCAATCTACGTTTACGGCTATGATTTCGTTTTAGAAGTCTATTTAATTTAGATATTTACTTAATAAATTTTTCTTTTCTTCTGTTGTTAAATCATAACGACTTTGAGTTAGTAGCGTATTGTCAGCATCCAAAATATAAAAGCTAGAATCGCTCATAACATCTTCTATACAATCTGGACATAAGGTTTTTATAATAGTGGAAAATGATTTTTTGTTTGTTAAATAAACAGGAAAATATAAGCTTTCATAAAATAGATAATTATGTAAGGCTTCTTGATTTCTTTTAGATTCTCTTGAAAGAACAAACAACTCAAATTTGTCTTTATTTTTTAAATATAATACAAAAAGTATTTTAACATGTTTTAGTTCTTTTCAACAAACGGTAATTCTAATAGCTTTCTAACTTTCACTTTCGATTATTGGATTCAATTCAAAAAAAACATCAAGTCCTAACCATCCAGTCTATTCTCTAACCTCTATGTTCTTTTAGTCTCTTAAATTTACCCCAACGTATTTACCAAATTCTCAATGCGTCGTTTGGTTTCATCCTTACCAATTAAATACATAATATCAAACACGTCTGGACCTTGTAAGGCACCAACCAATGCTAAACGCAACGGCATCATCACTTTTCCAAAGCCTATGTTGTTTTTAGTAATCCAACCTTTTAGTTCGGTTTGAAGGTTTTCAACCGTATAATCGTTTACAGAATCTATAACTGAAACGACTTGTGTCATAATTTCTGGAGAATCGTCTTTCCACGCTTTTTTAACCGCTTTTTCGTCTAAATCGGTTGGCGTTTGGAAGAAAAAGTGACTTAATGGCCAAAAATCGGTAACAAAGGTGGCGCGTTCTTTTATAAGAGCTACAACCAATTCTATATAATTTACATCAATTTCGGCTAATTCCGGCTGAATTTGCTTGAACGTAACCGCTAAATCATCATTAAATTGCTCTTGCATATAATGGTGGTTAAACCATTTGGTTTTATCTGGATCAAAACGGGCGCCTGCTTTATTCACACGTTTTAAATCGAAGGCAGCAATGAGCTCGTCCATGCTAAAAATTTCCTGTTCTGTTCCTGGATTCCAACCCAAAAAGGCTAGGAAATTCACAACTGCCTCTGGAAAATAACCATCTTCTCGGTAACCACGAGATATAGCACCGGTTTGGTGATCTTTATAGGCTAACGGAAATACAGGGAAACCGAGTTTATCGCCATCGCGCTTGCTTAACTTGCCTTTTCCAGTTGGTTTTAAAATTAATGGTAAATGTGCAAATTCAGGTTTTTCCCAACCAAAAGCATCATATAATTGATAGTGCAGTGCTAAAGATGGTAACCATTCTTCGCCACGAATAACATGGGAAATTTCCATTAAATGGTCGTCTACAATATTCGCTAAATGATAGGTTGGTAGGCCATCACTTTTAAACAATACTTTATCGTCTAGAATATTGGTATCAATGGTCATATAACCGCGAATACTATCCACTAAATGCAGTGTTTCATTTTCTGGCGATAAAAACCGAATCACATAATCATCACCAGCATCTAGTTTTGCTTGCGTTTCTTCAGCTGAAAGGACCAGCGAGTTCACCAAACGGCCTTTTTCACGATTATGCCAGTTGTAAATAAAGGTCTTGCCTTCAGCTTCATGTTCCTTGCGTATGGCGTCTAAATCTTCGGCGGTATCAAATGCATAATAGGCATGGCCACTTGCCAGTAACCGATCGGCATATTTTTTGTAAATAGCTTGGCGTTCACTTTGTCTGTATGGTCCAAATTTTTCGTTGGTATTTACACCTTCGTCAACCACAATACCGCACCATTTTAAGGATTCTTCAATGTAGGTTTCAGCGCCTTCTACAAAACGATTTTGATCTGTATCTTCAATGCGAAGAATAAAGGTGCCATTGTGTTTTTTAGCAAATAAATAATTAAAAAGAGCTGTGCGAACACCGCCTATATGAAGTGGTCCTGTTGGACTCGGCGCAAAGCGCACACGTACTGGTTTAGACATGGTTTTTGTTTTAAGAGGCAAATATAATCTAGCTGTTAACAAACCACAAAGAAAATATGGTAAAGGATACATTTTAATTAAAAGCGAGCTGTTTCTTTAAAGGTTGGTTTATAGAAGCTAACATTAACAGAATGTTATAATATGAGGCTAATTGGACATAAAAAAAAAGTGTAATTTAGTAGGTTAAATAAAAAACACTAAAAACGTGACGCATTTTAACTTAATAGTGCAAAAATTAGAGGCTTTTGTTAAACGTTACTACACCAACGAATTAATTAGGGGTAGTATTCTGTTTTTTGCCATTGGCTTTTTGTATTTTTTATTTACGGTATTTATTGAATATGTTTTTTGGTTTAGTACAACAACACGAACGGTTTTATTTTGGGCTTTTGTTGGGGTGGAAGTGGCGTTGTTTGTAAAGTTTATTGCAATACCATTGGCGCAACTGTTTAAGCTAAAAAGTGGTATAGACTATGTAGAAGCGTCAAAAATTATAGGTAAACATTTTCCAGAGGTTAATGATAAACTGATTAACGTCCTTCAATTACAGGCACAAGGGGTAAATTCGGAACTGTTGTTGGCTAGTATTAATCAGAAATCTAAAGAACTACAGCCCATTCCGTTTAAATTAGCTATTAACTTTAAACAAAATATTAAGTTTTTAAAATATGCGGCTATACCAGTAGCCATTATTTTGCTGTCGGTTTTATTTGGGAAACAATCATGGTTTAGCGATGGTTATAAGCGTGTGGTAAATCATGATGTGGCTTATCAACCACCGGCGCCGTTTCAATTTTTTGTATTAAACGACAAGCTTGAGGCTTTGGAAAACAGTAATTTTAAATTGCAGGTAACAACCCAGGGGCGTGTAGTACCAGAAAATGTATCGGTTGTGTATAACAACGAAACCTATGTTTTGCAGCAAACCAGTGTTGGGATGTTTGAGTACGTTTTTAACAGATTACAAACCGATGTTAATTTTCAATTGGTTGCCAATGGGGTGTTTTCTAAAACATACCGGTTAAATGTGGTTGCCGTACCAAGTATTGTGAGTTTTCAAATGCGTGTTAACTACCCTAAATATTTAAATAAAGCCAATGAGGTTTTTAAGGGCACCGGAAACGCTACAGTGCCAGAGGGAACTAACGTGGTATGGGAATTACAAACCAAAGCTACCGAGGAGGTGGTATTATATGCTGCGGATACCTTGCAATTTACTAAATCGGCAGCTGGACGTTACCAGTTAGAAAAGAAACTTCATGCGGATTTGGACTATTTAATTGCAGCCAGTAATGCGTCGTTACAAGATTTTGAACAGCTTGCTTTTTCTCTGAATGTAATAAAGGATGCTAATCCAGAGTTGCGCATAAAAATGGCAGTGGATAGCAGTAACCAACAAGATTTATATTTTTATGGCCAAGCCCTAGACGATCATGGATTAAAACGGTTACAGCTTATATATTATCCAGAAAATCAAGAATCTAATTCGAAATCTATTAATCTGACAATTGGTTCGGGAACGGTAGCGGAGTTCATTACTGCCTTTCCTGATAATTTGGAATTAGAAGCCGGTGTTGTGTATCAATTATTTTTCAAACTTACTGATAATGATGTAGTTAATGGTTATAAATCTGTTAATAGTAGGTTGTACAGCTATCGAAAACTTACCAAGGACGAGCTGGTTAGTAAGCAACTATCGGAGCAAAATGAAACCATAAAAGATTTGAATAAATCTTTAGAGCGTATGGAGGATCGTGAACAGGAGTTAGAATCTTTTTCTAAAGTCCAAAAGGAGAAATCGGAATTGTCATTTAACGACAAGAAGAAGTTCGAAAACTTTATAAAACGCCAAAAGGAACAAGAAGCTTTAATGAAAAACTTCAATAAAAAACTCGAGGAGAATCTAGAGGAATTTCAAAAAGATAGGAATGAGGCGGATACGTTTAAGGAGGATCTTAAAGAGCGGTTAAAAGAGAACGAAGCGCAATTAAAAAAGGATGAAAAGTTACTGGAAGAGCTTGAGAAACTTCAAGATAAAATTAATAAGGAAGAATTAACAGAAAAGCTGGAGCAATTGGCCAAGCAAAATAAAAACCAAAAACGTAGTTTGGAGCAATTATTAGAACTAACCAAACGGTATTACGTGGCCAAAAAAATGGAGAAGTTGCAGCAAGATTTAGAACGATTGGCTAAAGAACAGGAACAACTTGCAGAAAGTACTGAAAGTGAAAATACAAAAAAAGCACAGGACTCCTTAAATAAATCCTTTCAGGATTTTCAGAAGGCCATGGACGCCTTGGAGAAGGACAACGAGCAATTAAAGCAGCCAATGGATTTACCTGCAGATGATAAAAAGGAAGCAGATATTAAGGAGGACCAGGAGGAAGCGGCTGGCCAACTTGGCAAGAAGGAAGATAACGAAGCTGAAAATAATGAATCCGAGGCCGAAAAGAATTTAAAAAAAGCCCAACAAAAGCAACGTCAAGCTGCCCAAAAAATGAAGCAAATGGCGCAGCAAATGAGCATGTCTATGCAAGCAAGTGGTGGTGAACAAATGGAGGAGGATTTGGAAATGTTACGCCAAATTTTAGACAATCTTATCCTGTTTTCGTTTGACCAAGAAGCCTTGATGGATCAGTTCAAAGCTATTGAAATTAATCACAATAAATACGCTGGATACTTGCGGAAACAAAACGATTTAAAGGAGCACTTTTCGCATATAGATGATAGTTTGTTCGCACTTTCCTTAAGGCAGCCTAAACTTTCGGAAATGGTTAATAAGGAAATTTCGGAAGTATTTTTTAATATGAATAAAGCTTTGGATCAGTTTTCGGAAAACAGACTGTATCAGGGCGTAGCCAATCAGCAATATACGGTTACTGCTGCAAACAATTTAGCTAACTTGTTAAGCGATTTGATGAATCAGATGCAAATGCAAATGCAAATGTCGGGTTCGGGTAGTGGTGGTAAACCAGAACAAGGCCTACCGGATATTATAAAAAGTCAGGAGGAGCTAAATAAGGAAATGGAAAACGGGATGCAAAAGAGTGATTCTGGTTCGCCTAAAGATTCCGGGGAAGGCAATCAGAAAGGAGATAAGGAAGGTGAAGAAGGCAAAAGAGGTAAAGCGGGTAGTCCGGAAACCGCACCTGATGGCACGCATGGAAAGGGAGATTCTGGAGACGGTACCGACAGTGAAATTTCTAAAGGTGAATTGTTTCGCATTTATCAACGGCAGCAAGAAATACGTCAAGCACTGGAAGATAAACTAGCTAAAGACGGTCTGCAGGGTGTTGGAAAAACTATTTTACGTGACATGGAGCAGGTAGAAATGGACTTGTTAAATAAAGGCATGACCAACAGAACCCTGCAACGCATGATGAATTTGCAGCATCAGCTTATGAAATTAGAAAATGCTGCCTTGGAACAAGGTCAGGACACCAAGCGGGAATCGGAGGCAAATAAAAAGGAATACAACAACCGCACGAATAGTAAAGTTCCAAAAGCGCAAGAATATTTCAATACAATGGAGATTTTAAATCGCCAAAGTTTACCTTTGCAGCCTGAATACAGAAAGAAAGTACAGGAATATTTTAAAAATACCAATGATTAGTTTTAATAGTGAAAATGATTTTGTTTTAGCGGATCCCGAGCAGTTAGAAACGTGGATTACGGAGGTTGTTGCCAATGAAAATTTTGAGTTGGGTGAAATCAATTATATATTTTGCAGCGATGAGTATTTACATGATTTAAATGTGAAATACCTTAATCATGATACCTTAACGGACGTTATTAGCTTTGATTACACTGTGGGAAATGTAATACAAGGCGATATTTACATTTCAACAGATCGTGTTGCCGATAACGCTAAAGATTTTAAGGTGTCGTTTGCGGAAGAACTCCACCGGGTTATGGTGCACGGAATTTTGCACTACTGCGGCTACAAAGACAAATCTGATTTAGAATTGGCAGCCATGCGCCGGATGGAGGATTACTATCTGAACCGCTTTAAAGGATAAGGCATTTTATGGTATATTTGCAAAATTTTTGTTTGGTGGTAAACCAATTAATGTAATTGTTCCACGTGGAACATATAATATAGGATAGTCATGTTTAATGATATTTATGATGTTGTGGTAGTAGGAGGTGGGCATGCAGGAAGCGAAGCCGCTGCCGCCGCTGCCAATATGGGAAGCAAAACGTTGCTTATAACTATGAATTTGCAAAACATTGCGCAAATGTCTTGCAATCCAGCTATGGGTGGAATTGCAAAAGGTCAAATAGTACGCGAAATTGATGCCTTGGGTGGATATAGCGGCATTGTTAGCGATACGTCTGCAATCCAATTTAAGATGCTTAATAAAAGTAAGGGACCTGCAATGTGGAGTCCACGGGTGCAGAGTGATCGTATGCGTTTTGCTGAAGACTGGCGGATGATGTTAGAGAGCACTAAAAATCTGGATTTTTATCAAGAAATGGTGTCTGGTTTGGTTGTGGAAAAGGGTCAAGTTACTGGTGTTAAAACCTCTTTGGGTATTGTTATAAAGGCGAAGTCTGTAGTGCTTACAAACGGAACTTTCTTAAATGGCTTAATTCATATAGGCGATAAAAACTTTGGTGGTGGACGCGCAGGAGAAAAGGCTGCTATCGGTATTACGGAGCAACTTGTAAGCTTGGGGTTTGAAGCAGGTAGGATGAAAACAGGTACGCCGCCCAGAGTGGATGGCCGGTCCTTGGATTTTTCAAAAATGATTGAACAGCCAGGCGATGCTAATCCTGAAAAATTTTCATTTTTAGATATTACGAAACCGCTTTCAAATCAGCGGTCTTGTCATTTAACTTACACCAGTAATGAGGTTCACGACTTATTGCGTGAAGGGTTCGATAGGTCGCCTATGTTTAACGGACGTATTAAAAGTTTAGGGCCACGATATTGTCCTTCTATTGAAGATAAAATTAATCGTTTTGCGGATAAGGAGCGGCATCAACTATTTATTGAGCCAGAAGGTTGGAATACGGTGGAGTATTATGTAAATGGTTTTTCTACATCGCTCCCAGAAGATGTGCAGTATAAGGCGTTACGTTCGGTGGCAGGCTTTGAACACGTTAAATTTTTTAGACCGGGTTATGCTATCGAATACGATTATTTTCCACCTACCCAATTACAACATACATTAGAAACCAAGTTAGTGGAAGGTTTATATTTTGCCGGTCAAATTAACGGTACTACGGGTTATGAGGAAGCCGCTTGTCAAGGTTTAATGGCTGGTATTAATGCGTCGTTAAAAGTACAAGAGAAAGAACCTTTTATTTTAACACGTAGTGAGGCGTATATAGGGGTTTTAATAGACGATTTAATTACCAAGGGAACGGAAGAACCATACAGAATGTTTACTTCTCGCGCAGAATACAGAACACTATTACGCCAGGATAATGCCGATATGCGTTTAACACCGCTGTCCTACAAATTAGGTTTGGCTAGTGAAGCGCGTTTAAAACGTATGGAAGAAAAGCATCGTAAGGCAGAAGCATTCGTTCAGTTTTTTAAAGATACTAGTGTAAAGCCAGAGGAGATAAATCCTATTTTGCAGGCTAACAATTCGGCACCTATGTCGCAGTCAGATAAAATGTTTAAAATTTTTGCACGCCCAAATATTAGTATTTCGGATATGCAAAAAGTAGCAAGCGTTTCGGATTATATTGAAACTTTTAAATTAGATGGAGAAGAAATTGAACAAGCCGAAATTCAGGTTAAGTATGCTGGTTATATAAACAAGGAAAAGAACAATGCCGATAAATTAAGCAGGCTAGAAAATATAAAAATTCCTAAAAACTTCGATTATTTTAAATTGCAATCCATGAGTATGGAGGCGCGAGAAAAATTAAACGCTATTCAGCCTGTTACCATATCGCAGGCATCCAGAATTAGTGGTGTATCGCCTAGCGATGTGTCGGTGTTGCTAGTTTATTTGGGTCGTTAGTTGTTAACTGTTCCACGTGGAACAGTTTTGTTTTTTAAATAAACCTATATAAAATAGCGCATTTTAATAGGTTTTATTTTTTTTAAATAGCCAATAATATTTTGGTGTGTTGGTAAAAAATATAAGCATATATCCGCTGTAAATTAAGTGAAGTGAAGACGAAAGAAAATGTATTTCAGGTTATCGATTATTCAGTTTCAAATGAAAGCTTTCATTTGAAAAAGCATTCAGATTTCGATATTTTAGTAACTACCCCACAACCAAAAGCAGAGGGATTATATCGGTATTATAAAAGCGAGGATTATATTTCTCATACAGATGCTAGACGAAATAGTTTTGAGAAATTATACCATCTTGTTCGCGAGTTTGCATTGAAGCGTAAGTTAGCTCTTATTAAAAAGTATGGTGGCTCAAAAAAACGCCTTTTGGATGTTGGCTGTGGTACCGGTGAATTTATTCAAAAGGCACAGCAGCAAAATTGGCAGGTTACAGGTGTTGAACCAAATGAAGGGGCACGACGTTTGGCTAATGTTAAAACTGAAAATGCAGTAACAGATATAGATGCGTTGCCTTTATTAACATCAAAATCTTTCGATGTTATTACACTTTGGCATGTTTTGGAACACCTTCCAAATTTACACGAACAGATTAACGTGTTTAAAAAACTTTTAACGGATGATGGTGCTTTAGTAGTCGCCGTTCCAAATTTTAAAAGTTTTGATGCACAACATTATAAAAACTTTTGGGCGGCTTACGACGTGCCCAGACATTTGTGGCACTTTTCGGAAAAAGGAATGAAACAATTAATGGCACACCACGGTTTACAAGTTGTTGCTGTTAAACCAATGATTTTTGATGCGTTTTATGTGAGCTTACTTTCAGAAAAATATAAATCGGGAAACATGAATTTTATTAAGGCATTTTTAATTGGTGCGAAGTCTAATTGGCATGCGCGGCATACGGGAGCCTATTCTTCCCTTATATATATCATAAAAAAGCAATAAAACGCATTTAAGCTTAAAATAAGACCAGATTTAACCGTGTTACTTGGAAATGGGTTCAGGTGTTTTTAAAACGCGTTAAAAAGGCTGTAAATGCGTTGTTTTTAATTGTTTTTAGTAATTATTTTTTTAAAATCGATAGTTTTTAGTTATATTTTAAAAATAAGGGCCATCAGTAAAACAAGCAGATTACTTTACTACATTTGCGCTCTAAAAAAATTTAAACTACTAATAATGAAAAAAAACTTTTTAGTATTATTTGCTGTACTTGTAACAGTCTTGTCTTGTAATACAAACTCGGAAAAAATAGGCTTTGTAAATAACAGCGAACTAATAAACACCTATCAAGAGAAAATTGATATGGAAGCGGCCTTAAAATTGGAAATTGAGGCATTCCAAAAGCGCACGGATAGTATTAGTCAAGCGTTTCAAAAAGAAGCACAAGGGTTCCAAATAAAAGCCCAAGGCATGAAACCGGAGGCTGCACAAGCGGAGTACCAAATTTTGGGTCAGAAACAACAAATGTTACAGCAGCGAATTCAGCAAGAAGAGTCTGAAATTCAGCAAAGAAGTCAAGCGAGTATAGATACCTTAATTAAAAAAGTGCGCACCTTTGTTAAAGATTATGGTAAACAAAACGGGTATACTTTTATTTTAGGGAGTAATGAGGCTGGAAGCGTAATGTATGGTAAGGACGAATACGATTTAACAAAAATTATTGCAGAAGCGTTAAATGCGGCTTATAAAGAGGCTAAATAGCAGAGCGCCTTCGTAACTTTATAACCAAAAAAGCCAGTTAGTTTTTAACTGGCTTTTTTATGCATTAACCGGGTTAACTTAATGGATAAATCGGTTAAAATTATTTTTGCGTTACCGTTTCGTTCAATATGATATATCGCTTCCTGAATTTCATTGGAAATGTCTGTAATATTATTCCCATGTATAAAAGGTGCAAATTTTTCTAATTTAAAACCCTCTGTTTTTGGTTCAAAATAAACCAAATCCGTGGCCCCGTAATTAAGCATAAGGGCCTGCCTAAAAAAGTTTAGGCAAAATTGTAAAAACTGCTTTTGGGTTTCGCGCCCTGTTTTGGCAATATCCTCGCTCCACGTTATTAAATCGTGAATGGCCGCCTTGTTTCCTTTAGCTTTAAAAGCGCTTCTAATCCAGAAAATAAACCATGTTTCGAACTGAATGTCTTCGGAATCATGATAAACCAAATCGCACGCTTTATTGTAATTACCATTGGCTTGATGGGCAATTTTTGCCGCTACAGAAGCCTCTATTTGGTATGCTTTTACCAACGCATTTGCAATTACTGTTTCGGTTAAGGGTGGAAAGTGTATAACCTGGCAACGCGATCGGATGGTACTAATAAGTTGTTCTTCGTTTTCGGTTATTAAAATAAACATGGTTTTAGCTGGCGGTTCTTCTATAAGTTTTAACAGCTTGTTGGCTGCATCGGCGTTCATTTTTTCGGCCATCCAAATAATGGTAATCTTATAGCCACCTTCATAAGATTTTAGCGAGATGTTTTTTAAAATATCTTTGGCTTCATGAACACTTATTAAACCTTGCTTTTTTTCAATACCAATTTTTTTATACCAATCAAATAAATTGCCATACGGTTGCTGATTTAACAAGTCGCGCCAAGCTTCTAAAAACTGACTAGAAACAGCATGGCTTCGTATTTTACCTACAGCAGCTACCGGGTACGAAAAATGTAAATCTGGATGCGAAAAGTTTTTAAATTTTAGGTTGCAGGCTGTATTTGGTCCTGTATTTTCACCTGCTGTGTTGTTGCAAAGTATATATCTGGCATAAGCAATGGCCATGGGTAAGGTGCCAGATCCTTCTGGCCCTACAAAAAGCTGTGCATGCGGAATACGACCATTATCAGCGCTTTGCGTTAAATGGTTTTTAATATGATCCTGCCCTAAAATATCGCTAAATAACATATAGCAAACCTACATATTTTTTTTCAGTTTATAATTGTTACAGCACAAAACAAAACCAGTACCAAATGGCAAGTAAATCTGTAAAGTCCGGTAAATTGTAAAGGCATTATTGAGGGAAACATATATATTTGTACTACAACAACTAATTACAACAAACAATAACCACCAAAAGGACAATACTATGCAACTAAAAACGATAGACGATTTTAATTTTAAAAATAAAAAAGCCCTTATTCGTGTAGATTTTAATGTGCCCCTAGACGCTGAATTTCAGGTAGGCGATACTACCCGTATTTTAGCGGCAAAACCTACAATTATTAAAATTTTAGAAGATGGAGGAAGTTGTGTATTAATGTCGCATTTAGGCAGGCCAAAAGGCGTAGATTCCAATTTATCTTTAAAGCATATTGTTTCTAAGGTGAAAGATATTTTGGGCGTAGAAGTCTTTTTTAGTCCCGATTGTATTGGTGAAGCCGCCGAAGAAGCGGTGAAAAACTTACAATCTGGCCAAATTTTACTGCTTGAAAATCTCCGATTTTATGCTGAAGAAACCGCTGGCGACGAAAACTTTGCCCAGCAATTATCTAAATTAGGCGATATTTATGTTAACGATGCCTTTGGTACTGCGCACCGCGCCCATGCATCTACAACCGTTGTAGCCAAATTTTTTCCAGATAACAAATGTTTTGGTTACCTGCTGGCACAAGAAATAAAAAGTATCCATACCGTTATGCATACTGGCGACAAGCCTGTTTGTGCCCTTATAGGCGGAGCCAAGGTGTCCAGTAAAATAACAATTATCGATAATATCTTGGATAAAATAGACCACTTAATAATTGGTGGCGGTATGACCTTTACCTTTATTAAAGCCCAAGGAGGCGCCATTGGTAACTCGCTTGTGGAGGACGATAAATTGGATTTAGCAAAGCATATTTTAGAGGAAGCTAAAAAGAAAGGCGTGCAAGTGCATTTACCTGTAGATGCCGTTATTGCCGATGCTTTTGATAATAATGCGCACACCAATACAAGCCCTATAGACGCCATTCCAGATGGCTGGATGGGTTTGGATATAGGTCCCGTAACAGAGGAGCGCTTTGCAGCGGTTATTAAACAATCCAAAACCATATTATGGAACGGGCCCATGGGGGTTTTTGAAATGGCAAATTTTGCAAAAGGTACTATTGCTGTAGGTTACGCCATAGCCGAAGCCACCAAAAATGGCGCTTTTTCTTTAGTAGGTGGTGGCGACTCGGTAGCGGCGGTTAAGCAGTTTAAATTGGAGGACCAAGTTAGCTACGTTAGCACCGGTGGCGGCGCCATGTTGGAAAGTTTAGAAGGTAAAACCCTGCCAGGAATTGCAGCTATTTCTGAATAGCTTTTGAGAAAAAATGGATCCCATAATTAATAGGAAGTGTAAGTAAATGGCAATAAAAAATAGAAGGTGTTTTGCAATATGGCTGCTGGTTATGTTTGGTATAAAGGCAACCTTTGCGCAAGATTCAATTCCTAATAAAACCGCAAACAAGCAAGCTATCCAAACCCAAAAGGGGCGTATAACTGCTAATAAGATAGACACCATAGCGGATGGGACAGTTTATTTGAAAACAGAAATTGCAGCGCAAACAGATTCAACCGATTTAAAAAACTTAAAAGATTTGAGTTTTACGGCCGAAATAGACAAAAAATGGCGCGAAGAACTCTATAGCAATGCGCTATATGATACCCTTTATAATGCAATTTCGGAACTAGATTATAAAGAAGTGTATTACCCCGAACTGCCAACAGATACCTTAAAGCAGCGCCTGGAAAAATTAAATGCCAAAACACCTTTTAACATTGCTTATAACCCATCTTTAGAAAGTGTCATTAAATCCTTTTTAAAAAACAGACGTACACATTTTGAAAGACTTATAGGGTTAAGTGCTTTTTATTTCCCGATGTTCGAAAGAGAGTTGGACGCACAAGATGTTCCATTAGAGGTTAAGTATTTAGCCATTGTGGAATCGGCTTTAAAACCGCGCGCCAAATCGCGTGTTGGCGCCACAGGCTTGTGGCAGTTTATGTTTGCAACCGGAAAACAGTACGGTTTAGACGTTAGTAGTTATGTAGATGAACGAAGCGATCCTATAAAATCTACTAAAGCAGCCGCCAAATATTTGGCCGCTTTATACAGTACGTTTGGCGATTGGGATTTGGCGTTAGCAGCCTATAACTCGGGGCCAGGGAATGTTTTAAAAGCCATTAGGCGTTCTGGTGGTTATGAAAATTACTGGAATATTAGGCATCATTTACCGCGCGAAACAGCCGGATACGTTCCAGCATTTTTAGCTACCATGTATATTATGGAATATGCCAAAGCCCACGGTTTAGTCTCAGAAAAGCCCGCATTTCATCATTTTGAAACGGATACCATAAGGGTAAAGCAAATGATAACTTTGGATCAGGTTTCAGAAGCCACAGGTGTATCTGTGGAAGCTTTGCAGTTTTTAAATCCGTCCTATAAACTGGATATTATTCCTTATATAGCAGACGAACAATACGCCTTGCGTTTGCCTGTTCAGGCCATTGGCTCTTTTGTAGCCAATGAAACAGCTATTTACGCCGCTGCTAAAGCAGAGTTTGAAGCGAGAGAAAAACCCTTACCACAGTTTTTTGAAACCGAAAGTAGGGTGCGTTACCGCGTAAAATCTGGCGATTACCTCGGGCTAATTGCCCGAAAATACGGTGTTCGTGTAAGTCAAATAAAACAATGGAACGGCTTGCGAAGCAACAATTTACAAATAGGGCAGCGTTTAACTATTTACCCCAGAAATCCTGTGGCAAAACCTGCTAATAGCCCCGCAAGCAAAGCGCCAAAAACCTACGTTGTAAAACAAGGCGATTCGCTTTGGAGCATTTCGCAAAAGTTTTCGGGAGTTTCTGTTCAAAATATTCGAGATTGGAATGATATTAGTGGTAACAATTTAAAACCGGGTATGGTTTTAAAGTTATCAAAAAGCTAATAAAACAAATTGTTTACTATGATTCATAAAATTTTAGTTGTCTGCTTGTCTGTTATTGTTCTGCAATCGTGTAACCAGGGCAAATCATCTAACTACAAAATACTACCAGAGTCTTCGGGTAAATTAAATAATTTAACGGTTGTTGTGGACAACGATTTATGGACGGGCAGTCTTGGCGAAACCTTGCGAGAGGTTTTAGCAGCACCCGTACACGGTTTGCCACAGGACGAACCCTTATTTATTTTAAGTCAAATTCCGCCCAGTGTTTTTTCTGGTTTTGCCCAACAAAGTAGAATTGTTTTAAAAGTTGAAAAATCGGATTCTACGCAGTTAAAAATTGCTAAAAATGTATTTGCACGACCGCAACGGGTGGTGTTAGTAGCTGCCCCAACAGAAGAAGCTTTAGTTGCACAAATAAAATCCAATGCTCAAAACATTGTAAGCACCTTAAAAGCAGAAGAAATAAAAGAGCAGCAACGTCGCATTCAAATAGCGCTTCACAAAAACAACACCATTAAAGAAAAATTAGGGATTTCTATTAAATTTCCTTCGGTATACCGCATAGCTACCGAAACTGATAATTTTTATTGGATTCGAAAGGATATAACCACAGGCACCACCAATATTTTATTGTACGAGTTGCCTTACGGCCGTATTAAAGATTCAGATTCGGTGGTTCGTGATATTATTAAGGTTCGCGATTCTATAGGAAAAAAACACATTCCAGGACCATTAGATGGGTCGTTTATGATAACCGAAGATGCCTACACACCTTTTTTAGCAAAAACCACTATAGATGATAAGTTTGCAATAGAAACCAAAGGAATTTGGGATGTTAAAAATGCCTTTATGTCTGGCCCATTTGTTAATTATGTTATAGACGATAAAGCTAATAACAGACTTTTAGTGGTTGAAGGGTTTGCTTTTGCACCGTCTGTAGGTAAACGCGATTATATGTTTGAGTTGGAAGCTATTATTAAATCCATTAGCTTCAATTAAAAAAACTTAAAAAACACAAAAAAACCCAACTTTATAGGAAGTTGGGTTTTTTTGTATGATTTCCAAAAAGCCTATTCTTTTTTAGCTTTTTCATCCTTGTCTTCTTCTTTACTGGCGTCTTTAAATTCTTTAATGCCGCTACCTAAACCTCGCATTAATTCCGGGATTTTTTTACCGCCAAAAAGTAATAGCACAATTACCACAATTAATGCTATTTGCCAAGGCCCTATTGCCAATGGTAACATATATAAACTCATAAAGCTTTAATTTAAAAAGCAAAGTTAATAATTAAACTTTTAATATAGGCGTTTTAATACTAATTTTAGCACCTACGAAACACGAAAGTGCCGTTATTTTAAGTAATTTTGTATGACCTATGGCTCATAAAAAAAAGAAAACCACCAAGTTTACTAAAAAACTATTAAACAAGTACCGTTTGGTAATTTTAAACGAAGACACGTTTGAAGAACGCGTTTCTTTAAAATTAACCCGGCTTAATGTGTTTGTGCTGCTCTCTTTATCCACCATATTTTTGGTAGTAGCCACTACTATCCTTATTGCATTTACACCCTTACGCGAATATATTCCAGGCTACTCGTCTGTGGCACTAAAAAAACGAGCTACAGCGCTTTATTATAAAACAGATTCGTTACAACGGGTTATTGCAATAAACGACCAATATTTTCAATCCATAAAAAAAGTATTACATGGCGAGGTAGATACCTTGGCCTTTAATAAAGATTCTATAATAAAAGCCAGGGAACAAGAAGCCAAAACATTCGATTTATCGCCGAGTAAAGAAGATTCCTTACTTCGTGAAAAGGTAAGAAAAGAGGATAAGTATAATTTATTTGAATCGGCTAAAATTAATTCAAACTTTATTTTGTTTCCGCCCGTTTCGGGAACCATTTCGCAAGAATTTAAAATAGACGAGAAGCATTTTGGTGTGGACATCGTTGCAGTGGTTGGCACACCTGTAAAAGCGACAGCAGATGGTGTCATAATTTTTTCAGACTGGACCACCGATGGCGGTTACGTGATTATTTTAAAACATAGTCAAGGCTTAATTTCTGTGTACAAGCACAATGCCATGTTAACAAAATCCCAAGGCGATAGTGTTACAGCTGGCGAGGTAATAGCCACCATTGGAAATACCGGCGAAATAAGTACTGGACCACATTTACATTTTGAATTATGGAGTAACGGGTATCCAATAAACCCTACTAATTTTATAGATTTTAAATAATGCTTTCATTAAAAGCCCTTTTGGCCAAACCTTTTGCACATTATATTATTAAAAAGTCTGAAAAATGGATTCAAAATCCTGTAGATACGCAAGAACGGGTTTTTCAGAATTTAATTAAAGACGCCGCTACAACTGCATTTGGAACAGACCATAATTTTCAAAACATTAAAAATCACGACCATTTTGTAAAACAGGTGCCAATTAGGGATTACGAAGGCTTAAAACCCTATATAGATCGTGTTGTAGCGGGCGAGCCCAATATTGTTTGGAAGGGAAAGCCTTTATATTTTGCAAAAACATCAGGAACAACAAGCGGTGCTAAATATATTCCACTTACCAAGGAAAGTATGCCTACACATATTAGGGCGGCAAGAAATGCTATATTATCTTATATTCATGAAACAGGAAATTCGGATTTTGTTTCAGGCAAAATGATTTTCTTACAAGGCAGTCCGGTACTTGAAGAAAAAAACGGAATTCAACTGGGGCGTTTGTCAGGTATTGTGGCGCATTTTGTGCCTAAATATTTACAAAAAAACAGAATGCCTACATGGGAAACCAACTGTATAGAAGATTGGGAAACCAAAGTGGAGGCCATTGTAGCCGAAACGCTTTCAGAAAACATGGCGGTTATTTCTGGAATTCCATCATGGGTGCAAATGTATTTTGAAAAAATTCAAGAAAAAACAGGAAAACCAGTAGGACAGGTTTTTAAAAATTTCAACCTATTTATTTATGGCGGTGTTAATTACGAACCGTATCGTGCAAAATTTGAAAACCTCATAGGTAGAAAAGTAGACAGCATAGAACTGTATCCGGCAAGCGAGGGCTTTTTTGCTTACCAAGACAAACAAAACGAAAAAGGCATGCTACTGCTTTTAAACGCAGGCATCTTTTACGAATTTGTTCCTGTGGCTAATTTTTACGATAAATCACCCAAACGTCTTACCATAAAGGATGTTGAAGTAGGTGTAAATTATGTCATGATAATTTCTACAAATGCCGGGCTTTGGGCATACAACTTAGGCGATACCGTTATGTTTACATCTACAAATCCATACCGCGTTATTGTATCGGGGCGTATTAAACATTTTATTTCGGCTTTTGGTGAACATGTAATTGGTAAGGAAGTAGAACACGCCCTGCAAGAAGGGCTTTTGGGTACCAACTACCAAGTTACCGAATTTACCGTTGCACCACAAATAAATCCAAGTTCGGGTTTGCCATATCATGAGTGGTTTATAGAATTTGAAAACGACGTAGATAACTTACCCGAGTTGGCTGCTAACATTGATACCGCGTTACAACAACAAAACACATACTATTTGGATCTTATAAAAGGTAAGGTGTTACAGCCCTTAAAAATAACAACAGTTACAAAAAACGGTTTTCAAGAATATATGAAATCTATAGGAAAATTAGGCGGCCAAAATAAATTACCACGCTTGTCCAACGACCGTAATATTGCCGACAAATTATCCCATTTGAATTTGATTAAATAATAGTATATTTGGTAATTAAACAGTTTTTATGAACAAGAAAAAGTACCATGCTAGAACGAGAGCACAAGAGAGCTCAAATGCCATAGAACGAATGTACATTACTATGAGACACCTATTTAATAGGGGGTTTTATAAACCAATGGGTGTTTCCGGCGAGACACTGCGCGAGGCCTTACTATTGTTACGTCCAGAAATATATGGGTCCATAGGCGATGAAAAAGCCGAATTAGAAGGCCTATTGTATGTAGTGGACAGATTACCACAAGGTATAGAGGAGTGCACCTTTATAAATCTTACCAGCGATGAAGGTTACGGAAACTCTCATTTTAAACCAATTATTCCACTAAAAAGACGCCGAAACTGCTACCGAATAGATAACGAGCAAATGAATATTGAAATTACCAGAGGTCGCTCGGAAATTTATGATATTCTAACGCATTTAACTTTTATGTTTGTTGAGTCGCATAAAATAAGTAAACGCGTACTTATAGACGACAAAGGAAATACTACCCGCGATTGGGTTAAACTAGAGAAGGCTGTCCTAGCAAAAAAAAAATTAACGCAAAACGAGCGCGAAGTAGCCATAACACACACGGCAAATATATTGGGTAGAACCTTTGATGAGTTGCGGTTTGTATACGAGCAATTTCAAACCCCAGATCAGCCGGAACGCCTATTACACATTGTTTATTGGTTAGGAAAATTAGCTATTGAAGAAGTGGTGCATAACAACAAACGCACCATAACATTTAGCCCTGTTTTAAGAGAACGTTTGGGCCATCATATTCATGGCGAAATTTGGGCCGATAATATAAAAAGTGTCCTTCATAAAAATAAGCTGTTGCACCGGCCAATGCACATTATTAGCGCCAACATGCATAGTGTTATGAACACACTTTACGCACCAACGGCTTTAAAAACACTTTTAAACAAAAAAACAGTCTATCAGGTTTACGAGGCTTTAAGTAAAAAAGAAAACGAAACCTTACGAAATAAAGTCACCAATACCGCTTTGCAAAACGGTATGATTTATATTCCAGATAGCTCTGGCACCAACATAGATGTACAAATTTTTGATACCGACAAATTAGACTTATCAAAAACAGATTTAGATATTACCTCAAATAATGCGCAAACAGAAAAGCCTATTATATTCGTTATGGATTACGCCTTTGGCGAACAGGCCTACGAAACCATAGATGAACTCTTAAAACCAGCCTTAATAGACGGTCAGCGCATTCAACTCAATATAGCATCGGTATCTATTATGGGTAAAGCCGGTATTTTAGAAGGAGGAAAAGGCGATATCATGATTCCTTCAGCACATATTTTTGAAGGCACAGCAGATAATTATCCGTTTGAAAATGAATTAACCAAAGCCGATTTAGATGGGCATGGTTTAAAAGTGTTTGAAGGCTCTATGATAACGGTTCTAGGAACCTCCTTACAAAATAAGGATATTTTAAAATTCTTTTACAACTCCACTTGGCAAGTTATTGGTTTAGAAATGGAGGGTGCGCATTACCAAAAAGCAATTCAATCGGCATCCAAAGTAAGAAAAACCATTAACCCTAATGTAAAGGTGCGCTACGCTTATTACGCAAGTGATAATCCGCTAGAAACAGGCAGCACGCTAGCCTCTGGAGGTCTTGGAACTTCTGGGGTTAAACCTACTTATTTAATAACACATAAAATATTACAACAAATATTTAATAACCAATAGCCCGTATGAACAACAATCCTACAGAAACTAACAAGCCAAATAATTCGGAAGAAGTGGATTTAGCCCAATTGTTTAGACTTTTTG
Source organism: Bizionia sediminis (assembly GCF_042684585.1). NCBI lineage: Bacteria > Pseudomonadati > Bacteroidota > Flavobacteriia > Flavobacteriales > Flavobacteriaceae > Bizionia > Bizionia sediminis. Next base: position 548,878 of record NZ_JBHULS010000002.1, read on the forward strand.
GGAATGCCTTTGGCAAGTTAGCAAATTTTATTTCAGACATATTTAAAGCTATTTTTTCTGTAATAATTTTTGCGCTTAGAGCCATAATTGTAAATTTTAAGATAATTGTTGTATCCATGGTGCTTGCCGGTATTTTAGGATATGTTTTGGAGCGTCAAAAACCGGTAATTTACACCTCGTCTATGTTAATTAGACCCTATTTCGAGTCTAAATTTCAATTTGTAACCAACATGGGCTATTATAATGCACTGTTAGAAAATAAGAAGTATACCACCATTGCCGAGCTTTTTGAAATAAGCGAAGAAGAAGCCAGTGCTATTAAAGATTTTGAAATAGAAACGGGTCCAGAAACCGAAAACGATAAATTGCTTCAGTACAGTATGTTCTTGGATAATTTAGATAGCACGCGAGTAAAACCTATTAGCTACGAGCAATTTGTAGAAAATAGAACCATTTATAGTGGCGAGTTGTTTCAAATAACCGTGCATGCAACCAAAAACGATATTTTTCCTAAATTAGAAAATGGGATTACCAATTCCTTTACAAACTCCTACTCCTTAAAACGGATGCAAAAGCGCGATTCCTTGCTTACTATTCAACAAAACAACATAGTTTCACAATTAAAACAAGTAGATTCCTTACAGCAAATTTATATTAAGGTTTTAGAAAACGACTCAAAATCTCAAGGTAGTGAATTTAGCATTGGTGGCGAAAGTTTTTCTTTGGGTAATGATAGAGCAAATACCAAAGAATACGAGTTATTAGAAAAAGAAATACAGTTGCGTAATGAATTAAAGGAACTCCAGGAGAAAAAAGTAGACGAAGACGTATTTTTTGATGTAATTTCGAATTTTCAGAAAATAGGAAAACGCCAGCAAACATTATCAAAACGGTACGTGGTGTTGTTTCCTGTGGCAGCTTTTGTATTGTTGGCCATAATTTATCTTGTTACCAAAATGGTTGTTTACGTAAAAAAATATGATGCCTAAAAAAAAGATATTAATAACGGGAGGAGCTGGTTTTATTGGCTCGCATGTAGTTAGATTGTTTGTAAATTCCTATCCAGAATACCACATTTATAATCTGGACAGCTTAACCTATGCGGGTAACCTAGAGAATTTGCAGGATGTAGAAACAAAAGCTAATTATAGCTTTTTAAAAGTCGACATAACAAACGAAACTGAAATTAATAAGCTATTTGCAGCGCACCGTTTTGATGCTGTCATTCATTTAGCAGCAGAATCGCACGTAGATCGCTCTATAACAGATCCGTTAGCCTTTGTAAAAACCAATGTTATAGGCACCATGATTTTACTGAATGCCTTTAAAAATACTTGGAAAAACAACTTTAAAGGAAAGCTATTTTATCATATTAGCACCGATGAGGTGTATGGCACTTTAGGAGAAACTGGTTTATTTACAGAAACAACAGCCTACGATCCAAATTCACCGTATTCAGCATCCAAAGCAAGTTCCGATCATTTTGTTAGAGCCTACGGCGAAACCTATGGTTTACCCTATGTTATTTCCAATTGCTCTAATAACTATGGTCCAAATCAATTTCCAGAAAAACTGATTCCTCTGTTTATAAATAACATAATAAACAATAAGCCGCTACCAGTTTATGGCGATGGTAATTATACCCGAGACTGGTTATTTGTAATAGACCATGCCAGAGCCATAGATACCGTTTTTCATACAGGAACGCAAGGTGAAACCTACAATATAGGTGGTTTTAATGAATGGAAAAACATAGATTTGGTTAGGCTATTATGCAAACAAATGGATGCTGCTTTGAGCCAAAAACCAGGTACATCGGAAACGTTAATAACCTACGTTAAAGACAGACCCGGACACGATTTACGGTATGCCATAGATGCTTCCAAAATAAAAAATGAATTAGGTTGGCAACCATCGGTAACTTTCGAACAGGGTTTAGCAAAAACAATTACCTGGTATTTAAATAACACCAAATGGTTGGAAAGTGTTACCAGCGGCGCCTATCAAACCTATTACAACAAACAATATAATTAAATAACGGCGTTTTTAACAAAACGCTTCTTTATAAATCCTTAATTTATATGAAAGGTATTATACTTGCGGGTGGGTCCGGAACCAGGCTACACCCCTTAACCTTATCGGTAAGTAAGCAGCTCATGCCTATTTACGATAAACCAATGATATATTATCCGCTTTCCACGCTTATGTACGCTGGAATTAATGAAATACTCATAATATCTACACCCAAGGATTTACCCTTATTTAAAGACCTTTTAGGTACTGGCGAAAAATACGGATGCCGCTTCGAGTACGCAGCGCAAGAGGCACCAAACGGTTTAGCAGAAGCCTTTATTATTGGCGAATCGTTTATTGGAAACGATAAAGTGGCTTTAATTTTGGGCGACAATATCTTTTACGGCACTGGACTAGCAAAATTATTACAAAGTAACAACAATCCCGATGGCGGTATAATTTACGCATATCGTGTGCACGATCCAGAGCGTTACGGCGTTGTTGCGTTTAACAACGAAGGTCAAGTAATTTCCATAGAGGAAAAGCCCGAAAACCCAAAATCTAATTACGCGGTACCGGGTATCTATTTTTATGACAATACGGTTGTAGATATTGCCAAAAATATAAAACCAAGCCACCGAGGGGAGTTGGAAATAACAGACGTTAATAAGGTTTATTTACAGCAAGGAAATTTAAGCGTAAGTATTTTAGATAGGGGTACAGCTTGGTTGGACACCGGAACCTTTCAATCCTTAATGCAAGCCTCACAATTTGTGGAAGTTTTGGAGGAGCGTCAGGGGTTAAAAATAGGCTCCATAGAAGCCGCAGCTTTTGAAATGGGTTATATTACCGAAGACATGTTTAAACAACTAGCAGAGCCCTTATTAAAAAGTGGTTATGGTAAAAACCTTTTAGGGTTATTAAGTAAAAAATAAATGACAGTAACAGAAACGCATTTAAAAGGATGTTTTATTCTAGAACCAAAAATTTTTGGCGACAGTCGTGGTTATTTTTTTGAATCGTTTAACCAAACACACTTTAATAAGCTAACCCAAACAGATACTATTTTTGTTCAAGATAATGAATCCTTTTCAACCAAAGGGGTGTTAAGAGGCTTGCACTATCAATTAGGGGAATATGCTCAAGCCAAGCTTGTACGGGTTGTTGCCGGACGGGTTATAGATGTGGCTGTGGATATTCGCCTTAAGTCACCCACATTTGGGGAGCACATAGCGGTAGAGTTATCGGCCGACAATAAAAAGCAGGTATTTATTCCTAGAGGTTTTGCGCACGGGTTTGTAGTGCTGAGTGATACCGCAGTTTTTTCTTATAAATGCGATAATTACTATAATAAAACAGCTGAAGCTGGTATTATTTACAACGACCCTGATTTAAAAATTAATTGGCAACTACCAGATTCAGATATCCTTGTTTCTGACAAAGATAAGTTGTTACCTCAATTTTCTAATGCGCGGTTATGATTCATATTTTAGTAACAGGCGGAAACGGCCAGTTGGCAAGCTGTATTAAAGATTTAGCCTCTAATTATAAAAACGTTCATATAACCTATACAGATGCGCATACTTTAGATATTTCAGATAACAAGGCGGTTACTCAATTTTTCTCAAAACACACCGTTAATTACTGTGTAAACTGCGCGGCTTATACAGCTGTAGATAGTGCTGAAAATGAAATGATTACCGCTAAAAATGTAAATCAGTTGGGGGCTAAAAATCTCGCCATAGCTTGTCAAGCTAATCAGGCTACACTTATCCACATATCAACAGATTTTGTTTTTGATGGCGCACAATCTACCTTGTATTCCGAGGCCCATAAACCCAACCCGCAAAGCGTGTATGGTAAAACAAAATACCAAGGCGAAATTGAAATACAACAGCACTTAAAAAGGTATTTTATTTTGCGCACTTCTTGGCTATACTCGGAGCACGGCCATAATTTTATGCGCACAATGCTGCGCTTAGCCAAGGAGAGAGATACATTAAGTATTGTGTCCGATCAAATAGGAACCCCTACCTATGCCAAAGATTTGGCTGAAGTTATTTTAACGTTAATTACAACAAACCAAACGGCATACGGATTATATCATTACAGTAATGAAGGTGTGGCAAGCTGGTACGATTTTGCCCAAGCTATTTTTCAGGAAACGCAAACCACCATTAAGGTAATTCCTATAAAAACTGTAGCATATCCAACGCCGGCAAAGAGACCCGCTTTTAGCGTGTTAGATAAAACCAAAATCAAGGACACGTTTCAAATAAGCATTCCTTATTGGCGCACTAGCTTACAAAAAGCCCTAAAAGCATTATGAATAAACACCTACATACAGCTATACAAGCCGCGCTAAAAGCCGGAGAAGCTATTATGGATGTCTATAATACCTCATTTTCTGTAACCTTAAAGGAAGACCAATCGCCTGTAACGGCAGCAGACAAAGAAGCCAATACTATTATAAACGCTTTTTTAAAACCAACGAATATGCCCATTATTTCTGAAGAAAATAAACAAACGGATTACACCACTCGAAAATCTTGGGAAACATGCTGGATTGTAGACCCGGTAGATGGGACAAAAGAGTTTGTAAACCGAAACGGCGAGTTTACGGTAAATATTGCTTTGGTAGCACATGGAATACCGCAATTAGGTGTCATTTACGTACCAGCAACTAAAACCCTGTATTACGCAAATGTTCTTAACAAACAGGCCTTTAAAGCTCATTTAAATACCCATCGCACACCTCTAGAAACGGTGTTGAAACAAGCCAAACCCGTGAAGCCTAAAACCAACAAAACGGAAACGATTTTGGTAGTTGGAAGCCGTTCGCACATGAATGAAGCCACATTAAACTTTGTAGAGCAGATAAAAACCTCCGGGAAAAAAGTAGAAATCGTATCTAAAGGAAGTTCTCTAAAATTCTGTTTGGTAGCAGAAGGCTTAGCAGATGTTTATCCCCGTTTTGCACCTACCATGGAGTGGGACACAGCTGCTGGACAGGCCATTTGTAATGCCGTTGGTGTAAAAGTTATAGCTATGAATACGCGCAAACCATTACAGTATAATAAAGAAAACCTTCTAAATAGCAATTTTTTAGTGCAAGCCTGATGAACGATATATCCTATAGGAGACATTTGGCAAAAACCATTACTTGGCGCCTTGTAGGAACAGCAGACACCATTTTGCTATCATGGATTATTACGGGAAACCCTTTTGTAGGCATTCAATTAGGAATTGCCGAGGTAACTACCAAAAGTATTTTATATTATATTCACGAACGTATTTGGTATAAAATTAATTTAACCTCAAAAGGGGTTAAGTTATCCAGTAAAAAGCGTCATGTTCTAAAAACTATTACCTGGCGTGTAATTGGTACTTTGGACACAGTATTATTGGCTTGGTTTATATCTGGCAGTACAGTGGCCGCACTACAAATAGGTACGGCCGAAGTAGTTACCAAAATGTTGTTATATTACATGCACGAACGTGTTTGGTATAAAATTAATTTCGGACTAGCCAACCGAAAAAACAGGTAGTAATGGAAACACATATAACACCATATAATTACAGTATTTCAAAAGCGCAACGCGAAAAGTTGTTAGGGCACAAGCCTTTACTAATATGGTTTACAGGACTATCAGGCTCTGGTAAATCTACAATAGCCAATGCCCTAGAAAATTTGCTACATGCCAAGGGGATAAAAACCTATACTTTGGACGGCGATGTAATACGTAGCGGATTAAACAGCGATTTACAATTTACCCCAGAACACCGAGCCGAAAACATAAGACGCATTGCCGAGGTTGCCAATTTAATGCTGGATGCCGGTTTGGTTGTTTTGGCTGCATTTGTTTCACCTTATAAAAAGGATCGCGCAGGCGTGCGGAAAATTGTAAATGAAGCAAATTTTGTTGAAATATATATCAATACACCCTTGGAAGTTTGCGAACAACGCGACGTAAAAGGTTTGTATAAAAAAGCCCGTGCTGGAATTATAAAAAACATGACCGGAATTTCTGCGCCATATGAAGCACCAGAAAATCCAGATTTAGAAATACACACAGCAAACGAATTAGTGGAAGCTGCCGCCAAACGCATTTTACATAGTATTATGCCAAAATTATTACACAAACATGAGTAGGTATTACTTAAATTATTTAGACGAGTTAGAAAGCGAAGCCATGTATATTCTTCGTGAGGTGTGGGCGCAATTTGAAAACCCTGTTATTTTATTTTCGGGAGGTAAAGATTCTATTTTAGTAACCCATTTGGCTAAAAAAGCTTTTTATCCGGCCAAAATACCTTTCCCATTATTACATGTAGATACAGGTCATAATTTTCCTGAAACCATTCAGTTTAGAAATGATTTGGTAAAAGAACTTGGCGTTCAGCTTATTGTTGGGTCTGTGCAACAATCTATTAACAACGGGCGCGTAACCGAAGAAAAAGGCAAAAATGCTACCCGAAACGCATTACAAACTACCACCTTATTAGATGCAATAGAAGCGCACAATATAGATTGCGCCATTGGTGGCGGCCGTAGGGACGAAGAAAAGGCCAGAGCCAAAGAACGTATTTTTTCGCATCGAGACGATTTTGGCCAATGGGACCCAAAAAATCAACGACCAGAGCTATGGAATATATACAACGGCTCCCACTTTCAAGGCGAACATTTTAGGGTGTTTCCTATAAGCAATTGGACCGAAATGGATGTTTGGAATTATATTAAACGCGAAAAAATTGCCATTCCTTCGTTATATTTTGCGCATGAACGGCAGGTAGTAAGGCGCCAAAATTCGTGGATTCCAGTTTCTGAATTTCTGGTGCTAGAGGATCAAGAAGTTGTAGTAACCAAAACGGTTAGGTTTAGAACTTTAGGCGATATTACCATAACCGGAGGTATTGAATCCGAGGCCAAAACGCTGGCCGAAATAGTTAACGAAGTGGCCGCCATACGCCAAACAGAACGCGGTAACCGAAGCGATGATAAGCGATCGGAGTCTGCTATGGAGGACAGAAAACGCGAAGGTTATTTTTAAACGGATGCTTATACGCCGCTGAATAAACATTTTAAGACTCTGTAAATTTATAGAACACACAGATTATGTTGGAAACGAACCAATTACTACGATTTATAACTGCTGGAAGCGTGGACGACGGTAAAAGCACCCTAATAGGCAGGTTATTATACGATTCTAAGTCGCTTTTCGAAGACCAATTACAAGCCATTGAAACCATTAGTCAGAAAAAAGGTTTTCAAGGTATCGATTTGGCCTTATTTACCGATGGTTTGCGAGACGAACGGACACAAGGCATTACTATTGATGTAGCCTACAGATATTTTACCACACCAAAGCGTAAATTTATTATTGCAGATACCCCCGGTCATATTCAGTACACGCGAAATATGATAACAGGTGCCTCCACAGCAAATGCTGCTATTATTTTAATTGATGCACGCTATGGTGTTGTGGAACAAACAAAACGACACGCTTTTATAGCGTCATTATTACAAATTGGGCACATAATTGTTTGTGTAAATAAAATGGATTTGGTCCAATTTTCGGAAACTAAATTTCAAGAAATACAAAATCAATTCGAGGCATTTTCTGCTAAAATGGTAGTTAAGGATGTACGCTTTATTCCTATTTCCGCCTTACAAGGCGATAATGTAGTAAACCGTTCAACACAAATGCCCTGGTACCAAGGCGCCCCTTTGTTGCACATGCTAGAAACCTTGCATATAAGTAGCGATACCAATAGGGTGGATGCTCGTTTTCCGGTTCAAACAGTTATTAGGCCACAGTTAGCTAATATACCAGATTACAGGGGATATGCCGGACAAATTGCAAGTGGTTTTTTTCGTGTTGGCGATGACGTAACCATTATGCCATCCGGATTTTCTTCAAAAATAAAATCGATTAACTGGGGTTATAAAACAATTCAGGAAGCTTTTGCACCCATGTCTGTAACCATGACGCTGGAAGATGACATGGATGTTAGTCGTGGCGATATGATTGTAAGAAAAAACAACAAACCACAAGCAAAACAAGATTTGGAAGTTATGCTGTGTTGGCTGCATAATGATCCCGCAAAACCGCGAACAAAATATAGCGTGCAACATTGTAATAACAGCCAAAAAGCTATGATAAAAGAAGTATTGTATAAAATAGATATTGAAACCTTACAGCGCAACACAGATACTAAAGCAATTGCCATGAACGATATTTGCAAAGTAACCATTAGAACCACAAAACCTTTAATGGTAGACGCCTATCGCGAAAACAGAACCACGGGTAGTTTTATTTTAATAGACGATGCCACACACGAAACAGTAGCTGCTGGTATGGTGGTGTAAACAGTAAAATATACGCAAACAATTCAGGTTCTCATATTCCCCTAATCCTGCAGGTTGGTACAATAAAAACCTTAAAAAAAAGTTATTGTATTTTAATTAAAACGCTAATGGCATCTTACCATACTAGGTATCAAAATTAGTAGTAAGGGCATGCTTGTAACTGGTTTCAATTTACTAGGTTTGTATTACTTGTAAAATTCAATTACTATGAAAAAAACAATACTTTTTTTAGGTCTGATACTCTGTTTTTCTTGTAAAAATGAGACCACCAATACTAAAAGCCAAGAATTACAGGAACCGGAACCAATTGCTAAAGTAACAGACAACATCTTTACGTTTAGCGTGGAACTAAAAACGGAAGAGGCTGATATTTTAGAATTGTATTATGTGGACGATTTTCCAGATGCACCTTTTACGCGGGAGAAACGTATGGCAAAAAGTATTGAAGCAGGTTCAGATTTTCAAACCATCGAATTTAAATTACCTAAAAACAGTCTTCCTTATAAAATGAGGCTGGATATAGGTGACAATGGTAATAAGTTTGAAACCCCTGTTTTTATTAACAGCATAAAACTAACGTTAAACAATAATGTTATAGCCATAGATGATACCCTTATGGATAGCTTTTTTCAGCCAAACGAATACGTTACAAAAATAGAAGGTGGCTATTTAAGAAAAACCATAGAAAATAAATACGATCCGTTTATAACGGCAAGACCATTGCTAATAAAAAAGATAGAATTAGAGCTATAAGGCATAAAATGATTAAACGTTTTTTTAGCAAAATAGAATTGAAAACAGTAACACAAATAATAGGTTCTAATCTGTTAAGCAATCTTAAAGATATAACACAACTCACCTATAAAACAGGTGTTTTTATTAAAAACAGAAAACTTACAACCATGTATTTAAAACAAGAAACAGCGTTAATAAAACGCCTGTTGTAACAGCAGGATGGCGCCGGTTTACGCTGTCTAGCCAATAAGTATGTTATAGTGTTTCAATAGCACAATTCCGAAACGTTACAGTGCCAAATACAGTATATATTAGTAGCGCAAAAAATAAGCTAAAGCACCAACGAGGTTATTTAAGCTTACCGTAAAAGCATTGCAGTTTGCGAAAAAGAATTATTATTGCTTAACAAAGCCGCAGTGCAAATTAAAAAAACCTGAATTTCGTTAAAAAATTTAGATTGAAATTTACATGAATTACGACATTCCTTTTAATAAGCCTTTTTTAACAGGCAAAGAAGTCCATTACATTTCCGATGCTGTACAAACGGGAAAAATTTCGGGTAACGGAAAATACACCAAAAAATGCCAAGATTTTTTTAAAAACACCTATGGTTTTGGTAAATGCATGCTTACCACTTCCTGTACAGACGCTTTAGAAATGGCGGCTATTTTAATTAACATTCAGCCGGGCGATGAGGTAATTATGCCATCTTATACCTTTGTTTCTACGGCTAACGCCTTTGTATTAAGAGGTGCAAAAATTGTATTTATAGATAGCCAAAATAATCATCCCGGAATGGATGCGGACTTGATAGAGGATGCTATAACAGGAAAAACCAAAGCCATTGTACCAGTTCATTATGCGGGTGTTGCTTGTAATATGGATAAAATTATGGCGCTAGCCAATGCCTATAATTTGTTTGTTGTGGAGGATGCAGCTCAAGCAATAGACAGTTATTATACGTTCCCAGACGGCACTAAAAAAGCTTTGGGTACCATTGGGCATTTAGCTACATTTTCGTTTCATGAAACCAAAAATATTATCTCGGGAGAAGGCGGTATGCTGGTAGTTAATGATCCGCAATTTATGGATCGGGCAGAAATAATTTGGGAGAAAGGCACAAACCGATCTTCATTTTTTAGAGGTGAAGTAGATAAATACGGTTGGGTGGACGTTGGTTCTTCATTTTTACCATCCGAAATTATATCGGCTTTTCTTTGGGCACAACTGGAAAATTTAGAAACTATTCAAACCAAACGAATACAGATCTGGCAAACCTATTACGAAGGATTAAAAGATTGGGCAGCCCAAAACAATATTAGCATGCCACACATCCCTACATATGCCACCAATAATGGCCATATGTTTTATTTAGTTTTTAAAAATACGACTAAACGCGCTAAGGCTATTGAAAAATTAAAATCCCATGGCATTTTGTCGGTTTTTCATTATCTAAGCCTACACGAAAGTCCTTTTTACAAAAATAAACACGACGGTAGACAACTGCCTTTAACCAATCATTATTCAAATTGCCTATTGCGCTTGCCTATGTATTATGAACTTTCTGTGGCAGATACCAATAAAATAATAAAACTTTTAAACGAGGTACAATTGTAATGCTTCTACATTTTGTAATAGACGAAAAGGTAACCGATCAGATTATTGAAAACTTTAGCAAAGTGGACAAAACTAGTCGGTTTCTGGTGTTTGTTGAAAACAAAAACGAGCCTTACCAATACATTACATCCAGAGCGGGGTCGCTTATAAAATTCAATGAAGCCTCAAATAATATTAATAATTTAGTACAGGAATTACAAGTTACCGCTATTTTAATGCATGCCTGTCATTTGGAATATGCCCGGGTTATTAATGCACTCACGGTAAACCTTAAAATAGCTTGGTACCCGTGGGGTTTTGATATTTATGGGTTGCCCAGAATAAAACCACAAACCTATGCCTATTTTACCAACAAGTACTTAATAAACACTGTTAAAAACTTAAGGTTGGGCAGATTAATTTTAAAAAATAGATGCACAAGGGATTTATATTTTAAAATTGATACACGAGAAAAAGACCGATACACCACTATTTTTAAAGCATTAAAAAAAGTAGACTACTTTGTTTCTTATTTGCAGGAAGATTTCGAGTGCTTTTCTAAATATTACCCCAATAAGTTTCAATTTATTTATTCTCCTTTTAGTACGCTAAATCAGTATTTAGGTGGTAACGAACATCTAACTTTGCAAACCGACGCTACGCATATTTTAATTGGAAATTCTAATTCCATAGAGAGCAATCATGTGGATGTTTTTTCATTTTTAGCCAAACAGCAGCTTCACAACAATATAAAACTATACACACCTTTAAGCTATGGAGACAATCCAAAATACAAAGCCTATGTTTTAAAGGAAGGGAAAGCACATTTTAAGGATAATTTTGTGCCTTTATTAGATTTTATGCCGCGCCAGGATTATTTAAAAATTTTAGCTTCGTGTTCTACAGGTATTTTTTATCATTACAGGCAACAAGCCATGGGAAACATTATTGCCATGCTGTATTTAGGCTGCAGAGTATATTTATCTGAAAAGAATCCAGCTTTTAATTTTTTTCGTACCAAAAACATAACTATTTTTAATCTGGAAACAGACTTCCCTAAATTTAAAAACACGAAATTAGAGGCCGCGGTGGTAACAGAAAACAGGCAACAGCTACGAGCAATATTTAGCGAAAACGCGGTTTTACAAAACATAAACATGCTTATAAAAACCATTATGTAACCATATGTCGCTAAAAGGACAAGTAATATTAGGTTTAAAATGGACAACCTTTGCTACCGCATGTTTAGCAGTGGTGGCTATCCTTAAAATAAGTATTTTAGCTAGGTTTTTAGATAAGTCAGATTTTGGACTCATGGCTTTAATAACGTTTGTTATGGGCTTTATGAACTTGTTTAGCGACATGGGCTTGTCCACGGCTATTTTGCACAAACAAACTATTAGCAAACAACAATACGCCAGCTTGTATTGGTTTAATATTGTTTTGTGTTTGGGGCTTTACGGTTTATTATGGGTAATAACGCCATTGGTAGCCAACTTGTATCAAGAACCCGCGCTAAATACCTTAATTCCGTTGTTAGGGTTAAACCTTATAATTTCAGGTGCTGGCATTCAGTTTAAAACCATTGAAACCAAACATCTTAATTTTAAAAGTATCAGCCTTATAGATATGATAGCCGCTGTGGCGTCGTTAGTTTTAGCCATTTGGCTTGCGGTAAATAACTACGGTGTGTTGGCTTTGGTGTATTCAGCGTTACTTCAATATGCGCTAGCCAATTTATTGTTTATAGCTTTAGGCCTAAAAAAATATGGCTTACTCATGCATTTTAAATTTCACGAAACCTTACCTTTTTTAAGAATAGGAATATATCAGGTAGGTGGTCAGGTTGTTAATTATTTTAATAGAGATTTAGACATATTACTTATTGGTAAATTCTTTTCAACCGAAATTTTAGGTGGTTACAGTTTAGCTAAACAATTGGTATTTAGGCCGGCACAAATTATTAATCCAATTTTAATTAAAGTGGCCTCGCCTACACTGGCAAAATTTCAAATGGATAAGGCCTTGTTAAAAACAAATTATTTGAAGCTAATAAAAATAGTGTCGTCTATAAATATTCCAGTTTATATTCTTATCATCGTATTTGCACCTGTTATTGTAACCATTATGTATGGTGCTGGTTTCGATAACATTGTTACGCTTGTGCGCATATTAAGCTTATACATGATTTTTAGAGCTATTGGAAATCCAATTGGAAGTTTAGTTACGGCCACAGGGCGAACGGATTTGGAATTTTATTGGAACCTACTAAACGTTCTAATAATGCCAATATTTATTTATATTGGCGCTAATTATAGTATCGAAGCGGTGGCGTGGTCGTTAGTAGTTGCTGCGGTCACACTTTTTGTGCCTAGTTGGCGCTTGTTAACCCACAGAATGACGGGTGCTTCCTTAAAAGAATACATTACAGCCATTGTAACCATTAATTTTAAATTTTAAGTATTACCCAACAGCCTAGTTTTAAAATATGGAGTATTTAAGAAAACTGTTTATTATTAGCTTTTATGCTATTATTGCTATCACTTTTGTGGCAGGCGGTTTTTTACAACTTATTATTGGGTTCCCTAATACGCTGTTAACCTATATCTCAATATTTATTATTTTGTTTTTTATTACGGCTTACTATTATACCAAGCAAATTGTAATATTAAATAGGGTTGTGCTGTGGTTTTTAGCGTTTGGGTTTTTAATAGTCTTAAGTGCTTTAACTAATTTAACATCGGGGTTAAAAACAGTACTGTATTTACTCTTTTTTTTATTGCCTTTAGGCGTGTATTTGTTTTTTCGTATTAACAAAAAAGAGGGCTATATAAGTCAGTTGTTTATAAACCGCTTATTCTTGATTATTGCTTGTGTTCAGTTGCCATTAATGATGCTCCAAAAAATAGCGTATCCGGTTCTTGTTCAAATTAATAGAAGTGGTCAAGGTATTATTGAAGCCGATATTATGTTTGGAACCTTTTTTTTAAAGGCCGACCACGCTTTAGGTTTATTTTTATTATTAAATGTTTTTAATATTCTTGAAAACAACAAGAATAAAGAGATTACAAAGTACCCCGTTTTAATTTTCTTGTATTTGGCATTTACAATTCTATATTCGGAATCCAATATTTCTAAATTAATTTTAATCCTTATTTCGGTATATTCTATTTATAAAATAGTACCCAGAAAATTAAAACTAATTGGCTTTTTTATTGCTTTAGCTTTTTCCACTGTTTTTATTTCTCAAATTAAAAAGATTAAACCAGTACAGAGCGAAATTCATTTTATTTACAATGAATATAATAAAGAAAAATCGATAAGAAATTTTGAAAGAGGCATAGCCAAACGGCCTCAAGTTCTTATAGCTTACGCCACACACGTACCACTTAAAATTATTGGAGACGGACCGTACTCTTATTTCAATATTCTGAAAGGGAAATTTACAAATACCCAGCATTTTTCGCAGATAATTTGGAGCTACGCCGACTTGGGGATTTTGGGCCTATTGTTATTGTTTATTTTGTTATTCCGGCTCGCAAAAAGTTTGGATGTTCCTAGGTATCAAACTATCTTTGTTTTTTCTGTTTTATGTACATATGCCTTTATGACCACCATTTTTGGTGATATTGGAATAATGGTAACAGTATTTGGAATTTTTAAACAAAGCACAAATTAATGAATATTGTAGTTGTTCCCTTCCACGATTGGCGTAAAATTATTTTAGAAGGTTGCAGGACTCGGGACGCTCACTTTATAGGGGAATTAACCAAAACACCTGGTGTTACAACCCTTATTATTAACAGGCCAACAACCCTTTTAGAAATTCTAATAAAGAAAAAACCAAATCTCATTTCAGGTAAGGTAATACTGGCAAAGTCCAATTTTAAATTATACGAGATAAAAAAAGATGTCTATCTTGTAGATTATGTTTCTAAAAACATGTTCTCACAGGCGTTTACAGGCTATAAATGGTTTATAAATCAATATGGCAACAAACAGTACTTGGCCTTTATAAAGGACTGTTTAAGGCTTTTAAACATGGAGTCTAAATACTGCCTACTTAATCAAAATATTTTTGCATATAAATTATCGGAACAGTTACACGCCCCACTTTCTATATTAGATGCTTGGGATAATTTCTTAAAATTTAAAGTGTACAAACATTTAATGCCGCAAATAAAAGCGGGCTACCATACGTATGCAAACCGAGCGCATTTTTGGATTACAAATTCTAAAGATAATATTACTGCTTTTAACAAGGCTTACAAACCAAAGAAATTGGTGCTCATAAAAAATGGTGTAGATGTCCAGCGTTTTGTGCAAAATACCGTTTTACCAAAACCAAAGGATATGCAGGCTATTCCGCACCCAATAATTGGTTTTGGGGGTAAAATAAGTCAGTTGCTAGATGTAGCCCTAATTAATAAAGTTACCAAATTGGCACCAAATTTATCGTTTGTGTTTGTAGGGCAAATATTGGATAAACAAGTTTACAAACAGATTATTAAACGGCCTAATGTTTTTTTTCTGGGCGATAAGCATTACGATACCTACCCCATTTATGTTAAACATTTTGATGTGTGTATTGTGCCGTATGTTGTGGCAGATCAAAAAAAATCTGGCGCTAACTCAATAAAGGTTTACGAGTATTTAGCAACGGCTAAAAAAGTTGTAGGTACCAATGCAAATGGGTTGGAAGATTTATCGGAATATGTTTACATTGCTAATACACCTCAAGAGTTTGTAAATGAAATAAACGCCACCGAAAACAAGAAAGCGCCCCTAGTTTTAGAAAACCATTCCTGGGAATCGAAAACGCAACAACTGTTAAACCTTGTAAACAATGCTAGCACAAATTAGGAACCACAATACTAAAAGCGTTCAAGACGTGCTTTTGGGGCTTGTTGCTGCTGCGTTACTTTTTAAACTAAACATTGCCAACCTAGCTGTAATACTAGCTGTAGTTTATAATATTGTTTTTTTTAAACGAGAAACGCTTAAAAAACTTAAATCCTTTGTTTTTGTTTTTCCGGTAGTATTTTTTGTTATTACTGTTTTAAGTAGTGTATTTAGCAGAAATTTTCAGGAAGGGATACGGTCTATAGACCTAAATTTGCTCATGGTATTATTGGCATTTATTGTTGCTAATGCTACCGTTAATACCAAAACGGTTACTACTGTATTTCGGTTTTTATTTTATGCAGCGGTGTTAAGTGTATCGGCCTTGCTAGTGCATGTGTGTATTAAAGTGTTTAATGGCGCCAGTATTACAAGTACGGTTTTTCATGAGTTTACAGCACTTTATGATCAGCATCCGGTTTACTATGCTATCTTGTTATCCTTGGCCTTAATTTTTTTGTATGTTAATGGGCAATCCATTTCTAAATATGTAAAAGCGTATGCTGTTTTTGTTTTAATAGTAGGATTGGCCTTTTGCGCTTCCAAGGCGGTGTTGTTTTTTAATGCGGTAGCTTACACCGTTTTACTGGTTCTAAAATTAAACAATCTAAAAGCCAAGCTTAAATTTGTGCTTGGGTTGCTTGTCGTGGCGTTAGTGTACAATACACCCTTTGTAAAGGAACGATTTGTAGATGGTTTAAAATTTCATAAAAGCACACTTAATTTTAAACCCACCAATGTTTATCCGGAAAAGAAAATTTTTACTTACGAAGAAAAGCAAGCCATTAGCGATTTAGAGTTGCGGTATATTATGGCAACTTTAGGTATTTATCACACCCTAGAGTCTGGAAATGCCTTAACCGGTTTTGGCGAAGGGGATATTCAAGATAATCTGGATTATTATTACCTATCGTACAATTTAGCACCTAATTGGAATGAAGGTAAAAACATTCACAATCAGTACATTCATATGTTTATTACGTATGGCGTTTTTACATGCTTGTTTTTTATCTGCTATATGGTATATAGTTGTTACATGGCTATACGAAGTAAAAGCATTTTGCACATCTTTTTTATAGCTTTAGTGTCATTTGTTTTTATCTTTGAAGTAATTTTAGTGAGAAATATAGGCATTATTCTATTCTATTTTTTTAACACACTTCTGATAGCAAAACATATTTATTTTGAAAATAGCAATTTTAGGAACAAGAGGCATTCCTAATTACCATGGTGGATTTGAGCAGTTTGCAGAGTTTTTTGCTGTTTTTTTAGTTGAAAAGGGGCACGATGTTACGGTTTATAACTCCAGCCAACACCCCCATAAAGAAAGCTATTTTAAGGGTGTAAAAATTAAACATTGTTTGGACCCGGAAAAAACCTTGGGCACGCCGGCTCAATTTGTTTACGACTTAATGTGCATTTTGGATACCAGAAAAAACAACTTCGATATCATTTTGCAGTTAGGTTATACCAGTAGTTCTGTGTGGCATTGGTTTTTGCCAAAAAATGCCGTTATTATAACCAATATGGATGGTCTGGAATGGAAACGAAGTAAATATTCTAGAAAAGTACAAACCTTTTTAAAATATGCCGAAAAACTGGCCGTTAAAAGTAGTCATCATTTAGTGGCCGATTCTATTGGAATACAAGCTTACCTAACGGATACGTACCAAAAACAATCCACTTATATCGCATATGGGGCACATGTTTTTAAAACACCAGATAGCACTGTTTTAAAAGCGTATAACGTAGCGCCGTATAACTATAATATGCTTGTGGCACGTTTGGAGCCAGAAAATAATATTGAAACAATTTTAGATGGCATAAGTCAGGCAAATAGCAAACAAACATTTCTAGTGGTTGGCAAACACGATGTTAACAAGTTTGGAGCCTATTTAAAAGAAAAATATCAGGATTATCCGCACATTAAATTCATTGGTGGGGTATATAATTTAGCACATTTAAATAATTTACGCTATTTTTCTAATCTGTATTTCCATGGGCATTCTGTGGGTGGTACAAATCCATCGTTATTGGAGGCCATGGCTAGTAATGCGTTAATTATTGCGCACAATAATGTTTTCAATAAAGCTATTCTTGCAGAGGACGCTTATTACTTTAAAACCCCTGAAGAGGTTGTCTTTTTTGCAAACAGTTTAAACAAATTAAATAACAAAACGCTTATTACTAACAATGTAAATAAAATTGCTACTAAATTTAATTGGGAAAAAATTAACCAAGCATATTTAAGGTTGTTTGAAAGCGTTCTTACAAAATATTAAAAATTTAAATTATGAAAATCAAAAACATTTGTTGTATTGGTGCTGGTTATGTTGGAGGCCCTACTATGGCTGTAATTGCGCAGCAATGTCCGGATATAAACGTGGTGGTAGTAGATATTAACGAAGCGCGTATTGCTGCTTGGAATGATGCAGATTTAAATAATCTACCTATTTTCGAGCCAGGTTTAGATGCCATTGTTAAGGAAGCACGAAATAGAAATTTGTTTTTTTCAACAGATGTAGAAAAAGCCATTACCAACGCCGAAATGATTTTTATTTCTGTAAATACACCAACCAAAACCTATGGTAAAGGTAAAGGCATGGCAGCCGATTTAAAATATATCGAGTTATGTGCCCGTCAAATTGCTAAAGTGGCCAAACAGGATAAAATAATTGTTGAAAAATCGACATTGCCCGTACGTACGGCATCGGCCATAAAAAGTATTTTAGACAATTCAGGCAACAAGGCTTCTTTTCAAATATTATCGAACCCCGAGTTTCTAGCCGAGGGCACCGCTGTACAGGATTTGTTACATCCAGATCGCGTGCTTATAGGTGGCGATACCTCACCAGAAGGCGAAAAAGCCATTCAAGCACTAGTGGATGTTTACGCGCAATGGGTGCCTAAAAACCGAATTTTAACTACCAATGTGTGGTCTTCAGAATTATCCAAACTAACCGCAAATGCCTTTCTTGCACAACGCGTTTCTTCCATTAATGCCATGTCCGAAATTTGCGAAAAAACAGGTGCCGATGTCAATGAGGTAGCCAAAGCTATTGGCATGGATACCCGCATTGGACCAAAATTTTTAAAAGCATCCGTAGGTTTTGGAGGGTCGTGCTTTCAAAAAGATATTTTAAACCTTGTTTATATTGCTAAATCCTACGGTTTAGATGAGGTTGCCAATTACTGGGAGCAGGTGGTGCTTATGAATAATCATCAAAAACAACGCTTTTCAGACCATATTGTAAAAACGCTATACAATACCGTTTCTGGCAAGAAAATAACGCTTCTGGGTTGGGCCTTTAAAAAGGATACAAACGACACGCGCGAGTCGGCAGCCATTCAAGTAGCCGATAATTTGTTAAGCGAGCAAGCTCATGTAGTTGTATACGATCCTAAAGTGGCTTCGGAGCGTATTTATGCAGATTTAGAATATTTAAATACCCGGTTGCCAGAGCAAAACAGACAACTTTTAACGGTTGAAAAGGACCCTTACAAAGCTTGTAAAAATGCGCACGCCATTGCTGTTTTAACCGAATGGGACGAATTTACAACTTATAACTGGCAAGCCATTTTTGACGCCATGGAAAAACCAGCATTTGTATTTGACGGTAGGGGTATTTTAAACCAACAAGAAATGGAAGATATAGGGTTTATTTACTATAAAATAGGAAGCCAACGGCCAAATTTTATGCAGTCTAACTAATTAATAATAACTGGATATAATTACAACATTTGCTAGGTAGCATAAGGCTCTAGTAATTGGCTTTAAAGCATTAATTTATTTATGAAAAAGGTATTAATAACAGGGGCAGCAGGTTTTTTAGGTTCGCATTTAAGCGACCGTTTTATTAAAGAGGGCTTTCAGGTTATCGGAATGGATAACTACATTACGGGCGATAAAAAAAATATTGCGCATTTAATGGAGCATGAAAACTTCGAATTTATTGAACACGATGTAACGCAATTTGTAAAAATAGATGGACCTTTGGATTATATTTTACATTTTGCATCGCCGGCAAGCCCAATCGATTACCTAAAAATACCCATCCAAACGCTTAAGGTAGGCTCTTTAGGGACTCATAACTTATTGGGTTTGGCAAAGGCTAAAAAGGCTAGAATACTAATTGCCTCCACGTCCGAGGTTTATGGCGATCCGCTTGTACACCCACAAACCGAAAACTACTATGGTAATGTAAATACCATAGGACCACGTGGCGTTTATGACGAAGCCAAACGGTTTCAGGAATCGATAACTATGGCATACCACAGATTTCACGGTTTAGAAACCCGCATTGTGCGTATTTTTAATACCTACGGACCGCGAATGCGCCTAAATGATGGGCGTGTAATTCCAGCCTTTATGGGGCAAGCACTACGTGGCGAAGATTTAACGGTGTTTGGTACCGGTGCACAAACGCGTTCATTTTGTTATGTAGACGATCAGGTAGATGGTATTTTTAAATTACTTTTTAGTGACTACGCCTACCCCGTAAATATTGGTAACCCGCACGAAATAACTATCAAGGATTTTGCCGAAGAAATAATAAAACTAACCGGTACCAATCAAAAAATAGTTTACAAAGCTTTGCCAACAGACGATCCGTTGCAAAGACAACCAGATATTTCGTTGGCAAAAAAACTATTAAACTGGACACCAAAGGTGGACCGGGCAGAGGGCATGGCCAAAACGTTTCAATATTTTAAGCAGCTAACACCAGAGGAACTAAACAGAAGCGAGCACAAAGATTTTTCCAAGCATATTAAAGCATAATGAGTCAAATAAAACACGGTAGATATTCCATTTATATAAGGCCTATTTCATATGCATTCGATTTAGGTGTTATAAATATCTTGGCGGTGTTTTACTTTTTTCCTAACATTAACCCTATTCCTTTTACCATTGTAACTACTTTGGGCTGGATTTTTATATCTGTAAAGTCTGGATTTTACGAGGTTTTTAGATACACAAAAGAGGTAACCATTATTTCATTGGCTTTTAAGCAAATGGTGCTGTTTGGGTTGTTTGTATTTGCTTTTTCTGGCTTTTATAGCGAACTAGATTTGGAACCTCGCACTATTTTAAAATACATTGGTGCCGTATTTTTAATTGTTACTGCATTTAAAATTACGTTTTATTATTTGTTGCAAAAATACCGAAGTGTTTTAGGAGGCAATTTCCGAACTACCGTTATTATTGGACGGAATAAACAATCCGCCGATTTAGAAAAATTTTTCAATACCAGACCCGAATATGGCTATAAGCTAAAAAAAACCTTTAGTTTAAAAGATAAAAATGGTAGCACGCTAGAAGCCTGTTTTAAGTTTCTTAAAGAAGAAGCTATCGAAGAGCTGTACTGCTCCGTATCTGAACTTACCAATTCGGAAATGAGTCGGGTTATCGATTTTGCCGATAACAATTTAATTGTACTAAAGTTTATTCCAGATAATAAGGATATTTATGCCAAAAAATTGCGCTATGAATACTACGATTATATTCCGGTTTTATCTCTTCGAAATATCGCTCTGGACGATCCCGCAAATTTATTTGTAAAGCGCTTTTTCGATATTGTTTTTTCTGCTTGTGTTATTCTTTTCATCTTATCCTGGTTAACACCCATTATTGCTATCCTTATTAAATTAGAATCCAAAGGTCCTGTGTTTTTTAAACAAACCAGAAATGGGTTTAATTACCAAGAGTTTAATTGTTATAAATTCCGCTCCATGATGCCTAATAAGGACGCACATTTGTATCAAGCTACACGGGACGACCAGCGCATAACTAAAATAGGTAGGTTTATACGCAAAACCAGCATTGACGAATTGCCTCAATTTTATAATGTGTTTTTTGGCGATATGTCTGTAGTAGGGCCCAGACCACACATGGTAAGCCATACAAATATGTATGCCAAGCGTATAGATAAGTTTATGGTACGCCATTTTGTAAAGCCAGGAATAACAGGTTTGGCTCAAATTAGTGGGTTCCGCGGCGAAGTAGAAACCGATAAGGACATTATTGGCCGTGTTAAATTCGACATATTTTATATTGAAAACTGGTCGCTTCTATTAGATTTAAAAATCATTATTAAAACCTTTTTAAACGCCATTAAAGGCGAAGAAAAAGCCTATTAAAGCAATTTTTTCAGCTGTGAGAGTTGCTTGTTAAAGTCGAAATTTTTTTGAGCCGTTTGTTGTATAATAAGACGGTTTTTACTGTCTATTCCCGCTGTTGTTAGCGTTTTAATGGTTTGGTTTAATGCCTGATAATTTCCAGCTTCAACAACCCATCCTAATTCGTACTGTTTAATGAGCGTTTCACCTTCGCCTCCACCAAAATAAAGCATAGGAATTCCTAGCCTGGCGTATTCAAATATTTTGGATGGTACTGAACCATAAATTCTATTTAGTAACGGAATAATGGTAACATCATAACGGCCTAACACTTGGTGTAGCGCGTTCCTGGACACTTCGCCATGGTACACGATGGGTAATTGGGGGTTGCTATTAATAAACTGAACGATGCTTTCTTTTTCTGCACCTGCCCCATAAATATGAAACACTATATGCGTGTAATCCAAACTGGTACAGAGTTTATAAATACCTTGTGCAACACCCAAGAGGCCGGCATAAACCAGCGTAATTTTGTTAGCATTTTTTGAGGAATCTAATAAAATGGGCGGCTTAAAGTTGGGGTAATTTCGGTATAAGAAGGTTTTTTTTTCTGGAAACATACCACGTATATGCGCAATAATTTCGTGGCTTTGTCCCAATAGTAAATCGGCTTGGTTGTAATTAAATCGCTCTATTTTTTCCAAAATTTTATAACTAAAATTCTTTTTAAAAGCGCCTAATTCTAAACCCGCCATAGGCCATAAGTCGCTTACATTTAAAATAAGTTTTCTTTTTTTGCGTCTTAAGCACAACATGCAAGTAAACGCAACTACCAGTGGGGGCGATTGCACGATAACAGTATCCGGAATTTTATGCCAAATAAAAAACCAAATTAAACTTAAACTATAGGATATCATGGCCCACAAGCGTAGTAACTTGTTTTTAGAATTGCTAGCGTACAACCATAACCGGTGTACTGTGACATTCTGTTCTAGAACCGTTTGTTTTAATTTACCGCTGTAGGCCTTAAAAATACTTCCTTTTGGGTAATTGGGCATGGGCGTAACTACAGATACCCTAAAATGGTGTTTTTGTAATCCCGTTGCCAATTCAAATATACGGTTGGCAGCAGCGCCGCTTTCTGGCGGGTAGTAACTAGTAATAATTAAAATACTTTTGGCCATTAGGGTTGCTTTACAACAGAGGAAAACTGTTTTAATTTACCACTTTTACTTCTCTTTAAGTTGGTGGTGCGTTCAAAAATAAAGGTTAAATTAGGTTCTAAATAACGCGTCATTTCGGTAATAACTTCTTGTTGTTTAGCATGGGTTAAACTGCTTGCACTAACATAGGTTATTTTAAAGGTGTTAGGCTCCAATTGTTGAATGGTAAATTCGCGTACCAAGCCCTCATTTTCAATAATTTGTTTGGTTATATAATAAAAGGTTAAGCCGGGAGCTATTTTACCGCTGGGTAACATGGCAAAATCTGTGCAGCGCCCTGTTAGCTTTTTAAGTATGGGTTTTTGTAAAGTACTATTTTCCGTAAGGCTTCCAATATCACCAATATCGTATCGAATAAACGGATGTGCTTTATTGTACAAAGAAGTAATAACTATGCGGCCTTCTTGGCCCAATGGTACTATTTTGTTTTGTTCATCTACAATTTCAACAAACAACGTTTCACTGGTTATTTGCCACTGGTTTTGGGTATTTTCAAAAGCAATGATGTCCAATTCCGATGCACCATATTCGTTTACAACAGGAACACCAAACTGTTTTTCCATAAGTTTTTTATCGCTATCAAAAAGCATTTCGGAAGTTACAATGCATACCTTTAGTGTAGGACATATTATTTTTAAAACTAGATTCTTCTGCTCCAAATACTTGGCAAACTGTACAATAGTACTGGTATAGCCGTTTATATACTGAAATGCGGTAGACTTAAATTTTTCTAAATAAGCCTCCAGAGCCGCGGCACTTAAATTAAAAACAGGAAACCGATACCGGTTGCTTAAAACGTCTTTAAGGCGCTCTTTATAATAATCTTTGGTGTTTAGTGGAATGCCATAAAACCGGGCTTGTTTGGAATTGTTAAAGTTTAAACCATACCAAGAAAATCGGTTTTTTATAACAGCCCAAGTAAGGGCGTGGCAGAAATAATCTTTCGCAAAAATAAAAGGTTCGCCAGAAGCACCGGAGGTTTTATTAATATAAACTTGGTTTTTACTGTAGTTTCTAGATAAACGTTTTGCCAACGGCTGTTGTAAGTCTTGCTTGGTAATAATGGGTATTTGGCTCCAACTTTCCGGGTTAATGTTTTTTACAAAATCCTGATAAAATGGATTGTTTGCCATATGGTAGGCAACAATATCTGTTTTTTTCTCTGCTACATAGGCTTTAAACGCATCGGCTTTTAGGTTTTGTACAACCATTAAATGTTTTTCGGCTAGCTTTATGGGGAATCCGTTAAGTTTTAATGAAAAATCGAATAAGTTCAAACCAAATGGCGTTTATATGTTTTTGTAAAATAATTGCTTTTTAAGTTTAAAAGCAATTATTTTTGCAGCAAACAGCAACAACTACAATACAAAAAATATGAATATTTTAATACTAGGATCTGGCGGCAGAGAACATACATTTGCATGGAAAATAAAACAAAGCCCGTTGTGTAACACACTTTTTGTAGCGCCGGGTAATTCCGGAACGGCAGCCATTGCAAACAATGTGCCCGTAAGTGTAACAGACTTTAAGGCCATAAAAGAACTGGTGTTGGATAAACATATTACTATGGTAGTAGTGGGCCCTGAAGATCCGCTGGTACAAGGTATTCACGATTTCTTTTTACAGGACGCGGCTCTAAAACATGTAGTGGTAATTGGTCCGCAAAAAGCTGCCGCCCAGTTGGAGGGTAGTAAAGCATTTGCCAAACAATTTATGATGCGCCATAACATACCTACCGCTGCTTACCAGAGTTTTAATGCCGAAACAGTGGAAGCTGGTTGTGCCTTTTTAGAAACCTTAAAACCACCTTATGTTTTAAAAGCAGATGGTTTGGCGGCCGGAAAGGGCGTGCTTATACTTAATGAGTTAGAAGCGGCTAAAACCGAACTAAAAAATATGTTGTTAAATTCTAAATTTGGCAGCGCAGGAACAACCGTAGTTATTGAAGAATTTTTAGACGGTATTGAATTAAGTTGTTTTGTGTTAACAGACGGTAAAAACTATAAAATATTACCAACTGCCAAAGACTATAAGCGTATTGGAGAAGGCGATACAGGTTTAAATACGGGTGGTATGGGAGCCGTTTCGCCTGTGCCTTTTGCCACAGCAGAATTTTTAAATAAAATTGAAGAGCAGGTTGTAAAACCAACAATTAGCGGACTTCAAAAAGACAATTTACCCTACAAAGGATTTGTGTTTATTGGCTTAATAAAGGTAGGCAATAGCCCTAAAGTTATTGAATACAATGTGCGTATGGGCGATCCAGAAACCGAGGTGGTTTTACCCCGTTTAAAAAACGATTTGGTTCAGATATTTCAGGCAATGGCTACTGAAACACTAGATGCTATTGATATTGAAATTGATAAGCGCGCCGCTACAACTGTAATGTTGGTGTCTGGGGGTTATCCAGAGGCTTACCAAAAGGGGAAGGAAATAAGCGGATTAGAAACCATAACCGATTCGCTAGTATTTCACGCAGGTGCCATACTTGAAAATGAAAAGGTAATTACATCGGGGGGAAGGGTTATGGCCGTTACTAGCTATGGCAATACGTACCAAGAGGCACTAAAAAAATCGTATCAAAACATAGATAAGCTATATTTTGATACGATGTATTATAGAAAAGATATTGGATTCGATTTATAGATAACTGTGCGAGGTAATGCTTTTATCTTCCTCGTTGTTGTCGTTAAACTTCTTTAGTTGAATCATCCAGTAAACAAATGCTACGGCTCCAATTATCATAAAAAGCCAATTTACGGCATTGGCTGCAAACCAATTTTCTAACTCTAAAACAGCAAAAGCATCAAAAGGAGCAAATAATACATTTACAAATAAGTCCTCGATGGCATAAAAGAAATCTGTCATGATATAAATTTTTAAAGCTCAAAATTATGAGCGTTGAATGTCTGTATAAACTTCTGTAAAGGCAAAATTACATCTTTTTCAAAAGAAATGTAAATTATTTGTTGAGAATATTAGTAATTTACCCAATTTACTTAACGTCCAAATATTTTAGTGCGTCCAAAATAATGATTTCAAAGTTTTTTAAAAAATCCACACCCGTACATTTTGTGCTTGTATTACTTGGTTTGTTTGTGGGTTTCGGCATTGCCAATTATCGCTTAAGTTCTGAAGTTTCTATTTTATGGGCAGTTCAAAAACTAGGAATCTTTATTATTTGTTTCGCTGCGTTATTTGTTTTCGAGTTCTTTTCAAGCAAAAACAAACTCACACAAAAAAACAGTTACAACCTCCTGTTTTATGGCTTGTTTATGCTGTTAATGTTGCAAACATTAACACATACAAAATTAATTGTGGCGCATTTTTTCATCTTACTAGCTTTACGGCGCTTGGTTAGCTTGCGCTCGCAAAAAGATGTTAAGAAAAAAATATTAGATGCTGCCATTTGGATAAGTTTGGCTAGCTTGTTTTATTTTTGGAGCATCTTATTTTTTGTAATACTCTACGCAGCGCTTGTGTTGTATGTTATAAACGGCACAAAAAATTGGCTTATTCCGGTTGTAGGGGCTTTATCTGTGGGCTTAATTGGTTGCACGGTTTTAATACTTTTGGGTATTCCTGTTTTGTATTTTATACAGCAAATTAATACCAGCATTAGTTTGGATTTTAGTGCTTTAAATACGCGGCAGATTATTATTGGAGCTACTTGTTACTTGTCGTATTTTGTTTGGGCTTCGGTTTATTACCTATTTAATATTAAAAACAAAGCCAAAAATTACAGGCCCTCCTACATGCTTATTTTATTAACGGCCATTATTGGTTTGCTAATTATTGGTATTGCGCCAGAAAAAACGGGCGCCGAGTTTATTTTTTTGGTGGGTCCGTTGGCACTTATTGTAACAAACTATGTAGAACATATTTCGGAAAAATGGTTTCGCGAAATTTTAATTTGGCTGCTTATTGTAGCTACAGGTTTTGGTCTAATTTTGTAGTTTTTGGCCAAAGGCTAAATCGCCAGCATCGCCCAAGCCAGGCATAATGTAGCCTTTGTTGGTTAATTGGGCATCTACCGTGGCAATCCAAAGGTGGGTGTCCGCACTAAAATGTTTTGCAACGTATTCCAAACCTTCTTGTGCACCAATAACACTTACCAAATGAACCGCTTTTGGCTTTCCAAAAGGCTTTAGCGCTTCAAAAGTAGCTACCATAGACTGCCCAGTGGCTAGCATAGGATCTGCCAAAATAAGTGTTTTGCCTTCTAAATCTGGACAGGCCAAATATTCAACAACTATTTCAAAACTTTCCGGGTTGTGTTTATGGTGTCTGTAAGCTGAAATAAAAGCATTTTCTGCCTTATCAAAATAGTTTAGTAAACCGTTATGTAGCGGAACACCAGCGCGTAAAATGGAGCATAAAACAATATTGTCTGTGGCTATAAATTCGGAAGCCGTACCCAGTGGTGTTTGAATATTTATGGGTTCGTATTGCAGCGATTTGCTTAATTCATATCCCAAAATTTCGCCAATGCGTTCTATATTTCGTCTGAAACGCATGGCGTCTTTTTGAATGTGTTTGTCGCGCATTTCAGAAATGAAAGTATTTAAAATTGAATTGTTGTCCGAAATATTATGAATATGCATCCTGTTTTTGTTTTGAACCGTAAAGTTAATAAATAGGTTTATATTTGTCTTTCAAAATTTTTACATTATGTTTTCAGAAAAAGCCAATAAAATATTTCAAGAGGTTATAAAAACCTATCATGTTGTTGATTCCGTAGACCAACCTTTTAGCAATCCTTACGATAAGGACACACAAACATTGGAGCATTTACTATACAGAAAATGTTGGATAGACACCGTACAGTGGCATTATGAAGACATTATTCGCGACCCACAAATAGATCCGGTAGCGGCTTTAAAACTGAAACGTCAAATAGATGCCTCCAACCAGGATAGAACCGATATGGTGGAATATATAGATAGCTATTTTTTAGATAAATACAAGCATGTTACCCCAAAAGCACAGGCAACTATAAATACGGAAAGCCCTGCCTGGGGAATTGACAGGTTATCTATTTTAGCCTTAAAAGTGTACCATATGCACGAAGAGGCTACGCGTACAGATGCTTCAGAAGCACACCTAGCAGCCTGCCAAAGTAAACTTGACGTTTTGTTGGAGCAGCGTGTGGATTTATCCACTGCCATTGATACGCTATTAGCCGACATTGAAAAAGGCGATAAATACATGAAGGTGTACAAGCAAATGAAAATGTATAATGATGATGAGCTAAACCCTGTACTGCGCTCTCAAAAATAAACTGATATATCCCTTTTTTTAAGTGTCCATTGGTTACTTTAAGTAATACTAAAGCTAACACCGTTAGCCATGTCTAAACCCAAACACATACTTGTTATCCGACTTTCTGCCATGGGCGATGTGGCAATGACCGTTCCAGTACTGCGGGCATTTACAGCGCAATACCCAGAGGTAAAGGTTACAGTGTTAACACGTGGTAATTTTGCTCCGTTATTTCGTAATTTAGAAAATGTACGGGTTTTTCATGCCGATGTTAAAGGCAAACATAAAGGCTTGCCAGGGCTATACAGATTGTCCAGAGCCTTAAAAAAAGAAGGTTTTGATGCTGTTTTAGATTTGCATAAGGTGTTGCGCACCAAAGTGCTAAAACCATTACTTGGCATTCGGAAGGTGGTAACAATAGATAAAGGTAGAAAGGCTAAAAAGCAACTTGTAAAAGGCAAGGTTTTTAAGCAGTTAAAAACCACACAACAACGCTATTTGGATGTGTTTGAAGCCTTGGGTTTTCCCATAAGTTTAAGTCAGCCTAGTTTTCCGAAACCCGCAACTTTAAACGCTCATATTTTGAAATTGGTGGGCAAAAAATCAGGTAAACGCATTGGTATTGCTCCTTTTGCGGCTCACGATGGCAAAAAATACCCACTAAACCTAATGAAGCAGGTTATTGCCACCTTGTCTAAAAAACACCAGGTACTGCTGTTTGGTGGTGGACCAAAGGAAATTCAAATTTTAAATCAATTAGCTACACCACCTGCTGTTGTTAATGTGGCAGGGGCCTTAAACTTTAATGAGGAATTGGATCTTATTTCCAATTTAGATGTTATGTTAGCCATGGATTCTGGGAATGCACATTTAGCTGCTATGCTTGGTGTAAAAGTAGTCACTATTTGGGGTGTAACGCACCCATATGCGGGCTTTGCCCCTTTTAACCAACCAGAGGATTATGCCTTGTTAGCCGATAGAAACCAGTATCCAAAAATTCCAACGTCTATATACGGTAATAAATACCCGAAACATTATAAAGATGCTGCTGGTAGTATTCCAGTTTCTAGCGTGGTTGAAAAAGTGATAGCGGTAATGGAATAAGGGTTTTGTAAAATGTAAAAAAGTCGGTTTTACAACAACTACTGCAACTTATGCTCTTGGTTTCCTTACAGAGCCATTACCAAATGCCCATTAAAATAAAATCCCAATAGCGTTATGTTAGCTATTGGGACTTCCTTGCTGTAACAGGTTTTTTGTGTATTTATTTAAATATCGTCGTAATCTACTTTTAGTGTAGGCGTGGTTGGGTGTGCTTGACAAGTTAATATTAAACCTTCGGCAACTTCGCTATCAGTTAAAATATTATTTTGGCGCATGGTGGCTTCGCCCTCGGTAATACGTGCCAAACAGCTACTGCAAATACCACCTTGGCAGGAATAAGGTGCATCTAAATCTTCATCCAGTGCGGCTTCTAAAACGGTTTGTTTTTGGCTCATTTCAAAAGTTGTTTCCTCTTCGTCTACCACCACAGTAATTTGCGTTTTTCCTTCAGGAATGGCATTGTTGCTGGTGTTTTCGGTAGGTTTGGCAGCTTTAAATAATTCAAAATGAATACGCTCCGTTGGGATGCTGTGTTCGGTTAAAACATCTTTAACCGTATGGATCATAGCTTCAGGGCCACATAAATAAAAAGCATCTACCACAATGTTTTTGTGTTTATTTTTCATCACATAATTAACCGTGCTCTTTTCTATGCGTCCAAAAATAGCATCGGTTTCATCGGCCTGACTAAACACAAATTGTATGGTAAAACGGTCTTGATACGCCTGTTGTAAATTTAAAAGCGTGTTTAAAAACATGGTGTCTTGTGGCCTTTTATTGCCATAAACCAATATAATTTTACTGTGTATTTCTTCTTCTAAAGCACACTTTATAATACTTAAAATAGGTGTTATGCCGCTACCAGCTGCAAATAAGGCTATGTTTTTTGTTTTTTTATCGTTTGGTTCAAAAACAAATCGGCCTTTAGGTGGTGCCACGTCTAGTGTATCGCCCACGCGCAGCGTATTATTGGCATAGGCCGAAAAAATCCCATCTGCAACGGCTTTTACAGCAACTTGCAGTTGGCCACTTTTAGGCGACGAACACAAGGAGTAATCGCGACGAATTTCTTGCCCATTTAAACGTGTTTTTAGTGTAATATATTGGCCTGCTTGAAACTGATACGTTTCTTTTAAATGCTCGGGAACCTGAAAGGTGATGACAACAGATTTATCGGTTTCTCTATGAATTTCTTGTACAGTAAGTGTATGGAAATGCGACATAAATTTGATTTTTCACAAAAATAGTGAAGCCTTTGTTTTTAAGCATATAATTGCTAAAAATTATTTAAAAATTTGAATACATAAGAAATTTATGTATATATTTGATTTAATATGGCAAACTCCAAATTATATAAAGGTAGCTTAAACACCATCATTTTAAAGCTTTTAAGTGAGCATGGTAAAATGTATGGTTATGAAATTACGCAAAAAGTAAAGGCGTTAACCAAAGGGGAGCTTCAAATTACCGAAGGCGCACTGTATCCTTCACTGCATAAGTTGGAGGCCGAAGGACTGCTGGATGTTGAGGTGGCAAAAGTAGACAACAGGTTGCGCAAATATTATAAACTCACCGAAAAAGGCACTACAGAAACGGTACATAAAATTTCTGAATTAGAACAATATATTGCCACACTGCAAGCTTTAATTAATCCGAAATTAAGTTATTAAACGATGTCATTAACCGCAAACGAAATACGTTTTATTGAAACCTATCTAAAAAATTCGGGTGTTGTGTTTACGGATATTCGTTTGGAAATGGTAGATCATGTGGCTTCGGAAATTGAAGCACGCATGCAAGAAAATGAGGCAACCGATTTCTATTGTATTTTTAAAGATTACATGGTTAACAACAAACGCCATTTGTTAAAACAAAGCGATGGCTATTATAAATTAGCAGATAAGCGTAATGTAAAGGCCTTGTTTAAAATGACGACTTCTGGTTTTGGGATTGTATCATTAGGAGGCTTGGGTTTACTTTTTTTATTTATTAGAAATTATTTAGAACCAGATTTAGCACATACCATTCTAAAATATGCACCAATGACATTATTCGTTGTTTTGGGTTCCATGTATTTTATTTTTACTAGAATTGAAAAAGAGCGCTTTTCGTTGTTAGAACGGCTTGGTTTTTATTTTGTGATTCTTTTTCATGTATTAAATATGATTTATAATAGTTACAACGCGAATCAAACAATTGAAACTAGTCCAACCTTATTTATAGTATTGTTTACGACTGTTATTATATGGCTACTTCTGTTGTTGGTTTTTAAAGCATTTCAATTACGATTATTTTATGTTTCAAAATATAAACCCGTTATATAATATATGGCATTAACCGAAGCACACATTGCAGATTTATACGCTTTTACCAGAAAACATTATGTGGAATATTACGATTTGCAAACAGAACTCGTAGACCACATGGCAAATGATATTGAAGTTATTCTAGAGGAAAACCCCAAGATGACTTTTGAAGAAGCCCGCGATGCATCATTTAAAAAATTTGGCATTTTTGGCTTTATGGAAGTGGTAGAAGAACGGCAAAAAGCCATGTCTAAAATATATATGAAATTGCTCTGGAATTACGCTAAAGATTGGTTTAGGTTGCCTCAAATTTTGGTAACTATGGCTATTTTTGGTTCGCTTTATACCGTATTTTCCTTTGAAAATGGCGGCTTAATTTTTGTTGCCTTTTTTTTACTACTTTGCCTAATACTTTTTGCAAAAACCATTGCTTTAAACCGCAAAATAAAACAGAAACAAAAAGCAAATAAAAAACTGTGGCTTTTGGAGGATATTATATTCCGTAACGCCTCCATGGGCACTTTGTTTATAGGGCCGCAAATTTTTCAAATTTTAACCTTTACAGATACCAGTGGTTTTACTGGCTGTGTGCCGCTTATTTGTGCAGTGGTTTTTACGGTCGTTATAATTTATACCTATATTTCTGTCGTAGTGTTACCAAAAAATGCTACATTTCATCTGCAAAATACGTACCCAGAATACCGCTTGGTGGAGTCGTAAACTAAACATAAACATATGATAAAACATTTTATAACCTTGGAATGGAAGCAGTTTTTAAGAGCTTCTTATTTTCAAAAAGGCATAGTCGTAAAAATTTTTCTTATCCTAGGCGCTTTATATTTTGGTGGTATTGCCTTATTTCTTGGGGTAGGCTTGTTTTTTATTGCTAAAAAAGCACTGCCAGAAACAGATCCGGTAGTCACGATTAATAATTTTATAATTTATTGGTTTTTATTCGAAATTTTGTTGCGTTATTTTATGCAACAGTTGCCGGTTATGAATGTAAAACCCTTAATGGTTATTCCTGTAAAAAGAGATGCTGTTATTCATTATTTACTGGGTAAAACCATGTTATCTTTTTTTAATTTTTTGGCTCTTTTCTTGTTTTTGCCTTTTAGTATCGTTCTTTTAGTAAATGGCTATCCAGTTGTAAATGTGGTGTTCTGGTTTCTAGCAGTGTTGTTTATAACCTGGTCTATAAATTTTCTGAATTTTTTAGTTAACAAAAGTAATATTGGATTTTATATTACAGCTGTGTTGTTACTAAGCCTTATAGGATTGGAATATTACGGTATATATGCCGCCTCGGAGCCTATTGGTTTTGCTTTTAATACACTGTATAACAATCCGTACCTAGCTGGTGTGCCGGCCTTATTGTTGGTGTTTTTGTACACCCTAAATTTTAATTTCATTAAAAAAGGATTTTATCTAGACGGTGTCATTTCAAGGAAAATAGAAACGGTAAGAACAACAGATTTATCTTGGTTTAATAGGTTTGGCAGTGTGGCGCCCTTTATTAAAAACGATATTAAATTAATTTGGCGCAACGCTAGGCCCAAGCAAGTTTTAAAAATGTCTGTGCTCTTTCTATTTTATGGTTTGGTGTTTTTTCCGCAGGATACTTACAAGGATACACCCGCTATTTTAGCCTTTGCAAGTATTTTTGTTACCGGAGGTTTTTTGCTAACCTTTGGGCAATTGGTGCCTTCCTGGGACAGCGAGTATTATAAAATGATGATGAGTCAGAATATTTCATACCGGAAATACCTAGAGTCTAAATGGTATTTAATGATTTTTGCAGTGGCTATTTCCTTTATATTAAGCACGCCCTATATTTATTTTGGTTGGGAAATTTATGCGCTTATTGCCGCTGGTGCCTCCTTTAATATAGGTTTAAATTCCTTTATAACCTTGTTTGGTGGCGCCTTAAACAGAATGCCCGTAGAACTAAATGCCAAAGCCAAAGCCTTTAGCAATACCAATGGTTTTAACCCGACGCAACTGTTAATAGCCTTGCCAAAAATGGTATTACCAATGCTGCTATTTTATGTGCCTTACAAATTGGTAAATTACCAAACAGGCATACTCGTGTTAGGTTTAAGCGGGATTTTAGGTTTAATTTTAAGAAATTTTTTCCTTCGAAAAATTGAAATAATTTACCAAAAAGGAAAATATAAAACCATTGCTGCTTTTGCCGAAAAAAATTAACCAATTCTTTTTAATTAAATTACACCACCATGATTGTTACATCTAATCTTTCAAAAACATATAACAGCACCACCGTCTTGAATATGGACGCATTAAACATACCAAAAGGACAGAGTTTTGGTTTGGTAGGTAATAATGGTGCTGGAAAAACCACCTTTTTTAGTTTATTACTGGATTTAATTCAACCAACCACCGGATTTATTAAAAACAACGAAATTCTGGTGCATGAAAGCGAAGATTGGAAACCCTTTACAGCTGCGTTTATAGACGAAAGCTTTTTAATTGGTTATCTAACTGCCGAAGAGTATTTCTATTTTATTGGCGAACTACGCGGACAAACCAAAGCAGATGTCGATGCGCTTATTGCTGAATTTGAAGATTTTTTTCACGGCGAAATATTAAATCAGAAAAAGTATTTACGCGACTTAAGCAAGGGAAATCAGAAAAAAGCAGGTATTGTTGCCGCACTAATTGGCCATCCAGAAGTTATTATACTGGACGAGCCCTTTGCCAATTTAGACCCAACCACGCAAATAAGATTAAAAGGAATTATTAAAGATTTAGCCGAAACCAAAGGCGTAACTATTTTAATTTCTAGTCACGATTTATTACACGTAACCGATGTTTGCGAACGCATAGTAGTACTAGAAAAAGGCGAAATAGTTAAAGACTTAAAAACCAGCGCCGCTACCTTAAAAGAGTTGGAGGCTCATTTTGCTGGTACAGAAACTATTTAAAAGTCTGTTCTTTTTTTACTATAATTCAAAAAGATGCTTATTTTTACGGCAATACATAATATACATGGCACCTTTTAGTTATGTATACTAAACATTAAAAACGTTGAAGACCTCTTTTAGAATCATAATATTTCTTTTTAGTATTGGACTAATACTAAACAGCTGTTCGCGTAAAAAAGATTCGTTTGTTAGTAGGAATATGCACGCCATGTCCACTAAATACAACATTCTTTATAACGGCCATTTGGCGCTAGAAAATGGAAAGCAGGCGGTAAACAACGCATACAAAGACAACTACTGGAATATCTTACCCATAGAGCGCATGCAAATTTCCGAAGAAATAATTATGCCTGGTCAGTCTAAAAATCAGGATTTCGAGCGTGCAGAAGAAAAGGCAATAAAAGCAGTTCAAAAACACGGGATGAATATTGGCGGTAAAGAAAAAAACCCGCAAATAGACGAAGCGTATTTACTGTTAGGGAAAGCCCGCTATTTTGATCAGCGTTTTATTCCTGCCCTAGAGGCTTTTAACTACATTCTGTATAAATACCCTACCAGCGATAAAATTAATCAGGCTAAAATATGGCGCGAAAAAACCAACATCCGTTTGGATAATAATGAGTTGGCTATTTCCAATTTAAAACGGTTGCTGGAGCAAGAAGATTTAAAAGATCAGGACCTAGCCGATGCCACCTCCATGCTAGCCCAAGCTTATATAAATAGCAAGGTGTTGGACAGTGCCGTTTGGCAATTAAATAAAGCAGCACAAAGCACTAAAAGTAACGACGAACGTGGCCGTTACCGGTTTATACAAGGGCAGTTATACAATAAATTGGCCTTAAAAGACAGTGCCAATTGGGCCTTTAACAAAGTAATTGCGCTAAACAGAAAAACACCACGTGCGTATCTTATTGCAGCCCATTTAGAAAAAGCGCGCAATGTCGATGCCTTGGGAGGTGATAAGCTGGCCATGCTAGAGTTGCTCCATGAATTAAAGGACAACCGGGAAAACCGCCCATATTTAGGCGCTATTTATTACGAAATTGCACAATATCATTTAAAAGAAGCTGCCGATTCCTTGGCAGTTGCGTATTACAATAAATCGCTTAGAACCAATTCTAACGATAAAATTTTAATAGCTAAAGACTATGAAAATCTAGGCGATATTGCTTTCGATTTTACAGAATACAAAAAAGCAGGCGCTTATTACGACAGTACGTTGGTAAACATGGCGTTAAATAGCAAGCCTTACCGGATAATTAAGCGTAAACGCGATAATTTATCGGATGTTATTTACTACGAAGACATTGCTGCGGCCAACGATAGTATTTTAGGTTTAGTAGCCATGACACCAGACCAAAGAATGGCCTTTTTTGAAAGCTATACAGAAACGCTTAAAACACAAGCTGCGGCACTAAAAGAGGAAGAGGCACAGCGCGAACGCAACCAAGGAATAGCGCAAGTAAATCAGACTCCAAATAGGTTTGGTAAATCGGTAGGGCTAACTGCTAGTTCGGGTGGCCCTTCAGCAAATAGTAATTCTAATTTTTATTTTTACAACCAAACAACTGTGGCCTACGGTAAAAACGAATTCCGCAAAAATTGGGGCAACAGAGAGTTAAAAGATAATTGGCGTTGGGCTAGTATAAATAAAGCTAATACCACGGCTATTGCTGAAAATAACACAGAAGACGAACCCGAAAACGCCCTGTTTAATCCAGAGTTTTATGTGGCGCAAATACCGTCCAGTGCACAGGTAATTGACAGTATGGTAACCGAACGTAATCGTGCCTACTACCAATTAGGCGTTATTTACAAAGAAAAATTTAAGGAATATGCCTTGTCAAAAAGCAAATTTCAGGCCTTATTGGCTTTAAATCCCGACCAAAAATTGGTGTTGCCAACCAAATACAATTTATATAAATTATACCAACTAACCTCTGAAAATGCCGAAGCCGAGATAGCTAAAAACGATATTATTTCAAACTATCCAGAATCCAGATATGCCGCTATTTTGAAAAATCCAGAAGCCGCATTGGAAAAAGATGCTAGCAGTCCCGAAAGCGTTTACGCTAACTTGTATCAAGCGTTTCAAGATGAAGCCTACCAGGATGTTGTAACAGAATCCGAACGCTACCTAACTATTTTTGAAGGCGAACCTATCGTGCCAAAAATGGAGTTATTAAAGGCACAGGCATTGGGCCGTTTGTACGGTTTTGAGGCATACAGTAAAGCCTTAAATTTTGTGGCCTATAATTATGCCAACACCCAAGAAGGCCAACAAGCACAAGATATTATAGATAATTTATTTCCTAAAATTAGTAGTACAGAATTTGTGGATAATCCAGAGGAACGCAGTTATAAAATAATCTATCCGTTTCAGGCAACCAATACCATAGGTATTACCGAATTTGTAGCGAAATTAGAAAAAGAAACCAAACAAGTTAATGTCTTCAATTTATCGGTGTCTGTAGATTTTTACACCAAAGACACCAGTTTTGTGGTGGTTCACGGATTGCGCAGTAAACAAGGCGCCATGGGCTATGCCGCATCTCTAGAGGAAAAGAAAAAAAATAAAATTATTAAACCGCATTTTGCTATTTCGTCTTCAAACTATGCCACCGTGCAAATTCATAAAAATGTAGACGCATATTTAGCAGTAAATTAACCCAATAATTAAGAGTCATGTTTTCAGAAGGAAAAAAGAGTAAATCGAATACAGATGGGCTTTCAGGCCAAAACCTTATAGCGCAAGGAACGCAAGTGGTAGGCGATTTTGTAAGTGAAGGCGATTTTAGAATAGATGGCGTTATAGAAGGGAGCGTAAAAACACCAGGTAAAATTGTAGTTGGTAAAACCGGCGTGGTAAAAGGAACCATTTCTGGAACCGATGCTATTTTTGAAGGTAAATTTTCTGGAACACTTACATTATCCGGTACACTAACTTTAAAGAGCTCCGCCCATATTGAAGGCGATGTGGTATTGGGTAAATTGGCCGTAGAGCCTGGCGCAACATTTAATGTTAATTGTACCATGGCTGGTGCTGTAAAAGAACTAAAAAAAGGTGAGGCCAAAGAAACCAAAAACAAACAAACCGCTTAATAAATATATCCGGTTTACTACCATAGCCTTACAAATGGGGTTAACCATATATTTGGGTAGTGTTTTGGGCGCCTGGCTAGATGAAAAATTTAATAATCCCAATCAGCTATATTTTAAAATAGTGTCTTTAATAGCCGTATTTTTGGCAATTTTTTCCGTAATAATTCAAGTTATAAAACTAACAAATACAGATCCTGATGACTAAACGCATTGTTTACATGCTTATCCTATTCGCGGCATTATTTGCTGTAAGTTATACCTTACATAGTTATTTATCGGCTATAGAATTAAGTTTTTCATTGTTTTATGTGTATCTATTCCACGCCATTGCAGCAACTATTGTATATGTATCTGTGGAGTTGGTAGCAGAAAATCTTCCTACCCAAGCGGGTAATGCTTATTTGGTACTCATGTGTTTTAAACTGGGTTTATTCTTGCTTATTTTTAGAGAGCCTGTTTTTGAAAACGATGCTTTAACAATGCCAGAACGGATTGCATTGGTTATTCCATTGTTTGTATTTTTGCTTACAGAAGCTATTGCCGTTGGAAAATTGCTGAATAGTAAATAGCTTTTCACCTTGTCTATCCTAGGTAGTAATTTACAAAAACTAAAAAACTTAAATAAAAAGAGGTTTGGTTTTTTAAATTATTACGTACATTTGCACAAAATTTTGGGTAGCACAAATTTTATTAGTTAGAAAAGTTATGACGGTAGCAAAAAAATCTATCAAATTATTAGTAGTATTTGTTTTAGCATTAACATCCTTTGCAGCAGTTGCTCAAGATGAAGCAGTTGAAAATAATTTAATAGATACCCCAGACGAAATATTAGGCTATATTGAGCATCACCTAAAGGACGCTCACGACTTTCATATTTTTACTAATAACAAAACGGGTGTACATTACGGCTTTCCGCTACCTGTAATTGTATGGACAAGTAATGGTTTAAAAACATTTATGTCCTCTGCCTTCGATCACGATGATTACGGAAAAGTTATTGTGGACCAAGGCGATACACGACTAGTAAAATACCACTCAAAAATTTACGAGCTTGATGAAGGCGCTACAGCGCTAAACTTCGACGCCGACAAACATCCAACAAATGCCTCGAAAGTAATCGATTTTTCTATTACTAAAAGTGTTTTTGGTATGTTTCTTACCGGTATCATTATGTTGTTAGCTTTTGGTGGTTTGGCCAGGAATTATAAAAAAGGCAATGCCATTCCAAAAGGATTTGCACGAGCGTTGGAGCCGTTGGTTATTTATGTACGCGACGAAATTGCACGACCAAACATTGGCGAGAAAAAGTACCGCAAATTCATGGGCTTTTTGTTAACCGTATTTTTCTTTATCTGGATTCTTAATATTTTAGGTTTAACACCACTAGGATTTAATGTTACTGGACAAATTGCTGTAACAGCGTGTTTGGCCATATTTACCATGGTTATTTATTTGGTAAGTGGTACCAAAGATTTTTGGGCACACACACTCTGGATGCCTGGTGTACCATATATATTACGTCCACTTTTAGCGATTATCGAGTTAGTTGGTTTTATTGTAATTAAACCATTTTCACTGTTGGTGCGTTTGTTTGCAAACATAACAGCAGGGCACTTTATAATTATGAGCTTAATGGCATTAATGATTACGCTTAAAGCATCATTTGGGCCTGTTGTGTCTACTGGTATTTCGTTAGCATTATCGTTGTTTATTATGTTTATTGAAATATTAGTGGCCTTTTTACAAGCGTTTATTTTTACCATGCTGTCATCCTTATTTATTGGAATGGCGGTAGAAGAACACGACGCCCACTAAATTAAAAACATCCGTGGTTGTGGAACCACGTGTAAGGTATAAATTGTGGTTTTTCACAATTTAATTTTAAAAAGAGTTTGTTTAATTAATATTTATAAAACCAAATTAGTATGTACAATTTAATTGGAGCAGGATTAATCGTAATCGGTGGAGGTTATGGTCTAGGTCAAATTGGATCAAAAGCAATGGAAAGTATTGCGCGTCAACCTGAAGCAGCTGGAAAAATTCAAACAGCGATGATTATCATCGGTGCCTTATTAGAAGGTTTAGCGTTCGGTGCATTAATCTTAGGGAAATAAAACATTTCCAAGAAAAATAAGCAGGTTTCTGTAACGGTTGGTTACAGAACCTGTTTTAAATTAAACAAAACAGAAATTTAGTAAGCTATATAGTATGGAAACTTTATTAAACGATTTTTCGGTAGGCTTGTTTGCAATGCAAGCAATTGTCTTGTTAATTGTTATTTTGTTAATGAGAAAATTTGCTTGGAAGCCTATTCTAGATGCCTTACAGGATCGTGAAGATGGTATTCAAGAAGCGTTAGAATCTGCAGACAAGGCAAAACTAGAGATGCAGAATTTAAAAGCATCTAACGAAAAATTATTGCAAGATGCGCGTATGGAGCGCGATGCAATGCTTAAAGAAGCGCGCGACATGAAGGCTGAAATGATTAGCACGGCTAAAACCGAAGCCCAGCAACAAGCAGACGCTATGATTAGCCAGGCACAAGAGGCCATTGAGCTAGAAAAGAAAGCAGCTATTGCCGAACTAAAGGCGCAAATGGCAGCATTATCTATAAATATTGCAGAAAAAGTAGTACGCGAGGAGTTATCAAACAAGGACAAACAAATGAAGTTAGTAGAGTCCATGTTATCTGAAACTACTTTAAATTAATTTTACAAGCTAAAACCAGCCTTCTATAAGCGTTGGTTTTATTAGAAGTAACGTTATACAAACAAAAAAAGGAACCTAATTAGGCATATAAATGGCAGGATCGAGAGCAGCAATACGTTATGCAAAAGCAGTGTTAAGTTTAGCAACCGAAAAGCAGGTAGCTGAAGCTATTAATGCAGATATGGCATTAATTGCAAAAACACTTAAAGCAAGTTCGGAATTGGATAACGTGCTTAAAAATGCAATTATTAAATCGGAAGCTAAAAAAGCTATTTTAAATCAAGTGTTTTCAGAAGTAAACGGTTTAACTGCCGAACTTTTTAAGGTTTTAGATGCCAACAAGCGCTTAAACTTAATACACGCTATAGCGGAAAAGTATACCGAGCTTTACGATATTCAAAACGGCAAACAACTAGCTGTTGTGACCACTGCTGTGGCTATTACCACAGATATGGAAGCCAAAGTTTTAGCTAAAGTTAAGGCTTTAACAAACAAGGAGGTTACCTTAAACAACATAGTGGACCCAGCCATAATTGGTGGTTTTGTACTACGTGTTGGCGATATGCAATAC
This sequence comes from Bizionia sediminis, assembly GCF_042684585.1. Classification (NCBI taxonomy): domain Bacteria; kingdom Pseudomonadati; phylum Bacteroidota; class Flavobacteriia; order Flavobacteriales; family Flavobacteriaceae; genus Bizionia; species Bizionia sediminis. The sequence continues at coordinate 589,833 of NZ_JBHULS010000002.1, forward strand.
AATGCTAGTATTGTGAATAAATTAAACAAATTAAAAAGAGAATTTACAGTAAATTAAATAAAAAAGTTCAGTGCTTATTTCATAATACTGAATACTTAATACTTTATTAAAATGGCAGAAGTAAAACCAGCTGAAATTTCAGCAATCTTAAAACAACAACTTTCAGATTTTGATGCCGGTGCATCTTTAGACGAAGTAGGAACCGTATTAACGGTAGGTGATGGTATTGTACGTGCGTACGGTCTTTCAAATGCAGAATACGGCGAATTAGTAGAATTTGATGGTGGCCTAGAAGGTATTGTACTGAATCTTGAAGAGGATAACGTAGGTATCGTATTATTAGGACCTTCTGTTGGTGTTCGCGAAGGCTCCACTGTAAAGCGTACAAAACGAATTGCATCTATTAAAGTAGGCGAGGGCATTGTAGGCCGTGTAGTGGATACACTGGGGCAACCAATTGATGGTAAAGGACCTATTACAGGAACCACTTACGATATGCCACTAGAGCGTAAAGCCCCTGGGGTTGTGTTTAGAGAACCTGTTACCGAACCATTACAGACTGGTATTAAATCCATAGACGCCATGATTCCTGTTGGACGTGGCCAGCGTGAGCTTGTTATTGGCGACCGTCAAACTGGAAAAACAACGGTTTGTATTGATGCTATTTTAAATCAAAAAGAATTTTACGATGCTGGCAACCCAGTGTATTGTATTTATGTGGCTATTGGCCAAAAAGCCTCTACTGTTGCGTTAATTGCAAAAACATTAGAGGAAAAAGGTGCGTTAGCGTATACAACAATTGTAGCAGCAAATGCGTCAGATCCAGCGCCAATGCAAGTGTATGCGCCGTTTGCTGGTGCCGCTATTGGTGAGTATTTTAGAGATACTGGTCGTCCTGCTTTAATTGTGTTCGACGACTTGTCTAAGCAAGCTGTAGCCTATCGTGAAGTGTCCTTATTATTACGTCGTCCACCAGGACGTGAGGCCTATCCAGGTGACGTTTTCTACCTACACTCTCGTTTATTAGAGCGCTCTGCAAAGGTTATTAACAACGACGATATTGCGAAAGAAATGAACGATTTACCAGAGGTGTTAAAGCCTATGGTTAAAGGTGGTGGTTCGTTAACAGCCTTGCCTATTATTGAAACTCAAGCGGGCGACGTTTCGGCTTATATTCCTACCAACGTAATTTCTATTACAGATGGTCAGATTTTCTTGGATGGCGATTTGTTTAACTCTGGAGTACGTCCGGCTATTAATGTGGGTATTTCCGTATCGCGTGTAGGTGGTAGTGCACAAATTAAGTCCATGAAAAAGGTATCAGGTACCTTAAAACTGGACCAAGCACAGTTCCGTGAGCTAGAGGCCTTTGCTAAATTTGGTTCAGATCTGGATGCCGTAACCTTAAATGTAATTAACAAAGGTAAGCGTAATGTTGAAATCTTAAAGCAAGCACAAAACGATCCGTATAAAGTGGAAGACCAAGTAGCTATTATTTACGCTGGTTCTAAAAACTTGTTACGCGATGTTCCTGTAGAAAACGTAAAAGAATTTGAACGCGATTATTTAGAGTTCTTAAATGCGAAACACAGCGATGTATTAGCAACTTTAAAGGCAGGTAAATTAACGGACGAGGTTACCGATACGTTAACAACCGTGGCTAAAGAATTATCGGCTAAATACCGCAAATAAATTAAGAAGGTTACAAGTTATGGGTTTTGCTAGCACAAGCAACCCATAACTTTAAAGGTTTGTATAAACACGTAATGCTGGTGTAACTAAATTGCGTTAATTCCTACAGTTACAAGAATACCACCAAATAAGAGTTTAGCTTACAAATTACACAACAATAAACATTTGGCGTTTAAGTGTCCAACAAAAAAACGCAAAACCAATAGTTAAGCGGGGCATGTAAACAATGAAGATGGTAATATAAGTTTGGTATTATAACGGAAGTAACATAAGGATAAAAGTATTAAAACCCGTAAACCAATCGTAATACCTGAACCAAAACAACATGATGAACAAGTGTGAAGCGTGGTCTTGATAGTTATAAATTAGCAGTACGCATCACTCCTAACTCATAAGCAGAATATGGCAAATTTAAAAGAAATACGTAACAGAATAACCTCGGTATCCTCAACAATGCAGATTACCAGCGCCATGAAAATGGTATCTGCTGCAAAGTTGAAAAAAGCCCAAGATGCTATTACAGCAATGCGTCCTTACGCAGACAAGTTAACACAGCTTTTACAGGATTTAAGTGCCACCATGAGTGCGGAAGCAGGAAGTAAATATGCCGAGCAGCGCGAAGTGGAAAATGTTTTAATTGTAGCGGTTACTTCAAACAGAGGCTTGTGTGGTGCCTTCAACTCAAACATCATAAAAACGGTAAACGCAGTTACTTCTGAAAAATACGCTAATCAGAATGTTTCGTATGTAGCTATTGGTAAAAAAGCAAACGATGCGTTTAAGAAAACCGGAAAAGTAATTGCTACTAAAAGTGAAATTTTCGACGATTTAACCTTCGATAACGTGGCCGAGATAGCAGAAATGCTTATGGATACGTTTGTTTCTGGGCAGTTTGATAGAATTGAAATTGTTTACAACAAATTTAAAAACGCCGCAACACAGGATGTTATGGTGGAGCAGTTTTTGCCAATTGTTCCTATTCAAAAAGACGAAACAGTATCGTTAGACTACCTGTACGAGCCATCTAAAGTGGAAATTGTTGAACAGCTTATACCAAAATCGTTAAAAACCCAACTTTATAAGGTTATTCGCGACTCTTTTGCATCCGAACATGGCGCCCGAATGACTGCCATGCACAAGGCTACAGATAACGCAACCGAATTACGCGACCAGTTAAAACTAACATATAATAAAGCACGTCAGGCTGCTATTACCAACGAAATTTTAGAAATTGTTGGGGGCGCAGAAGCTTTAAATAACTAAAATACATTTTAGTTAAGTTCAGTTAAAAAAAACCTTTCATTACAAAATAATGAAGGGTTTTTTTGTTAATAACACCGCCAAATTACCCAGCTAAAAATCCTGCCATAAACATTTTCATAGCTGTGGGTAATTCAATACTTTTAAAGTTCTTTATAAAATATATTTTGAGCGGACTTAAAGTACTTTTTAAACAAACGTTTATATACGGTTTAGCTACGGTGTTACCGCGTATGTTAAGCTTTGTTTTGGTCCCTTTGTATACCACAGATGGGGTGCTCTCATCGGTTGCGGAATATGGTAAAATATCTGTTATATTCTCCTATTTTGTGCTTTTTAATGTCATTTTGGCCTACGGTATGGAAACGGCCTTTTTCCGTTTTTTTAATAAAACAGAAAATAAAAACCAAGTGCTAGCCACTGCAAGTTTGTCGTTAATTGGTTCGTCTGCTGTATTTTTTAGCTTGGCGTTTTTATGTCAAAATCAAATTGCGCAGTTTATGGGTATGGAAGTGGCCTATATTAAACTTGTTATTTGGATTTTACTATTAGATGCTTTGGTTATCATTCCGTTTTCCTGGCTTCGCGCTACGGGTCAGCCCACACGCTATGCTATTATTAAAATTGCCAATGTTGTAGTTAATTTAGGCTTAAATATTTTCTTTCTTTTGGCGCTGTCGGGTTTGGCAGAAAACATACCTGTTTTTAAAAGTATTTACATACCTAATTTCGAAATAAATTACATTCTTATTGCTAATGTTGTAGCTAGTGGCCTGACACTTGCCTTAATGATGCCGTTTTATACCAAAATTACCTACGCTTTTAACTGGAATTTGTGGAAAAAAATGATGCGCTATGCACTGCCAGTATTAGTAGCAGGTGTTGCCTTTTCGGTAAATGAGACTTTTGATAGAATTTTGTTAGATAAATTACTTCCAGATGCTATTGCCGATACACAAATTGGCATGTATTCCGCTTGTTATAAAATAGCACTTTTCATGACGCTCTTTGCAACCGCTTACCGCTTGGGTATAGAGCCGTTCTTTTTTAGTCACGCCAATACGGCCAATCCGCAGAAAAATTACGCCCGTATATTAGAGTTTTTTGTAGCCTCTGGTTCTGTAATATTATTAGTGGTTGTTGTTTTTGCCGATGTGCTCAAGCCTTTTATAGTAAGAAGCGAGGCCTATTGGGAAGCAATGTGGATTGTTCCCATTATTTTAATTGCTAATTTTTGTTTGGGTATTTATCACAACCTTTCTGTTTGGTACAAAATAACCGATCGGACCAAATTTGGTGCTTATATTTCTATTACGGGCGCCCTAATAACACTTATTGTAAATATTGTTTTTATAAAAACCTACGGATACAAAGCCTCGGCAATGGCTACGCTTATTGCCTACGCGGTTATGATGCTGCTGTCCTATTATTTTGGTCGAAAATATTATCCAATTCCGTATAATTTAAAGAAAATTGGTTTGTATTTACTGCTTTCGGTTGGCTTTTCGGTAATTTCGTTTTACTATTTTAGGGGTAACTTTGCCATTGGTATTCCAATGTTAATTGTATTTTTGAGTATCGTATATAGTTTAGAACGAAAGGATATTAAACAGATATTAAAATCGTAATATGACAATAAAAATTATTAATAAGTCCCATCATCCTTTACCGCATTACGAAACCAACGCGTCTGCTGGTATGGATTTACGGGCTAATATTTCGGAACCTAGAATATTAAAACCTTTAGAACGAAGCATTGTAGGAACAGGCTTGTTTATGGAGCTTCCCGTAGGCTATGAGGCTCAAGTTAGACCCCGAAGTGGTTTAGCAGCAAAACACGGCATTACAGTACTTAATGCGCCCGGCACGATTGATGCGGACTACAGAGGCGAAATTGGCGTTATTTTAGTCAACCTTTCAAACGAACCATTTACCATCCAAAATGGCGAGCGTATTGCGCAATTAGTTATAGCCAAACACGAACGTGCGGTATGGGAACTGGTTGAAGCTTTATCGGAAACCGATAGAGGTGAAGGTGGTTTTGGAAGTACTGGTGTTAAATAATGCATACCGTATTAGGAAAAATAGAAATGTAGTAACAGAATCTAAATTGGTGGGGTATAAACGCCCAGCACCATTTTAGCTTCAATGGCAATAAAAAATTAAGTATAACCTTAAAAAATACCTGCGTTGCAGGGCTAGTAATGAAAATAATTGTACCCATGGCGGGTCGTGGTTCACGATTACGCCCACATAGTTTAACCGTACCAAAACCATTAATTCCCGTTGCTGGAGAGCCTATTGTGCATAGGTTGGTAAAAGATATTGTAAAGGTGTTAAATCAGCCTATCGAGGAAATAGCATTTGTACTAGGCGATGCCGCTTGGTTTGGAAACGATGTGGTTGCTAGTTTAGAAGCCTTAGCACAATCATTAGGAGCCAAAGCGTCTATTTACCGTCAGGACCAACCTTTAGGTACCGGTCATGCCATAATGTGTGCTAAAGCCTCTTTGTCTGGCCCAGCAGTTATAGCCTACGCAGATACTTTAATTAGAGCCGATTTTAAGTTAAACCAACAGGCCGATGCCGTTATTTGGGTAAAAGAAGTAGCAAAACCAGAAGCCTATGGTGTGGTAAAACTTAATAGTAACCAAGAAATTGTGGAATTGGTAGAAAAGCCACAAACCTATGTTAGTAATTTGGCTGTTATTGGCATATACTACTTTAAAGAAGTGGGCGTTTTAAAAGAGTGCCTACAATACGTGCTGGACCATAATATTGTTAATGGCGGCGAATATCAAATTAACGATGGCATAAAACGCATGATGGCCAACGGAAAGGTATTTAAAACAGGGCAAGTGGACGAATGGATGGACTGTGGTAATAAAGCGGTTACCGTAGAAACAAATGCCCGCATGCTAGGGTTTTTGGAACAGGATGGCGAACAGTTAATAGCAGACAATGTGTCTATTAATAATTCCAAAATTATTCAACCTTGTTTTATTGGAAAAAATGTGAAGCTTAAGGACAGCGTTGTGGGGCCATATGTATCTATTGGTAATGATTGTAACATTGAAGCATCAACCGTTAAAAATAGCTTAATACAGAATCATACGTCTATTAAAAACGCTAATTTAGACGAAGCCATGATTGGAAATCACGTAAATTATAACGGAGAATTTACAAAAATTAGTATTGGCGATTATACCGTGTTGGAATAATGTAAAGCAGCACCTAGCAGCTATCAAACGTGTTTTAAAATGCGCTTTAAGCGGTTAAAAAAATAAATTAGGGAATGCAAAACCTTATTGGCCAGAGTAAATAAATTATGAAACAAACCATCTATTTTTTGTGTGTGTTTTTCGGGATGCTATGTGTTCCGCAGCCCAACCATGCCCAAATAGATTATAATAATATTAATAAAGACGATCTGGGCGATGCTGCAGATTTACAGCAAGACTATTTTTTTGAAGCGCTTAAACAAAAGGCCATTGAAAATTACGACAGAGCCGTTACAGCCTTGTTAAAGTGTATTGAATTAGATGCCACCAATCATGTTTTTTATTATGAATTAGGTAAAAATTACAACCTGTTAAAAAACTACCAAGCCGCCGAAACTGCTTTAAAAACAGCCGTAAAAATGGTGCCCGATAACGAATGGTATTTAGATGAACTATACGAAGTTTATGTACAACAAGACGATTTGGATAAAGCCATTCCGGTGGTAAAACAATTGGCAAAGTACCACCCAGATTATAAAGAAGACTTGGCAACACTTTACGTTAAAACTAAAAATTACGAAAAAGCTATAGCCGTGCTTGACGAAATGGACGCCGAACTGGGAATATCGAGCAGTAGAGATTTTATTCGAAATCAGATTTACGAACTCACAGGTCAAAAACAAGCGCGTATAGACAATCTTGAAAACAGAGTAGACGTTAATCCCAATAAGGAAGCCAATTATCTAGCCTTAATTTATAGGTACAGCGAAAATAACGAGAAAGAGAAAGCCTTTGAAACCGCTAAAAAACTATTGGAAATGAAACCCAATTCCCAGTTGGCACATTTGGCTTTGTACAAGTTTTATATGGATGAAAATAATGTAAAACAAGCTGTGGCTTCTATGAAAATTGTGCTATCCAGTTCGCAAATAAAACCAGAAGCTAAAATGATGGTTCTATCGGATTTTATGAATTTTGTTTCCGAAAATCCTAGCTACGAATCGGATTTATTGGAAGCTACTATGTTGGTTTCTAACGACGAAAAAGGGCAATCTGCCCAACAAGTGGCAGCCTACCACTTAAAGCAAGGTAACAAAGCAAAGGCTTTACAATTTTATTTACAAGCATTAAAAAGTAATACCGATAATTACGCCCTAATTAAAAATGTTTTGCTGCTTCACATCGATTTAAAAAATTACACAGAAGCCGAAACCTTAAGCACAGAAGCCTTGGCTAATTACCCGTCGCAGCCAATTTTTTATTTGGTAAATGGCGTAGCTTTAAACGCGCTAAACAAACCAAATAAGGCGGTAGAAGCTCTAGAAATGGGTTTGGATTATATAATTGATGATCCTAAAATGCAAGCCGATTTTTATAAGCAGTTAAGTGTTGCGCACCAGCTATTAAACAACACAAACAAAGCCCAAATATATTTAGATAAAGCCCAAAAATTAGAAGCCGATTTAAATTAATGACTAAAACATTTCGTATCCTTTGGTTTTCCATACTCCTTATGCTAGTGGTAATAAGCTGTAAACCCGTGGTTAACTTAACGGCTGGTAAAGCCAATTTAAACCTCTCCAAAAAAGAAGTTTTAAAAGTTCATAACCAAGCCACACCCAAATTTAAAACCATGCAAGCAAAAGTACGTGTGGTATATGCAGCGCATAATAAAGAGCAAACACATACCGTAACGCTGCGCATGGAAACAGACAAGGCCATCTGGATAAACTCCGCCTTAAACCTAATTAGGGTGCTTATAACGCCAGAAAAAGTCCAGTTTTACAACAAGCTAGATAACACCTATTTTGATGGCGATTTTAGCTATTTAAGCGATTTATTAGGAACGGAATTAGATTTTGCCAAGGTTCAAAATTTATTATTAGGTAATGCTATTTTCGACCTGGATAAACAACATTTTAATATGTCTGTTTACAACCAAGCGTATTTGTTTCAGCCAAAAGAGCATCAAGCCCTATTCGAACTATTTTATATTGTTAATCCCACACATTTTAAAATAGATTCGCAACAATTACAACAACCAAAAGAATCTCGGTTTTTACAAGTAGATTACCAAAATTATCAAGTAATAGAGAAACAAAGCATTCCCGAGCAACTAAAAATTATAGCTTTAGATTCGGACAATGAAACGCGTATAGAACTGGGCATAAAATCGGTTAAAGTAAATGAACCGGTGCGGTTTCCGTTTAAAATTCCTTCGGGATTTGAAAAAATTGATTTAAAATAAGCATGAAGCAAACTAGGTTAACATATTTTTTTCTCCTTCTATTTATAGGAATCTCTGCTGCTGGTTTTTCACAAAGTAAAAAACAAAAAGAATTGGAGGCCCGGCGCCAAGCGTTGCGCGCAGAAATAAAACAGATTAACGAGCTTTTATTTCAAGATAAAAATAAGCAGAAGTCCCAAATGTCGCTTATAGAAGATGTTAATTATCGGGTTAGTGTGCGTAAAAATTTAATTCAGGTAACCAATCAGCAAGCCAATTTGTTAACGCGCGAAATTAACGAAAACCAAAATACCATATCCGATTTGCGCAACGAGCTAGAGACCTTAAAGGCCAGCTATGCTAAAATGATAGAAACCTCCTACAAAAGTAAAAGTGAACAAAGTAGAGTAATGTTTTTGTTATCGTCTTCAAATTTTAAGCAGGCTTACAAACGTATTCAGTATTTAAAACAGTACGCCAATTACCAAAAAGAGCAAGGCGAAGCTATTAAACTTAAAACGGCCGAGTTACAAGAAAAAAACACAGCGCTTTTGCGTCAAAAATCGGATAAGCAAAAACTCATTAACGAGAACAGAATAGCCCAGCGGGAACTGGAAAAGGAGTTGGTGCAGCACAGAGCTTTAATGGCTAGCATAACCAAGAATTTGGAGAGCTACACAGCACAAATTCGGAAAAAGCAGCGTGAGGCCGAAAAAATTGATCGGGAAATAGAAAAAATTATTCGCGAGGCCATTGCGGCATCTAATAAAAAAGCTGGTAAAACAAGCACGGCCTCTAGCAACTTTGCCTTAACACCAGAAGCTGCGGCTTTAGCAAAAGATTTTGTATCAAATAAAGGAAAGTTGCTATGGCCGGTAGAAAAAGGGGTGGTAAAGGTGCGTTATGGCAAACAGCCATCGCCTTTAGTACCAAGTATCATGATTCAAAGTACGGGTGTTCGTATTGCTACGGAAAAAAACGCGCAAGTACGCGCGATATTTAATGGCGAAGTTTTGCGTATAATTTCATCAAAAAATGGTAATCCAACCTTGTTAATTCAGCATGGTAATTATATAACCGCTTATTCAAATTTGGCAAAAATTTATGTAAAGAAAGGCGACAAAGTTAGCACCAAGCAACCTGTTGGCGAGGTTTTTACCAATCCGGCTAATGGCGAAACGATATTAAGTTTTAGCGTATTTAGAGAAACCAAAACCGTAAATCCTGCGGAATGGATTTATAAAATGTAATTCACGGTACTTCTAGGCTTTTTGCATGCTGTGTTATTTTTAAGCAGGGTAAAATAAAAACAAAAACGGCTGCAAACTTGCAGCCGTTTTATCACTCAATTAATAGCCTCTCCGAAATAAGCAATCTTGCGGAGTGCACGATTTTACAAATTGGCTTGTACCAACTTGTTTCATAATTATTTTCTAGTAACCTTTAAACCGGCTTTAAAAACCTGTTTAAAATAATATTAATAATGGCGCTTTTGGTTAATAAAACCTCCGCTTTCCAGCGGAGGTTTCCCCTCAATCAATAAAAACTACTTCAGTGTAACGCAACGAATTTAGCGGTTGTTTTTTCAGAATCTCCAAAGTCTTTTACAGCCTTTTAGAGCTTCCTTTTGTCTGTTTAAATTAAAACTTAAAGTTACTTTATAAGCAGGCAACAAATTGGTTTCGTTGGTAATACCAAAGACGTTTCTTTGCTATATCCTTAAAACGAGTAACTTTTAAAAAGTTCCCAATAGTTTCATAAAAAAATACTAAATTTGAATTTAATCTTTTAATACGCCAGTTTTGCCCTCAAATAAGCTAGAAAAAAGTATTGTATCGTTTTGCAAAGGTAAAACAACCGCCATTGTACCGCTTTATAAAACATGGAGTACCGAGTTGTACTTTGTGGCCTACAAGTATCTTCGTAATAAGGAGGAAGCCGAAGATGTGGTTGCCGATGTATTCGAGAAACTGTTAAATATGCCTGTAGCAAAACGAAAAGAAAAATTTCTGGACGGAAAAATAAGCATTAAAGCACTGCTGTTAGTAGCGGTAAAAAACAAAGCGCTAGATGTTATTAAAGTTCAAACCAACCGGAGGCGTATAGAGCAAAATATTCAAAATACAGAAACGCTTACCGCCAAAAATACGGTTTGGCTAAACCTATCTAATGAGTTCCTGGAGTCCATATTAAATATATTGCCCAAACGAGAGCGCGATATATTAAAAATGAATATGGACGGTTATGACAGGAACGAAATTGGCCAAGCACTAAACGTTTCGCCTAAAACGGTTAGCAATTCGCTTTCGCTATCTAGAAATAAATTGAAGGAAATTTTAGATGATTTTTAAACATTCAGGGAAGTTTTAAAAAGTTAATCGTTATACTTAAACGTGAAAAACAAGAAACTACAAATAACTAATTTAGAAACGCTACTACTAGCTCTGGAACAAGTAACAAGTCCAGACGAAAAATTAGCGATTATACAGCATGTAAAATCCTGGCGCACCACCGACCCGGCTTTGGAGGGTGCATTATTATTTTTAGAAGATAATAATTGGGACATTGCCTTACTAAAAAGCACCTTATTGGATACTACCCAGCGTTTGGACACGGTTGTACAAAACAGACGCAAGCGTTTATGGCTGCAACCAGCTTTAAAATACGCGGCCATGCTTATTTTGCCTTTAGGTATTTTGGTTAGCTACTTTTTAGTGTCCGAAAACAACGCCATAAATGTGTATTATGTAGCAGAACCTGGTTTGCCCAACTTTATGGATAACTCCGGTGTAAATAAGTGGCGCGAGCCAATGTCTGCATTTAAAAATGCCGAATATACGTTGGCATTATCCCAGTTTAATGCCATGGCAGGAATAAAAGAAAACGATACGCTTTATTATTTTCAGGGGGTAACGCATTACGAAATTGAAAATTATGCCATAGCGCTTAATTTTTTTGACCGCTTGTTGGAAAAGCCTGAAAGTGTTTTTTATTCAGATGGACAATTTAGAAAAGGTTTTGCTTTGTATAATTTAGGTGAAAAAACAAAAGCTAAATCCCAGTTTAATACAATAGCGCTAGATGAAAATCACCCTTACCACAAGGAAGCTTCGGCCATACTTAAAAACGTTTTTTAGCCCATAAAATAATAACTAGCACAAGCAAAAAACCTATAGCATAGCTGGGCAAACTATTTAGGTTGTTATACCATGCGGTGGTTAAAACAATAGGCGAATTAGCTCCCACTACATTAATACCGGCCCAATACAACGGATTGCCGTGTCTGGGAATACTTGCGTTTAAGTGCGCTATTTTGGCCTTATTTAAGGCTTCAGATTTGGTCATGCCGCTTTCCATGTATTTAAAAAATTGGCTAACAATTTGCAACGATATTTTTTCGTCAATATCCCAATTAGCTATTAGCATACTTTTTACACCAATAGCACGAAAAGCCCGTACCAAATTAACATTGCCTTCGCCACGGTCTCTAAAACCATTACCTGTTTGGCAGGCTGTTAGGATTAAAAAATCGGTTTTAGCCTCCAGGGTGTAAACGGTATCCATGTTTAAAAAATCGTCCTGTAAATAAACACCTTTGCTATTGGTGTTGGAATTACTTGTAGCAAAGCCGTGCGAGAATAAGGTGACTATTCTTGAGGTTTTAAGCGATTTTTTAAAGTTTTCTAATGTGGCTTGCGTATTCGCAAATACCTCGCCTTTATAGCGTTTGGCAAGGTCCTTACTAACTTGTTTAGCTAAATTTAGTTCGGATTGTGTTTGGCCTTCAAAAGCAGGATTGTAAACTACAAAATCGGTTTCATAGTTGTGGTTTTGCTGCGTACTTAATTGTTTTATAGTGGCAGACATGGCATAGTTAAAAGCATATTTATGAACCAAATAGGGTAACTCTCTAAAATCTTCAGAGCTACTTTGGTTTGTAATAAGCATGTCAAAAGGTAGATTTTCTAGGTCTGAAAAGGGTACTATTTCAATTTCTGTAATGTTAGGCGGGAACAAATCTGCAATGGGTGCAAAAACTTCTTTATATAACTGAAACGAGTTATTTTTAAAAGTTTTTACATCGTGGTTTACCAAGGATTGATACAGGGTATCGGTTGGTTTAAACATCTTGAAAGTTGCAGAGGGTCCTGTGGTTTTTATTAAACGCAGGCTTACGGTATCTTTGGTTATTACTTTGGCATATAATTTTTCATTGCCATAGCTAACGTACGTGTAACTTAATTGCGCTTTGTTTGGAGGTAAGTTGGCCTGTATGGAATCTATAGGTTGTATTTGTAAGCTAGCATCTAAATTGTTTTGGGTTTGAAAGGCATAAAAGGCATCAATTTTTTTCTGAATGGCAGCTTGGTGTATGGCATCTTTTTCTTCACCTAAAAAAGAGGACACAAAATAGGTGTCTAAAGCGGTGCTTATAGCGTTCTTTTTTCTAATTAGTTCTTGACGCTGGGCTTTTTGCGACTTCGTTAAGGATAATGTTGTAAGTAAAGAGCTGTATTTTGTTTTTTCTTCGTACTCATGAGCTTTCAACAAATGAGCTTTATTTTGGGTGCGTAAGTATAAATTGGCATAATACTCAAATAAGTACTGATATGGATTTTGGTTGTAAATATTAAACGTAAAACTGGAGTTATCTTGTATTTGATCTAGCAGGTATTTATCCCAATTTTTTTCAAATAATAACAGGTTTTCTAGGTAATGCGCCTCCAACTTGGGGTTAATTTTATCTTGTCGTAACCCGTCTAACGTTACTCGTATAGAACGCAAAATACTTAATATTCTAAAGTTATTGGCTGCAAACCCTTGGTTTACAAATTGGTCGTTAGCATAGCTGGCTTTGGCATTTTGCAGGTTATCCAAAGCCGTGTAATAATATTCGTTGGCGTAGTGTAAATAGGCTTGTAGCGTATGGTATCGGGGCAAATAATCGGCTTTGGGACCTATTAATTTATTATATATGGCAACCCCTTCTTGAAAGCTAGAATTGACTTTTGCAACCATTTTATCTCGTGTTTCTATATTCAAACTATCTGGGTTTAATATGGTAAGGGTATTGTAAACATCGTCCATTTCAACGGCAGTCATTGCAATTATAGCCCGCGCTTTTTTTATGTTGTCATAGGGAAATCGTTTGTTAATAATTGTTTTAAGACTATCTGTATATAAGTGTTTGTAATTTTTGGGAGAGTGGGGGTGGTTGCGTAACGTAAAGCTATGGTTTTCGTAAATTTTATACACGTCTATAAGGTGGGCACTAGTTTTGTTTTGGTGGTAAATTTCTAGAGCTTTGGATGTGTTTTTGTAGGCTTCAGGGATATCAAATTTTATGTTGTAATAGTGTCCTAAATAGGTGTGGTACAGCGCTTCATAAATTTCCTCATTAGGCGCATGCAGCCTGTAGTAGTGTATAAATTTATTGCTGTGATGTAAGGCTAATGAGTGCAGGAACAAGAAAGCGTAGTTATCGGCCAAAAGGCGGTGCAATTTGGCATACGATAAATAATCTTGAGGCTTTTGCGCATCCAAAAACAGGAGTAAACTGTTTAAGGTTTTAATGGAAATATTATAGGTGCCTAAATCTGTATAAGCTTCTGCCAATCCTAATTGCGCTTGTACGTAAGTTTCTGCATTATTTTGCTGAAAAGCGGTGTTGGCAAGTTCTTGAAATAAAGGAATGGCTTTTTTTAGTTCTGAATATTCTAAATACGTGTAAGCCAAAGCTAGTTTCTCGTTAGAAACCGCCTGAAAACTAATTAGTAAAAACAGAAAAACCAGTATTGTTCTCAAGATTAACAATTTGATTACCAAAAAACTTAATAAAATAGTTTAAGTCGGAGAAATTGGTTATTTCTTACAAAATTCTTAAAAAAAAGTTAATAAATGCCAATTTAAGGCAATGAGTTTGGTTTTAAAACAAGTGTTTTCTGCAGCATTATTTTCCTTACCTACAAAGGTTTTTAGGTTTGCTTTCCTTTTCTTTAAATTTAAAAATTACGTTCTTTTTGTAGTTGCTCGTAAGCCTTTTGTACCTGTCTAAATTTTTCTTCGGCACCAGCTTGGTGTTCTTTACCTAAATGAATAACCCGATCCGGATGGTATTTTTTAGCCATTTTGCGGTAGGCTGCTTTTATGTCTGCTGGACTTGCGCTGGAATCAATTTCAAGAATTTTATAGGCGTTATCGCTGCTGTTATAAAACATGGCTTTTATACTTTCGTAATCTGCCAAACGGATACCTAAATAACCAGAAATTGTATAAATTTGAGTTACTTCGGCATTTGTTACATAACCATCGGCTTTGGCAATACCAAACAGAAAATGTAGTAACTGCAAACGCGCGGGGTGGTCCATCATTTGTCTAATTTGCAAGCACACTTGGCGTACAGGAATATTTTGTTTGTTAATGTTTTTAAACAACTGGAAGGCACGATTGGCGCGCTCTTTTCCGTACATATGTAAAAACTGTTGCCGCACAAAATCCAGTTCGCGTTGGTCCTGTTTGCCATCGGCTTTAATAACTATGGAGGCTAAAATGAGCAAACTAACTTCAAAATCGCCAGACCGTGTTTGTGGCGCACTTGCGCGAGTTCTATAAGTTCTGCCTTCTTGGCCTTGTCTAAAAACCGGTTCAAGGTCCTCTTTATCGGCTAATTTATCAACCAACCCACCTAAAGCCAAACCAATAATAGCGCCAATTGGACCACCAAAGGACCAGCCTAAAGCGGCTCCTATCCATTTTGAAAAACTCATGTCTTCTTCTTTTCTTTTAAGGGTATTTTAAATGTCGTGTAAGTTTTTGGTAATCTGAAGGTTGTATTTTGTGTCGTACAACCACGTTTCAAATTATAAAATTTTGGTAAATATACTATTTGTTAGGATAAGGCGTAGGGCATTTGTGTCACAATTGGTATCTTTGTAATTAAATTAATAAAAATTAAATACAAAACATATGTATCCAGCAGAATTAGTAAAGCCCATGCGCGAAGATTTAACCAATTTTGGTTTTGAAGAATTACACACTGCCGAAGCTGTAGATGCAGCTTTAGCAAAAGAAGGTACTACACTTGTGGTTGTAAACTCGGTTTGCGGTTGTGCCGCTGCCAATGCGCGTCCTGGTGCGCGAATGAGTTTGGATAACGAAAAAAAACCAGCAAATATTGTAACGGTTTTTGCCGGTGTAGATAAAGAAGCAGTTAACCAAGCGCGCCAGCATATGGTGCCTTTCCCGCCTAGCTCGCCTTGTATAGCCTTGTTTAAAGATGGTGAATTGGTACACATGTTGGAGCGTCATCATATAGAAGGACGTCCAGCAGAGGTTATTGCCGAAAACTTAAAAGATGCCTATAATGCCAACTGCTAAGTTTTAGTTTTTAAAAAACGTTAAAAACCACGCTTAAATCGTGGTTTTTTTTGTGCTTGAAACAGTTTAAATTACTTTAGCCTTCTAAAATATATGTTTTTACAATGGAAAAATTTGTTGCCTATATTCTAACCGGCGTTTATGCCATATTCTTTTTACTTACACTACTTATTTTTCACCCTATCCAGTGGCTTTGCTTTAATGTTTTTGGTTATCAAGCGCACAAAAAAAGTGTGGATTGGCTACAATTTTTTATTATGCGGTGTACCAATATTTTAGGCACCCGGTACACCTTTACCAATAACTACAACATACCAACCAACCAGCCGTTAATAATAGTGGCTAATCACCAAAGTATGTACGATATTTCGCCCATAATGTGGTTTATGCGAAAACACCATACAAAATTTATTAGTAAACAGGAATTAGGTAAAGGCATACCAAGTGTATCTTACAACTTGCGGCATGGTGGATCGGTATTAATTGATAGAAAAAATCCGCGGCAATCCTTACCGGCTATCATGAATTTTGGTGCTTACATTGAAGCTACCAACCGGGCAGCCGTTATTTTTCCTGAAGGCACACGCAGTAAAAACGGAAGGCCTAAACCTTTTCAAACAAAAGGATTAGAGGTGTTATTCAAAAAAATTCCGTCGGCCATAATCGTGCCCCTAACAATTAACAATTCTTGGAAAATGTTAAAATACGGGAAATTTCCAATGGGAATAGGAAATCATATTAAATTAACCGTTCACGAACCTATAAAATTGGCTACCTTTGAAGGGGATAAAGCGGTACTTATTAAACAGCTAGAAACAACCATCTCTCAAGCTGTAGAACTTTAAAAAACTTACTATGTCTATAAAAAACGTTCGATTAGAAGTTATGCAACATCTGGAAAAAGATGTAGACGAATTAATAAAAAAATACTTAATTCCTGTAGATACTATTTGGCAACCAACCGATTTTTTGCCAAACTCCGAAAGCGATAATTTTTTGGAACAGGTAACAGAAATCCGTGAACTTTCAAAAGAATTGCCATACGATTTTTGGGTGGTATTAGTAGGCGACATGATTACCGAAGAAGCCTTACCCACCTACGAGTCTTGGCTCATGGATGTAGAAGGGATAGACCAAGTAGGCAGAAATGCCTGGGGGAAGTGGGTGCGCCACTGGACCGCCGAGGAAAACAGACATGGCGATGTGCTTAACAAATACTTGTACCTGTCTGGACGCGTTAATATGAAAGAAATTGAAATTACCACCCAACACCTAATAGCCGATGGGTTTGATATTGGTACCGACCGCGACCCGTATAAAAACTTTCTATATACTAGTTTTCAGGAATTAGCAACTTATATTTCGCACAACCGAGTAGCTAAAATAGCCAAAGCCAAAGGAAATAAGCAACTGGCTAAAATGTGTAATATTATTTCTGGAGACGAAATGCGCCACCACCATGCTTACTGCGATTTTGTAGAACGCATTTTTGCTGTAGATCCCAACCAAATGATGCTAGCCTTCCAACACATGATGAAGCTAAAAATAACCATGCCGGCACATTTTTTAAGAGAATCTGGCCATAAAATAGGCACAGCATTCGAAGAGTTTTCCAACACAGCACAACGTATTGGCGTATACACATCGGCAGATTATGTGGCCATTTTAGAAAAATTATTGGTTCGGTGGGAAATTGATAAAATTACCAATTTGTCAGATGAAGCAGAAAAAGCAAGAGATTACCTCATGAAACTGCCCGGGCGCTTAACACGCTTGTCTGAACGCTTAAAAATTCCAGATAATTCGTATCAGTTTAAATGGGTAGCCCCTGCCACTTTAAAATAAATGTAAAGCCTAAAAAATTAAAAAATTCCTTTCAAATAGTATTGAAAGGAATTTTTTAATTTTAGACCATAATGACAAAAAAAGACATACTAAAAAATACCGAATATTTTGTAAAAGAAACTTTAAGGGACGCCGAAGGCGGACACGATTGGTTTCATGTAGAACGGGTTTATAAAAATGCGTTACACCTAGCAAAAACCGAGTTGGTAAACGATTTTGTGGTAGCGTTGGCTGCCTTGTTGCACGATATTGCAGATAGTAAATTTCATGATGGTAATGACAATATTGGGCCAGAAAAGGCAAAGCAATTTTTATTAACGCAACAAGTGCCGTTGCCAGTTATTGCGCATGTAGTACAAATTATAAAACACATGTCGTATAGTTCGGGCTTGGACGGCAACAAAGCGTTTAACTCGGCAGAGCTACAGGTTGTTCAAGATGCAGACAGACTGGATGCCTTGGGCGCTATTGGTATTGCTAGAGCGTTTAATTATGGTGGGTTTAAAAATAGGCCGCTGTACAATCCAGATATTAAGCCTAATTTGAATATGGATAAAGCAGCTTACAGAGCATCTAGTGCACCAACAATAAATCATTTTTACGAAAAATTATTAAGGCTTAAAAATAGCATGAATACTGAAACGGGTAAAAAGATGGCTGCCCAGCGCCACCAGTTTATGGAAGCCTACTTGGAACAGTTTTATGCGGAATGGCATGGCCAACGCTAATTTGTATGTAAAACTACGTTTGGCATTGCCCTACATTGGTGGTATAAAAAAACCCTAAAAACTGGTGTTTTTAGGGTGTACAAGTTTGGTAATAACCGCATGTTTATTTGCCTGGAAATTGGGCTTTGCGTTTTTCTAAAAAGGCACTTGTACCTTCTTTAAAATCCTCGGTTCCAAAACAATTTCCAAATTCTTCAATTTCCACATCGTATCCGTGAACACCATCTTTAAAGTTGGCGTTTATGGCTCTAATTGCGCCTTTAATGGCAACGGAGGAGTTGCGCATAATTTTTCCAGCAATTTTTTCGGCAAGAGGCATGAGTTCTTCGGCGCTGGTAACATGGTTAACCAGGCCGTAGGTTAAGGCGTCCTGCGCACTAATCATACCAGCCGTCATGACCATTTCCATGGCACGGCCTTTTCCTACAAGTTGCGGTAAGCGTTGTGTACCACCGTAACCAGGAATAACTCCTAACGATACCTCTGGAAGCCCCATTTTAGCATTATCGCTAGCTATTCGGAAGTGGCAAGCCATAGCCAATTCCAAACCGCCACCTAAGGCAAAGCCATTTATGGCAGCAATAACAGGTGTGCTTAAGTTTTCAACAAAATTAAATAGTATATCCTGACCTTTAGCGGCTAGTTGTTCGCCATGATATTCGTCAAAATCGGCAAACTCGGCTATGTCTGCACCGGCTACAAAAGCTTTGTCGCCACTACCGGTTAATACAATAACTTTGGTGTCTGGATTGGTATTAGCGGCTTTAAAAGCATCGTGTAATTCCTGTATGGTTTCTTTGTTTAAAGCGTTTAATTTTTTGGGTCTGTTAATGGTTATGGTGGTTAAACCATTCTGCGTTTCTGAAAGAATATTTGTGTAGGACATAAATGATGTTTTTTAAAGGAAATAGCTGACAATTTCAAGCCTTTCCAGTGATTACTTTTTTGGAATACTAACTGTAAAAGTGGTTCCGTGGTTTACAGAGGATGTAAAGGTAATATTTCCGTTGTAAGTTTCCACAATATTCTTAACCATTCCTAGTCCTAAACCCATGCCGCTGGATTTAGTAGTAAATTTAGGTTCAAAAATCTTTTCTTTATTTTCCTCCGAAATACCTTTACCGTTATCGGTTACAATTATTTTTACCTGATCTTGTTCTTCCCGAACTTCAACAATTATTTTCGGTTTTTTTAAACTGTTTTCCGGAATGGCTTGAATACCATTTTTAACTAAATTAGTAACTACTCTAATAAGTTGCGTTCTATCGAAATTAACAATTATGTCCTTTTTTTCGGCAATAAAAACAATATAGTCTTCATTAAAAATATCTAATGCCAATTTTACAATATGCACCACATTTAAGGTTTCGTTTTGTTGCGCTGGCATTTTAGCAAAATTGGAAAACGCGGACGCTATGGAACTCATGGTGTCAATTTGTTGGATTAAGGTATTGCTAAATTCCGCAACTTTTTGCGGCATATCGGGATCGTTTGGGTTAAATTTTCGTTGGAAACTTTGCACACTTAAACGCATGGGCGTTAAAGGGTTTTTAATTTCGTGTGCAACCTGTTTGGCCATTTCGCGCCAAGCCTGTTCGCGCTCGCTTGTTGCTAGCTTTACGGCACTAGCCTCCAACTGATCTATCATGCTGTTATAAGAAGTTACCAAAATGGCAATTTCTTGACTTGTTGCGCTAACATCAATTTTCTGATTACGTGTTTCTAGGCGTGTTTCATTCATTTTATCGCTTATTTTTTTAAGCGATTTGGTGATGTATTTAGATAATAAATAAGCCAATCCAATAGCAATGATGAGCATGACTAAATACGCGTAGCTTAAGCGCTCTAAAAACTCCCGCAATTCCTTATTTAAAAAATCGTCGTTTTCTAAATAATGTAAATTTAAAATTGCTAATGGTTTAAATTTTTGGTCGGTAATAACCGAGTAAGACGATAGGTAACTTTGGTTGTTTTCAATGGTTTTCCTTACGTAGCGCCTGTCTACAGAGTGTGCTATGGTGTTTAAAATGTTAGCGTCTAAACATTGGGTTAACTTGTGGGCATCGAAACTAGCTTTAGACGATTTTAGTAAGCCGCCATCTAAATCGTACAAATTAATTTCCATGTTATGAATGGTGGCTATTTCATAAATTTCTTTATTAAAAATAAGCGGTACTTTTTCTGGTGTAACCGGATAGGTGGTTTCCTTAATAGTATAGTCTATACTGGCTCGAATATTTTCTTCTTTTCGCTCTAAACGGTCTTGATGGTAGTCTCTAGCCTCCTCGTTGTATTGGTAAATACTTACAGCAGCAATTAATATAGATGCCAGGATAACCAACAAAATCATGGCAAAAAATATACGTAAGCGTAAGGATAATTTGGCTAGTTTCATGTAGTGTTATTGTGTTCTAAAGATAACAACAATTAAGCCAATTTGTTAGGCATCGGGATTTTTACGCCGGATATTTTTGTAAAGTTTAAATCCTAGCATTAATAAAATTCCTAAAACAAATATACCTACTACGCCAAATACCCAATTAATGGCACTTTTTAAAATAACTAAAAATACCACGGCAAAAAGTATAAAGGTAGCACCTTCGTTCCAAAGTCGCATAAAATTGGATGTTTTACGCACTTCATCGCGCTGCAGTTGTTTGTAGTAGTGGTGTGTTTTTAAGTGGTAGGCTATAAGCAGGATAACAAAAAATAATTTAACGTGCATCCAGGGTTGCTCTAGTAAAATAGGTCTAATAAGCAAGAGCCAAATTGCAAAAAATGTGGCCAAAATAGCAGAGGGCCACGTAATAATATTCCAGAGACGTTTGGCCATTAGTTTTAATTGTTTTCCTAGAATTTCTTTTTCGGGTGACGATTTATGAAAGGCTTCAATTTGATAAACAAATAACCTAGGAATGTAGAATAAACCTGCAAACCAGGTAACTATAAAAATTAAATGAAGCGCTTTTATGTAATTGTAGTATTCCATGTGTTATACAAGTAAGTTATGGTTTTACAGTAGCTGTGTTTAAACTCGTTTTTATTTCGCGTTTTAAAAAATAAGCGGTTACAATAGTAGCCAGAACGTCGGCAATTGGAAAAGATACCCAAACGCCAATTTCGCCAAAATAAAGAGGTAATATGAGAATTAGCGGTATAAAGAAAAAGCCTTGCCGGGTAAGGGTTAACAATAAAGCCGGAATAGCCTTACCAACAGCCTGAAAATAGGCCGCCCCAATTAGTTGAAGCGCAATAATAGGCGTGGCGGCAAATACCCAACGCATGGCGCTTGGTGTTTCTGCAATTACTTGGGCATTGTTGGTAAACAGGCGGGTTATGGTTTCTGGAAATATCATAAGCACTACAAATACTAATGTAGCCAGTATGGCCGCGTAAGTAATAGCTGTATAAATACTTTTACGAACACGCGCCACGTTTTTAGCCCCATAATTATAGCCTGCAATTGGTAAAAACCCTTGGGTAATACCATAAACCGGGAACAGTGCAAACATAAGCATACGGGCTACTATAGCATAGGCAGTTACCGTGTTCTCGCCACCTAAATCGAATAAAATATTATTCATTAAAAGATAGGTTACACTTACAACGGCCTGTCTAGCCAGTGTAACAAAGCCTAACGAACTTATTTCGGAAACAATAGGTTTATTTAAACCTAAATGGTTGAGGTTTAGTTTTAACTCGGAGTGTTTAGAGAGAAAAAACCACAGTATAAAGCAAAAACATAACACGTAAGAACCTGTTGTGGCCCATGCGGCACCAGCCATGCCAAAATCCATAACATTTATAAAAACATAGTCCAATACCAAGTTAGCCACTGAAGGGATAAGCATGGCATACATGGCAAATTTAGGTTTGCCAACAGCCCTAATTACGGTATTTCCCATCATGTTTAGGGCTAAAACGGGAACGCCATACAGCACAATAGTGTAGTAAATTTTAGCTGGTTCAAAAATAGCGCCTTTACCGCCAAACGAAGGAATAATGCTATTTACAAACGCCAAACCTAAAACAACCATGGATATGGTTACGAGTAAGGTTAATGTAATTTGATTTCCGAATGTTTTGAGCGCTTTAGGCTTATTATTCGCACCTAAAGCTCTCGAAATTATGGAAGAGCCACCAATGCCAATACTCATACCTAGTGCGGCAATAAAGAAGGAAACGGGTAGTACTACGTTAATGGCGGCAATGGCCGTGGAGCCTATCCAGTTTCCAACAAATATGGTGTCCACTAGTATATTAAGCGACATGACTAAAATTCCAATAGAAGCGGGTACAGCCTGTTTAATTAGTAGCGTCCCAATAGGACTTGTTCCTAATTCTTCAGATGATATTTTAGCCATATTGTGAAGCAGTCCATTCTGGATTCAGAAGGATTTTATAAATTAATGTTGTACAGTTGCAGTTTCAGCTTGAGCCCAGTTATTAATCCATTTTACTAATAAATTAACCCAGGGCGTTTCAGTATTTAAACAAGGAATGGTTGTAAAATCCTTACCACCCATTTCGTGAAAAATTTCTTCACCTTCCATGGCTATTTCTTCCAGAGTTTCTAAACAGTCGCTTACAAAGGCAGGGGTAACTATAGCCATATTTTTAACGCCTTCTTTTCCTAAACGCTCTATGGTCCTGTCTGTATAAGGTTGTAACCATGGGTCGAAACCTAAACGCGATTGAAAACTGCTAGAGTAAGTGCCTGGTGCAAAATTTAATTTTTCGGCTACCAAACGCGTCACCTCTTTGCATTGGTGTCTGTAGCAAAATTCGTGTGCAGGCGATGGTGTTTCGCAGCAGCTACCATCAATTTTACAATGCGATTTAGTAATATCGCTTTTTCGAATATGGCGCTCTGGTACACCGTGATATGAGAAAAGTAAATGCTCGTATTTTTTACCTTCTAAATGCTTGGAAATACTATTAGAAAGCACATCTATATAATCGGGGTTGTTGTAAAAAGCGGGTAGATTTTCAATGGTCATATTTGGAAAATGTTCCTGCCTAATTTCTTCGGCTAAAACCAAAATAGTTTCGGTGGTAGCCATGGCAAATTGTGGGTACAACGGAATTAAAAATACCGTATCTACACCTTTGTCTGCCAATTCTTGAAGGCCTTTTTTTATAGACATACTGCCGTAGCGCATGGCAAGTCCTACCGGAAAATCTACAGACTCTTGTACCTTCTGTTGCAACTGTTCAGATAGTACTATAAGAGGCGAGCCCTCTTCCCACCATATTTTTTTGTACGCTTTGGCCGAAGCTTTTGGTCGGGTGTTTAATATAATTCCCCGAACCAATAAGGTGCGTGCCCAATAGGGCACATCTATTACCCGTTCGTCCATCAAAAACTCGTCTAAATATTTTTTTACATCTTTTGGTTCTGGGCTATCTGGAGACCCAAGATTAACGAGTAAAACACCTTTTTTCATTATTTTTTAGTTTTTAAGAGGATTTTTCTTTTTCTTTTTTTTGCTTTTACGAAGATACGGACATTATGTATTTTTTGGGCGTTGTGCCATACTTCTTTTTAAAGGCTGCTATAAAGTGGCTGGACGTGCTGTAACCGACCTTTAGGCCAACTTCATTTACGTTGTTTTCGCCCGACTCTAGAAGTTTTCGGGCTACTTCCATTTTGTAATCGAATAAGAAGCTAAATACCGAATCGCCGTAAATTTCTTTAAAGCCTTCTTTTAATTTTTTTAAACTTAACTGGATTTCGTCTGCCAGTTCTTGCAAAGAAGGCGGTTCCGCCATGCGTGCAATAATAATGTCTTTGGCTTTTTTAATTTTTAAAACGTTGGTCTCGTCTGCCAAAAAGGGGCACTGCTCTATGTTGGCATCTTCACTACGGTTAAAGTACAAACTTAAAAGTTCGTAGGCTTTGGCTTTAAAATAAAGGTTTTTTAAAGAGCCGTTTAAGTTGTAATTTATAAGCTGGTTTAACACAATGGCCATGGATGGCGTTATAACACTGTCTTTATAATATTTTTTGTCTTTATTATCACCGCTTAAAAAAGTTATGTAATTGGCTTCTTGCGAAAACAGGCTGTGAAATTTTTGAATAGAAAATACCAACGATACCAACCACGATTTTGGTTGCACCTTCATATGAATGGGCAAATCGCGCTGCGGATTGTAAAGCAGTAAGGCAGTTTCTTCTTTAATATTCAAAACATAGCTTCCGTTATTAAACATAAACATGCTAGAACCCTTCAAGCAAAAGTGAAACTGTATAAACTTGCTATCAATGTCGCGCTGAACAATGTCTATGCCATTACTATCGTTTTGATGCGTTAAAATTATAAAACCGTCTGCAACCTTTGTTTCGTTAAAAGTTCTTTGAGCGACATTTTTTAAGTGGTCCGTCATGGCTATATTTTTGTTTTTATTTAGAATCATTCTAAACTAACGCCTTGAAAGTCGTTGCTATGACTGCAAAAATATGACATTTATCATATTATTTTTAAAATAAACGTTAAAAAACGCTAAACGATACTATTAGTTCTTTGAGCGTTACTTTTTATGAGATTCCCAATCTATTTTTGTTAGGAATTTTGAAAACGACTATGACGCAGTATCACATTTCTAAAGGAACACATTTTTACGCAATTGGAATAAGCTACAAAAAAGCGGATGCAGAAATCCGTGGGCATTATAGTTTAGACGATGCTGGTAAGCAAGCAATTTTAGAGCAAGCCAAAGCCGAAGGTATAGAAAGTTTAATTGTTACCTCTACATGTAACCGAACAGAGTTATATGGTTTTGCAGCTAGTCCGGACGATTTAGTTACCTTGCTTTGCGAAAATACCAAGGGCACCATTGAAGAGTTTCAAAGCGTAGCATACATATACAAAAACCACGATGCCATTGCGCACATGTTTCGTGTAGGATCTGGATTAGATAGCCAGATTTTAGGCGATTTTGAAATTATAGGGCAATTAAAAAACGCTACCAACGCTTCTAAAGGTTATGGTTTAGTAAATGCTTTTTTAGAACGGCTTATAAATTCCGTTATTCAAGCAAGTAAACGCATTAAAACAGAAACTAAAATTTCTTCGGGTGCTACTTCGGTTTCATTTGCTTCGGTACAATACATTTTAAATGAAGTAGCAAATGTAGCTTCCAAAAATATTTTATTATTTGGTACTGGAAAAATTGGTAGAAATACCTGCGAGAATTTAGTAAAACATTCCAAGAACTCCCATATTACGCTTATAAATAGAACTAAAGACAAAGCCGAAAAAATAGCCGGTAAGTTTAATTTAGTTGTTAAAGATTACGCCAACCTACAAGAGGAAATTAGTCGTACAGATGTATTAATTGTTGCCACAGGCGCGCAATTACCTACCGTTGATAAAGATATTATTCAGAACACCAAACCGTTGTTGATTCTGGATTTGTCCATACCTAAAAACGTAAATGAAAATGTTACGCAATTACCAAACGTGTCGTTGGTGCATATGGATCAGTTAGCCAAAATAACCGATGTTACTATTGAAAACAGACGTTTGGATATTCCGCTTGCAGAAGCCATAATAGAAGAGGTAAAAGCCGAGTTTAACGAGTGGTTAGAAACCCGAAAGTTTGCTCCTACCATAAAAGCTTTAAAATTAAAATTAACCGATTTAAAAAACGCCGAATTAGATACACAGCGTAAAAAAATTGCCGATTTTAATGAAACACAAGCCGAACTGATTAGTAATAATATTATTCAAAAAATTACCAATCATTTTGCACATCATTTAAAAGATGATGCCATGACTACCAATGAAAGCCTAGAACTTATAAAAAAGGTTTTTCAACTAGAAGAAACGCCATCTCATGTCTAAAATTATACGCATTGGCACACGCGATAGTGAATTAGCACTATGGCAGGCCAAAACCGTCCAAAGCCAACTAGAAGCTCTTGGGCATAACACTGTAATCGTGCCTGTAAAATCTACAGGCGATTTAGTTTTAAATAAACCCATTTACGAATTAGGAATAACAGGAGTTTTTACAAAAACACTGGATATTGCTATGCTAAACGAAGAAATTGATATAGCTGTACACTCGTTTAAAGATGTACCTACACTTCTTCCAAAAGGCATTGTACAAGTGGCGGTTATAAAACGTGGCAATGTAAAAGATACCTTGGTATTTAAAAATAACGAAGAGTTTTTATCGCAAAAACATGCCGTGGTAGCCACCGGAAGTTTGCGCCGTAGGGCACAATGGCTAAATCGCTACCCGTCACACGAAGTAGCAGATATAAGAGGTAATGTAAATTTACGACTTCAAAAATTAGCCGATAATGCCGACTGG
Source organism: Bizionia sediminis (assembly GCF_042684585.1). Lineage (NCBI taxonomy): Bacteria > Pseudomonadati > Bacteroidota > Flavobacteriia > Flavobacteriales > Flavobacteriaceae > Bizionia > Bizionia sediminis. The sequence goes on from NZ_JBHULS010000002.1 coordinate 616,505, forward strand.
AATGCTGCTATTTTTGCGGCCGCAGGATTGGGGCGTATTAATAAACGACCTGAAAACGCCATAAATCTAGATTGGATGATTCCAGCACCCGCACAAGGTGCAATAATGGTTACCGCTTTGGAATCCGATAAAGATATTCAAGCTATTTGTGCCGAAATAAACCATGAAGAAACCGAAATTTGTACCCGTATTGAACGTAAATTTTTAAATTTATTAGAAGGGGGCTGTTCGGCGCCAATTGGGGCTTTAGCTTTTATTAAAGATGAAGAAATACATTTTACTGGTGTTTTATTAAGTCCAGATGGCCAGAAAAAAATAGAGGTGACCCGAAAAGAAAAACTTGGCGAACACCACAATTTAGCCAAATTTTGTGCAGACTATGTTATAGAGCGTGGTGGTAAACGCTTAATGGACAGCATTAAAAAGTCCAACCAGAAAATTAATATTTTTTCCACAAAACGCCTCACAGAGGACCAACGTTTACTTTTTCATAACGATGTTGTAGCCGATAGCACAGATTTTGTAAAAATTAGCTCCAACAGAATTCACCCAAGTATTCTTAAGCAGCCCATTGAAAATGTTATCATTACAAGTAAAAACGGGGTGGAGGCTTTAACAACTAACTTCGATCCAGCGGCTTTACAATTTAAAAACATTTATTGTGTTGGTTTGCGCACCAAACGCCTTATAGAAAGACGTATTGGGCCAGTAAAATTTGCCGCTCATAACGCGGCAACTCTTGCCAAGCATATGGTGGAGTTTATGGAAGGAACAGAGGTAACCTATTTTTGTAGTAACCTACATTTGGATACACTACCAACCGTTTTGGGTAAAAATAACATAACGGTGCACGAGGTGGAGGCTTACCAAACTAAATATGCAGGTAAAACTATTGCAGACTCTGTAGAAGGGGTTATGTTTTTTAGTCCTTCAACTGTGGAGAGTTACATTCAAAAAAATAAGCCTAAAGGGGTAGCGTTCTGTATAGGAACTACCACGGCAAACGAGGCAAAAAAATACTTTAAAGATGTGCGCACAGCCAAAATACCAACAGTGGAAAGTGTGGTAGAATTGGTAAACGCATATTATGTATAATTATAAACCTAATAAAATAGTTTCCTTTCGCACACAGGAAAAAGTAAGCATATGAGTATTAAAAACGATTTATTTTTAAGAGCATTAAAGGGCGAAACCGTAGATCGCCCGCCAGTTTGGATGATGCGTCAGGCAGGACGGTATTTGCCAGAATTTATGGAAATCAAAGCTAAATACGATTTCTTTACGCGGTGCCAAACACCCGAATTAGCTAGCGAAATTACCGTACAACCTATTCGTCGCTATGGTATGGACGCCGCTATTTTATTTAGCGATATACTGGTTATTCCGCAAGCCATGAATATAGAAGTGCAAATGAAACCTAATTTTGGACCATATTTGCCAAACCCTATTCGTACGCAAAAGGATGTGGATAATGTTATTGTTCCAGATGTAACCGTGGCATTGGATTATGTATACCAAGCTATAAAAGCAACCAAGGAAAAGTTAAACAACGAAGTACCTCTTATTGGTTTTGCCGGTTCCCCATGGACCATTTTATGCTATTGCGTACAAGGGCAAGGCAGTAAAAACTTTGATAAAGCCAAAGAATTTTGCTTTACAAATCCTGTGGCAGCTCACCAAATGTTGCAAAAAATTACCGATACCACCATTGCATACTTAAAAGAAAAAGTAAAAGCAGGCGTCAATGCTGTACAGGTTTTCGATTCGTGGGGCGGCATGTTATCTCCGGTAGATTATCAAGAATTTTCTTGGCAGTACATCCAGCAAATTATAGATGCGCTTAAAAACGAAACGCCTGTAATTGCTTTCGGAAAAGGATGTTGGTTTGCCTTAGGCGAGATGGCTAAATCTGGCGCTTCAGCACTGGGTGTAGACTGGACCTGTTCGCCAAAAAACGCACGTTATTTAACGGGTGGGAATATTACCCTACAAGGAAATTTTGATCCAACCCGCTTGTTTTCGCCACCAGCAGAAATTAAGAAAATGGTGCATCAAATGATAAACGACTTCGGAAAAGACAAATATATTGTAAACCTTGGTCATGGTATTTTACCAAACATTCCTTTGGATCATGCCAAAGCGTTTATCGATGCTGTAAAAGAGTACCGCGCTTAAACCACTCTATGAAATTACAAACGGAATCCTTTTCATTGGAAGTTTTACAACCGCAAGATGCCCCAAGTTTGTCGCGGTTAATGATTTCCAATGGAAAGCGATTTCAAGAAATTTTACCCGATACCCTTGCGGAAAATCTTTCTGAAGCGCACTCCAAAACGTTTATTCAAAAAAAAAATACCTTGCGCAAATTGGGCTTGGAATTTACCTTTGCTATTAAGGACATCGATACCGGTCATGTAGCAGGTCTAATTCTGATAAAAAATATAAATTATCAAACCAAACAAGCAGAAATTGCCTATTGTTTGGGCCAGAAGTTTTCGGGAAAGGGCTGGATGACACGGAGTTTAAAAGCGATTAAAAATTATGCCTTTCAAAATCTTGGTTTGCAAATACTCCAATTAACTATACACAAATCAAATCGGTCTAGTATTAATATTGCCAAGAGCAACGGTTTTGTTTGGATGCAAACACTTACCAGCGAATACGAAACGCAATCGGCCGTTTTGGATATGGAACTTTATCAATTACACTATGAAAGATAAATTTTTTCAATACATACACGATTTACAAGATACCATTACGGCTAAACTAGAGGCTGTAGACGGCAAAGCGACATTTAAAGAAGATATTTGGAAACGGCCAGAAGGTGGTGGTGGCCGCACTCGGGTTATTCAAAATGGGGCTGTTTTTGAAAAAGGCGGTGTAAACATTTCTGGAGTTCATGGAAAACTACCTGAAAGCATGCAAGCCTATTTTGGAGTAAAGGATGCCGATTTTTTCGCTTGTGGATTAAGTCTTGTTATTCATCCAAAAAACCCTATGGTGCCAACAGTGCACGCTAATTGGCGTTATTTTGAAATGTATAATAGTCAAGGCGAAATTGTAGACCAATGGTTTGGCGGTGGTCAAGATTTAACACCTTATTACTTGTTCGAGGAGGACGGTAGGCATTTTCATAGCATTTGTAAAGCGGTTTGCGATAAGCATCATCCAGATTTTTATAAAACCTACAAGCAAAAATGCGACGAATATTTCTGGAACACACACCGAAATGAAGCGCGCGGTTTAGGCGGCTTGTTTTTCGACTATTGCAAAGCTACCAATACTATGACTATGGAAAACTGGTATAATTTTGTAACTGAAGTAGGTACTAGTTTTTTAGAAGCGTATGTGCCAATTGTTGAAAAACGTAAAAATTTGCCCTATACAGACGCCCAACGTAATTGGCAGGAAATACGCCGAGGCCGTTATGTTGAATTTAATTTGGTACACGACAAAGGCACCCTTTTTGGTTTAAAAACAAATGGGCGTATAGAGAGTATTTTAATGAGTTTGCCGCCACATGTACAGTGGGTTTATGATCATCATCCGGAACCTGGTAGCGCTGAAGAAAAACTAATTAAAGTATTACAAAATCCTATAAACTGGGTGTAATATGACGTGTTATTGCGGTTCCAGTAAAAGCTATAAAGCTTGTTGCCAAGTATATCATTTAAATGGCGGAAAAACGGAAACAGCCCAACAGCTTATGCGTTCCCGATACAGTGCTTTTGTGTTAGCCAATGGCAATTATTTAATGCAAACACACCATGTGTCCACGCGGCCAACATCAGAAAAAAAAGCCATTGTAGCCTGGGCAAAGTCTGTGAAGTGGCTAAAATTGGAAATTTTAAATACCACAGACGGTTTAAAAACAGATGCCCATGGTTCGGTAACTTTTAATGCTTATTTTTATGAAAAAGGCGCCGTGGAGGTTATTCATGAAAAATCAGCTTTTATAAAAGAAAATAACACTTGGTATTACCTGGGGTATGCCAAAAACTAATAACATTATGTATCCATTAAAAAGAAACAGACGTTTACGTGCTAATACTGCCATTCGTGGTTTGGTTAGAGAAACAATATTAACGCCAACCGATTTTCTAGTACCACTTTTTGTAGTGGAGGGTAAAGGCGTAAAAGAGGAAATTGCCTCCATGCCTAACTATTTTCGTTACAGTTTAGACTTGCTAGAGCGCGAGGTAAAGGAATTGTGGCAAATGGGCTTACAATCGGTTTTACTATTTGTAAAAGTACCCGACAATTTAAAGGATAATAAAGGAACCGAAGCCATAAACCCTAACGGCCTAATGCAACGCGCTATTAAAACAGTAAAAAATGCCTGCCCAGATATGTTGGTTATGACGGATGTGGCTATGGATCCTTATTCGTCCTACGGACATGATGGGGTGGTGCAAGATGGTGTTATTTTAAACGACGAAACGGTATCTATTTTAACCGAAATGAGTCTTACCCATGCCGAAGCTGGTGCTAATTTTGTAGCACCTAGCGATATGATGGATGGCCGTATATTAAGCATACGTGAAGCCTTTGAAGATAATGGCTTTTACAACACAGGTATTATGAGTTATTCGGCAAAATATGCTTCTGCTTTTTATGGGCCATTTCGCGATGCTTTGGATTCTGCACCCGTAAATATGGTAAATGTTCCTAAAGACAAGCAAAGCTACCAAATGGATCCTGCTAACCGTTTTGAAGCCATTCGGGAAACAGAAATGGATATTGATGAAGGTGCCGATATTGTTATGGTTAAACCAGGTTTATGCTACCTAGATATTGTTAGGGAAATTAAAAACACCGTAGATGTGCCTGTTGCTGTGTACCAGGTTTCTGGCGAATATGCCATGCTAAAGGCAGCAGCCGAAAAAGGGTGGCTAAATCACGATGCTGTTATGATGGAACAACTTATGGCTATAAAACGAGCTGGAGCAGATGTTATAGCTAGTTACTTTGCTAAAGATGCCGTTAAACTTTTAAAATAATAGGTGTCTTTCAGGTACAAAAAAACGCTTGTAATGGGCGTTTTTTTTCAATTAGCAGCCATTTTTATGGCGCTCATGGGTATTGGCAATTATGAAAACAGCAACGCTTTTCTGTTTGGTAATAACGCGCTAATTTCCTTTTGATTTTGTAAATTAGCCTTAACTAAAAAACACGTTAATGAGTACACTCCTTCTTTGGGCAACCCTTTCTATTTTCTTCTCCTTTTTATGCTCCATTTTGGAGGCGGTTTTGTTGAGTGTTACTTCTACCTTTATAAGTATAAAAAAACAAGAAGGTAAAGCTTATGCCACCCAGCTGGAAGACCTAAAAAAGGATGTAGATCAGCCTTTAATTGCCATTTTAACGCTAAATACGATAGCCCACACCTTGGGTGCCATGATGGTGGGGATTGAAGCTGAAAAGTTGCCATTTAAAATTGAGGTTTTTGGCATCAATACGGTAGGTATCGTATCGGCCGTTATGACCTTGTTAATTTTAATTGTTTCCGAGATTATTCCAAAAACCATTGGCGCATCGTACTGGAAGGCTTTGGCGCCCTTTACGGCTACGGCTTTAAATATGCTTATATTTCCATTAAAATATACAGGTGTTTTGTGGCTATTACGTTTAACCACAAAATTAATTGGCGGTAGTACACATGGTAGCGTTTTAAGTCGGGAAGATTTTCATGCTATGACGGATTTAGCAGAAGAGGAAGGCGTGTTTCAAGAATCGGAAAGTAAGGTTATTAGGAATATGCTAACCTTTAAAGAGGTTTTAGCAAAAGATGTCATGACACCCCGCACAGTCATGTCTATTGAAGATGAGGACCAAACCGTGGAAGCCTTTTTTAGAAAAAATGCAAACACCAAATTTTCACGAATTCCCGTTTACACTAAACATAATGACAACATTACAGGGCTGGTGCTAAAAGATGAGGTTTTTAAAGAAATGGCCTTCGGAAATGGCAATAAGCGCTTATCGGAAATTAAGCGAAATATTATTATTATAAACCGAAGCATGCCTATTCCACGTTTATTTGAACAGTTAGTGGAAAGTAAAAATCACATGGCTTTAGTGGTAGATGAATACGGTTCTGTTAGTGGTTTAGTAACCATGGAGGACGTAATTGAAACCTTATTAGGTATGGAAATTATGGACGAAAGTGACGATGTACCAGATTTGCAATTGCTAGCAAGACGCAGTTGGGAAGCGCGCGCTAAACGTTTGGGTTTAATTCAAGATGAAGAAGACGAATCGGCTAGCAACTAATGCTTGTAAATAGCTGTATAATACCCAGTCCGCTTGGACCGCTTAAAATAGAAGGTAGTGCCGCTGGTTTAACGGCTATTACTATTCTTCATGCAGAAGCTACCAGCCTTGCAAATCAAAAAAAACTTACAGCAACAGTGCCGGAATCTTTACAGACTTGCGTGTGGCAACTGCAAGAATATTTTGAAGGCAACCGAAAACAATTCAACTTACTCCTAAATCCTTTGGGCACACCATTTCAAAAAATGGTATGGCAGGCAGTGGCTAGCATCCCATTTGGAAAAACAGTATCCTACAGTTTCCTTTCCGGGCAACTTGGTAATGTCCGGGCCGTGCGGGCTGTAGCGAATGCTATTGGGAAAAATCCATTACTAATTGTGGTGCCCTGCCACCGCGTTATTGGCGCCAATGGTAGTTTAACAGGTTATGCTGGTGGTTTGCTTCATAAAAAATGGTTGCTAAACCACGAAAGTGCTTATAAACAACAATACTTGTTTAAGCCTCAATAAATTTTTCTATATTTATTTTTCTAAATTATACTACATGAAATTTTTAAAGTCCTTGTTAAAATGGGTTGTTGTTATGTTTGCAATCCTAATTGCCGTTTTGTACATCACGGATACCGATTATTTGTTAAAAGCTGTGCGAACCATTTATTTTAAAGGTTACACCACAGCCTATTTGGAAGATTATAAAGAATTCGACAACCAGGTTGTTCAGAATGCAGAAGCACAACCGTGGCCAAACCACAAGGATTATAATACGGTAACAGAAACCGAAGCCTTACAAAAAATTAATACCGAAAATGGTACTATAGCCTACGTAATTATTAAAAATGACAGTATTTGGTTTGAAAATTACTACGATGGCTTTGATGCCAATTCCAAAACCAATTCGTTTTCTATGGCTAAAAGTTACGTATCGGCATTATTAGGAAAAGCACTCATGGAGGGGCACATAAAAAGTTTAGATCAACCTGTTGGCGATTTCCTTCCAGAATTTAAGGACGGTTTGGCTGCCAAATTAACAATAGGCGATTTGTCATCTATGGCATCTGGAACCAATTGGGATGAAGCGTATTATTCGCCGCTATCCATTACTACCCGCGCCTATTTTGATGACGATTTGGACAAGGTAATAAACGGTTTAAAGGTGGTTGAAGAGCCGGGCCAAGCTTACACCTATTCCAGTGGCGATACACAAATGTTGGCTATGGTTTTAGAACGTGCTACCGGGAAAAAACTATACAATTACCTATCAGAAGCTTTATGGAAACCTTTAGGGTCGGAAAATGAAACCCTTTGGCAGGTAGATAGCGAAGCACACGATATGGTAAAAGCTTATTGCTGTATAGCCAGCAACGCCAAGGATTTTGCCCGTTTAGGAAAATTATATAAAGATTATGGAAAATGGCAAGGCAAACAACTGCTAGATTCGGCCTTTGTGGCTAAATCTATTAAACCACGTTTTCCTGAAAGTCCAGAGTATGGCTACGGCATGTGGTTAAAAAATATTGGTGAGAAAGCATTTTTTATGATGCGCGGTCACTTGGGTCAGTATGTTATTGTTGAGCCTAACGACAACGTTATTATTGTAAGACTAGGACACTCCAAAGGACCTGGAGACGCTATTGCAACCTTTACGCCAGATATTTTTTCGTATATTGATGAGGCTTATAAGATGCTAGAAAAAAACTAAACCATGATTTCGAAACTAAATCTTGAAAACATTTTGTTCTTGGATATTGAAACCGTTCCAGAAACCCAGTATTTTTCAGATTTAGATGCCACCAAACAAGCGCTTTGGGATGCCAAGTCTAAGTACCAGCGCAAAGACGATTTTACGGCCGAGGCGTTTTATGATCGTGCGGGAATTTGGGCCGAATTCGGAAAAATAATCTGTATTTCAGTTGGTTATTTTAAAATAGAAGACACAGGCAGAAATTTTAGAGTGACGTCTTTTTATGGCGATGAGGTTACTATTTTAAAAGACTTCAAAAACCTGTTAACAACCCATTTTAGTCAGAATAAACATTTACTTTGCGCGCATAATGGTAAGGAATTCGATTTTCCTTACATAGCCCGACGCATGATAATTCATAATATTGAATTGCCTTATAAACTTAATTTATTTGGTAAAAAACCTTGGGAAGTACCACATTTGGATACGCTAGAATTATGGAAATTTGGTGATTATAAAACCTACACGTCCTTAAAATTATTGACTAACGTGTTGGGGATTCCTTCGCCTAAAGATGATATAGACGGTAGCGAAGTTTACCGTGTTTTTTATGAGGAAAAAGACATAGATCGGATTATAGTTTACTGCGAAAAAGACACAATAGCCGTAGCTCAAATATTTTTGCGTTTACGAGGAGACGCGCTTCTTCATGATAACGAGATTATTCATATTTAGGACCGCAAAAAGGATGGAGCGCTTGTTTGAAATCCTTTTTTTAGCATTAAAAAAAGATTGAGTAGCGAGAGCCTGTTTTTTTTTGCTTCAAAAAAAATTTGCACAAACTCCAACAATAATAGTTTTCTAAAAATTACAATAAAAAAGTCCGGAGTATACACTCCGGACTTTAAAGAATTTAGGCTGTTGTAATTCCGTTTTATTGCTTAATAAACTTCCTAGTTTCGGTTGTATTATTAATTTTAAACTGAATTAAATACATACCCGGTTCAAGATGTTGTACTTGTACGCCATTGGCTGTTGTGCCTTTTGCAACTTGCTGACCTAGCATATTTACAATCGTAAATGGTAAGTTGGAAATGGTGGATTTTACGTTAAGCATGTTGCCTTTTACTGGGTTTGGGTATACATGTATGTTAACCCCTAAATGCGCTACAAAGGTTCGTGCTTCTTCTCTTGCCGATCCACAAGCTCCTAAATTAGTCCAGCCAGATGCTACTCTTTCGTACAAGAAACCTTGGTAGGTTACTTGCTGTCCAATACTATAGGTTTGGCCACTTACGTAAGGTAAAATTCCAGTGCACTTATCTGTACTTCCATTGGTGATTGTTATGGCATCTATAGCCATATCGCCTTGCCATGTGGTTCCTGTTGTACCATCAAACCGCAATTGAACAGAACTTCCAGCGTAAGCAGATAAATTAATGTTAGCTTCTTGCCATGCGTTACCTTGGTTTCCAGATTGTGTCCATAGAGTGGTCCAGGTAGCGCCATTATTTGTGCTAATAGCCACTTGCAAGTTGCCCATACTCGAGGCACCATACATGTGATATTTAAAATTAAGCGCTGCGTCATTTTGATTGGTTAAATTGAAGCAAGGTGATAGCAAAATGGCGCGCTTTGTGGCGTAATTTGGTGCAGATGATTCCATATAAACATACTGCGATCCTTGGCTCGCGCTGGATGGTCCTGTGTTGCTTGAAGGCGTTGTGCCAGAACGTCTGGTCCAGTTAAAATCGTCTTGCGTGCTTTGTGTCCAATTACCAAAACCTGATTCGAATCCTTCGTTATATGGAAAGGTTGAAATAGCCCCTGAACATCCAGATGGAGCAGGACTTACTACAATACTTCTGGATACTTGGTCTGCTGTATTTCCTGCAGCATCGCTTACATTGTAATTTCTTGTATAGGTTCCTGCTATGTTGGTGTTTACAGTTCCAGATATAACGATGTTAGAACTAATATTCCCGTCTATATTATCTGTGGCTGTAGCACCTAATTCGGTATATGTAGCCCCTACAGTTAAGTTTATAGTTGGGCTGCCTATTAGGGTTATTACAGGTTTTGTGGTGTCGGCTACGCTGCCCAAACAAAAGTTTGTAATGCTGGAGCTACCAAACGAACCTCCTGAAGCTAATGTAGAGGTACCATTAGTTACAGCAAATGATCCATTGCCATAGGAACAGCAAATGCCATCGCCATATACATCGGTTATTTCAAAGTCGTAGCAGCCGTTAGGTAAGCAATAAATCTCGTTAATTGTAGATCCGTCTGCATTTGCAGATGAGTAGCTGCCAGATGCAACTATTGTGCCGTTGGCATTTTTAAGGGTCCATGCTGTTTCTTCTGGGTAATTATCAAAAGTAATAATAACGTTTACCTGATTATCTGTACAGGCTGTTTCGCAGGGTGCGCACGAGCCACCACAGTCTACACCAGTTTCGGCACCATTTTGAACACCGTCGTTACAAGTTGGCGTTGTTGTGCTGCTACCGCACTTATTTGATAAGGCTAAAGAGCGTCTTACCCCTCCAGTTTCCAAAACCGCTCGCATTCTATTTTTTTGTCCTGTTGTAAATAAGTTCATACAAGCATCGTTGGTATAATCCATGTAATTTTGCACCATGTCGGCAGAGCCGCAGGAAACGCGTCCAGTCGGACATCCGGCGTTAGAGGTTTGGTGAGTTGGAGTATCGCTAACAAAATCATTGCCACAATTGGCGTCTCCCCAAATATGGCGTAAGTTTAAAAAGTGACCTACTTCGTGTGTGGTGGTTCGGCCTTCATCGAAGGGTGCCGATAAGTAAAAACCAGAACCTTCATTTTTACTTCCAAAATAGTTTGGCCCCATTACAACACCATCTGTAGCGGCGCTACCACCTGGAAATTGGGCATAACCTAAAATACCACCGCCAATATTGCAAACCCACATATTTAGGTATTGGGAGGTATCCCAAGGATTTACGCCGCCTTGCGAGGCTTTTTTCATATCATCGTTTGTACCCCAAGAGGTTCGGGAAGAGGCTTTTCTTGTAATTCCGTTTGTGGCATTTCCATTGGGGTCTATGGTAGCTAGGCAAAACTGAATTTCGGTATCGGCAGCCTGGGACCAAACATTATCGGCATCGGTGTTTAGGCGTCTAAAATCGTCATTTAAAACTTTTATTTGCGAGAGAATTTGAGCATCGCTAATGTTTTCGTTAGCATTGCTATATATAACATGTACTACTACGGGAATGGTTATAATATTCCCGTCTACACGGTTGTTTTGCATGTTTTGGATCTTGTTTTGGGTAAAAACTTCAATATCTTGCATGCGTTGTGCTAAACCAGGATCTTTTTGCATTCTAAATGCTAGGTTTTCCATGGTTGAACAGTTTCGCTCTTGTGCGAAACCTAGGGTAATGGTTAAAAAACACATCATGGTTAAAATCAGGTACTGTTTCATGTAATTGGTTTTTGGTTTTTATTAAATAAGTGTTAAAATTTATGAAAAATACATTTTTTTTAACTTAAAAATTATTTTAATGTGATTTTTTCGCTTAAAAACATCAATGATTAACAACTTTACGGTTTTTCCTCAACACCTTTGAAGAAAACACTTACTTTTACAACTATGCAAGCAGCTAAAATTTTAGAGGTTACCAATTTGAAAATTTCATTTTTTAACAATAAAGTTGAAAACGAAATTATTCATGGTATCTCTTATAATTTATTTCCCAATGAAATATTGGGTATTGTAGGCGAATCGGGTTCGGGTAAGTCTGTGTCTACGTTAGCCATAATGGGTTTACTGCCTAAAAATATTTCGAGAATAACGGCTGGTTCTATACGGTTTAATAATCTGGATTTAACGCAGGTAAGGCCAAAAGAGTTTCAGAAAATTCGAGGTAACGATATTGCTATGATTTTTCAAGAGCCCATGAGTTCTTTAAACCCATCTATGCGTTGTGGTGAACAGGTGCGCGAAATTTTATTACAGCACACTAATTTATCGAAAGCAGATACGAAAATAGAGACCATCAATCTTTTTGAGAAAGTAAAACTACCTAATCCAGAGCGTGTTTTTAAAGCCTATCCGCATGAAATTTCGGGTGGTCAAAAACAACGGGTTATGATTGCGATGGCCATTGCTTGTAAACCCAAAATTTTAATTGCAGATGAACCTACAACCGCTTTGGATGTTACGGTGCAAAAGGACATTATTATTCTTTTAAAGGAGTTGCAGCAAACGGAAGGGATGAGTATTGTGTTTATTTCGCACGATTTGGCTCTTATTTCGGAAATTTCAAATCGGGTATTAGTTATGTACCAAGGTCGTGTAGTAGAGCAGGGACCTGCAGCAGAAATTTTTACCAATCCGCAACATATTTACACCAAGGCATTAATTAACGCCAGACCGGCTTTAAATGTGCGCTATAAACGTTTGGCCACCATAAAAGACTACATGGCAAATACCATAAATAAAACGGTAATTACGGCCTTGGAACGTGCTAAAAAGCACGAAAAAATATATGCCAAGGAACCGCTGTTGCAGGTACGCAACTTGGATAAAACTTATTTTTCCAAAGCAGGTTGGTTTAATAAAGGTGAGGCATTTAAAGCTGTTAATGCTGTAAGTTTTAATTTGTATGAAGGCGAAACTTTAGGTTTGGTGGGCGAGTCTGGTTGCGGGAAGTCTACTTTGGCCAATGTAATTTTGCAATTGGATAACCCATCGGCAGGTAATATAAGGTATAGGGGTGCAGACATAACTACCTTATCAAAAAGTGCTGTAAGAGCTTTACGTAAGGATATTCAAATTATTTTTCAAGATCCGTATGCCTCTTTAAATCCGCGTATTCCTGTTGGCAATGCCATAATGGAACCTATGAAAGTTCATGGTATTGGAAGTTCCAATGCAGACAGAAAAACACGTGTTTTAGAATTATTGGAGAAGGTTGGTTTGGATGCGTCTTGTTTTTCGCGCTACCCGCATGAGTTTTCGGGTGGGCAACGCCAACGCATAGGCATTGCCCGAACCATTGCTTTGGAGCCTAAACTAATTATTTGCGACGAATCTGTTTCAGCCTTGGATATTTCTGTTCAGGCGCAAGTACTTAATTTACTTAATGATTTGAAGGCTAATTTTGGGTTTACTTATATTTTTATTTCCCACGATTTGGCAGTAGTTAAATACATGTCTGATACCTTAATGGTAATGAATAAAGGAAAAATAGAGGAGCTAGGAGATGCCGATGCAATATATGCCCATCCGAAGCAAGCATATACTAAAAAGCTTATTCATGCTATTCCAAAAGGATTATAGCATGAATAATTTTTTAGTGAGGTACATAACATTTTTTATGAATGTACCGGTGTTGTAAACGCGCAACATAAAATTACTCTGATAACTAATAGGTGTTTTAGATAAATTTGTTTGCGCATTCATAAGTTAGGTAAATGGTAGATTTGGCGTGCCTAAAATAGGTATTATAATAGATTTGGGGCTTATTACAACGACAATTAGTTAGCACTAATTTTAAATACTTATTATTTTAATACATTACTAATGTAGGAATTATTTTGAAAAAATAGGTCTAAAAGCACAATATTTCGTTGTATAACATGTTTTTTTAACATTTAAGCTTGGTTTTCCTAGTTTAATTCGGATAATTCTATCTTTTTAAATAAAAAACGCCACTTACCAGTGGCGTTTTTTCTGTGTTAATTTTTATCCATAAAGGTTTTCTAAAACCTCATTTTACAAATTAAGGACTTCAAAAGTGTGTGGTAAATCTAAATATTTTGCCATACAGGGTGTTCCTAATTCGCTTGTGCTGTGTTTAGGGCGCCTAAAGTTGTTGCTATAGGTTTTTACAGGGCGTTTATATTTTTAAATATTGGTCAAGTTCAATGCTGCTAAAGCGTCATTTCAGGGATGGTGCCTTCAATAATGAGCGTGCCTTCCGTTGCTTTTTGAATGGCTTCTACAGAAACCCCCGGAGCCCGTTCTAAAAGTTTAAAACCCTTATCGGTAACTTCAATTACGGCCAGATTGGTTACAATTTTTTTAACGCAACCCACACCGGTTAGCGGTAAGGAGCAACGTTTTAGTAGTTTCGATTCGCCTGCTTTGTTTGTATGCATCATAGCTACAATAATGTTTTCGGCACTCGCTACTAAATCCATAGCGCCGCCCATACCTTTTACCATTTTACCGGGAATTTTCCAATTGGCTATATCGCCATTTTCCGCTACTTCCATGGCACCTAAAATAGTTAAATGCACATGTTGGCCGCGAATCATGGAAAAACTCATGGCCGAATCAAAAAAGCTGGCACCGGGTAGGGTGGTAATGGTTTGTTTTCCGGCGTTAATAACATCGGCATCTTCTTCGCCTTCAAAAGGAAAAGGCCCCATGCCAAGCACGCCATTTTCACTTTGAAATTCTACTTCTATATCGTCTCGCACGTAATTAGCAACCAGAGTTGGAATACCAATTCCTAAATTTACGTAGTAACCGTCTTGAACTTCCTGTGCTATGCGTTTTGCTATTCCGTTTTTATCTAACATGTTTTAATAATTTGAAGATTTGTTGATTTGATGATTTGAAAATTAGCCATGTTTACGGCTTGATATTATTTTCGACATAATTTAATTATAGATTTCAAATCGTCATTAATTAGTTTGTCTGGCGTTGTATAATGCTGTGATTGTTCACATAACTTTAACCAATACTGTAATTCATCTGCTTCTTTATCCGCAATTTTAAATTTATGAACAAAATCTTTTTTGCTCTCTGCATTCTGTGCTTCTGCTACGTTAGCACCAATAGATGTTATATTTCTGAATATTTGAGAAGCCATTTCATATTTATGATTCTTTCTAATTTCTTCAGAAAAATCAATGATAATTTGAAAGTTAGCGTCACTATAATATTTTTCTTAACGTTGCTCATCTTCAAATTTTCAAATCATCACATCGTTTAATCCCTTTTTCTAACCGTACGTTGTTCAATGCGTTTTTCGTAGTTTTTGCCTTCAAAAATACGCTGCACAAAAATGCCCGGAATATGAATTTGGTTGGGGTCCAATTCTCCTACGGGTACCAATTCTTCCACTTCAACAACCGTTATTTTAGCGGCGCCACACATATTGGGGTTAAAGTTTCTGGCGGTTCCTTTAAAAATTAGGTTACCAGCTGTATCCCCTTTCCAAGCTTTTATAAAGGCAAAATCGGCTTTAAAGGCATGTTCTAATACATACATTTTACCATCAAATTCGCGGGTTTCTTTTCCTTCGGCAACTTCCGTACCATAACCAGCAGGCGTGTAAATAGCCGGAAAACCAGCTTGTGCTGCACGACAACGTTCAGCAAGTGTACCTTGCGGAATTAATTCCACATCTAATTCACCACTTAACATTTGACGTTCAAACTCATCATTTTCACCAACGTAAGATGAAATCATTTTTTTAATTTGGCGTTTGTGTAGTAGTAATCCCAATCCAAAATCGTCCACGCCAGCATTATTAGAAATGCAGGTTAACCCCTTTACTTCCAATTCTACCAATTTAGCGATACAATTTTCTGGAATACCACTTAATCCAAAACCGCCCAACATACAGGTCATATTATCCGTTACGCCTTTTAAAGCTTCGTTAACATTGGCAACTTGTTTATTAATCATAATCTATTTTTTTACTTCCGAAAAATACAAAATAAAAAAGCCATTCGGAAGGGAATGGCTTTTGAAATTTTTTGTTTGAATATTTAAAACCTGTATTCCATTTTCAATAATACAAAACGTGGTAATAATCTAAATTCTGTTGATGAACTACCAATATCACTAATATTAAAATTTCTAAAAGTTTTAGTATTAAATAGGTTTTTTCCTGTTATTCCTAGTGTTAATTTATTTTCTATCAATTTGTAACGTGCATCAAAATCTAAAAAGTAATACGTATTATCATTTAGTAAATTCCCAAAATAGTAACGCTCTGATTGAACTTGTACATCAAATGCTTTACTGAATAGAAAAGTCAAATCTAAAAAACTGATATTATCTGTAAATGAATTTTTAACAGTTGTTTCTATTTCCGTTGTCATCCACTTTGTGCCCAAATGGAAATTAAAAACACCCTTAAAGCCAGACCTAACTTCTAGACCTAAATGATAATTATTTGAGTTAACCTGCCTTAAACTAGAGCCATTAACACTATTTTTAAAATCGGTTTTGGTATATGCTAAAACCAATTTTAAATTTGAGGAGATGAATTTAAAATAGTAATCTAATTTTGAATTAACATTTATAAACTCCCGATTATTAATTAGTATTTTCTCTGTTTGGGTAACGTTTTTATCAATTTGTGTGTTTGTTGAAAAGAAATCATAGTTTTTACTATAAATAACAAATGTATTTGCAAAAAAACGATCGCTCCAATTCCCTAATTGGTAATTAATAACAAAGCTTGAAGCGTCTAGTTGATTAAAACTTCCTGTTCCTTTTTCAAATGAACGAAAACCTGTTAATACAAAATCACTAAAAACATTAATAACTTTTGCGTTGGTAGTATTATAGGAATATGAAGACGTTATTTTATTTTTATCGTTTATTTCCCAATCGAATCCAATACTTGGGTTGACATAAAATGGTGATTGGCTGTCAGAAACATTATTATTTTCTAAACTGTTAAAAAGCTGATGAACTGCTAATTGACCTATAATTCCAAAATTATTAACTTTTAAACGGTATTTACTTTTTATATATATATCATTAACCAAATAAGTCGTGTTGTTTTGGTAACCATTGGGTTGCTCTAAAACCAAATCATCTTCCAATATTGAAAAAGCACTTAAAAGTTTATCCTTTCTAAACGTATTCCCAATTTGCAATTCTAATAAACTTCCGCTTTTTTTCCGATTTAAAAGATGCGCATTGACACCTAAAAATTCCATTTGTAAATCGCCTTTTTGAGTTACGTTATTTGCTGTGGATGTATTTGGAAATAAACCTGAATAAAAAAACTGATTAAGACTATAATGCTGTGGTGTTTTTTCGTGAATAAAACGACCTGTTAATAGAAACACATTATTATCTTTAAATTTATTGGTATAGTTTATTTTTTGATCGACAAGCGTGTTTTGATGTTTTAAACTCTCCGTGGTTGAAACACCATTAAACACTAAATTAGAACTATCATTAAAATCACCAAAATTATATTTAGTCGTTGCTTCTAGCATTTTGGTTTTGGAATAATTATAAATAATATCAAGTTTTCCAAAAGCTATTACTTTTTTATTTTGGATTTTATACTGTTCTGTATTTATAAAATTTACATTGTTAGTATTTACAATATCTATGCTATTTCTGAAAAAATCGTTTTCATCCCAATTAAAAAATCCCAATGTTTTTATTTTCAATTTTTCTGTTGGATTAAAAATGGCATTTAAAGATACCAGTTCAGCATTATTAAAATTAGTTCTGCTCTCTTTAAAACTCAAGTTGTTAGGTGATATGTTTATCAAGGACCTTGCGCTCTGATTGTCTCCAATACTTGCAGGTTCATTCATTCTAAAGGGTCTAATTAAGTTTTCTATATCTCCTGTGGCATCATAACCTACGGTATTAAAATTAGTAAAAAAGTAGTATTTATTCTTTTTTCCAAAGTTCATTAAATTCCCTTTAAGCTCATAAAAATTATCGTTACCCAAACTCGCTTCTATGGTACCAAACCAAATATGTTTTGCATCATCTTTTAGCTTTAAATTTAAAGCAACTTTATCACTTTCTTCAATATTTTTTAGCAACCGATTATTAGAATAATTTTCCAAAACTTCAATTTCTTTAATGGGATAAGCTGGCATATTTTTGGATAAAACTTTATAGCCCTTCTCAAATAAATCATCGCCATCTACCATCAGTTTTTCAATTTCTTTGTTGCCTACTTTTATAGTGCCTTCATTATCAATTTCTAAACCTGGAATTTTTTTTAAAAGCTGTTCAACTGTTTGTTCTGTCCCATTTGAAAATATAGCAGCATTAAAAACAATAGTATCTTTTTTTACAATAATGGCTTCCGGTGATTTAATAATTACTTCATTTAAGGAGTATGGTTTTTCAATTAAAACTAGTGATTTAGTAATGACCTTTTCACCAGGAATAATAGTAATAGGAATGGTTTTAGAGTGATAACCCATAGAGGTAAATACTAGATTATATTTCCCTTTAAGATTCGTTTGAATTTTATAAATACCGTTTCTATCCGTGTACGAAAAAGCTAAAATAGATTTGGATGTACTATCCTTTAATACGATGCTAGCAGAAGCTACCGCACCAAGACTATCAGTAACAATACCTGTTAATAATGTAGTTTGAGAAAAACAAAAATTACAAATTAAAACAAAGATAAATACAGTATAAACTCTATTTAATCTGTTTCTGTTTCCCATTCGTAAATTATTTCTTTTTGTCTATTTCTTGCTGGAGGTGTAAATTTAAATTTACTATTTCTTGGTACTTTTGTCGCAATTACTTTTTCTTTGTCTTGATACAATTTATCTTTAAGGCTTATAAATTTTCGTAGTTCTATAGTTTGTTCAGCTTCGGGCTTTAGTATTTCTTCTTGATCTGCTAGCACAACTTTTTTAGCGAAAAAATACAGTTGGTTTTTATCATCCTTCGCCTCTAATATAACACCAGGTAAACCATTTAATTTCCAAGGCCCAAAGGGTAATGGAATTTCATTAGTAAACCAAACTGTATAATTTCGACCTCTAAAAATACCAGTAGCTTTTTGGCAATTAAATTGCCCTATATTTTTGGTCTCGGTGATTAATTGCCAAGCTATTTCAGGGATTACTTCTTTAACTACATATGCTTTTTTAAAGAAAGTTTCAATACTATATAAGGAGTCTTCTTTTTTACTGAAATAGTTTGTTGGTCTAACATCTAATTCTTTCATTACCGCAATAGTTGTATTCCCTTTATCATCTTCACTATAAACCTTATCCGTAATTTTATTGGAAGTCTTTAACTCCGTAAACAAAGATGCTTGTGTATTAAAAATTAATGTACATAATTAACACCAAGATTTTTAATATAACCGTACTCGATATAACCACTATTTTGAGATTGTAAAGAAAACGTTATGAGTAATATAGTTATTATTTTAAAGAATTTCATTTTATGTTTTGTGTAAAAGTCACAACCACATCACGTTTAAGCTAGTAGTTGTGACATTATAAATGTATTTATATACAATTTAAATCATCATCCAAGCAATTAAATATGCATAAGCTTCTGCTACCTCACAATCACCCGTATCATCGGTGTAAGTTCCAGTTCCTACCTCTTCACCATTGTGAAATATGGTTACAGTTATTGAACAAGTATCTTTATCTAAAACAATATCGTCTTTCTCTAAGGATTCATAATTGTTAACAGCATTCAAATTTGCTGACATAAAGAATGTTAGTGCTAAAATTCCTATTATTTTTTTCATAATTTCTAAAATTTTAAACCTGTATAAGTTTATAGACAGGTTGATTAATAAACATTTTTGGCTTATTGTAAAGCCTTGAAGTTTTAACTTTAGAAGTTTTGTTGAAGTTATTGTTTTGAAGTATTGTGTACGTTATCCATAATAGAATATAAATAAAAAACTGACGCCAGTTTAAGATCTCGATCATGCTTCGAGCAACCATTTTAGAAACTTCAAATCTAAAACAATTCCTCTCGGCTTTTCAAACCTAAAAAAAAAAATTACAATTTACACAAGCCTTTTTAGAGAATTTTACGCATTTCATCGAAAACTCAAAAACCCGTTACGGTTTTCCCGTAAAAAGGTCTGGTTTTAGCACTTTGGGGTTTTTGAGGGTTTGTGTTTTTTGGTTCTCGATACATTCATTTGAGCTGTTGCTCAAATGAACACTCGAACTGACGGAAATTTTAATTAGCTTTTGAGTAAGGGTTATTGGGTTATTAAACAATCGTTATTCTTAAATCATTAATACATTTTAAGAAACATCATGTTACAACTTATAAGAAATGGTAAACATAAATATTCTTGGCATGATAAAGGTTTTGCTATCACTTATATAAAAACTAGAAAATGAATTTTGCTGTTTAAATTCGGTGTTAAAAATGTTTGAAATACCCATTTCAAAACCCCAAGGACTATTTTCTGTTTGGTAAAAAAGCGATGTATTGGCGTTGTCAAATTGATTGTTTATGCCTGCTGTTTTATTCTTATAATTGTTGAATGTGTAATCGGCTTTGAAAATAAAATCGTTTAGAAAATCATATTCTAAAGCGGTGAAAATCTCATTGTTTTCAAATTTTGTTTTGTTTCCAAAGGCTTGATAATTACTAAAATCCTTGGTGTAAGCAATTTCGAAATTCGGCCAATTTTTAAAAAATGATTCTGCGCTAATCGTGGAAGAAACGCCTTTAGAAATATTTAAATTTGTTTGATTATTAACCAACTGATAAAAATCATTATAGGTAAAGCGACTTTTAAATTTATAGCTAATTTTTCTAATTTTCTTATTAATGGCACCATTTACCGTCCACGTATGCTCTGGTTGATTGAACATAATTTCCGAATTAAATTGTTCAATACCATTTAACTGCGTAACGGTTTTAATTTGCTCAATTTTTTTAGTTAAGTTCGTCCCAACATTTAAATAAAAACCTTTAAAAAAACTAAATTTAGAATAATTTAAACTAGCTGAATGATACAATTGATTTTCCAAACTCGTGTTCCCTTTATAAACCCTATTAAAGTTAGATAGTACAAAATTGTCTGCAAGCTGGTCAACACTTGGAAAACGCGCTTGTAACTGGTATTTAAAATTAATTTTTTCGCTATTATTAAATTCAATTTTAGTTGAAAATTGGGGTAATAATAAGGCTTTACTTTTAGAGTCTTTATCATTAAATTGGCTGGTGTTCCATAAATAAACATGATAGTATAGAGCCGGTTTAAAGGTGGCTATACCTATTTGAAACTTATATTCTAAACCTATAAAGGGATTAACAAATTGGTATTGAAAATCATTACCAAAACCAGCACTTGAAAAATTGTTGATGCTGCCATCACTCAATAATTGCACGTCATTTGAATACAGGTTATCAAAAGCGGCATTAATACCAATACTTGTATATAAATGATTAAAACTATTTAATACCCAATAATCCTTAACTATAGCATTGGCCACATGGGTTTTTATTTTTTTTGTTTGACGAATAGTATAAAAATCATCGGTTTCCAACGGGATTAACCCTTGTAGGATTTGCTGATTCGTTTGCCAATTAACAACAGGTTTATTATTTTGGAAAGTATACGACGCTTCTAAAGTACCAGTATGACTGTCAGTTAGTTTTTTACTGTAACTAACCTGCTGTTTCAGATTGATATTTTTAATATCAGATTGCGTTGCTATTTGGTTGTTTTGCACAGGATTTATAGTTGAAATAAATCCTTGACTATCATTGTTAGAAATCTTTACAAAACTATTATAACTCAAATCTTCTTTAAAACTTGGTTTGTATTCATAGGTTAGTTTTCCGATGGTGAAAAAAGTATTTACTGTGTTATTGCTTGTTCTATCTTCTATAAATGGTGTGTCATTATCTAAATAAGCCGTATTCGTTTCGGTTTGTGTTTCTATTTTGGCATTATTAGTAATAACATAAGCACTTATATCCGAATTTTTACTTATGGATTGCCTAATATTTCCAGCAGCAAATTGGTTGGTATTGGATTTATAATCGTTATTGTTTAAATACCTGGAAAAATCGCTATTAAACAAATTAAAATAACTCCCAACATCGTCCATGAGTTTACCAAAACCTCCTTCAAACTCTAAATAATCTCGAAAAGTAAAACTCTTAACACCTGTATTATTCAAATCGCCTATAAAATTCAAGGTTGTTTCTGGACTATAGTAAAATATGTTTGGATGCACCACATAACGTTTTTTTATTCCAGTTCCCGCTTCTACATCGCCAAACACAAACTTCTTTTTATCTGCTTTCAATTTTATGTTCATGGCCAAGGTCTCACTATCTTTTAAGCCTTTCAGCATAGCAACTTCATTATAATTATCTAGCATTTCTACCTTATCAATGGCATCGGCAGGAATATTGTTTACGGCTAGTTTACTATTTCCAGTAAAAAAGACTTTATCTTCAACCAATACTTTGGTTACACGCTTCCCGTTGGATGTTACGTTACCATCTCTATCCACCTCAACACCAGGTAATTTTTTTAAAACATCGCGTAGTTTGTGTTCTTCGCCTGTTACAAATTTATCCGCTAAATATATAATGGTGTCTTTTTTTACGGTTACAGGTGGTGTGTAGTGCAGCTCTACTTCTGTAAGTTGATTTAAACTTTCTTTCAAAGAGTAATTTTTAGAAATATCTGTTTCGGCTGTGACTAGTGTAAACGTTTGTGGCTCGTATCCCAAATAACTAACTGTAACTTCATACGTTTGGTTCATCTCTAATTTTAAGAGATAGTTACCTGCTTTATCGGTAATTGAAAAACGCATATCGGCATTTTCAGCATCTGGAACAGCCAGAATATTAGCATATTCTAATGGGTTTTGGAGCGTATCTTTAATAACGCCTGTTACCTCAATATTCTGGGCTTGTAAAACTACATGTGCCAAGAAAATGATAGCAGAAGTCAGTATATATTTCATGCAATGACACTTTGAGTTTAGAAATAATAATTACCTTCCAGAATTTTCTTTTAAAGTAGAAAAGGAAATAGTTTGCTGTTTTTGATAGTCCTCTTTACTTATAGTTTCACCTTCAGGCCAATTGATAACAATGAGTTTTTTAGGATTTAAGACGACTTTTTTAGCTACAAAATGCACAATATGGTCTTTATATTCCAAAACCAGACCAGGTAAATTGCCTACGTATTCTTTTGGCCCAAATGCTATTGGTATTTGTGGAGTGTACCAAACTTCAATGGCAACGGTTTCTTCATTCATTAATTCCTTGTATGCCATGGCTTTGTAACAAACATAATCACCAATTTTTTTAATATTTTTTGTTAATTTCCAATCAATGTGTTCAAGGTTACTTTCTATATAAAGATCGGTACTTGAGTTATCTTGTAAAATTTGTTTTTTTAGTAATAAATTGGTGTAATAGTCACCTTGAGCTACCGCTCTTACAGCTAACATTTTATTTCTATCCAAACCTCCCAATGCCATAGCATTAACTAATCCAAATTTAGATTTGAATCCATTAAAGCTTAATTTACATTCAAAATTTGATGCTGTTTCAGCCATACTACTAAAAATTTGAAGGGCTGATTTATTTGATTCTCTTTTATAACGTTCTGCAACTGCATTATAAATTGGCTCTAAACTTACAGAATAGGTGACCGTCCCAGAAACTTGATTGCCTTGTGCAAAACCATTTAAATGGATTAAGAGAATTAAAGTAACGAAAAAATATTTTTTCATATTGGGGAAAATTAAAAAACCATATTACAAATGATTTATATTTAATAACTTATCAATATTATAATTGCTTGCGTACCCAATATATATTCATTGTGTGAATCCGATACTGCTTAATTACAAAATAAACAACGAATTATAATTTATCTTTTTAAATCATCTTTAAAAGATTGTAAATTTTGAGTGGAAATTTTACTATATTCTAATTCAGAAATAACAGTACCTTTTTTTGGAAATTCAATTGAATAATTAATATTCTCAAAACTAATTTTTTTTGCTTTAAATATTAAAGTGTTTCCATATTCTAATTCCAAAATCAAACCAGGAAGTTTACCATATTTTAAAGGACCAAATGGAGCGGCTATATTGGGAGCATACCAAGCAATAATCTTATGGTTATTATTTCTAATAATTTCGTTAGTAAACGCCAAATAGCATTTATATTTACCTATCTGCTTAGTTTCTTTAGTTAAACTCCACTCAATATCTTTCTTTTCTAAATTTATTAAATAAGTTTTTCCTCCTCGATTTATTTCAAGAACTTGATTATTATTAACAATATCGGTAAAGTAAATCCCTTTACTTCCAATCATTTTTGCCATAGCATAAAAAGTAGGCGATATGTTTTCTGGAAGGATTGATTTTTGATGTCTAAATACAGACTTGTTATGATTGAAAATCAACTCTAAATTAACACTTTCCGAAGCCTCCGAAATATTATTTAGAATTTCTTTTGTTTTATCAGGTGTATTATTTTGATTGTTTTGAAAAAAAATTTCTAGACTATATTCTACTTTACCTCCACCGTTTTGAGCAAAACTTGAAAAACAATAAAGCAGGAAAATATTAATCAGTATATGCGTTGTTTTCATAATTGATAATATTAAACTTTCTAAACTAATGAAAATTGCACTAATTTAGAAAGTCAAATTAATTTATATATTTAGACTAACAACTACCATCCCATGCCCATCCTTCACATACTGCATAAAAACCATTGCCTAAACAGCTTATAATATCATCAGACAGAGGACTATTATCCAAAGTTTCAACAAAATCAAAAGTTTCCTCAACACAATCCTTTTTTTGTATGATTTCTTTAGACGTGGCTTCAATCGTTGTCATACTCATCATAAAGATAGTCAAACAAAAAATACTCAATAATTTTTTCATAATTTCTAAAATATTAAACCTGTTTACAATTTATAGAACAGGTTGATTAATAAACATTTTTGGCTTATAGTAAAGCCTTGAAGTTTTAACTTTAGAAGTTTTGTTGAAGTTATTGTTTTGAAGTATTGTGTACGTTATCCATAATAGAATATAAATAAAAAACTGACGCCAGTTTAAGATCTCGATTATGCTTCGAGCAACCATTTTAGAAACTTCAAATCTAAAACAATTCCTCTGGGCTTTTCAAACCTAAAAAAAAAACTATTATGTACACAAGCTTTTTTAGAGAATGTTATGTATTTCATCGAAAACTCAAAAAACCGTTACGGTTTTACCGTAAAAAGGGATCCTGTCCGCAGTAATACTTTTTTACTTCTACTAAAATTGGTAAATTCGATTGGTGTATTTTTAACTACTTTTAGTTTTTATCAAAAAAATCTGCCATTTTATCACCAACCATTTTTAGAAATTCAGCCTCTTTTATTGTTTTATCAGAATTGGGTCTTTCTATAAATTTGACACTAGTGTCTTTTATTATTATATGTGACGCGTAAAATGTTAACTTTCTATTTATAGTTGCTTCTAATATCAATCCTGGTAAGCCAGTTAATCCGTTTGGACCATAAGAAACCGCTATTTTATTAGTAAACCAGGCTGTAATATTTGAGTTTAATGACTCCGCCTTATAGCATGTGAAATCTCCTATTTGTTTTGTTTCGTTCATAATTTTCCAAGACTCTTTGTTAAAAGGCATCAAAATATTAAAATTTATCCCAGAAAAATTCTTGTTTAATATTTTCACCGAGTCTTGTGTGCTTGTGTAGTAAAGTCCTCGAATAGATATGGACGCCATATTATAATATGGATCTGTATCTAAAGCCATTTTTTCAACTTGATAAAAAACACTTTCTTTTGAATTAAACTGAAGACGACATTCAATTAATTGACTGGCCTTGTTAATAGCCGTTATCCTGTTTTTAATAGAATTATCCAAGTTTTGATTTTTTAGATCATCTATTACTTTAACTTTATAATGTATTGTAGATATCGTCTCATGCTGTTGAGCAGTTGATATATGGATACAAAAAACTAAACTTAAAAAAGATGGAAAATACTTAACAAAACTAGGATAATTCATATGTGATAATTTACTTACTGGAGTGAATGCAAATAATGAATATTAACAACCCTGAATAAGCAATAAAACTAATTCAGCTCCTTGGTCTTCAGAATAACCGTAATTTTCCATATTGTAGAAAGCTATTTCTCTTGCCTCATCAATACAGTCTTTTTTCTGAATTACCTCTTTGGCTATACTTTTATTTGATGTCATACTCATCATAAAGATAGACAAACAAAAAATACTCAATAATTTTCTCATAATTTCTAAAATATTAAACCTGTTTACAATTTATAGAACAGGTTGATTAATAAACGTGTTTAGCTTATAATAAAGCCTTGACGTTTTAACTTTAGAAGTTTTGTTGAAGTTTTTTTTTTGAAGTTTTACTTGGCTATTCTGTATCCAGAACATAAAAAAAAGGGACGCCAGTCTGTGATCTTGATTGTGCTTTTGGCAACTATTAATGGACTTCAAAACCCTAAATAATCACCTTCAGCACCTAAACCTACCAATTTAAAAAGCAAAACACCTATTTTTAAACGTTTTTTTTGCAGTTCATCAAAAAGTGCTGAAAATCGTTATTTTCAATTACGGTTTTCCCGTAAAATGACCCAGTTTCAGCACTTTGGGTTTTTTGAGGTTTTTGGAAACAGACTTTGGAAAGGCGTTTTGAAACGTTAATTTGAATTAGCGCTCCATTTTAATAAGCAAGTTACATTATTACATAAAATATATAAAAAGAAAAAATTATTCGTTATGTCCATGTTTCAATACGTTAACTTTTTTAAGCTAATTTTTTGAAATCTACGCTTTCTATATAAAGAAGCGTGTAAAAACCAGATGTGATGTATTTATTGGTGTGTATGTTATTAATTGTTTAACTAATTTTAAAAATAATTAAACAAAATTGTTTTAATTTTAGTTTTTGTCATTCTATCCAAGTACTTTTGTATCATGATGAAGCTAACTTGTAAAGACGTTTTTCGTTTATCCAGACCTAGATTTTGGATGTATGTGTTGGGCACTTTTCTTGTTGGGGTTATAGCCTCTGGCAATTTATTTTTATACGATACGGCCACAACGTGGCTTTTAGTGGCGTTCGGCTTGTTTTTCTCGTTACCAGCAAATGTTTTTATATACGGTGTTAATGATATTTACGACTATCAAACCGATGTGTTAAACGACAAAAAAGTGAGTTATGAAACCGTTTTACCTAAAAATAAACACAGGAGTTTGTGGTTGGTTATAATTTTGTTAGTAATACCTTTTTTGCCTTTATTTTTTGCTGTTAACACGGCAACTAAATATGCCTTTTTGGTATTTTTATTTACGGGACTGTTTTATTCTGCAACACCAATTAGAGCTAAAAGTAAGCCACCTTTAGATGTGTTGTTTTCTGCTATTATTTATGTGTCGCCAGCGTTGGTAGGGTTTTTTATTACAGGTAACACGCATATTGAGTGGTTAGCTGTGTTGGGCGGTCTTGTTTGGGCTTTTGGTATGCAAACCTACTCTGCTGTTCCAGACATTAAAGCCGACTCCAAGGCAGGAGTACGTACGTTGGCTACCATGTTGGGTAAACAAAATGCCTTATGGTTTTGTTTGGCTGCTTATATAATTTCGGCATTTATTTGCTATTACTATATTGGGTTGCTTGCATTGGTTTTTGGCCTGGTGTATACGGTTATTGTTTTATTAAGTATGTATAACGCATCTAAATTATTTAAATATTACACCTATTTTCCCCTAATAAATGTTGTATCTGGTGCTAGTTTGTTCTTCTATTTATTTTTTAAATCGCTGGGTTAGTTTAGTTACAATTGTTTAAGTGGTTTAGACGCTTTAATATTCATGACGCGCTTGTAAACTAACTCTGCCGAAATTAAACAAATGGGCATTCCTATTCCTGGGCTTGTTCCAGCGCCAACATAATATAGGTTTTTAACCTTTTTGCTGTAGTTTAGCGGTCGTTTTAAGGTTTGCTTAAGTGTGTGCGCCAATCCTAAAGCAGTGCCTTTATAAGCGTTATAATCTCTTTTAAAATCGTCACTCCAATAGCAGCGTTCGTACACAATATAGTCTTCTAAATTTGGAAGATTTAAATCGGTTTTCATAAGATTTAAAATTTTCTGGCGGTAGGTGGAGGCTGCTCCTTCAGAAATTGTTAAACCCGGAGGTATGGGAACCAAAACAAATAAATTGTCGGTGCCAGGTGGTGCTAATTCTGGATCTGTTTCGGTTGGTTTACAAATGTAATAACTTGGATCGTTAGGAAGTTGAGGGGCATCAAAAAGTTCTTTAAAATTTTGTTTCCAATCGGCTCCAAATCGTAAATTATGATGGCTTAAAACATCTAACTTGCGGTTTAAACCAAGGTACATGATAAAAGCACTTGGGCTAACTACAGCTTTTTCCCAATAGCGTTCAGGGTAGGTTTGGTAAGGTGTGTCTAGCAGTTGCGTTTCTGTAAACCACAAATCGGCATTCGAAATTACGGTATCGGCATGTAAGGTGCTTCCATCCTTAAATTGAACGCCCGTAGCACGTTTTTTTTCTACTACAATTTTTGTTACCGGTGCGCTGGTTTTGTATGTAACACCATGTTTTTTGCCTATGGCAACGAGTGCGTTTACAATTTCATAAATACCACCTTTAGGGTAATATACGCCCATATTAAAATCGATGGCATTCATAATATTGTACATGGCCGGTGTTTTGGCTGGATCCGATCCTAAAAACACCAAGGTGTATTCTAATATTTTTTTTATTCTGTCGCTTTCAAACCATTTATTTAAATAGGATTGCATGGTTTGAAACGGATTTAATTCAATCCCTTTTTTTATAATACGCCATTTTAAAAAATCTGTTGAAAAACCCAAATTACGGTACATAAATGTTTCTTTTGCCATTTCGTACTGCTCTCCAGATCGTTTTAGATATTCTTTAATTTTGGGTGTAATACCTGGTTCTAGCTGCTCAAAAAGAGGAAGGTCTTTTTCTAGATTGGAATAAATATCTACTATGGGTAATTCATTGTCGCCCGAGAAAAACACACGATATGACGGGGCAAGTTTTACCAAATCTAGATGTTCGGTAATGTCTTCATTTAGTAATTTAAAATAGTGTTCAAAAACGTCTGGCATTAAGTACCACGAGGGTCCCATATCAAAAGTGTAGCCTTCTGCTTTAAAAATATTTGCGCGCCCACCTAAGGTGGTATTTTTTTCTATAACGGTAACGTTATGACCAGATTTTGCCAGAAGCGCCGCAGCGCCTAAACCACCAATTCCGGAACCTATAATTATAATGTTCTTTTTCACATTTGTAAAGATAACGAAGCTTTTAAAGACTTAAAAACCTATTTAAAGTGTAATTATAGAAATAACTTGCCGCTATTGTAAAAACCCAAATACTTGCCTGATAAAGCCAAATGGATTTGCCAATTACCAAAAAAGCTAGTACGCTAAGCCAAAAAATAACTTACTTTGCCAGTGTAAAACCAATTAATGCTGTAAGGGACTGCACTTGCAGTGTTAATTTTGAATTATTTTTTCTTACAGATTAAAAATCTAACTCATCTGGAATAACCTCTGTGGGTGCATTTTCGGCTTTTTCTGTAACGTAAGCTTCACAATCTACCGGAATACTTAGGTTTTCTGGAACTGGGAACTCACCTGTATTAACATCTAGTGTCTCGTCCTCCATGCAACTGCGCATGTACAGCGCCCAAATAGGTAATGCCATAGCGGCACCCTGCCCGTATGTAATGGTTTTAAAATGCGTAGCTCTGTCTTGGGCACCTACCCAAACACCCGTAACTAAATTAGGAACCATGCCCATAAACCAACCATCGCTTTGGTTTTGTGTGGTGCCTGTTTTTCCAGCAATGGGGTTGGTAAACTGATAGGGGTATCCTGTTATAATTTCGCGGTAGTCTGCTCTGTAGGCATCGGCTCCTTTTGTACGCAAGCGGGTCCCCGATCCACCTCGCGTAACACCTTCCATAAGTTTAACAGTAACATAGGCGGTTTCTTCGCTAATAACATCGCGAGATTCTGGTGTAAACTGATATAAAATGGTGCCATTTTTGTCTTCAATATGGGTTACCATTACCGGTTTGGTATAAACACCCTGATTGGCAAATGTAGCATAGGCCGCTACCATTTCGTAAACGCTTAAATCGGCTGTTCCCAACCCAATAGACGGTACGGCAGGTATATTGGACTCCACTCCTAATTTTTTAACCAAATCTATAACCGGTTGTGGGCCTACTTTATCCATAAGTCTGGCGGTAACCGTGTTTACAGAACTGGCTAAAGCCGCTTCAAGCGTTAGTTCGCCAGCGTATTCGCCATCGGAGTTTTTAGGTGTCCAAGGTTCGGGATTGCCATATTTTAAGGCTTCTATGGTAATTTGCGAACGCGGCATTTTATAACAAGGCGATAAATGCAATTGATCTATAGCTGTGGCATAAACAAATGGCTTAAAGGTAGAGCCTACTTGGCGTTTGCCTTGGTAAACATGGTCGTACTGAAAATGCCGGTAATTCATACCGCCAACCCAAGCTTTTACATGTCCTGTTAGTGGGTCCATAGACATTAAACCAGGATGCAAAAATTTCTTGTAATACCGCATGGAGTCCATGGGTTTCATAATCGTGTCGATTTCGCCTTTCCATGAAAAAATAGTCATGTCTGTTGGTTCGTTAAAAGACGCTATAATTTCTTTATCGCTTTTACCAGCCTTTTTCATAACACGCCAGCGTTCAGATTGGCGCATACCACGATTCATTAAATCGTCTATCTCGCTTTGGGTTAACTCCAAAAATGGTGCGGTAGGGTTGCGGTCTGGTGTGTTTTGGTGGTCGAATTCGGCTTGTAGCCTTGGCATGTGCTGTTGTACTGCTTCTTCGGCGTAGGTTTGCATTCTGGAATCGATGGTGGTGTAAACCTTAAGGCCGTCGCCGTACAGGTTGTATTTTTCGCCGTCAGGTTTTGGGTTGTTTCTAATCCAGTCTTTCATAAAACCATCTAAATAGGCGCGGAAATAGGTAGCAATTCCATCCCGATGCGATTGCGGGGTGTAGCGTAAACCTAAATCTTCTGCTTTTAGCGAATCGCGCAGGGTTTCAGAAATGTAGCCATATTTTTCCATTTGGTCCAATACCACATTGCGACGGTTTCTGGTACCCACTGGGTTTTTATGATCGCGTGGGTTGTACAAAGCCGAGTTTTTAAACATACCTACCAACATGGCAGATTCTTTTATGTCTAGTTCGTTTGGTTCTTTGTTGAAGTAAATACTGGCCGCAGACCGAATACCATCGGCATTGTTTCCAAAATCGTAAATGTTAAAATACATGGCAATAATTTCTTCTTTGGTATATTGCCTTTCTAATTTTGTTGAAATAATCCACTCTTTTACTTTTTGGGTATATTTATCGAGGCCTTTGGAGCGCACACCTACAAACAATTGCCTGGCTAATTGTTGCGATATGGTACTGGCGCCACCCTTATTTCCTAAATACACAAGGGCGCGTAGGGTTCCACGGGCATCAATTCCAGAATGTTCGTAAAAACGAGCGTCTTCGGTAGCAATAAGCGCATCGACCAAATGTTTTGGAAGCTCTTCAAAACTTACGGGTGTCCGGTTGTCGTTGAAGTAAAATTTACCAAGCGTTTTGCCATCCGATGAGATAATTTCGGTGGCCAAATTAGTTTTTGGGTTTTCTAAAATGGTATAGTCTGGTAGTTCGCCAAACACGCCCCAGGATGCTAATAAAAATAGCATAACCACCGCGGTAACACCACTTAAAAATAACACCCAAAACCAGCGAATATACGCTTGATAAGAATGGGATTTGGTTTCTTTAGTTTTTGTTTTTTTGGACATGTTATAAATAAACTAATTTATACAGTAATTATTGTGGTATTTCGGGGTATTCTATTCGGAAACCCACGTCGGTTACACCTTTTAGGTTTACGAGTCCGTTTTCTTCACCATTTTGGCGCATGGCTTGTTGAATACTTACTTGGTAGGTGCCGGATTCGTTAAATATAACGTTTTCTTTATACCACAATTTATTCTCTTTTATATCGGAAAAACCGGTTCCTAGTAACGTGCCATCAGGTTTGGCCATTTTGTATTCCAAGGTGTCTGCTACAATTTTACCATTAGGAAAATTCATTTTAACAATTAAAAATAAGTTGTTAAATGGATACTCGTGGTTGTTGCGCACATTTACAAACAAATTATACGGGTTAACAGAGTCTGGAGCTTTAAAGTTAATTTTTACTACCGAGTCTTTATGCCACTGGTTTGGTAAGGTTTTATACGTATCTAAAACCTGTTTGGAGTCGCAACCCAAAAGGGTAAACAAACATATGGCTACAAAACTTAAAAATTTATTTCGTGTCATTAGGGTTGTTCTTTTTTCCTTGTGGCTTCCGCTTTCTGTTATTAGGTCTGTTTGGTTTATTGGCACTTGTTTTTGTGTTTGCCTCTTTTTTTACCGCCTCCTTTCTGGGGTTGGGTTTGTGTTTGGCTTTAGGTTTGTTTGCTGCTTTGTTGGTTTCTGCAGTGGCGTTATCTTTGGCCTTGTTGTTGGGTTTTTTACCCTTACGGTTATTGTTTTTACGTTTTTTAGCGCGTTTTGGATTATCAAAACGTGTTAAACTGTCTTGGCCTACAACATTTTCATAATCGCTTTTGGTGTCTTGAAGCAGTTCCACTGCAAATTCTTCCAAGCTTATAGGCTTTTTCTTCTGTTTATTTAAGGCAATAATATGGTTGGCCTGTTCGGTGGTTATAAGGTGCCAATTCATCCATTCGCCTTCATAGGCATACCACATATGACCCTTAAAAATATCGGTTTTTTGGCAAACAGCTGTGCCTTTTTCGGTGTATAGTTTAATATCTGTTTTCGGAAAATGCTTTAAGGCATCTAGATAGGTGTCTAGTTCGTAATTTAAACAACATTTTAGTTTGCCGCACTGGCCGGCTAATTTTAGCGGGTTTAACGACAGTTGCTGGTAGCGGGCTGCCGAGGTGCTTACCGATCTGAAATCTGTAAGCCAAGTGGAGCAACACAACTCTCTGCCGCAAGAACCAATGCCGCCTAAACGGGCTGCCTCTTGGCGAAAACCAACCTGTTTCATTTCTATACGGGTTTTAAACTCGCGTGCAAAAAGTTTAATAAGCTCTCTAAAATCCACGCGTTCTTCGGCGGTGTAGTAAAAGGTGGCTTTACTGCCGTCTCCTTGGTATTCGATATCCGAAATTTTCATTTGCAAGTTAAGGTCTATTGCAAATTGGCGCGCCTTTACTTTCATAGGCTCTTCCAAATCGCGAGCATCCGACCAAATATCGATGTCTTTTTGCGAAGCCTTTCGGTATATTTTAAGGAACTCTGGGTTTTTCTCTGAAACCTTTTTTCGACGCATTTGTACCTTAACCAATTCGCCCGTTAAGGTTACCATTCCTATATCGTGGCCATATTCGGCTTGTGTAGCCACAATATCGCCAATGCTTAAGGTTAAATTTTCTGTGTTTTTGTAGTAGTGCTTTCGGCCGTTTTTAAAACGGACTTCAACCCAATTAAAAGGCGCCGCGCCATTGGGTAACGACATATTGGCCAGCCAATCGAATACGGTTAGTTTATTGCAGCTGTCGGTGCCGCAAGTTCCATTGTTTTTGCATCCTTTTGGCTGACCATCTTTTCCTGTTGAACAACTTTCACAAGCCATAAATTAATACTGTATATTGATTCTGAAACGCAGGGCTTCAGAAGACGATTAATAATTTGAAATAGTCTGTAAATATACTATTATTCTACTGACTTGAAAAGTCTATTTTTTAAAAGCAACAAGGCGTAAGTTTCTGTTTAAATACACCTGTTAAACCAGGTGTATTTTATTAGTTGCCTGTGTTTTATATCAGGTAAAAATGTATTGTATTAAGAGCTATTTGGGTGCTTTTATATGATCAAAAATGTTTCGTAAATCTTTTTTATACGTTAAATGGCTGGCGCGTCCTTTTTTAAAGATGTCGTTACTATTGCCTTGTCCTCTGCGCATGGCTTTTTGCTCTTCATAGGGTAATTGTATGACTTCTTGACAACTAGTAGAGCAGCAATTTTCCATTTTTTCTTTGCAAGCATCGCATTGAATAAAGAGTAGGTGGCAGGCATCGTTAGCACAGTTGGTGTGCATGTCTGCAGGTTGGCCACATTGGTGACAATTGGCTATAACGTGTTCTGAAATACGCTCCGATCGGCGCTGATCGAACACAAAGTTTTTACCAATAAATTTATTTTCTAAACCTTTAGCCTCTACTTGGCGCATATAATTAATAATGCCGCCCTCTAACTGATACACGTTTTTAAAGCCTTTGTGTTTGTAGTAGGCGCTTGCTTTTTCGCAACGAATACCACCGGTGCAATACATAACCAGTTTTTTATCTTCTTTATGTTCGCGCAGGTCGGCTTCAATTATGTCTAAAGATTCTCTAAAAGTATCTACATCGGGTTTTACGGCATTAATAAAATGGCCAATTTCGCTCTCGTAATGATTGCGCATATCTACCAAAATAACGTCTGGATCATCAATAAGTTGGTTAAATTGTTCGGCTTCTACATGAATGCCTTTGTTGGTAACATCAAACGTGTCATCGTTTAATCCGTCCGCTACAATTTTATCGCGCACTTTTACTTTTAGTTTTAAAAAGGCAAAGTTATCGTGTTCAATGGCAATGTTTAAACGGACATTTTTTAAAAATGAAATGGTGTCCAGAAATGATTTAAAACGGTCAAAATTGGTTGCTGGAACAGATAACTGGGCGTTAATGCCTTCTTGCGCCACGTAAATTCGGCCTAAAACGTCTTGGGCGTTCCAGTTAACAAATAAGTGGTCTCTAAATTTTTTGGGATCGTCAATTTTTGCGTATTTGTAGAAAGAGATGGTTAAGCGGTCTTGCCCCGCTTCCTCTATAAGTGCAGCTCTTTCTTTAGCGCTTAAGGTATTGTACAGTTGCATGCTATACTAATGTTTAAGGTTAAAGATTAAATGAGCCACAAAGGTAATATTTTTTGTGTAATGAGAATTTGCAGCAAACAAAAAGTCCTTTGCAGGATGTGCAAAGGACTTTAAGTAGACTAACTCGTTATTACTGTTTTTTAATTCAAAAAAAAATAATAAACCGAGCTAGCCACCATCGACCTTGCAATTGCTGTTAAAGAAAACAGTAACGGCAACGCCTAAAGCTTTAACTAATAATATTTTTCGTGTAAATTTCATAGCAAAAGTTTCCCACTTTGTTTAGTAGATGCAAAAACAGTAAAAAGGTTGCGTATTAAAACTAAAAAGTAAAAAAAGTGTCGTAAATTAGCCATAGTTTACAAGATAAAACATACAAAAATGAGCAACGAAAAAGACGCTAAATTAAAAGCGCTAAAACTAACGTTAGATAAATTAGATAAAGCTTACGGCAAGGGAACGGTAATGAAAATGAGCGACCAAGCGGTTGTAGATGTTGAAGCGATTCCTTCGGGCTCCTTGGGTTTGGATATTGCTTTGGGAGTAAATGGTTACCCGCGTGGCCGTGTTATTGAAATATATGGACCAGAATCGTCTGGTAAAACCACCTTAACGCTACATGCTATTGCCGAAGCGCAAAAAGCTGGTGGTATTGCGGCCTTTATAGATGCCGAACATGCTTTTGACCGGACCTACGCCCAAAAATTAGGCGTGGATATAGATAACTTAATTATATCGCAACCAGATAACGGCGAACAGGCTTTGGAAATTGCCGATAACTTAATTCGCTCTGGCGCTATCGATATTGTGGTGGTGGATTCTGTTGCTGCCCTAACGCCAAAAAGTGAAATAGAAGGCGAAATGGGCGACTCCAAAATGGGATTACACGCCAGATTGATGTCGCAAGCCTTACGAAAACTAACGGCCTCAATAAGTAAAACCAATTGCACCGTAATATTTATTAACCAATTACGAGAAAAAATTGGGGTTATGTTTGGTAATCCAGAAACAACCACGGGTGGTAATGCCTTGAAATTTTACGCATCGGTTAGGTTGGATATTAGGCGCTCTACGCAAATTAAAGATACAGACGGTAATATTCAAGGTAATAAAACACGTATTAAAGTAGTTAAAAACAAGGTGGCTCCGCCGTTTAAATTGGCCGAATTTGATATTATGTACGGCGAAGGTATTTCTAAAGTTGGAGAAATACTGGATATTGCTGTGGAGTTTGATGTTATTAAAAAGGCCGGTTCTTGGTTTAGTTATGGCGACACCAAATTAGGGCAAGGCCGCGATGCTGTGAAAGCCTTAATTAAAGACAATCCAGAACTTATGGAAGAGCTGGAGCTTAAAATTAAAGACCTAATGAAACCCGCATAATAAAAAAATCCCAATGAAAATTGGGATTTTTTTATTTCAAGACGCAACCTTTTAGCGGGTATTGTATCTACTAGTGGAAACACGGGGTAAACAAAGTCTCAAATTATGAAAAAAATTATAGCGTTTGCATGTATGTTAATAAGCTTTTCTTGTAGCTTACCAGACGATACAGAAAAAACCTATGTTGAATTATTGCCTATAAAAAACGCCATAGTACCAACTGAATTTCAGCGTGGCCAGATTTACGACATTTTCATTACTTTTGAAAGACCTTCAGAGTGTCATGCCTTTAAAGATATTTATGTAAAAGAAGATTCAGATGGATATTTTTTTGCCGTCATGTCCACGGTTTTTGAAGCCAATTACCCATGCCAACCATTAACGGATGTTTTAGAAAAATCCTTTACGTTTAAACCCGGAGAGCAAACAATGTATGTGTTTAAATTTTGGCACGGAACCAATGAACAAGGCGAGGAGGATTATTTAACCTTCGAAATTCCTGTGGTTGATTAATTAACGTTTAACTAAAAGTGTTTCATTTGAGTTTCAAACAACTCATACAAAAATGTAGTAATAATGATACGCAGGCACAAAGTGAATTATACCAGCTCTTTTCGGGCAAGTTGT
This sequence comes from Bizionia sediminis, assembly GCF_042684585.1. Taxonomy (NCBI): domain Bacteria; kingdom Pseudomonadati; phylum Bacteroidota; class Flavobacteriia; order Flavobacteriales; family Flavobacteriaceae; genus Bizionia; species Bizionia sediminis. The sequence continues at coordinate 653,276 of NZ_JBHULS010000002.1, forward strand.
TTTCGGTGTGCTTGAAGTATTCTAGAAATTACGCGGAAGCAGAGGATAATTTGCAGGACGCGTTTTTGACTATTTTTAGTAAAATAAGTCAGTTTAAAAATAAAGGGTCCTTTGAAGGTTGGTTAAAACGCATAGTAATAAATACGGCTTTGCAACGCTACAGAGGTCAGGGTGTTTTTGAAATTATAAATGAGGATTTTATAGAGGATGACACGGTAGAGCTTGATGACGATGCAATTTCGTTGGATTTTCTTTTGAAACTAATTCAAGCACTACCAGACAGATATAGGCTGGTGTTTAATATGTATGTTTTGGATGGCTTTTCGCATAAAGAAATAGCAGAGTTGTTACATATTACCGAAGGGACCTCGAAATCTAATTTAGCACGTGCCCGAAAAATATTAAAAGAAAAGATAGAGGCCTACAAAGCCGGTTTTAATGCCCAGTCCTTATCATGAGCAATAAGAAACATATAGACAGAATTTTTCAAGAATCGTTTAAAGATTTTGAAGTGACGCCTAACCCAAAACTTTGGGAAAATATAAAAAGCGAACTGCCTAGTGCCCCAAAAACTCCTAAAACATCCAAATTATCTTTTTTTTATAAGCTACGTGTTCTAGGTGTAGCTGCCTTACTTGTGCTGTTTATTAGTATTGGTTACAAAATGGTTACCAGCGGTGTAGAGGAGGTGCCTGTAACAAATTCGGTACATACCAAAACCAAAATCTTGCAGCCAATTCCAGACACCAATGCAAGCAACAAGGGTTCCGACCAAGTTTCAAGCGCACCAAGCAGTATGGATAGTGCTTCAAAAGCGGCAGTAACTACACAAAAAAACACAAAAACTCCTAGTGGTAATAAACCTATAGTTATACAAAAACAGGAACTAGTTATACCTCCAAAAGCTGTTTTACACAGCAACAAACAACAAGTGGTGGCTTCTACAAAATCCGTTTTGGATTCAAATAAAAACGAGGCTTATAACAAGGGGTTGCCTCTTGAAAAAAAACCAACAGAATTGGGTAGTATGGCAGCTAAAAACACCATAGATAACACACCTTTAGCAACCAACCAAGTTAACAACGAAGCCCTACATGGCGCAACGGGAACGCAAAATACTAAAGACAGCACTCCAATAGTTGGACCTTTAAAAAGGGCATACATTGGCACCGGTATGGCTTCTAAACCAACAAAATCGAGCCAAGCAAAGTCTATTAAAACCAGCACTGCGAAACGTGCCCAAACCAGTAACCAAAAACCAATAAACACAAATTCGGTAGCTTTTACTATCAACAGCGAGAACCAAAGTAAGCATACGGCAGCTAATAAGCAGTCTGCCGTTGCTGCTTCGGCAAATGCTAATCCAGCTGTAAAGCCCGTTTTAGAACCTTACCCTAGCAGGTTACAGCAAGAACACACGTTTGTTATACCAACACCGGATTCTGTGCAATTGCCATTACAAAGTATTGAAGATGCTATAGCACGGCTTGAAGCGCTTCAAACAAAAACTAATAAGGAATCATTAAAAAATCGCTGGCAGGTAGCAGCTAACTTGGCGCCGGTTTATTACAATACAATGGGTAAGGGATCGCATATAGATGCGGAGTTTGTATCTAATTCTAAAAGTGGCGAAACCAATACCAGTTACGGCGTTCGTGTTGCCTACAATATAACTAAAAAGTTTAGTGTGCGTTCTGGTTTTAATTCATTAAACCTAAGCTACGATACAGATAATGTTATTTTATATAACTCACCTAGTACCACAAATCCAAATCTGGAAAATCCGTTGCGTAATATTACACTTGTCACAGGCAGTACTACCTTAAGTGCTTTTAGCGGTGAAAATTTAGGATTCCAACAAATAAACAACGAATTGTTTAACGCCGCCATAAGTCAGCGATTAAGCTATTACGAAGTTCCTGTGGAGATGGCGTACAAACTTGTAAACAATCGTTTTGGTGTACACCTTATTGGTGGTGTAAGTACCTTCTTTTTAAACACTAATGAAGTTTATTCGGAATTCGATTCGTATAAAACGTATATGGGAGAAGCCAACAATATTAATAGTGTAAGTTTTAGCACCAATGTAGGTCTTGGCTTAAACTATAAATTTACAAACACCTTTCAGTTTAATTTTGAACCCACTTTTAAATACCATGTAAATGGCTATAAAAATACTGCTGGTAATTTTAGGCCCTATATAATAGGTGTTTATACGGGGTTTAGTTATCAGTTTTAATGTTTAGTTAGATTGGTGTTGTTATATTTTTAAGCAACACAATATGTAAGAAAGCTGCTCTGTGCCAAGAGCGGCTTTTTTTAATTGGTTTGTAATGCGTTTAAAATGAGTAAGCGTGTTTGTTTATTAAGCATTTTGGTATCCGAAATTTGGAGTCCTTTGGTAGGAATAAACGGAAAACCAATGGCGCGCATTTTACCCGGACTTCCGCTAAAAAAAGTAAAGGGAAACCGTTTCTTGTTGTCTAAAAACACTAACGGAACTATAGGGATTTGATGATTAATAGCTAGCCTAAAAGCACCATCTTTAAAGTCGTCTAAAATAACATGCTCATTGGGTACACCGCCCTCTGGAAAGATACAAATACTCAATCCCTGTTTTAAACGGCGCTGCGCTCTTAAAAAAACGGCTTTTCTGCTTTTTTCAGAACTTCTATCTACCAAAATACACGTACGCTTATAAAAGAAACCGAATAACGGAATTTTAGCCAATTCTTTCTTACCAACAAATACAAACGGATTTTTAGAAACAACCAGCATGAGCATAATATCAGCCATGGAGGTGTGATTGGCAATAAACATATAACTAGCTTTTCGTTTTGGCTTTTCGGCTAAAGAAATGTGCGTTTTAAACCCCATGCCAATTAAAATAAAACGTGCCCAAAAACGCGCTAGCTTATAAAAAAAAGGATACCAAGCTTCCTTTAAAATAGAAATTAAAAGCAAGGGCAATAAGCCAATAATAGGAAGGGCAACTAGCACATAAAACCAAATGCGATAAAATAGCCAGAATATGTATTTAAAAACGCTCATAAGCACCAAAACTACTTAAATTAATTGAGCTTTTATGCTAAAAAAATTACCTTTGACATATTAAAACAAATTTGAACTTAAAACAAGATTCCCATTTCCATGGGAAATGAGCATGGCAAGAATACTAACAGGCATACAAAGCACAGGAACACCGCATTTAGGTAATATTTTAGGCGCTATTTTACCAGCAATAAACATGGCAAATAAACCAGAAAACGATTCGTTTTTATTTATTGCTAATTTGCATACGCTTACACAAATTAAAGACGCAGAACAATTAAGGCATAATACCTATTCAACGGCCGCCACGTGGTTAGCTTTTGGGTTGGATATAGAAAAAACGGTATTTTACAGACAAAGTGATGTGCCTCAAGTGACCGAATTAACCTGGTACTTAAGTTGTTTTTTTCCTTACCAACGCTTAACGTTAGCGCATAGTTTTAAGGACAAAGCCGACAGACTAGAGGATGTAAATGCAGGGTTATTTAACTACCCTATGCTTATGGCTGCGGATATTTTAGCTTATGATGCTGAAATTATTCCTGTAGGAAAAGATCAGCTACAACATATAGAAATCACACGTGATGTGGCATCTCGTTTTCATGCCCAAATGGGAGAAACATTTGTGTTACCAACCGGAAAAGTTGCAGACAACACCATGTTAATTCCTGGAACAGATGGTGAAAAGATGAGTAAAAGTCGCGGCAATTTTATCAATATTTTTCTAGATGATAAAAAACTCCGTAAGCAAATCATGTCCATCCAAACAGATAGTACCGCTCTCGAGGACCCTAAAGATTGGGCAACTTGTAACTGTTTTGCACTATATAATTTATTAGCTTCTGATGATGAGATTACTGCTATGAAATCCAATTACGAAGCGGGCAATTATGGTTATGGCCATGCCAAGCAAGCTTTGTTCGAGCTGATTGTAGAAAAATTTGCAGAACCTCGTGAACGCTACCACCATTATATGAATAACCTCCACGAAATTGATGACGCTTTAAAAGTTGGTGCTGAAAAAGCAAGCAAGGTTGCCGATGTGGTTATTGCAAGAGTTAGAGAGAAGGTTGGGTATTAATTTTATAAACTAAACAGCCCGATTGGGTGGTTTAGTTTTATTATGCACAACTTAAATTATCAATATCATCAATAACCCATTTACCTTTTACATTTCTCACAAAAACTTGGTAACTACAGCCACAGAGTTTCCCGCAATTAAAACCTACATTTATAAATCCATAAGTTTTATCTTTATTGAAATAAACTTGGTAAAGATAAAGCATCCCAGAAAATTGATGTAAATGTCTATCTTCCTTGTTCGGGTACTTTTCCCATTCCTTAAATCTTAATTCATCTAAAGATTCAGAGTATTCTGATTTATATTTTAATATATAGCTGTCGGGCATATCTATTTTAGATAAATCTAATTTAAAAGACGGCTTAAATTCTAAAGTTTCTATAAATTGAGAATTTCTTAAATTAGAATATCGTTTTAGATCTTCTTTGGAATACCCTTTTACAGAATCAGAAACTATTACAATTAAAGGAGCGAAATTTGTTGTTTCCAAATATTTACTATGATTTTCACGGTATTGATTAAATACCTCATCCATCTCTTCTTTGTTTTTATATTCTCGAGTATATTCCTTATTAAAAGTATCATTAGGATTAGGTGGCGGAGGCGGAGGTGCCATCATTTTCCTAAAGTCTTGAAAGGTTTTTTCAATCAGTTCTGGGAAAATATCCTCAAATACTTGTTGCTCAATATTTGATTTATTTGTCTTATTACAACTTGATAATGTAATAAGTGCAAGTGTAAACAAAAAATATATTTTGATTTTAAACATACTATTATTTTAATTTAGATTAAAATTATTCATCACAACTATTTATATGATTACCTGAATACACTATACTGCTCAAAACCAAAAACTCTCCGAACTCTTGATTTGAAATATAGCCTGCTGCAACACCGTAACTACTTAATCCCTCCCAAGAAAAGCCCTTGTAATGTTCTATTGATTGTGCATTCTGATCAAATTCGCGTATACCTTGCGCTATATTATCTATATAATGTGCTGCCATATAATTATGTTCAGCAGCAGTAGCAGTATCATTTTGATTACCATTATTATAAAAGTTCCATAATTTTAAATACCAATTAAATAAGTTCTGTGGCATTGGGTTAGGGCCTTGATTATCCGCAATAAATATCCTATGCAATTCCGCATGAATCGTTTCATGCATGATAATACTTGCTAAATCAATAGCATTTCCATTTACATAATCTGGATCTGTCTTTATATAAATTAATCCTGTATCTTCTGGCATTGGAGTATGTGCTGGACTATTTGATGGGGAATCCGCAACCATAAAAACAATTCTAAATTCACTATCATTATTTGTAAATGCTTCTGAAACAGTTTTGAATAAATTATTTCCTTCACTTATAAGTTCATCCAAAACGGATTCAGCTTTGGGGCCTATGAATGAAGGGTGTTTGATAATTTCATTTTCAAAATCCACTAAACCACCTTCATCTATTGCTTCAATAGCTTCTATCACAAAAGCCTTCGCTTCCTCACTACAACCATTATGATTCAAATAGTCATTTGCTTGTGTTGCTAAAGATTTACTGTTTTGTAATTCAGTAATCATGAGGTTATTTAAAAACGTGTCATCAGATGTTTCCGAAATTACTACTCCGTTTATACATGCTACAACTTGTTGCCATGGTAAAGGTACTACTGGGGTTGATAATATTGGAGTTTGAGGTGAGGCTGTACCAGTGGAGCTTCCGCCAGGCGTGTAAGCACCAGTACCATTTGTATTTCCCTCTAGAAAGGTATAACCACTACTTGAACCATTTGGCCCATCACCTGTATTAGCCCATTCGCAGACTTGAGACTCTAAGACCCAAATCCATACAAACAAGGGTTCTCCTCCCATATTATTACCCTCATTATTAGATGTATGTACATGTGTCCATAACTCAACACATGCCAATTCAATGGTAAGGCTTTGGGTGTTATTTGGTGTAAAGGCAACTTCATCAAATACAATAGCTATATATTTTGTAGACAGATTATCTAATCGTTCTGTTTCAAGAACTTCATACTCGGCTTTAGAAAAACCATATTTAACAATATATGCATTATAAGTACCTTGATCGTTGGATTGAAAAACTAGGTTCTCTAATCTATCATCCTCAAGAAAATCTCTTATCAAAGGAAAACTATATGAATGGTAGCCAGTTATATTGTCTTCAATATATTTAACATAATCCGTTTCAATTGTAAAACCATACTCATTATTATAAATTTCTCTGTTAAGTACAGAGTTAGATGGTTCTAGATTAGTAGATTTAGAACTAATTTTATTCAGTTTTTTCTTTAAATCAGAATTCGTTTCAAAAAAGTCTTTGTCAACTCTTTTTATGGTATAACGCAAATGTGGCGTTCCAATACTGGATGGATTAAAACCATCATCTGTTTGACAATTATAAAAAAATAAGGCACGCTGGTAAAATGGTAAACCTTAAAAATATGGGTTTAGCCTTGCTCTGTTTTGCTCTGTTTTGTATAATTCATGATAAAAATTTAAGTAGGTTACCCTGCAAACCTAAAACTTATATCTAACTTTTATACTACGTATTTCTACGTAATTTTTGGGTTTTCGATGAACTGTAATATACGTTTTCAGAAAAATTATAACATACCGAGGAATTAAATTTAGTATAAACTATTTTAAGAGTTGGATAGCAAGAAAGAACCCATGAAGCCGTTTATACCTTTGTTGCTGTTGATGAAACAGGACGACCAATTCAAGTTCCTGAAATTACACCAGAAACCGATTTAGAAAAAGAACGTTTTGATGCCGCTTTAAGACGCAAACAACTGCTTTTGGTTTTGGCTGGAAAAATGAAACCGAATGAAGCTACGGAATTAAGGGCTTTGTTTCAGTAGGATTTAATCTCTTATATATTATAAAATAAAATAGCCTGAATTTTTAGTTCAGGCTGTTTTTTTTTAAACTTAAATTTACTTCTTTAAAGGTTAATTTTTAATTAATGTTTTTCTCTTTCTAATGGAATACAAAAGAAAATCATCGCCTTTAATTTTTCCTTGCCACTTGTATTGCTTATCTACCAAATGCCATTTACCATTCTCTTTGTAAGCAAAAATTTTGAAAATCAAGTTAAAACTTCTTTGTATATAAGTTACAGTTACAAAATCAGATGAATAATTTATATCTTCTACTGTATAATAATCCTCATATAATTCTTCAAACATTTTATTTTCAGACCACAACTTAACAGTTTCCTTTTTTAATCCTTTTTCAATACAGTTAGTTCTAAAATTATTTTTTAAAACAATGGAATCCCTATCGGCAAGTGCTGGTTTAAATATCAATTCAAGGATTTGCTTCAAGTCATCATTAGGTATTTCACAAAAGGTTTGCGAAAACCCATAAGATGTGAAAAAATAAAGTAATAATACGATCAATTTTGATTTCATTAATTACGTTTTTTTAATTTATATCCTTTGAAGTATTCACTTGAATTATTTGGGTTGAGCATATAATCTCCTATTACATCTAATTCAAAATCATTACCTTCTTCGCCATCATACATATCTCCATTATACAAATAATCCCCCAAATGAGTTACTTCATGAAGGATAACAATCCCGATAAAAAAATTTAAGGCATCTTCACTTATAGTTGAATTACTCTCCAATTCAGCTGCTAATTCGGTACTCAATAGGATAGTGTTTTCATCATAGCCAAATTGAGGTCCATAGGCACCCCAACAACATGGCATATCGATTATCATAATTGTTACAGAAGAATCGTTTCCCCATTTTAGAGCATTTTTAATTTGTTCATTATTCAAACTACCATATTGATTCAAAGCATTAATAATTAAATTATCTTTAGATAATTTAGGAAATTCCATACTTAAATAAGCTGTAAGTTTTGGATATTGTTGTTTGTATTGACTAGACAAATCATTGGGGTATTTTACAAATGGGAAAGTGGAAATTACTGAATTTTCCATTAAAGCTTCCAAAGCCGCAATCACAAAAGCCTGCGCTTCCTCACTACAAGCGTTTTGGCTCAAATACTCATTTGTTTGTGTTGCTAAAGGTTTACTGTCCTGTATTTCAGTAATCAGGAGGTTATTTAAAACGGTGTCGTCTAGAGGGTTTGTAATACCATCGCCATTTATACATTTTACAACTTTTTGCCAGGGTAATAGTACTAAAGGAGTTGTAGCATCATTATTATTTTCAGTCTCATTATCTCCACCACCATTATTAGATGATCCGCCATTGTTATTATTTGGAGGCATATTTTCAGGACCTGGATTACCAGGTTCGCCAGTATCTGAACCGCCAGAACTGCCACAGTCACCTATTGTCGCTATAGTATCTTCAGTATAGCCTGGGCAATCGGTTCCATCGGGAAGATACCCATCTTGGTGATTCCCATAATAGCAATAAGCATAAACAATTTCCAAACAGACAACAGTTTTATTAAAAATATTGGATATTAATCCAGTATCAGTAATTTCATATTTGCTTATTTTATTCTCTAAATTTACAAGAAATCCATTTTCAATATCTAATTTTTCTTGTGCCGTGGTATGGTATGTTACAATAAGCGTTTTGTAATTTCCGTCTGGTTGTAGAGACAACACTAAATTTTCTATAGAATCTGTTTTTATTGTGCGTTCTATAAGAAAAGTGTAAGAGTGGTAAGTACCGTCTGTGCTTTCCATATAACTAACATAGTCTGTATTTATAGAAAATCCGTATTCATTAGAAACCACCGTTTTGTTTCCAGAATTGCCTTCATGTTTTGTACTTAACTTTGAAAGCTTTGAAAGCTTGCTTGTTATTTGGCTGTTAGCTTCAAGCGCTGATTTTCCAATTTTAGAAATCTTAAATCGCGAATGAACTTGGGCTAATTCTGGTGCACTGGTAATAACATCATCCTTTTGGCAGTTATAAAAAATAAGGCATGCTAGTAAAATGGTAAACCTTAAAAATATGGGTTTAGCCTTGCTCTGTTTTGCTCTGTTTTGTAAAATTCAAGATAAAAATTTAAGTAGGTTATCCTGCAAACCTAAAACTTATATTTTACTTTTATACTACGTAGTTCTACGTAATTTTTGGTTTTTCGATGAACGGTAATATACGTTTTCAGAAAAATTATAACATACCGAGGCATTTAATTAAGTATAAACTATTATATTAATTAGATAGCAAGATCCAGCCAATTAAGCAATTTACACCTTTGTAGCCGTTGATGAAACTGGACACCCAATTCAAGTACCAGAAATTACACCTGAAACCGAATTAGAAAAAGAACGTTTTGATGCCGCTTTAAGACGTAAACAATTGCCTTAATATTTACTAAATAAAAAAACAGCCTGAATTTTTGTTCAGGCTGTTTTTTTATATAATTTAATTAATTTGATAAATCCGTTGGCACAACATTTTTCCTAGTACCTTCATAAATCATGGGTAACATATAATAAGTTATTTCATATTTACCCGTTGAAGTGTTAAACGCACCTTCTCTTTTTTCTATTAAAAAAATCTTTCTTTTTAAACTTAATTCGTTGTGGATTTGCCACCACTCTTTATTCTCTGAAAAACTTTTTATTGTTTCAAGTTTTACTGTATCAATATCAATTTCCTTACGCAACTCTTTTAATGTGTAGTAATCAAACTCTCCGGTTTTTTTAAATCCTTTTACATTTTGAATATCGAAACCATAGTAATCCGTAGAAAAATCTTTATCATTACTAACTATTGCAAATCCAGTTCCAATATTCTCTTCAAAGCTATATCCAAAATAAGGTTTATCAATTAGTAAGTATAGTGTATTGCTTTGCCCAAAGTTTATATGAGTAATAAAACCCATTAAAAGCAGTATAAAATGTCGTCCCATAATTAATTACAATTGTTAGTATATTCAATTCTAGCTGCGGTCTCTACATAATTTTTCTTGGTAAATTCCAAGGAATTGTTTTGAATATTATTTATAAATTCTTGAGTACCCTCTAGACCAATCCAGCTAATATATTCCATTAATTCTTGTAATGAGAAATTGCCATATAAGTTTAAGTTATCGTTGTTTACATTACTTAAAAAATCATTAGAAGCGTCATTAAGCCATGGATGGATATCAACCAAATTTTGTGCCATTGTTGTCCTATAATTTCCAACAGAAAACAAATCGTGATTCCATTGAGAATTCGTACCACCAAAATTTCTATATTGTTCTACCAGTATAGCGAATAAAGCATCAGAAGTATTGTAAGTTATAGAGGTATTAGTAAAATTAGGGTTGCCTACTGCATTGAAAGCATTTATTATACCGAGCTGAACGCATCTATCTAATAATTCTGCGTGAATACTTTCATGAATTATCATTAGTGCAATTTCAATTATTGACGCGGTGTTTACGACATTTGGAGAAAGAAGAATATCAAATGATGTTATACCATTATTTGTTCTACCTTTAGTAAAAGCATCCTCACCATTTGGAGTGTTTGCTATCTTAAAAGTTATTCTTGTATTTTTCGCACTTTCAAAATGATCATTGATAATATCATTAAAAACTGTATTTGATAAGCCTTTTAACTTATCATAAACACATTTCACTTTTTGATTGTTTAAAACTGTTGAGTCTAATATTACATTATCATCCCAATCTACTAAACCACCTTCATCCGTTGCGGAAATAGCCGCAATCACAAAAGTCATAACCTCAACACTTGGACATGCATTTGGGCTTGGTCTGTTAGCATCTATATAGGCTTCTATTTGGCTTGCTTGTCCTTTATTTGCTTGTAACCAAGATAACGCATTGCTTTCCATATCCAATAGTCCTGGCATACACGCTAAAATATTTTCCCATGGCTGTGGTGTGTAGGTTGGCGTGGTAATATTTGGGCCACTGCCACCTCCTAGTGGGTTTTCTGGATCATTAGTTGAACCTGTTGGCCCTCCTCCTTCATTATTAATACCTGAACCTTCTATACATTCTGATATAGTATAACTTTCCATACAATTGCAAGGTAAACCATCAACATCATATCCTCCACCATGCGTAGGTACACTGCATCCACACCATGAGAAAAAATAATAGGTGCAATTTGTTGTTAATTTCCCGAACAAATCTATTGCTAATCCTTCTGCATTTATTTCTGTATAACTTGTCTTACCTTCTAAATCAACATAAGTACCTAATGATATGGCTTGCAGTTCTTCTACTGTTATATTATAGCTCGTAATAAATGCTCTATATGAACCATCAGGTTGTCCAGACATTAGCAAATTTTCCAAAAGCATTGAAGCGTTCTCCCTATAAATTGGAAAAGTATAAGAATGGTAATCACCTGTATTAGTTTCAATATAGGTGGCAGAATTAATATCTATAATAAAACCATTATCTGGACTCGTAATTAATCTATCATTATTGCCACTGCCCATTGAAGATGATTTTTTACCCATTTTTTGTAATGAGTTCATTAATTTTTCATTACCCTGTAAATCAGATGTTTTAAGTTTTAAAACTTTAAATTTAGATTCTTTTATATCCTGCTTTAAAATTTCATCATCCTTCTGGCAATTATAAAAAATAAAACAGACTAATAAAATGGTAAACCTTAAAAATATGGGTTTAGCCTTGCTCTGTTTTGCTCTGTTTTGTATAATTCATGATAAAAATTTAACTAGGTTACCCTGCAAACCTAAAACTTATATCTAACTTTTATACTACGTATTTCTACGTAATTTTTGGGTTTTCGATGAACGGTAATATACGTTTTCAGAAAAATTATAACATACCGAGGAATTAAATTTAGTATAAACTATTATAATAGTTGGCCTACGAGACAGAGCCAACGAAGCTATCTACACCTTTGTAGCCGTTGATGAAACCGGACGACCAATTCAAGTGCCAGAAATTGAACCTGAAACCAAATTAGAAAAAGAACGTTTTGATGCCGCTTTAAGACGCAAACAACTGCCTTTGGTTTTGGCTGGAAAAATGAAACCGAATGAAGCTACGGAATTGAAGGCGTTGTTTGAGTAAGAATTGTTTTAATATTTACTAAATAATAAAACAGCCTGAATTTTTGTTCAGGCTGTTTTTGTTTGAAATTTCATCAATTTGATAAATCCGTGGGAACTATATTTTTCCTGGTGCCTTCATATATTATTGGTAACATGTAATAGTTTATATCATATTTACCTGTTGAAGAGTTAAACTTCCCTTCTCGTTTTTCAATCAAAAAAATCTTTTTCTTTAAACTTAATTCATTGTGAATTTGCCACCACTCCTTATTCTCTGAAAAACTTTTTTTCGTAAAGTATTTAATAGTGTCAATATTTATTTCTTTTCTTAACTGATTTATGTCTAAAAAAATATCGTTTCCATTTTCATCCCAGCCTTTATAATTAGATAGTCTAAATTGATAATAATCTAAGTTGAATCTTTTGTCTTTACTATTAATACCAAATCCAACACTAATTGAATTATAGTTTTTTACAAAAAAAGGATTCTCAATCATAATATAAAGCGTATCAGCTTGTGAAAAACAAACTTGTAATGAAATTAGAGATAAAATTAAAATTATATATTTTTTCATAATTTAGTTACAGTTATTATTTATTAGATAGTTATCTACAAATAATACTAATAAATAACCGACTATAGAAAAAATTATTAATTCTTCTAATAACTCAAAATTTAAGCGGGTTACAGATGGAAAATAATGCTCCTTATATGGAAATTGCCAATTATGTTTATATAATAAAAATAGAAAAATCGCTAAAAATAGAAAAACTAATATTTTAAAATTTGCAATGTTTTTAAAAATTGGTCTTTTCAATAAATAGTAGAATACTATAACACTTAAAACGTAAATCCAGTATGTGTAGATAAATTGCCATACGAAAACATATTGTGCGCGTTCAATCTCTCCCCAAATGTAAGCTTTGGGCTGAACTGGAATAATACTTGTCCATTCTATTATAGCTTGCGCTAAATGTTTAACAAAAAATAGTGCAAATGCTATTAAAATAATTCTCAATATAAATTTTAAGTTATTTTTCATTTTACTTATTCACAACCTAAGTCACTAATTGGTCGATTCCCTAATAATACATTTTTCACTTTCTCCCATTCTGGCCGATTGACAGTTATTGGGGTTGCATTACCAACACCTCCATTATTAGATGATCCGCCATTGTTATTATTTGGAGGCATATTTTCAGGACCTGGATTACCAGGTTCGCCAGTATCTGAACCGCCAGAACTGCCACAGTCACCTATTGTCGCTATAGTATCTTCAGTATAGCCTGGGCAATCGGTTCCATCGGGAAGATACCCATCTTGGTGATTCCCATAATAGCAATAAGCATAAACAATTTCCAAACAGACAACAGTTTTATTAAAAATATTGGATATTAATCCAGTATCAGTAATTTCATATTTGCTTATTTTATTCTCTAAATTTACAAGAAATCCATTTTCAATATCTAATTTTTCTTGTGCCGTGGTATGGTATGTTACAATAAGCGTTTTGTAATTTCCGTCTGGTTGTAGAGACAACACTAAATTTTCTATAGAATCTGTTTTTATTGTGCGTTCTATAAGAAAAGTGTAAGAGTGGTAAGTACCGTCTGTGCTTTCCATATAACTAACATAGTCTGTATTTATAGAAAATCCGTATTCATTAGAAACCACCGTTTTGTTTCCAGAATTGCCTTCATGTTTTGTACTTAACTTTGAAAGCTTTGAAAGCTTGCTTGTTATTTGGCTGTTAGCTTCAAGCGCTGATTTTCCAATTTTAGAAATCTTAAATCGCGAATGAACTTGGGCTAATTCTGGTGCACTGGTAATAACATCATCCTTTTGGCAGTTATAAAAAATAAGGCATGCTAGTAAAATGGTAAACCTTAAAAATATGGGTTTAGCCTTGTTCTGTTTTGCTCTGTTTTGCTCTGTTTTGTAAAATTCAAGATAAAAATTTAAGTAGGTTATCCTGCAAACCTAAAACTTATATTTTACTTTTATACTACGTAGTTCTACGTAATTTTTGGTTTTTCGATGAAATACACGAGTTAAAATTTACAACTTTAGCACAAAAGCTAACAACGAAACTAATAATTCTGGTTATAACCATGCAAAGCAGACCTTAGTTGAGCTGATAGTAGAAAAATTTGCTAAACCACGTGAACGTTATAACCATTATATGAATAACCCACATGAAATTGATGATGCTTTAAAAGTTGGTGCTGAAAAAGCGAGTTTAGTAGCTAATTCTGTTATTGCGCGGGTTAGGGAGAAGGTTGGGTATTAAAAATAATTTGGCATCCAGACAGGCCGGGTTTTTGTAACATGGGTTTCCTACTTTGGCAGGTGGTATTAAATTATTTCAAACAATTTCCCCGGCAATGGCCTAATAATGCCTTTTAGTTCCATGTTTAATAACAGGCTAGCCACCTTATAGGTTGGCAGCTGGCAGTCTATGGCTATTTTGTCCAGTTCCTCGCGGGTTTTAGTTTGTAAATAATCGAAAACTACTTGTTCATCGGGTTCTAGAGTTACAAAAAGTTGTTTTTGGACGCTTGGCTTTTGCTTGGGCTCTAATTCCCAATTCAACATATACGGAATGTCCAACGGATTGGATAATAAGTGCGCTTTCTGAAATTTAATTAAATTGTTACATCCCACACTTTGGCTATCGGTAGTGCGGCCAGGCACAGCAAAAACATCGCGGTTATACGAGTTTGCAATGTCTGCTGTAACCAAGCTTCCGCCTTTTTCTGCCGACTCTATAACAATGGTAGCTTGGCTTAAGCCAGCAATTACTCTATTGCGTTTTAAAAAATTAGTCCTTTCAAAAGGAGCAGAGCTCCAAAAGTCGGTAAAAAAACCACCGTTTTTTTCAACATCTACCATATATTTTTTGTGCGTTTTTGGGTAAATTTGATTAAAACCATGTGCCAAACAACCAATGGTTTGAAGTTCGTGTTTTATGGCTGCCTTTTGCGCGGTAATATCGGTACCAAAGGCAAACCCAGATACAATAACAGGGTTAAAAGGCGCTAATTCTTCAACTAATTTATTGCAAAACGCCATACCGGCAGAGGTAACTTTTCTGGCGCCAACAATACTTATTACACGCGGATTAGTTAAATCCATTTGGCCTACTTTAAATAGTAGTATAGGGCTATCAATACATTGCGTTAGGCGTTTTGGATAATCGGGATTCTGAAAATACAGACAACTTATATTGTTTTCTAAAATAAAGTGCATTTCGGCTTCGGCCGCTTTAAAATGATTTTTGTTATGCAAGTCTTTTATAGTATTTGTACCAATACCTTCAATAAGAAGTAAATGACTTTTGTTTTCTTTAAAAATAGCTTCAACACTACCACAATGCTGAATTAGTTTTTTGGCTTTAATATCGCCTATAAACGCGGCATGTTGCAGCGCTAAAATATGTAGTAATTTATTTTCTGTCATGGTAGTGTATTGGTTTTCAGTACTACAAGTAAAGAAATTTCTGGATGTTAATAAATTGTTAGCAAGATTTTTTATTCACATGAAAAAATGTCTAACTTTGTTTTTATGCAATTAGAACCTTACATAAGCGACTTATTATACCGTTACGAATGTGTTACCGTACCTGGTTTTGGCTCCTTTTTAACACGCCGAACATCTGCTACTATTCACGACACGACTCACGCGTTTTATCCACCCAAAAAAGTGGTATTTTTTAATCAGCAAATACAGGAAAACGACGGCCTTTTGGCGCGCTATATTGCCGATGTAGAAAAAATTCCTTACGAAGATGCGTTACAGGTAATTGAGAAGCGGGTTGCTTATTTAAAATCTTATTTAGTAGCAGGCGATGCCATTGTATTTGAAAACATTGGAAGTTTGTCATTAAATAAAGAAAGTAATATGGTTTTTGAACCATCTTATAGTTTTAACTACCTAACCGATGCTTTTGGTTTGGGGCAATTTACGGCACCAGAAATTGCACGAGAAGTTGCAAAACCGGCAGCCACAATTACAAAGCCAGAAACGCCAGTGGTACCTATTGCCGAAAAAAAACGTCAGTCTCGTGGTTATTTAAAATATGCTGCGGTGGGTTTAATTGCCATTACGGTTGGCGGGTTGGTGGCGTCCAACCATTACAGCAAGCAAATTGAGGCACATAACCAGTTAGCGCAAGAAACAGCTAACGCCCAATTAGAAGCAAAAATACAGGAGGCAACCTTTGTTATTAATAGTCCGTTACCTGCTGTTACGCTTAACGTGAAAAAGCAGTATGGAAATTACCATATTGTTGCTGGTGCCTTCCGCTTGGAAGCTAATAGCGACAAAAAAGTAAATGAGCTTAAAAATTTAGGCTTTGAAGCGCGTAAAATTGGCACAAATAAATACGGCTTACATGAAGTGGTTTACGCTAGTTACCAAACACGCGAAGAAGCCACACGGTCACTTCTGGACATAAAAAAAACACATAACAAAGAGGCTTGGTTATTGGTAAAAACTATTAAAGAATAGCTTTTTATAACTTTTTACTGAAAATTTAAGCGGGCTTCCAGAAGGAAGTATAAAGGTTGGATTGCTTCCTTTTAACTTTAAAATATGTTTTTCTACATTTTTTAAGCTTAAGTGTGCTAAATCGCCTATTTGTGCGCTTTGCCCTCAATAGGATTCAGCCTTTTCATTAAGTTTATATAAACGTTTTCTTACCGGTTAAGGCCACTTTTTTAACTTACACTTATTTATGTATGAAGAGGCGCCCAAATAAATTGAATTATTTTTTTGGTTAGTAGAAATTAAAACCAGTTAGCATAGCATGATTTATGGTAATTGTTTTTAAAGAAAAGTAAGCGGAAAAGAAACGATTTATTCCGGCTGTATAAACCTAAATAGATATTATCTTTGCAGCGCATTAAAAACATGACCGCATGACACCTAAAACGCCCGAAGAATCTAAAACTATTATGACCGACTTGGTACTGCCAAGTGAAACCAATCCGCTTAATAATTTATTTGGAGGCGAACTATTAGCACGTATGGATCGTGCGGCTAGTATTGCTGCAAGACGTCATAGTCGGAGGATTGTGGTTACCGCTTCTGTAAACCATGTGGCTTTTAACCGTTCGGTGCCGTTAGGAAGTGTTGTAACTGTAGAAGCTAAAGTGTCTCGCGCCTTTAAAACCTCCATGGAGGTGTTCTTGGATGTTTGGATTGAAGACCGTGAATCTGGTATACGCGATAAAGCAAACGAAGCCATTTATACCTTTGTAGCTGTTGATGAAACCGGACGACCAATTCAAGTGCCAGAAATTGAACCTGAAACCAAATTAGAAAAAGAACGCTACGCAGCAGCCTTAAGACGTAAGCAATTAAGTTTGGTTTTAGCTGGAAAAATGAAACCGAATGATGCTACGGAATTGAAGGCGTTGTTTCAGTAAAAAACAGTTTAAATCCTGCAATGTTTACTATGGTTAAGCTAAAGGCTAACGTTCAGAGTATTTAACAATAAAAACAAACATTAAATGGGCTAATTTCGGAATAAGCGGTTAGCCCATTTACCGTTTATATAGCTTGTAAGCCTGTGCAAAACAGTAATAAAGTGCAACAACTTTTTAAAACGGATTTATTATTTAGAGTTTAAACGTATCTTTGCACCCTTATTGGTATATTCCAATGTTACATTTTTCTATGAGATTACATGTCCAAATTACCCAAAGCGCATAAATTTATCGACCTTTCAGATTATGGAAGGCCCGTAGCTCGCGTTATTGCAAACGCCCTACAAAACACCTCTTTTACACCTGTTCACGTAACTATTTGGTTTATAATATCTGGCCTTATTGGTATTTATTGTATCCTGCAAGGTTACTACTGGTTGGCTGCATTTTTCCTGATTTTTAAATCTATTTTGGATGCCGCCGATGGCGAATTGGCACGTGTAAAACAAAAACCTTCCTACACAGGCAGGTATCTGGATTCAGTGGCAGATATTATATTAAACGCCTTAATTTTTGTTGCCATTTGGTCTGTAAGCGGAACAAATATGTGGGTGGGTGTATTGGCTTTTCTGGGTTTGCAATTGCAAGGTACGCTTTACAATTACTACTATGTTATTTTGCGAAATAAGTTTAATGGCGATACCACCAGTCGTGTTTTTGAATACGAAACCCCTGTGGCCTTAAAAGGTGAAAAACAAAAACATGTAGATATTCTATTTCGTTTGTATAAACTGTTCTATGGCACTTTCGATAGAACCATATACGCACTAGATAAGCAAGCACAAAACTCCCATAAAGCCATGCCCAAATTTTTAATGACGAGCATTTCTACTTTTGGTTTGGGGTTTCAGTTGCTCATTATATCGGTTATGCTGGTATTGGGTTTAAAAGCCTTTATTTTGCCTTTCTTTTTAGCTTATACCCTAATGATTTTTGTTTTTATTGGTATTAGGAAGGTGTTCTACTAAAAATTTTTTGGAATGCCCATAAATACAAAGCTGCCTTAAAAAAACCTAACCCTTGCATGTAATTTGTTTCTTATCAGTGCATACGCGCAAGATATTGTTTTTACTAGTTTAAATTAAGGGTTTAAAAATTTAGTAAACTAACAAATCAATAAGGCGGTTTTATTTTATTGTTGAAAATCAATATATTACGTAGTGTTGTTTAAACTAATTAGTGGCCTTATGTTGGTGTATTTTCGGAGAAAGTTTTCCAATAGCGCCAAGCGTTAATACGTTTTAATCTAATTTTTCAGTCAGTTTTTTAAACACCGTTTTTGGGTCTTTACCTTGATATAGTATGGCATAAACGGCATCAATTATAGGTGTTTTTGTTTTGCGCTTGTTGGTTTGGTTTAGGTCGTGTGCACTTTTAGCGGCGTAATAGCCTTCGGCTACCATATTCATTTCCATTTGAGCTGATTTTACCGTGTAGCCTTTACCAATCATGTTTCCAAACATTCTATTTCTAGAAAACACGGAATAGCCCGTAACTAACAAATCGCCTAAATAAGCCGAATTATTAATATTGCGCTTCATTTTATGCATTTTCTTTATAAAACGCTTCATTTCGCGTATCGCGTTACTCATTAACACACTCTGAAAATTGTCGCCGTAGCCCAAGCCATGAGCAATACCAGCCGCTATAGCATAAATATTTTTAAGCATTACGGCGTATTCAGTACCTATTATATCATCGCTAATCGTGGTTTTAATATAATCGCTAGAAAGATTCTTGGCAATGTCATGCGCCTTATCTGGATCTGCACACGAAATAGTGAGGTAAGATAAACGCTCCAGAGCTACTTCTTCGGCATGGCAAGGTCCAGCTATTACGGCAATGTTTTCAAATGGAACTTGGTATATATCGTGAAAATGTTCGCCTACCAATAGTCCAGATTCAGGAATAATACCTTTTACGGCCGAGACTATGGTTTTTTCGGAAACATTGGTTGTAAGCTTTTCGAGTTCGCCAAACATAAAGGCAGAGGGTATGGCAAATATTAAAACATCTGCGTAGGTTGCCATTTCATTAATATCGTTGCTTAATTTTAGTTGGTCTATTCTAAACTCAACCGAGCTTAAATAACTGGGATTATGGTGTTCTTTAAGCAAATGCTCTTTGGTATAAACACTGCGCATATACCAACCAATTTCATCTAAATTTTCAGAAAGCATTTTTACAATAGCTGTGGCCCAACTTCCAGAACCAAATACAGCATATTTTAAAGGTTTACTCATAATATTAATATACTTTAATATGCCAAAAGTACATAAAATATTGGGCTTTATCTGTATTCTGTATAAGTGCTTTTTGGTTTTGGCACGTGTTTTGAAAACATAAAAACCAGAACCTTAAAATTGGGGCTTATGAAAACTATAAAACTATTTTTTGCATTTGTGGTAGTAACCACGCTTTTTACAGCCTGTTATACAGAGGAGATTATAGTGGACCCCTACGCACCAGGTCCTGAACCAGGCATAACGCTAAACCAGTTGTTAAATCGCTACGAATTGTGGTATGTAGATATTAATCAGACTATAGGTTATGGGCAAACGCCTTTTTTGCAAATAGCCTTTACCTTATCGTTTAGAAACGGAAACCTGTTTGCTAATAACAATTTGGTTGGTTTTGGTAGTCAGGGTAATGGTTTTGGTATTCAAACAGGTACTTACAATGCCTATAATTCTATTTTGGATGTTTACCATATTGTGGATGGCTACCAAACTTTTGATGTTTACCAAATAAACAATAACACCATTGAATTGTATAATCCGTATAACGACACATCGTACTTTTTAAGAGGTTACCAGCGTAGTAATTTTGATTACAACTATGTTTTTTACGATAATATCCATTACTTTTTACAGGAATACAAAGCTTGGGAAAAAACCTACACGAGCCCAATTGGTGTTCCAAATCCTTTTGATGCCGAAAATTATTTGCAGTTTTTAGCGGGCGGAAATGACTCGGAATTTAGAAGTTCGCAAGATACCCAAATAGCTAATCCCGATGCTATTTTTTGGGATTACACAGGCCTATACAATGTGCAGGACGTGATAGGGAATAGGTATTTAAAAACACTTACCTTAAATTACGATTATGTTGCGAATGAGTTTTTTGAACTCCGTGTGTTAAACGATGCCAAAATTGCCTTGTACCAGCCTGCAACTGGTTCACACTACGAATTTTCAGGACGTGGGTATATTCAATTTTTGAAGCATGCAGATGGCAAACAAACTACGGTTTTAAAAACACGAAAGTTTAAGGGGCAAAAAAAAGAAAATCCGCGTGAACCCCAGCGAGATTTTTTGTAAGGCTACCTTAACCCAGTACAAACATTTTTAAATTTCCCTGTTATAACGTGTTTTTGTTGGCTAGTTGTGCCTGTAAAGTGGTTATAAATGCTTTAAAATTGTTCAAGGACTCTGGTGTCATATACCGTCCTTTAACCCGAAGTTTTTTGTGACTTGTGTAAATGGTATACTCGTCGGTAAATTTTTTAATTTCAGTGATATTCTGAATGTTTATTTTGGTGCCAAAAAGGGCATTTTCTATTATGTAATGTGGTGTTACAGTAAGGTAGTGTTTGTTTAAATTCCAAAGCGCTTCGGCAAAATAAAACACACCAACAATTAGGTATATAATTTGAGTCCAAAATGGCCGGGTTTCTCCTGAAACATTATAGCCTACCAATACCAATAGTAGCGCACCAAAAACCAATTTAAGTAGCTGTCGGTTTGTTTTAAACCTATATATTTGGTTTGTAGTGCGCATCAAAGCGTTTATTTTTTAGCGTGTAATATAAGCTATTCCTGGTTTGCTTTTTCGGCTAAATTTGTAAGCATACTCTGGGTAATAGCATCTAATGAAAAGCGGTGCTCCCAGTTCCAATCTTTACGTGCTTCGCTATCATTAATAGACGATGGCCAAGAATCGGCAATGGCCTGTCTAAAATCTGGTTTGTAGCTAATACTAAAATCGGGCAACTCTTTTTTAATGGAGGCTACCATATCTTTAGGGGTAAAACTAATGGCGGCTAAATTATACGAGGAGCGTATTTTAATGGCTTCTGCAGGTGCCTCCATAATCTGAACAGTCGCATTTATGGCGTCGTCCATATACATCATGGGTAATGCGGTGTTTTCAGATAAAAAACATTCGTAGGCGTTTTGGGCTAAAGCTTGGTGGTATATATCCACAGCATAATCTGTAGTGCCGCCGCCAGGAGGTGTTTTCCAACTAATAATACCTGGATATCTTATACTTCTTACATCCACACCGTATTTGTTATGGTAGTATTCGCACCAACGCTCGCCCACTTGTTTGGTAATACCGTAAACAGTAGTTGGTTCCATAATGGTGTATTGAGGCGTATTGGTTTTAGGTGTTGTAGGTCCAAAAACGGCAATACTAGATGGCCAGAAAACTTTTTTAATTTGTCCGTTTTTTGCCAAATCCAATACGTTAAAAAGGGTGCTCATGTTTAAGTCCCAAGCTTTCATTGGAAATTTTTCGCCGGTAGCACTTAACATAGCAGCCATAAGGTACACTGTGTTTATGCTGTATTTTTCTATACACACTTTTAGGCTGGTGGTATCTTGCGCATCTAAAATTTCAAAAAGTCCGGAGTTAACAAGCTCTAAATTTCCATAGTTAATATCGCTGGCTATAACAGCATCTT
The DNA here is from genome assembly GCF_042684585.1 of Bizionia sediminis. Taxonomy (NCBI): domain Bacteria; kingdom Pseudomonadati; phylum Bacteroidota; class Flavobacteriia; order Flavobacteriales; family Flavobacteriaceae; genus Bizionia; species Bizionia sediminis. The sequence goes on from NZ_JBHULS010000002.1 coordinate 675,599, forward strand.
TGCCATGTATGTCGCGTAACTTATAGGTAAGTTCAGAGCCAATTTGACCACAGGCACCAATTATTAAAATTTTAGGTTTCATATAGGACGTTTTAAAAAATTGTTCAAAAATAACAAGAATTTAGCGACGAAATGGTAATTTTAACGGAAAATAATAACAGGAAAAGAAACGGCTATCAATAGTGGTTTTAAAAACCAAAGAATACAATATCTTTGTCCTTTACTGAAATTTTATTTATGAAAATTAGTTACTTTTTATTGGTACTATGTATGGTTTCTTGTACCGATTTGCCGACCGAAAAAACCACGGAACCAACAGAAGTTGCCACGCCCGATTTGGTTAGCAAAGCAGATATAGCAGCCTTAAAATACGTAGGTTTTACAGCGGACAACAAAGTGCAACAAGCCATTGCAAATTGGACTAAATACAAAGAACTACAGTCTATTATTACCGACGTAAAAATGGGCAATTTATCGTTTTTTAAGTCTAACCAAGAAATACTAGCCACTTTAAATGCCGAGGTAAAAAGCACCATCCCGGCAACAATTAATTCGCCGTTTGTAATGGCGCGCCTTATAGCCCTAGAAACTAAAATGTTTAAATTGGAAAGCGAAATGAATTTAGCCAATCCATCTAAAGCCCGCATTTTAGCATCGGTTAAAGAGCTGTTAGAAGCGTTTTCAAACTTAAATCTTCAAATGAATAAACAAATAGAAAAGGAATCGCAGCGTATTCAAAAACCATCTTAAAATTTCCCAACTGCTTTTTGGTGCTTGTAGTTTTAAAACTGCTGTGTTTTCTAGATAGCTTTTAACAAAAAAGGCCTAAAAACGCCTCATTTAAGTTAAAGCGGTAAAAATAAAACCGCTTAAAAGTGCACTTTTTACCACAAGCTAATGAGCTAATTTATTAATATTTTGTTAATATCTGTTTGTTTGTATTTTCTAAAATTGAAATAGCAGTAAATTGTGTTCATAAATAAACACAAAACATATGAATGCAAACTTCAAAAGAGCCTCATTATTAAGCACGGCCGCCTTTGTTGGCTTAATGGCTTGTAAAAATGAGGCTAAAGAGGAGACGGCTTTAGTTGCCGATACCGCTGTTCCAGGCATAAATTTGGAATACATGGATACCTCTGTAAAACCTAACGACAATTTTTTTACCTACGTAAATGGGTCCTGGTTAAAAACAACGCAAATTCCAGACGACCAGACAACTTGGGGAAGCTTTAACGAGCTACGTAAAAAAACCGATGCCGATGCATTGCGTATTTTAGAAGCAGCACTACCAAACGCAACGGGTGCCGATAAAATTGAAGTTTTACCAGGTTCCGATCAGGAAAAAGCTGTGTTTTTGTACCAAACCATTATGGACACTATTGGCCGTAACGAGCAAGGTTTGGCGCCAATTAAACCACATTTAGCTAAAATAGACGCTATTAAAAATATAGAAGACTTGCAGCGTTACATGATAGAAATGACGCCTATTGGTGGTGGCGGATTATACGGTTTTGGCGTAGGTTCCGATCCAAAAGATAGTAACAGACATGTAGGGTATTTAGGCGGTGGAAGCACCGGTTTACCAGATAGAGATTATTATGTGAAAGATGACGCCGACTCCAAGGAAAAGCGCGAAAAATACGTGGCTCACATAGCCAGAATGTTGCAGTATCTGGACTATACAGAAGCCGATGCCTTGGCTGAAGCACAACAAATTTTAGCCTTTGAAACCCGTTTAGCGGAAGCTAAAATGGATAAGGTAGACAGACGCGACGCCAGAAAACGCTACAATCCGCGGTCTATAGATGCGGTTCAAGAAATGGTGCCAGCCGTAAATTGGCGAAACTTTTTATCTGGTATTGGGGTAAAAGAAATTGATACTGTTATTATAGGCGATTTAAATTATTTTACACGTTTACAAGCTGTTTTAGCCGAAGGCAATGTAAACGATTGGAAAGCCTATTTGCGCTGGCACGTGTTTAACGATGCCGCTAGCAGGTTAAGCACCGAACTAGAAACAGCCAACTGGGAGTTTTATGGTCGTGAATTAAACGGAGCCAAAAAACAACGCCCAAGAAACGAGCGTGCTTTAGCTACTATAAACGGTACCGTAGGAGAAGCTTTAGGGAAACTATATGTTGAAAAAATGTTCCCACCAGAAGCCAAAGAAAAAGCTACTAAAATGATTGATAATGTGATTCTAGCTTTCGAAAAACGCATTACTAATTTAGATTGGATGAGTCCGGAAACGAAAGAGAAAGCAATAGAAAAACTAAAGGCCACTTCTGTTAAAATAGCCTACCCAGATACTTGGAAAGATTATAGCTCGTTGGAAATTAAAAGCCTAGCCGATGGTGGTTCATACTTGCAAAATGCGCTTAATGTACGTGCCTGGAATTTTAATAAAGATGTAGCAGATTTATCGAAGCCGGTAGATAAAAGCGAATGGTTTATGGCGCCGCAAATTGTAAACGCTTATTTTAATCCAGCTTATAACGAAATTGTGTTTCCAGCCGCTATTTTACAGCCACCTTTTTATAATTACAAAGCAGACGATGCTGTAAACTACGGTGGTATAGGTGCTGTTATTGGACATGAAATTTCGCATAGTTTCGACGATTCTGGATCGCGTTACGATAAAGAAGGAAACCTTAATAACTGGTGGACAGATGCCGATTTAAAGCAATTTGAAACTTTAGGTAACCAGTTGGCAGAGCAGTATGCTGCCATTGAAGTCTTGCCAGACGTGTTTATTAACGGGAAATTTACCCTAGGCGAAAATATTGGCGATTTAGGTGGTGTGTTAGCAGCTTACGATGCATTACAACTAAATTACGAGGCAAACGGTAGGCCAGAGCCTATTGATGGGTTTACCCCAGAACAGCGCTTTTTTATGAGCTGGGCCACGGTATGGCGTACTAAAATGCGTGACGATGCGCTAAAAACAAAAATTAAAACAGATCCGCATGCGCCTGGAATGACGCGTGCTGTGCAACCACTATTAAATATTGACGCCTTTTATGAAGCTTTTAATATTAAGGAAGGTGACAGCATGTATATTGCTCCAGAAAACCGCGTTAGAATTTGGTAAGCCTATTTTGTAAATAAAATTAGTAAAACAAAAAAAGCAGCTCTGTTACGGGCTGCTTTTTTTGTTGTTGTTTGTGTGTTTATTCTTTCGGAGTTTTTTGTTCTTGCTGCTGATTTAATAACGCGTTTTTACTTAACTTGGCTAAATTAAAATTAGGAGATTGCTGTATGGCGTCTTCCAAAATGGCTATCGCGGCATTTATATTAGTTGCCTTATTTTCGTTAAATGTTGCCAAAGCTTTTAAGTATAAAAACCCCGATTTTAAAGCCACTTGGTAAGGCTGCTGACTTTCGTAATACATTTTTCCCATAGCAGGCTTCACGTTTTCCAAACCATAGGTAATATAGGTATTGGCGTTTTCTAAATTGCCAGTTTGCAAATAAAGTTCTGCCAGTTCGTAAGCAATACTAGGGTCTGGAGTGCGTGCAAATAATTCTTCAAAATGAACTAAAGCCCGGTTGGTTTCATTAATAGCCTTCAAGGAAATGGCTTTTACCTCTACGGCAATATCAGAATCCGAAGTGTTTGGCTCTATACCAATGGTGTTTAAAGCTTGTACGTGTTTGCCTTCACTCATGTATACCATGGCTAATGTGTCTTTATAAGCTTGTGCTTGTTTGGGCGCTAAAACAACTAAATGCGTTAACCCGTTAATAATACCATCGGAGTCGCCTTGTACTTTCATTTGCTTATAATAGGCACGATAATGATCTAATAAATGGGTGTTAGTTTGTGCTTGTCCTAAAAAAGCTACTGTACAAAGTGCTGCTACTAATAATTTCTTCATATGTAAAAACGCATTTTAAAGGTCAAATCTAAAAAAAATTAAGAACCAATACCTTAAAATACTGCTAATTATTTAGTAACCAAGGTGGGTTGTGTGGTGGCAACAATGTAAGTAAGGTAATTTCTGTTGGTTATTCCGTGCTGGTTTGGCTTTATGCGCTTTCTCGTGAAGCAGGAAGTAGCCTTTTAGGAAATATCAGCTTAATTGTGTATATTCAAATATCTAAATACTTAATAATATGGGAATTAAAAACTTTCAAGGTGCGCGGAAGCAACAAAATAAAGGCTCCGAACCAGTTATGCTACGTGTGCGCGATTATATGAGCCAAAATTTAATAACGTTTACACCAGAACAGCGTATAGATGAGGTAATACATGTGTTAATAACCAATAAAATATCTGGAGGCCCGGTTGTAAATGCCAAAAATGAATTAATTGGTATTATTTCTGAAGGCGACTGTTTAAAACAAGTAACCGAGAGTCATTACTACAACATGCCTATAGAACAGGATATTGTAGAAAACCGCATGGTAAAAGGCGTGGAAACTATAGATGGTAATTTAGATATTTTTGAAGCGGCTAAACAGTTTTTAAACTCAAAAATAAGACGCTTTCCTATTGTAGAAGATGGCAAATTAATTGGGCAAATTAGTCAGAAAGATATTTTAAAAGCAGCCTTAAACTTAAAAGGGCATAATTGGAAATAACGCTCTAAAGTTCTCTTTTTACCAAGGCATAATAGTCGTTTTCTAGGGGCAAATAACCTTGGTCGTACACAAAATAATATACAGTACCTGCTTTGGTGGTATAAATACTGGTAATATAATTAAAATCGAATCCTTTTTCTATTAATCTGGCGCGGGATGTTTTGGTTTTTTGCTCCGGATTAAGCGCCTCTAAAATTCGGTAATTTTTACGCAACCGGTTGTTTGTGTTCCGTATTAGGTTTCTAGAATCTTTATTTATGCTGTTGTTATGGGCGTTTCTGCACGAATCGCTGCAAAATTTTTTATCAATTCTACCAACAATTTTTGCACCACATTCTGGACATTGTTTTTGCATGCTTCAATTAATTTTTAGCTTGTTACACACTGGTCTGTTTGGTGTACAGGTAGTTTAGGAGATCTTTGTAAAGATATAAATAATTAATTTATAAATGATTAAAGTGGTTTTCCTATTACCAATGTATTGGTGCCTAAAACTTTTTTGTGGACTGCTACTTGGTACATATGCGTTTTTAAGAAGCTTATAATTGTTTCCAGTTGGTAGTTTGGCTCCGGGCTAACAGCAGCATTAAACAGTATGGCAGCGTTTGGGCTTGCTATATTTAAAACAGCCTTCCAAAATGTTAGGCTTAAAAATTGCTTGGGTACTTGGGTATCAATAAAAATATCGATAATAATAAGATCAAATTTTTTGGAGGTATTTGCCACGTAAATACGAGCATCTTCACATACAATATGTAAGTTTTTTGAAGGAGCTATTTGAAATTCCTCCTTGGCTATTTTTATTACAGTCGCATCAATGTCCACGGCTGTGATGGCTTTTTGGTAATTAAAATCCTCCCGAAGTGTTTGCACAACGCTGCCACCGCCTAAACCTAAAACCAACACGCTGTTCACGGGCGCTAGATTTATGTTTTTCAAGCCAAACTTTAATATTTCTTGTAGCGAACCATAGGAGTAATTGGCATTTTTTGTGTTTAAGTATTTTTTACCGTTATACCAAGTAATTTCCAAATTACCGCTAACAGCCGATGCGACTTTAGTAGTAATAGGGTAGAGGTAACTTAAAAATTTGAGCATGGGCTTGGGTGTGCGTTATGGCAAACTAAAAATGGTTAATCCGTTCCAGCTAGTAGGTTAATAAATTCGGTTTTAGGAAGCGTACCAAAATAGCCAGTTAAATTAAGGTTGTTTAATTGGTTTTCTATGGCTGTTTTTTGGTAAGGTACCCCAATTAATAGGGCTTCTAAATCGGAAATAGGTTGCCTACCAAAAAAGTCGCCAAATATTTTAATATCCGAAATCCGCCCCTTTTCTACAAAAACACGCATATCTATTTCGCCAATGGCAAAACGCTTTTGTCGTTGTATGTTAAATTTAGGCGAACGGCCATAATTCCATTCCCATAAGTCGTATTTCTCTGCTTTTAAATCCCGAACAGCTTGCCACTCGGTTTCGGTTAATTTATAGGTTTCAAAGGGTTCACTAGCTTGGTATAATCCAGCTAGCAGGTTGTTTTTAAAAGCCGCCATGCTTAACGGTTTAGATAAGAAATCGGTTATATTAGCCACACGACTTCTAACCGATTTGTGGCCTTTGGATGCTATTTTATCCAATTTAACGTGCAAGGCTTTAGCAACCTCGTCCATATTTGTATTGAATAAAAGCGTACCATGACTAATCATGCGTTTGCCGGTAGAAAATTGTGCTGTACCCGATATTTTTTGATTAGTCACTAAAATATCATTTCTACCTTTTAAAGCGGCAGGTACGCCCATGTTATTTAAAACCGAAATTACAGGAGCTGTAAATTTTTCAAAATTGCTTATCTGTTGGCCATCATGGTCGGTAATAAAGCTAAAATTTAAATTTCCTAAATCGTGGTATACGGCGCCTCCTCCCGAAATACGACGTACGACATGTATGTTTTGAGCCGAAATGTAGTTTGGGTTTATTTCTTCAATGGTGTTTTGGTTTCTTCCTATAATAACCGACGGCTCGTTTATATAAAACAGTAAATAATTGGTGGAGGCATCAAAATGGCGCAACGCATACTCCTCTAGAGCTAAATTTAATTTGGGATTGGTGTGCCCTTCGTTGTCTATAAATATCATAGCAGTTAGGTAATTTAATGACTAATTTGCTGTTAAACGGGTGTGTTTTAGACCTGCTAAAAACAGCTTTGCTTTAAAACAGGTTTAAGCACGCTTTTTGCCTACAAATCTTATAACACGCGCTTGGCCGTTATGGTATAGCCCTTCTTGTAAGGTAACTTCTTGTTCTTCCAATTGGATAATATCGAAATCTGAAAATAGTTGTGCCATTTCTTCGGTGGTAAACAACATATTTTTATCGCCTGGGCCACCAACTTCTGGATTTTTTTCGCGAAGTTCTAAATTAGTTACCGCAAAACCTTCCAATATAATATAGCCATTTGGTTTTACGAGTGTGGCCAATTGGCGGTGTAAGCTGTTTTTAATGTCTGCTGGAAAATGCGCGTATATTAAGGCAAGCGCATCAAAACTAGCAGGTTTTAAATTAAGGTCATCCAGGGTTCCAACTTGGTAGTTTATTTTTACGCGCTCTGTGTTAGCCAAGGCTAAAGCCTTTTTCTGGCCGGCGTCGCTAATGTCGAAGGCAACAACATCCAAGCCTAATTTAGCAGCGTAAACAGCGTTTCGACCTTCGCCTTCGGCTGGTAATAAAATGCTGCCCGATAATTGTAAGGTTTCCAAGGTGTCTTTAAAAAAAGTATTGGGCGTTGTGCCATAGGCAAAAGCGGCGTTTTGGTAACGACTATTCCAAAATTCTTTCATGATTTTATATCTTTTTTCTAACGATTCAGTTTGTTTGGAAAGATACTAAATAAAACAAAAAAAGACTAGTATTACAGAGGCTTTAACCCGCGTTTATGGCCAACTGCTAATGTTAGGAACAAGCGCTAAAATGGCTGGCATATCCGATATAAAAGCTATTTTATAAAGCGCTGTTTTCTGATTGCTGGAGTAGTATTTAACGGTTAATATGTTATTTTTAGAATCGTATAAAAAGGTATTGGTAGGAGTGGTTCCAGAAGCAGTTAATTTAAAATTGGGTACCAGCTGCTTGGCAAGTGTATGAAATCGCTTATTGGAAATTCCTTGTTGGTTGGTAATTTCAATACCAGTAACTAAATGCGCTTGGTTATAAGTAAATTGAATGGTTTCTGTGGAGGTTAGCTTTTTTAGCTCTACCGTACTGTTTTTCGTATTAAATTGTGTTAAGTTAGCTTGGCCATATGTTTGCTGAATGCTGCTATACGACACATGTAGTTGCGAAAATCCAGCAAAAGTGGCCATTATAAAAAGTACTGTTAAAAAGTGTTTTATGTTTAGCATGGGTTGTTAATACGACCAAAATTATAATAGAGTAAAAGGTAGTTATAAAATAACAATAACGAAAATCTAAATCAGGTTTTTAGTAATTATGGTAACCTGGCACCGTGAATTAGCCTTAAGGCTTCTTTATAAATAGTTGTGTTTCATACAAAAAAAGCAGGCCGCACAATCACCACATTTGGTTTTTTTGCAAACACATAAGCCAACGCTCAAAAAATCAAAAGAGCTATTTCTAGCCTTTGCGCTTTAGAAAATATTGAAAAGATTGTGAATAAAAATATAGAAACTGACCGACCAAAACAGCAAACTTTATTAACTTGTACGGTTAAATGAGAGATAATGATTAAAGAAAGAATTGATATAGAAAACATTGACAGACAGCTATTTGAAATAAAAGTAGTTGAACCAGACAACTCTAAACCTGCTTCTTTTACGCATTATTTGCATAATCATAAAAATGGAGTTTCTCAAGTTTACAAAAAAGATGCTCTTTCTTACGTAAAAGAAATTCTTGAAAAAAAATATCCAACCGAAAAAGTAACAAATGAAGTTGCTGAAGAAGCTCTACAATACTTAATTTTTGACCTCAATAAATCTGTTCCTTTTCCAGCACCCGAAGAACCAAAATTTAAGTTTATCGACCTTTTTGCCGGCATTGGCGGATTTCGTTTAGCGTTTCAAAATCTCGAAGGAAAATGTGTTTTCACTAGCGAATGGGATAAGTATTCAAAACAAACCTATAAAGCTAATTTTGGAGAAATTCCGTTTGGAGACATAACCAAACCTGAAACAAAAAATTATATTCCAGATAATTTTGATGTGCTATGTGCAGGTTTTCCTTGCCAGGCATTTTCAATTGCAGGAAGACGTAGCGGGTTTGAAGACACAAGAGGAACATTGTTTTTTGACGTGGCAGAAATCATAAAAAAGAAACAACCAAAAGCTATTTTTCTCGAAAATGTAAAAGGTTTAAGGAACCACGATAAAGGAAAAACATTAACGACAATTTTAAATGTACTTCGAGAAGATTTGGGCTATTTTGTTCCTGAACCTCAAATATTAAATGCTAAAGACTTTGGCGTTCCTCAAAATCGTGAACGAATTTTTATCGTAGGTTTCCGCAAGGATTTAGGAATAACAGATTTTCAGTATCCAGAACCGACTAATAAAAACGCAGTTTTAGACGATATTTTGGAAGAAAAAGAAGTTTCTGTAAAATATTACTTATCGACAACATACGTCCAAACTTTAAAAAACCACAGAGCAAGACACGAAAGCAAAGGCAATGGATTTGGTTACGAAATAATTCCAAATGATGGAACTGCAAATGCAGTTGTTTGTGGTGGAATGGGCAGAGAACGAAATTTAGTTTTTGATGATAGACTGACAAATTTTAAGCCAGTCACAAATATTTCAGGCGAAGTTAATCGTGAAGGAATTAGAAAAATGACGCCACGAGAATGGGCAAGATTACAAGGCTTTCCAGATAATTTTAAAATTATAGTTTCAGATGCACAAGCATACAAACAATTCGGAAATTCAGTTGCAGTTCCCGCAATTCAAGCAACAGCAGAAAAAATTATTGAAAAACTTCAAGCACAATGAAACTAGAATTAGACAATAAATCGATATTTGTTAGTTTAGGCTCTGAGATAGATTCTAATAGATTTTCACAGATATCTACCAATGCAAAAATAGTTGAACTTCACAAACCAAACGATTTTATATATTTCGAAGTAGAAAATATCTCTTCTGCAAAAAAGCTGTGTAAAAAATTCATAGCTGAATTTAATTTAGGTGGTTCAAATTGGATTGGAGGAAGAGTGATAGATGAAAAGTTCAATTTTATTGCAAAAGTATCTTATAATGGAAGAGTTTGGGACAATGAGGATTGGAGCAAAGCGAAAGAAATTGAATTATGATTACCGGAAATAAAGGAGAATGGAGCGAAATTTATGCGCTTTTCAAATTATTAGGCGACAAACAATTATTTCTTGGCAACAAAGACATTGAAAAATTAGAAGGTTTAGTTTACCCAATTATCAAAATACTTCGCACCGAAAATAGTGGTGATTTTGAATACTCAATCCAAGATGAGATTATTTTAGTTTCGGGAGATGAAGAAGTTTTAAAAATTCCTATTTCAGACTTTAAAGACAAAGCTCTTTTTCTTTTAAATGCAATCAAGCAAAATAAAGAAAGGACTTTTTCAGTTCCAGAAATTGAGGAATTTATGCAATCCATAAGTTGTGTTTCCTTAAAAGCTAGTTCTACTGCAAAAACTGATATTACAATTGTTGTTCACGACCAAAGAACCAATCAACAACCTACATTGGGATTTAGTATAAAATCACAACTTGGAAGCCCTTCTACTCTACTCAATGCAGGTAAAACGACAAACTTTATTTATAAAATTGTTGGTGCAAATTTAAGTGAAGACGAAATTGAGCAAATCAACTCTATTGCTTCAAGAAGTAAAATAATGGATAGAATCGTTCAAATTCAAAAGAATGGCGGACAATTTGATTTTATAAAAACAGAACGACAAATATTTTCAAATAATTTAGTTCTAATAGACAGTTTACTACCAGAGATTTTATCGCAAATCGTTTTTGATTTTTATTCAACTGAATTTTCACATTTAACCGCTTTAGTACACAAAACGGCTGACAAAAATCCATTACACTTTGATATTGAAAACGAACATAAGTTTTACGAATACAAAATAAAACGCTTCCTTACTGATGTTGCACTTGGAATGATGCCCTCGAAAGTATGGACAGGAAAATATGATGCGACAGGCGGATATTTAATCGTGAAAGAAAATGGAGACGTTTTATGTTATCATATTTACAACAGAAATGAATTTGAAGATTACTTGCTAAATAATACAAAGCTCGACACAGCAAGTTCCGCCCGCCACGGATTTGGAAAAATTTACGAGGAAAACGGAGAATTATATTTTAACCTGAATTTGCAAATTAGGTTTACGAAATAGCCAGCGCTTAAAGCCATACACATTTCCAATTACTCACGAGTTTTAAATTTTGTCTCTGGAGTTCGTGAACTTCGTTTCGCACCAGCCAACTCTCAAGCCAAAAATTGCAAAAGAGTATGTCTTTGCCAACGCTGAAAACCAGGCAGAACGGAATAAAGCCAGTGTACAACAACGTGCATAAAAAATAGCGGTTTAATCGCTTAATCGAAAGAAAATAAATAATTTAAGGTTCCTGTTAAACTGAAAAATTAGTGCACAAGACACTAACTTAAGATATACAAAACCGGTACTACAAGAAATTAGTGTAATTATTTTTGGTGGAATGGATTGTTTATGATCTGTGTTATTTAACCTAGGTAATTCCTTTTAATCCTAATAAAATAGGGGACTACCATAGCTTAACAACCAAATACGCTACATAAAATTATCCATTTACAAACGACTACAAACAGTTACAAACGAATTTAAATAGGTAACTACCGACTACTATTGGTAAGGGGTTGCATCTTTGCCTTGTTGATTTGACCGAATGATTTTCAACATAATTAAATCCTTATCTTATGAATACGTTAAGAAATCAAGTACAATTAATTGGAAGATTGGGCCAGGACCCAGAAATTATCACTTTTGAAGACGGTGGTAAAATAGCTAAATTTAGTTTGGCTACAGACGATAGTTACAAGGACAAACAGGGAAACAAAATAGAAAGGACTTATTGGCATTCTGTTGTTGTTAAAAACGGCCTTGTAAAGGTGGTAGAAAATTACGTAACCAAAGGAAAAGAAATTGCCATTATGGGCAAACTAACAAATAAATCGTGGAGCGATAAAGACGGTAACAAACGCTATAATACCGAAATTGTGTGCAACGAATTGCTGCTTCTAGGTAAGTAGTGCGTTAGTTAGGAAGGAAAAAGCCGTAGTAATTTGCTACGGCTTTTTTTATGCTACTTCTTTTAGCAAATCAAAACAAGGGCATTTGCCACAGCGTTTGGATTCGCTTTTTCTATATTTTTCGCAACATTTGCTTTTTACCTTTTTTGGTTTCGGAATAACGCCCGCTTCATACAAGGCTTTTAAAGCTTTTTTTTGTTTCTTCTTGTCTTTTTTTTTGCCCACACCAAACTGACTATTAGTTGTTCAGGCAAAAATAGTTATTTTTATTAATTCTAAATAAATTTAAATGTTAAAAATTATACTGGCCCAGGAGCTGCAGCTGTGCTAACGGTTAGTTGCTCAATATCTCTATCAAATAAATACAAGCCACCTTTGTCGTTTCCAATTAAATTAATTTTGTCTAAAATCATACGTGCCATAGCTTCTTCTTCTATTTGTTCAGATACATACCACTGTAAAAAGTTGTGCGTAGCGTAGTCCTTTTCTTGTAAACTTATATGAACTAGCTCGTTAATGCTTTCAGAAACAAAAATTTCGTGCTCCAGTAATTTTTCAAACATTTCCTGAAACGAATTGAAGGTTACATTAGGCTCTTTTAAATCCGAAATATGCGCGTGTCCGCCACGTTCATTTACAAATTTTATAAGCTTCAACATATGATCGCGTTCCTCTTGCGATTGTGCAAACATAAAATTAGCAACCCCTTCTAGGCCTTTTACTTCTGCCCAACAGGCCATTGCTAAATATATTTGAGCCGACTCGGCTTCTACCCTAATTTGGGCATTAAGTGCTTTTTCAATGCTTTTTGATACCATAATTTAAATATTTACGTAAAGTTACATATTTTCTGAAGGCTATACCATTTAAAAATTCTTAAAAAATAGTAGACCTATTTATTTAATGAGAAACTAATTTTAATCCAATAATGGAGGCAATAAGGGTGGTAATAAAAAAGAGTCGCCAAAAATGAACAGGTTCTTTAAAAATAAAGATACCCACTAGTACGGTGCCTATGGCGCCAATTCCGGTCCATACGGCGTAGGCTGTGCCAATAGGCAAGCTCTGGGTGGCTTTTACTAAAAGTACCATGCTTATGGTTAAACATATTAAGAAACCTATAAACCAATAGGTAGCCGTGACACCGGTGGATGTTTTAAATTTCCCCAAACAGGCCGCAAAAGCTACTTCAAATAATCCGGCAATTACCAGTGCTATCCAATTCATAATTATGCATTAAGAAGGCTTAAGGTAGTTACTTTTTCTGAAATTTTAAAAAGGCAGTTTTGGGTTTTCTATTAACTAATACACGATGCAGTTGTTTCTCGAAAAAAGTAATTCGAATACCAAAAAGTAATGTTAATCCGCCAAATACCATTTGCAGGGTAATGGTTTCATCCAATAACAACCAGGCCAATATAGAAGCTAAAATTCCTTGTGCCAACAAACTTACAGATACCCGTGTGGCACGCATGTTTTTAGTGGCAAAACTAATTAGTAGCCAAGCCAGTAACTGACAAACAACTGCTTGCACAACTAAAACAAACCAGCCCATATTGGAAAAGCCTGAAAAGGGTTCGTTAAGGGCATAACTTAAACCAGCCAAATACAGGGAGGATGCCCCAAGTGTAATGGTCATAAAACTCAACACATTCATGTGTTTTAGCGTTTCCTTGCTAATTAACATGTAAAAGGCATAAAACACGCCTGAAAGAATGCCAAAGCTAAAAGCTAAATCGAAATCTAAATTGCGAAATACCGAAAAACCAACCAACAAAATCATGCCAAAAACAGCTACTAGCGTTCCTATCCAGAAATTGGCACGTGGTTTATCCTTCAAAAAAAACAGGGCTAAAACACCAACCCAAACTGGCGATAAATTAGTAAGTAAAGATGCTTGGGTAGCCGTGGATTCTTGTATGGCAATATTCCAAACGGCCACATCGCTACCAAAAATAATACCACAAGCTACAGCTAATAACCCCACTTTTAAACTGGGAACCTTAAAGGCTTTTTTCCATAAAACAAAGGGCAGTATAAGTATAAATGAAAATAACATTCTATAAAATGCCGAAATAACACCAGGGGTTAAATTCAATTTCACCAAAATAGGAAAAACAGAAATACATAGAATGCCTATTAACAGGGCTAATTGCGCTTTTTTCATAGCTATAAACACTTAAAATTTACAAGCTGCAAATGTACGCTGCAAGGTTAGGACTTATTGGTAGAAAATTGGCAATTTCTTCCTAAATATTATCCTGTTATTAGCCTGTAATAAAAATATAGGCAATTTTGTATAAGTTTTTAAGGAAGAAAAAAAAGTATAGTAACATCTAAAAACGCATATTAAAACACACTTATTTAAAAGAATATATTTTGTGCTAGTCTGAAAGTATTGGCATGCGCCTCTACAATGGTTTTTATTTCGGGCGAGTACCCACCACCCATACTACACATAACAGGAATATTTAAACTTTTACAGGTTTGTAACACAAAGCGGTCGCGTTCTTTGCAGCCTTCTAGGGTGAGTGCTAATTTTCCTAACTTATCGGAGGCCATAACATCTACACCACACAAATAATAAATAAAATCGGGTTTTTCTTGCGCAATAAGTTTGGGTAGTGTTTCTGTTAATATGTTTAAGTATGTGGTGTCGTTGGTGTTGTTTTCTAAGGCAATATCCAAATCGCTTGTCTCTTTTTTAAAAGGATAATTACTTTTACCGTGCATAGAGAAGGTAAATACCGAGCTGTCATTCTGAAAAATTTCGGCAGTTCCATTGCCTTGATGCACATCCAAATCGACAATTAGAATTTTTTTCGCCAAGTTATGAACTTGTAGGTATCTTGCTCCAATAGCTTGATCATTAAGCATACAAAATGCTTCGCCACGGTTGCTATAAGCATGATGTGTGCCACCCGCTATATTCATAGAAATTCCATGTTCTAGAGCATATTTACTGGCTTTTATGGTACCATCGGCAATAATAATTTCGCGAGTTACTAATGCGTCACTTAAAGGAAATCCAATTTTTCGGGCAGCTTTTGGGTCTAAAGTTAATTGCCTTAAATCGTTAAAATAGCCTGCTGTATGAACCCGCAAAATAGGCGCATCGTCAAGCAATTCTGGTTGAAAAAAATTGGCGGCTGTGCAAGTACCTTCATAACGCAATTGTTGCGGTAGTAAATCGTATTTCAACATGGGAAACCTGTGTCCTTCAGGTAAGGGGTGCTTGTATATTGGATGATAGGCAATATGCAACATAACTGCGGTTCTTTTTAATTAGCGAAAGTATAAAGAAAGTCCTTGTTTACAAAAGAGGAATTGGGTGTAATGTAAAAAAGCCATCAACATGTGATGGCTTTTTTAATAAAAAAAAGATGTTATTTTTTTATAACTTTTTTGGTTACGGTTCCGGCATTTGTTTCAATAACCAAAAGATACATACCTGCCGAAAGATTACTGGCATCTAGGGTGTTGCTAGTAGATAAGTTTGCTGTAAAAAGCGCCACACCATTTAAGTTATGTACAGTGGCTTTTTTAAGCATAGCAGCCGATTTAATAGTTATATTATTGGTAAATACTGTAGGATATACGCTTACAGTTGCCGTATTTAAAGTATTCTCTGGTACCGATAATAGGTAGCCAAAAATAGGATAGCCGTCGTTTACATTCGGATCTATGGCCCATAAACTTTCAGTATTGCCTGTGTTTAAAAGTGCTACAAACGCTTCGGTTTTCATATCGGCAGAGGTGCGTCCTTCAATGTCGTAAGTGGTAGGTGCCCCTAAAAAGCCACCAACGCCCTCGGTATTGTTACTGGTTTCAATATCGAAATAGGAGTTTTCAATACTAATAGGTCCGGCACCAAAGGCACCAATAACGCCTCCTTGAAATTCTGGAGCACTTACTGTTCCAGTAGCATATGTGTTAAACATGGTTAACGTAACTTCAGCACCGCCATAAACACCTCCAGCGCGTCCGCCTGTAGCTGTAATATTAGCTCTGGAATAGCTGTTTTCCAGTATGTTTTCAGACTCATTAAAAATGGAAAAAGTGCAATAACCAACTACGCCACCAATTAAAAAGCTACCAGATACACTGCCTTCACTAAAACATTGGGAAATGGTGGTATTGTTATAAGCTGTTCCAGTAACACCTCCTACCTGACTAAAGCCTTCAACGGTACCAATAAACGAGCAACGGGTTATGGTTGAATTGGTTAATACACCCCTACTAAACCGCCTATATTGTAATCCAATCCAGTTATAAGTCCGTTGGTAACGTGGCAATCTTCTAAACTGCTATTAGTAGATAAGTTACCCACTAGAACACCTGCAGTATCCATAGCATTTATAGTAGCCGTATTAATTTTTATTTGCGAAATATTGGCGTTTTCTGCCTGACCAAAAAGGCCTACAAAGCTGCCCGAACTATTAATAAATAAATTACTAATGGTAAAACTACCGCCATTAAAAGTGCCCGAGAAAGGAAAATCTATGTTAACGCCTATTGGTACCCATAAATGCGCTTCCAGGTTAATGTTGTTATTTAGCGTTATGGTTTTTCCGGCAAAGTTGTTTCCGGCGGCCACTAATTGGGCAACACCTGCTAAAGCTTCTGCACTAGAAATGGTAAAATTATTCTGGTTGGCATCGTACCAGCTGGTGTCTGCGTAGTCTGCCCACGAAGTGGTTGGCATGGTTTGCGCCTGATTTGTAACTGTAGCAGCTACAAAAAGTAATAATAAATAGTAGAATTTTTGCATAGTTGTGTTGTTTATATTTGGCGTGAAGATATTGAAAATGGTTAAATATTTCCGCGTATAAAGTGGCAATTTTAGGGGCAAATTGGCAATTTAAACACTAAAAACACAGCTTCAGTTTTTTAAGGTTCTACTTTATTTACACAACACGGGTTTTATTAAAGTTGCTAAAAAGCTCCGGTAACAAACAACCCCGCACGCGGGCGCCATGCGGTTGTTGTTAAATGCGGTTAGTGTTCTAGTTTTAGTTGAATACGTTTACGCGGCACATCTACCTCTAAAACTTTAACCAATACTTGTTGGTGTAAAGCAACGTGCGCGTTTACATCGCTTACAAAACTATCGGCTAAATTGGATACGTGTATTAAACCACTTTCTTTAATACCAATATCTACAAAGGCACCAAAATTGGTAATATTATTTACAATACCCGGTAAAAGTTGTCCCGGTGCAACATCGGTTATACTGGTAATATTTTTATTAAAGCTAAATACTTTGGCTTGTTCCCTAATATCTAGCCCCGGCTTTTCTAACTCTTTTAAAATATCTTGCAGGGTTGGTAAGCCCACACTATTGGAACAATAGGCGGATAAGTTTATTTTTTTAAGAACCTCGCTCTTGCCAATTAATTCTGATATAGGCATACCCAAATCTGTTGCCATTTTTTCAACTATTGGGTAACTTTCAGGATGAACAGCCGAATCGTCTAAAGGATTGTTAGACGACTTAATTCTTAAAAAAGCAGCGCTTTGTTCAAAAGCTTTATCGCCTAAACGGGGTACATTTTTAATAGCCTGTCTGGTTTTAAAAACGCCTGTTTCTTTTCGGTAGTTTACAATGTTTTCGGCCAATTTAGGGCCAATACCAGACACATAACTTAACAAGGATTTACTGGCCGTATTTATGTTAACACCTACTGCATTTACGCAGTTTTCAACGACTCTGTCTAATTCTTTTTGCAACTTTACTTGGTCCACATCGTGCTGGTATTGGCCAACCCCAATAGATTTGGCATCTATTTTAACCAATTCGGCAAGGGGGTCTTGTAAGCGCCTACCTATGGATACCGCACCCCTAACAGTAATATCGTAATTAGGAAACTCTTCGCGTGCAATTTTAGAAGCCGAATAAATACTGGCTCCAGCTTCGCTAACAACAAACACCTGAAGCTTGTTTTTTAAATGAATTTTTCTAATTAGCGCTTCGGTTTCTCGGGAAGCGGTGCCGTTTCCGATTGCAATGGCTTCTATTTTGTATGCTTCTGCAAGGGCGCTAATCTTTTTCATAGCGCCCAACGCATCATTTTTTGGAGCGTGCGGGTAGATGGTTTCATTGTATAACAAATTGCCTTGAGCATCCAAACAAACCAGCTTACACCCAGATCGAAATCCAGGATCTATGGCTAATACCCGTTTTTCACCTAAAGGCGAACCAAGTAATAGTTGCTGCAAATTTTTTGCAAAAACCTGAATGGCACTAGCGTCTGCTTTTTCTTTTGCTTTTTGCAGGGCTTCGTTGGCTAAAGATGGAAATAATAAACGTTTATAGGCATCCTGAATAGCTAGCTGAATGGCTTGAGCGCAGGCATTGTGCGTTTTTAATATTTTTGCCTCTAATCTATTTATAATGCGGTTGGTATCTAAATTAATTTTGAACTTTATAAACCCCTCTTTTTCTGCGCGTAAAATGGCAAGTAGCCGGTGCGAAGGTATGCGGTTTAAGGCTTCTTCCCATTCAAAATAATCGCGAAATTTTTGTGCATCGGGCGTATCTTTTTTCGTTTTAATAACGCTTGTTACCAACATGGCGTGGCGCTCTAATTGTTTTCTAATGTAATTTCGGAGGTCTGTGCGTTCATTTAACCATTCAGCTATAATATGCCTAGCGCCTTCCAAGGCCAATTCTGTTGAGGTAATAGTGCCTTTTACATATGGTTGGGCGGCAGCCTCCAGATTAGCTGTGTTTTGGCTCATAATAATTTTTGCCAAAGGCTCTAACCCGTTTTTCCGAGCGGTTTCCGCTTTTGTTTTTCTACTTTTTTTGAAGGGTAAATACAAGTCCTCCAAAACTGTTAGGTCATGAGTAGCTGCAATGGCTTGTTGCAAGGTGGCACTTAAAGCACCTTGTTCTTCTAGCGCTTTTAAAATGGTGTTTTTTCGTTTTTCTAAAGCTTCAAACTGCTCTTTGAAGGTTACAATTTCACCAATTTGAACATCGGTTAAATCACCAGTTTGCTCCTTGCGATACCTGGCAATAAAAGGTACAGTACAGGCATCATTTAAAAGGTTTACGGTGTTTTTTACGCTCTGTTCTGGTAAATTTGTTTGGGCTATAATATAGGATAAAACAGTCATTAGTGCTTTTGAAATAAGGTGTAAATATAGGGGCGTTTGCCGCCAAACGGATTTATAAATGTGTAATTAAAGCTTGAAATTAGTTTGAAATTGGGTCCTAATTTAGTTTGTAACATTGCCGTATCATAGCGTTTTAAATTTAAGCCACAGCATTTTTCAGCACCATTGGTGGCAAAAACAGCTATTAAAACAAAACCATTTTTAGAAACCATGCGCCTTACCAAATTAAAATAGGCCTCTTGTTCTTTTTCGGTAAGAAAAAAGTGCAAAACAGCACGGTCTATCCATAAATCAACTGTTTCTAAATGCTGTAATTTTTGCGGATTGGTTAAATCGTCTTCAACACAGTTTAAGTTGTAATTGTGCGAGGCTTTAATGCGTTTTTGAAGTTTTTGTAAGGCAACGGCACTTAAATCGTTTGCTATTAAATTGGTGTATCCTGCGTTTAAAAGTGTGTCGATTAAAGTAGTGGTTCCGGAACCTACATTTAATATTCTGGCTTGTTTATTAAGATTTGTTTCATGTACCAATTTCATGGTTTGCTCGGGGTTGGCTTCAAACCAACCTAATTCTGTATCGTCTTTGTTATAAGCCGTGTTCCAATGAGTTTGTAATGGGGTTGCCATATAGCTTCTGTTTTGTAAGTTTGGTACTGGTATTAAAACCGAAAAGTATAAAAAAAACCCCGAAGTACATAAACCCCGAGGTAATAGCTTTGTTGTAGGTTTTAAAACTTTATATCGTGGCTTTAAAAACAGCCAAGGGCATCATTTTAGCTTTATTTAGGGTCATGGTGTTGTTATTTACCGAAAAATTATCGGAGGTATTTAAAACTTCTAAAAAATTTGTTTCAATGGCCATGTCCTCATCTGGACAGGCTTTCATGGTAGTTGCTAATTCCGACAGTTCCAACTGAAATTCATTGGTTATTTTAAAAGTTCCGTTAAAACTGTTACATCCTGTACTGCCATAAACATTGTTGGTGTTGGTTTCAAAGGCTATAAAAGCATCGGACTCTGTAATATCTTGGCCCATAAGTTTTACTAATTTCCATCTGGTACTGGTTAGGCTTGTTACCTGATTGGTGGATGTGGTTTGCTTGGTTAAAATATAAAAGTTAGCTAGCGAACCGGTTACTACATTGCCGGATTTATCCAGTTGAATTAGTTTATTTTCGCCAACTTTGTAGCGCGTTTCATTTTCGTCGGACAGTAAAATAGTTTGGCCATCGTCTTCCCATTTATAATAGCCGCGTGTTTCAAAAACAGCATCTTTTTTACCTAAATACTCGGCAACAGCATCGTATGACATGTCGTCGTTTAGTCTAATGGTGGTTTTTATTCCATCGCAATCGGCACAGGGTAGGGTGCCGGTGTAAGTGCCCTTCCAATCTAATGAAATCTGACTGGTATGGTGGTCTGGTTTGGGTTCGGGAGTTGTTGTTTTTACCGTTTCGGCAGGTGTTTGCTCTTCTTTGGTATGGTTACAAGCTTGGGTTATAAACAAGCCTAGTAGTATGAATAGAACTTGATACGTTTTCATTGGTAATGGTATTTAGTTATTGGTTTGTTGTTTTGCATTTTCAATCATTTGTTCGTTTGGAACAATGGCAATATTAACACGTCTGTTTTTGGCCCGGCCGGCTGCAGTAGCGTTATCGGCTATGGGTTGTTCCTCGCCAAACCAATGTGTTGTTAAGCGGCTGCTACTAATGCCTTTTACATCTTTAAAATAATTAGTAACCGCAAAAGCTCTGTTTTTGGAAAGCGTCATGTTGTAGGTTTCATTTCCGTTGCTATCTGTGTGGCCAACAATTAATAAATTAGTATCTGGGTAGTCCTTAAATATGGCAGCTAATTTATCTAAATTTGCTTTGGATTTCGCATTAATGTTATATTTTTCTGTTTCAAAATACACACCACTGTTTTCATCAAAAGTTACTACAATACCTTGGTCTACGCGTTCAACAGTAGCACCAGGAACCTCTTGCTCTATACGTTGTGCTTGTTTGTCCATTTGGTTACCAATAATAACACCAGCGCCACCGCCAACCACACCGCCAATTACGGCACCTAATTCTGAATTGCCACGCCCCACATTATTACCAATTATGGCGCCTAAAATAGCACCACCTGTGGCGCCAATAGCGGCACCTTTTTGCTTGTTATTGGCATTTTGTATGGCTTTACAATTGGTAAAACTTACGGCTAAAACGCTTACTAGCGTTAAAATTTTAAATTGATGTATCAGGGTTTTCATAGGATTATTGTTTGGTAAAAGTCATAAATATGGTAAAGGGACTACCGTTTAAGTCTACCGTTTGGCGCCATTGCATGGTGGTTTCTGAAATACCAGCAAGCTGGAGTCGGTAGCCCGAGTTGTTGTCCGATTTACCCTTGGCGTTGGTAGTTTTTATCAGGAAGTCATACAGGCCATTTTCCGAATTAACTTCTTGAATTTGAAAGTTGAAATAGCGCAAGCCTTGTGCGCAGTTAGAATTGGTAATGTTATAGGTTCCAGTATGGTTGTTAGGTACAAAGGACCAGGTGCTGCCTTGGAAGCAATTGGCCGAAACATCGTTAAAAAGGGTAACATTAAACTGGCCCGTTTGGCTGTAATTGATTGCAGTTAATGTCCAATTGCCTTTTAACTCTTTTTTAGAGTCTTTGATGGCTTTTGTACTACTACAAGCAAAAAAACTAGCGGTTACTAAAAGTAATAAAATGTGTTTCATGGGTATTACAGTTTTGCATGTCAAAGTTACTATGAAGTTAACCATATTTTTAATGCAACCCATAAAAATTAGCGTGTTATTGCGAAACGGCCGGCCTACAAGAACAGGTTTTTACGGCAGATTCTTTTTTTCTAAATAAAAAAGCTTGTGCACGCTTTACTTTTGGCTACACAAGCTTCTTCTATGGGTTTTTGAAATAAATAGTTTTAACTAAAACTATAGTTAGGCTCTTATAAGAGAAACAATTGTTTTAGTTTTTACGAGATGGACGAGCCATTTAAAATGCCTGTGTCTGCGGGGTTTACAAACACTAATGAGCCGTTTGAATTTTCGGTCATTAAAATCATGCCTTGGCTTTCTACACCGCGTAGTTTACGGGGCGCTAAATTAACCAAAACGGTAACTTGTTTGCCTATAATATCGGCTGGTTTAAAGCTTTCGGCAATACCTGAAACAATGGTTCTAACGTCCAAACCTGTGTCTACTTTTAGCACTAATAATTTGTTTGCTTTCGGCATTTTTTCAGCCTCTATAATAGTGCCTACCCGCAAATCGAGTTTCGAAAAATCTTCAAATGTAATAGTTTCTTTTTGAGGTGTTACTGTTTTATTGGCGGTTTCGTTGGCTTGTTTACTGGCTGCTAATTTTTCCAATTGTAATGCAATGGTTTCGTCTTCAATTTTAGAAAATAATAATTCGGCCTTATTAATTTGGTGTCCCGATGGAATTAAAACACTTGCGGTAGCAACGTTGTTCCATGTATTTAATTCTGCTTGTTCTTGTTTGGTATCCAAATTTAACATGGCTTTTAGCTTGGTGCTGGTAAAGGGTAAAAATGGTTCGCCTAGAGTGGCTAGGGCAGCTGCTATTTGAAGCGCTACAAACATGATGGTTTTAGTGCGTTCCTCATCGGTTTTAACCAGTTTCCATGGCTCCTCATCGGCTAGGTATTTGTTACCTAATCGTGCTAAATTCATGAATTCCTGCGAGGCTTCCCGAAACCTGTAGCGTTCAATACTGCTAGCAATAACAGCTGGATAGGCCTTTATGGCTGCCAAGATTTCGTTGTCTACGGTTGTAAATGTTGCTGGCGCTGGTACCAAACCTTGGTAGTATTTATTAGTTAAAACTACCACGCGGTTAATAAAATTACCAAAAATAGCAACTAGTTCGTTGTTGTTTCTAGCTTGAAAATCTGCCCAAGTAAAGTCGTTATCCTTGCTCTCTGGTGCGTTAGCAGTTAAGGCGTAGCGCAGGACATCTTGCTGATTAGGAAAATCCTTTAAATAATCTGGTAGCCAAACGGCCCAATTTTTAGAGGTAGAAAGTTTTTGGCCTTCTAAATTAAGAAACTCGTTAGCAGGCACATTGTCTGGGAGTATATACGAGCCTTCTGCTTTTAGCATACTCGGAAAAATTATGCAATGAAACACAATATTGTCTTTACCAATAAAGTGAACCAGCTTTGTGTCGTTATTTTTCCAGTAAGGCTGCCAATCTTTCCCTTCGCGCTCGGCCCATTCTTTAGTTGCAGAAATGTATCCAATGGGCGCATCAAACCATACATAAAGTACTTTGCCTTCAGCATTTTTTAGGGGTACAGGAATACCCCAATCCAAATCGCGTGTTACCGCTCTTGGTCGTAAACCGTCGTCTATCCACGATTTTACTTGCCCGTAAACATTGGGTTTCCAGTCTTTTTTATGGCCTTTTAAAATCCATTCTTTTAGAAAGGCTTCATGCTTATCTAGAGGTAAAAACCAGTGTTTGGTTTCCTTTAATGTGGGTACATTGCCAGTTATGGCAGATTTCGGATTAATTAAATCTGTGGCATTTAAGCTGCTTCCGCATTTTTCACATTGGTCGCCATAAGCTTCTTCATTACCGCATTTTGGGCAGGTGCCAGTAACAAAACGATCGGCCAAAAACTGGTTCGCTTCTTCGTCGTAAAGTTGTTCGGTAACTTCTTCTATAAATTCACCCTTATCGTACAGGGTTTTAAAAAATTCCTGTGCAGTGTCGTGGTGTATTTTTGCGGATGTGCGCGAGTAATTATCGAAAGTAATTCCAAAATCTACAAACGATTGCTTGATAATAGCGTGGTATTTATCCACGACATCCTGTGGTGAAACGCCTTCTTTTTTTGCTTTAATGGTAATGGGCACACCATGTTCATCACTTCCGCATATAAAAGCCACATCGTTATTTGTTAAGCGCAAATAGCGTGCATAAATATCGGCTGGTACGTAAACGCCTGCCAAATGCCCAATATGAATGGGGCCATTGGTATATGGTAAAGCGGCGGTAATGGTATATCGTTTTGGTGTATTCATGATGTTGTTTTCCTAATAAAAAAGCGGTAAGAAACGTTAAGCTTACCGGGTTATAATTTTATATTAAAGGACAAAAGTACGGATTTTACAGGCTTTTTCTACCCGTGCTATTATAAAATTTTGATTGTAAATGCTACCTTATTTTTTTCAGATTTAAAGACCTAATAAAACCACGGAAATTAAAAAAAATGTACATTTACAGTATGTCAAAAATATCTTTATTCGTATTGTTACTGGGTGCCGTACTATGCTTGGGAATAGCTAGTGCGCCCACTAATAATGAACGTTTACCAAAAGCTAATAAATTGATACAACCACCCTTTTTAAAACTTGGCGATACTGTGGCTATTGTGGCGCCTTCCGGAATTTTAAAACATAGAGAAGCCGAAATACAACGCGCCGTAAATTTGCTAGAAAGTTGGGGTTTGCATGCCCTAGTTGGGCAACATGTTTTTAAGCAAGGCAACCATTTTGCGGGTACCGATGCCCAGCGTTGCGAAGATTTTCAGAACGCGATGGACAATCCCAATGTAAAAGCTATTTGGGCAGCCAGAGGTGGCTATGGTACGGTGCGTATTTTGGATAAATTAGACTACACCAAATTCCATGAAAATCCAAAATGGCTTATAGGGTATAGCGACATTACAGCGTTGCATAACGATTTTCATAATGCGGGTTACGAAACCATTCATGCTATGATGTGCACCAATTTAACAGCCAATACTGCAGGTATGGATCATACCATTGCAAGCTTAAAAAAAGCGCTTTTTGGCAACTTGGAAACCTACACCTTAAAGGGCTCCAATTACAACAAGCCAGGTAGTGTGCAAGCACCAATTGTTGGTGGAAACTTAACCATTTTACACACCATGTTAGGATCTAAAAGCAGCCTAGATACCCGTGGAAAAATTCTGTTTATTGAAGAAATAGGTGAGTATAAGTATCATATTGATAGGATGTTACAGAGCTTAAAACGTGCTGGTTATTTTGATGATTGCGCTGGACTTTTGGTAGGCGATATGAGCAAAATAAGAAAAAACACTACTTCCTGGGGAAGTTCTGTAGAACAATTAATATTAGATGCATTAGCCGAATACCAGTTTCCGATAGCTTTTAATATGCCAGCTGGCCACGAAGCAGATAACAGAGCTCTTATTTTAGGGCAGGAGGTACGTATGGAAGTAGGCACCGATTTTAGTACGCTGCAATTTTTAAAATAAACGCTTCTGGTAGCGAAAAAATAATAGCGCGCCAATAAAATACAAACCAACATCTATAAAATCGGCGGTATATCTGGCGCTTACTTGCGGCATAAACCATTCAAAATAAACCGAAAAATAAAGGGTTAATCCTAAAATAACTGGTAGCGGCACAAATAAATCCTCTGTTTTTTTAATAAACCGTAAAATGGCCAAGCTTATGCTTAAAACTATTGGCATACATAAAAAATCGTTTACGTAATTATTTATCCAAGAAGGTAGTGGTATGTTAAGCCGTTGCGCAAAATAAATACTAGCGGCTATGCCAATACTAATATAAAAAACAGGTTGTGCTAAAATTTTCATGCCACTATGGTTGAAATAAGCCAAGCTATAAACATACCAATTGCCATAAAAACCATCCAAATACCGTGTACTATTTTGGCAAAAATACGAACGATTAAAAAGCGATGATTTCCGTATTTTTCAATAAACGGAGGCGATTGTTCCTTTTGAATACGCTCGCGTTCCTTACGGTCTTTTTCCTCTTGAGCAAAAGCTAATTCACGTCTTTTTTGATGCGATAATAAGGCACCACAGTTGGTACAATATTCCTTGTTTGTATTGTAAATACCACAATTGGGACATTTTATATGACTGGCCATAGCGCGTAATTAATGAAAAAACAAAGGTACGACTAAAAGTGGCATTTAGAAATTTATATGTTTTGTTTACAGTTTAAGTTGAAGCACCGTACCAAACTTTTTTTTCGTACCTTTTTGGAAGCATTTTTATCCGTTTTATTATTTTTTTGAATAAAGCGAACACAAATTAATGTTATACTATGGCCCAACACAACGAACTAGGTGTTTTAGGCGAAAAATTAGCCGCAGCACATTTACAAAACAAAGGTTACGATATTCTAGAACAAAATTACACCTTTCAGAAAGCGGAGGTAGACATTATTGCGCAACATAACAACATGGTTATTTGTGTAGAGGTAAAGACGCGAAATTCAGACTTTTTTGGCGATCCGCAGGAGTTTGTTACCGCTTCAAAAATAAAATTATTAGTAAAGGCTATGGACGCCTACATGACCGAAAATGCCATTGATTTGGAATGCCGATTTGATATTGTCGCCGTATTAAAAAATAAAAACCAGGAAGTTATTACACACTATGAAGATGCCTTTTATCATTTTTAAGGCTGCTTATGGTTGTTCTTGAAATACATTTTTAGTGCCTCAAAATCTTCGGGCTTTGCTAATATTGTTTTGTTGCTATCCAACACATAATACGAAGGCGTGCCGCTTACACCGTAAGTTTCTACTACCGGACTTTGCCATTTTTGTAAATCGTAGGTGTGTGTAAATTGGGGTAAATACGTTATAAATTTATTCCATTGGCGTACACCATCTTCCAAGGCATAAGCCAAAACAACAATGTTAGGATATTGTTCCATAAATGCGGCTACTTTAGGTAAGGTTTCTAAACAGTGATTGCAACTACTGCTCCAAAAAATGAGTAGCGTTTTTAGGCTGGTGTTAAAATTGTAAAGTGTGGTGTTTGTTACTTTTTTAGAATCCAGATAAGTAAAATTAAAATTGCTTGCTTGTTTTCCTATAGCTGTTTTGTTATAGGTTTCTAGGGTGTTTACCAAATGGGTTTGGTTGTATTGTTTTGCTAGGGGCAACAAATGGGTATCGCTAATAAAATTAGCTACTTCGGGTTGTTGGTTTTGGATCATGTATTGCCATAAGTTGGCAAGTAACATAATGGTTGCGGTATCATGTGGCTTGCTAGCGGTAACGATAGTAGTAACAGCTTGTTTGTAATACTCTTGTTCTGGTGGCATGGCCAAAACATAAGCCAACACCCGATCATTTAAAAACTTGGTGTTTTGTAACAGGGTGTCGCCAAAATTTATAAAGTCGAAATACTGTTCTTTTATGTTTTGAGCATATTGCTGTGCCGCTTGGTAGCCTTTGGGAATATGGGTTCTACTGGCTTTAACAAATGGTGCAATCATCATATTAGAAGTTTTGGCTTCAAAAGAATCTTGTGTGTTCCGTTGGGTTTTAAAAATGGTGGCTAAAGCCGATTTTTGCTGCTTTTTAGAATTTTCGGTAGTGTAATACTGGCTTATTAGTTTGTTAATAGTTGCTAGCGAATCGGTGTAGGTTTGCCAAACCATATTTTCTTCAGACGCTGTAAAATTTAAGCCTTCTTCCAAACTAAACGTTAGCGCAACCGATTCGTTACCGGAATAAAACACATCAAAATTATAGGTTTCCACAGGCACGGCGTACACAATTTTATAAATTCCAGGCTTGGCTTGGCTGTTTAATGTAAAGGACCAACTGCCGTCTGTTTTGGTTTTGGTTTGATTTATATATTCGGTACCAGTGGGCGTTACGTAGTAAAGTAAGGCAAAATTAAAATCTGCTGCCGGCAAAAAAGTACCTTGAATGCTATGTTGGGCACTCGTTATTAAGGGTATTAGAAATGCTATAAATAGGTACTTTTTCATGGTGTTTTTTTTATTTTGAGTCTTACAGATTGGTGGTTTCCGGTGTTAAACTAATTGGTTCCAAGGCAAGTAAAGCGCTTTTAACGCTTTTTATGTTTTCAAAGGTTACCAATAAACGCAGGCCGTTTCTTGTTTGTTTTTCCTTCATTTTACAAGCTTTAGGATGCGTTTGTACGTATTGTAACACACGTGTAAAGTTTTTACTTTGGTAAAATCCACTTTGTTGGTCTGTAATAAAGTAGCCAATAAGTTTGTTTTGTTTCATAACTACTTTTTCCAAGCCCATTTTTGTGGCTAGCCATTTTAAACGCACGCTGTTAAGTAATTCTACAACGGGTGTTGGTAAGGGTCCAAAGCGATCGCGAATATCCTGCTCAAAAGTTAGTAATTCGCTTTCTGTTTTAATGTCGTTAAGCTTGGTATAAAGGTTTAAACGTTCCGTAATATTGTTTACATAATCGTCTGGAAATAGTAATTCAAAATCACTGTCAATGGTAATATCTTTTACATAATCTTTTTCTTTACCATCATTGTCGTATAAATCTTTAAATTCGGTTTCTTTTAATTCTTCAATAGCTTCGTTTAATATTTTTTGATAGGTATCAAAGCCAATATCTGCTATAAAGCCGCTTTGTTCGCCACCTAGCAAATCGCCAGCACCGCGAATTTCTAAATCTTTCATAGCAATATTAAATCCGCTGCCTAATTCGCTAAATTGTTCGAGAGCTGTCATGCGTTTTCGGGCATCTTCCGTCATTGCGGAGTATTCTGGAGTAATAAAATAACAGAAGGCTTTTTTGTTGCTTCGGCCTACACGACCACGCATTTGGTGTAAATCGCTTAACCCAAAGTTATTGGCGTTGTTTATAAATATGGTATTGGCATTAGGGACATCCAAACCACTTTCTACAATGGTGGTACTTACAAGAATATCAAATTCACCATTTATAAAGGCAAGCATAAGCTGCTCTAGTTTTTTGCCTTCCATTTGGCCATGTCCAATACCAATTTTGGCATCGGGCACTAGGCGTTGCAACATGCCGGCTACTTCTTTAATGTTTTCTATGCGGTTATGAATAAAAAATATTTGTCCGCCTCGCTGAATTTCGTATGATACGGCATCGCGAATAGTTTCTTCGGAAAACCGAATAACATGACTTTCTATAGGATATCTGTTGGGTGGTGGTGTGGTAATGACAGATAAATCGCGAGCTGCCATAAGGCTAAATTGCAGGGTACGCGGTATAGGTGTTGCTGTAAGCGTGAGGACATCTACATGTTCTTTTAGTGTTTTTAATTTTTCTTTAACGGCTACACCAAATTTTTGCTCTTCGTCCACAATTAGCAAACCTAAATCCTTAAAGGCTACGTTTTTATTTACCAATTGGTGTGTTCCAATAATAATATCGACGGCACCAGAGGCTAAATTAGCTAAAGTTTCGCGTTTTTCTTTGGCTGTTCTAAAGCGGTTTAAATAGTCTACCGTTACGGGGAATTCTTTTAAACGCTCGGAAAACGTGCGCCAATGTTGGTAAGCTAAAATAGTTGTTGGTACTAAAACGGCTACTTGCTTGCCATTGTCTACGGCTTTAAATGCGGCACGAATTGCGACTTCTGTTTTACCAAAACCAACGTCGCCACAAACCAGTCGGTCCATAGGGCGTTCACTTTCCATATCGGCTTTTACATCGGCCGTAGCAGTACTTTGGTCTGGCGTGTCTTCGTAAATAAACGAAGCTTCCAATTCGTGTTGCATGTGGCTATCTGGATGGTATTGATAGCCTTTTTCTAGTTTTCGTTTGGCATACACCTTAATTAAATTAAAGGCTATTTCTTTAACGCGCGATTTGGTTTTGGCTTTAAGTGTTTTCCAAGCCTTACTTCCTAATTTATAAACTTTTGGCGGCTTGCCATCTTTGCCGTTAAATTTGGTTATTTTATGAAGCGAATGAATGCTTAAATATAATATATCCCGTTCACCGTAAATTAATTTAATGGCTTCTTGTTTGTTGCCTTCAACATCTATTTTTTGAAGCCCACCAAATCGGCCCACACCATGGTCTATATGGGTAACATAATCGCCAATATCTAAATTGGTTAATTCTTTTAACGTAATGGCCTGTTTTTTGGCATAACCATTTTTTAAATTAAATTTATGATAACGCTCAAAAATTTGATGGTCTGTGTAGCATGTTATTTTAGTGTCATGATCTGTAAAGCCTTGGTATAAGCTTAATACAATGGTTTTGTAATGAACCGTGGCTTCGGCATCGTCAAAAATATCGTGAAAACGCTTGGCTTGTTGTGCGCTTACACAAGCTATATAATTGGTATAACCTCTTTTATGGTGTGCGTTTAAATCGTCTATTAATAAGTTGAATTGCTTATTAAATGAAGGTTGTGGTGTGGTATTGTATGTAATGATTTGCCCAGATAATTTGCTTGGATTAGCAGTTTCCGTAAGTTCGGGCTTTACAAATACAGCTTTACTGCCAAATTCTACCAAATTAAAATCCAATAACTGTTTTTTTAGTTCGGTGGCACTACAAAATAATGTTTCTGGTTTGGCATGTTTTAGTTCGGATGAAAGATTTTTAAAGGCCGTTTCAGCTTTGCCGTAAAAGGCGTCAATTCTATCGAAAACAAGATCGGCATTTTTTGTAAATACAACGGTTTTTTGCGCCATGTATTTTAGGAAACTTTGGCGACTTTCATCTAGAAACTTATTGGCAACATTAGGAATAACGCTTATTTTTTTAATCTGATCTGTGGAGAGTTGGGTTTCTACATCGAAGGTGCGGATGCTATCCACATCATCGCCAAAAAATTCGATGCGGTAGGGTTCGTCGTGCGAAAATGAAAACACATCCACAATACCACCACGTACGGAAAACTCGCCGGGTTCGGTAACAAAATCGACCCGTTTAAATTTGTATTCGAAAAGAACTTCGTTTACAAAGTCGATAGATAAATTATCATTAACGGCAATTTTAAGCGTGTTTTTTTCCAGTTCCTTGCGCGTCACCACCTTTTCAAAAAGCGCATCTGGATAGGTGATAATAATAGCCGGTTTTTTACGCGAATTAATACGATTTAAAACCTCGGAGCGCAGTAAAACATTGGCATTATCGGTTTCTTCAATTTGATATGGGCGCCTGTAACTACCTGGGTAAAAAAGTACGTCTTTATCATTTAACAAAGCTTCTAGATCGTTGAGGTAAAAAGCAGCTTCTTCTTTATCGTTAAAAACAATTAAAAAAGGCTTGTCTGCCTGTTTAAAAGTTTCACTAATTACGAATGAAAAAGCCGACCCCACAAGGCCTTTTAAATGGATACGGTTTTCGTTTTTGGCAATAGCAGTTTGCAGATTTTGCGTTTGCAAAGCCTGTGCATATGTTTGCGAGAGGATAGATGTACTCAAAAGCAATGTTATTTTTTGCAAATATAAGGCTTTGACTGCATTTAAAGATACAGGCTGCAATGTTATCTTTTAGTCCGAAGTTTGGGTCATACTTAAATCTAAAATAGGTAATGATATTTGGAAGCCTAATTAAAGAAGCCCATTACTAAATTTTAAACTAGCGCTAGTTTTTGTAGGAAATTTATCTAAATTAAGTTCAAAACGGCTTCTAATTTTAGTGTTAAGGCATTTTTGGTAATCAAATTTCCGCTTTAAGAAAGATAGCTACCAACGATTTTTGTTAGAAACATGTCTTTCAGGGGAAACTTAAAAAAACCGTTGCGGTTTTCCCGAAAAAAAGGCTTTGTTTAAGATTTTTATTGGTTCAAGATTATTGTTAAAGTACAAAAAATAATGTTTATTACTATCCTAAACCCTTTTTAATAAAACCGAAATTTATATTTTAAAAGGTGGTAACTTTATTTATATTTGCGGTTTTGTAATTCCGAGTATTAAAAACACATATATATGTCATTTTCAGATTTGTTTGATAGCGGCTTTAAAAAGCGTAACGAAGATCATTTTGCAGCCATTGTTAGAGTCGCCATGGATGATGGAATAATTAGCGACGAAGAGCGTGCCTTTTTAGATCGTTTAGCCAGAAACTTGGACATAAGCGATAGTGAGTATAAAACTATTTTAAAAGACTACCAGTCGCATCCCATAAATCCGCCAACTTCCTACGACAGACGTTTAGAGCGTTTATACGATTTGGCGCGCATGGTTTATGTAGATCATATTAAAGGCGATCATGAAGAAGTTGTTTTACGAAAAATAGCCATTGGACTTGGCTTTTCGTCGGAAAATGTAAAATACGTGGTAGATAAGGCCTTAACATTGGTAAGTAATGGAGTGGATTTAGATACCTTTACCGAGGAAATGAGAAATATGAATCGTTAAGATTTACGCATAATATTTAAAAAAAAGCCACTGTTTAAGTGGCTTTTTTTATGGACTGTTTTTATTTGTTTTAGGTTGCTAAACGCATAAATTCTTCGGCTTTTTCTACCATATTTTTACTACCACAAATAAAGGGTACGCGTTGGTGTAGCTCCGTTGGTTCAATATCTAAAATGCGTGTAAAACCGTCGCTGGCTTTACCTTGGGCCTGCTCTGCTAAAAAGGCCATTGGGTTGCATTCGTACAATAAACGCAGTTTACCGTTAGATGTTTTGGAGCTTTTAGGGTATAAATAAATGCCGCCTTTTATCATGTTTCTATGAAAATCGGACACCAAAGAGCCAATGTAGCGCGAGGTGTATGGCCGGTCGCCTTCTTCCATTTGGCAGTATTTAATATAATCTTTTATGCCTTGCGGAAAGTGGATGTAGTTGCCTTCGTTTACCGAGTATATTTTACCATCTGTAGGAAAGGTCATGTTTGGGTGCGATAAATAAAATGTACCAATAGCTGGGTTTAGTGTAAACCCATTTACACCGTGTCCTGTGGTGTAAACAAGCATGGTAGACGTGCCATAAACAACATATCCGGCGGCTACTTGCTGGTTTCCTTTTTGTAAAAAATCTTCTAATTGTACCGGTGTACCAACAGGTGTCACACGTCTGTAAACCGAAAAAATAGTTCCTACCGATACGTTTACATCAATATTGGAAGAGCCATCTAGTGGGTCAATTAACACCACGTATTTATTGTTGTTGTTTTCGTCTTGACTATTAATGGTAATAAAATCGTCTTCCTCTTCACTGGCAATGCCGCAAACAATGTTCCTGTTAGTTAGGGTTTGTATAAACTTGTCGTTAGCATAAACATCTAGTTTTTGTTGGTCTTCACCCTGAATATTGGTTTCGCCGGCAGCGCCAATTATATCTACTAATCCGGCTTTATTAACCTCATGATTAACCACCTTTGCGGCCAAACGGATAGAATTTATTAGGCGCGATAGCTCACCAGAGGTGTATTTAAAGGATGCCTGATTTTCAATTATAAATTCGCCTAAAGTTTGATTTTTTCTGGACATGGAACAAGGTATATGGTTGGTACAAATATCGTATTTTTTACCAAACTACAATCAGTTGTCTTCATATAAATATGGCTAAATACCACAGATTAAACTATATTTACCCCAAAATTTAGGTATGAGTATTGTAGTCCGAAACGCCAAAAAAGAAGATATGAAATCGGTTTTAGCGCTAATAAAAGAGTTAGCCGCTTTCGAAAAAGAACCCCATGCTGTGGAAGTTACTGAAACCGATTTACAACGAGACGGGTTTGGTAGTCACCCAGCTTTTCATTGTTTTGTAGCCGAAATGAATTCGGAAATTGTTGGTATTGCCTTAACCTACATGCGCTATTCCACCTGGAAAGGGCCTGTTTTACATTTAGAAGACATTGTGGTTAGCCAGGCCAAACGCGGCCATGGTATTGGTACGCTTTTGCTAAATGCTGTAGTAAAACAAGGATCTGAATTGGGTGTAAAACGCATTTGTTGGGAAGTATTGGATTGGAACGAACCCGCTATAAAGTTTTACGAACAAAAAGGCGCAAATGTAATGCGCGACTGGGATGTTGTACAAATGGATGAAGCAGCCATACAAACATATATGTCAAAAATATAACATGCAGGTATTTAAATTTGGAGGGGCGTCCATTAAGGATGCCAATGGGGTAAAAAATTTGGTAACGGTTTTGCAGGAAACGGGTTACCAAGATACCTTAATTGTGGTTTCTGCCATGGGAAAAACCACCAATGCTTTGGAGGTGGTTATAGGAAATTACTTTAATAATTCCAGCCAGTTGCAGAGTGCTTTGCAAGAGGTTAAAAAATTTCATAATGCCATTTTAATCGATTTGTTTGAGAACGAAAATCACGTTATTTTTAAACAAACAGCAGCCCTTTTTCAAGAGTTAATGGCGTTTCTAGAGCGCAACAAATCGCCCGATTATAATTTTGTTTACGATCAAGTTATTGGTTTTGGGGAGTTGGTGTCCTCTACCATTGTGAGTGCCTATTTAAATGAAGCTGGTGTAGC
This sequence comes from Bizionia sediminis, assembly GCF_042684585.1. Classification (NCBI taxonomy): domain Bacteria; kingdom Pseudomonadati; phylum Bacteroidota; class Flavobacteriia; order Flavobacteriales; family Flavobacteriaceae; genus Bizionia; species Bizionia sediminis. The sequence goes on from NZ_JBHULS010000002.1 coordinate 709,839, forward strand.
AAATAATTGGCTGGATGTACGCGATTTTATTAAAACCGATAGTTATTATCGGCGCGCTAATGTAAACTGGCAGGATACACAAGCCCAAATTACAAGTAATTTTAACAAAAGTAAATTGCATATTACGCAAGGCTTTTTAGGTAGCGATGCTCACAACTTTACCACCACACTAGGGCGCGAGGGAAGCGATTACACGGCGGCTATTTTTGCCTATTGCCTAAACGCCCAACAGGTAACTATTTGGAAAGATGTACCTGGTGTTTTAAATGCCGATCCGCGGTATTTTGAAAATGCCCAGTTACTTAATGCCCTATCTTACAGAGAAGCCATAGAATTAGCTTTCTATGGGGCATCGGTTATTCATCCAAAAACCTTGCAACCGTTGCAGCAAAAGGAAATACCGCTTTATGTAAAATCGTTTTTAAATCCTAAAAATCCGGGTACACGGGTTGGAAAAGGCGACGCCATACAACCAAAAGTGCCCTGTTTTATATTAAAACGGCATCAAACTTTAATTTCTTTATCGTCTTTAGATTTCTCATATATTGTGGAAGAGAACATTAGCGATATTTTTAATTTACTACATTTATATAAAATGAAAGTAGATGTGATACAAAATTCGGCTATTAGTTTTTCCGTTTGTGTGGATGATGTGTATCAGAATTTGGATAAATTATTACAACATTTGAAAGCAAAATTTAAAGTAACTTGCTATGAAAATGTATCTTTATACACCATCAGGCATTACAATTTGGAAGCCGTTGCAGCTTTAGAAAAAGGTAAAACCATTTTAATGAAGCAATTAGCCCAAGAAACCATGCAAATGATTACGGTATAAACCGATTAATTACCAATTTAGTAAATGAGTAAAGAAACAGATAAGGGGCTAGTTACGGCCAAGGAAGTAGCGCAGGCTATTCAAGTAGATAAATATGGGGTTTTAGGCACATTTACAGGTTGGTGTTTAATGAAACTTCTAAAAATTTCTACCTTAAATGCTATTTATAATAGAAACAAGCATTTATCTGACTTGGAGTTTTTGGATGCTATTTTAAACGAATTTCAAATAAAATTCGACATCCCGGAAGAAGACCTTAAAAGGCTGCCAAAATCGGGTGCTTTTATTACGGTATCAAATCATCCGCTTGGTGGTATAGATGGTATTTTGCTTTTAAAACTCATGCTAGAGCAGCGCACCGATTTTAAAATTATAGCCAATTTTTTACTTAATAGAATTCTGCCATTAAAGCCTTACATCATGCCTGTAAATCCGTTTGAGGATAAAAAAGATGTAAAGTCTAGTGTTGCCGGATTTAAAAATGCCATATTACACTTACGCAATGGCCACCCCTTGGGTGTTTTTCCAGCCGGCGAGGTGTCTACCTACCGAGACGGTAAACTGGTGGTAGATAAACCGTGGGAACCAGCCGCTATTAAGCTCATACAAAAAGCCAATGTGCCGGTTGTGCCTATTTATTTTCATGCTAAAAACAGCCCGTTGTTTTACAAGCTTTCTAAAATTAGCGATACCTTTAGAACGGCTAAACTACCAAGCGAGTTGTTAACGCAAAAACGCCGCACCATAAAAGTAAGAATTGGCAAACCTATTTCTGTAGCAGACCAAAATGAATATGCCACTCTAGAGGGGTTTTCAGAGTTTTTAAGGAGAAAAACATACATGCTGGCTAATTCCTTTGACGAAAAAGGCAATTTATTAAGCCATTTTCCCACCACATTAAAATTACCAAAACCACCTAAGCGGATAGTGGGTGAGGTAGATAGGAATTTGCTCATAGAAGAGGTAAATACACTACGCGAAGACGATTATAGGTTGCTACAAAGTAAAAATTACGAGGTGTTTTTGACACCAGCCAGTAAGGTTCCTAATATTTTGCAGGAAATAGGGCGTTTGCGCGAAATAACCTTCCGGGAGGTTGGCGAAGGCACCAATGAGGCCATCGATTTGGATGCCTTTGATACGTATTACCATCATATGTTTTTGTGGGATTCCGATGAAAATATATTAGTAGGCGCCTACAGAATGGGTTTGGGGTCTGAAATTTATAAGAAGTTTGGTATTGATGGATTTTATTTACAAGATCTGTTTCGCTTTGAACCCGAACTACATAAAATGATGAGCCAATCTATTGAAATGGGGCGGGCATTTATAATAAAAAGTTACCAGCAAAAACCCATGCCTTTGTTTTTATTATGGAAGGGTATTGTGCATACCACGTTGCGCTATCCAGAACACAAATACCTAATAGGCGGTGTAAGTATTAGCAATCAGTTTACTAATTTCTCGAAATCGTTAATGATTGAGTTTATGAAATCGCATTACTACGATCCCTATGTGGCGCAGTATGTACATCCTAAAAAAGAATTTAAAGTAAAATTGAAGGATGCCGATAAGGATTTTGTTTTTGATGAAGCTGAAGCCGATTTAAATAAGTTCGACAAAATTATTGATGAGGTAGAACCAGGTGCATTACGACTGCCTGTTTTATTGAAAAAGTATATTAAACAAAACGCCCGTTTGGTGGCCTTTAATGTGGATCCGTTATTTAATAACTCGGTTGATGGCCTTATGTATATAAAAATTGCCGATTTACCGGAAAGCACCGTAAAACCTGTTATGGAAGAGTTTCAAGCAGAATTGGAACGCAAACTTTCGGAGCAAAACGAATCGTAATATTGGAAGGTGTTTAGCAATGATAAAACTTACTTTTTTAAGTGGCTTTCATAACATGTAATCCATTCGTTTACAGTAATTTTACCGACAAGCGCTCCTAGCAAATCAAAAGGGATTTCCGTATATTTTTTAAAACGAATACAACTTTTTCCCATATCTAATTTGTGTTTACAGTATTTTGGATATGACAGTACAAACCATTCGTATAATTCTGGTATGGCATAAAGGCCGCTATGGTATAAATTGATGCTGTTTTTTTGCGATGCAAAGCTTATAAAAGGCAAAGGTTCTTTGGGGTTGCAGTGATAGCCATTGGGGTACAAGTTATGAGGTACATAATAGGCTATCATGCCATACTGGATACCCTCCTTAAAACCAGGAGGCAAATGCTTGTTTATGGTGTTGCGTAGTTTGGCCAAAGCTTCTTGTCGTGCTTCGGGTGCTTGTAAAATATATGCTTCTGGCGTTGTTATTTGGTGGCTCATACTGTTATTTTTTTTGTTTTAAAAACAGGCCTGCAGTTATAGATACCAAAAAACCCATACTAAATACCAAACTACTTAATAGGAAAAATTTAAAAGCTGGATTGGTAAAGGCTTGTTGCTGTGCTTGTAGCGCCTGGCGTTTCTTTTTAAAATCGGTTGCTGGTAGGGTGTTTTGTTGATTTTTAATAGCCTCTTGGTAGTAGGTTTCTGAAAACTCTGGATTTATAAGGTTGGTGTAAACGGCATGAATGCAACCAAAAGTTATGGCAGGAAAAATACTAATTAATAGGCCCAGCTTTATGGCTTTTGTTAAGCTTAAAAGCCCTTGATGGGCTTTGGTTTTAGCCTTTTTAATACCAAAATAAACACAGGAAAGTGCCAATAGGATACCGCTAAACCCTATAAATTGACTGCTGTAAAATTTAAAATAATATTCTAATAAATAAGAGGCCCCAAAAAACAGGGAAAGCACGGCGCTACTTATTAGTCCGTATTTTATAGCTGTTTGCATCATGTTTAGTGTATTAACAAAATTTAGCTTTTATTTTATCCACAATAGTTTGTGCTAATTTTGTTTTGCTTTCTGCAGTCCAACCCGCTACATGTGGGGATAACAGTACATTTTCTGCTTCAATTAAATAATGGAAGGCAGCTGGCATGTGGTTTGAAAAAAGTGATTCGAATGACGCTTTTTCGTATTCTAAAACATCCAAGCCTGCCCCTAAAATAGTTCCAGATTTTAAGGCGGCTACCAAATCTTCTGTTACCACACTGTTGCCACGTGCCGTATTAATAAGCCAAAAGGGGTTTTGAAAGCCCTGTATAAATTGGGTATTTACCATCCTGTTGGTTAATGGCGTTTGCGGGGTGTGCAGACTTAAAACATTGGTGTGTTTTTGAAGTGTTTTTAGGTCCACTTGTTTGGCATGCGCATCGCCAACGTTAGGTTTAATATCGTAGCACAAAACCTGAACGTCGAAGCCGCGTAATTTTTTAGCAAAGGCTTTACCCATGTTGCCATAGCCAATAATACCAACTGTTTTACCATCCAATTCCAGACCGCGATTTTCCTCGCGCAGCCACTTGCCGCCGCGTACTTCTTTATCGGCTGTATGCAACTTGTTAAAAAGAGCTAGGATCATGCCTAAACTATGCTCGCCAACCGCATTTCGGTTACCTTCGGGTGCTGAAATAAGTTGGATGCCTTGTTGTGTAGCAAAATGGCAGTCTATGTTTTCTAGGCCAGCACCTACGCGCCCAATAAATTTTAATTGCTTGGCGGCAGTTAAAAATTGTTGGTCAATAGGAAAACGGCTTCTAATAATAATGCCTTGATAGTGGTGTATGTTAGCTTCTATTTCGGTTTTGGAGCTGCTGTAATCTTCGTCGTTTTGAAACCCTAGTGCGTTTAATTGTTCTAATAATAAGGGATGATTGGTGTCTAGGTGCAGTATTTTCATGAGTATGTAATAAGCAATTCTGGTTGGTAATGGTTAGCTAGGTATTGGGCTACTTACAGGTTGGCTGGTTTGGTTGTGCATGGACGTTCTTAACAGGGTTATGTGCTTGTGGCTATGTAAATACATTGGCTGTTTCGTAAATTAAGCAGTTACATATTCGGGGTATTTGTGCGTTACTAAATTGGTTCCTTGTTGTAACAAAGATAGGAAAATATGCTTTGTGCATTTTGTTTTTTATAGCGGAACAAGCTGCGCTAGCGATGGAAACGGCATCCTTTTATTTTTCTTAAAAAAATAAAAGATACAGTGGACAGCGCGGACTTTTAAGTAGCGCCCAAAATAAAAACGACTTAAAACCCTAAAATGAGTTTGGCAATAAGGAAGTAGGTAAGTATGCCAAATAAATCGTTACTGGTGGTTATAAATGGTCCTGTTGCTACGGCGGGATCGATACCTCGTTTGTCTAAAAAAATGGGGATGAAGGTGCCAACAAGGGCGGCCAAGATAATTACAGCAATTAAGGCTATACTAATGGTAATGGATACAATGTACGGGGTGTTAAAAACAAAGTGTGTAATAAGTAAACCTATGCAGGCAATGGCTACACCGTTAACTAAACCGAGCAAGGCTTCTTTAATGAGGCGTTTTATAATATTGCCATCAATGGTGTCGTTTGCCAGACCTTGTACTACAATGGCAGAGGATTGTACACCAACATTTCCGGCGGTTGCTTGTATAAGTGGAACAAAGCTTAGCAATACCACAAAGGCGCCCATGTGGTCGTTAAATTGTTCTATAATCCCGGCAGCTCCCAAACCACCAAACATGCCAATAAGTAACCAAGGCAGTCGGGCTTTGGTGAGTTTCCAGATGCTATCGTCGGCTTCTACGTCTTGCGAAATACCTGCAGCCAATTGGTAATCTTTATCGGCTTCTTCCCGAATAACATCTACAATATCATCAATGGTAATACGGCCTAATAGGGTGTAATTTTTATCGACTACTGGAATGGCTTCCAAATCGTATTTTTGCATAATACGCGCCACTTCTTCAGCGTCCTCGTCTACAAACACATAGTCCACGCTAGTTATGTAAATGTCGGCAATTTTTTGATCGCTTTTGGCTACAATTAAATCCTTTAAGGACAGGCGTCCTTTAAGTTTGTTTTGTTTATCCACGACATAAATGGAATGAACGCGCTTAACATCTTGCGCCTGGCTTCTAATGCGGCGCAGGCAGCCTGCAACGGTCCATGTTTCGTACACTTTTACCAACTCTTTGGCCATTAAACCACCGGCACAGTCTTCGTCGTAGGTTAGTAGCTCGGTAATTTCGTTTCGGTGGTCGTTATCTTCAATGTGAAAAATAACCTCCGCTTGGCGTTCTTCGGAGAGTTCGGCAATAATATCGGCCGCATCATCGGTGTCGAGTTCTTCAATTTCTTCAGCAATTTCTTTAGCCGAAAGGTTTTTAAGAATTTTTTCGCGTGTGTCTTCATCTAACTCAATTAAAACATCCGATGTTGTTTCCGAATCTAATAATTTTATAATGTAGATGGCCTCTTCTAAATTAACTTCGTCTACAATTTCGGCAATATCGGCGGGGTGAAACTCATTTAAAAGCGTTTCTAATTCCTTATCGTGTTTTAATTCAATAAGGTTTTCTACGGCCTCTATAAGTTCGTCGGTAAGCTGAAATTGGATATTTTCGTTTTCTTCAGACATGCAATTGTTCGCGTTTTACTTTTTTGAAACCCGAGGTGTTTAATCGGGTGTATCGGTATCTATAAGTTGGGTTAGCTCCAGAAATGCTGTTACAGATAATTGTTCTGGGCGCTTGTCAAAGATACTATTTGCTTTTAAATTATGAGATAGATTATAACTTTTTAAACTATTTCGGAGTGTTTTTCTGCGTTGTTGAAAGGCTTGTTTTACTACCTGAAAAAATAGTTTTTCGTTACAAGGTAGCTGTATGTTTTCTTTGCGTTTTAATACCAAAACACCAGAATCTACTTTAGGCGGCGGATTGAAAACGTTTGGTGGCACGGTAAATAAATAGCTGGCCGTATAAAAAGCTTGGGTTAATACCGATAAAATACCGTACACCTTATTGCCTTCTTGCGCACATATACGCTGCGCCACTTCTTTTTGAAACATGCCAGCAAATTCCGGAACTTGCCGGCGCATTTCCAGTGTTTTAAATACAATTTGTGAGGATATATTATAAGGAAAGTTGCCTATTATGGCAAATTGCTGGTCTTTAAAAATGCTGCTAACATCGTATTTTAAAAAATCCTGTTCTATAACCCGGTCTGCTAAATTTAGATAGTTGTTTTTTAAATAGGCAACAGATTCTGTGTCTATTTCTATAACGTGGGTGGTAATGTCCTTTTTTAGTAGGTATTTTGTGAGCACGCCCATACCTGGTCCAATTTCCAAAACATGCTTGTAGCCTTTGTAGGATAAAGTGTTGGCAATTTTTTCCGCTATGGTTTCGTCGGTTAAAAAATGTTGGCCTAGGTGTTTTTTAGCTTTTACAGACATGTTTTTAAATTTAGTTGTGTTTTCGGGACACGTGACTTATTTAGGAGCCACTTGAAATTCTTCAATTACTTCCAGCTCGGTGCGAAATGCCAGCATTTTATCGGCAAATTTTTTATGACCTTCCATTTGTAGTTTGTCGGCATCATGCTTATAGTAGCGTTCCAAAGCGTCTCTAGAATGCGCTCTATACTGAACAGAATAGGTTATACCGCCCATATCTTCAGTAACTAATACCCGTGTTAGTTTGGCTTCTGAAAAATGTCCGGTAGCCAAAACTTTAGGAATATGGTCCGTTTTTAGCCATGTTAACCAGTTGTCGTGAACACTTGTGTCTATATTAATGGTAACATTATAAATAATCATAGCATTAGGTGTAAAAGGAATAGTATTAAAATGTGCCACAAATTACCGATGTTTGATAACAGTATCAAAAGGTTTTAGGCTTTTTATGCAAAATTAGGGCTGTTTTAATTTACGTTATCGCCGCGTAACAGACGGAAACGTTTTCGGGCCTCAACAAAATAAATACTATCTTGATGATTAAATATAATTTGTTCGTAATAGCTTTTTGCTGTGGCCGGATCATTTAGGTGCTTCTCGTAAATTTGTGCTAATGAAAAATAGGCGTCGTCTGCTAATATATCCTCTTTAAAATTAGCTATAATACGTTGGTAATTGGTAATTGCTTTTTCAAAGTCTTTATTATTTTCATATAGCTTGGCTTGCTTATAAAGTGCTTGATCCTCTATGGATTGCCCTTTGTAGTTTTCCAGAATGGTATTTAACAGTTTAATGGCCTCCAGCGGCTTATTTTGGAATGCCATAAGGTCTGCTTTGGCATACAATTTTAGGGCAGCTTGTGTGGAATCTTCAAACTTGTTGTCGGTTATTAATAGCATAAGGTCCAAGGCATCGTTGGCTATAAGCTGGGATGTTGAGGATTTTAACACCTTAAGTTGCGACTCGGCCCATTTAAAATCGCCTTTGTAATAACTGGTTTGTGCCACTTTAAAGCGCGCTTCTTGAGCTAGTGTGCTGTTTTTTAGGTTGCGTTGTATTTGTGTAAAATAAATAAGGGCTTCGTTAAATTTTTCTTGAAGCACCAGAATATCGCCTAGAGCTAGTTTAACCTGACCTTCTTCTAATGGACTAAGAGGTAATTCTAAACTCTGTTTTAAAAATTGGGTACCCGCTTTTGGGTCTTGTTTGTAAAATGCTAGAAAATGCGCGTAAGCAATTTGTAATTTTAAGGTTTGTATGGAGGTGCCAAAGGTGTTAAAAAGTTCCAGATAAGTAGCTTCTATAGCTGTTATGTTGGTTTGTGTTTTTAAATCTATTTGAAGCAAATTGTAGTGTGCGCCAATTTGTACATCTGGATTTTGAGCGGTTTCTGCTAAATAGGTAAAAATGGTTTTTGCTGCCTCGTAATCGGTGTCGTTCATGGCTATAAAAGCCAGTTCTTCTATCCGGTTTAAGCTTTCTGGTTGCCTGTTAAAGATAGCTTTTTCCTGTGCAAAAGCTTTTTTGTAATCTTTTTGCTGGATAAACAGCCAGCTTAACAGCTCGTTCCATAATAAGTTGGGCGTTTGTTGTATATTTTTAAGCAAAATACCTCTAAGAATGGCGTTGTTTTCATTGTCGGCATCTTCAGTTATAAAATCGCTCATGGCTCGTTTTATAGTGCTAACATAGGAGTTGTTGGTGTTTATAAATTGGAGGTAGCTTTCAAACATTTTTTCAACATTACCTTGTTCGCCATAAATACGGGCTAGCTGAATATTAAAGTTTAAACTGGGTTTAAGCTCGGTGGCTTTTAAATAGGTGGCAATAGCTTGGTCCAACAAAGAGCGGTTTTCAAAAAACTTACCAACCGAATAGGCGTAATTAGGATTGGTGGCAACGGACTCAATGGCTTTCGTGTAATTTTGTGTAGCTTGTTCTGTATTTTGTTTAAGCTGGTAATTATACCCTAATTCCACGTACAAAGCCGGATAGTTTATACGATTTATTTGGCTAATAATTAAAGCTTCTGCCTGATCCAGTTGTTCTAGCTGTTGGTGTGTTTTAACAAGCTCTAAAAAGTAATTGTTATTGTTGGCCGATTTGTTATACAGTTCTTGATAGGCAATTAAGGCTTTTTCGAACTCACCGTTTTTAACGTATTCTTTTGCCAGTAAGTCTTCTTGCGAAAACACACTAGTGCCTAATAATAACATACATAAGAATAAAAACCGCATAGTATTTGTTTGTGTAAAGATACTAAAAGTGGATTTTAGAAGCTGTGAATGTTATTATAAAAAAATGCCTGAATAAAATCCAGGCATTTACCTACCAAAATAAAGGTGCTATTAACCAGTGTGTAAAACAAAAGGAATCAATTATTTGGAAGGCTTTATTGGTATAAAAGCTGCGCAGCTAGTTTGTAAGGAGTGTTGAACAACAGCTTTTAAAAAAATTCGAAAAATAATAAGGGCTGTAAGTATGGGCAGGCCAAAAAAAGGCGCGTGCGTGTGTAAACCGTATTCGGGTTTTCATAAAAGTAGGTTTTAAGTTTTTGGTAGCACTAATTTCTAAAATATATAGTAATCAGACAAGTAAAACCAAAGAAAATCGATAAGATACAAGCTTCCTTGCATGCTATCGATTTTCTTAACACGGACTAGGTGTTTATATTTTATAATTAAGATGTTAGTCTATAATTGAAAAACCCGTATAAGGCACCAAAACCTCTGGAATTACAATGCCCTCTGGTGTTTGGTAGTTTTCTAAAATTCCGGCTAAAACGCGTGGTAAGGCTAACGAGCTACCATTTAAGGTATGGGCCAATTCGTTTTTACCTTCGTTATTTCTAATACGAAGTTTTAAGCGGTTGGCTTGAAAGGTTTCAAAATTGGAAACCGACGAAATTTCTAACCAGCGGTTTTGAGCTGTTGAAAACACTTCAAAATCGTATGTCATAGCCGATGTAAACCCTAAATCGCCTCCGCATAATCGTAAAATACGATAAGGCAATTTCAGTTCTTGTAAAATACCTTTTACGTGGTTTACCATACCATCCAATGCTTGGTAAGAATCCTCTGGGCGTTCAATACGTAAAATTTCTACTTTATCAAATTGGTGTAGCCTATTTAAGCCACGCACGTGCGCGCCATAGCTTCCAGCCTCACGTCTAAAACAAGGTGTGTAGCCTGTAATGCTTATAGGTAAATCGGTTTCGTTTAGGATAACATCTCTAAAAATGTTGGTGGCAGGAACTTCGGCAGTTGGGATGAGGTATAAATCGTCCTCTGTTACATGATACATTTGGCCTTCTTTGTCTGGTAGTTGGCCGGTGCCAAAACCAGAAGCCTCATTTACTAACAAGGGTAATTGGTATTCTTTATAGCCAGCTTCTGTATTTTTATCTAAAAAATAGGCAATAAGTGCGCGTTGTAATTTAGCACCTTTGCCTTTGTAAACCGGAAAACCAGCACCCGTAATTTTGTTGCCCAATTCAAAATCGATGATATCGTATTTTTTTGCTAATTCCCAGTGTGGTAAGGCCTGCTCGTGTAGTTCTGGAATAGTACCTTCGGCAAAAATTTCTTCATTTTCTGCTTCCGAATTACCTGCAGGTACTAGTTCGTTAGGTACATTAGGAATTTTGTACAACAATTCGTTTAATTCGGTTGCGGTTTGACTCAAATTGTCTGTTAGGGTTTTAGATAGTGTTTTTAGTTCTGTACTGCGTACCTTTAAACTATTGGCTTTTTCAGCGTCGCCCGATTTGTATAAAATACCAATGTCTTTAGAAAGTGCGTTGGATTCTGCTAAAAGTGAATCAAGTTCTGTTTGCTGTTGGCGTCTTTGCTCATCCAAAGCAATAACCTGATTAATCATGCTGGTAGCATCAATGTGACGTTTTTCTAAACGTTCAATAATCAAATCTTTGTGCGTTCTAATAAACGGTATTTGTAACATGGCATAAAAAATTTAAGCCGCAAATTTACATAATTACCGCGTGAAATAATCTTGTTTTGGGGGTAAAATCCATTCACTATGCGAAAAGGCCGACCATTTTGCTGCTGCCATATCTACTTTAGGGTTTATGAGCGAAATATAAGGCCTGCCGTTTACACTAATTTTACAATCTACATACACGGCAATATCTTGGCCTTTTTCGGCATATTTCTTTTTTAAAATTTGGGCAAACTGCCAAATAACGTCTGGTTTGGTGCTGGCTAAACGCTGTTGTTTTTTGGTTAGGTAGTCGTCCAAATTTATATGATGGGTTTCTTTGGTGTTTTTGTCTTCTACTTGATAAATTACCGAGCCACTTTTGGAACGCAACATCATGCGCCAAGACATGCGGTGCCCCTCTTCGGTCCATAAAACAGATTCTTTAAAAGCATAATGACGCAGTGGTAAGGCTATTTGCACCAAAAAGTAAATGGCAAATACCGTAAGCATTGGTTTTTTGTAGGCTGGTACAATAATTTCCGAACCTTCGTAAAAGGGTTTGTTTTTTAAAAATAGTTTGTGAATTAATTTTGGTTCAAAAAAGAATACGGCAAAAGCTAACGATAAGTAAGGGAATATGCCAACTTGAAATACAACAGAATTGAATAAATGAAAAAACAGCGATGCATAGAAAGCCCATTTTCTGGTAGGTTTATACAGTAGGAAAGGAATAACCAGACCGTCGTAAAGAATACCCCCATAGGCTAAAAAATAATGTAGCCACTCGTTTTGAAGCAGCGGCCCAATTACATAATAATGTTCTTTACTTTTCATTAAAATAGCCATAACCGACGCGTCCAGCCAGTCTGGGTAAAGTTTAGCAATAGAGCCGTAGGTGTATACAATAAACATTTGTAGGACAAAAATATAGCGGCACCAGTTTGGCATGGCTATGCGCGTAATACTTGGGTTTTGCTTGGCATCTATAGAGCTGTGTTTATGCGCCGGCAAAATAACCATTATGGCACTCAAGAGTATGAGTAAATAATAATGGTTGTTATAGGAGGCTTTTTGCATGAAATAAGTAGCGGCCCACATAATTGTAAAAATGAACGCACTTAAGCGGTATTTGTAGCCTAGCATTATAAATAGACCAAACACTCCCATAATAAGGTAATAAACATACATACCAATTCCGGGAAGGGGTTGAAGCCATTCGAAACCAATAAACGAGAAAGTAAATTGAGGCTCTATGAGTGTGCGGTTAATCCAGCCGGTAAAAATAGCGCCAACCGATTCTAAAAAGCAGAGTGCTCCAAACATTATTCGGAACACGATTAACGATGAATTATCTACCTGCTTAAAAAGAAAATTAGTTATTTGCATGCGTTTGAAGGTATTGTAAAGCGGCGTTTTTATCCTTTTGTAACTGTATTTTTAAATCGGCTACGGAATTAAACTTCTGTTCGTCTCGGATGCGGTGTAGCATACATACAGTTAGTTTTTTATAGTATAACGAAGCCTGTAAGTTAAAGAAATTAATTTCAACAGATTGGGTATCTGTTTCGTTAACAGTAGGGTTGGTGCCAATATTCATCATGCCATAAAACGTTTCATTTTCTATATGGGCCTTTATAACATAAACCCCGTGGCGTGGAATAAGTTTGTACTTTTCTGCAATATATAGGTTGGCGGTTGGAAAGCCAATTTGCTTGCCTAGTCCTTTGCCGTGTACAACGGTACCATTTAGCATATAATGGTAGCCTAAATAACTGTTTGCTGTTTGGATGTCGCCATTTTCAAGGGCAGTTCGTATTTTCGTGGAGCTAACAGAAACGTCGTTTATATCTTGCGCGGTAATTTCTTCTACTTGAAAATCGTGTTTTTTTCCAAAGTCACGCAAATCGTTAATATTAGCTGTTCTATTTCTGCCAAAATGATGGTCGTAGCCTATAATTACTTTTTTAGCATGCAAAGTATCTACAAGAATGTTGGATACAAAAGCCTCTGCACTTAATCGCGAAAATGCTTTTGTGAATTTTTTTACCACTAAATAATCCAGTCCTAACGATTCTAGTATTGCGGCTTTTTCATCTAACGTGTTTAGTAGTTTTATTGACGGATCTTTCTGCAAAACCATACGTGGATGAGGGAAAAAAGTGAGTATGGCAGATTTTAAATTATTTTTTTTTGCAGAAGAAACCAACCGTTCAATAATTTTTTTATGCCCAATATGGACACCATCGAAGGTGCCAATGGTAACAACGGTATTCGTTTTAAAGTCGCTTTGCAGCGTTTGTATTATTTTCAAGGTATTCGGTGTTTTTACAAAAATATAAAAGCGGATTGATATAAATACCAATCCGCTTTTAAGTTTTAAAAGAAACGTTTGTTATTTCTTAATAAACGGCAATGCTATTTGATTAGCGTTTTGCGTTAGTCTAATAAAATACATCCCGTTGCTTAAACCAGAGGTATTAATTAGTAAATCTGATTCGTTTTGAACAGACTTGCTTAAAACCACTTGGCCAAGCATGTTGTAAACCGCATAGCTATCTGGCAATAAATTGTTTGCCGCCTTAATGGTTAATTGGTTAGATACCGGGTTTGGAAACATACTAAAGTTGTTTGCCAAGTTGTTTTCTACACTTAAAGAGGCATTTAATGGCCCAAAGTAGAAAGTTCCGTTAAGATCGGTAAAACCAGCTTGTAGTGTTACATTATTATTAAAATAGGCTACAGTAGCCGCTACAACTTCTTGTACAGTGCCATCTACTTCTCGTAAAATATAAAGGTCTGCACGTGGTTTTCCGGTAGCAGTTTCCCAACCAGCAATTTCAGCCTCTGTAAAGTAGAAAGTAGCTGTGGCATTACCTGTTGTATTGGAGTTAGTAGCAGCTAAAGTGAACGTTTTGTTCATTACAAATTCGGTTGGATCTGGATTCTCAAATAATTGCGATCCGGTACCTTCCCGACTTACAGATACGTTTAAACAACCGTAATCGTAAGCATCGTTATTTTGCAGTCTCGCCATAACATTGCCAGTTGTAGCATCATAAGCATAAGCATTTCCAGTTCCTTTAAATTCCATGTTAGCTGCTGTTGCAGTATTAACGGTAGTTTGAATATCGGTTTGCGTAGCTGTAATCACACTAAAATCGTCAACCATTAGCATATACACATCAGCGGACGTGTTGTGAATACCAATTCTAATATCTTGGTTGTTGTATGCAGACAAATCAATAGTAACTTCACCCCAAACACCAAATGGCGCGGTTTCAGATGCGGCAGAAATAATAGTGAAGTCGGATCCAGAAGTTGGTACCCCAGTTCCTGTGTAAACGCCAACATTAAAGCTTTCTAAACCATAAGAGCTAGATAAGGATTTTACATAAAATGTAACCGAACTTCCCGATGTACCTAATGCTAAAACCGGCGATATTAACCAATCGTTGTTTGAAGTAGTGGCTCCTTCTGGAATTCCAGCCCAAGATGCTGCGTATTTAGCACCACTACGCGGATCGAAATTACGGTTTTCGCCGTCTGCACCTGCAGAGTTTGTAGCCGCAGTTGGTGTTGTTGCAGATGGGTTAAATATTTGAAACGCCATTGGAGAAAATACATTCGGGTAAGTTGGATCTTCTACACCACCAGCGTAAGTTGGTAAACCGTCTAAATCTAAAGTTATCCAATCGCCAATATTTTCAATTATAAAATTGGTGTAACTTTCAAAATCGTCATTAAAAATAGTTTGAACTGAACCGTCAGCTGGTGCAATATCGTCATCTAAAATGGTGTATGTAAAAGTTGACCCATTTGGCGACAATGTAGCATCGCCAGTGGTGGTAAGGCTCATGGTTATGACAATGGTTTCATCTGTTTCTATAAAACCATCTTGATACACCCGTAATGTTAGGTTTTGGTTAGCGTTAGACCCGGCAGGGAATGTAACACTTGGCGTAATTAATTCATAATCGGCTAAATTGGTTGCCGTACCACTTAAGGAAAAGGTAACCGTAGCATCTGCAGACGGGGCCATACCAATAGCCATTGGAATAGTTATATCTGCTTGGGCGCAACCCGTGCCTTCTAAACCTTCTAATGCCAAGGTACTGAACCCAATTACGGGCGCAGTATTACCGGTTGTAGAGTTTGGTAAATTAGAAATACCATCCGCATTTTCTAATACAGTTAACATTCTACTAACTTGGTCTGCTGTAAAAATATTCATACAGGCATCGTTTGTATAATCCATGTAATTTTCAACCATGTCTCTTATGTTATCACAAGTGGTTTGGTTGGTTGGACAACCAAAATTGGAAGATGTACTTTGAGGTGTATCTGGACAGAAATCATTACCACAGTTAGAATCACCCCAAATATGGCGTAAACCAATCCAGTGACCAATTTCATGTGTTAATGTACGGCCTGCATTATAGGGCGCTGCCGTTCCTGGGTTTGCTAAAGAACCAATACTACCTGGAATTACTACTACACCATCTGTAAGAGCAGAGCCACCATTTTGAGGCATACCTGGTAAGGTAGAGTTAGAGGGAAATTGCGCGTAGCCTAAAACGCCACCACTTAAATTAGCACTCCAAATATTAGCATATAATGAGCGGTCCCAAATGGTTGCTGGTTTTATAGTGGCATCCATTTGGTTTGTTGTAATGGTTCCTGGATAACCGTAAACGCGGTTTATACCAGGTTCTGGCAATAGCACACCATTAGGATCTACCTGTGCAGGAATAAAATTAATTTGAGCTGAAGCGGCTGCTGGATGGGTGCTTCCAGACAAATTGTTGAAATCCAAATTCAACTGATCTATTTGTGCTTGAATTCTTGCGGCTGAAATATCGTTAGCATCGCCTTGAGAACCAGTTATTACATGAAAAATAATAGGGATGTTAACTTCTGTGTTTCTATAAGTGCCATTTGCTATTTGGTTAGCAATACGCTGTTCACGCTCTAAAATTAGGGGCGCCAACCATTCTTCAAAAGCATCTTTCGATGGTAAATTCGGGTTGTTTTGTCTGCGTAAGGCATCCATTTCTTCTGTTACGCAACGTACGTAACCCGTTTCTTGCAAATGTCTTTGGTTTTCTGGGGTAAGTTGTAGTGTTTCATTTTGGGCTTGATTAGGGGCCGATTTTTGTTGTGCCTGAATACTAAACACGCCTAGTGATAATAGTAAAAGCCAGACAACCTTTAAGTTGTTTTGTTTCATGTTAAAGATTAAAAAAGTTTGTTTTTAAGTGGGTTAATCCATTTAGTTATTTAGAAACCCTAAAAATAAGTAAACCTTATTGATTATTCCTGTAATTCTTGTAAAAAGTTGGGAAATTCTAATTTTTTGGTTTAAAATTATGTAAATCGCGTAATTTACAGTAATTTAACATCCCATTAACAAAATTAGATTTTCATGAAAAAAGTTACAAAACATCATTTTAAATGGACCCAAATTCAGCTGTTAATAGCTGTGTTTTTGTGTGGTTCGGCCCTAATGGCTCAACAAAGCTCTAGTTACTGGACACCGGCTTCCAAGAGTGCTTTTTCGAAGGTAGAGAAAGTACACCGGGCATCGCACCCGCATACTTTCGAGGTTTTTAGTCTGGATATGCAGGCTTTTAAGTCTGTTATACAACGAGCGCCATTACGAAGTGAAACGGCCACGCGCTCCAATGTTATCGTTGAATTTCCCGTTGGAAACGGAAAATTAGAGAAATTTATGGTTTCAGAGTCTCCAATTATGGAACCAGGCCTAGCCGAAAAATACCCCATGATTAAAACGTATAAAGCTGTTGGTGTAGACGATCCCACAGCCACCATGCGTTTTAGTGTCACGCAATTTGGGTTACATACCATGATGCTTTCTGGTATTAGAAGCGCCGTGTATATAGATCCGTACACAGCGGACAGACAAACATATATGGTGTACAGTAGAAATTCGTTAGGCGAAGATTTACAAGGTTTCGAATGCTTAACAGATGAAAACGTTAACTTAAACTCGCTTACCAACGAGCGCGCTTCTAGTACTGCCAATACCGACGATAGAAAATTACGAACTTACCGTTTAGCACAGTCATGTAACGGCGAGTACGGCCAAATTTTTGCGGGCACAGGTAGCATTGCGCAACAAAAAGCCAATGTACAGGCTCAAATGGTTTTAACAATAAACCGTGTAAATGAAATTTACGAGCGCGATTTGGCTATTACCCTTGTTTTTGTAGCTAATAATGATGCTGTTATTTACTTGAATCCGGCAACCGACCCTTGGACAGGCGAGTTTAATACCACAACAGCAGTGACTCTAGATAATGTTATAGGGCCAAATAACTACGATATTGGTCATAATTTTAATACCACGGGTGGTGGAAGTGCTGGTTGTTTAGGTTGTGTGTGCTCTACACAAAATCAATCTAGTTTTCACAAAGGTAGAGCCTATACTGGGCGTCCTGATCCAACAGGCGATCCGTTTGATATTGATTATGTAGCTCATGAAATGGGCCATCAGTTTAACGGCTGGCACACCATGAATACCTGTAGCCGTTCCGGAAATGGTACAACCGAGGTGGAACCAGCATCAGGAAGTTCTATTATGGGTTATGCAGGAATTTGTGCAACCAATGTACAAAACAATAGCGATGCGCATTTTAATTACGTAAACGTGCGCGATATTGCATCTAACATTCAATTTGGTGTAAGCAGCTCTTGCGATGTAGAAACTAATTTAGCTAACCAACCGCCAGTAGCCAATGCGGGGCCAAATTTTACCATTCCAAAAAGTACAGCTTATGTACTAAAAGGTACGGCAACCGATCCAGATGGGTTGGCATCTTTAACGTATAATTGGAGTCAAAACGACCCAGAGCAAGCTCCAGGATCAGGCGCTCCACAACCAACTTGGACGCAAGGACCTTTGTATCGTTCTGTTTTACCTTCGGTATCGCCAAACAGATATATGCCAAAATTAAGCGATGTAGTAGCTGGAAATTTAACGCCAACCTGGGAGGTAACACCATCGGTGGCGCGGAATATGGAATTTGCCTTTATGGTAAGAGACAATGGTAGTGGTTTTCCTGCTGGAATTGGCCAAACCGATGCCGATTTAATGACCGTAACCGTAAGTGGTAACGCTGGACCTTTTGCGGTAACCTCGCAAAATAGCCCGGGAATTGTTTGGGCAGAGGGCGAAACAAAAACCATAACTTGGGATGTAGCTGGAACAACTGCTAATGGCATAAATACCAGCAATGTTAACATACTATTGTCTACTAACAACGGTGTTAGTTTTGATACGGTACTGGCTTCCAATGTCCCTAATGACGGGTCGCATGATATTGTAGTTCCTAATTTTTTAACCACAACGGCACGCATTATGGTAGAGGCTGTTGGTAATATTTTCTATGCAGTATCAAGCACAAACTTTTCTATTATAAGTAACGACCCAACGTTTATTGTAACTAATACAAACGGCGACCAAGGAACCTGCGGATCTACTTCGGTAAGTTTTGAATTTGATTACACAGCCATAAATGGTTTTAACGAAACAACCACTTTTTCTGCTACCGGAAATCCACCGGGCAGTGTGGTGGTGTTTTCTCCAGCAACCATATCAAATACAGGGACAGTAGTAATGGATATTAGTAATTTAGGAGGCGCCGCAGAAGGCGATTATGTTATAACCGTTACCGGAGCCGCACAAACCGTTTTTAAAGATTTAGAGGTAACCTTAACGGTAAATAATGGGGTTTGTGCCTCTGTAGGAAATACCTTGTACGGTACAGGTACACAAGGTGTTGTATTTGGTACAATTAGTAATTTGAATACAGGTAAACCTTCTGGATATAGCGATTATACAGCTATTTCTACAGATGTAAACCGCGACGAGGCCTACGACTTATCTGTGTATTACGATCCCGACGGACCGTACCAAACCATTACCTACGTGTGGGTGGACTGGAACCAAAACTGTAGTTTTGACGACCCAGGCGAGCAGTACGATTTAGGAACCAACCCAGGCAGTGCCACCAGCAATAATTTACTATCTGCAAATTCGCCTTTATCTATTACAGTGCCAGCTAACGCAGCATTAGGAAATACCGTAATGCGTGTTACAACAAAATATACCAATCCAGGTGAAAACGATTTTCCAACATCCTGCGAAAATGGTCATGATGGCGAAGTAGAAGATTACACCGTTAATGTGCTTGCGTCGTTGTCTACAAACGAGTTTGCAGTTTCGGAGTTTTCGGTATTCCCAAATCCAAATAATGGTAGTTTTACCATTAAAATGTCGGGTGTTACCGAAACGGTATCTGTAGCCGTTTACGATTTAAGAGGCAGACGCGTGTTTGCCGATACGTTTACAGAAAGTTCGGAATTTAGTCAAGTAGTAAACCTTAACAACGCTGCTGCAGGAATGTATTTGCTGCAAGTTACGGAAGGTGCTAAAACAACTACTAAAAAAATAATTGTAGAATAAATAGTGTATTTAGCAACACAAAAAAAAAGGGAAGTTACAAAACTTCCCTTTTTTTATTTACCATTAAAACTGTTCATAGTATTGTTAACGCCTGCTGTACCAAACGACTTAATAAGTTCTACACTTTTTTCTAAACGTTCTGGTAATAATTTATTTTCGGCATCTGTCCAGTTACCTAACACATAATCTACTTGGCGGCCTTTGCTAAAAGCGTCGCTAATACCAAATCTAAATCGGTTGTATTTGGTTGTGTTTAGTTTTTCCTGAATATCTTTTAAACCATTGTGGCCGCCATCGCTACCTTTTGTTTTAAGGCGAATACTGCCAAAAGGTAAGTTTAAGTCGTCTGTAATAACCAACAAATTTTCCAAAGGAATTTTTTCTTTAGTAAGCCAGTACAGTACTGCTTTACCACTTAAATTCATGTAGGTACTTGGTTTTAACAAGATAAAAGTGCGGCCTTTATATCGGTAGCTAGCTAGGTCGCCTAGTTTATCGGTAGTAAAGGACAAGCTTTCTTTTTCGGCTAGAAAATCGATTATTTTAAAGCCAATATTATGGCGTGTATTTTGGTATTTTTCGCCAATATTTCCAAGCCCCACAATTAGGAATTTTTTCATAGTATCTGTGTCGTCCGTTTTAAACGCGTTTGTTTTAGTTGCTTTTAAGAAAGAAAAAAATTTAAACATGGTTTTCTAGGTGGTGCAAAAATAAAAAAGCATTCTGATTCCCAAAAAAATAGGGGTTCAGAATGCTTTTATTAAAACTATTTAAAAAAGGTTTATTCGTCTGCTTCCGCTTCTGGAGCGTTATCTGCACCTTCTTCGTCTTCGTCTTCATCAATCGTGATAGACATAGCTGCTCTAGCACGTTTAATTTGGCAAACAACTGTATTTGGTGCGTGCATGATTTTGTAGTCGTCGTTTTCTAAAGCCGTAACGTACAATTTAGCCCCAATTTTTAAAGGTGTAATGTCTATTTCAATAAAGTCTGGTAGTAAGTTTGGCAATGCTTTAACGCGCAATTTACGTGCGTTTTTACGTAAAACACCACCTGCTTTAACACCGCGAGAGTTACCTACAAAACGTACTGGAATTTCCATGGTTATTGGTTTGTCTTCAAATAACTGGTAGAAATCGATGTGTAGAATTCTGTCTGTTACTGGGTGAAATTGAATGTCCTGTAAAACGGCATTGTATTCGTCGCCATTATCTAAAGAAATTACAACTGTATGCGCATTAGGCGTATATACCAGTTTTGAAAATGCAAGCTCTTCAGCATTAAAATGTACTGGTTTATCACCTCCGTATAATACGCAAGGTACCTGTCCAGCATTACGTAAGGCTTTTGTTGCTTTTTTGCCCACGCTTTCTCTTTGAGATCCGTTAATTGTAATTGATTTCATTGTTTATATATAATAATTATTAATATTCATTTATTTTCAAATTTGTAAGCGAGCCCTTTTACAAGGTGTTACATAACAAATTTGGAACTAATAGATTTGTTGTAATGTACATTTTGCATGACTTCAGCAAACAGTTTAGCACAACTTAACACGCGAATTTTAGAGCTTTCCTGTTTTAAAGGGATGGAATCGGTTACAATTAATTCTTGTAATTGCGAGTTTTCCAAACGCTCATAAGCTTTACCCGATAAAATAGGATGGGTACAAATGGCGCGCACACTCAAGGCGCCCCGTTCCATCATAACATCGGCGGCTTTGGTTAAGGTGCCTGCGGTGTCCACCATATCGTCTACAAGTACCACATTTTTTCCGGTAACGTCGCCAATTAGTTCCATGTGAGAAATAACGTTGGCCTTGGCGCGTTGCTTATAGCAAATAACCACATCGCTTTCAAGTGCTTTGGAATAGGCATAGGCACGTTTAGAACCTCCCATATCCGGCGATGCAATGGTTAAATTATCTAATTTTAAGCTTTGTAAATACGGTAGGAAAATAGTGGATGCAAATAAATGGTCCACTGGTTTTTCAAAAAATCCTTGAATTTGGTCGGCGTGCAAATCCATGGTTATAATACGTGTGGCCCCTGCAGCCTCCAACATTTTGGCAACTAACTTTGCAGCAATAGGAACACGTGGTTTGTCTTTTCTGTCTTGTCTGGCCCAGCCAAAATACGGTATTACTGCCGTAATGTGCCTAGCAGATGCGCGTTTAGCGGCATCTATCATTAATAAAAGTTCCATTAAATTTTCTGGACCTGGGTTTGTAGACCCCACAATAAACACACGAGCCCCACGAATAGACTCCTCGTACGATGGCTGAAATTCACCATCGCTGTACGTAGATGTTATCACATTACCCATTTTAACGCCAAAAGCATCCGCTATATTTTGGGCTAAAACGTTGCTTTGCGTACAAGTAAAAATTTTGGCTTCTGTTTGCGCGTTTAACATGGTTAATTAGTTGTATGGTAGCTGTTTAAATTGTGTTTTTAATAACAAGCTGCAAATTTATGAATTTATTTTACTCCGCAGGTATAAAATGATGTATTTTTAATTACCTGAATTATTTTGGGTTGCATAGTGGACTTTCTTGTAAAACGCTTCTGTAAAATTTAGTGGGTTTGCCGGTTTTGTATACAGGTATCAAAGCAATTTCAAAAATAAATCGGGAATTTTAATCTATTTATATATATGCTACTAGCGTTTTTATTAATTTTTTTAGGTTTTGCTAGCTTAATTTTTGGTGCTAATGGTTTGGTAACAGGTGCTTCTTGGCTAGCAAAAAAGAATAAGGTATCCGATTTGGTAATAGGACTCACCATTGTAGCCTTTGGTACTTCAGCTCCCGAGTTGGTTGTTAACTCGGTTGCCGCTTTTAATGGTTTTTCAGATATTGTTTTTGCCAATATTATAGGCAGTAACAATTTTAATTTGTTTGTTATTCTTGGTGTTGCTGGCTTAATTTATCCTATAACGGTGCAATCCTCAACCGCTTGGAAAGAAATTCCGTTGTCCTTGCTAGTGGCCGTATTGTTGTTAGCCCTTGCCAATAATTTTTTCGTATTCCCAAATCCACAAATATCCCGATTGGATGGTTTGGCACTGGGTCTTATTTTTTTGGGTTTTATGTATTATGTGTTTAGGCAATTACAGCGTGAAACTACACCAACAACCACCATTGTGCAGCAGTCTACATTAAAAATTTGGATGTTTATTGTATTAGGTATGGTAGGTTTGCTTATTGGTGGCAAGCTAGTGGTTTCCAATAGTATTGCAGTAGCCACCCAGTTGGGTATAAGTCAAAAAGTAATAGGCATTACCATTATTGCTGCTGGAACTTCATTGCCTGAATTAGTAACCTCTGTGGTGGCAGCTTTCAAAAAAAATAGCGATATAGCTATAGGCAACGTAATAGGCTCCAATATTTTTAATATGTTATTTGTATTGGCCATAAGTGCGCTAATAAATCCGGTGGCTTACAGCGTTAATTTTAATCTGGATTTACTTATTTTAATTGGCGGTACTTTATTTCTGCTTTTGGGAATGTTTACGGGCACGCGAAAACGTTTGGACCGCTGGGAGGCCGGCGTATTGCTTTTATGCTACGTAGTTTACACCGCATTTATCCTTATGAAAGAAGTTGCCTAACCAACAAAAGCCGGCTTTTGAAAACATTTTGTAGCTGCTTATCATTTACGGCAAATAAACCCGGTTTGTGGTAACCAACACTTAATTTTACTGTTAAAAACATAATAGGAAAACAAGGGCTGGATGGACTACATGGTGGAATTTAATAAAAGTGAAGATTTGATAAAGAAAAACTTCTTTTTTTAGCGGATAAAGATTAAATTTGCAGGCACTTTAGCTCAAGTGGCGGAATTGGTAGACGCGCTGGATTCAAAATCCAGTTCTTTCGGGAGTGTGGGTTCGATTCCCACCTTGAGTACTAGGTTAAACCGTAAACAATTGTATTTTAAATGTTTACGGTTTTTTGTTTAGTGATTTTCCCGAAAATTTCCCGAAAATTTTTTAATTTTTACCTCTTTAATTCGGTTTAACGTTCATTAGTCTGTATTAATTTTTTAATGAATCTTTTCTGTCGCTTTTCTATTTACCTTTCTGCTATTATTACTATTTTAGTCTTTAAATAAAATTTAAGCTATTAATGTCATTATATCAAGTTTCCGTATTAAAGCAACATTTAAATCTACAAAATCAAGATGTTGTTCTTAAGGCCTACAAAAACTATAGTAAATATTTTTTAAATTCAACCATTCAAGAAAACATACGTAATTCTAAAGAAGAGGAGTATCAAGGTATATTTTTAACTGAATTATTTGGAAATATTTTAGGTTATACCTTAAAACCAAATGCCGATTTTAACCTAGTTGCCGAATATAAGAATGAAACGAATGCACGGAAAGCGGATGGCGCTATACTGCATAATGATGTTGCTATTGGTGTTATTGAATTAAAAGGAACTAACACAAAAGATTTAGAAAGTATCCGGAAACAAGCTTTCGATTATAAAGTCAATCAAAAAGGTTGCGTGTATGTCATAACCTCAAACTTCGAAAAACTGCGGTTTTATATTAATGATGCGACCGAGTTTGAAGAATTTAATTTGTTCGAGTTATCGCAAGAGCGTTTCGCTTTAATGTATTTATGCCTGCAAAAAGACAACGTAATAAATAATTTGCCTTTAAATATAAAGGAAGCTTCCATTGTGAAGGAGGAGCAAATAACCAAACAGTTTTATAAAGATTATTCATTATTTAAACGGGAACTGTATCGCGATTTGGTAAAACGTAATACCAAAACTATTAAGGCTAACGCCAAATTACGAACTAGTAGTAGTCAACATGAAGACACTCATTCTGAATCATATAAAGCGGAATTAGTCAAGTTAGAGAAAAACATTAAACTAACGCTCTTCAAAAAGTCGCAGAAACTTATAGATCGTTATTTATTTATATTTTTTGCCGAAGATAGAGGCCTATTGCCGGCCAATAGCACCCAACAGATTTTAGATAAGTGGAAAGCTGATATAGATTTCGGTGATGAGCGTCCACTTTACGACCTATTTAAACAGTATTTTAATTTTCTAGATCAAGGACGTAAAGGAACCGCAAGCAGAGCAGAGATATACGCCTATAATGGAGGCTTATTTAAAGAGGATAAACTGTTAGATGGTTTAGAAATAGATAACCAATTACTTTATAAATACACCAAACAGTTAGCAGCTTATGATTTTGAAAGCCAAGTTGATGTCAACATTTTAGGCCATATTTTCGAAAACTCACTAAATGAAATAGAAAGTGTTAATGCCGAAATTGAAGGAGGCGACTTTGATAAACAAACATCCAAGCGTAAAAAAGATGGCGTTTTCTACACACCTAAATACATTACCAAATACATTGTAGAAAACACCATTGGTAAATTATGCGAAGAAAAGAAAACCGAATTAGGTTTTAAAGAAGAAGAATATTTTAAAGGCAGAAAAAACAGAAACAAAGCTACCATTGAAAAGTTGGTATTAATACTAGAAACGTATCGTGACTGGCTTTTACAACTTACCATTTGTGATCCTGCCTGTGGCTCTGGAGCATTTTTAAACCAAGCGTTAGACTTTTTAATTAAAGAACATGCTTATATAGATGAGTTGAAGACCAAAGTACTAGGTGGTGGTTTACAATTTCCCGATATAGAAAATACCATATTAGAAAACAATATTTATGGGGTTGATTTAAACGAAGAATCTGTAGAAATAGCCAAGCTATCCTTGTGGTTACGTACCGCACAGCCAAGGCGTAAATTAAACGATTTAAGTAGCAATATTAAATGCGGAAACTCTTTAATAGATAGCAAAGCAGTAGCAGGCAATAAAGCCTTTAATTGGCAAGAGCAGTTCCCTAAAGTGTTTGAAAAAGGTGGTTTTGATGTGATTATTGGGAATCCGCCTTATGTATTATGCCAGCCATCAAATACAACTGAACCTGTTTTAGATTTTTTTAAAACATTTGAAGTTGCCAGTTATAAAATAGATTTATTTCACTTGTTTTTTGAAAAATCAATCCAAATATTAAATTTTAAAGGTGTTTTAGGCTTTATTACTCCAAATACTTATTTAAATAATAAATATATAAAACCGTTAAGAAATTATATTCTTAAAAAGACTAATATAAAACAAGTTATTAATCACGAAGAAGCTGTTTTTTCTGAAGCAAGCGTTGATGTTTCTACAATAATTTTAGAAAAAAATAAATCTAAAACTAATATTATTGAAGCTTTATATTCTGATAAAAATGGAGTGTTCAATAAAATTACAGAAAAGTTTCAATCTGAATGGGAGAACGATGATGAAAATTTATTTAATCTTAAAGAAAAGTTTACAATAGAATTTAATGACTGTGTTAAGTTAGAAGAAATTTGTAATTCCTATTTTGGTATTCAAGCATACGACAGAAAATCTTCAATTTCAGACATTAAAATTAATGATAATTATTTAGGGGTAATTGATGGGGGAGATATTTTTCGTTATAAATATTCAATCCCTGTTAAATATTTTAATTTTCTACCGGAAAATATTAAAAGTGGAGGAGATTTTGATGTGTACAAAAAAAAACGAATTGTAATTAGGCAGATTGGGAAAACTCCTATCGTTGGGTTATGTAAACCAAATATAGTAACTTCAAATACCTTGTATAATATTTATTTGAAAGATCAATATTACGATTTAGACTATATTTTCGGGATATTAAACTCGAAACTTTTAGAGTATTATTGGTTGTTTAAATACTCGGATGGTAAACAGCTTTTTCCAAAAATTAAAGGTTATCAGTTAAAATCTTTGCCTATTAAAAAAGTTAGTAGTGAGGAGCAACAAATGGTGATTGATAAAGTTCGTATTATGATTGTTTTAAATACAGAGCAACAAAAAAGCGATAATAAATTCCAAAATTATTTAAAACATAAATTTCAATTAACAAAACTATCCAAAAAACTACAAAACTGGCACGAGTTAGAGTTTGGCGAGTTTATAAAAGAATTAAACAAAGCCATAAAAGCAAATAACAAACTAAAAGCTAAACAAGTTGCAGAAGGTGTCATTTCGAGCGCAGTCGAGAAATCTCATCCAATAGAGATGCCAACCCTAACCAAAAAAGATGAGTTTGAGTGGTTAGACCTCTTTGAAGAAAACAAACAAAAAGCACAAGCCTTACAAACTCAAATTAATCAAACAGATAAAGAAATTGATACTATGGTTTATGAGCTGTATGGTTTAACAGATGAAGAAATAGAAATTGTAGAGAATAGTTAAAAGTAGTCATGTTTAAGGAAAATAAATATTTCGGTGAAGTATGGTTTAAGGATTCAGAGGATACTAAATGCTTCTGTGTTCTTGAATTGATAGATGACAAAATATTTATTACTACAAACCTCACCGAAAAATATACAGCTTATCAAATAGACGTGATTTATGGTATGTTCACAGGTTTGGGCTATGTAACCTTTGTTAACTGTAACATTCAGCACGGTAGTACTGGCGTTGTTGAAACTAAAGTTTATATACCTAAATACACTTTTGTTTGTGCCTATCATCTAATAGACCCTAGAAACCTCAAGACAAATGAGTTTCAAATCGATAATGCAGCAATTGTCAAATGGGTAAGAAAAATGAACTGGTATAATTCAATCGAAGATAAGATTGAAAAACAAGAGGACATAAAACACCAAACAGTTATTTCAGAAGACTTAACGCTAACAATTACAAAATCTACTACATACACTTCCAATCACGACTTTTTAAGAATGGATAACGTAGGCTATGTAGATTTCAAGTTAGGAAAGAATTTGAGTATTCTGGAAAGCATAGAGTTTTACAATTCATTCCAAAAATTATTTCATTTCATTTATGGTAAATCTGTTCAGTTTAAGTCCTTTAATTTTAAATGTTTAAGTTGTGGTAAGTGGGCTTCATTATATTATAAGGATGATTTTAATAAGGAGAATATTTCAGGTTTTATTACACTCGATTATGATACAATTAATGAAGATTTATCTAAAATAATTCATCATTGGTTTACGAATCCAGATATTACGTATTGTGCAGATATAATTATGGAAAATTTACTATCTGTTAAAACAAGTCATAGTAGAAGATTTACAAATTCATACTCTGCTTTTGAAGCCTTTAGTTTTAAATTCGGTAAAACATATAGAAATCCAACTGTAGAAAAGTATTTATTAGAGCATAAAGAGTTAATTCATAGAATTACTTCAATTCCTGAAAATGAAATTAAAGGATATGTTTCTAAAATTGTGAGGCATAGGGATTATCTAACTCATCGAAATAAGATTAAGAATAACATTTTTTCTCAATTTGAGTTGCTATACATTTCCTTTTTATTGGATTATATAGTTGGTATTGGATTAATGCGCAAAATGGATGTATCAGCAGAAGTTATGGATAAGATAATGTTAAGAGCAAAATCTACTTATCAAAATATGCAATCAGTCAATAAACTTTTAAATAAAGATGTTTTAGATGACTCATAAGTGACTATAAAACCAAAAAATATGGTAAAGAATAGTAAAATATGGTATAAAGTTTGTACTTTTGCAGTAACAGTACACACCACGCTACCCATTAGAACAGCGTCCCAGGGTGTGTCTTTTGCTTTATATACCTTCCTTTTGTTAAACAGTAATACCACTTTCTATGTTTAGCAAAAAACCAATTACCATACTACAACAGATTGCTCAATTACAAAAAAGAGGTCTGGAAATTACCAATGAACCATTGGCAGAAAAATACTTGACCAATATAAGTTACTACCGTCTTGGAGAATATTGGTATGTCATGCAAGCAGATAAAGAGCAACATATTTTTAAGCCCCATAGTAGATTTACAGATGTCGTAGCCTTATATAATTTTGATGCAGAATTACGCCTATTGTTATTTGATGTTATTGAAAAAATAGAAATCAGCTTACGAACCAAGCTCATTTACAATCTTTCACACGAAATAGACCCTTGGTGGTTCTGTAATTCAGAAATTTTTATTGATAGAATACAATTTACAAGAACACTGGCTAAAATTGAAGAAGAAATTACCAGGGCAAGAAGTAAGGATGTTACCATAAAAAACCATTTTAAAAAGCATAAAGATGATTTAAGATTTCCACCATCTTGGAAGAGTTTAGAACAAGTAAGTTTTGGGAACTTATCAAAACTGTATGGTAATTTAACACATAAGGTTAATTCTAAAGATAGCATTGCGCAAGAATTTGGAGCAGTTAACCATACCTATTTGCCAAGTTGGTTACAGTCTATTGCTCAAATTCGCAACTTTTGTGCACATCATTCAAGATTATGGAATAGAAACTTGCCAGGAACCGTAAAGCTATTACCCAAACCACCCAATCCTTGGATTAAAGATAATGAAAATATACCTAAACAACACGAGTTTAGTAAACTCTATGTACATATGTGTTTAATGAAATATTTACTGAACACAATACAACCTAACAATCAATTCACAACGCGATTAAATGATTTATTCGTTAAATACCCTAATGTAGACCCTAATGCATTAGGAATGAAGCCTAATTGGCAACACGAACCATTATGGCTTGATAAAAGATAGAATTTGTAAAGTGGTTAGTGTTTGTATAGATAAATCTAGTTCTTATTTATAATTGTTTGTTGTTTAATAAAACCGTTTGTTAGCGTTAGGGATTGTAGTGGAAATCCTTTTTGTAAGGCACGTTCAAAAAGATTGCAACGGAAAGCCCGACCCAAAGGGTAACGCCCAAATGTGTCAGGAAAATCCACCGCCAAAGTATTGCAGTTTTTTGTGAGCGTTTTAAAGTGGGGAGGCAGTAAAAAACGTTTGGGAATATACATGCCACTAATGGTATTATGCCAAAAAAAAGTAGTAGTTTTCCATGTTTTAAAATAAACCGGTTGTTTTGCAGTTATATGTTAATAAACAACTATTATAACGCTAGTAACCCAATATAATAACTAAATAGAATGAATAGTTTTTTGCTTTATATATGCTTGGTTTTTGCTTTTATTACTCCAACAAACCCAAAGCTTACGCTTACTGTAAATAATATTAAACCCATTCAGGGGCATATAGTTATTGCCGTTTTTAATACGGAAACTAATTTTTTGAAGGAGGAAGGCAGAATAAAAAAATATACCATGCCTGTAACTAAAAATACACAAGAGTTGGTAATTACCGATTTGCCTTATGGCGAATTTGCAATTTCTATTTACCATGATGAAAATTCCGATGGCGAGTTTAACAGAAACTATTTAGGTATTCCTAAGGAACCTTATGGGTTTTCCAATAATGTAAAACCGCGCTTTTCGGCGCCTAAATACAAGGACTGCAAGTTTTTGTTTAACGAAAACAAAACCCTTACCATAAACATGATTAATTAGTATAATTTTAGTACTTTGTTGGCTACTAATACTTTTTAAACAGACAATCACTATGGAAACATTATTTGTAAAAACTATTAAAGACGCCGTAAAACACTGGTATATTCCGTTTTTTGTGGGCTTATTTTTTGTAATTGTTAGCATTATTGCTTTTACATCGCCAGCAGGATCCTTACTTACCTTATCTATACTATTTGCCTTGTCGTTTTTATTTGGTGGCTTATCCGAAGTGGCTTTTGCACTGGTTAACCGCCGTCAATTACACAATTGGGGTTGGTCCTTGGCTTTTGGTATTATTACCTTTATTGTGGGCGTATCGCTTTTAACACATCCCGCTTTGTCTATTAGTGTTTTGGCCTTTTACATTGGTTTTATTGTGTTGTTTCGTTCTGTGGCAGCCATTAGTTTTGCTTTAGATTTGAAGCGTTATGGCACTAAAAACTGGGGCTTGCTTTTGGCTTTAGGAATTTTAGGTATTGTGTTTTCGTTTATACTTATTTGGAATCCCGTATTTGCTGGTTTAAGCATTGTTATTTTGGTAGCTTTAAGCTTTTTGTTTGCCGGATTGTTCAGCATGATTTTGGCCTTGCAGCTACGAAAATTACATACAGCTTCCAAAGGGATGTCTGCGGAGCTAGAAGCGCGTTACCACCAACTTATGGAGGATATTAAAAGCGAATGGGATAGCTAGTAGCACAATTTAAAATGGTATACTAACAGCCGTGGCATATTTACCCAAATGTGTCAGGGCTTTTTTAATGCCAAAAAACAAGGCTGTTTCTGTGCGTTTTGGTCTAAAACTGTAGGAATACATAGCTTGTTACGCGTATAAATTTAACCCTATAACACACGTTTCAATAAGTGGCCAAGAAGGGGTTATTATGCTAAAAATTTGTGCGGTTGTGTAACAAATGGTATCTTTATGCTTTTTCGGAAAATAGCCTCTTTTTTATAAAAAAAGCAATCATTAAAATCCCTGCTTTTGTCGTAAATATTCGTGTATGAAGGTATACCTGAATGGCGTTACGATGGGTTTTCCCTAACAATCTGGCCTGCACATACAGGCGTGGGAACATAAATAAACAGAGTGCTAATTCCTTTGCTACAGTATCGTAGCCTTTTTTACGAAAAATTTATTTATTAATTGGCTTGGTGTCTGTATTCCAGACAGGCAGGCCTAAAAGTATAT
This sequence comes from Bizionia sediminis, assembly GCF_042684585.1. Lineage (NCBI taxonomy): Bacteria > Pseudomonadati > Bacteroidota > Flavobacteriia > Flavobacteriales > Flavobacteriaceae > Bizionia > Bizionia sediminis. The sequence goes on from NZ_JBHULS010000002.1 coordinate 741,051, forward strand.
ATTATATGACAAACAAAAGAGTGGCAATAATTGGCGCAGGCCCAAGCGGACTAGCCCAATTACGAGCATTTGAAGCCGCAAAAAAGCAAGGATTAGAGGTGCCCGAAGTGGTGTGTTTTGAAAAACAAAGTAACTGGGGCGGTATGTGGAATTATTCTTGGCGTACAGGTGTAGGCAAGTATGGTGAACCGGTTCATGGAAGTATGTACAAATATTTGTGGTCCAATGGGCCAAAGGAGTGTTTGGAATTTTCCGATTATTCCTTTGATGAGCATTTTCAAAAACCCATTTCTTCTTACCCACCAAGGCCGGTTTTATTCGATTATATTCAGGGTCGCATAAAAAAAAGTAATGTGCGCGATTATATTCGTTTTAATACAACGGTGCGTTGGGTGAATTTCGACGAAGAGACGCAAAAGTTTAAAATAATTCTGGATAACTTAAAAATTGATAAAACCTATTCCGAAGAATTCGATTATTTGGTGGTAGCTTCTGGGCATTTTTCAACACCTAATATGCCTTATTTTGAAGGGATAGATCAGTTTCCTGGTCAGGTAATTCACGCCCATGATTTTAGGGGAGCCGATCCTTACAAAAATCTGGATTTGCTCATAATTGGCAGTAGCTACTCGGCTGAAGATATTGGTGTACAATGCCACAAACACGGCGCTAAATCTGTTACCTTAAGTTACCGAAGTAACCCAATTGGTGTTAATTGGCCAGATGGTATAAAAGAAGTGCCGCTGCTTAAATATTTTGATGGCGATGTGGCCCATTTTAAAGATGGTACCTCGCAGCGTTTTGATGCTGTTATTATGTGCACAGGCTATCAGCATAAATTTCCGTTCTTACCAGATGAAATGCGTTTAAAAACTAAAAATAATTTGTATCCAGATCATTTATATAAGGGTGTATTTTTTAACGATTTGCCCCAGCTTATATACCTTGGTATGCAGGATCAGTATTACACGTTTAATATGTTTGATGCACAAGCATGGGTGGCACGCGATTTTATGATGGATCGCTATCAAATACCAGCTAAAGGCGCGCGCCGTTTGGATATTAATAAATGGCTTATAGAAAACGAAAAATTGAAGTCTAGTTTTGATCACATCGATTTTCAAACCAACTATATAAAAGATTTGTTGGCCTTGTCAGATTATCCAGATTTTAATGTAGACAAGGTGGCGGTTATGTTTAAAGAGTGGATAAAAGATAAAGACGACAATATTTTAACCTATCGCGATAAAACTTTCCAAAGTGTGGTAACCGGTACCATGGCAGAAACCCACCATACCGAATGGATGGACGAGCTAGACGATAGTAAAGAGCGTTATTTATATCAAGAACAAGCCGAAGATATGCTTGAAGACACACTGGAAGAAGAACGCCTTTAAACCGTTTACAGCTAAAATTATAATTTTAAAACCTTGCAGCATACATTTATTTTGCAAGGTTTTTTTATTTTGTAACGTTTACATCCCAAAAAATAGTATTTTACAAACACTACAAGCTATACAGTATGGATTGGTCGTTTTTATGGGAAATAGCCTATGTGCTTTTTATTCTTTTTGTTATTGCACGTGTGTTGCAAGATACACGCAGTAGTACCAAAACGCTATCCTATATTCTGTTTATTATTTTCGTACCCATTTTAGGTGTTATTTTCTATTTTTCGGTGGGTACTAACTACCGAAAGCGCAAGCTGTATTCAAAAAAAATTGTAACCGACGAGGTGCTGCGTGAACGCATTAAAAAGCGCCTTAATGCTTACACCAAAGCCATTAGAAATTCGGGCTTAATTCCGCAAAAAAGCAATACATTGGTGGAGTTTATTAGGCGAGCAGGCAACAGTCCGTTAACAGCCAATAACGAAGTAAAACTGCTTATAAATGGCGAAGAAAAATTTCCGGAGTTATTGCAAGCGTTAGAAAAAGCTACAGACCACATTCATATTGAATATTATATTTATGAGAATGATATTACGGGAAATCAAATTGCCGATATTCTTATAAAAAAAGCCAAACAGGGTGTGGCTGTGCGTTTTATGTACGACGATTTTGGGAGTCATGGTTTGGGAAAAACCTTTATAAAAAAACTAGAAGATGCCGGCGTACAAACAGCACCGTTTTATAAAATTAAATGGTACGCCTTTGCCAACCGCATAAATTACAGAAATCACCGAAAAATAGTGGTTATAGACGGTATGGTGGGCTTTGTAGGTGGTATAAATATTAGCGACAAATACCGCAACGATTTACAGAATAACCAGCCCTTGTTTTGGCGCGATACCCATATAAAAATTACGGGACAAGCAACCGCATATTTGCAATACTTGTTTATGGGCGATTGGAATTTTTGTAGCCACAAAGCTTTTGCTTATTCTAACCGGTATTTTATTGATAGTACCCAGCAAGAACATATAGAAAACGAAGTGGTTCAGTTTGCAGCCTCTGGACCCGATAGCAAGCAACCGGTTATATTTTATGCGCTGCTGGAAGCAATAAGTTCTGCCAAAAAAAGTATTTACATAACAAGTCCGTATTTTATTCCAGACGAAAGTTTAATGGACGCCCTTATTATAGCAGTACAGGGCGGCTTGGATGTAAAAATTTTAATACCGGGCGTATCCGATTCAAAAATGGTAAATGCAGCAGCTAGCGCTTACTACACAGAATTACTGGCTGTAGGTGCTAAAATTTACAAATACAATAAGGGTTTTGTGCATGCCAAAACCATGGTTGTAGATAATGATTTGGCTGTTATAGGATCTGCTAACATGGATTACAGAAGTTTCGACTTAAACTTTGAAGTCAACGCCATGGTGTACAGCAAGAAAATAGCTGCACAGCTAACAAAGGTTTTTGAAACCGATTTAAGTCATGCAACTTTAATAGACGCCGAAGCGTGGCTAAACCGACCAAAATACATACACGTTTGGGAAAAAATGGTGCGCTTATTGTCGCCTTTCCTATAAATAAACAAGGGCTAAAACCACCCAAATAAAAGTAGTTTTAAATAAGGAAATGCGCTAATTGGTATTCAAATTTTCTTTGTTAATAGGAATACCGTACATTTAAGGTAACAGAAAACAGATTCAAAATAAAACAAATTATGGTAGAATCCTTACAACTTATAAAAGAAGCAATTTATGGCTATTGGCACGACTTTTTAGCAAGTGTACCCAAAATAATTGTAGCCATATTAATTGTTATTATAGGCTTTTTATTGGCTAATTTTATAGCGCGTTTGTTTAAAAAAGCCGTGCTTTTACGGGCGCAAGACCCGCTAATGATTAATTTTTTATCAAAAACAGTCAAATTAGGGGTGTTGGTTTTAATTATCATGCTGGCTTTAAAAGTGGCCGGCTTGGGTAGTATTGCTGCAGGTGTACTTACGGCGGCTGGTGCATCGGCTGTTATTATTGGCTTTGCTTTTAAAGATATTGGCGAAAACTTTATTTCGGGTATTATTCTATCTTTTAACCGCCCGTTTAATGTAAACGATACCGTTATGATTGATACCATTTTTGGTAAAGTGCAGTCGTTGGAGTTTCGGTATACCAAACTAAAAACCTTTGATGGTCGCGATGTGTATATACCCAATTCCGATATCATAAAAAAAGCTGTTTATAATTACACTGAAGACGGTTATTTCAGGTTGGACTTTATGGTGGGTATCGATTACGATGACGACATAGAAACTGCTAGAACGGTAATAATTGATGCCGTCAGAAATTCGGAAGGCGTAATTGAAGATGCCGAACACGAATGTGTGGTTGTAGTAGACTCCTTGGGGGTGAGTACCGTAAATTTAAAAATTTTGTTTTGGACCAAAACAAAAGAATACCGCAAACGCGCCCTAGAGGTTAAAAGCGCCGTGGTACGAAATGTAAAACAGGTTATAATAGAAAATGGCTTAAATATGCCTGCAGATATTACCGAAATTAAACTGTACGGTTCTCAAACAAGTATCCCGGTTACGGTAGATTATAATAAACTGGATAGCAAGCCTTAAAGCCTGCAAACCCATAGCCTTATAGTATGTTACAACCTAAAGGAGACCTGATTTTAGGCTAGGCACAGCATTTATTTTATGAATTCATTTTAAATTGTATCTTTGGAAGCGTCCTTTAAAACACTAAAAAAATGCTTGAAAATTTCTGGTTTAATGTAGAGTATGGTATCAACCACGTAATTGATATTAATGGCTACGATCATGTTCTGTTTTTAATAGTTCTAACAGTTGCTTATTTATTTAAAGACTGGAAACGCGTTTTAATTTTAGTATCTGTTTTTACCCTAGGGCATACCTTATCACTAATTTTAGCAGCCTACGGTGTGGTTAGCGTTAATGGGCAGTTGGTAGAATTTCTAATACCCATTTCAATTTTAATTGTGGCTTTATACAATGTGTTTACCGCTGGTAAAGGTGCGCAAAAAGAAAAAATTGGTGTACTGTTTTTTTCAACCTTATTCTTCGGGTTAATACACGGTTTAGGTTTTGCACGCGAATTTCAAATGATGATGGGCCAATCTGATAATAAATTGGCTACTTTAATTCAATTTGCATTGGGTATAGAAATAGCCCAAGTTATGATTGTGTTTGTCGTGCTTTTTTTAGGGTATATCATGCAAACTATTTTCCGTTTTTCCAAGCGCGATTGGATTATGGTTATCTCCGCCATTGTAGTTGGTTTGGTTATTCCCATGATTATGGAAAGCGATTATTTGGCTTAAAATAGGGTGTAACCTAAATTTTTCATAAATCTTTAACACTCAGGTTGTAATTAATTCGGGAAGCCCTTACCTTCGCAGTAAGTACGCATGCCAATGAATAAAGAAAAGCAACTTAAGTATGATAAGGCCTATTTACGCATGGCCACGGAATGGGGTAAGTTATCCTACTGCAAACGCAAGCAAGTAGGTGCCATTATTGTTAAAGACAGAATGATTATTTCCGACGGATACAATGGTACACCAACCGGTTTCGAAAATTTCTGCGAAGACGAGGCGGGCTATACCAAATGGTACGTACTTCATGCCGAGGCAAATGCCATTTTAAAGGTGGCGGCTTCTACCCAATCCTGTATGGGAGCTACACTGTATATTACACTATCTCCTTGCAAGGAATGCAGTAAGTTAATTCATCAGGCAGGCATAACCAGGGTAGTATACCAACATGCTTATAAAGATGATGCAGGCTTGCAATTTTTGAAAAAAGCCGGTATCGAATTACAATTAATAACAGACTTAACAAGTACCTAAATTGAAAAAGAAATATTTACCACTTTTTTTAGGCTGCGCCATGGCGGCAGGGATTTTTATTGGTGGAAAATTGAATTTTTCAGACAAATCGGATAGGATTTTTACGTCTAATAGCAAAAAAGAAAAGTTAAACCGACTAATAGATTATATAGACTACGAATACGTAGATGATGTAAATACCGATAGCATTGTAGATGTTACCGTAAATGGTATCTTAGAAAATCTGGACCCACACTCGGTGTATATTCCTAAAGGCGATATGCAGCGCGTTAGCGAAAATATGAAAGGAGATTTTGTAGGGATTGGGGTTAGTTTTTATACCTATAACGATACCATTACGGTTATTCGCGCTATTGAAGGAAGTCCTAGTGAAAAAGCAGGAATCCAAGGTGGCGACCGTATTTTAACAGCCAACGGCGATTCTCTTTACGGAAAAGATTTAAGCAATGCCGATATTGTTGGCAAACTAAAAGGCCCTTTAAATTCTGAAGTAAAACTAGAAGTATACCGAAAAGGTAATCCAGAGCTATTAGTGTTTCATGTTAAACGGGATCATATTCCCATTCCTAGTGTGGACGCAGCTTATATGCTAACCGAAACCTTAGGTTATGTAAAAATTAATCGCTTTGCAGAATCCACATTCAAAGAATTTAAAACCGAATTGAACACCCTTAAAGCAGTCGGCGTACAAGATTTGGTGCTAGATTTACGAGGCAACCCTGGTGGCTTTTTGGCTATGGCCGAAAAAATAGCCGATGAATTTTTGGAGGACAATAAACTAATATTGTTTACCAAAAATAAACGAGGTACCATTGAAAAAACCTACGCGACAAAAAAAGGCGATTTTGAACAGAGTGCCATTTACGTTTTAATAGATGAAAATTCGGCTTCGGCAAGCGAAATTGTTGCAGGTGCCTTACAAGATAACGATCGCGGAACCATTATTGGGCGCCGGTCCTACGGTAAAGGTTTGGTGCAACGCGAAATGAATTTGGGCGATGGTAGTGCCGTACGTTTAACTATTTCGCGCTATTACACGCCAACAGGCCGATCTATACAACGGCCGTACACCAATGGGAATAACGATTATTACGACGATTACTTTAACCGGTTAAGCAACGGAGAGTTTGTAGATCCTGATAAAATAGAAATAGCCGATTCGTTAAAATTTACTACACCAAAAGGCAAAATAGTATATGGTGGTGGCGGAATTATTCCCGATGTTTTTGTGCCACTAGATACAAGTATGGAAAACGAAACCCTAAACTTTCTGCAGCGCCGGGGTTTTGTAAGTAATTTTGTTTTTGAAGAACTTGAAAAAAACAGACAGGCTTACGATGCTTATACACGCCGCGATTTTATAGACAATTTTGTAATTACCGATGAATTTGTAATTGCCTTTCAGGACTATTTAAGCGCAAAAACAAATGCCAATATAACTTTTATAGCTTATACCGATGAGGTAAAACAATATATTAAGGCTACCTTGGCTTCACAACTGTACAGCAAAGGTGCTTATGAAGAAGTATTAAATAAAAGTGATATGATGATTAAAAAAGTATTGGAATTGGACGCACAAAAAAAAGAGCTGCCACAAGCTAACTAGTCTGTTTTAATATAACTTTAATTAACAATCCTTTTTGTAAGTTTTAGTGCAAAATAACTTACAGCTTGTCATGTATTTTTACATGTTGGCCATTATTCCATAAGGTTAAAATATCGGTAGCCACATGAGCACCACTTCCAGAAGCTATGGCAAACTGGCTGCGCCAACCAGCTAGCGTGCCTGCTACATACAAACCTTCGGTTACTACATGATTGTTGTTTTTTAACCAAATACGCTCTTTTTCAATTTTTGCACGTGGATGTGGTTCAATATAGTCCTCTAAACCTTTTATGGTCATTAAACTACCGTAACCAACCGCTATTACTACCAATTTACTTTGGTAAACACCTTTGTTGGTGTGTATTTCAAAGCCATTGTCATGTTTTGAAATGTTTTTAACCTTTTCGTTTTCTATACAGGTAACGTCCGGGTATAACGCCTGCAATTGTTCTTTGCCAGCTTGTAATAGGGCTTTGCCCGTTGTGCCAGGGGCCACACCCAATACGTTGTTAAACAAAGCCGTTTGCAAATGCGATGTTTTTTGATGCAAAATAATGCCTATACGTTTATTTGCTGCAAAAGGCTGTTTTTTTGCAGATCCTAACACCAGTGCACAGGACATTCCTGCAGCACCACCACCAACAACCAATACATCAAACATTAGGAAGCTTGTTTTGTTTTTTGCTCTATTTTTTTGGAAACCAGTAAAATTTGAAGCAATACCAGTGCGCAAAGCGACGCAAAAATGGTAATAATAGCTATGATGCTATCGTTCTCAAATGGTGCTGCAAAATCAATTTTTGTGGCATTAAATCCAATAAGCCCTAAAGCTATAACCGATAAAATAAGTGCAAGTATTTTCATGTGTACAGAGATTTTAAATACAGAACATATGGTATTAAAAAATTCAATAAGCTAAAGTACAATGTGTTATAAAGGCTTTAGTGTTTTATATGGTCTGTTTTTTTTATGGTTTTTTGTTAACTTCAACCAGATTACAAATTTAGGCCATTATTCGTAAAATTACATCATGATAATAACCAAAAGTTTAGCTATTTTTGCCTCATGTTTCAATTAGGAAAAACGATAGTTTCGGAGGATATAATCCAAAAGGATTTTGTTTGCAATTTGTCGGCATGTAAAGGTGCTTGCTGTATAGATGGCGACGCGGGCGCTCCACTGGAGGAAGAAGAAAGCCATATTTTAGAGGCTATTTATCCTAAAGTAAAACCCTTTTTACGGGAGGAGGGTATCGCGGCCATTGAGGCGCAAGGCACTTTTATAAAAACAGCCAATGGCGAACTGGAAACACCACTTATTAATGGCGCAGATTGCGTGTACGTTACTTTTAATGAAAAAGGTACGGCATTGTGCGGTATTGAAGAGGCCTATAATCAGGGCGCAATAGATTTTAAGAAGCCCGTTTCCTGCCATTTGTATCCCGTACGCGTAAAAGCATACAGTCAGTTTTCGGCTGTCAATTACGATAAATGGTACATTTGCGACGATGCCTGTACTTTGGGCAAAGAGCTTCAGGTGCCTATTTACAAATTTGTAAAGCAGGGCTTAATTCGAAAATTTGGAGAAGAATGGTATTCGCAATTGGAAAAAATTGCCGAAAAACAGGCCGATAACAAAAATTAGTCCATAGCTCTTTATTAAGAAGCGTTTTCTAAAAAAATATGTAAACCATTATAATTGGCTTTTGGGTTTTTCAACCTGAAAAGTATAAACCGCACACATTCTTTTTTTAAAATTCTATAAATGGCGCGGTAGGCATATTTTTAAAAGTCCGTTTCGTACAAAACCCAGTCTAATTTTTAGGCCTAATTTGTCATAAAATTACTGTTTTTAATCGCTGGTTTTTAAAATATTTATTGTATTGTCCCCGTTGTTTTTGTACTTCTAAAAAGTTGATTTGTAGTAAGCTATACAATTCATGGTGGCTAGCAGTTGGGACGTGGCGTAACCAGTGGTTTGTTAAAAACTTGTTGACAATCTTTGTGTAAATAGCTTTCAATATCAGGAACAATTTTTAATATTTGTTAGTCTCGTATCTCGTTAATTAATTCACAAAAAAACACTAAACATGTCTCAAATACCAGAACCAATACTTCAAGAAAATAAAGATCGCTTTGTTATTTTTCCTATCCAACACCACGACATCTGGGAGTGGTATAAAAAGTCGGAAGCCAGTTTTTGGACGGCAGAAGAGATAGATTTACACCAAGATTTATCAGACTGGAAAGATAAATTAAACGACGATGAGCGTTTTTTTATAAAACATATACTAGCTTTTTTTGCGGCAAGCGATGGTATAGTAAATGAGAATTTAGCAGAAAACTTTATAAATGAAGTCCAGTATTCTGAAGCTAAATTTTTCTATGGTTTTCAAATTATGATGGAAAATATTCACAGCGAAACATATTCGTTGTTAATAGACACCTATGTAAAAGATGAAACTGAAAAAGACCAGCTATTTAATGCTTTAGAGAACTTTCCAGCCATCCGGAAAAAAGCCGATTGGGCCTTAAAATGGATTGAATCGCCTAATTTTGGCGAACGCTTAATAGCCTTTGCTGCTGTAGAAGGTATTTTCTTTTCAGGTGCTTTTTGTTCTATATTTTGGTTGAAAAAACGCGGCCTCATGCCTGGCCTAACGTTTTCTAACGAATTAATTTCGCGCGATGAAGGTGTACATTGCGATTTTGCCGTGCATTTACACAACAATCATTTAGTAAACAAAGTACCTAAAGCACGTATTCGTGAAATTTTAATTGAAGCCTTAGATATTGAACGCGAATTTATTACCGAATCGCTGCCAGCTAGTTTAATTGGCATGAACGCCAAACTTATGGCACAGTATTTAGAATTTGTTACCGATAGACTTTTAAGCGAATTAGATTGCGAAAAAGAGTACAATACGGCTAATCCGTTCGATTTTATGGATATGATTTCCTTGCAAGGGAAAACAAACTTTTTTGAAAAACGGGTGTCTGAATATCAAAAAGCCGGCGTGTTAAATAAAGAGGAAGAGGAAGATAAATTTAGTTTCGACGCCGATTTCTAATCACACCCTCAAAATTAAGAATTAAAAAACTGCTGTATGGCGTTTAAACGCGCTGTACGGATGTTTCACAATACCGTTATGTTGTAAGTTTTTACTGGCAGCGTAGCACAAGCTAATTAATCCACATTCCTAAAAAGCTGTATTAGGAATACAAAACCGTTAAATGTATGTATGTAATTAAAAGAGATGGGCGGAAAGAGCCCATGATGTTCGATAAAATAACCGCAAGGGTTAGAAAATTATGCTACGGCCTTAATGAACTAGTAGATCCTGTAAAAGTAGCCATGCGTGTTATAGAGGGACTTTACGACGGCGTTACAACTAGCGAGCTAGATAATTTAGCAGCCGAAATTGCGGCCACCATGACTACCGCACATCCAGATTACGCGCGTTTAGCTGCACGTATTTCAGTGTCTAATTTGCATAAAAATACCAAAAAATCCTTTAGCGAGGTTATGCAGGATTTGTACGAATACGTTAACCCTAGAACTGGTAAAAAAGCACCCCTGTTATCCGATGAGGTATACCAAGTAATTATGGCCAACAAAGATGTTCTAGACTCCACAATAATTTATAATCGGGATTTTGGTTACGATTACTTTGGGTTTAAAACCCTAGAGCGTTCGTATTTGCTAAAATTAAATGGCAAAATTGCCGAAAGGCCACAACACATGCTTATGCGGGTGGCTATAGGAATTCATTTAAACGATTTAGATGCGGCGCTTGAAACCTACGAGCTCATGTCGAAAAAATATTTTACGCACGCCACACCAACTCTTTTTAACTCGGGCACTCCAAAGCCACAAATGTCGTCTTGCTTTTTATTAACCATGAAAGACGATAGCATTGAAGGTATTTACGACACCTTAAAACAAACCGCAAAAATATCGCAGTCGGCTGGCGGTATTGGTCTTGCTATTCATAATATCCGGGCAACAGGAAGTTATATTTCAGGAACCAACGGGACATCCAATGGTATTGTACCCATGTTAAAAGTATTTAACGATACGGCACGGTACGTGGACCAAGGTGGCGGTAAGCGTAAAGGTAGTTTTGCAATGTATTTGGAAACTTGGCACGCCGATATTTTTGATTTTCTAGACTTAAAGAAAAACCATGGTAAAGAAGAAATGCGCGCACGCGATTTGTTTTATGCTATGTGGATTTCCGACTTGTTTATGAGGCGCGTTCAAGAAGACGGGACATGGACCTTAATGTGTCCAAACGAATGTCCTGGTTTGGATGAAGTGCACAGTGCGGAATTTGAAGCTTTATATTTAAAATATGAATCGGAAGGAAAAGGACGAAAAACCATAAAGGCGCGCGAGCTTTGGGAAAAAATTCTGGAATCGCAAATAGAAACCGGCACGCCATACATGCTTTATAAGGATGCTGCCAACCGGAAGTCTAATCAGAAAAATTTAGGTACTATTCGGTCGTCAAATTTGTGCACCGAAATTATGGAATATACCTCGCCAGATGAGGTAGCTGTGTGTAATTTGGCATCTATTGCCTTGCCTATGTTTATAAAAAATGGCGAATTTGACCACCAGCAGTTATATAAAATTACAAAACGCGTTACTAAAAACTTAAACCGTGTAATTGATAGAAATTATTACCCGGTAATAGAAGCGGAAAACTCCAATCTACGCCACAGGCCAATAGGTTTAGGAGTGCAAGGTTTAGCAGATACCTTTATAAAATTACGCATGCCTTTTACCAGCGATGAGGCTAAAAAGTTAAATCAGGAAATTTTCGAAACCTTATATTTTGCAGCCGTTACAGCGAGTATGGAAGAAGCAATGGCCGATGGTCCTTATCAAACATACCAAGGATCGCCTATTAGCAATGGCGAATTCCAACACAATTTGTGGGGTGTTAAGGATGAAGAATTAAGTGGCCGTTGGGATTGGGCTAAATTACGAGAAGCTGTAAAAAAACATGGCGTTAGAAATTCGTTATTAGTGGCACCTATGCCAACCGCAAGTACCTCGCAAATATTGGGCAATAATGAGTGTTTTGAGCCATATACATCCAATATTTACACACGACGCGTATTGTCTGGCGAATTTATTGTTGTTAACAAGCATTTACTAGAGGATTTAGTTGCATTAGGGTTGTGGAACGACAGTTTAAAGCAAGATATTATGAGAGCTAACGGCTCTATTCAAAATATTGAAGGCATTCCGCAAGATATAAAAGAGCTGTACAAAACAGTTTGGGAGTTAAGTATGAAAGATATAATTGATATGTCCAGACACCGCGGCTACTTCATAGATCAATCGCAATCCTTAAACTTATTTATGGAAGGTGCTACTATGTCCAAATTAACATCTATGCATTTTTACGCTTGGAAAAGCGGCTTAAAAACGGGTATGTATTACTTACGAACAAAAAGTGCAGTAGATGCCATTAAGTTTACACTGGATAATAAGAAAAAAGCCAAAGCAACACCCCAAGCAGTGCCCGAAACAACTTCGGTTACCACACAGCAGCAGCAAGCAGCTAAAACAGCTTCAAAATTTGCTCAAACACAAGCTAAGGATGCAGCAGAACCTTTATCGGCCGAGGAAATGAAAGCACTTATTGCGCAGGCAAAGGAGGCAGAAGGAGACGATTGCCTTATGTGTGGATCTTAATTGGACAGTACATTTAAGAGTTAATACAAAAAAAAGCACCCTATAATAAGGTGCTTTTTTTTTGGCTTTAAACGGGTAATTGTTGTTTTAAAAGAATGCCATTTTTACAGGTTAAAACAGAAAACGCATCTTCTGTTAAGAAAGATGCGTTTTTGTATTTAACCTTATGAAGTGTGCTTATTCATCAGCTTCCGGCACTGTTGCGGGCTCCACAGAGCTGTCGTGCGCTTGATGGTACTCTTCTAATAAATTCATAGTAGCATTTAAAAGGTCTTTGGTTTCTAATAAAATGCTAAAATACAAAGTCGTGTTTTTAGGACTAGACTCTTCGGTTCGTGTACGCTCAACTTGCTTTTGAATTTTATCGGTTACTACCTTAATAATTTCTTGTTTTTTGCTTAAAATAGTACCTATTTCTTCAAACGAGCGCGAATCGAATGCCGCTTTAGTGTTTTCAAATAAACGCTCAAAACGCTCGTCAACTTCCTTTAACTCCTTAATCTGACTAAATTTCAGTTTTTTGTGGTTGTTGTTTACATGTTTATGGCTCACTTTCGAAATATATTCTAAAGACTGGGTAATATCCTGTAAATATCCTAACACGTTTATGTAAAAATTACTAGCAGCCACACTGGATTCGTCCAAGTTTTTTATAAAATAGAAAATATTATCGCGTAATTCCTCTATTTCGTTACCAAGTTTTACCACTTGCTTTTTATTCTTTTTAAGCAAGGATAAATCTTGTTTGGCTAAACCATTAATGGCGTTGGTGTAAATTCGGTTGCCACGTTTTATAACGTTTGCAATATTATTAGTGCTTTCGTAAATAACACCTTGTATAGAACTACTTTCTGCACGTGTTAGGCTATCTTCGGCCTTCAGTTCTTTCGATTTTTTACTGTGCGAAATATAGTTACGTACTAATAAAATAGTAGCCAATAACAAGAGTACAGGCACCATAATTGTTACATTCCAATTAAGTAAATAGGCTATGGTGGCAGCGGCAAAAAAGGCAATAAACGCGGTAAAAAACCATCCGCCAATAACGTTTAAAACACCAGCTACACGGTAAACAGCGCTTTCGGCACCCCAGGCCCTATCGGCCAACGAGGTACCCATGGCTACCATAAACGTAACATAGGTTGTGGATAGCGGTAACTTCATAGATGTTGCAATGGAAATTAAAACCGCAGCAACCATTAAGTTAACCGCAGCACGCACCAAGTCGAATGCGGGAAGTTCGTAAGTTTTATCTTTTTTAAGAGTTAAAACAGGTACTTCAAATTGTTTATCAATTTTTTTCTGCCATGATTCTGGTAAAATGTAAGAGGACATTTGGGAGGCTAACACCGCAAAACGCACAAAGCTACGCGATAAGAAATTAGGTTGAAAACGTTCTTTTGTTTCTCCTTGACTGGACAAATCTAATGAGGTTTTTACCACGTCTTTAGCTTTGCTAGAAAACCATAAGGTAACCACCATAATTAAGCCTGCTGCTACCAGCAAAATGGTAGGTGTAGCCACTTTATCGGCTAAAAAGCCCATACTAAAAGCATCTGCCGCAACACCAGAGGCAGCCCATGTGGAGTAGGACAGCCACCCAGCAATAGGCACCCCAATAAAGTTAACCAAATCGTTACCAGCAAAAGCTAAAGCCAAAGCAAAGGTTCCTACTAAAATAATAAGTTTGTATATATTGGTTTTTAGTAAGCTAATGGCCAAATAAGCTATAGCAGACCAAATAATCAGACTTATTAAAAGAATGAGGCCTAACTGCTGTTCTAAAAATTCGTTTATGGTAATCCCATTTAAAAAGGCATAAGTGTTATCGGCAAAGGCGGTTCCTTTTAAACCTTTTATAAAAATAAAATACGTAATAGAGGATAATGCAAAGCCGCCAAATAAGGCTCCTACCCAATTGGCTTTTTTCTCGAAATTATACGATAGTAAAAGTCTTGCTACCCATTGCACGGCAGCACCAATTGTAAAGGCCACAATAACCGAGAGGAGGATACCAAAAATTATTTCGGTGGCTTTAGAGGTGTTTATGTAATTAATTAAATCTGTAAAACTGCCTCCCGCACTGCCAATTTTAATTAAAGACATTGCAACAGAGGCACCAAGTAATTCGAATACAATGGAAACTGTTGTAGATGTGGGCATGCCAACAGAATTGAAAAAGTCCAATAACAGAATATCCGTAATCATGACCGCCATAAAAATGATCATAATTTCATTAAACATGAATTCTTCGGGGTTAAAAATACCTTTTCGGGCAACTTCCATCATGCCACTAGAAAACACAGCTCCTACAGCCACACCTACACTGGCAACAATCATTATTGTTCTAAAGGAGATAGCTTTGGAGCCAATAGCGGAATTCAAAAAATTTACCGCATCATTACTTACGCCTACTACCAAATCAGCAACTGCTAAAACGGCCAAGGCCACAATCATTAATAAGTATATATTATCCATATTTTAATTTAAAATAGTTTGCAAATATCCGTAGTGTTTGGTTTTGTAATGTTACCTAAATGTTAACTTTTGGTTAATTTGCCTATTTTTTGAACACAGCTTTTTTGTAAAATACTCATATAAAAAGGATTATAAATTTACAATAAGCGCTTTGTTCATAAAAAAGACGCTTAAACAACCTATTAGGTATTTAGCGTCTTTTTTAGAGGGGAAATATGTTCTGCACGGGCTATTCCAGCGTCCAGTTGGCGCCCCAAACAGCATAATTTGTTTGTGTAGCGTTGGAGATTCCTGTTAAAAAATCGGTTTCAGAAAACGCAACTTGTGTATCGTTCTGGACGTACTGTGTGACGTCTACAAAACTCACGTTGGTAACATGTAAGTGGCCATTAATTACACCGTTACCGGTAGGGTTGTTTCCTAGGTCGCCATCCAAATCAAACCCTTCACCGTAGCCCTGAATGTAAATATTATTGAAAATACCTTGTGTTCCTGCTCGTAATCGAACGGCTTCGCTATCGGGATTGCTTTCGGTGCCTAAACCAATTATTGTTACATGGCTTACATTTGGTTTGGAGTAATAGCCAGCAGCATTGCTAAAATCGGTGTTATAGCCATCAGCTTCAATTGCTTTATCGTGCTGTGCGCCTTGCTTTATATAGGCATCGGTAATACTGCCGGTGTAACCTTCCGTCCAGTCTATGGAATCGTCTTGAGCATTGATAACCGACACATAGCGAACATTTACGGTACCGCCAAAAAACTCAACACCATCGTCTTTGCCTTCATAAGCTTGAATATATTCTACGGTGGTACCGCTCCCAACACCATAAAACGAAAAGCCGTTATTTTCCGATTGTCCATCGGCAGCACCTCCAGAATAAGCCACACGCACGTAGCGTAAAACTCCTGATGAATCGTTGGATGCGGTACCACCATATGGTAAGCTAGCTATTTCGGAGGTGGCGGTGGCACTGCCTGTAACCGAATTAATAGGCGCTTTGCCCAAAATAATAAGGCCGCCCCAATCTCCAGCTTTTGGTAAATTAGCATTGGATGTTAATACTACAGGATTATTGGGCGTGCCGGTTGCCGTAATTTTGGCGCCTTGCGATATGGCAATATATACCTCGGCACCGGTTGCTTCAGCATAAATGGTTACACCTTCGGGGATAATTAAATTGGTGCCGGTAGCCATAATAACCGGGCCGTTAATGGTGTAACAGGTAAAGGGCTCTAATTCTAAATCGCTGGTATATACGGCTGCTAAAATGGTAGTGCAATCTGTAGTGGTGTTATTACCGCTCGTATTATTTGTTACGCTGTTATCGGTAATATAAATAGTTGCGGTGTCGTCTGTGGCGCATGAAAAAAGTGCGCTTAATAGTAGAATTCCTACTAGGTGAATTGTTTTCATAATTAAGTGGTGTTATTATTTTTGTATTATTAAGTTTTATGGTTTTAAAAACGATAGTTTAGGTCCAAGCCTAATTCTAGGCCGCGTTTATAGTCTGTAATTCCTTTGCCATTGGCCGAATTTACTAGCACATTACCTAGCGTGGTTTCCCTGTAATATTGTATCCTAGGATTTAAAATGTTTAATACACTAATGGTAATGTCCAGATTGTTTTTAATGGTATTTTTCCAGATAACATTTAGCGTGGGTACACCTTTCTCTATTACATTGCCTAATTGGCCAGAACCTAATGCATCAATTCTGTCTGCGAAATATGAAAACACCAGGTTGGCAGTTGGCTTGTAATTTTTGAATTGTGGTGAATAACTAATGTCGGCGTTTAGTAATAATGGAGAAGCACCTTGAAGCGCATCAGAAGTTTTATTAAAACTAACATCGTAATAATTGCCGTCAATTTTTGTATCTAAATCCTGTTTGGTATGCATGTAGCTGGCGTTAAAGCCGGTAGATAAAATTTTATTAGCGTTATTATTGGTAAGTATATTTTTTCTGAACTCTAATTCTATGCCATAAACAGATGCTTTTTTTCCGGTTCTAAAATAGCGTTGGGTGCCTGTTGCATCCGCACTTACAACCAAATTTATGGGGTCTTTAATTGTTTTAGCGAAGGCTGCAACCGATAAGAGTTCGCCTTTACCAAAAAACCATTCGTAGTGTAAATCTAGATTGTATATTTTAGAATAGCCCTTGTTTAGTAGGTCTGGATTTCCACCAACGCGAACCGAAATATCTTCATACACAAACGGCGCGACTTCTTTAAATTCTGGTAAGGATGCTGTTTTACTGGCAGAAAATCGTAAGTTCTGGTTGTCGCTTATGCCATACTTTACCTGTAAACTTGGCAACAGCAGTTTATTTTCTGAAGAAACAAGGCCTTGGCCCTGTAAGCCTAAATTAATAACGTGGAAATCAATATCCTGCTTAATGCTTTCCGCTCGAATACCAGGTATAAATAGCCATTTGGAACCTACTAATATTTCAGCATGTGCATACGCAGCAAAGACGCTATTAGTACCTTGGTAAGTGTTTTCTGGAAGTCCAGGCATATTGGTTGTGCCAAAACCTGGAATGGGTTTAATAACCTTAATTTGGTAAATACCACCATCATTTTCGGAAATATGAAGGTTGTTTAATGTGAAAATACTGTTCAGATTATGCACATCGGTAACAGGATAATTGATATCGGAAATAGCATAACCATAACGTATGTTGTTAAAGTCGCGAACTTTTTGTTTGCCATTAAAACCCATATGTATAGTAGTTTGTTCATTGGCTTGGTAGGCTAAATTTATCTGACCGTTGTAGGCGGTGTCGGTAATGTTTTGAAAGTAACGTTGGTTATCAAAATCGACGTTGTTGTAGAACGTAGGATTGGTATTGGGATTATCATCTAAAGCCAACTGATAATTCTCTAGGCTTATACGTTTTCTGTCTGGTTGATGGGCGCGAACATAATTATATCCAAAACCCCAGTTTACTTTAAACTTCTGAAATATATGCTGACCTAGTAATTGATTAACCAGCATTTTGGTCTGGTCAAATTGCGCATTCATTTGATAGAAGCCTGCATCTGTATTTCGGATGGCATCGCGGTTTTTGCCATTGCCATTAATACCAAAATAGCCTACAACATCGGCGGTACTATTAATAAAAATGCCATTGTAGGTAAGTGTGTTGTTTGGTGTAATTTTGTAATTAGCAGTTGCTAAACCGGTTGTTGTTGTGGTGTATTCGTAGGCCTCTGCGCTGTTTTGGAACGCTTTTTTCTCAACCAATGTGTAATCTCGGGTGGTGCCTTGGCGGTATTGGAAAGCATTTTTAAACGATGCGGTGGCGAAAATATGCAATCGGGATTGGTTTTTAAATTGAAAGCTTTTACCTGCGGTAAGACTATAGTTGGTGTTTATGGGGGTTCCTGCGCTTACCGGATCTATACCATGCGATAACACGACCGCAAAGGGGTTGTGCCTGTAGCGATTGTAATATCCAAAATGGCCAGTGCCTTCGCTTTTTACGAAGTTTTTAGTTACCGCGTTGGTGTTAAATCCGCTGCTTACACCTACATTTAAAAGCGATGTTCCCTTGAAGTCCTTCGAATTTATATTAATATTTCCCGCTGAAAAATCGCCGTAAAATCCAACAGCATATGCTTTACTTACAGAAATATTTTTAATGATGTTGGATGAAAATAAGCTCAAGTCGATGTTCTTTTCATCCACATTGTTGGAAGGCAAGGGTAACCCGTTTAAGGTGGTATTTAAATACCTATCGCCTAAACCTCTAACATATACCGCGCTAGAACCTTCCTGTTTAGATATACCGGATATTTTTGTAACAGCTCCAGCAGCAGTACTAACACCTTTTCGGGCTAATTCGTTAGCACCAATATGTTGTTTCATAACCAGGGCATTTTTTTGTTGTAATAATAAGGCTACCTCGCTTTCGCGTTTGTTGCTGCTGCTTATTAAAACTTCTTCTAACACCGAAGCACTTGGTGCCATTTCTATGGTTACTTTGGTTGTTTCTCCAGATTTTACAAGAACTGGAATTTGTTGGGTTTCATAGCCTAGAAAGCTATAAACTACGGTGTAGTTTCCGGGTGATAAATTAGTTAACTGGTACACACCGTTCATGTTTGAAGTGGTACCTTGGTTGGTACCTTCAATATAAACGTTTACAAAAGGTAGCGGTTCTAAATTATAGGCTTTATCGGTAATGTTTCCGCTAATAGTACCAGTTTGCTGTGCAAATGCCAGAGTAGTAGTAAGTAGGAGTAGCTTTAGCAATGTGTATTTCATCTGTTTGGTTCCATTATTTTATGCCGCAAAGAAATTGTTTGTATGTTACCTAAGCGTTAAACGCATATTAAAGCTATGTCATAAAAACATTACCTAAATGTTACCAGATTTTCCAAATAATGTAATGGGTAGCCTGTTTACTAGCCTCAAAAAATACTATCTTGCAGACCTATAAATTTGGCTATGAACTGGGAACAACTATTATCATTAAAGCGTTTTGGCGACAGTAATAAACGTTTACGAAAGGAGCAAGATGAAACCCGTATTGGTTTTGAAGTGGATTACGATCGGATTATTTTTTCTTCAGAATTTAGAAGTTTACAGGACAAAACACAGGTTATTCCTTTATCTCAAACCGATTTTGTACACACACGCTTAACCCATAGTTTAGAGGTGAGTGTTGTAGGCAGAACTTTGGGGCGGTTAGCCGGAAAAAAACTGATTGAAAAATATCCGCATCTTCAAGAAATTCATGGCTATCAGCCAAACGATTTTGGAGCTATTGTGGCTGCTGCTGCCTTGGCACACGATATTGGTAATCCGCCTTTTGGGCACTCCGGAGAAAAAGCAATAGGTGAATTTTTTAAATCTGGAAACGGAAAAACATATGCTGGGCAATTAACACCTAAAGAATACCAGGATTTATGCGATTTTGAAGGAAATGCCAACGGCTTTAAAATTTTAACGGAAAGTCGTTTAGGACGTCCTGGTGGCCTGCGTTTAAGTTACGCTACTTTGGGAGCCTTCACAAAATATCCGAAGGAGTCATTACCCAAAAAACCAACCAGCCATATAGCCGATAAGAAATATGGTTTTTTTCAGGATAATAAAGCAGCGTTTCAAGATATCGCATCCGAACTTGGCTTAATTTCTCGAGGCGCCAACCAGGATACAAGTTACGCCAGACATCCGCTAACATTTTTAGTAGAAGCGGCAGACGATATTTGCTACACCATAATAGATTTTGAAGACGGTATTAATTTAGGCCTCATTCAAGAGGAATTTGCATTGGAGTATTTAATTAAGTTGGTTAAAAGCCGAATTCAAACGCATACTTATAACCAGTTGGCAAGTACTCAAGACCGCATTAGTTATTTAAGAGCTTTGGCTATTAATACACTTATAAACGAAGCGGTGCAGATATTTATTGAAAATGAAGAAGCTATTTTAAAGAATACGTTCCAAACCGCTCTTTTAGATAAAAGTTCATACCAGGCACAGATTAACGATATTATAAATATTAGTATTAGCAAGGTGTACCAGTCCAAGGAAGTTGTAGAGAAGGAAATATTGGGCTATCGTGTAATAAATACCTTATTAGATACTTATGTATCTGCTATTAATAATGAATACAATGGGACGGCATCTAATTACGATAATCTTATTTTAAATACCTTACCAGATACTGTAATCACGCAGGAGTCGGAAATTTATAAACGTTTGTTAGGCGTGTGTAATTTTGTGGCTTCCTTGTCGGATAGTCGAGCAATTTTAATTTACAAAAAAATAAAAGGGATTGCTTTTTAGTAAAAACAGGCGTAATATCTTAAAAAGTTGCTTTTAATCGGTTGTTTTGATATCTTTAAGAACTCAAATCGATTAAATGAACCAAAAATGAAACACAATATTTTAGGAGCTATTTTTATTTTCCTAGTTACTTTTGCCAGCCTGCTTGTTTTTAATTAACGTAGAATTTTAGTAAATTCAATTTCTGTTTTTACAACAAAAAAAACTAAATTTTAGGTTTTTAAGCCTGTAAAAATCCGTGTATTGTTTGTTCTAATTGTGCGGCGCTTAAACCAATTTTCTCCATTAACTCCGCTGTTGTTCCGTGTTCAATAAATACATCGGGCACACCACAAATTTTTAGTGTATTCGGATAAGCATGCGCGGCTTTAAATTCGGCAATAGCACTCCCAAAGCCTCCTACAATGGTACCGTTTTCTACGGTAATTATAACATTGTAAGTGTTAAATATATCATGCAATAAAGCGGTATCCAAAGGTTTTACAAATTGCATATCGTAATGCGACACACTGTGGTTTTTAATAGCCTCTGTAACCGTTTGTGCCATGGTACCAATACTTAAAACTGCAACTTTTTCCCCTTTTTTTAGCTGGGTGCCTTTTCCAATGCTTATTTCTGTAAAAGGGACTTGCCATTCTGTAAGGGTGCCTCTACCTCGGGGATATCTTATGGCAATTGGATTGGATAAGGTGCCTAATTGTGCCGTGTACAGCAGGTTTCGGAGTGCAATTTCGTTGCGTGGTGCTGCAATTATTAAATTTGGTATACAACGTAGGTAAGCTAAATCAAAAACACCGTGATGGGTGGCACCGTCTTCGCCAACTAAACCCGCCCGATCCAAACAGAATATTACCGGTAAATTTTGCAATGCCACATCGTGTATAATTTGATCGTAGCCACGTTGCAAAAAGGTAGAATAAATGGCGCAATACGGAATCATATTTTGAGTGGCCATGCCAGCTGCTAACGTAACGGCATGTTGTTCTGCAATACCCACATCAAAAGCGCGCTCCGGAAATGTGGCCATCATATATTTTAAGGAGCTACCTGTGGGCATAGCAGGCGTTATGCCAACAATTCGTTCGTTTTTATGGGCTAATTCTACAAGTGTATGCCCAAAAACATCCTGGTATTTGGGTGGCTGCGCGGTAGTTACCTTTGGCAGAATATCGCCCGTTAAGGCATCAAACTTGCCTGGTGCGTGATACACCACTTGGTTTTCTTCTGCTTGTTTAAGCCCTTTACCTTTTGTAGTAATAACATGTAAAAATTTAGGTCCTTTAATGGTTTTTAAGCGTTCCAATTCGGTAATAAGGCTGAAAACGTCATGGCCGTTAATGGGACCAGAATAATTAAAATTTAAAGCTTCAAAAATATTGTCATGTGTTTGTATCCCGGTTTTTACTTGAGTTAGATATTGTTTTAGGGCGCCAACACTAGGGTCTATACCAATGGCATTGTCGTTTAAAATAACCAAAATATTAGCATTGCTAACCCCAGCGTGATTTAGCCCTTCAAAGGCCATGCCGCCGGCAATAGAGGCATCGCCAATTACAGCAACATGTTGTTTGTTCAAATCGCCCTTAATTTTAGACGCCAAAGCCATGCCCAAAGCCGCAGAGATAGAGGTGGAAGCGTGCCCTGTACCAAAGGTGTCGTACAGGCTTTCTTCCCGTTTAGGGAAACCACTAATACCATTTAATTGACGGTTGGTGTGAAAAACCGTCTTTCTGTCTGTTAAAATTTTGTGGGCATAAGCTTGGTGTCCAACATCCCAAATAAGCAAGTCGGTTGGTGTATTAAACACATAATGAAGTGCTATAGTAAGTTCAACAACGCCCAAACTAGCACCTAAATGACCTTCTTTTGTCGCCACAACATTAATAATGTATTGGCGTAATTCTTTAGCCAAGTCTGGTAATTCTTGGGGTGCTAAAGCACGCAAATCTGACGGCGTGTTTAGGTGGTTTAGAAACTGAAAATTCATAGATGCTAAATGTGTTGTAAAATTATTAAAATACCTATCAATTCTTTAATTATTGGCGTTTATTTAAATAAATACCCTAAAATTTATTGGCAACTTCCTTATATTTGTTGTTTAGGAAATAAAAATTCAAAAAACAAAATTGAAAAATGAAAAATAACTATGTAGCAAAGTTACTTTTTTTAGCCGGTTTGGTCTTTACCAGTATGGCTTATTCGCAAAGTAATTTATTAAGCTCTGAACATGGTAGAACCATCCAAAACTACCTCAATCAGAACAAGGAAAAATTTAATTTAAGCGTTAGCGATATAGCCGATTTAGCCATAAATCAAGAGGTGTTTTCAAAAAGCACCAAAGTCACGCACGTTTATGTGAGTCAGCAGTACCAAGGTATCCCGGTTTTTAATGCCATTTCTAGTGTTGCGGTAAAAAATAATGCTGTGTTTTATTACGCCAATAATTTTGTGGACAATTTAAACCAACGCGTTAGTACAACTACACCTCAAATAACGGCAGAGGAGGCTATTATTAGAGCGAGTTCCGAATTAAATTTGGGTGCGTTACAAAATTTGGAATTACTAGAAAAAACGAACAACAAGTATGTGTTTTCTAAAGCAGCTATTTCAAAATCCAATATTCCTGTACAATTAGTGTACTTTAAAAACGAATTGGGTAGTCTTGTTTTATCTTGGGATTTAAGTATTCAGGCCTTAAATGGCAGAAACTGGTATAGCGTGCGTATAGATGCGGTTACTGGTAACTTAATTGATGAAACAGATTGGATTGTTGCTTGTAATTTTGATGATCCAAACCATCAAAATCACGGTCATGCAGGTGCTGCATACGCACCAAAAGAAGCTAACTTTACGCTGTTTAAAGAAGCGGTGTCCGTGTCCGATGGCGCACAATATAATGTATTTGCCTTACCAATAGAGAGTCCAAATCACGGAAGCAGAACTTTGTTAGTAGAACCGGCAAATACGCAGGCTTCGCCATACGGTTGGCACGACACTAATGGTGTGGCTGGGCCAGAGTTTACCATTACACGAGGTAATAATGTATGGGCTATGGAAGACAGAGCTGGTACCGATGTTATAGGTTATTCGCCAGATGGAACGGAGACTTTGAATTTTGATTTTCCTTTAAATTTAAATCAACAACCAGAAGGTTATGAAGATGTGTCTATTACTAACTTGTTTTACATAAACAATGTTATGCACGACATTTGGTATCAATATGGTTTTGACGAGCCAAGTGGAAATTTTCAGTCTAATAATTACGGAAACGGCGGTTTAGGCAATGACTTTGTATACGCCGATGCACAGGACGGAAATGGATCAGATGGGTCTTTAAATAATGCCTTTTTTGGTACACCTCCAGAAGGGAATAATCCTGGTATGACTATGTTTTTATGGTCGCCTCCAGGTGCTGGTACCCTGCAAAATTTAGTTACGGTAAATAATGGTTCTTTCGCAGGATCTTATGGGGCTGTTAATCCTGCTGCCGGTAACGGTAGCAACCTTCCAGGAATTGGTACAACACCAGTTACGGCAGATGTTCAACTAGTTAATGATGGCAGCATGTCTCCAACATTGGGTTGTAACCCAGTAGCTGATCTTACCGGTAAAATTGCAATAATAAGAAGAGGTACATGTACGTTTGTTGAAAAAATTCAGAATGCTCAAAACGCTGGTGCCGTGGCAGTAATAGTGGTAAACCACAACAACCCAGATAACGACCCTAATTATACGGAGTACGTAAATATGTCTGGCGAAACAACACCACCTTTAGCCATACCATCTGTTTTTATGAACAATACAAATGGAGAGGCTTTAATAGCCGCCATGCAAAATGAAACGGTAAATGTAACCTTACAAGGTCCAAGTCCTTATTTTATTGATGGTAGTTTAGATAATATGATTGTGGCTCACGAATATGGTCATGGTATATCTAACCGTTTAACAGGCGGCGCTTTCCAAGCCAATTGCTTAACAAATGCCACCCAAATGGGCGAAGGATGGTCCGACTGGTTTGCTTTAATGATTACCTTAACAGCCGAAGAAGATTACGTAGCTGGACGTGGTATGGTTACCTATTCACCAGGTCAGCCAGTAGATGGTATTGGTATTAGAAACGCCAAATATGCCACAGATTTCTCTGTAAATGGCTTTACTTATGGCGATACAAATAGTGAACGAAGTATTTCCCAACCACATGGAATAGGATTTATATGGGGAACAATGCTATACGACTTAACAGCGGCTTATGTAGAAAAATATGGTTTTGATGCCGATATCTATAACGGAACTGGCGGTAATAACAAAGTCATGCAATTAGTTATAGATGCTTTGAAATTACAACCGTGTAATCCAGACTTTATTGAAGCGCGCGACGCTATATTGGCTGCAGATAACGCCACAACTGGCGGCGCCGATCAGTGTTTAATTTGGGAAGTTTTTGCTAACAGAGGTTTAGGTCTAAATGCATCGGGTGGCTCTAAAGCTAGTCGTACAGATCAAGTACAAGACTTTTCAATGCCAGACGATACCGATCCAACATTGCAAAACTGTACGAGTTTAAGTGTAGACCAGTATGACCAAAGTAATTTAATTAAGGTGTATCCGAACCCAACTTATAACGATATTTACATTAAAACAAATACAAGTTTGGGTCCAGTTACTATAACAATTACCGATATAAACGGCAGACAAGTGTTCAGCAAGCAAGCCGATTTATACGGGACAGTTACTGTACCAATGCAAAACTTAACATCTGGAATGTATATTTTAAATATTTCTGGAAAATCGGTTAGTACAAACCACAAGATTATTAAAAACTAATAAGAAGTAATAACCTAATAAAAAAGGCATCTAATTATTAGATGCCTTTTTTTATTTTTAAGCTATGGAAACTATTTTTAACGATACCTATTTTATGAAAAAAGCCCTTTTAGAAGCAGAAACAGCTTTTAATAAAGGCGAAATACCAGTTGGAGCTGTAATTGTAACCGATAATAAAATTATAGCGCGTGGACACAATTTAACCGAGTTATTAAATGATGTAACAGCCCACGCTGAAATGCAAGCCATTACGGCTGCAGCCAATTTTTTGGGCGGTAAATATTTACATAATTGCACGCTGTATGTAACTTTGGAGCCTTGCCAAATGTGCGGTGGCGCTTTATACTGGAGTCAAATAAGTAACATTGTTTACGGAGCCAAAGATGCCGCAAGAGGTTGTTTGCATTTACAAACCAAGTTACATCCTAAAACCAAAGTTAAAGGCGGTGTTTTAGAGGCGGAATCTGCTGCCTTATTAAAGCGCTTCTTTATTGAAAAACGGAATTTAAATTAAAGCTTATGACGTTTTTGACTTTCGCGCATTTTATCCAAATTTTCTTTGGTTAGTAAATAATCGCTCATTTTTTTATCTTTCCAACGGTACCATGAAAATAGTGGAAATACAATAAAAAATAAACCAACTACACCACCTCCTACAAGTTTTGGTGCGTAGGAAACCTCCAGTGTTAAGCCTAAAATAATAGCAGTTAAACTGGCACTAAAAAATAATATAATAAGGTATTTCATAACTAATGTGTAATGTTTATAAGTTGGCGCCTATAGGCCGTTAGTAATTTAGATTTAGAAACAAACCCATGGTATTTTCCATCTTTTATTACGGGTAAATTCCAGGCGTTTGTATCTTGAAATTTTTGCATGATACGGCGCATATTATCGGTTTCGTAATTTATATAATCTGGTGGTATTTGCATAAATGTTTCTACAGATGTGCTATTGTATAAAGCTTGGTCGAACATAATGTTTCTAATGTCATCCAGCAAAATAATGCCTACCAAATGTTTTTGCGCATCTATAACAGGAAACAAATTACGATTGGATTTGGCAACACCTTCGTGAAGCATGGCTCCCAAAGACATTTCTGGACGGAGCGTGATGAAATTCTTTTCAATAACACTGTCAATAGTCATAAAGGTTAATACATTATGGTCTTTGTCTTGGGTTAGCAAATCGCCTCTTTCTGCTAATTCTTTCGTGTAAATGGTATGCGCCATATAATTTTTTGTAATCATATACGATATGGCCACAGTAATCATAAGCGGTAAAAAAAGAACATAGCCGCCTGTTATTTCGGCAATTAAAAAAATAGCGGTTAAAGGCGCATGTACCACACCGGCAATTAAACCAGCCATACCAACTAAAGTAAAATTAGCCTCAGATACCTGATGCCCAAAGCCAACGTTGTTTATCACTTTAGCAACAACATTGCCTAAAGCACTTCCCATAACCATGGTAGGTACAATAACACCACCAACGCCGCCAGCAGCAAATGTGGTTGTCATGGCTATGGCCTTAAAAACGGTAAATCCAAGCAACAATAAAATAACGACCCAGATATTGTTTAGGTGGGCGTCAAACAAGGTGGAGCCCAAAGCGTGTAAATGGTTACCGTCGTATAAATCTTTTGTGAAGCTTAAACCTTCTCCGTACAGTGGTGGAATAAAATAAAGCATGACGCCAATAGCAAAACCACCCACTAATAATTTAGTAAAACGGTGTTTAAATCTGTCAAAAAAAGCATAAATGGCAAAATATATTTTAGTGAAGTAAATAGAGCCAATGGCGGTTCCAAGCCCAAGTATCATATAAAATGCCGTATCCCTAATGTTAAATTTATCGGTTACTGAAAAATTAAAAAGCACCTCATCGCCTAAAAAAAAGTACGATGTGAGTACCGAAGAAATTGAGGCCATTAACAACGGAAGTAACGAGGTAAAGGTTAGGTCTAAACTAAATACTTCAATAGCAAAAACAAGGGCGGCAATGGGCGATTTAAACATGGAGGCAATGGCACCAGCCGTAGCACAAGCTATTAGCAGCGTTCGTGTTTTTTTATCAATGTGCATCCACCTACTTATATTAGAACTCATGGCAGACCCCGAGGTTATGGCTGGACCTAATAAACCCACCGAACCACCAAATCCCACCGTAAGTGGCGCCATAATAATGGGGTGGTAAATAAGTTTGTACGATAAGAGGCCTTTTTGTCGTAACATAGCATATAGTACAGAAGGTACGGCCCGCTTAATAAAGGACGGAACAGCCGGTGTCATGCCATTTTTTAAAAGGTATTTTTTAAATAAATACACCAAAAGTAAACCAATAAAAGGCAAAATGAAGTAAAGCTGATT
The DNA here is from genome assembly GCF_042684585.1 of Bizionia sediminis. NCBI lineage: Bacteria > Pseudomonadati > Bacteroidota > Flavobacteriia > Flavobacteriales > Flavobacteriaceae > Bizionia > Bizionia sediminis. The sequence continues at coordinate 769,106 of NZ_JBHULS010000002.1, forward strand.
TTCGGAAAAAACAATCCCTTTTTTTAAAAAAACTTGTATGGAATAGGTAAGGTTTTTTAAGGTTAGAGCGGCTACCCCAGTTAGTAATCCCACCAAAATACTTAACAATAAGACAAAGTTTTTTTGAGAGATATGTTTATATCTCCAAATCATGATTTGTTTTATGGCATGTTTAAGGGTCATTTACAGCGTTAATTGGTTTTTTAAATGTAATAAATCTTCTAAATAAATTTGATGTAAGGTTTCAACATCCGGACGTTTATTGTAATGTCCAGCTTTATAGGCTACTAGAGCACTGTTAATATGCTTTCTAGCTACATGTATAGCGCGCTCTTGTTTGGCAATTAAAGCTAAATAATAAAAAGCATCAGCTTGGTTAAATGTACTGTATTCTAGTAGTTTACTAAAATTATTACGCGCTTTTTTGTATGCTTTCATTTTATATAAAGCTATACCACGATATAAATAAGCTGTGGCTATATTTTGTTTGGCGGTGCTTTGTGTATTAGTTGTTTGTAAAAAGGCACTAAAACTAGCAACGGATTGCCTGTAATTTTCAGCACCCAAATAAGCTATGCCACGCCAATAATTAAGATTTACAGCTTCAGGAAGTTTCGTTAATTTTACATCGCTATTTTTTAATGAATTAAAGTCTGAAAGTGCTTTTTTATAATCTTTAAAATACCACAGATAAGCATAGCCGCGAAACGGTAAATACTGCACCGAATCCGACATTACGGCTTGGTTAATGTAGCTTCGCCATTGCTGTAAAAGGCCTCGTTTTAAATAGGTGTTAGCAAGTTCAAAGGCGGCAGGTGTAAAGCTGGTATCGCATTCTAAAGCACGTATAAGGGCATTTACACGACCAACCGATCCTTCTTCAAAATAATGCATACCAAAATTATAGGCTTCTTTAGCTTTATCCTGATCTGTTTTACACGAAAACAGGCAGAGTAGCAAGCTTAAATTAAGGCATGATATTAGTAATTTGACCATTTTCTATCTTGTAAGTAAGATGCGTATAGGCATCATGTGCAGTTTGGTTTTTATAACTCGGGCGCCACTTATTATAGCTGCTTGTAATTTGTAATAATTGATTTACTATAGCCTCATTAAAGGGTTGCGGTCGTAAATTTAAACTGTTTTTATAAACTTGATAAGCACCAGCTAGACCTTTACAGTTTATTATAAACCGAAACGTTACATAGCCAGAATCTGTATAATTATTATTATTATAATGTTGCTTTACAAACATTTTAAAGTGGTTTTTATCTTGTTTGTATTTAGAAGCTTCATTGGAGTAGTAAGAGCTAATAGCTTTCCAGTTGCAAGCGGTAAAAGTTGTGTGCCGTATGGCTGTTTCTGGCTGTATATAGCCAGCTACAGCTGTAACTGGTTTTTCCGGGGTGTAAGCATAGGTAAACAAATAATATGTGTAGCCATATAGGGCAAATAAAATAGCTGTAACACCTAATACAACGTACAGGAAAATTTTAAAAATGCGTTTCCGTGTCATTGGTTAAAGCTATGAAAAAACTTGTCCCGATTAGGATATCGGGACAGGTTTTAGGTATTTATTGCGTTATCTGTAATTTTAAACTTAACTCATCCAGCTGTTTGCTGTCCAGTGGCGCCGGTGCATCAATCATAACATCGCGTCCTGCATTGTTTTTAGGAAATGCTATAAAATCGCGAATGGTTTCTTTGCCGTGTAAAATGGCAACTAACCTATCCAAACCAAATGCCAAACCGCCGTGTGGTGGCGCGCCATATTGAAAGGCATCCATTAAGAAACCAAATTGAGCTTTGGCTTCAGTTTCAGAAAAGCCTAAATAATCGAACATCATGGCTTGGGTTTTCTTATCGTGAATACGAATAGATCCACCACCAATTTCGTTACCATTTAACACCAAATCGTAGGCGTTTGCTTTTACGGCACCGGGATTGGTAGCAAGTAAATGCAGCTGGTCTGGTTTTGGTGCCGTAAAAGGGTGGTGCATGGCATGGTAGCGTTGGGTTTCTTCATCCCACTCCAACAATGGAAAATCGATAACCCAAAGTGGTGCAAATTCGTTTGGTTTGCGCAAGCCTAATCGTTCCGCTAATTCCATACGTAGGGCACTTAATTGAGTACGGACCTTATGCGTTGGGCCGGATAATACACAAATTAAATCGCCTGGTTTAGCGTTTGTTTTTTCGGCCCATAAAGCTAAATCCGTTTGGGTATAAAACTTGTCTACAGACGATTTGTAGCTGCCATCCTCGTTGCAACGGCAGTAAACCATACCAGAGGCGCCAATTTGTGGGCGCTTTACCCAATCAATTAATTTATCTATTTCTTTTCTAGTATAACTATTTCCGCCAGGTACGGCAATGCCAACAACTAACTCGGCGGTATTAAAAACGCCAAAATCTTTGTGTTGTGCTACTTCATTTAGCTCGCCAAAGGTCATTCCAAACCGAATATCTGGTTTGTCGTTACCGTATAAACGCATCGCATCATCATAAAGCATGCGCGGAAAGGCGTTAACTTCTACACCATTTATTTCTTTTAATAGGTGTCTGGTTAAACCTTCAAAAGCATTTAAAATATCTTCCTGTTCTACAAAAGCCATTTCGCAGTCTATTTGCGTAAATTCAGGTTGCCTGTCGGCACGCAAATCTTCATCTCTAAAGCACTTAACAATTTGAAAATACTTATCCATGCCACCAACCATTAATAGTTGTTTAAAAGTTTGTGGGCTTTGTGGAAGCGCATAAAATTGACCTTGGTTCATTCTGCTAGGAACTACAAAGTCTCTGGCTCCTTCTGGTGTGGACTTAATTAAGTAAGGGGTTTCTACTTCAATAAAACCTGCTTCAGACAAATAGTTTCTTACCTCTTGAGTAACCTTGTGGCGAAATATTAAACTGTTTTTTACAGGATTTCGCCTAATGTCCAAATAGCGGTATTTCATTCTGATGTCTTCGCCACCATCGGTGTTATCTTCAATGGTAAATGGCGGAAGTAATGCGCTATTTAAAATGCTTAATTTGGTTACTAATATTTCAATGTCTCCTGTGGGAATATTGGCGTTTTTAGAGGCGCGTTCTATAACGGTACCAGTAACTTGAATAACAAACTCCCGACCCAGTTTTTGTGCCTCTTCCATAATAGCTTTTGGGGTGCGTTCGGCATCAAAAACCAGTTGCGTTATCCCGTAACGATCGCGTAAATCTACCCAAATTATAAATCCTTTGTCGCGCGATTTTTGAACCCATCCGGATAGGGTAACTTCGGTATTAATGTGTGTTGCTCGTAATTCACCACAGTTATGACTTCTATACATAATAATATTATTGTTTTACACTTTAAGGTATGTGCGGGTGCAAATTTAAGCAAGTTAGCGGATTATTAAATAAAAAAAGCCCCAACATTTATTGGGGCTTTTACTAGAAAAATCTTGTTTTACCATATTAGGCGGTGTTGGCTTGTCTTTTTTCTCGAATCCACATTTTAAGTTGCATAGATAAGAAGAACAGTACCGGAACCACGATAAGCGTTAAGAAAGTGGCAATAAGTAAACCGTAAATTACCGTCCATGCCAAGGGCCCCCAAAACACCACATTATCGCCACCCATATAAATGTTTGGATCTAGCTCGCTAAATAGGGTGAAAAAATTAATGTTTAATCCTATGGCTAGTGGAATTAACCCCAATATGGTTGTAATAGCGGTTAGCAACACCGGGCGTAAACGGGCTTTACCTGCCTTAACAATGCTTTCAAACAAATCGTTTTTAGACAAATAATCAGAATCGTCCAGACCCAATTCGTTCTTTTTTCTATCAATTAACAATTGGGCATAATCCAGTAAAACCACACCATTGTTTACAACAATACCGGCCAACGAAATGATACCTACCATAGTCATCATAATAACAAAGGCGCTACCCGTTATAACCAGTCCTCCAAAAACACCAATTAAACTTAAAAATATGGCCAGCATGATAATGGTTGGTTTGGATATGGAGTTAAATTGAAAAATTAAAATGAAGAAAATAAGTCCTAGTCCCGTAAAAAAAGCACCCATTAAAAAAGCCATTTGTTTGTTCTGCTCTTCAATTTGCCCCGTATAATCTATATGAATATTTTTAGGAAGATTTTTGTAGGTCTTCATTTCGTTTTGAATTTGAGCCACAATAGCTCCTGCATCTGTATAGCCTGGAGACAGTGCAGAATAAACGGTTACAACACGTTTGGTGTCCTTGTGTTTAATGGCACTAAAACTAGAATTATTTTCGTGGGTTGCTACAGCCGATAATGGGATGGTTTTTAACTGGCCCGTATTATCTCTAAACGTTATATTCTGATTAAATAACGCGCTGGTATTGTACCGGTTTTCTTCATTAAAACGCACGTAAATATCAAAATCGTCGCCACCTTCTTTGTATATGCCTGCTTTAGCACCAAAAATAGAGTTACGCAATTGCTGTCCTATTTGCGCTGCACTTATACCTAATTCCCCTGCTTTTTCTCGGTTAATAATAACCCGCATAGAAGGTTTGTCTTTGTTTACGTCAATTTTTAGTTCATCTATGCCTGCTATGTTTTTCGAGTTAATAAATTCGCGCATGCTTTCGGCGGTATTAATTAACTCGTCGTAATCATCGCCTTCAATTTCAATATTAATTGGCGAACCGGCCGGCGGGCCGTTTACATCTTTTTCTACTGAAATTAAAACACCTGGAAATATGCCTACCAACGCTTCTTGCACTTTTTGACGAAGCATTTCGCTGTCCTCGCCACGACGGTATTTATATTCGCGCATCGAGGCTGTAATTTTGGCTTTATGAGGCATTTCTGCTGCCGATCCTCCGTCGGTTTGTGGATTTCCAGCACCTTCACCTACTTGCGACACGGCACTTTCTACCATAAAGTTATAGGATCCATCCTTATACTGGTTGGCATTTACCACATTGTAAACACGCTTTTCAATTTCTTTGGTTATGGCGTTGGTTTTTTCAATAGCCGTGCCTTGCGGATATTCTATGTATACAATAATTTGGTTGGGCTTATTATCTGGAAAAAATTCTACTTTGGTACGTTGCGTGGCTAACGAAATTCCAAATGCCACAAAGGATACAATTAATAGTACAAAGGTACTTATGGTAATGCCATACAAGCGCCAACCGGATAGAGCCCAGCGCAACTGACCTTCGTACCAACGCTCCAGTTTAACCAAGGTTTTTGTTTGAAATGTATTGGCCCATTTTCTTAAAAACAAACGGTAAACCCATTGCATTAGGGCTGTTACAACCATAAGTGTTCCAAGACCGCGGTATTCGCCACCAAAAAGAATAACCAATAGGCCTATTGCTGCCATGATAGCTGTGTTTCGTATAATCTTTTTTAGTGGCATATTTTTATCTTCAATACTCATGTATTGCGATACCAAAACAGAATTGAAGAAAATTGCTACAAATAAGGAGGAGCCTAGTACAACGGAAAGTGTAATAGGAAGAATCATCATAAACTCGCCCATAATGCCCGGCCATAAACCAAGTGGAATAAAGGCTGCAACGGTTGTAGCAGTCGAAATGATAATAGGGAACGCTATCTCGCCAATACCTTTTTTGGCAGCTTCAATGCGGCTCATACCTTCCTCGTCCATTAAGCGGTATACATTTTCTACTACCACAATACCATTGTCTACCAGCATACCAAGCCCCATAATGAGGCCAAAAAGGACCATGGTATTTAAGCTTTGTCCTAAAAAGCTTAAAATCATTAAAGACATAAACATGGACATAGGAATGGCAAAGCCAACAAATATGGCGTTTTTGAACCCTAGAAAAAACATAAGGACCATTACCACTAAAATAACCCCAAAAATAATGTTGTTAACCAAATCGTCTACTTGGCCAATGGTAACAGACGATTGATCGTTAGCAATGGTTACTTTTAAATCCTGCGGAAATCGGGTGTCCACGGCATTTTTAACAATAGCTTGTATTTGTTCTGCGGCATCGACCATGTTTTTTCCAGCACGTTTTTTAACGTCTAGCATTACTACAGGCTCACCAAATTCCCGGGCGTATGTAGTTTTATCTTCTTCATGGAAGCTAACGGTTGCCACGTCTTTTAAATAAATGGCTTTTCCGTTTTCCGACTTTACCACAAAGTTTTCTAGTTCGTTTGGCGTTTCAATTTCGCCTAAAATACGAATGGTTCTGCGCTGGCCACTTGTTTTTAAGTTTCCGGCAGACATGGTTAGATTTCCGTTGTTAATGGTGCTAATTATGTCGTTGAAAGTAACATTGGCTGCCATCATTTTATAAATGTCTACAGCTACTTCAACTTCTTTCTCTTGAGCACCCCGAATATCTACTTTTTTAATTTCTAATAAATCTTCAATTTCATCTTGAAGGTATTCGCCATACTCTTTAAGTTTTTGAACCGGGTAATCGCCTGAAATATTAATGTTTAATATGGGCATTTCTTCGGATAAGCTTAACTCGAAAACATCGGGTTTTACCTTGGCTCCATTTGTCATAGGCCAATCCTCGCCAGCGGTTTTGGTGTCTATTTCGTCTTTTACTTTTTGTTTGGCTTGTTCTACGGTAATGTTTTCGTCAAACTCTACAATAATCATAGAGTAATCTTCTTGCGATGTTGAGGTAATTTCCACAACATTACTAACGGTTTTTAGTTCGTCTTCAAGCGGATCTGTTATTAGCTTTTCAACGTCCTCTGCCGTATTTCCCGGATAAATGGAACTGACGTAAATTTTGGTTTCGTTAACTTCTGGAAAGCTTTCGCGAGGCATTTCAAAAAATGCGGCAACGCCTAAATAAAAGATAACCAGAATGAGTACATACATGGTGGTTTTATTGTTTATTGCCCACGATGATAAACCAAATTCTTTTTCTACTTGTTTTTTAATTTTAGACATGCGTTATTTTTTTATGCGTTTGTATTATTGGTTTCGCTTGTCATGGAAATAACTTTAACAGTCTGACCGTCTTTTACGCTTCGGGCACCCTCTTGCACAATTTCATCGCCGTTGTTTATGCCTTCTAAAACCTCAATAACATCACCTTGGGTTTTACCTGTTTTAATAATTTTTCGGGTTACTTCGCCTTCGCCGTTCAATTTTTTATTAGTTACCATATAAATGTATTGGTCGCCGTTAGCATTTTCTGAAATAATACTTTGTGGAATTAAAATAGCCTGCTCGTTGGTGTAATCGTTAATTTTTAAGCGTGCCGTTAAATTGGGTTTTATAAGGCCTTGGTTGTTTGGTATGCCAACTTCTATTTTAAAAGTCCGGTTGGCGGGGTTAATAACGGAACCCGCTTGACGTATTTTTGTGTCTATGGTTTTTCCTAAAATAGGAAACTCCACCGTTACACGTTTGCCGCGTGTTACGTTGGTTATATACGTTTCGGGTACGTCGGTTTCAATGTACATGTTATCTAGATTTACCAGGCGCATTAGCGGACTTTGGCCAGCCATAACCACGCTGCCTTGTTCGGTAATAACATCGTCTATGGTTCCTGAAAATGGTGCCGTAACATTGGTTTTTTCCAGTTGTTGTTTTAACTGATTTATGGCTTCGGTTTGCGATTCGAAGGCCGATTTGGCTTGTAGGTACTGAATTTCGCTTCCAATATTCTGATCCCATAAACGCTTTTGACGTTCGAAGGTGGTTTTAGCTAAATTGGTTTGAATTTTTAGCTGTGCTAACTGCTGGCTTAAACCGCCGTCGTCTATTTTAGCTAGTAATTGGCCTTTTTTAACTTGTTGTCCTTCGGTAACATATACATGGGTTAATATACCATTGTATTCCGGGGTTACCACAAGTAAATTTTTAGTTGTTACGTTACCTTGTATTTCTAATTCGTGATTAAAAACACGTGTTTCTGCTTTAAAAGTTGTTATTAACGGTACTTTTTTAACACTATCCAGTGTCGCAATTTTTTGGTTTAAGCGTTTTATTTGCTCTTCAAGTTCTTGCTGCTTTAAATCGATGTTGGTTCTAGCTTCTTTTAGTTCCGTTAGGTTATTGGATTCTAAAATAGCATCGAAATTTTTATGCTTATCATTACCGCATGAGCTAATAAGAAGCGTTAACAGTGTAAAAATGGTTATATTTTTCATGGCAGGTTGTGAGTGTAGTTTAGTAATTAACAGTATTTAAAATGGTTTCTAAAGCCGATTTTTTTGTTATAACATCAAACATAGATTGTAAATATTCTTGCTGTGCCGCATACAATTGTGTTTGTGCTTGACGCAAATCGAAACTGGAGGCTATACCTTCAAAAAACTTGGTTTGATTTTTTTGCTCAATACGTTCGGCTAAATTTAAATTTTGACGTTTGTTTTGATATTCTTCAATGGCGAATTGATAGTCGCTTTTAGCAGCAGAAATTTGAAATTTTAACTGTTGCTCGGTTTCGGTAAGTTCTTCTTTAGCTATTTCTAAATCAATTTTGGCGCGTTGTGTAGCGGCTTTGCGCATGCCCGAACTAAAAATTGGTATAGACATGTTAACACCAAAAAGCGACGAGCCATACCAAGCTTGGTTGCTGCTTGTAAAGTTAAATGTTTCGCCAAAACCGCTATATCCGGCGTTTATAAAGGCGCTTAAACGTGGTAAAAAAGTGCTTCTTTCCAATTTAAGAAATAGGGCTGCTGTTTCTTCTTGGTTTTTTGCTATTTGGTAATCGATGCTGTTTTCAACATTGTCGTTGGCCGTAAGTAGGTCTAACGAAATGTTTTGCAGCGTTAAGGTTTCCAATGTATCGGTTAGTGTTAAAGGTTCGTTTAAATCTATTCCCAAGGTAATATTAAACAGTTGGTATGCAATATTTTTGGAGCGTTCTACATTGTTTAAATAGTTTTGTAAGCCCGTTAAGGTAATTTGTAGTTGCTCCACGCTTTCTTCTTCGGTTAAACCGTTTTCGAAAATTTTAGTAGTTTCTTTTAGGTTTTTTTCCAAAACCGCAATGTTTTTTAGCACAATGTCTAAATTTTCTTCGGCTAAAAGCACATTACCGTAGGCATTTATAACCGCGTTTCTGACTTCTAAATCGGTTTTTATTTTGGCATTTTTCGAAATTTCTAAAAACACTTTTGCCGATTGTAAGGCCACTAGGTAGGAGCCATCAAAAATAAGTTGGTTTAATGTAGCTGTGGCATTTAGGCTCTGCTTGGGACTAAAGGTAACGGGGACAAATGTGCCAGGTTGGCCACCAGCTATTTCGGCAGGCAACAAGGAAACTTGTTGTTTAATCCAGCTTTGGTAATCTACAGCCGCACTTATTTGCGGCAATCCGGTTGCGGTGGTTTCCCATTTTTGTTTCTTGGCAATATCTATATCGCGAGCGGCATTCTTAACCTGTCGGTTGTGCGCCAATGCATAGTCTATAGCCTCCAATAATGAAAATTGGTTTGGTGTTTCTTGAGCCTGCAAGGCGGTTGAAGCAAGCACTACAAAAAGCAGCAAAAAAGAATGTTTCATTTTAGTTGTTTAGTTTTAAGGTGTCTTGATTTTGTAAAATAGTTTCCAGTTTGGCTAGGCCTTTTTCGGTGCTAATGCCGCGAATATGATATTCTAAAAATGTATCCATAAGGTGGCTCATTGGAAAGGTGTTGCGCGGAAAAATATCGACATCTTTTAAAGTCATCATGTTGTTAAAGTACAAACGCGAAATAAAATCAATATCAATGGTTTTTCGGTATAAGCCTTCCAAAACGCCGCGCTTTAAGTTATTAGTTACACAGTCCTGCATAACATGAAACTGGTTGTTTTTAAGCGACTCAAAAATTTTGGGATAATATTTTTTAAGTTGGTATTGCGGCGATGATTTTTCGTTTTTTAAATGCAGCATGGTAAACATTTTAATCTCATAAATCTCGTCTATAGGATTTTTGTTACACGCGCAAATATCATTAATGCCGCTAGAAATAAATTCGAACATATATAAAGTAGCCGCTTCCACTAATTTTGTTTTTGTTTTAAAATGCTGGTAAATGGTTTTTTTAGATACCCCAATTTCGTTGGCAATATCATCCATGGTAACGCTTTTAAACCCGTAGGTTAAAAACATGTTGGCGGCTTTATTTAAAATATTCTGTTTCATAAAGGGTGGCAAAGATACTGTTGGAAACTTTTAAAACCTAAAAAGTTTCCATAGTTTTAACCTTTTTTTAATATTGCCCATGGCTAGTTGTTATTATTGCGGGAATTGCCTTATTTTTGCGCTATGCAAAACATATCATTTTATCAGCAGGCCTTTGTGGGGTATTTAAATGACTTTACGCAGGAAAAAGAGCCACAATCTCTATACGGTCCTATTAATTATATTCTACAACTAGGTGGCAAGCGTTTGCGTCCTGTTTTAACCCTAATGACAGCGGATATATTTAATGGCGCTTATAAGCAGGCATTAAACGCGGCTTTAAGCGTGGAGGTGTTTCATAATTTTTCGTTGGTACACGACGATATTATGGATGCGGCTCCTTTACGACGCGGTAAAGATACTGTGCACGAAAAGTGGGATGTAAATACAGGTATTTTATCTGGCGATGCCATGCTTATTATGGCCTATCAGTTGTTTGAAAATTACGAGTCTGCTGTTTTTCAAGAATTGGCCAAGCTGTTTAGTAAAACGGCTTTACAGGTGTGCGAAGGCCAGCAATACGATGTTGATTTTGAATCGCGCGACGATGTGTCTATTCCAGAGTACCTAAAAATGATAGAGTATAAAACCGCGGTGTTAGTGGCTGCAGCAATGGAAATGGGTGCTATTGTTGCAAAAGCATCTAATGAAGACAAAGCCAATATTTATGAGTTTGGTAAAAATTTAGGCATTGCCTTCCAGTTGCAAGATGATTATTTGGACGCTTTTGGAAACCCAGAAACCTTTGGCAAGCAAGTTGGTGGTGATATTATAGAAAATAAAAAAACCTACCTGTACCTAAAAGCTTTGGAGTTTTCTGGGGCCGAAGAGAAAAAACAACTGTTAAATTTATTTAGTTTGAAGCCTTCAGACCAAACCCATAAAATTCAAACTGTTAAGGATATTTTTGTTTCCTCTGGTGCCAGTTTGGCCACGAAAGAGATTATAGAGGTTTATACCAATAAAGCCTTTGCTGTATTGGAGCGCTTACAGATTTCTGAAGCGAAAAAGCAGTTGCTTAAATCCTTTGGGCAACAGTTAATGAATAGAAATGTGTAATGCAACTACCAGCTACTTTTACCGAGTTAGTACAAGAGGCAACAGCTGCCAATCTGTACGAAAAGTTAATTAAGCAATTAAATAAAGATTTGGCTTTAGCTAATGTAGATTTAGCCTTTACCGAAACTATTTTGCCTACCAGTTTAAAACTAATGCTGCATGAACTGGTATATAAGCTTATACAGGAAAAGTTTATGGATTATCTTAACTTGCTTTACATTATAGATGTTTCCGAAAACAAAGTACGGGAGCTAGATGGTTCGGATACGCTAGTTATGGCAGAACAAGTAGCCTTTTTTATTCTGCAACGCGAATGGCAAAAAGTGTGGTTTAAAAACCGGTATTAAACGTATTTCGCGCGGCGCTAGGCCCGTTAACTTTTATGAAAGAAAACCTCTTAAAAAGTCGTGTGTGCTGCTTCTAAAAATATATTCTAAAAAAGGGCATCCATGCATTGGCGTAAATACTCTTATCTTCATCATACAAAACGTCGTAGCGAATTCCAATTGCAGTAGATACGCGTCCAGACGTAATGGTGTAACCTGCTCCCAAAAACAGTGCCGGATACCAATAGTTTTCATCGGCAATGGCCAGTTGGTCTTCCCATTTTCTGTTTACATTTAATTGTTCAAATTCGGCAGATAATTGAATGGCGGGTATGGGGTTAAAAAGCCCAATAAGGCTGCCGCCTAAAATAGTCGATTTGTACACGTCTTTGCGGCTAGCATAAGTTCCGTTTAACGAAACCCCCAAACCAAATTTAGGGTTAAACCTATAAATAGCGCTGGGCGCTAGGGTACCGCTAAAATAATCGCCAGAGAAACTAAGACCTACTGCACCACCAAAACGCAGTTTACTGCCAAAATTGCCCGAGTTGTTTTGGGCATAAGTGTTTATACAAATAAGGCTAAAAATAGCAATCAAGAAGTGGTTTCTTTTCGATTTGGTAAGACCTGCTTTCATTTTAAAAAATTTAGTAAAGTTAGCAGCGATAAATATAAGAAAACCACAGCTTATTTTAGTAAATGTTGTACTTTTGTGTAAATTTAGTCTGAACGATTCAGTTTTAATTCATTTATGGATAAGTATTCTTTTTTAAACGCAGCACATTCGGCATACTTTGCTGACTTATACGATCAATATTTACAAAACCCAGATTCTGTAGAGCCAAGTTGGAGGGCCTTTTTTCAAGGTTTCGACTTTGGAAGCGAGCGCTATGGCTTGGAAGATGCGGTTGAAACCGAAAAAGTAATGGGAGACGAAGTGTCCTGTGAGCATGTTTCCATAAGTGTTACCAAAGAATTTCAGGTACTGCAATTAATAGATGGTTACAGAAACAGAGGTCATTTATTTACTAAAACAAACCCAGTTCGCGACCGCCGTACCTACCAGCCAACACTGGCTATTGAAAATTTTGGTTTGTCCGAAGCAGATTTAGACACCACCTTTAGCGCCGGAAATACCATTGGCTCTGGTGCCAAAACACTTCGAAATATTATAAAACACCTGGAAAACATTTACTGCCACTCGATAGGCGTGGAGTACATGTACATTAGAAAACCAGAGGAAATTAAATGGTTTCAAGAAAAATTAAGCATCAACGATAATTTGCCTAACTTTTCGGCCGACGAAAAAAAGCATATTCTTAAAAAATTAAACGAGGCTGTATCCTTCGAAACCTTTTTGCACACCAAATATGTAGGGCAAAAACGGTTTTCATTGGAAGGAGGCGAATCCCTTATTCCAGCTTTAGATGCCTTAATTGAAAGTGCTTCGGAATACAACGTTAAAGAGTTTGTGATGGGTATGGCGCACCGCGGCCGATTAAGTACCTTAACCAATATTTTTGGCAAGTCTGCTAAAGATATTTTTAGTGAATTTGATGGCAAGGACTACGAACAAGAAGTTTTTGATGGCGATGTAAAATACCATTTAGGTTGGACCAGCGACAGAGAAACTAAAAATGGAAACAAAATTAATTTAAATATTGCACCAAACCCGTCGCATTTAGAAACAGTTGGTGCCGTAGTAGAAGGTATTGCCAGAGCCAAACAAGACGATAAATACGCCGATAATCCGTCGCAAGTACTGCCAATAGTCGTACATGGCGATGCGGCTATTGCGGGTCAAGGTTTGGTATACGAAATTGTGCAGATGTCGCAGTTAGATGGCTACAAAACGAGTGGTACCATACATATAGTAGTAAATAACCAAATAGGGTTTACAACCAATTACTTGGATGCTCGTTCTAGTACCTACTGTACAGATATAGCAAAAGTAACTTTATCGCCGGTGCTACACGTTAATGCAGACGATGTGGAAGCTGTTGTACACGCCATGTTGTTTGCGTTACACTTTAGAATGAAGTTTCAGCGCGATGTGTTTATCGATTTATTAGGCTACCGTAAATATGGCCATAACGAAGGCGATGAACCGCGTTTTACACAACCAAAATTATACAAGGCTATAGCCAAACATAAAAATCCGCGCGATTTGTATGCCGAAAAGCTAATTGCTGAAGGTATTATAGATGATGCTTACGTTCAAAAATTAGAAGAGGAGTACAAGCAAAAATTAGAAGAAAATCTAGAAGATTCTAGGAAAGAAGATACCACAGAAATAACACCATTTATGCAAAATGAATGGGAAGATTTTACCACGGCTAAAGAAGAAGAGATGATGAAACCTGTAGATACTACCTGCAGTGTGGCCGATTTGGAAAAGGTAACCAAGGTTATTTCTACGCTTCCAAAAGACAAAAAGTTTATTCGCAAAATAGAACGTTTAATTCAGTCCAGACAAACCATGTTTGATGAAGATAAACTGGACTGGGCTATGGGCGAGCATCTGGCTTATGGTACTTTATTGCTAGACGGCAATGATGTGCGTATTTCGGGTCAAGATGTGGAACGGGGTACGTTTTCGCACCGTCATGCGGTTGTAAAAGTAGAGGACAGCGAAGAAGAAATTATATTACATAACCAATTAAGCGACACACAGGGGAAGTTTTTTATTTATAACTCATTGTTATCCGAATATGGTGTTGTAGGTTTCGATTATGGTTACGCTATGGCAAGTCCAAAAACACTAACCATTTGGGAAGCGCAGTTTGGCGATTTTAGTAATGGTGCACAAATTATGTTGGACCAGTACATTTCTGCAGCCGAAGACAAGTGGAAAATACAAAATGGTTTGGTTATGTTGTTGCCACATGGTTATGAAGGCCAAGGAGCAGAGCATTCATCGGGGCGTATGGAGCGTTATTTACAATTGTGTGCAAAAGATAATATGTTTGTAGCAGATTGTACTACGCCAGCCAACATGTTTCATATTTTGCGCCGTCAAGTAAAAGCATCCTACAGAAAGCCATTAGTTATATTTACACCAAAAAGTTTATTGCGAAACCCGAAAGTGGTTTCTACCGTCGATGAATTTGCAAACGGAAGTTTCCAAGAAGTTATAGACGATCCAGAAATTAAAACAGCCGATGTAAAAACATTGGTTTTTGTAACAGGTAAATTTTACTACGATTTACAAGAAGAACGCGAAAAATTAGAGCGTACAGATGTTGCTTTGGTTAGAATAGAGCAATTATTTCCGTTGCCAACCAATGCCATTCACGCTATTTTAGATAAGTACAAACATGCCGAAGATATTGTATGGGCACAAGAGGAACCGCGTAATATGGGTGCTTACAGCCACATGCTTATGCATTTAGATGCCGTTAAAACCTTCCGTGTAGCATCGCGCAGACCATACGGAGCACCAGCAGCAGGTAGCACTGTGCGGTCTAAAAAACGCCATAAAGAGGTAATAGACTTCGTGTTTGACAAGACTAAAAATAATCAACATTAACAACAAATTAAAAAAACTAAAACAGTATCACGATGATTTTAGAAATGAAAGTTCCTTCGCCAGGAGAATCTATAACAGAAGTAGAGATTGCAACATGGTTAGTTGCTGATGGTGATTACGTAGAAAAAGATCAGGCTATTGCCGAAGTGGATAGCGATAAAGCTACCTTGGAATTACCTGCTGAAGCTAGTGGAACCATAACCTTAAAAGCTGAAGAAGGCGATGCCGTGGCCGTTGGTGAAGTGGTTTGCTTAATTGATACTGCAGCCGAAAAACCAAGTGGCACTTCAGAAAAAACAACCGAAAAGCCAGCCAATACACCCGCTCCGGAACCTGCTAAAGCAGAAGCACCAAAGCCAGAAGCTCCAGCGGAAACCAAAACATATGCTACAGGAACAGCTAGTCCGGCAGCTAAAAAGATTTTAGCCGAAAAACAAATGGACGCCTCCCAAATTGTTGGCTCCGGTAAGGATGGCAGAATTACAAAAGAAGATGCTATAAAAGCGGTGCCTTCCATGGGAACCCCTACAGGTGGAAACCGTTCTACGTCTAGAAGCAAAATGTCTATGCTGCGTCGTAAAGTTGCAGAACGTTTAGTAGAAGCCAAAAATACCACGGCTATGCTAACTACTTTTAACGAGGTAGACATGTCGCCTATTTTTACATTGCGAAACGAGTATAAAGAGGCTTTTAAAGCCAAACACGGTGTTGGTTTAGGCTTTATGTCTTTCTTTACACTTGCTGTAGTGCGTGCTTTAAAACTTTATCCAGCGGTAAACTCTATGATTGACGGAAAAGAAATGATAAGTTTCGATTTTGTAGATGTATCCATAGCGGTTTCTGGTCCTAAAGGTTTAATGGTGCCTGTAATACGCAACGCAGAAAACTTATCGTTTAGAGGTGTTGAAAGCGAGGTAAAACGTTTGGCGTTACGAGCACGCGACGGAAAAATTACTGTAGACGAAATGACAGGCGGTACCTTTACAATTTCTAACGGTGGGGTGTTTGGAAGCATGCTTTCTACACCAATTATTAATCCGCCGCAAAGTGGTATTTTAGGAATGCATAATATTGTAGAGCGTCCTGTTGCTGTAAACGGTAAAGTGGAAATTCGTCCTATTATGTATGTGGCTTTATCATACGATCACAGAATTATAGACGGTAAAGAATCTGTTGGATTCTTGGTTGCTGTAAAAGAAGCGCTAGAAAATCCAGCCGAGCTATTAATGGATAATAACATTAAAAAGGCTCTGGAACTTTAAAAAAAAGTATAGAAATTAAAAAAGCGCTATGTTAAAATGACATAGCGCTTTTTTTTTGACATTTTTGGGGTTAAAAAAGACTTACGAAGAGGTTCATGGAAATAACAATAATAACAACTATTATTAAACCATAAACCAAAAACTTGTTGGTGTTCGATTCCTTCATGGTTTCCAAAATATTTTGGCAGATTTATAAAGCGTTCATTTACGGCATTCATAAATTAATAAATTAACAAACCCACACTGAAATTAAAATAGCAGAATAAAGATACATAATTTCAAGGATATAGAAGTACGTAGCGCTACGCATTTCCGGTTAATCTATTTAATTAAAAAAAGCTTTTTATCAAAAAACGACAAAAAGCTTTTAAATCCCTCAATAACTAACTAATAGCAATGTAAAATTACTATATTTAGTGGATTGGTGAAATACGTATTGATACGTAATTTTTTTATCTCAATGGGTTATTTTATCCATTAGCGGTGCCAATAAGCCGTTTTTTGGTAATGAAAAAAATTGAGCGTTTGGATTGGTTTCTAGAAAACCCAAGAAGGCTACTTTTAATGACTGTATATATTATTAGGAAATTACAAGTATACAACGTGCAACAGACTAAAAAAAGAAAAGGCTTTTAATGAACATCATTAAAAGCCCTATTCAGTACTCCTTCCAATAACTAACTAATAGCAATGTAAAGGTACGGCGTTCATACATTTTAAAAAATACGTATGTTTACGTATTTTCGTTTTAACTTCTATCGCTTTATATGGTAGGCCATTTCTTTGAGGTTTCCTGAAGGTTGGCTACAACATAAAAAAAGACCCTAAAAGAAATTCTTTTAAGGTCTTTTATATAAAGTCCTTTTTTTCAAAAGGAGTAATTAATTAATAGCAATACAAATATAAGGCCTCTATACTTTTTAAAAAATACGTATCCCTACGTAATTTTTTAAATATAGGTTGTGTTTTTTGTTTGCATATGTTCTTTAAGCTGGTAGGCAATCTGTTGGGCGTTAATTGGAATCTAATTTAGCTTTCGGTTTCTTCACAGCCAACTTTAAGAAGAGGCATTTTTTATTATAGTCAATTATGCCTTTTGCTTGATTCAAAATATCGGCTCCAATAATACCATCTACCGGTTTCGCATCGTGGCTGGTAAGTGCCGTATTTACATGGGTTATATCAAACAACACCAAAGGGACTTTAGTTTGTTTCCACTTGCCAATTTTTACGGTATTTTTTTTGGCAAGTTGCGTCATCATATCTGTAGCACCAGCGCCAGCAGCTTTCATAGGAGAGTCTTTAGCCTTTAACTTAAACTTTTCTGCTGCTTCAAAGCCCACGCAAGATATAGAGGCACCTGTATCTAAAATAAAGCGGCCTTTAACGCCGTTAAGCGTTGCTTTCATTTCAAAATGATGGGTTTTAGTAAGTTTAAGGTTTACTTTAATATAGCCTTGCTCTGTTAAAAAGGATTTTAGACTTGGTTTTGATGATTTTGTCATAGCTGTTTGTTTTCGAAAAAAACCAAAAATACACTAAATAAGCTAAATAGCTTGTTAAATAGGCTAAATAGCACCATGGCAGAATTGGTACACGAGGTATCACGTAAAATTAGAAATTATAAAGGGGAAAGTAACCAGGTTTGATGCTTACTTTTTTACTTTTGCATCATGATAGTAACCGACACCCATACGCATTTGTACAGTGACGCGTTTGACACCGACAGGGAGGAAATGATTCAACGCGCTATACAGGCTGGTATAACCCGATTTTTTATTCCAGCCATCGACTCCTCGTACACAGAAGCTATGTTTCAGTTAGAAGCAGCGTTCCCAAACCATATGTTTTTAATGACGGGATTACACCCTACATCTGTGAAAGCTAATTATAAAGACGAGCTAAAGCATGTAACCAATTTATTAGCCAAACGCAGGTTTTATGCCGTTGGCGAAATAGGGATTGATTTATACTGGGATACCAGTACGCTGGACATTCAAAAAGAAGCGTTTAAGTACCAAATACAGCTAGCAAAAAAATACAACCTGCCAATAGTTATTCATTGTCGGGATGCCTTCGATGCTGTTTTTGACGTATTAGAGTCTGAAAAATCGCCAGATTTGTACGGAATTTTTCACTGCTTTACCGGAACGTTCGAACAAGCCAAACAAGCCATTTCCTATAATATGAAATTAGGTATTGGTGGTGTAGTTACCTTTAAAAATGGCAAAATAGATCAGTTTTTAAATCAAATTTCACTGGAGCATATTGTTTTGGAAACCGATTCGCCTTATCTTGCTCCAAAGCCTTTTCGGGGAAAACGAAACGAAAGCGCGTACCTGATTGAGGTGCTCAACAAATTATCGGAATTATATGAATTACCGGCTGCCGAAATTGCTAAAATTACAACCGAAAATTCCAAAGCTGTTTTTAAAGTCTGACTATGGATCACACACAACCTAACATATTATTAATTTATACCGGTGGTACCATTGGTATGATAAAAAATACCAACACAGGCGCTTTAAAGGCATTCGATTTTAATAATTTATTAAAACAAATCCCCGAACTTAAACTACTTACTTGCCATATTGAAACCGTATCGTTTCAAGAACCCATAGATTCCTCTAATATGAATCCTACTTATTGGGTACAAATGGCCGAGATAATT
The DNA here is from genome assembly GCF_042684585.1 of Bizionia sediminis. Taxonomy (NCBI): domain Bacteria; kingdom Pseudomonadati; phylum Bacteroidota; class Flavobacteriia; order Flavobacteriales; family Flavobacteriaceae; genus Bizionia; species Bizionia sediminis. The sequence continues at coordinate 788,118 of NZ_JBHULS010000002.1, forward strand.
GAAGCTAATTACCATAATTTCGATGGTTTTGTGGTGCTTCACGGAAGCGATACCATGAGTTATACCGCATCTGCATTAAGTTTTATGCTAGAGAATTTAAGTAAACCCGTAATTTTAACAGGCTCGCAATTACCTATAGGCGATTTGCGTACCGATGCGAAAGAGAATTTAATTACTTCCATACAAATGGCCTCGTTACAAGTGCGCAACCGCCCAATTATAAAGGAAGTTGGTTTGTATTTTGAGTATAAGCTATATCGTGGTAACCGAACAACCAAGCTTAATGCCGAACATTTTGAAGCCTTTGAAAGTTTAAACTACCCACATTTGGCAGAATCTGGTGTGCATATTACCATTAATAAAGAAGCGCTTTTTAAGCCTAATCACCGGAAAAAGTTACAAGTCCATAAACATCTGGATGCCCGCGTGGCTTTAATAAAGTTGTTTCCGGGCATTACCCAAGATGTGCTTGAAAGTATTTTACAAAATCCAAATATTAAAGGTGTGGTGTTGGAAACCTATGGCGCAGGCAATGCTTCTACAGAGCGTTGGTTTTTAAGTGCCATTGCTAATGCCATAAAAAAAGGTGTACATATAATAAACGTTACCCAATGTTCGGGAGGTAGTGTAAATATGGGGCAATACGAAACCAGTTCACAGCTTAAAAATTTAGGCGTTATTTCAGGGAAAGACATTACCACAGAAGCGGCCATTACCAAGTTAATGTATCTTTTGGGTGAGAAAATAGCACATAAAACCTTTAAAACAGTATTCGAAACAGCCTTAAGAGGTGAAATGGCTTAAAATTAACTTACAAAATTTTTACCTTTTAAAGATTTTTCGTTATTTGGCAGCCTGTAAGAAAAACTTAAAACAGAGAGGTGGCCGAGCGGCTTAAGGCGCACGCCTGGAAAGCGTGTATACCTCAAAAGGGTATCGAGGGTTCGAATCCCTTCCTCTCTGCTAAAGTATTTTATGTATGGGTCTGTTTACCAAAATTTTAGTCCTATTCTAAATTAAAAATAGCGGCAAAACAGCCTGTAAACATCTTAAAATTCTTTTCTTATTGTGGGGTTTTAATAAGCGTTGTTTAGCTAAAAGCGCTTCATAACTCGGCAGTGATTTTAATTTTTTAATTACAATTTTTTTATATCTTTAACACTTTAACTAATAAAATTAAGAACAAGAACAAATGAAAAGACTATTTTCTATCCTAGCCATTATGTGTTTTGTGGCATTCGGAACAGCTAACGCAACTACTAGCGCATTTTCAAGTGCCAACACAGTTGTTACTACAATTCAAGATGCCGCAGATGATGCTGCTGCAGAAGAATTAGGATTTCACCAGGAATTAAAAAAACGATTCATAGAAGGTGGTCCAGGGTTTATGGGAATTGTATTATTATGTTTAATTCTTGGTTTAGCCATTGCTATTGAGAGAATTATTTTCTTAAACCTATCATCAACTAACACTAAAAAGCTTACACAAGAGGTAGAAAATGCCTTACAATCTGGTGGTGTAGAAGCCGCTAAAGAAGTTTGTAGAAATACAAAAGGTCCTGTTGCCTCCATTTTTTATCAAGGTTTAGACCGTACGGATGAAGGTGTTGAAGCTGCCGAAAAAGCAGTTATTGCTTACGGTGGTGTACAAATGGGACAGTTAGAAAAAAATGTATCTTGGATTTCATTATTTATTGCATTAGCACCAATGCTTGGTTTCATGGGTACGGTAATTGGTATGATTCAAGCTTTTGATAAAATTCAGGCAGCCGGCGATATGCAGCCTTCTTTAGTTGCAGGAGGTATTAAGGTGGCCCTTTTAACAACCGTATTTGGTTTAATTGTTGCTATTATTCTTCAAATATTTTACAACTACATCATTGCTAAAATTGATAGTATTGTAAACGATATGGAAGATGCATCCATTACGTTAATGGACTTGTTAATCAGACACAAGAAGTAATAATTAACCGCAATAATTTTTAAAAATTATGACTTTACACAAAATATTAAAAATAGTAGCGGGACTTCTCGGGCTTTTAGGAATTGTTTTCTTGGTAAGAATCATTTCCGAAGGCGACGAGTCTATTAAATCTGCTGCTACAATGGGAGATACCGCTATTGTGGATCCTATGGCCTATGTAGCTTATGCCATTATGGCGCTAACTATTGGTTTTGTGGTATTATTTGTACTAAAAAATTTAGTAACAAATACCGCTACCTTAAAAAACACACTTATTAGCGTTGGTATTTTTGCTGCAGTATTGGTTATAGCGTACGCTGTTAGTGGCGGCGATTCAATGGCTTATTACTACAATGGAATTCAAGCCAGCGAAAGCGCTTCTCAATTAGTAGGCGCCGGTTTGGTAGCTTTCTATATTTTAATTGCAACGGCTGCAGTAATTATGTTACTATCTAGCCTTAAAAAAATAATAAGTAAATAACATGGCAAAAAGAGCAGCACCGGAAGTGAATGCAGGCTCCATGGCCGACATTGCTTTCTTATTACTAATCTTCTTCTTGGTAACAACTACCATCGAAATAGACTCTGGTCTTAACCGAAAGTTGCCGCCAATTGAAGAAACAGAACCGCCAATTATTAAAGAACGAAATATTTTTCAAATTACCGTTAATGGTAACAACCAACTCTTGCTTAAAGCAGCAGGAAGTGACGGCGATTTGATAGCACTTAAAGATTTGCGTAAAGCTGCTGTCGACTTTTTAGATAACGGTGGTGGCACGGGTGAAGATGCTTGTAAAGCTTGTAAAGGTAAGCGTAACCCAAAATCTTCAGACAACTTTCAGAAAGCCATTATTTCGTTACAAAATGATAGGGCCACTAGTTATGAAACGTATATAGCCGTGCAAAACGAAATTATTGCTGCCTATAATGTGTTGCGTAACCGAGAGTTTGAATTGCGTTACCCTAATTTAGGCGTTAATTTCGTTGAAGCCGATTACGAGTATAACGATGCCAGAACTTCTGCGGCCAGAAAAGCACAATTAAAAGATAAGATTGAAGAAATTAAACTTTTAATTCCACAGAAATTTTCGGAAGCAGAACCAAAAAAATCTAATTAGATAAACCATATTATTTATGTCTAAATTTAAAAAGAAAAAAGGCGGAGGCGTACCAGCCATATCTACAGCATCCTTACCGGATATTGTTTTTATGTTGTTATTCTTCTTTATGGTTGCTACGGTAATGCGTCAAAACACATTAAAAATTCAAAATAGCCTACCAGCTGCCGACCAGGTAGAAAAGTTAGCGAAACGAAATTTGTTAATGTATATTTACGCCGGGAAACCTAGCAGCGCGTATAAGCAATTTGGAACTGAAGCACGTATTCAGTTAAACGATAAGTTTGCCGATGTGTCCGAAATACCTGCTTTTATAGCTGCAGAACGCGATAGTAAACGTGAAGAAGAAGTTCCTTTTTTAACTACTGTATTAAGTGTGGATAAGGAAACCAACATGGGCTTGGTGTCTGATATTAAACAGAAATTACGCGAAGTAAATGCCCTTAAAATAAATTATAAGACACGAAAGGGTGATGCCTTACAAAGTCTTAATCAATAACAACATCTTAATTTTATAGGAAAAAGGCGTTTAGAGAAATCTTAACGCCTTTTTTTTGAGTCGCACTGAAACCTGTTTGGAGCATATGAAAAAGCTAGCGTTTTTATTCATTTTTATTGGGGGTGTGCTAGGCGTTTATTCGCAGGATACGCTGCTGGAACAGAGCAAGCCTTCAGATACCATATTGGACAACAAATACAGGGAAGATCAATTTTATATTGGCGTTACCTATAATTTGCTTAATAACAAGCCTAGCGGTGTAGCTCAGTCGGGGTTTTCTAGTGGGTTCCATGCCGGATTTATTCGCGATATACCCATTAACAAGCGCCGCAATGTAGGGCTTGGTGTTGGGTTGGGTGTTTCTACCAATTCATTTAATAATAATTTTCTTATTACCTCGGGTGAAGGTGGCGAATTACAGTACGTGGTGCTGGATAAGAACTTGGTGGGCTATACCAAAAATAAGTTTACCACCTATATGTTGGAGGTTCCTTTGCAACTTAGATGGCGTACTTCTACGGCAACAGATTACAAATTTTGGCGCATATATACGGGTTTTAACTTGGGATATGTGTTTTACAATTCGTCCAAGTTTAAAGGCGATTTAGGGACTATAAAAAATAAAAATATCCAATCGTTTAACGATTTTCAATACGGGCTTACCATAAGTGCTGGCTACAATACGTGGAATATATACGTTTATTATGGCTTGAATACTATATTTTCGGAGGCTTACTTGGAATCGGAATTAGTGGATATGCAGGCCTTAAAAGTGGGGCTTATTTTTTATATTTTATAACGGTATTTTGCAGTTGTTATGCGTGGGCTTACATCCAGTAATTAATAAGGATTAACTGTGGTATAAAGCCTATAAATAAGCCTATAACAAGTTCTGGAACGCTGTGAGCTTGCAGGTGTAATCGAGACGTTGCAATAGCGCCTGTTAACAACGCCATAAAAGCCAAACTACCATTTATATTAATACTAAAGTGAATACTTAAAGCCAAGAAAAACATAAAAACGCCAGATACAGCCATCATATGTATGCTGGCTTTTATTTGCATGATGGCTAAAATAAAGCAACTTAAGGTAGATACTAAAATACCTAAAAAGAAGAAGTAAAGCTCTATTATTTCGTTGCTAGGCAGCACCTTTAAAATGATTAGTAAAACGATAATGGCGTTTATAAACAAAGGAATAATACGCTCATTGGTGGTTTGTAAATATATAGAGCTTGTTTTACCAACAGATTTTAATAACATATAAATTAAAATAGGTAGCAGTATGGTTAATATAAACAACGAAACCACTTTGGCCTGAATAATATCCAATGGTAAATACCTAGGCGATTTGGTGAAATAAAAAATAACACCTACCAGCGGCATTATAATGGGGTGAAAAATAAACGAAATACTTCGTAAAATAGCGTTCATCAGATTTTTTTTCGTAAACGGGCCACAGGGATGTCAAGCTGCTCGCGGTATTTAGCAACGGTGCGCCGTGCTATGGGGTAGCCCTTCTCTTTTAATATTTTAGCCAGCGCATCATCGGTTAAGGGCTTTCGTTTGTTTTCTTCTTCTATAACGGTTTCCAGTATTTTTTTTATTTCGCGGGTAGACACCTCTTCGCCTTGGTCGTTTGTCATAGATTCCGAGAAAAATTCCTTTATTAACTTGGTGCCATACGGTGTGTCCACATATTTGCTGTTTGCCACGCGGGACACGGTAGAAACGTCCATATTAATTTCGTCGGCAATATCTTTTAAAATCATGGGGCGTAGTTTGCGTTCATCGCCAGTAAGGAAATAGTCTTTTTGGTAGTGCATAATGGCGTTCATGGTTACAAACAAGGTTTGTTGGCGTTGCCTAATGGCTTCTATAAACCATTTAGCAGCATCTAGCTTTTGCTTTATAAACTGAACAGCCTCTTTTTGCGATTTAGATTTTTCTTTACTTTCCTTATACCCTTTCATCATGTTGCTATACTCGCGCGATACGTGAAGCTCTGGAGCATTCCGGCCGTTTAGGGTTAGTTCTAACTCGCCGTCCACAATACGGATAGCAAAATCTGGAACAATATGTTCTACAATTCGGTTGTTTCCGGCGTAGGAGCCGCCTGGTTTTGGATTTAAATGTTCAATAACCTGAATAGCATCTTTTAGTTGAATTTCGGTAATATCGAACTTTTGTATTAGCTTTTTGTAATGTTTTTTGGTAAACTGTTCAAAAGCATGGTCTATAATATTAATGGCTAGTTCTACATCTGGATTTTTTTGCTTGCGGTGTAATTGGATACTCAAACACTCTTGCAAATTACGAGCCCCAACACCTGCAGGGTCTAACTGATGAACAATTTTTAAAACTTGTTTTATTGTTTCTTCGGTGGTATATACATTTTGTGTAAAGGCTAAATCGTCCATGATGTCTGCCAATTCTCTTCGTATGTATCCACTTTCGTCTACACTACCTACCAAAAATTCGGCAATGTCGCGTTCTTCGTCATTTAAACGAAAGGTATTTAATTGGTTTTTTAAATGCTGGGTAAAGGATGTTCCCGCTGCATACGGTATGGATTTATCCTCGTCATCGGCGCTGTAATTGTTGGCTTGTGTTCTGTAATCGGGAACGTCGTCATCACTTAAATAATCGTCAACATTTATGTCGTCTGCATTAATGGTTTCGTTATCCTCGTAGGTATCTTGGCTATTATCAAAGTCGTCCTCAAAGGGATCGTCCAGAGATTCTTTACCACTTTCAAGCGCTGGATTTTCTTCTAGTTCTTGTTTTAGGCGTTGCTCAAAAGCTTGCGTAGGCAGCTGTATCAATTTCATTAATTGAATTTGCTGTGGAGATAGCTTTTGTGATAATTTGAATTGTAAAAATTGCTTAAGCATGCCAGTGTTTTCGGTTTGTATAAAAATAAAAAAAACAATCTACTTTACGGCGTAACGCAGATTGTTTTATAAAATTATTTTAGCTTATTGGGTGGTGTTGATGGGGTTTAAAACTCGGCATTTTGAGGTGTTCTTGGGAACGGAATTACGTCGCGAATATTGCTCATACCTGTTGCAAACATTACCAAACGCTCAAAACCTAAACCAAAACCAGAGTGTACGGCGGTTCCGTATTTACGTAAATCTAGGTACCACCAAAGTTCTTTTTCGTCTATGTTTAAGGCTTTCATTTTTTCTTTTAGAACGTCTAAGCGCTCTTCACGTTGCGAGCCACCAACCATTTCGCCAATACCAGGAAATAGGATATCCATAGCGCGAACGGTTTTTCCATCTTCATTTAAACGCATGTAGAAGGCTTTAATATTTGCGGGATAATCGAACAAAATAACAGGACATTTAAAATGTTTTTCTACTAAAAAGCGTTCGTGTTCACTTTGTAAATCGGCGCCCCATTCTTCAATAATATATTTGAATTTCTTTTTCTTGTTAGGCTTACTATTTTTAAGAATATCTATAGCTTCTGTGTAGCTAACACGCTTAAAATTATTGTCTACCACAAATGTAATTTTCTCAAGTAAGGACATGTCGGAACGCTCGGCTTGTGGTTTTGTTTTTTCTTCGTCAAGTAACCGTTGGTTTAAAAACTCTAAATCTTCTTTGTTGTGTTCTAAAACATAACGTAAAACAGATTTCATAAAATCCTCGGCTAAATCCATATTACCTGCTAGGTCCATAAAAGCAACCTCGGGTTCAATCATCCAAAACTCGGCTAAATGCCGCGAGGTGTTCGAATTTTCTGCCCTAAAAGTTGGGCCAAAAGTGTACACTTTACCTAACGACATGGCGTAGGTTTCTGCCTCTAACTGGCCAGAAACCGTAAGGTTGGTTTCTTTTCCAAAAAAATCCTCCGAAAAATTTACGTCGCCATTTTCTGTTAACGGTGGATTTTTAGGGTCTAAATTGGTAACGCGAAACATTTCGCCAGCACCTTCGGCATCGCTACCTGTAATGATAGGTGTGTGCATGTAGTAAAACCCGTTTTCGTTAAAATACTTATGTATGGCAAACGATAACGCCGAGCGCAAACGCATTACTGCCCCAAAGGTATTTGTGCGGGTGCGTAAATGAGCGTTTTCTCTTAAAAACTCGAATGAGTGCTTTTTAGGTTGAATAGGATAGGTTTCCGGATCGGAATCGCCCAGTACCTCTATACCGGTTACTTGAACTTCCAATTGTTGGCCTTGTCCTTGGCTTTCCGTAAGTTCGCCTGTAATGGCTAAAGCAGCGCCAGTTGTTATACGCTTAAGTAAGTTGGGATCAGTTTCTTCAAAATTAACAACACACTGAATATTATGTAAAGTTGAGCCATCGTTTAAAGCAATAAATCGTTTAGAACGAAAACTTCTTACCCATCCTTTAATGGTTACCTCCTGAAGTGTTTGTCCTTTTTTTAATAATTGGGCAACTGTATGCATGGTCATGTTATAAAAATTTGTAGTTACAAAGGTAATAGTTTAAGGCAGATATAAAGGCACCAAATTACTGCAATACTTTATTTAGTAGGGGTATTGTGGTTGGTTAGGTTATTATCTGGTTCCTCATCATCTTCCTCTGGAATTATATTAATACTTGGTTCTTTTAATACTTCTTTGTTAGCAATGTTGCGCTCTAAAGATAATAGTAAAGAAGGCAACAATAGTAGGTTGGACAGCATGGCAAATAAAAGGGTAGCAGATACCAAAGCGCCTAGTGCTACGGTGCCGCCAAAGCTAGATATTGTAAATACGGAGAAACCAAAAAACAACACAATAGATGTGTAAAACATACTTACACCGGTTTCCCGTAATGCTGCGTAAACAGATTTTCTAATTTTCCAATGATTGGCTTGCAGCTCCTGCCTGTATTTAGCTAAAAAGTGAATGGTATCATCCACAGAAATACCAAAAGCTATGCTAAACACTAAAATGGTTGATGGCTTAATAGGAACGCCTAAATAGCCCATTAAACCAGCCGTAATAAGTAAGGGTAGCAGGTTTGGAATAAGAGATACAATTATCATTTTAAAAGACCTAAACATGTAGGCCATAAATAAGGAAATAAGTAAAATGGCAAGCGATAAGGATATGGCTAAATTTTTTACTAAATACTTGGTCCCTTTCTGGAATACTAATGCTTTACCCGTAATGGTAACATGGTATTTATCTGCAGGAAATGTTTTGTTTATTTCCGATTGTAAATCTTCTTCAATACGTTCCATTTTATCGGTGCCTACATCCTTCATAAAGGTGGTAATGCGCGCATACTGGCCGGTGCTGTCCACAAAACTCTTCAGTAAATCCACATCGGAAGCGGAGTTTTTAATGTACGACGAAATAAATAAATTTTCCTGACTTGTTGGTAACTGGTAGTATTTTGGGTTTCCGTTTGTATAGGCTTGTTTTGCGTATTTTGCTAAACCTACTATGGAAATGGGCTTGGAAAGCTCGGGTGTTTCTAGTATTAGCTGCTCCAGTTCGTCCATACGTTTTAGAGTTGCTAATTTGGTAGCCCCTTTTTTACGTTTGGTATCTATTAAAATTTCTAAAGGCATGATGCCATTAAATTCTTCTTCAAAAAAGCGGATGTCGCCAAAAAACTCGGCTTCTTTAGACATGTCTTCAATAAGGCTGCCAGAAATTTTTATTTGGTATATACCTATCATACTGGCAATTAAAAGAATAATTGCCGAAATATATATAGTTATGCGGCGTTCCTTTACCATACGTTCCATCCAGTTTACAAAACCACCAATCCAGCGTTTGTTTAAATGTTCAAGGTGCCGTTCTTTTGGGTAAGGTAAAAAGGTGTAGATAATAGGAATAATAAATAGGCAAAGAATAAAAATGGCTAAAATGCTTAACGAGGCCACAATACCAAATTCTTTGAGCAGGGTACTTTCGGTTAAAATAAAAGTAGCAAAACCAGAAGCTGTGGTAACATTAGTCATTAAGGTGGCGTTACCCACTTTGGTAATAACACGTTGTAAGGAGCGTACCTTGTTGCCGTGTAATTTTACTTCGTGTTGGTATTTGTTAATTAGAAAAATACAGTTAGGAATACCAATAACAATAATTAAAGGCGGAATTAGAGCCGTTAACACGGTAATTTCGTAGTTAAGGAGTCCAATAATACCAAAGGTCCACATAACACCCAAACAAACCACAAACATGGATATTAGTGTAGCGCGCACCGATCGGAAAAATAAAAAGAAAATTAATGAGGTTACAGCTAAAGCACCAGCTATAAAAATACCAATTTCGTCTACAATGTTTTGCGCGTTTAAGGTCCTAACGTAAGGCATACCGGAAACCCGAACGTTAATATTGGTATCCTTTTCGAATTGGGCTATAAGTGGTATTAAATCGTCAAAAACAAAATCTTTTCGGGCGGCCGTATTTACAATAGCCTTGTTCATGTAAATGGCTGTTCTAACAGTTTTGGTGTTTTTGTTAAACAGGAAATTATCGTAAAAAGGGTACTGATTAAACAGCTCGTCTTGAAGCTTATTAAGTTGGTCCATGGAGCTAATGGAATCTGCTATAAAAGGTTCCAATACAAAACGCTCGTTGGTTTCGTCTTTAACTAGTTTTTGCAGGTCGTTTAGTGATATTACAGCATCTACAGCACTGAAGGCTTTAAAACGGTTGGATAGGTTGTTCCAAGCGTTCATGTGTTCTACGGTAAATAAGGTGCTATCTTTTACACCTAAAACAATTAAGTTGCCTTCTTCCCCAAAAATGTCGAGGAAATTTTGGTAAACTAAATTTACAGGATGGTCGTCTGGTAGTAAATTTGCTTCGGTGTAGGTAAATCGCATATTTTTCCATTGCAGACTAAAAAATATGGTTATGGCAAAAATGCTAATCAGAATGGCAATTTTGTTACGCAAAATAAGTCGTGCAACAACATCCCAAAATCCTTTTGTAAGTAATTTAAACATAGTTATTTTAAAACAGCCGCAAAGTTAAGGAAAAGCAACCTATTACGGGCGGGATTGCTTTATAATGTGAGGTTAAAAGTAAATTTTACGGCAATATTATCGCCAAATTCTGGTAAATGGTAACCACCATAGCGGTAGGTTCCGCTTAAACCAAAGCCAAAAAGAATTTTATTTATTTCGAAACCGGACTCTGTATAACCTTTGTTTAGCGTTCCAAATTGTATGCCTTGGTGTTTATGAATATGGCTCATGTTACCAATAGCAAATCGGGAAATAAGGACTAATTGGGGTTTAAACCGGGCGGCAATGTTAAAGGGTTTAAAATAGTGGCGCCATTGTAGGGTAACAAACCTATCGGAAAAAAATTCGTTAAAATACATAGTTTCAAAGCTATCTATTCCGGCCACAGAAAACCGTTGTAAAATGGTTTCTTTATTAATATTGTTTGGGTAGGCGTGGTATAAATGCGACAAAGGCGCGTTTCCGGCAGCTAAACCAGAGGTTACTATAAAACGGCTATAGGCTTGCGATGGCAAGTGTATTTCGTATAGGGTACGAAAGTCTATTTTAGTAAAATTTAATTCACTTTTAAAAATACCGGCTGCTGCTTGTGTGAGTTGTACTGAAAATTTAGGGTAACCTACCGTGGTTTCTTTTAATCGGTTTTTTACGAGCGTATACGTACTAAAGGGGTTAAATTGAGCCGACAATACAACTTTACTTAAATTAAATTCGGTGTAACTAGTGCCGTTGTGAATGTACTGGTAGGTGTAAGTAGGGTTTACATTGCTAACAGATAATTGAAGTTCGGTAAGTACTTGGGGCGCAAGTTCGTGGGTTACGGATATGGATTGTTCAATATACTTATAAAACAAATCGATGTTTAAGAGCCGTGGTTCAAAAAAACTAAAAAAGCGTTTATCGGTTAAAAATTTAGAGCTACCTGTTTCTTGTAAATCATCGGTGTAGTAAAGGTTTAGCCACGTTTTGTTATTTTTGGTTAAACGCAAACTACCGCCTACACCATATTTAAAGCGGTTGTCGCGGAAGCCGTAGGCTACGTAGCTGTTTATGCGAAATACTTTTGATAGGTTATTATTGGTAAGTCCGCCAAATCCATTCCGCAAACCTTCGTATTGGTTGTATTTTATTAGGTAGCGTAAATCAATATCAAAATACTTGGTAGGTATAAAACCATTACCAAGCTTTTGAAGGAACTCACGTTTTTTTATGGAGTCCTGTTTTACGGCTATCGGATCTTGGTTTATAGCGGGAGCTTGCCCATGCGTATGCAGAACGAATAGGAAACATAAAACAGCTATAAGGTAGTTCCACATGACAGGCTTGCATGTTACTATTAGTATATATTAAAGGGTTTGGTATTGTTTATACCAAGCCTTAAATAGTCATTATTTCTTTTTCTTTTACCTCTAGTATGCCATCAATTTTCGACACGTAATTATCGGTCATTTTCTGAACATCAGCTTCAGCGTTTTTCTGCAGATCTTCCGATACCTCTTTTAACTTTTTAATGTCTGTATTGGCATCTTTTCGAGCGCTACGAACACTTACTTTAGCATCTTCAGATTCTGCTTTGGCTTGTTTTGCTAGCGTAATTCGGCGTTCTTCGGTTAGCGGTGGTACATTTATAATAATGGTATCGCCATTATTCATGGGGTTAAAGCCTAAATTGGCATGCATAATACCGCGTTCAATTTCTTGAAGCATATTTTTTTCCCATGGCTGAACTGTTATGGTGCGGCCATCTGGAGTGTTTACATTGGCAACTTGGCTTAATGGTGTTTGCGAACCATAATAATCTACCATAACGCTACCCAGCATGGCAGGACTGGCTTTACCGGCTCTAATGTTTGCCAGCTGTTTTTCTAGATGTTTAATAGCGGCATCCATAGATTCTTTTGCCGTATCTAATATAAATTGAATGTCTTCCATTTGTAAACAAGTATTTAATGATAGGGCGTTTTTTGCAACGCCGAAATGTAAATGTATGATTATAAATTAACTTTTGTGCCTATATTTTCGCCAGAAACCACTTTTAATAAATTCCCTTTTTTATTCATATCAAAAACAATAATGGGAAGTTCATTTTCCTGACTTAAGGTAAAAGCGGTTGTATCCATAACTTTTAAACCTTTACGAAGAACATCATCAAAAGTTATGTGGTCAAATTTTATGGCTTGAGCATCTTTTTCAGGGTCTGCCGTATAAATGCCATCTACGCGTGTGCCTTTTAAAATAACGTCGGCTTCAATTTCTATAGCTCTTAAAACGGCGGCAGAATCTGTAGTAAAGTATGGGTTTCCTGTGCCGCCTCCAAAAATAACTACCCGTCCTTTTTCTAAATGGCGCATAGCTTTTCGGCGAATAAAGGGTTCGGCCACTTCTTCAATATGTATAGCCGACTGTAAGCGTGTTGGGATACCGGCGTTTTCTAAAGCGCTCTGTAATGCTAACCCGTTAATTACAGTGGCTAGCATGCCCATATGGTCTCCTTGAACACGATCCATTCCGTTACTGGCACCAGCAACCCCTCTAAAAATATTACCACCACCAATTACAATGGCTACTTGAATGCCCTTATCTGTTATTTCTTTTATGTCGTTGGCGTATTCAGATAAGCGTGCCGGATCGATACCATATTGCCGGTTACCCATTAAAGCCTCGCCTGATAGTTTTAGAAGAATCCTGTTGTATTTCATGTGATAATTTAAATATATAAAATTCCCCGGTTTGTTAGGAATAAAGCGTTGTGCAAAGCTACATAATTTTTTTATTTTTTAAATTTTTATACCGTGGGATTTACAATAAGTAAGAACATCTTTAAAGCAATAGTAGTATGCCTAAAATTTATGCCTCATTTTTAAGTTTTGCCCTGAAAATGGCCAAAATTACGGGAAAACCGTAATGTATATGAAAGGTTTTCGATGAACGGCATAAATTGAATTAAAATCCTTGCCAGAATCGTTTTTTTTTTTTTTTTTTTATAACTTTGAGTGTGTCATTAAAATAACGCATTTTTTATTCAGTTATAATGGTGGTTTTTTTGATATGATTGTAACCTAAATGAGCGCTAATTTTTAGGGGCAATATGATTAAACTGAAAACTTTTTATTTAAACCTGCCAGCTGTTAATATTATTAATACTGGCTTAAAACTTACATATTACTAAAATTTTTAAAACAACAATTTTATCAACGGTTTTCCTTTTCGGGAGTAACTGCCATGTCTGATTCAAGTAAGTTGGAATCGACAGAACGGACCCAAAAGTTGCAAAAGAAAATACCGTGTTCAACGGTTTTTACTGTTTGTGATGTTGCTTTTCCTCATGATTACAACCACTTTAATACCTGTATGAGTAATAATGGTTGCTAATTGACTATATTAGGTCTTTGTTTACGGCTAAAAGGTTAATTTAATTTTTTGTTAACTCCATAGCCAAAATAGTTTTATTTAAATAAACAAAGACCTTTTTCTTTATGAATACAAACAAATATTAAAAATGATTAAAATAAAAACCCTACTCGCACTATCAATTATATAGGTTTCTACTAATGTATGGGCACAGGACAAGAATGCTGTAATAACTTACGTTGGGGAAATAAATCAAAAATATGTTGATAGCTTTTTAATTGCTTTAGAAAATAATAAAGACGTTGAAATGGGTGTTAAACAACGCGTTGCAGACATGTACCGAAATGCGCAGCCACAAGATTTTGATTTGAATATTAAAGATAATGAGTCCTATTATTATTTAAAACCTTCATTGGAAATGGAAGAAGGTTATAATATTGGTAGTCTAGCTGATAAATCTCCGTATTATACAAATACAAGTACTGGCAAAATTATTCAATGGACGCCTAATCTGGGTTTTATTTCTCGTGAACCTTTAAAATGGGAAGTTACCAATAAAACATTAAAAATCGGGGGCTATGTTTGTTATCAAGCTATTGCTACAGAGAGGCTATACAGTAGAAAAGGATTTTACTATAACAGGCAGGTTATTGCCTGGTTTGCTCCAGAATTACCATTGAATTTTGGGCCTAGTAATTATAGTGGTTTACCTGGTTTAGTTTTAGAAATTCAAAGAGATATGTTTACTTTAACTGCTACATCAATTATCTTAAACCCTGAAAAGGAGGTGAAAATTATTAGACCTGAAGAAAATAGCAAAATTTTAACCGAAGAAGAATCACATAACATAATTGGCGATTTGGAGGCAGAACGGAAAAAAGGGAATTAATTATTTTAGTTCAATAATTTGTTTAGAGTTTAATCTTATGAAGAAAACCCAAATATTATTATTGCTTTTGTTGGTATGTAAGTTATCTGGTTTTTCGCAAAGTACCTTAAAAGGGACAGTAAAAGATAGTTTGCAAAAACCTTTGCAAAATGCCAATATTATTGCCCAACCTCAAGATTCTCTAAAAAGAATGAAATTTGCTATTACGGATGAACTAGGTCGTTATCAATTAGAATTGGAAAATAGTGTATACGAGATCACAATAAGTTTTTTAGGCTATGCTTCATATAAGTTTAATACGGATTCTAAAAAGGACACTACGAAAAATATTGAGTTAAAAGAGCAGGATAACAGATTAGATGAAGTGTTTATAGAATTACCTGTAATGGTTAAAAAAGATACTATTACCTACAATGTAGATAAATTTTTAACAGGTAATGAACGTAAACTAAAAAATATTCTTAATAATCTACCAGGTGTTGCGGTTGAAAAAGACGGAACTATTACTGTAAACGGAAAAAAGTGACTACCATGCTTGTGGAAGGAAAAACGTTTTTCGGAGGCGGTTCTAAATTAGCCATCGATAATATTCCTGCAAATGCCGTTGATAAAATTGAAGTTATAGATAACTATAATGAAATAGCTTTTTTAAAAGATTTGGTGGATAGTGAGGAAATGGCTATGAATGTTCAGTTAAAGCAGGATAAGAAGGATTTTGTTTTTGGAGATATTGAAGTAGGAAAAGGGAATCAAGATTTTTATAAAGCTCATAGTAATATGTTTTACTACAGTCCGAAAACTGATATCAATTTTATTGGTAATCTCAATAATACAGCCGAGCAGGTGTTAACTTACAAAGACTATTTTGAATTTTAAGGTGGGCTTAACGAAGCTTTTAAAGAAGGAAGTACTGTATTTGATACTAGTAATAAAGATTTTCTTCAATTATTAGAAAATAGAGATGTCATTAAAAGCCAGAATCAATTAGCCGCATTAAATATTAGCCAAGAAATTAATAATAAACTAAATGTTCAAGGCTATGGTATTTTTTCTAAAACCAAAGATGATACTTTCAATCAGACCTTTAATCAATACAATAATTTTAATGAATTAAAGGACGATTTTGATAATACGAATAGCACGTTCGGTATCGGAAATTTAAATTTTAAGTATTTACCCAATTTAACCGAACAATGGAATTTTAAAACACAATTTAAAGGGTCAGGTTTAAAAAATAACAATACTATAAATTCATTGATAGGTGTTTCCAATAGTAGATTTTTTAACCGTCAAGATTTAGATGCTATATTTTTAAACCAAAATATAGAATGGCATAAAAAAGCATCTAAAAAGCATACCTTTTCATTTGCGGCCGATTTTGTTTATGATAAAAATAATTCGACAACTTTCTGGGAAAGTAATGACGCTATTTTAGATGGTTTAATTCCAGTTATTGATGAAGCTGTTATTAAGTTGAATCAATTAAAGGAAACTAAAAGTACTAATTTTAATCTCTATTTTAAATATTATTGGGTGCTAAACAAAAATAATCATATTTATACGACCATTGGGAATAGCTATTTAAACCAATTTTTTTACACCAACGACAGTCAAGAACTTTTAGATGGTACTATTAATAATTTCAATTCCTCTGGTTTTGGTAATGATCTGAATTTTAGTTTGAATGATCTCTTTCTTGGTCTTAATTATAAATTTAAAACAGGAATTTTCACATTCAATCAGGGTGCTTTTTTTCACGCTTACAATTGGGATTTAGACAATGAATCGAAAATAACAAAAAATAAATTTGTCATTTTACCTAATTTTACAGCTAAAATAGATTTTAATACTTCAAAGAGATTACAGTTTAATTATGACCTTAAAACATCCTTTTCCGATGTGTCTAAATTTGCTAACCAGTTTTATTTACAAAGTTATAATTCAGTTTTTAAAGGTAACGAAGAATTAGAAAATGAACTGTATCATGTATTGAGTTTAGGTTATAGGAAATTCAGCACGTATAGAGGTGTTATGTTATATGCTAACGCTAGATATACTAAAAAAATAGATGGTGTATTAAATATGGTCAATTATGTAAATGCCAATCAGTTTGTGAGTGTTGTAATGTTAAAAAACCCTTCCGAAAATTGGCAAATCATGGGGAATATTAGTAAAAAGATTAAAAAAATAAAATTTGGTTTGGGTTTAAGCTATAATGGTAGTAACTATCTTCAACAAATAGATGGTTTTTTCCAAAACAGTAGAAACAACCAGACAGGATTGAATGTGACCGCCAAAACACTATATAAAAATTTTCCAACGGTAGAAATTGGATATAAACATGACATTGGCAACTATACTTCGGGTAATATGAAAGCAGAATTTATAACAAATAAACCATTTATTAATATAGATTACGACTTTTTAAACGGATTTATTTTCTCACTCGATTATAACATGTATCGGTATAAAAATAAATCATTCAATCAAAACAGTACTTATGATTTGGCGAATATGTCCTTGTATTACAGACATGAGAATAGTGCTTGGAGTTTTAAAATAGAATCAAATAATGTGTTTGATGTCCAATTTAGGAGACAAAATAGTTTTTCAGCTTACATTATTTCGGATTCAAAAACCTATATAATGCCACAAACACTTATGTTTACTTTGGGGTACAATTTATAAGAGGCGATGGTATACATAAAAAAACCACGATTCTTTTTTAAGAAATCGTGGTTTTTAATCTATTATTTTCAGTGAGTAATCAGCGAAAATTAGGGTGTTAGTAGTTTAAAATTAACCTACGGTTACACGTTTAAAATCTGTTATGGCAACATCGCCAAAAGATGCTACATACTGTGCAACAGTTTGTTTTTCATCCTTAATAAAACGCTGATCCAATAAACATTGTTCTTGATCCAACGTGGTATTATCTGAAATGAAACGCTCCATTTTACCTGGTAAAATACGGTCCCAAATTTGTTCTGGTTTGCCTTCAGCTTTTAATTCTGCTTTGGCATCGGCTTCAGCTTGCGCTAAAACTTCAGGCGTTAATTGCGCCATAGAAATGTATTTAGGGACGTTTTTAAGTGTTTTACCCAAACGACCTAATTCAATGTTATCTTTTTCTATAACGGCAATACGTGCTTCTGTTTCCGCTGCTATGTAAGCAGGATCAAAATCTTTGTAAGATAATGAGGTTGCTCCCATAGAGGCTACTTGCATACTTAAGTCTTTAACCAGTGTATCTGCTTTTTCTACAGGCTGCGATAAACCAACTAAAGCAGCAATTTTGTTAATGTGAACATACTGCCCAACATAAGGTGCTTCTAATTTTTCGAATGCAGTTATTTCTAGTTTTTCGCCAATAACGCCAGTTTGTTCTACTAGCTTTTCAGCAACGGTCATACCGTTAAAATCGCTTTCTAATAGGGCTTCTTTAGTATCGAAATTTAAGGCATGGTTTGCTAGTTCGTTTGCTAATGCTAGGAAGCTTTCGTTTTTACCAACAAAGTCTGTTTCGCAACCAAGAACAAGCGCAACACCAAGTGTATTGGTATCGTTAACTTTGGCTACTGCTGCACCTTCAGAGGACTCTCTGTCTGCTCTTTTTTCGGCAACTTTTTGTCCTTTTTTACGTAATACGTCAATGGCTTTGTCAAAATCGCCTTCAGCTTCTACTAAAGCTTTTTTGCAGTCCATCATACCTGCACCAGTGGCTTGTCTTAATTTATTTACTTCTGCGGCTGTTACTTTTACCATAGCTTGATAATGTATTTTAATTTAAAAAAGTCGTTTAACGTGCTTTCTGTAAGGGAAGGGTATTAAACGACTTTTTAGGTATTGTTTTACTTTAATTTATTCTTCTTCTTCTTTAGCTACCTCTTTTTTAGCTTTAGGTGCATCTTTTTCGGCTTTAGGAGCGTCTTTTTCTGCTTTACGTTTAGCTAAACCTTCTGAAATAGCAGCTGCTACGTGGGTTAACACTTTGTCTATAGATTTTGAAGCGTCATCGTTTGCAGGTATTACATAATCCACTTGGCGTGGATCTGAATTGGTATCTACCATAGCAAAAATTGGAATGTTTAATTTTTGCGCTTCTTTAATAGCAATGTGCTCACGCTTAATGTCTACCACAAATAAAGCTGCTGGTAAGCGGGTCATATCGGAAATAGAGCCCAAGTTTTTTTCTAATTTAGCGCGCTGACGGTCTACTTGTAAACGCTCTTTTTTAGAAAGGGAATTAAAGGTGCCATCTTTCTTCATTCTATCAATAGTAGCCATTTTTTTTACGGCTTTTCTAATAGTTACAAAGTTTGTAAGCATACCACCTGGCCATCTTTCAGTAATGTATGGCATGTTAATTTCCGATGCTTTTTCTGCTACAATATCTTTAGCTTGTTTTTTTGTGGCTACAAATAAAATTTTGCGTCCCGAAGCGGCAATTTTGCTTAAGGCATCGCCAGCTTCTTCTATTTTAGCTGCTGTTTTGTATAGGTTAATAATATGGATACCGTTACGCTCCATATACACGTAAGGCGCCATGTTTGGGTCCCACTTACGTGTTAGGTGTCCAAAGTGTACACCTGCTTCTAATAATTCTTTGACTTCTACTGCCATTTTGTAATAGTTTACGTTCTGTTGAATTAGCAATGATTTAGTGGTTCTTTTAATAATAAAAATTGCCTAAACCATTTAGATGCTAAACTAAATCCTGTTTTTATATAAGGACAACAATAACTGTTTAAATTGTTTCTTTTTGTTACTATCCAATTATGTAGCGCCATAAGCGCCATGGATAAGCGATTAACGTTTCGAGAATTGGAATTTTTTACGCGCTTTTTTCTGACCGAATTTCTTACGCTCTACCATTCTTGGATCTCTAGTTAGCAAGCCTTCTGGCTTTAAAATTAATCTGTTTTCAGGGTCTAATTCGCACATAGCGCGCGAAACACCTAAACGGATTGCTTCTGCCTGACCTGTTATACCACCTCCATATACATTTACTGTAATATCAAAGTTGCTATCATTGTTAGTCATAACTAAAGGTTGCTTAATTTTGTACTGCAAAGTTGCTGTCGGAAAATAAGCCGTCATGTCTTTTTTATTAATCGTAATCTTGCCAGTTCCTTGGGCAAGGTATACACGAGCAACAGCCGTCTTTCTACGGCCAATTTTGTGAATTACTTCCATTAATTGAATTCGTTTAAGTTTATTGTTTTTGGCTTTTGCGCAGCATGTGCATGCTCGGCACCAACAACAACGTTAAGGTTACGGAATAAATTGGCACCTAATTTGTTTTTAGGTAACATTCCTTTTACTGATTTTTCTACTAACCTTGCTGGATCTTTTCCAAACAATTCTGTAGCAGTTAAACTTCTTTGACCACCTGGATAACCAGTATGACGGATGTAAGTTTTTTCCGACCACTTGTTACCTGTTAAGTTGATTTTTTCAGCGTTTATAACAATAACGTTATCACCGCAATCAACGTGTGGTGTGAAGTTAGGCTTATGTTTTCCTCTTAAAAGTTTTGCAACTTTAGAAGCTAAACGGCCCAATGTTTGACCTTCAGCATCAACTAAAACCCACTCTTTGTTTACAGTAGCTTTGTTGGCTGAAATCGTTTTGTAGCTTAATGTGTCCACACTTATTAATTTTTCTAATTAAACATTCCTCTCTTTAAAAGAGTTTGCAAATTTACGATTATATATTTGATTAACAAACAGTGTGATTACTTATTTTTAATAACCTTGTTAATATCTTTTTTTATTAGGGGTTTGATTCTGAGTGGATTGCTTAGTTCATAGGCTTTAAAATGCCTATTTCCTGCGCTCAATTACCTTGTTACTTACGTTTTTCAGCTATTATGGTTTGCTAACCTGCACATAGGTGTTGTGTTTTCTTTCTTTTGCTTGTTGGTGCAATGGGGTTCGTGTAAAAAGGATAGTTTAAAACGTGCTTGTTTTTTGTTTTTTTATGACAAATGCCATGTTTTTTAGCTTTTTTTTAGGCTAGTTTTACAAAAAATTTAAATTAAAAATTATGGCAGTTATTATGTACGTGGATTTTCCACACAAAGGTAAATGGGGCGATGCGTTAGCGCAAGAAATGACACAACTTATTGAGAGTATTGTTGAAGAACCTGGATTTATTTGGAAATTCTGGACGGAAAATAAAGACACGCAAGAGGCAGGTGGTGTTTATATGTTTGAAACAAAAGAAGCCGCCGAAAATTATTTGAATATGCATACCGAAAGATTGAAAAGTTTTGGGTATACCAACATTAGAAGCCGTATTTTTAATATTAACCAAAAGCTGTCCAAAATGGGTAAAGCACCTTTATAATTGGACTGTTTTAATTAGGAGGTTGGGCAATAAGTTTGGCCAAAAAAAAAGCGATTACAAAACTTTTTGGAGTTATGTAATCGCTTTTAGTGTAAGTATAGCGGTCTTTAATGCCTACTCCACAATAAAGGTGCCTTTCATTAAAGCATAGTGTCCTGGAAACGTACACATAAAGCTGTAAGTTCCTGGCGCTGGTGCTTCAAATTCGATGGTATCGCTTTGGCCGCCACCAATCATTTTAGTATACGCTATTATTTTGTCCGTCATGTCTGCCGGAATGTAATCATTATCTGCTGCCATAGCGCCTGCTTGACCAACAGCTGCTACGTCTGCATCCTGGGTTAATAACACCCAATTATGGCCCATAACTTCTTTTTTCATCTTACCAACATGCTTAAGCGTTAGCTTTACTTTTTGGCCCGCTTTTACGCGAATTTCACTCATGTTGTATTTCATTTGGTCGTTACTTTCAATAACAACTACCGCCTGATTGGGGTCTGCAGCAGGAGCCTTTGTTTCAGCTGGTTTTTCTGTAGCTGCTTTTACAGGTTCTGATGCTTTTTCATTTTTTTTGTCGTTACCACAGCTAAAAGCTAAAGCGGCAAACATTACAACTAACAATTTTTTCATTTTTTTAAGTGTTTTTGTTATTAAATAAACTCTATGCAAATTTACGAGTATTTTTGTTATTTGTTTACAGGCTTTTAGGGCTTTCTGTTAATTTTAACACGTTGTGTTTTTTACTATTTTTAAAAGGTTAATGAGCCTCTAGCCAGTTGTTTCCGGTGTCCATATCTACTACCAGAGGTACAGGAAGGTTAAAGGCTTGTTCCATTTCGGTTTTTACCAGGTGTTTAATAGCATCTAACTCGGGTTTGTATACATCAAAAACCAATTCATCATGCACTTGTAGTAGCATTTTGGTTTTGTAGTGGCTAGATTGTAATTGTTTGTAAATTTTAATCATGGCTATTTTTATAATATCGGCAGCACTTCCTTGAATAGGAGCGTTAACGGCATTCCGCTCTGCGGCACCTCGCACTACTGCATTTCTGGAATTAATGTCTTTTAAATAGCGGCGTCTTCCTAGAACCGTTTGTACATAACCGTTGTCGCGCGCAAAGTACACTTGCGTGCTTATAAAGCGTTTTAGCTTGGGGTAAGTTTCGTAATAGGTGTCTATAAGTTCTTTAGCTTCTGTTCGGTTTAGGTTGGTTTGATTGCTTAAACCGAATGCAGATACACCGTAAATAATACCAAAGTTTACGGTTTTAGCATTACTACGCTGTTCTCTAGTTACGTTTTCTATGGGTACATTAAAAACCTTGGAGGCTGTAGAGGCGTGAATGTCCTCACCATTGTTAAAGGCTTCAATCATGGTGTCTTCATTACTTAATGCGGCAATAATGCGTAATTCTATTTGGCTATAATCGGCTGCTAATATAGTGTACTCGTTACTTCTGGGTATAAAGGCTTTCCGAACCTGTCTGCCGCGTTCCGTTCTAATAGGAATGTTTTGCAAATTTGGGTTGTTGCTGCTTAAACGCCCTGTAGCGGCAACTGTTTGCATATAATCTGTATGAACCCTGCCTGTGCTTGGCTCTACTTGTAGTGGTAAAGCATCAATATAGGTGCTTTTAAGTTTTGTTAAACCTCTGTAGTCTAAAATATTTTGGACGATGCTGTGCTCCTTTGCTAAAAGGCTTAAAATTTCTTCGCCTGTGGCATACTGGCCTGTTTTGGTTTTTTTAGGTTTGGCTACTAATTTCATTTTGTCAAATAAAATATCGCCTAGCTGTTTTGGCGAGGCTATATTAAAGGTTTCGCCTGCTTCGCTGTATATTTTTTGGGCCAAGGCGTCAATATCGGCGTGTAACTGTTCGGATAGTGAATGTAAAAAATCGGTATCTAAATTAATACCTTCTAATTCCATAGCTGCTAAAACACGTAAAAGCGGAATTTCAATGTCATCAAATAATTTTTGTGTATTGGCCGCTCCTAGTTCGGTGGTAAAAAGTTCTTTTAACTGTAACGTAATATCGGCATCTTCTACGGCATATTCAGTTTGTGTTTCCAAGGGCACATCGCGCATGCTTTTTTGGTTTTTACCTTTTTTACCTATTAAGGTTTCAATAGCAACAGGACTGTAGTTTAGGTAGGTTTCAGATAAAATATCCATATTATGGCGCATATCGGGGTTAATTAAATAATGTGCCAACATGGTATCAAATAGTTTTCCTTTTACGGTTATTTGATATTTAGCTAAAACCTTAATGTCGTATTTTAGGTTTTGTCCCACTTTTTCAATGTTCGGATTTTCAAAAAATGGTCGTAAACTTTCAAGCAGTTGTTGTGTTTCTGTTTGGTCCTCTGGACATGGCACGTAAAAGCCTTTGCCAGCTTCCCATGAAAAAGCTATGCCTACCAATTGGGCTGTTAAAGGATTAAGCCCTGTTGTTTCTGTATCAAAACAGACACAGGTTTGTTTTGTTAAATTTTGAATAAATAGTGTAGTAGCCATTCCAGGCGCAATACTTTGATAGAAGTGTGGCGTGTTAGTTATGTTTTTGCGTTGTGAGGTAGCTGTGGTATCTGCATTAAATAAAGAGAATTGGCCGGCGCCGGCGTTGTCAGATTTAGAGTTTTCAGCTTGCGATGCCGCCTGCGTGTTTTCTGGCGCGCTAGTTGAAGTTTGGGTATCCTGCGAAAAAGTTTTTATAAAGTTATCGGTTAAACGCTTAAACTCCAATTCTTCAAATATTTGGGTCACTTTAGCTATATCTGGTTGGTCTAACTCAAAATCTTTCGCATCAAATACCACCGGAACATCTAGCATTATAGTGGCTAATTTTTTAGAAAGCAGACCTAATTCTTTGGCAGCCTCTACTTTTTCCTTCATTTTGCCCTTTAGCTCGTGGGTATTGTTTAGCAGGCCTTCCATGCTGCCGTAAGCTTTAATAAATTTTTTGGCTGTTTTTTCGCCAACGCCAGGAAGTCCTGGAATATTGTCTGACGCATCGCCCATCATACCCAAAAAGTCAATTACCTGTTCAGGGTGTTCTACTTCAAATTTTTTCTGAACTTCCGGGATGCCCCAAATTTCATAACCACCACCAAAAGATTTTGGTCTGTACATAAATATGTTTTCCGAAACAAGTTGCGCAAAATCTTTATCCGGCGTAACCATGTAGGTTTGGTAACCTTCTTTCTCGGCTTGTTTGGAAAGTGTACCAATAATATCGTCTGCCTCGTAGCCTTCTTTTGTCATGATAGGAATATGCATGGCTTTTAAAATATCTAAAATATAAGGGATAGCCACTTTTATGCCCTCTGGTGTTTCATCCCTGTTCGCCTTATAGGCTTCAAACATTTCAACCCGATCCTGACTTCCGCCTTTGTCGAAGCACACGGCCAAGTGGTCTGGACGTTCGCGTTTAATGACATCCAACAAAGAGTTCATGAATCCCATTATGGCAGAGGTGTCTGTTCCTTTAGAATTAATTCGTGGATTTTTTATAAAGGCATAGTAGCCTCTAAATATAAGCGCGTAGGCATCAACAAGAAAAAGACGTTTTTTATTGGACATATATATAAGGTATATTAGAAATTAGTTTGTTTTATATGAATTTTGAATTTTTAGGTAGTTAAAAACGGGGTTCATTACGTTTTTTATTAATGACTACTTAAGTTTTTGTAGTGTCAAAGCTACAAAAACTTCCGGTTTTCTATTCTGTTTCTGTTTTCATTTGTTCAGGTAATGCTTGAATTTTAATATCCAGCCTAGAAGCACATTTGTAACAGGTGCTAAAAAGAAGCTAGGTGTTTAAGATTTTTAAAGCTTATTTTAGTTGTTTTCGTAGCTAGTGTACCCGTGGTTCAGTTTGCTACGGGGTGCCGAAAAATTGTTTATTGGGTGTTACAATGTGCCAAGTTTAAAAAGCCTATAAATTAGTTTCTGTGTAAACTACTAACAATCAATAAATTTAAAAAATTCTAAAAAAATATTTAAAAAAGCTTGTGTCCAAACAAAAAAAGGTGTCATATTTGCAGCCGCTAACGCAGGGTATAGAAATGATGCGTTAGGATCTTTGACAAGCGGGTTATTAGAAGTTGAAAACGGTTTAAAAAACATTTTCAAAAAAAGTAACAAAAAGCTTTGCAGGAATAAAAAAGGTTGTATGTTTGCAGCCGCTAAAAACGGCAGTGTTTTTAGAGACGATCATGACGGTTTTGTTATTTAAATTTAAGAGTAAAAAAAGTTATTTTTTTTTAAAATTAAATTTGGTGGGTAAGAAATAAAGTTATTATATTTGCACCCGCTTAAGCGACAAGCTGGAAACGGTTTTTGTTGCGCGAGTAACAAGAAATAAGATA
>NZ_JBHULS010000003.1:0-376854 GCF_042684585.1 Bizionia sediminis
TCCTGCAAAGCTTTTTGTTACTTTTTTTTGAAAATGTTTTTTAAACCGTTTTCAACTTCTAATAACCCGCTTGTCAAAGATCCTAACGCATCATTTCTATACCCTGCGTTAGCGGCTGCAAATATGACACCTTTTTTTGCTTCCTACAAAGCTTTTTTAATAATTTTTTACCACAATATTCAAGCGTTTTGAATTACAGACCGTTAGCGTCGTGTTTACCGCCTTACCCGCTGTTCATTTCGTGGGGTTGCTTGGAGAAAACACGCATTTCCTACATGAAGAAATTCCAAACTACGCCAAATCTAAGTGCAAAATCTCTGTAAGGATAATTTGGAGCTGCATAATAATTGTAGCCAGTCCAAGCGGAATTAAGGTGCTCTGCTTTTAAATAAATTCGGGTTTGACTTATTTTAGCATTCACAAAAAAGTCTATTCTTGGAAAATTTCCATATTGCCGGTTGTTTTGAACATAAAATTCTGCCAACAGCGGATCGTAAGCATCCATATAATAATCGGTAAAATAACTAAATGTAACACCGGTTTGTAAAAATAATGCTTTCTTAAAAAACCTATTGGTATACAACAAGGTGTTTCTGGTAGTAAACTTCGGTAGGTTTAAAATAGCGTTGTTGTCCTGCACGTGTTGATACATCATGGTATTTTGAAGCGAAAAACGTTTTAGAAAATTAAAGCCTTTTTCCCACTTCACCTTAATATATTGAATGGAATTACTGGTTTGGAACGGTTTTACAGAACCGGTGTCATCTTTTCTGAAGTAAGCGTAATCAATTATATTAGTTACATTGGCTGAAACGTTGCCAAATAATCTAGATGTAACATACAACTCCAATTGCTGGGTATCTACGTTATTAAAGCTAGTTTGCCAATTGTAATTTTTGTAGGTGCTTTGATACAGCAAAAAGTTATAATTAGGGGCACTGGAATTATGACTGGCCGTGGCACCAACCTGTAGGTTATTATTTACTTTGAAGGAGGCGTCTGCTTCTAAATAATTACCATTAAAGTCGCCAAGCACATTTAAACCGGCTTTTGCCCGCAGCTGAAATCCTTTAATAGTTTTTTCGTATTGTCCATTTACCGAAACCACGTCACCTTTTAGTCGGTTAGTAATTAATTGGTTATTAATAAGCGTTACCCTGTCGTAGCCGTAGTTGTAGTTGGTATACCCCAAATTCACATTTACTGCACCCAATAGGTGGTTACTATATTGCAAACCAACTTGGCTGTAAAAGTTTTCTAAAGTTACCCGATCTCTTAAGTTAACAGTTTGAAAAGCATTTCCAAAATAATCGTTTTGCCTGTCTTGATTGTATTCGTAGTACTTATCTTCAAAAGAAATTATATGGTTTATGCCGATATTATTTTTGGACAACGAATCGGTTTCTTTCGTAAGGTGGTATGTATGGTCTAGATGAAACCGCTTACCTTTTAAAATGTTTTCAGCATCTTCAAAATTAACAGCTAACACGGCCCGATCCAGAAACTCGGGGTTTCCAGATTCAAAAAAAGGCACATTATCATCGCGGATACCCCCATTTTCTTGGTTTAACAAATCTTGCATTACCACATGCGCATTTAAAAAATAACGGTTGTTTTTGGTTTTATAACTTGTAGTAAACCTAAAATTACCGGTACTGGTAAGAATATGCTGATATTTGCCCAAACTGCGTAAACCTTTATAAGCAATTGAGAAATTGAATTGTTTTGAGGTGTTTACCGTAAAAAACGCGTCTAATTGTTGCCCTTGTTTAAAGGCTGTTTTATAGTATAACTCTGTAAATGGTGTAGGCACATGGTAATAATTTATGTCTGCTATTTCCATGTAGTTATAATGCCTTGCCCGAGCTCCAAAAAGCGGCATTAAGGTATTTTTTTGGTAGTTAAAACTTAAGGCGTTGTAGGTTTGGCCTACATTTGAAAAGGGAAGCAACTCAAAATTATCTCGGCGTAAATAATTAAATTTATATTCCTTGAAGATGGTTAAGGTAGTATCTACATAAGTGGTGTCGTTTTCTGGAGAAATAATTAGGTACTGCTCTATTTTAGCATCTAAATTTTTAATATCGTCTATGCGCGTACTTTCAGACGATTTGTTGTTAAATTGGTTGGGGTTTTCCGAATTTATATCTCTGTTTGTATTGGCTCGTTCAATGCGCGGCTTGGTTTGGCCACTCACCAAATTAACACAAAGCACTAAAAAAATGGTTAAAATTATTTTACTCATAATTATTTTTTCGACCTTGCAAATGTATATACAATTTATAATACAGTCATTATATAAAGAAGTATTAATATGCTAAAATTACAGTATTCCAAGTTTACCTTAGAATGTGGCACCGATGAAGCTGGCCGTGGTTGCTTGGCTGGACCTGTTACTGCTGCAGCTGTTATTTTACCTTCACACTTTAATAATGCCATTCTTAACGATTCCAAACAACTTTCTGCTAACAAACGAAATCATTTAAAAAATATTATTACCCAGGAGGCTGTAGGTTTTGGTTTCGCTCATATTTATCCGGATGAAATAGATCGCATTAATATTTTGAATGCCTCTATACTAGCTATGCACCAGGCCATTACAGCGTTACCAATTAAACCCGAATTTATAATTGTAGATGGTAATAAATTTAAACCCTGTGCAAACATTCCTTACGAGACCATAATTAAAGGGGATGCTAAATTTTTAAATATTGCAGCGGCATCTGTTTTAGCTAAAACTTACAGAGATGCCTATATGGAAAAAATACACGAGGAGTTTCCCATGTATAATTGGAAACAAAACAAAGGCTACCCTACCAAAGAACACCGCGAAGCTATTAAGCTTTATGGCCCCACAAAATATCACAGAACCTCCTTTAAACTCCTTCCGGAGCAGTTAAAAATGAACTTGTAAGTTGGTCTTTATTCGTTTTATAGCTATAAATTATTTATGTAGGTTTGTATAAATTATGGCACTCATGAAAAACATTTGGTTTTTAAGTATTTTAAGCGTCCTTTTACTAGCCTGTAATAGTTCCAAAAAGAAAGCGCAACTAGCAGATTATTTAAGTAACGACGCTAGTGTTATTGTAAAAGTTAATAACATGGCTAGTTTAAAAAGCAATATAAGCAATAACGCTTTTTTACAGACGTTAGAAAGCGCCAAAAATTACCAAACGCTTTTAGAAAAATTAGATGTTTTAAATTATCTAAAAACAGAGGAAGAGCTCTTTCTTTCGTTGTTTGAAACTCCGGACGACGTAGCGTTTTCAGTAGCTACAAAACTAACACCAAACTTGTTTCATATAGACAGTGTACCAAATATTAACAGTGCTAACAAGTCTAAAGCTTCTAAAAATATTATGCGTACTACCATTGCCAATAATACTTTTTATTACGCGGTACGAGACAGCGTTTTTATAGGCGCTTCAGCTAAACATATTTTAGATAACATCCTTAATTCCAAATCGGTTCATCCTAATATAAAAACACTTATAAAAGCTTCTGGACCAGACAATCAGCTTTCTGTGTTTGTAAACAAAAAACAGGACAAGGCTTTACAAGCGCTACTAATAAATACAGAAATTGCTACCGAACTTCTTACGGATTATATGTTTTTGGATATAGATGTAGACCAAAATGCTTTAAAATTAAACGGGGTGGTTAAATCGGCCGATTCCAGCCTAAAATTAATAGACGTTTTTAAAAACACGAAACCACAGGAAAATAGGCTTGCAACGGTAACTCCCGCAAATAGCGATGGCTTTTTGAGTCTTACATTTCAAAATTACGCCGAATTTCACAAAAACTTAAAACCCTTTAAATCGCCAGATTCTTCTAGCAACAAAGTGCTTCTGGATAATGTTATAGAAGCCGGTGTTATATACGAGGGCTCCAACCGTGCGGTGGTATTACATTCTTTAGATATGTATATTACTAAAGATGCCTTATTAAACGATCAAGACATGATTGAAACCTTTCGGGAAATTCCTATTTATAGCTTCAGCAGGCCGGAATTTTTTGTAGAGAGTTTTTTCCCATTTATTAGCTTCAACCAAGCTAATATGTATTGTATTCTTGACAATTTTATTGTTTTTTCAGATAATACCGACTTTTTACACACCATAATAGCTAGTTACAAAAACCAAACGACCTTTAGCAACCGTAGTCCATATACAGATTTGCAAGCCCATTTTAGCGATGAAGCCTCATTATTAAGTGTGGTAAATCCGGATAAGTTAGAAGCCTTGCTTCACAAAAACCTAAACGACAGCGTGCCTCTAAAACTTGATGCCTTTAAGGCCAGTGGTATTCAGTTTGTTTACGACACCAATTTTGCACACGTACATGCCGTTGTACAAAAAGCAAAAGTACGTGCCGTGGAGAATGCTGTTACCGAAATGGCCTCGGTTACGCTAGATAATCCCCTACTAAACACGCCGCAATTAGTTACCAACCACATTACTAAAGAAAAAGAAATAGTGGTACAAGATGTTAAGAACAACTTGTATTTAATATCGAATAGCGGCAAAATACTTTGGAAGAAACAGCTTAACAATCCAATTTTGGGCCAGATTTCGCAGATTGACATGTATAAAAACGGCCGTTTGCAATTAGCTTTTTCAACAAGTAACGCGGTGTATGTTTTAGACAGAAATGGCAAAGATGTAAAACCATTTCCTGTAAAACTAAACGATGCCATTACGCAACCCCTTGCGGTTTTTGATTACGACAATACTAAAAATTATCGTTTAGTGGTAACCCAAAACAAACAATTGTTAATGTTAGATGCCAAAGGTAAATCGGTTAAAGGCTTTAGCTTTAACAACACAAGTGGCAGTATAATACACCAACCTCAACATATTCGTATTGGTAGAAAAGATTATATTGTTGTTAAAACAGCCAATAAATTATATATTCTGAATCGAGTTGGTAAACCACGGGTTACACCAAAATCGCAACAAACATATTCTGCAGAGGCGGTGTATTTATACCAAGGTAACTTTGCCACGACAACCAAGGACGGCAATTTTGTAACAATAGACCAGAGTGGAAATACCGCCATTCAAAACCTAAATCTAACCGAGCAACATGGTTTAGTTACAACTAGTAAAACACGGGTTACGCTGTCCGAAAATAAGTTGAGCATAAAAGGAAATACATACGAGTTAGATTACGGAAATTACAGCAAACCAGTTATTTTTTATTTACAGGATAAAATTTATGTATCTGTTACGGACAAGCAAACGCAGAAAGTATTTTTATTTGATAGTAATGCCAACCTTTTAAATAATTTTCCTGTATATGGCACATCTGCCATTGATATGGCCAATATGGATAAAGGAAAAAATTTAGAATTTGTTACAAGCGGCGGTACCGACACTATTTTAATTTACGAAATAAACTAACTTAAAACCAAACACTTGCAGTAAAAAAGTCGCTTTTTATACTATTAATTTCTTAAAAAGGTTAACTTTATAAAATACATTCCATTAAGAAGGTTAAAATCCATTAATATGTATCATTATGCGAAAACCCATTTTAACGTTACTTCCCATGGCACTGTTTTTATTTACGATAGTTAGTTGTGAAACTGGCAAAAAAACAGAAAGCTCTAAAATTGTACTAACCACTGAAAATAATGTTTATGAAGGCGATTTGTACCAATTGTATTTAGAAGACAAAATTTTATTTACAAAGGCTCAATTAGACATTACAAGCGATTTTTTAGAAACAGAGCCCAACAATGAGAAATTACTAGCCGAACTTGAAACACTTAAAAGTGATTTAAACGCCTTAAAAAAGAATATTGAAATTCAAAACCAGCAAGATGCCTTAATAGGCAAACTGCCCCGAGTTCCGCGTGTACCGCCTGTGCCACCACAACCCTGCTTGGCTGGTGCTTGCATACCTACTGCGGTTTCATTTATAACCATCTCCAATGATATCCAACGTATTGTGGTGAAGATTACAGATTTGGAAACAAAAGAAATAATTGCCTCGGCTTCAATAAGTAAACCGTCACCACTACCCCAGTATGAGAATTTAGTTACGGCAACTGCTATTGATTTAAAGGAATTTACTGGTGCTGTAATTATAGACATTCAACGAACCAATACCGATAATGAAACCATTAGTTACAGCCTAAATGGTAACATCTATTAGTATAGTGGTGTAGAATAAAAAATAAAACAATCTTAAATAACTTGAATTTGGAATAAGTTATAACAGAAACAAAATCTGATAGTTCTAGATACCGCAAACCGCTCTTTTACGGCTTCATAAAAGAGTTATGTGTTTTATACTAGAAAATGATATGCTTTCCATAACATTGTAAAAATTTTTACTTTTTTACGGATTGAATAATACTATGTTAAAGCTTTTAGTAACTTTACTAAAAGCTTTTTTTATGCGTAACATTCTAACAGTCATTTTAGTATCCATATTCACGTCGAGTATTTTAGCGCAGGAAAACAATCATTTAAACGCTTTAAATTATAACTTTGATAAAGTGTATGAACATTATTATACCAACACCGATTCGGCGCTATATTATTTAAAGAAAGTTAAAGAACAAGCCCGCTCATACAATGAAATAGACTATTTTATTGAAGCTTTAATAACTGAAAATTGGGCAGCTAACGCTACATACAATTTAGCCTTAATGCGTAAAACCCTAAAACAATTTGATTCTGTTTTAATTAAAAACGCTGTTTACATAAAAACGCTGGACCAAGGTAACTACTACCAAGCCGCCTATCAGTACTCCAACGCATTGTATGCTTATGAGCTTGCAGATTTCAAAAAAGCATTAATCAATTTTAAATTTCTCATAAGTACTATTGAAGCTATCCCTGACTTTGAAAGCCATACCGATATTTTTAATTTATATATAACAGCTCATAATTTTATTGCTAAAATTTATACTATTGAGCAGCAGTATAAACTTGCCAAACAATATTATGATGAAAGCTTAAGAAACATAAAATCCAACCCAGAAACAAATAAGGCTTTAGCTAGTAGTATTTATATTCTGCTTTCCGAAATACATGAAAAAGAAGGCAACTTTGAACAGGCAAACGCATCTATATTAAAAAACATACCGTACCATACATTGGTTTCAAAAAATAGCAATCGTATTATTTCGTCTTACCAGGGAGTTGTTAACAATCATATTAATCTTAAACAACTGGACAGCGCCAAATTTTATGTTCAGCTAATGAAAGCAAACCTAACTCCTAAACATGCGTTTAGACATAAGTACCACGAAGCTAAAGCTAAAATTTTTGAAGCTGAAAACTCGTATTCACAAGCAGAAAAAGAACTTATAGCTGCTTTAAACCTCATAAAACAGAAATGGCAAGATGAAACGCATACAGATGTTGCAAAAGCTTATAACGCCATTGGCTTGTTACATGCTAAATTTAATAACCCCAAGGCCGCCTTGGAAAATTACAATTTAGCCTTAAAACAGCTATCTAAAAACAATACGAACACAAGTATAAATCAAACTGTTGTTTTGAAAATTTTAAAAAACAAAACGCAAATTTTAAATGTGTTAGAAAATTATTCAGAAAGTCTATTAACGGCAAATAATGCCATGGAAACTTTAGACTTTTTAAAACCTACCTTTAAAAATAATTCAGATAAACTCTTTTTAATGGCTGATGCCTTTCCTGTTTTCGAGTCGGCACTAGAGGCTAACTTTGAATTACACAAAAAAACCAAGCAAGACAGTCTTATTGATCATGCTTTTTATGCTTCCGAAAAAAGTAAAAGTGTGCTTTTAATGGAAGCGCTTTTAAGCACAAAAGCGACTGATTTTGCTAATATTCCCAAAAAAATTATTGAACAAGAACAGATATTACGATCGCAAATTACGCATTTAGAAAAGCTTTTAAATACATCTGAAAACACCGATTTAGAATCTGAATTATTCGAAACTAATACTAGTTATCGCGAATTGATAACGACTATTGAAACTAATTATAAAACCTATTACGATTTAAAATACAATTCTGAAGTCATCACTTTATCAGAATTACAGCGGTTCTTAAAACCAGATACCGCGCTAATATCCTATTTTTATGGTAATGATGCCATTTACAGTATCGTTATTACTAAAAAAAGCAAATCCCTACATCAATTAAAACGAGATGCACAAGTAGACGAACGTATTATTTCTGTTTACAATATGTTAAACAACCCGAAATCAGACATACATGAACTAAATAATAAATCGTTTCAAGTATATTCTCAATTAGTAGCGCCAAGTCTTGATGCTATTTCAGAAAAAAACATCATTATTATAACAGATGGGTTACTAAATTATCTGCCATTTTCTGGTCTATCTACAACTGGCGCTGCAAAATATTTGGTAGCGAATCGTGCTATTAGTTATGTTAATTCGGCAACTTTACTCCAACAGCTTTCCTATAAAAAACCTCTTAACACAAATGTATTAGCCTTTGCTCCTAGTTTTGATGGCCCCAATTCTAATAACTTACTAGCCTTGCCTAATAACAAAAAGGAGGCTACAAATATTCTAAATTATTTTAGTGGAAAAACCTTAACAGATAATCAGGCAACGCTACAAAACTTTAATAAAATTAGTGCTGATTATGGTATATTACATTTTGCCACGCATGCTATTTTAGATGATAAAAACCCCGAATACTCCTATTTGGCCTTTCAGCCGGACAGCACAAACAATTTATTATATGTAAGCGACTTGTATAATTTAAATACCAACACCAGTTTAGTGACATTAAGTGCTTGCGAAAGTGGTTTAGGCGACTTAAAACGCGGTGAAGGTTTTATAAGTTTAGCACGCGGCTTTTATTTTAGTGGTGCTAAAAGTATAGCTAGTACCTTGTGGAAAATTAACGATGGTTCATCCTTGAAAATCATGGATGTATTTTACAAAAACCTATCGGAAGGCGCGGATAAAAACACGGCTTTACAAAAAGCACAAGTTTCCTTTATTCATGCTAATAATCAAAATGCCTTATCGCACCCGTATTATTGGTCGGGTTTTGTTATCTCTGGAAATATGCAGGCTATTCAAACTACCCATAATTGGATTTGGTATACCTCCGGTATTATTAGCTTATTAGCCCTGTATTATTTATTTATAACCTTCAGAAAATCTAATTAAGCTTGTCTAGCAGCAGTTTGGCTTTTGCTTGATTATAACTATAATTAGCTATTAATTCCTCAAGATATATTTTGGCCTGCTTGCCATCCTTTTCCTTTATAGCTATTAAGGCTAAATACCATAAAGATTCAGGAACAAAACTCGAGTTGTTACCCTTAACAATTTGTGTTAACAAGGCTTTAGCCTCATTGGTATTTTCCAAACCTAAATAAGCTTGAGCCTTATAAAATGGTATATAGTTTTGTGCTGTGGTTTCTGAAATAGCATTAAATTTATCAATAGCTATTTCAAAATTTTGTGTTTCATAAGCCACAAAAGCCTCGCGCTCTGTAGTGTTTACATCATTGCCTCTAGTAATGGTGTAAACCGTGTTCGGATATTCACTAAAATTAGCCTTATATAAATTAGAATAATTGGTTCCAAAAAATGCGTTATAGCCAAACCAGCCAACCATTAAAACAATGGAAGCTGCAACGGCTAAATATGTATAATTAAAAGATGTGCTTTTTTGTGAGTTTATAGTGCGCTCAAAATCTTGTAATTTTGCTTTTAATTTATCAGACTCATGGCTTTTTATTGCTTTTTTCAAGCTACTTTCATATTCAAATTCTGCCTTAAACGCAGCATCCGTTTCTAGTAATTTTTTAAAAACGATCTCTTGTTCTGCCGATAAGCTTTTAGAAAAATAGAGATATAATAAATCTTGATTAGTCATTGCTATTAATACGTTCTTTAAGGGTTTTCATACAGCGCGATTTGGCACTTTTTACCACATTTTCACTGGTATATTGGCTAGTGGCTATTATATCTTTAATGGTATAGCCCCGGTAATAAAATAAGGTTAACAATTCTTGGCATTTTTTACCTAATGTGGCAAAATGTTTCTTCAGCAACACTTGTTCTGTGGTTAAATCGTCCGGATCTAAATCAAACGAAGCATCCATGAGGGCGTCCCGTTCTCTTATAAGTGACAAATCGAAATCGGGATTTATAGTCTTATTATTTTTTCGCATTTTATCAAAAATTAAATACTTCCCAATGCTAAATAAATAGGTAGAAATCGAACTTGTAAATTCGGTTACTTTTCCTTCCATCACGTTATTATAAAAAACAATGTAGGCATCTTGATACATGTCAATAGCATCATCTTCCGATAGATTATACTTTCTAGCAAAATTTAAAAACTTGGCTCTATTATCTTCATAAATATGTTTGAACAACGTATCCGAGCCCTGCTTTAATTCTGTAATTGTAATGTGCTTTTGAGCGCTTTGCATTTAATAGTTTGAAGTTACGAAGGTTAACACACTTTTGCTAATTTAACTTTTTTTGTGAAAAGAAACTTACTATTCACCAAATTCTGTTTTCATTTTCTTTTTTCGTCTTTCTCATGTTAACCCATGTAGTACTAACACCATTAATAGAAGTCCAAAATTATATTTTAAAAACGTAAAATAGAATACAAACATGTGTTTTATGATTTGAATTAGTCTTCAAGGTAAAAAGTCAGAAAAGAAATTTCTGGCTTTTTAAGCCTCAGATTATTAACCTTTTCAATAAAAAATCATAAAACAGGCAATTAATAAGTAATACCTAAAAAATTATGAAAAATTTACTTCAAATAGCTATCAATGAATTCGGTGTAAAGGAAATTATAGGACCAAAACATAACGACCGCATAATAAAATATGCTCACGATTCTAAATTTACATGGATTAATGATGATGAAACCCCGTGGTGCAGCACGTTTATGAATTGGGTTGCACTAGAAGCTGGATTACAAAACTCAAAATCTGCAGCAGCCCGATCATGGCTGAATGTAGGTTTCGAAACACAAAATCCGGAACCTGGAGATGTTGTGGTGTTTTGGAGAGAGCACATTAATTCAAAACTAGGTCATGTTGGTATTTATTTAGGATACTCTAAAGATCAATCCAGAATATATGTATTAGGAGGCAATCAAGATAATGCCGTTTCTATCTCTGCTTATCCTGCCAACCGCCTATTATCTTTTAGAAGGTTAACTAACTCTAATTCCGTTAGTTTACCTACGCCACCTTTACAAAATGGTAGCAGAGGCCCTCAAGTTATTGCCATACAAAATGCACTTAAAATTTTGGGCTACAATCCTGGAACTTCTGATGGTATTTTTGGTGATAAAACACAACAAGCACTGGAGCAGTTACAAACAACAGACCAACATGTAAAAATTACCGGGATTTATAATACTGAAACCAAAAATTTAATGGAAGGTCTATTAGCAAATAAGGATTAATTAATAAACTAAAAAAGCAAGAAATCATGGCAAAACAAACAGACACATCAAAAGAAAGACAAGTATTACCAAATGTACTTATGAATTCCGTACTGGGTAAACTTTACGATATTTTAACAAGTGGCGATACTGTTGCTCCAAAATCTAAAGATAACTATTTAGCATGGCTATCTGTTGGAGTCCCCTATCCTAAAGAGGAATTAGAATTTCTATCTACTGGTTTTACCGGTATTTACAGAGAGCCTGAACCGTTAAAAGAGGGCGGTGAACCTGTTGAAAGAACAGAAAAAACCCCCGAAGAAATTCAACAATTATTAGCTGGCGATGTGACTAGAAAATATATGCAAGCAGAAAACTTATCGCGTTTATTAGACCTAATTCCAGATACATCTGGCGTTAAAGGTGATGTAACCATGAATGTTTGGAATCCAGAAAACACGCTATCTCAAGCCTATAGACATATTTTGAAATTTAGCCAAGTTGCTAATTTTGAACCCGATGAAAAAACCAAGAAAAAAATTCAACGCTTAAGAGGTTTATTACAGGAAACCAAAATTAAAAAGAATATTGTTACAGAAGAGGATGAAGAGGTTTTACAAGAAACCGCTCTCGTAAAAAAATACAATGAGAAACTCCAAAATTATTTAAATGAAGCGTTAGAATATAATGCGCATCGCGTAAATGCGTTAGCTGCAAAAGACCCTGCTGCTGTTCACTATTGGAGCATAAACGCTTCTATATTAAGAAGCAAAGTTATGGCTGCAAAAAACGATTGGATAACTAACGGCTTTAAAGAAGAATATGACCAAATTGCCGCTTTTATAGCACAAGTTGAAGGCCGTAGTATGCTTACTCTAAAACAGCAATACGTTGATGACATGGAAAAAGCGAGACTAACTAGTCCATCTTCTGGTTCTGATTTCTATTATGCGTCTTTAATTCCTGGTGGATTTGCAGAAACAGATAATGGCTGGACAGAATTTTCATTCGGTAGCAGCGATTTTAAATCTAATTATGCATTCGATTCTGAAAAAGGACATGTTGGTGCCAGAGCTGGGTTCTTTGGTTTTGGCGCTTCAGCAAAAGGAAGTCATGAAAAGAGAACTATAAATAAAACAATTGATACCTCAAGTTTTAAATTAAGCTTTAAAATATGTCAAACAATGATTAACAGACCTTGGCTTAACCCCAACTTTATAACTAGTAAATATTGGCGATTTGATGTAAACAATTCCCAATTTAAAAACAATATGGTATCAGACGGTAAAACGCCACCACAAGGCATGATTCCCGCTTATACAACCACTGCCATTTTTATTAAAGATTTAGAATTAAAATTTAGTAAAAATAATAGTGAATTCATGGACGAGATGTCCAAAACAAGCGGAAAAGGGCGTGTTGGTTGGGGACCGTTTAGATTAAGTGGAAGCTACGAAAACAATCATAAAGAACGCGATATGGAAGTATCAAGAGAAGGGCAAGGCATTAAAGTAAAAGGTATGCAATTAATTGGTTTTAAATGCCACATGCTTCCTAAATCTCCCGATGCCCAACCTGACGTTAAAGAGTGGGTATAATTTTTAAAACACGTAAGAATGTCACAACTAGCAACCATTTTTGAAAAAATAAAAGAGGATTTTTTTACGAATCATTTAGATGAAGGTAACAGAGAAAATTTCGAATTAATTTTCTCTCCCTTTTCTACGGGATTTACCAACGATGATTTCTTATTTCTAGATTCGGCAACAGCATCTAGCTCTGCGGATTCTGCAAGAAAATATCAAGACGAATTGTATGAGTTTTTTCAAATAGCCAATACCATTCCGTTAGAGGCCAACTTTTGGACTATTTCTGGCGACAAAAACGACTATTTATCAAGTAAATACAAGACTATAATTGAAGGACTAAAGTTTATAGACATTGACACGTTAAAAATAGATATGCTATACGAGCATCCTGTTTTTAATCAGGCTTTAAACGCCATTAACAGCGAGCAACAAAAAACGTACACCACATTTTACAATTTAAAATCTAAACTAAACAATACCATTAACACGCTGAAAAGTTCCATTAATGAGACCAACAAAGCTATTGTTGAATTAGAAATTAAAATGATTCAGGAAAACGTTGATAAACTGAATGAAAAATGGATATCTAACGGGTTTAAAAATGACATTGAAACTAAAATTTTAAATATTATTAAAGATGAGTTTAAAAGGTTTATGTTGCTCTTTAACGAGTCTAAAGCCAAATTATTAACCCTAAAAAGAGAACATCTAACAAGCGGTTCCGACTATTATATTACGTCATGCTCTCCAAATAACCTTTATAAATCTGATGCATTAGATTGGAAAAAAATGACAATTAATCCAGCCGAATTGGAGTCCTTATTTAGTAAGGTTAATATAAAAAGCTACCAGTCGGTTTTTGGAAACTCCCCACTTTCCCAATTAGATCTAGAATCGGTTCAATTTGAGCTCATATTCGTAAATGTAGAAAGAGCTTGGTACGAGGAGCAAATTATTAAATCCCCTTTCTGGGATATCAATCTATTAAATAAAGACCAAATATCTATTCCAAAAATAACTTCCAAACTCATTTTTGTTAGGCGTGTAAACTTGAAGGTAAAAAAGAATGCCAATAATAATAGGCTCTTAATTGAAAAAGCTTCAGCCAAAAATTTAGGTCCCTTTATGATTAATATGAGCAACTACAAAATGGGACAATCGCTAAAATTAAAAGCCATTAATACCTCATTGCATATAGATAGAAAAGTGGTTATGAATGTTAGTTCCAAAATAAACAAAAAAAAGGAGGACCGAGCTGTTAAAAATATAGTAAATCAAAAACAACAACAATTTATAAGTTTAGCACCTCATCTAAAAAAACAATTTATTGCAAAGGAGACTATCAAAATCGCTGCATTAACTAAACCTATGAGTCTTCAGTTTACAGCAACCCCTCTTATTAGTCCAATAAATACTGTAAACTGTAAATTTACTTTTATAGATGCACACTCCCGAGAAGCTATGATAGTTACTCCTGAAAAAATCAAAATTCACTATAACAAAAAACCCCTAAACGTTTTAATAAAACCAGAGGGTAAAGCGCTAAAAACAGTTTTAACAGGCAACACGTTTTATAGATTATTTATTGAAGAAGACGCCATTATAAAACCTGTAGTTTTCGATTTTAAAACAACTAAAGTAAATTCTTCTAAAAATAATTTTATCATAAAAGTAACTAAAAAAGAAATTACAGAGGAAGAAGAAATAGACAACTCATTTCAGCTAATAGGCGTTATTGCCAAAACTTTAGAAGACTTTCCAAATCCAATAAAAAAAGCCACTTATTTTTAATTATAAAGACAGAAATATCGCAGAATCTGGTTTAAAAATGATAACCAACTACCCTAAAACATCCCTTAAAATTAGCTTTAATAGGAAAGCATGTAATACATACTATTAAACCAATATTACAATTAGTTACTTTTTTTTTAACACAGATGTTAACCTTATAAAGCCTGGAACATTAATACTCTCACAATTAATAATCAATTAACCTTAAAATTATGAAAACACATTCAAAAACAAAATTTGTAATTCTAGCGCTATTAGTAGCCTTTAGTTTTTCTTGTTCACCAGAGGATGGAGCTACAGGACCTCAAGGACCACCGGGTGCAGACGGTACAAACGGTACAAACGGTGCAGATGGTGCAGACGGCACCAATGGCGCAGATGGCGCAGATGGCAACGCCAATGTGCAAACCTTTATATTTGATACCTCAGCAGAGTCGGGCAGCCTTATAGTTTTAATGGTTCCTGAAATTACACAAGACGTTTTAGATAATGATGTTATTTTATCGTATTTCAAACCGGCTAATTCAAGTTTGTATTACCCAATGCCAGGAGGTGGATATTCAGCGCGTTATATTACCAGACCTTATTATAGGGTTGGGCAATTTTATATTTCATTTCATAATTGGGACGGAACAGACTATAGTTTACCAGTAGGCGATATATTAGAAATGAAAATAATCCTTATAGAGTCTTCTAGCAATAAACCCGGAGAAGCTAACCAAGGAAAACAAAAAATCTATAATGAATTACGACAAGCTGGAGTAGACATTAACGATTATCAAGCGGTTTCTGATTATTACGGTTTAGCCCATTAAATAACTTAACACGCTACAAACACTCTAAATCCGAAGTTAAAAGCTTCGGATTTTTTTATGCCTTTTGCCCCTAAATGATTAGTATTGTACTCCTAATTTCAAGACTATGATTTCACGCAAAAACGCCTCTATTTCCAAGTGTATTATTCACAAAGTAGGTAATAAACACAACAATACTAAAAATGCCTTTTCCGAAAACGAAGTTGTTTTTGATGAGGCTAGTTATGAACTCATGCTACCCTTCTTATTACGCCCATTTACCTCGGCGGTGCAATCCTACCGATTTAATCATCATGCAGACATTTCATTAAACGAAATTAACACTTACAGTCAGCAGCTATTTGCAGACGAAGCCAATTTTATCGACATTTCAAAGCATGTAGTTAAGCATTTGTATGAGCAATCCAATTCTGCACAAATAAAAACAGGCGATGTTCTAGTTGTTTTATTTGAAGGCATAACCTACAACGAAATAACCACCAATGCCATAGGCATATTTAAAATTGAAAATAAAGTAAACTTTTTTCAAACCTATTTAGAAAACAACAGTTACGATGTTTTAGTGCAAAAAGGTATTAGTAGTAAAAAAGTAGATAAAGGCTGCCTAATTTTAAACCAAAGCGACACCGAAGGACGTATTGTTTTTAGTGCAGACAACAATAATTACGATACCCAATATTGGATTAACCATTTTTTAAACATAAAATATGCCGACGATGCCAATAGCCACACCCAGCAGTATATTGAGCTATGCAAAGGATTTTCTGAAGATATTTTAAAACCATCCTATGGCAACCAAGAACAAAATTCGTTTTTGGCCAAAACCATCGATTTTTTCAAGGACCATGAAACAGTGCATGTAGAAACTTTTAAAGAAGAACTATTTGAAGAAGACAAGCACAAAACCCTTTTTGACGACTACAAAAAAACGTTTGAAGGTGAAAAAGA
The DNA here is from genome assembly GCF_042684585.1 of Bizionia sediminis. NCBI lineage: Bacteria > Pseudomonadati > Bacteroidota > Flavobacteriia > Flavobacteriales > Flavobacteriaceae > Bizionia > Bizionia sediminis. The sequence continues at coordinate 16,555 of NZ_JBHULS010000003.1, forward strand.
TCTTGTAATTCGCAATCAGTTTGATGTAGCCGAATTGGTGGTAAACAAAGAAAAAAAGAAAATTAAAACCGACATTAAGCTAGACACGCACATACAAATTAAACTTGATATAGACGCCCCAGACGCCTCTTCGGAATACCTTGAGCGTGGTTACGACGATGACAAGAAAATGTTTTATTACAAAGTGTTTTTTAATTCCGAAGGCTAATTTGTGTTTTACCCAGTAAAACGCGTACTTTGATTAGAACAAAAACCGCTGCCTTAATGCGTGCCGTAAAAACATACGAATAAGTAGATAACTCCCAGGACCATATTAGTTTTGGTATTTCTAAAATGGAAGATATTTACCTACGCCGAAACGCCCAAACAGACGAGCCGCACAGACATAACTATTATACCGTATTAGTTGTAAAAAGCGCCAAAGGTTTTCATAAAATAGATTTTAACACTTACAATTTATCCAAACATCAAATATTTTTTGTGGCCCCAGGCCAAGTGCATCAGGTTATAGAAACTGAAAAACCATCGGGATTTGTAATGACGTTTTCAAATCAGTTTTTAGTAGAAAATACCATTCCACTGTCTTTTGTGGAAAGCTTAAATTTGTTTCAAAATTATGGCCAAAGTCCGCCATTATCCCCTGGTGCAAACGAATTTGAAACCATAGAACAGTTTACCCATCAAATTTTTCAGCTTTTTCAAGGGAATGCCCATATGAAATTTGCATCTATTGGCGCTTTTTTAAAACTACTACTAATTGCCTGTAACAACATTTGCGCCATAAACCCTATCGAATCCGATGTGGATACCACAGGCACCAATCTTATCCGACAGTTTAAATTAGCCGTAAATACACACTACAAAAAAGAGCATAGCACATCGTTTTACGCCAGTTTACTATTTATTAGTCCAGATCATTTAAACCGGACTTTTAAAGCCAAAACAGGTAAAACCGCTAAAGAGTATATACAAGCCAGAATAATTACCGAAGCCAAACGCCTACTTTACTTTACCAATTTAACGAACAAAGAAATTGGCTATACATTAGGCTTTAATGAACCTGGAAATTTTAGCGCTTTTTTTAAAAAACACACCGCAGTTTCGCCTTCTAAATTCAAAAAAACAGAAGTTACAAGTAAGTAATTTCAAGGACATCGGATTTTTATACGTTTCTGTCCTATTTTCATATTCCCCATGTTTCCAATCTGTTGCATCTTTGCACTGTACAATTACATATGCTTAATAAAGCATTTTTAACCAATAGCGCTTTTAGTACGGATTTGTTTCTTACTATTGAAACAACCAACAAAAAGCTAAAATTATAATTATTATGAAAACTATAATACATAAAGCCAATACCCGGGGTGCAGCTAATCATGGTTGGTTACAATCCTATCACACTTTTAGTTTTGCAAATTATTACAATCCAGAACGTATGAATTTTGGTGTGCTTCGTGTGTTAAATGACGATCGTGTTCAAGGCGGCATGGGTTTTGGTACCCACCCGCACGATAATATGGAAATTATTTCCATTCCCTTGGAGGGCGATTTAGAGCATCAAGACAGCATGGGCAACATTACTGTTATTAAAGAAGGTGATGTACAAGCTATGAGTGCCGGAACTGGAGTTACCCATTCCGAGAAAAACAAAAACAACGATAAGGAGGTGAAGTTTCTTCAAATTTGGATATTTCCTAATAAAAAGAATGTTACTCCTAAATACGATCAAATATCCATTAAGGATTTAGAAAAACCCAACGCACTGTATCAAGTGGTATCTCCTAATAAAAACGATCAAGGTGTTTGGATTCACCAAGATGCCTGGTTTCATTTAGGAAATTTCAGCAAAGGGCATTCCGAAACCTATACGTTTAAAAAAGAAGGCAACGGCGTTTATGCATTTGTTTTAGAAGGTGAAGTAACCATAAATAACACGGTGCTATCCAAACGAGATGGCCTAGGTATCTGGGAAACTAATGCCATAACTATTTTGGCAAACGAAAACGCCAAACTATTGCTAATGGAAGTACCAATGAGTATGTAAGTAAACCCACTTGAAAACTTAAAAAATTATATAAATAACCCTTAAAATTAATAACCCTTAAAATTTAAAACAATGAGTAATAACACAAACTGGTCTATAGACAACGCACACTCTGAAATTGCTTTTAAAGTAAAGCATATGATGATTTCAACAGTAACAGGACACTTTGAAGATTTTCAAGCAACCGCTCAAACAGATGACGATGATTTTAACAATGCTTCATTTTCATTTAGCGCAAAAACAGCCTCTATAAACACTAAAAATAAAGATAGAGATGCGCATTTAAAGTCGGATGATTTCTTCAATTCTGAAGCCTATCCAGAAATGAGTTTTGTTTCAAAATCTTTTAATGGAAGTGAATTAATTGGCGATTTAACCATTAAGGATGTTACCAAGCAAGTAACTTTAAATGCCGATTTTAATGGTGTTGCAGTAGACCCATACGGACAAACAAAAGCTGGTTTTGAAATTTCAGGTGAGATTAACCGAAAAGATTTTAATTTAACTTGGAGTGCCGTTACCGAAGCTGGTAGCATTGTGGTATCGGATAAAGTAAAATTAGTTGTAGATGTGCAATTTATCAAGCAATCTTAAAGTATACTAAACAACATGTTGTACTTCCGTATTGCTATGCAGTACGAGAAGCCTAAAAAAACGGTTTGGACTTCGGTTTAAGCCGTTTTTTGCTTAACAATTCTTTAAAACCTTTGCTTTAATATAAAATTATTTGGCTAACTTCATCTATAAAAGATTCCACGCATAACATTTAAAAACTTAACCATATGAACACACATATTATAAAGGCCGTTATCCTAGGTTTTACCATATTAATATCCTGCCAAGACAGCACTAAAAACCAAACAAAAACACCTTCTAACCATACAAACAGTAAGGTTACCGATACCCTTATAATGGAAACTTTTACCGATAAAAATGGACAAACATTAGAACTTAGCTTTAACAACAATAAAAATATTGTTACGATATCACTAAACGGGGAAACGGCTATTTTACAAGCCGAAAACGCGGCGTCTGGATTTTGGTATAAAAACGAACAATACGAGTTGCGCGGCAAAGGCACTAACATAGATTTAAAAAAACACGACCAGCTAATTTTTACACACGTAGATAGCATGGTTACCGCTACCATTACAAACAAACAAGGCCAAACATTAAATATGGTGTTTAATAACACAAGTAATACCGCCAAGGTTTATTTAGATGGTGGGGACGAAATTCAATTAAACGGCCAAACGCCTGGGTCTGGAATTTGGTACAAAAATGAAGAATATGAATTAAGAGGCAAAGGCGAACATCTAGAATTAACCAAAAACGATTCAGTAGTTTTTAAAAATTAATCAATTTTTAAGGCGCTATATTTACCGTTAGCAAACAGCCTGAAAAAGACAAGTCATTTTCCGAAGCAAAAATTAAACCAACAACCCGCTAGCAAATACATTAAGATAATTTGCAAAAACATCAAAAAACGAAACTTTTTGGCTTTACATTTAGGTATTTATAAATAAACAATCAATGCAAAAAACACTTCAAATTAGCAACATACTAGCTTTTGTTTTCACTGTTTTTCTAAACTACCTTTCTAATACCGGGGCAATAAACAATCAGACTATTGGCAGCGTATCACAGCAGGTAAACTCTCTTTTTACACCAGCGGGTTATGCCTTTTCAATTTGGGGTCTTATTTATATATTGTTGCTTGGCTTTATTATTTACCAAAGCAGAAGTTTGTTTGTACAGGTAAGGAATAACGATTTTATCTTAAAAACAGGCTGGTGGTTTGTAGTATCGTGCGTAGCTAACGCCGCTTGGATTTTTGCTTGGCTTTACGGTTTTACGGGCATTTCCTGTGTGTTTATATTCCTATTATTATTTGCGCTATTAAAAATAGTATGTAACAACGCCATGGAACTTTGGGATGCGCCAATTACAACAATTGTATTTTTATGGTGGCCATTTGTTATATATAGTGGCTGGGTTACCGTTGCCAGTATAGCAAATGTAGCAGCGTATTTAGTAAAAATTGAGTGGAATGGCTTTGGTTTCTTGCCGGTTACTTGGACCCTAATTATGATTTGTGTAGCAACGGCTGTTAACCTAATTATAACATGGCGGCGCAACATGCGCGAATTTTCTTTGGTTGGCGCTTGGGCTTTAATAGCTATTGCCATAGCCAATAAAAATACGGAAAATCTTATTTTTGTCTCCGCTTTAATAGCTGCCGCACTGTTGGTTATTAGTTCAGGCATTCATGGATTTAAGCACAGAGCCACCAACCCATTACTAAAGCTTAAGGAATACCAACAAGACAGAAAGCGACTAAAAAAGATTAAATAGTAGGCTTTTGCATTTCAAAATTAGCTTCAAAAAGCGCGGCAAAATGCTTACGTAAACGCTCTTTTACCTGGGTCTCGTTTACGGTTTGTTGTCCTAACTCCACGTTTAACGAGGTTACCGCTTTGCCCTTAATACCACAAGGAATCATATTATCAAAATACCCCAAATTTGCATTAACATTTAAAGCAAACCCATGCATAGTAACCCACCTGCTAGCGCGCACGCCCATAGCGCAAATTTTTCGAGCAAATGGCGTACCTACATCCAACCACACACCAGTTTCTCCCGGACTTCTCTCGGATTTTATTCCGTAGTCCTGTAAGGTTAAAATAATCATTTCTTCCAAAAAACGCAGGTATTTATGAATATCAGTAAAAAAATTTTCTAAATCTAAAATAGGATATCCCACAATTTGACCTGGACCATGATAGGTAATATCTCCGCCCCTGTTAACCTTATAAAAGGTAGCCTCTTTTTCGGCTAATTGCGCTCCGGAAATTAATAAGTTAGACAAGTCGCCACTTTTTCCTAGGGTGTACACATGTGGATGTTCCACAAATAAAAAATAATTTGGTGTTTCTAGCTGGGTATTTTCGCGCCGGTTTCTAATTTTAGTATCTAATATCCCCTGAAACAACGCCTCTTGGTAATCCCAGGTTAGCTTGTAATCCTGAACACCTAATTCCTGTAACTTAATTATCTTATTCATACCAGACAAAATTACGACAAACATTTAAAAAGAGCACGTAAAATATGCTTTCCTTAAAACAAGCTAAACCGGTGCAACTAAACGAAATCCCGTTTTATTAATTAGTCAAAAAACAATTAGCCTTTTGGATTATTTAAAATTACCAATGCGGCTATAATGCCAGGAACCCAACCACATAACCATAAAAGGAAAACAATTAAAATAGAACCACAACCTTTATCTAAAACGGCTAAAGGTGGACAAATTATAGATACTAATACACGCCAAAAACTCATGCTAAAAAGTTAAGTTAGAATATACAACTGCTGTTTTAAAACTGTAAAAACAACCTGCTTCGGATTTTAAGCACAATATATTGAAATCCTAATGAATAGTAATTACCTTTGTGCCCTTAAAAAAAATTAATTTACTTTATTTATGTCGCAGCTATCAGAAGTGGAAATCGTAAGAAGAGAGAAACTTGCCAAATTACGTGAGTTAGGAATTAACCCTTATCCAGCAGATTTATTTCCTGTTAAAGAAACTTCTAAACAGGTTAAGCAGCACTTTTCTGAAGGAAAAAAGGTGGTTTTAGCGGGCCGCTTAATGTCGCGACGTATCCAAGGAAATGCCAGCTTTGCAGAACTTCAAGATAGTGCTGGACGTATTCAAGTATATTTAAATCGCGATGAAATCTGTCCCGGAACGGACAAAACAAAATACAATACCGTTTATAAAAAACTATTGGATATAGGCGATTTTATTGGTATTGAAGGTGAGTTATTTACAACTAAAGTAGGCGAAAAAACAGTAATGGTAAAAGATTTTACTGTACTATCCAAAGCTTTAAAACCACTTCCTCAACCTCGCGAAGATGCGGAAGGCAACATTCATGATGCTTTTACCGACCCAGAGCAACGCTACAGACAACGTTACGCAGATTTAGTGGTAAATCCGCATGTAAAAGATGTATTTATTAAACGTACAAAACTTTTTAATTCCATGCGTAGCTTTTTTAATGATGCTGGTTATTTTGAAGTAGAAACACCCATTTTACAACCCATTCCGGGTGGTGCAGCGGCAAGGCCATTTATTACCCACCACAACACATTGGACATACCGTTATATTTACGAATTGCCAATGAATTATATTTAAAACGCCTAATTGTTGGTGGATTTGATGGCGTTTACGAATTTTCTAAAAACTTCCGCAACGAAGGGATGGACCGCACCCATAATCCAGAATTTACAGCCATGGAAATTTATGTGGCTTACAAAGATTACAACTGGATGATGGATTTCTGCGAGCGCCTTTTAGAACATTGTGCTATTGCTGTAAACGGTACAACCGAAGCTACTTTTGGCGACCACACCATAAACTTTAAGGCACCTTTTGCGCGTGTTACTATGGCCGATTCTATAAAACATTTTACAGGCTTTGATATTACTGGAAAATCTGAAAATGACATTTTTGAAGCGGCTAAAAACATGGGAATTGCCGTTAATAAAACCATGGGTAAAGGAAAACTTATTGATGAAATTTTTGGTGAAAAATGTGAAGGTAACTACATCCAACCAACCTTTATTACAGACTACCCTAAAGAAATGAGTCCGTTGTGTAAGGAACATCGTAACAACCCAGAATTAACAGAGCGCTTTGAACTAATGGTGTGCGGAAAAGAAATTGCCAATGCCTATTCGGAATTAAACGACCCAATAGATCAGCGTGAACGTTTTGAACACCAATTAAAATTGGCTGAAAAAGGAGACGACGAAGCTACAGAATTTATAGATTACGACTTTTTACGTGCCTTAGAATACGGCATGCCACCAACAGCTGGAATGGGCATTGGCATGGATAGATTGGCTATGTATTTAACCAATAATCAATCTATTCAAGAAGTGTTATTTTTCCCTCAAATGCGTCCAGAGAAAAAACCGTTAGCTATTAGCGATGATGCGAAAGCCGTTTTAGCCCTGTTAAAATCTTCCGGTAAAATAGCTTTAAACAGCCTTAAGGAAAGCTCCGGTTTAAGCAACAAGAAATGGGACAAAGCCATTAAAGAACTAACAAAAAATAAACTAGCTAAAGTTGAAAAAACAGAGTTAGGCTTATTTGTAGAAATGGCTTAACACCAAAATTTTAGAAAACGTAACGTATTTAAAGAAAGGCTTACTACAATATAGTAAGCCTTTTTTGTGCGTAAAATTTAAAAGAAAATAAAATCTTTGTTAGCATTCAAAACATATAAATTAGTAAATTAGTTTGGGTAATAGGACTTAATATATTACCCAAAATCTTAAAACGTATGAAACACTTTTTTATCCTAATGGCTGGAATTCTACTCGCATCATGCGTGAATAACACCTCCCCTAAAACTCTTAAGCAAACCGCCTTGCAAACAGATTCTGATACCATAACGGGCTTTCAAACAGATTCTTTGGCTATGGCAACTACGGCATTAACGTTTATAAATAGCTATGTAGCAAACTGCAATAAAATGCGTGCACAAACCCCTATTGTAGCATGGACTAATAACCAAGCACTAGCATCACAAACATTAAAAGTGGTTTTAGAAGATTTAATTAACACGGCCGAAGCTAAAAATCCAGACATTGGTTTAGGATTCGATCCTTTTTTTGATGCCCAAGATTATCCCGATGCGGGTTTTCAAATTAAAAGTTTAGATACTAATTCAAATTTTATAACACTTAAAGGAAAATCACCATGGGACACTTTTGAGCTCACTATAAAGGTAGTCCAAACAAACCAGCAGTGGTTAGTAGACGGTGTTGGCATTGTAAACATACCTGAAACAATGCGCGCTAAACGCTAATTTTTTATAAAGCCTATGCATTTTAAAAGCAGAAAAGATTCGGTTTTTGTTGTAATTAGTTTAATAATTATTGGCTTTTTATTAGTCATGCTATACAACAGCTTATTTTTAAATGACCCAGAACAATTTAGAATTCAAACCGTTCATGTCATGTTATGTCTGCTTATTGGTTTGTTAATTTGGTTAGGTCTGGATACGAGCTACCGCTTAACACCAACAACTTTATTTTATAAAAGCGGACCAATAAGAGGGCGCATTGAAATTACAAACATACATGAAGTAGTTGTAGGAAAAACACTTTGGTCGGGCTTAAAACCCGCTACAGCTAGGCATGGCTTAATTATAAAATACAATAAGTACGAGGAAATTTATATTAGCCCTAAAACTAACACTGCTTTTATTAAAACACTTAAAGCATACAAGCCAGACCTGAAAATATCGTACAGCAAGTAAGCCACCTCCTGTTAGGTTTGCACAAATCATTCAGCCATGTTACGCGATATGGCAATACTTTTAAAAACGCTTGTACTTTAACAGTATAATAAAGCCTGTTTGGTTTTATAATCCTGTGAATTACCATACTTTTGTTGAAATTATTTTTTACAATGACCCAAGTTACCAAACTGTTTACAGTATTCTTTTTTTTAGTTGCTTTTACCTTTACGTCTGCACAAACCTATAACACCTTTTACGGTAATACTGTAAACCAAGTGTCTGCATCCAACATCCTGAACGATTTAACCACTTTTGAAAATTTTGGTACAAAACAAATTGGTCAAAATGCTTTAACTGCTACAAAAGATTGGTTGGTTTCTAGATATCAAAGTTTAGGATATACGGCTATTGAGGAACAGCCTTTTTCGGTATCTGGAACAACTGCCCACAATATTATTATAACTAAAACAGGTAGCCTTTACCCAGACACATATGTTATAATTGATGCGCATTACGACACCATAAATGGGCCAGGCACCAACGACAACGGATCTGGTACCGTTTTACTATTAGAAATGGCTCGTTTATTGGCAAATATTAATACCGAATATTCCATCAAGTTTATTCATTTTAGTGGGGAAGAATTAGGACTTATAGGCAGCGAATATTTTGTAAACAATACCGTAATTCCTGAAGATTTAGATATTAAAGTAGTATTTAACATCGATCAAGTTGGCGGTGTTAACGGAACCACAAATAACCGTATTTACTGTGAGGAGGATAGAAGTGCCCCATGGAACAATAATGCGGCCTCGGCATTAGCTACGCAAACCCTAGCAACATGTATGGCTTTGTACAGTACGCTAAACACAGAAATATCCTATGCGTATGGTTCGGACTATGTACCGTTTCAGAATAATGGAAATATTATAACCGGTTTATACGAGAAGAATGAATCTCCTTACTCCCATTCACCTCAAGATTTGTTAGAAAACATGGACCCTAATTACTTGTATCAAGTAACCAGAGGTGCCCTAGGCGCGGCGTTGGAATTTGCAGTAGCCACAAACCCATTAGGGGTAAAATCTACATTATTTACTAATGGTATAACAATAACGCCTAATCCTGCAACTAATTATGTAAACATTACCATTGCCAATGAGCTTCAAAAAAATGCCTTAATTACCATTTATAATGTAGCCGGAAATGCGGTTTATAATAGCACCCCAACAAGCGCCAAACAAACTGTAGATGTTTCGCGCTTGCAGCGTGGTTTCTATTTAATTACGGTTCAAAATGGTTTACAAAAAACAACTAAAAAATTAGTGCTAAAATAAGGCCTTTAATCGCGTATTAATGGCATTGTGCTGCAGCGAAGCAACCCTTCTTGTTTAGCAATTTCGGCATAAGGTACTTCTTCTACAGTGATACCGTTGGCACGCAACCAAGCGTTTAACCTGGTAAAGTTTTTTTCAGAAATAACCACGTCTTCGGCAATTGAAAAGACATTACTATTCATATGGTACATTTCGTCTCGGGTTATGTGAAATAGGTTTTCCTTTCCAAATAAATCCACCAAATACATATAGTCGCTTTCCTCTCTGAAACCACTTTTATAAATAATACCTTTATTTTTTCCCACGGGTTGGAAACAGCAATCTAAATGTAAAGCATTGTCTCGTGGTTCTATTTTAGATTTTACCAAATCGAATTCCTTTACAATTTTATTTGGAAACAACTCTTTAATATACTGGACACCGGCCATATTAGTTCTAGCGGTAATGTAATTTTTATAATCGCTACCTTTATAGGTACCAATAAAAATATGGTCGTTATAAAGCATGACATCACCACCTTCAATATGCGCATCCGCTGGCGGGCGCACGACCTTGTCTGGATGAATTTGATCGATAATATATTGAACGGCTTCTAACTCCTCCTCTCTGTTTGGTAAAATATTGGCTTTAATAAACACATCATCAATTACAAAAGCAATGTCGCGTGTAAAAATTTGATTACAATCTGTAATTAATTCTGGTCTAAATACTTTAACATCGTATTTTTTAAACACTTTTTCTACGGCCTCAATTTCTTTTACCATATCGGCCTCAATAGGATACGTTCCAGCCTTAATATGCTCTAGCGACTTTGGGTCGTAGGCTTCACTTTCAGTAGGTGTTGGTCCATTACTAACCGCTGTACCAAGTACTACAGCCCGCAGTCTGGACGTTTCGTTTGTAACATGTAATTTTAACATAATAGTGGTATAAAAAAAGCTTCATAAAAAATATGAAGCCTTAAAAGATATTTCTTTTTATTAGCGTTGATCTATTGCTTTAAAAGGCCTATGTGTAGCACCTGTATATATTTGACGTGGTCTACCTATTGGCTCCTTATTTAATCGCATTTCGCGCCATTGTGCAATCCACCCTGGTAAGCGCCCAAGGGCGAACATTACCGTAAACATATCGGTTGGAATATTCATTGCTCTGTAAATAATACCCGAGTAAAAGTCTACGTTTGGATATAATTTTCTATCTACAAAGTACGCATCTTCCAATGCTTCTTTTTCTAGCCCTTTTGCGATATCTAAAATTGGATCTTGCACCCCAAGGTTTCCTAAAACGTCATCTGCAGATTTCTTAATTATTTTAGCACGCGGATCGAAATTTTTATAAACGCGGTGGCCAAAGCCCATTAAGCGGAATGGATCGTCTTTATCTTTGGCTTTTGCCATATACTTTTTGGTATCGCCACCGTCCTCTTTAATGCCTTCCAACATTTCCAAAACAGCTTGATTAGCACCACCATGAAGTGGTCCCCATAACGCCGAAATACCAGCAGATAAGGATGCAAACAAACCAGCATGCGAAGATCCTACAATTCTTACCGTAGATGTAGAACAGTTTTGTTCGTGATCTGCGTGAAGTATTAATAATTTATCCAACGCATCTACCACAACAGGATCTAGTTTATAATCGCAGTTTGGCTGCTTAAACATCATTTTAAGTACGTTCTCTACATACCCAACCGAATTATCGCCGTAATCCAACGGTAAACCTTGTTTCTTGCGAAGTGTCCAAGCCACTAATACTGGGAATTTACCCATTATTTTAACAATGGCTTTGTACATATCTTCTTCTGAATTAACATTTACTGAAGACGGGTTGAAAGCCGTTAAGGCACTTGTTAATGAGGCTAAAACACCCATTGGATGCGCCGATTTTGGAAAAGCATCAATTATTTTGCGAACATCTTCGTCCACCACAGACTGTGCTTTTATGTCGCCGTGAAATTTATCTAATTGTGCTTGGGTTGGTAATTCGCCAAAAATTAACAAGTAAGCAACTTCTAAAAAGTTTGCCTTTTCAGCCAACTCTTCTATTGAATAACCACGGTATCTTAAAATACCTTTTTCTCCATCTAAAAACGTTATGGCACTTTCGCAAGAACCCGTGTTTTTGTAACCAGGATCTATAGTAACGACACCATTGGTTGTACTTCTTAATTTTTTAATATCGATTCCAACTTCATTTTCTGTTCCTTTTATTAAAGGAAATTCATGCTTTTCGCCATTAATTTCTAAAGTAGCTGTGTTTGCCATATATCTGTTTTCTTATTATAATTTTTATTGAATTATTTTGGGATTACGAATTTACGAAATATCTGCCTATTTTAATACCGTATTAACAAGGTTTTATCAATATAAACATTAGTAAAATTGATATTTCATAACGCAACCTTACAATTGCTATTTTTTTGAATGGTTTTTGCCTTTACATACACGGTAAAACCATTGGCCAGTATTACCTTATTGTTAATTACCACCTTATAAGATAGGTAAAAATTTAGGGTAATCTAACCAATAATTTTAATTGCATAGCCTATTACGCCGTTTTAATTTTTAACTTTAAAAGCCTTGTTTTTTGGAAAATAGGCCGTTTCTGCCAACGCTTCTTCTATTCGCAATAATTGGTTGTATTTAGCCATTCGGTCGCTACGGGAAGCCGATCCTGTTTTAATTTGCCCACAGTTTAAAGCTACAGCCAAATCGGCTATGGTATTATCTTCGGTTTCACCAGATCTATGAGACATAACCGAGGTATAACCGGCATTATGAGCCATGTTTACGGCAGCAATTGTTTCGGTTAAGGTTCCAATTTGGTTCACTTTAATTAATATAGAGTTTGCTATGTTGTTGCTTATACCTTTCGATAATCGTTCTACATTGGTTACAAACAAATCATCTCCTACTAATTGTACGTTCTCGCCAACAAGCTCTGTTAAATAATGCCAGCCATCCCAATCGTTTTCATCCATGCCGTCTTCTACAGAAATTATGGGGTATTTTTGGCAAAGCTCTGCAATATAATTAGCTTGTTCTTTACTGGTTCTTACACGCCCCGAAGCGCCTTCAAATATGGTATAATCGTACGTTCCGTTTTTATAAAATTCGGCAGCCGCACAGTCTAGAGCAATCATAATATCGTCGCCCCACGTATAACCGGCATTTTCCACTGCTTGTTTTATGGTATCTAAAGCATCTTCGGTGCCACCCGCTAGGTTTGGTGCAAACCCACCTTCATCGCCCACGGCTGTACTTAACTTTCGGTTGTGCAAAACGGCTTTTAGGTGATGAAAAATTTCACTACCCATTTGCATGGCATGCGAAAAGTTTTTGGCTTTAACCGGCATAATCATAAACTCTTGAAACGCAATAGGTGCATCGCTATGCGAACCGCCATTTATAATATTCATCATAGGAACAGGAAGCGTATTTGCAGATACGCCACCCACGTAACGATAAAGGGGAAGTCCTAATTCATTAGCAGCTGCTTTTGCCGCAGCTAAAGATACGCCCAAAATAGCATTTGCGCCCAAATTGGATTTATTAGATGTCCCATCCAAATCTATCATTAATTGATCGATGGTATTCTGTTCAAAAACAGAAACACCTAATAAGGCCTCGGCTATACGTGTATTTACATTATTTACAGCCTTCATAACACCTTTTCCCATATAGCTTGTACCGCCATCGCGTAATTCTACGGCTTCATGTTCGCCAGTAGAAGCACCTGAAGGCACAGCAGCGCGACCCATAAAGCCATTTTCGGTTAATACATCAACTTCTATTGTTGGATTGCCACGAGAATCGAAAATTTGCCTGGCGTGAATGTTTATTATTATACTCATAATATGAAAATTATATATTTAATATCTCTTTTGCTTCTAAAGGGTGTAACACATTCATTTAGAATTTTAACAACCTTTATTATTTGGTAAACTTGGCTACTTATTAAAAAAGTTATTCCTTAAAAAGTATAAACCCCAAAGCGCTTTAAAATAGCTTTGAGGTTTATACGATTATTTAGATTGTTTTATGTTGTTGATAAACTGGTCGAACAAATACGAGGCATCTAGAGGACCCGGACTTGCTTCTGGATGGTATTGTACCGAAAAACAATTTTTAGAGGTCATTTTAATACCAGCTACCGTATTATCATTAAGGTGTATATGTGTAATTTCAATATCAGGATGTTGCTCGGTTTCTTCCCGATTTATAGCAAAACCGTGATTTTGTGATGTTATTTCACCTTTACCCGTTAGTAAGTTTTTAACCGGATGATTAATTCCCCGATGGCCGTTATGCATTTTATAGGTAGAAATACCGTTTGCTAATGCAATAACTTGATGCCCCAAACAGATACCAAAAACCGGTAAATTTTTATTCAAAATTTCCTTGGCTACAGCTTGCGCTTCTAGCAGTGGCTCTGGATCGCCAGGACCATTGGATAAAAAGTATCCATCTGGATTAAAAGCTTGAAGTGTTTCAAAAGGCGTGTTGTAAGGAAACACTTTTATGTAAGCATCGCGCGCTGCTAAATTTTTTAAAATATTACGTTTAATACCTAAATCCAGTGCCGCAATTTTATAGGTAGCCTCCGGATTTCCATAATAGTAGGCTTCTTTTGTAGACACTTGAGAGGCCAGCTCTAAACCGGCCATATTTGGGAAGGCCGCAAGCTCGTTTTTTAAGGATTCTATGTTATCTAATTCTGTGGTAATTACAGCGTTCATAGCGCCATTATCACGAATATAACTTACAAGTGCCCGTGTATCAACATCGGAAATAGCCAATACACCTTGTTCCTCAAAAAATTGTTCTAAACTTTTTTCTGATGCCACTCGTGAGTAGTTATAACTGAAATTTTTACAAATAAGGCCAGAAATTTTTACGGAATCCGATTCCATTTCATCTGGATGCGTTCCGTAATTGCCAATATGGGCATTGGTAGTAACCATGATTTGCCCGAAATAAGATGGGTCGGTAAAAATTTCTTGATAGCCCGTGGCACCTGTATTAAAACATACTTCGCCAAATGCAGTTCCTTTTTTTCCTGTTGATTTGCCATGAAAAATAGTTCCGTCGGCTAGTAGAACTATGGCTTTTTCTCGTTTGCTATATTTCATTCGTTAAAAAAGTTTCGCAAAATTGCACAAAAAAAAGGATAATCTAAAATGTTTAACCACTTTTCAACAAGAATAAGTTTAATTCCATGATTTAATCATCTGATGAAGCGACATTCCTACCGCCAAAAGTAACTACAAAAAAAAGAGGTGTTTATAAATAAACACCTCTTTAATTCGGAACGCGAAAAAAATTTATTCTTCTTCCTCGTTGTTCTTTTTTGTTTCAGTTGCTGCTGCTGCAGTTGTACCTGCTGCTGCTGCAGCTGCTGATGCACCTTTAGAACCACCACGTCTGCTTCTACGCGTTGTTTTCTTGGCACTTTTATCTGCGTTGTAAATTTCGTTGTAATCTACAAGTTCAATCATAGCCATATCGGCATTATCACCTAAACGGTTTCCTAATTTAATAATTCGGGTATACCCGCCTGGACGATCGGCAATTTTAGGCGCTACATCTCTAAACAATTCTGCAACAGCGTCTTTTTGTCTTAATCTAGCCATTACAATACGTCTGTTATGCGTAGTATCCTCTTTAGATTTTGTAATTAAAGGCTCCACAAACTGCTTAAGCGCTTTGGCTTTTGCAACCGTGGTGTTAATACGCTTGTGCTCAATTAAAGAACAAGCCATATTAGCAAGCATAGACCTTCTGTGCGCTGTTTTTCTGCCTAAATGATTGATTTTTTTTCCGTGTCTCATGACTTTTTTAAATTTGACTACATCTTGCTACCAGATCCGTTCGGAGAGCAAACTATGTGTCGTTAATACTTGTTTATTTATAAATTTAAACAGAACAGCCAACAAACCTGCTAAACAGGTTTGTTATGGCTATCAGGTTTAGTCTTTATCTAATTTATATTTTGATAAATCCATTCCGAAGTTAAGGCCTTTAACATTAACCAGTTCTTCCAGCTCTGTTAAAGATTTTTTACCGAAGTTACGGAACTTCATTAAATCGTTTTTGTTAAACGAAACTAGATCGCCTAAAGTATCTACTTCTGCAGCTTTTAAACAGTTTAAGGCACGAACAGACAGATCCATATCTACCAATTTCGTTTTCAATAACTGACGCATGTGTAGCGACTCTTCGTCATAAGTTTCAGTTTGGGCAATTTCATCGGCTTCCAAAGTAATGCGCTCATCGGAGAACAACATAAAGTGATGGATAAGCGTTTTAGCTCCTTCGGTAAGGGCATCCTGCGGACTAATAGACCCATCGGTAATTATTTCAAAAACTAATTTTTCGTAATCGGTTTTTTGTTCTACACGGAAATTTTCAATGCTATATTTAACATTTTTAATTGGCGTGTAAATAGAATCCATAAAAATGGTACCTATTGGCGCTGAACTCTTTTTGTTCTCTTCCGCTGGCACGTAGCTACGTCCCTTTTCTATTGTAATTTCCATGTTAATGTTAACTTTAGGATCTAGGTTACATATAACCAAATCTGAATTTAACACTTGGAAACCAGAAATAAACTTCTGGAAATCGCCAGCAACAATTTGCTCTTGACCTGAAATAGAAATAGAAACAGACTCGTTATCTACATCTTCTATTTGACGCTTAAACCGAACTTGTTTTAAGTTAAGAATAATTTCTGTCACGTCTTCAACCACACCTGCAATGGTAGAGAATTCGTGATCCACGCCTTCTATACGAACGGATGTAATTGCAAAACCTTCCAATGAGGAAAGTAATACTCTTCTTAATGCATTTCCAACAGTTAAACCATAACCTGGCTCTAGAGGTCTGAATTCGAATTTGCCTTCGAAATCAGTAGAGTCTATCATGATTACCTTATCGGGTTTTTGGAAATTAAATACTGCCATATTGTTCTTCGTTTTAATTGTTATTTAGTTGCGCGGTTTAAAGGTTTGAAGAAGACCAATAAACCCTTTGGCTAAATACCAATATATTAATTTATTATTTAGAATATAATTCGACGATAAATTGCTCGTTGATATTTTCTGGTATTTGAATTCTTTCTGGAATAGCCACATAGGTACCTTCCATAGTTGCACTGTTCCAAGTAATCCACTCGTAAACGGTACTAGAATTTGCCAAGGAGTTAGTTATAGCCTCTAAAGATTTAGATTTTTCTCTAACACCAACTACATCGCCAGCTTTAAGCTGGTAAGAAGGTATATTTACCAAAGCACCGTTAACAGTTATGTGTCTGTGCGATACTAATTGTCTTGCACCGCTACGTGTTGGCGCAATACCCATACGAAATACAACATTATCCAAACGAGATTCGCAATATTGTAAAAGCACGGTACCTGTAATGCCTGGTGCAGCTGTTGCTTTTTTAAACATGTTACGGAATTGTTTCTCTAAAATACCATAGGTATATTTAGCTTTTTGCTTCTCCATTAATTGGATAGCATATTCCGATTTTTTTCCACGACGCTTGTTAGCTCCGTGTTGTCCTGGTGGGTAGTTTCTTTTTTCAAAAGATTTATCATCACCAAAAATAGCTTCGCCAAACTTACGCGCTATTTTAGTTTTAGGACCAGTATATCTTGCCATAATAATTTGTTTTTTTGAGAGCAGTTTTGGATTAAGGTCTTAATCTTATCCTCCGAAAACTGTAAACCCCTCGTTAATACTTGTTTTGAGTTATTTTTTTAAGTGCGCAAATGTACATAAAATAATTGACACCAACTAAAATAAATAGTTGATGTCAATTTTAAGCTGTACGTTATAAATTACACACGTCTTCTTTTTGGAGGACGACACCCGTTGTGAGGTAGTGGCGTAACATCTATAATTTCGGTTACTTCTATACCAGCATTATGAATAGAGCGGATGGCAGATTCTCTACCGTTACCAGGTCCTTTAACATAAACCTTTACTTTTTTCAAACCAGCTTCAGAGGCTACTGCCGCTGCATCTTCGGCAGCTAATTGTGCTGCGTAAGGGGTGTTCTTTTTAGAACCACGGAAACCCATTTTCCCTGCTGACGACCATGAAATTACATCGCCTTTTTTGTTTGTAAGCGATACAATGATATTGTTAAATGAAGCGGTAATATGTGCCTCACCAATAGCATCGATAACTACTTTACGTTTTTTTGTACTTGACTTTGCCATATGATTATAGTTTCTAGTTGTTAGATTTTAGTTGTTAGAATCCTAAACATTGCTATTTCAAACAGATTCATCTAACCGCTAAGCTCTAATGACTAATGTCTATTTATTATTTAGTTGCCATTTTTTTGTTAGCAACCGTTTTTCTTCTACCTTTTCTTGTTCTCGAGTTGTTTTTAGTGCGCTGTCCGCGTAAAGGAAGGCCGGTTCTGTGACGAATACCTCTGTAACATCCAATATCCATTAATCGCTTAATGTTTAATTGAGTTTCAGAACGCAATTCGCCTTCAATAGTGTAAGATCCTACAGCCTCACGAATATTTCCTATTTCGTCGTCTGTCCAATCTTGAACCTTTGTACTTTCTTCAACTTTAGCAGCTGCTAAAATTTCTTTTGCTCTACTTCTACCTATTCCATAGATATACGTAAGCGAGATAACACCTCTTTTGTTTTTTGGTATGTCTACACCTGCAATTCTTGCCATAATTATCCTTGTCTTTGTTTGAATCTAGGATTCTTTTTGTTAATGACGTAAAGTCTACCTTTTCTGCGGACGATTTTACAGTCTGCACTTCTCTTTTTAACTGATGCTCTTACTTTCATCTGTTCCTTTGTTATTAGTTTAAAACTGTTAAGATAAAGCCTTACGGTTAATATCTTTAGTATCTATAAGTTATTCGAGCCTTCGTTAAATCGTAAGGACTCATTTCCAATTTTACCTTATCGCCTGGCAACAACTTAATGTAATGCATACGCATTTTACCAGAGATATGGGCTGTCACAATGTGACCGTTTTCTAATTCAACACGAAACATGGCATTGGATAATGCTTCAATGATTGTTCCGTCTTGTTCTATTGCTGCTTGTTTTGCCATGGTATAATTTATTGAGCTACTGCTTTTCTATTTTTACCTGTCTTCATTAAGCCATCATAATGTCTGTTTAACAAGTATGAATTTACTTGCTGCATGGTATCAATGGCTACACCCACCATAATTAGTAAGGATGTACCACCAAAAAACAACGCCCAACCAGACTGCACACTCATTAATTTTACAATAATTGCTGGGAACACAGCTATTAATGCTAGAAATATAGAACCCGGTAAGGTTATTTGCGACATTATTTTATCTAAATACTCCGATGTTTCCGTTCCTGGACGAATACCTGGAATAAAACCACCACTGCGCTTTAAGTCGTCTGCCATTTTGTTTGTTGGTACTGTAATTGCCGTGTAAAAGTATGTAAATACAATAATTAACAAAGCAAACACCACGTTATACCAAAAACCAAAAATATCGGCAAAATTAGTTGCCATCCACTGGCCGGTTGCGGTGTCCTTTAAGAAGGAAGAACCCCCAATTAAACTTGGTACAAACATAATTGCCTGTGCAAAGATAATTGGCATTACCCCTGAAGCATTAAGCTTAAGTGGGATGTACTGTCTTGATCCGAACACATTTTTCTCGTAACCACCAGAGGCCGTTCGGCGTGCGTACTGCACTGCAATTTTTCGAACTCCCATAACTAACATTACAGAAGCTAAAATAATAAGCAACCAGATAACTAATTCGAAAAGAATTAGCATAACACTATTTGATTCTAATCTAGAGGACGCATTCAACAAGAAGCTTTTAGGTAAAGTAGCAATGATACCCACCATAATTAATAGGGAAATACCGTTACCAATACCTTTGTCTGTAATTTTTTCACCAAGCCACATTGCAAAAATACAGCCCGTTACTAAAATAACAACAGAAGAAAAATAGAACAAACCACCTTGACCCAATAGGAATGCCGATTGCGGAATTCCTAAAGCCGGTAAACTAGCTAAATAGCCTGGTGCCTGCACCAAACAAATAGCTATGGTTAACCAACGTGTAATTTGATTGATCTTTTTTTGCCCACTAGCGCCTTCTTTTTGAAGTTTCTGCAAATAAGGGATAGCAATACCCATTAATTGCACCACAATGGAGGCAGAAATGTAAGGCATGATACCTAATGCAAACACAGAGGCATTTGCAAAAGCACCTCCGGTAAACGCATTTAATAAGCCTAATAAACCGTCTTCGGTATTACCTTGTAAACCCTCTAATTGCGCCGCATCAATACCAGGTAATACCACCTGTGCACCAAAACGATAAACTAATAAAAGACCCAAGGTAACAATGATTCTGTTTCTTAACTCTTCTATGTTCCAAACATTTTTTAATGTCTCTATAAATTTCATGCGCTTAAATTAGATTATAATGTTACTACTTCACCTCCTGCAGCTTCTATAGCAGCTTTTGCTGAAGCGGTAAATTTATGTGACGATACTTTTAATTTTGCTTTTAGCTCACCGCGACCCATTATTTTTACTAAATCGTTTTTCTTAACAAGGCCCAACGTGTACATTGTTTCGAAATCTACGGTGTCATTAATTTTCTTCTCGTCTACTAACTTTTGCAGCGTATCAAGGTTTATACCCTTATATTCGATACGATTTATGTTTGTAAAGCCAAATTTAGGAACACGGCGTTGTAATGGCATTTGGCCACCTTCAAAACCGATTTTCTTTGAATAACCAGAACGCGACTTGGCACCTTTGTGACCGCGTGTAGCAGTACCACCTTTACCAGAACCTTGCCCTCTACCTACTCGTTTTCCTTGACTTTTAACTGAACCCTCTGCAGGTTTTAAATTACTTAAATCCATTTTTCAGTATTATTATTTTGTTTCTTCAACAGAAACTAAATGTGAAACTTTAGCAACCATACCAAGGATATTTGGTGAGGCATCGTGCTCTACAACTTGACCAATTCTTTTAAGACCTAAAGCTTCTAATGTTCTTTTTTGTCTTAATGTACGATTGATTGCGCTTTTAACTTTTGTTACTTTTATCTTTGCCATCGTTTTATCCTTTAAATACTTTTTCAAGAGAAATACCTCTATCACGAGCAATTGTTTTAGCGTCTCTTAATTGTAATAAAGCATCGAAAGTTGCTTTTACAACGTTGTGTGGGTTAGATGAACCTTGAGATTTAGATAATACATCATGAACACCAACAGCCTCCAATACCGTTCTAACTGCACCACCGGCAATTACTCCAGTACCAGGAGCTGCAGGAATAATGTTTACTCTTGCTCCACCATACTTACCTTTTTGTTCGTGTGGTAACGTACCTTTAACTATTGGAATACGTACTAAATTCTTTTTAGCATCTTCAATAGCTTTGGCAATTGCACTGGCCACATCTTTAGATTTTCCTAAACCATGACCTACAACACCAGCTTCATCGCCAACAACTACTATTGCCGAAAAACCGAATGCTCTACCACCTTTTGTTACTTTCGTAACCCTTTGTACTCCTACCAAACGATCTTTTAAATCTAAACCACTTGGTTTTACTAGCTCTGCGCTTTTGTATTTTTGATACATAATTTCTTAAAATTTAAGTCCTGCTTCTCTAGCACCTTCTGCTAACGATTTTACTCTTCCGTGATATAAGTAACCACCTCTATCAAATGAAATAGTTTCAATACCTGCCTTAAGGGCTTTTTCAGCAACAGATTTTCCTACTAACGCAGCAATCTCTGACTTTGTACCTTTTGCAGAACTAATGTCTTTGTCTCTTGAAGATGCTGCACTTAAGGTTTTACCTGTAACATCATCTACAATTTGTGCATAAATTTCTTTATTGCTTCTAAAAACAGATAACCTTGGGCGTGCTTCCGTACCGGAAACTACCTTACGTACTCTGCTTTTTATTCTTAATCGTCTTTCGTTCTTTGTTAATGCCATAACTTACTTATTAAGCTGATTTACCTGCTTTTCTTCTTAATTCCTCACCAACAAACTTCACACCTTTACCTTTGTAAGGCTCTGGTGGTCTGAAACCACGGATTTTAGCCGCAATTTGACCTACCAATTGCTTATCATGAGAGGTTAGTTTAATAATTGGATTTTTTCCTTTGTCTGATACTGTTTCAACTGTAACTTCTGGTGCTACGTCGATAACAATATTATGAGAAAAACCTAAAGCAATGTCCAGTCTTTGACCTTGGTGACTTGCTCTGTATCCAACACCAACTAACTCTAAACTTTTAGTCCAGCCTTTAGAAACGCCTTCAATCATGTTATTGATTAGCGATCTGTATAAACCGTGTTTGGCTTTCTCTTCTTTCTTTTCTGAAGAACGTTCAACTATAACATTTCCTTCTTCAACCTTTACGGAAACTGCAGAAAACTCCTGTGTTAATTCACCTAATTTTCCTTTTACTGTAACCACGTTATCGTTGACTTCAACTGTAACACCTGCCGGAATTACTACTGGGTTATTACCTATTCTTGACATGTTTTATAGTCTTTTTTAATTAGTAAACGTAACAAAGTACTTCGCCTCCAACATTTTCTCTTTGAGCTTGCTTGCCAGTCATTACGCCATGAGACGTAGACACGATAGCAATACCAAGACCATTAAGAATTCTAGGAAGTTCTTTAGAACTTGCGTACTTACGTAAACCTGGTTTACTTATTCTTTGAATTTTCTTAATTACAGGCTCTTTTGTTTCCTTGTTGTACTTAAGGGCTATTTTAATAGTACCCTGTACAGCAGTGTCTTCAAACTTGTAACTTAAAATATATCCTTGATCGAATAATATTTTAGTAATTTCCTTTTTTAGTTTAGAGGCAGGAATTTCAACCACTCGGTGATTGGCGCTTACTGCGTTTCTAATACGTGTTAAATAATCCGCTATTGGATCTGTAGTCATAATTATAAAATTTCGGTAACGGTTTTTAACAGGCTATAACCTATTAAACCTTCTACCAGTTAATGTTTTTACCAACTTGCTTTTCTAACGCCTGGTATTAAACCTTGGTTAGCCATTTCTCTAAACATTACACGAGAAATTCCAAATGTTCTCATATAACCTTTAGGCCTTCCCGTTAGCTTGCAACGGTTGTGCTGACGAACGGGCGATGCGTTTTTTGGTAACTTTTGCAATGCTTCATAATCGCCAGCTTCTTTTAAAGCTTTACGTTTTTCTGCATATTTTGCCACCATTTTCGCTCTTTTGCGCTCGCGGGCTTTCATTGATTCTTTAGCCATATCTTAATTTTTTTGAAAAGGTAAACCTAGTTCCGTTAGTAGTGATTTTGCTTCTTTATCCGTTTCGGCGTTGGTTACAAATGTAATATCCATACCAGAGATTTTGTTTACCTTATCGATATCAATTTCTGGGAAGATAATTTGTTCTGTAATTCCTAAATTGTAGTTTCCACGACCGTCAAATCCTGAAGCCTTAATACCGCTAAAATCTCTTACACGTGGTAACGCGGAAGTTATTAAACGATCTAAAAACTCATACATTTTTTCGCCACGTAAAGTTACTTTTGCTCCAATTGGCATGCCTTTACGTAATTTAAACGAAGCCACATCCTTTTTGGAAATAGTAGCTATTGCGCGTTGACCCGTAATTGTTGTTAACTCATCCACGGCGTGGTCTATTAACTTCTTATCGGCAACAGCGGCACCAACTCCTTTAGATACTACGATCTTTTGAAGTTTTGGTACTTGCATTACGTTCTTATAACCAAATTCGTCTTTAAGAGCAGCAATTACTCTGCTTTTGTACTCTTCTTTAAGTCTCGGTGTATATCCCATAACTATATTACTTCATTTGATTTTTTAGAAAATCTCACTTTTTTGTCGCCTTCCATACGGTATCCAACACGCGTTGTTTCGCCTTTCGCGGTTAACAACGACAGGTTAGATATGTGAATTGCGGCTTCTTTTTCAACGATTCCGCCTTGAGGGCTTTGTGCACTTGGTTTCATGTGTTTTTTAACCATGTTAACACCCTCAACAATCGCCTTGTTCTTATCTTTTAATACCTGTAATACCTTACCTTCCGATCCTTTATGATCGCCAGCAATAACTTTTACGGTATCTCCTGATTTTATTTTAAGCTTTGTCATTTTTATTTAGTCATTAAAGCACTTCAGGTGCCAATGATACAATTTTCATGAATTGTTTATCACGAAGTTCTCTAGCAACCGGACCAAACACACGTGTACCTTTCATTTCGCCTGTTGGGTTTAATAAAACGCATGCGTTATCGTCGAAACGAATATAAGATCCGTCTGGTCTTCTTACTTCTTTTTTAGTTCTTACAACCACAGCAGTAGAAACAGCACCTTTTTTAATGCTACCGTTTGGTGTAGCATCTTTTACAGATACCACAATTTTATCGCCTACCGAAGCGTAACGTCTTTTAGTACCACCTAGCACACGGATAGTTAAAACTTCCTTGGCTCCGGTGTTATCTGCTACTTTTAATCTTGATTCAGTTTGTAACATAATTACTTAGCTCTTTCTATTATTTCAACTAATCTCCAACATTTAGATTTACTCATAGGTCTTGTTTCCATGATCCTTACAGTATCTCCAACGTTACAATCGTTTGTTTCGTCGTGTGCCACATATTTCTTTGTTTTCAACACGAACTTTCCATACATAGGGTGCTTTACTTTCTTAACTTCAGAAACTACAATAGATTTCTGCATTTTATTACTAGTAACAATTCCTATACGTTCTTTTCTTAAATTTCTTGTTTCCATCTTTCTGCAGAATTATTGTAATTCTCTTTTTGTTAATTCTGTTGCAATTCTAGCTACTGTCCGTCTAGTTGAACGCAACTGAATTGGATTTTCTAGAGGCGAAATTGCATGAGTTAATTTCATTTCTGAATAACTCTTTCTTGTCTCGCTAAGTTTCTCTTGTAACTCAGCTACAGATAATTCTTTAATTTCTGATTGTTTCATAGTATCAAATAAATTATGCTTCGTAATCTCTAGCAATTATAAATTTTGTTTTAACTGGCAATTTCTGTGCTGCCAATCGTAATGCTTCTTTTGCAACATCTAAAGGGACACCACCTACTTCAAAAAGTACGCGACCTGGTTTTACAACAGCTACCCAATACTCTACAGAACCTTTACCTTTACCCATACGTACTTCTAGAGGTTTTTTAGTAATTGGCTTGTCTGGAAATATTTTAATCCAGATAGACCCTTCCCTCTTCATAAAACGGGTTGCGGCAATACGCGCTGCTTCTATTTGACGTGCTGTAACAAAGCTTGTGTCTAATGATTTTATACCAAAGGTACCGCTAGATAATAAATGCCCTCTTCCGGCATTGCCTTTCATGCGACCTTTTTGTTGCTTTCGAAATTTTGTTCTTTTAGGCTGTAACATGCTTTCTTTTCTTTAAAAAATTACTTTCTACGACGTGGTTTACTATCTCTGTTTCCGCCACGTCCACCTTTTCCTTGCTTTTTAGATAAACCAACAAGCGGAGAAAGCTCTCTTTTACCATATACTTCACCTTTCATGATCCATACTTTAACACCCAATCTACCGTAGGTAGTGTGTGCCTCAACTAAAGCGTAATCAATATCGGCTCTGAAGGTTGATAATGGAATACGTCCTTCTTTGTAGTGTTCGCTACGTGCCATTTCAGCACCGTTTAAA
Source organism: Bizionia sediminis (assembly GCF_042684585.1). Classification (NCBI taxonomy): domain Bacteria; kingdom Pseudomonadati; phylum Bacteroidota; class Flavobacteriia; order Flavobacteriales; family Flavobacteriaceae; genus Bizionia; species Bizionia sediminis. The sequence continues at coordinate 41,992 of NZ_JBHULS010000003.1, forward strand.
CGACCACTAATTTGAATTTTTATTCCTTCTGCATTCATTCTCATGGTAGCAGCTATAGCCATTTTTATAGCACGTCTGTAAGAAATACGGTTTTCAATTTGACGGGCTACACTAGTTGCTACTAAAAATGCATCTAGTTCAGGTCTTTTAATTTCAAAAATATTGATCTGAACTTCTTTACCTGTAATTTTTTTAAGCTCTTCTTTTAACTTGTCTACCTCTTGGCCGCCTTTACCAATAATGATACCAGGGCGTGCTGTTGTGATAGTAACGGTTACAAGTTTAAGTGTGCGCTCAATAATTACACGCGATACACTAGCTTTTGATAGACGTACATGAACGTACTTTCTGATCTTATCGTCTTCGGCAAGTTTGTCGCCATAATCGTTTCCTCCGTACCAGTTAGATTCCCATCCTCTGATAATTCCTAAGCGATTTCCGATTGGATTTGTTTTTTGTCCCATATCTATTTTAAGCTTGTGTGTTATTGTTAGCTCCTACCACTATGGTTACATGGTTTGAGCGTTTTCTAATTCTGTGTGCACGACCTTGTGGTGCTGGACGCAATCTTTTTAACATTGAACCACCATCTACACGGATCTCCTTAACAAATAATTCAGCATCCTCTATGCTTGCATCCTCGTTTTTTGCTTGCCAGTTGGCAATAGCAGATAGTAACAAGGTCTCTAAACGACCAGATGCTTCTTTTTGGCTAAATTTTAAAATATTAAGTGCTTTTTCTACGCGTTCGCCTCTTACTAAATCGGCTACTAAACGCATTTTTCTCGGTGATGTAGGACAGTTATTAAGTTTTGCAAAAGCGATATCCTTTTTTGCTTCCTTAATAGCGTCTGCCATTTGTTTTTTACGACTTCCCATAGCTTACTACTTTTTACCTTTATTTTTAGCACCTGCATGACCTCTAAACGATCGTGTTGGTGAAAATTCTCCTAATTTGTGTCCTACCATGTTTTCTGTAACGTATACAGGCACAAACTGACGTCCGTTATGAACGGCAATCGTTTGTCCAACAAAATCCGGAGTAATCATAGAGGCCCTTGACCACGTTTTAATTACCGTTTTTTTGTTTCCCTCCACGTTGGCAGCCACTTTTCTTTCTAACTTATAATGAACGTAAGGTCCTTTTTTTAATGATCTTGACATGACTTATTATTTCTTTCTACGTTCTACAATATATTTATTACTCGCTTTTGTTTTAGAACGGGTTCTATAACCTTTAGCAGGTATACCATTTCTAGAACGTGGATGACCACCTGAAGACTTACCTTCACCACCACCCATTGGGTGATCTACTGGGTTCATAACAACAGGTCTTGTACGTGGTCTTCTTCCTAGCCATCTTGTTCTACCAGCTTTACCTGATACTAGTAACTGATGATCTGAATTGGATACCACACCAATTGTAGCCATACATGTAATTAACACTAAACGGGTTTCGCCAGATGGCAACTTAATACTTGCAAACTTCTCGCCACGGGCCATTAATTGTGCAAAAGTACCGGCACTACGCGCCATAACAGCACCTTGTCCTGGTCGTAATTCTACACATGAAATAATAGTACCTAACGGTATTTGCGATAATGGCATGGCATTACCTACTTCTGGAGCAACGTCCTTGTAACCAGACACGATTGTCTGACCAACTTGAAGACCATTCTGGGCTATTATATAAGCTTTTTCGCCGTCTTGATAATGTAACAACGCAATAAAGGCTGTTCTGTTTGGATCGTATTCAATAGACTTAACTTCTGCTGGAATTCCAGTTTTGTTACGTTTAAAATCGATAATACGATATCTCTTTTTATGACCACCACCTATGTAGCGCATGGTCATTCTTCCACGACTGTTTCTACCACCAGACCTTTTTTTCGGAGCTAATAAACTTTTCTCCGGCTTATCAGTAGTAATGGCGTCATACCCATTTACTACTCTAAATCGCTGTCCTGGTGTGATTGGTTTTAATTTTCTTACTGACATTTGTCTTTAATTACATGTTACTGTATAAATCAATCATTTCACCTTCCGCCAGTTGTACAAGTGCCTTTTTAACAGCATTTGTTTTACCATGTTGAATACCTGTTTTTGTAAACTTGGTACTTCTATCTGGACGGACATTTATAGTACGAACTTTTTCAACAGAAACGCCATAAGCAGCTTCCACCGCTTTTTTGATTTCTACCTTGTTCGCCTTTGTATTCACCGCGAACGTATAGCAGTTTCTCAACTCACTATTTGTAGTCGCTTTTTCTGTGATTATAGGTTTAATTAAGATGTTCATCTGCTTCTTATTTACTTAAATTCGATTCAATTCCTTCTAAAGCGCTCTCTACCAAGATGATACGATTTGCGTTCATAATCTTGTAAGTGCTTAACTCTGAACTAGTTACAACTTCAGAGCCTTTAATATTGCGTGAGGACAAATATACATTATTATTTGTAGCACCCAACACAAACAAAGATTTTTTGTTTTCTAGCTCCAATGCTTTTAAAACTGCTGTGAAGTTTTTAGTTTTTGGCGACTCAAAATTGAAGTCTTCTAAAACAACAATCGATTTGTCGTTTGCCTTGATACTAAAAGCCGATTTACGTGCTAAACGCTTCACATTTTTGTTTAACTTAAAGCTGTAGTTACGAGGTCTTGGTCCAAACATACGGCCACCACCTTTAAAAACACCAGACTTAATACTACCCGCACGGGCTGTACCAGTTCCTTTTTGTTTTTTAATTTTACGTGTACTACCAGAAATTTCTGCACGCTCTTTTGACTTATGAGTACCTTGTCTTTGGTTTGCTAGATATTGTTTAACATCTAAATACACCGCATGATTGTTAGGCTCAATAGCAAACACCTCGTTGGACAAGTCTACTTGTCTACCAGTGTCTTTTCCGTTTATATCTAAAACTGCTACTTTCATTATTTTCTGATAATTACATAAGAGTTTTTGTGTCCTGGTACGCAACCTTTAACAACTAGTAGGTTCTTTTCAGCCACTACTTTTAAAACTCTTAAATTTTCAACTTTTACTTGATCAGTTCCCATTCTGCCCGCCATTTTCATTCCTTTAAATACTCTTGCAGGATATGAAGCGGCTCCAATAGAACCTGGTGCTCTTAAACGGTTGTGCTGACCGTGGGTAGCTTGACCTACACCACCAAAACCGTGACGTTTTACAACACCTTGGAAACCTTTACCTTTTGAAGTTCCCGTAACATCTACGAATTCGCCTTCAATAAAGTGCTCCACTGTTATTGCATCACCTAATTTGTACTCCTTATCAAAACCTTTAAATTCAACGATTTTGCGTTTTACAGAAGTTCCTGCTTTTTTGGCGTGACCAATGTCCGCTTTTGTAGCACTTTTTTCTGTCGCGTCATCGAAACCAAGTTGAACAGCATTGTAGCCGTCAACTTCTTCAGTTCTGACTTGGGTAACGATACATGGTCCAGCTTCGATTACTGTACATGGAATGTTTTTTCCATTTTCATCGAAAATGCTGGTCATACCAATTTTTTTTCCAATTAACCCAGACATAATTTTAATTTATTTAGTAAAAGTAAGTCGCGTCTTACTCGCTTATTTCTTTATGAGGACAACACGCGATTTGTCCATTTTTTCAAAAAACAAGGCCGAAATACGTTTCAGCCTTGAATTGTATTTTACCGTTTTTCCCTAACCAGTCGTTAAGGACATGTAAGTTTAAAACTTAAACTTTTATCTCTACTTCAACACCACTTGGAAGCTCTAACTTCATAAGAGCATCGATAGTTTTTGATGAAGAAGAATAGATATCCAATAAACGCTTATAAGAGCTTAATTGAAATTGTTCTCTAGACTTCTTGTTTACGTGTGGTGAACGTAATACAGTGAAAATTTTCTTGTGTGTTGGTAAAGGAATTGGACCCGTAACAACAGCGCCAGTACTTTTTACTGTTTTTACAATCTTTTCAGCAGACTTGTCTACTAAATTATGATCGTAAGACTTTAATTTTATTCTGATTTTTTGACTCATTTTCTTAAGATTTACGATTCAATGCCTTTAGCAGCTTTAATTACCTCTTCTGAAATATTAGCTGGTGTTTCTGCGTAGTGAGAAAACTCCATAGTGGATGTAGCTCTACCAGATGATAATGTTCTTAATGTTGTAACATATCCAAACATTTCAGATAGTGGCACCATTGCTTTAACTGTTTTAGCGCCTGCACGGTCGCCCATGTCACTCATTTGACCACGACGACGGTTTAAGTCACCAACAATGTCACCCATATTTTCTTCTGGGGTAATAACCTCCAGCTTCATAATAGGCTCCATAATTACAGCTTTGGCAGCTTTGGCAGCGGCTCTAAAACCTAATTTAGCGGCTAATTCGAACGATAACTGATCCGAATCCACATCGTGGTAAGAACCATCTGTTAACGTTACTTTCATGGCATCTACTTCGTATCCGGCTAAAGGACCATTTTGCATAGCCATTTTGAAACCTTTTTCAATTGAAGGGATAAATTCTTTAGGAACGTTACCACCTTTAATTTCAGATACAAACTCTAAACCAACTTTACCTTCTTCTGCTGGCTCCAAAGTAAATACAATATCAGCAAACTTACCACGTCCACCAGATTGTTTTTTGTACACTTCTCTGTGCTCCGCTTTTCTAGTAATAGCTTCTTTATATTCTACTTGTGGTTGTCCTTGGTTTACTTCAACCTTAAACTCACGACGTAAACGGTCTACAATAATATCCAAATGCAGCTCCCCCATACCAGAAATAATGGTCTGGCCAGAATTTTCATCTGTTCTTGCTGTAAACGTTGGATCTTCTTCGGCTAATTTGGCTAAAGCCATACCTAACTTATCCACGTCTGCCTTTGTTTTAGGCTCCACTGCAATACCGATTACTGGATCTGGAAAATCCATAGACTCTAACACAATTGGGTGTTTTTCGTCAGACATGGTATCGCCTGTTTTGATATCTTTAAATCCTACTGCTGCTCCAATATCACCTGCTTCAATAAAATCGATTGCATTTTGTTTATTAGCATGCATTTGGTAAATACGTGAAATACGCTCTTTTTTACCTGAACGGTTATTCAAAATATAAGAACCTGCATCTAAACGTCCGGAATAGGCACGGAAAAAGGCCAAACGACCAACAAAAGGATCGGTTGCAATTTTAAATGCTAAGGCTGCAAACGGATCTTTTACACTTGGCTTACGACGCTCTTCTTTATCTGTTTGTGGGTTAACACCTATAATACTATCTCTATCCATTGGAGACGGTAAGTAACGGCAAACAGCATCTAATAAAAATTGCACCCCTTTGTTTTTGAATGATGACCCACAAACCATAGGAATGATTGCCATATCCATAACTGCTGCGCGCAATGCTGCGTGTACTTCTTCCTCTGTTATAGAATCCTCATCTTCCATGAATTTCTCTAACAAATTCTCATCGTAACCAGCTACTTCCTCTATTAATAAAGCACGGTACTTGCGTACTTCGTCTTGCATATCTTCCGGAATTGGCACGACATCGAAAGTAGATCCGAAATTATCATCATGCCATACAATAGCTCTGTTCTTAACTAAATCTACAATACCCTTAAAATCGTCTTCCTCACCAATATTTAATACAATTGGCACGGCATTGGATTTTAGCATATCTTTTACTTGCTGGCAAACACCTAAAAAGTCAGAACCTTGACGGTCCATTTTGTTTACGAAACCAATTCGTGGTACTTTATAGTTATCTGCAAGCCTCCAGTTAGTTTCCGATTGTGGCTCTACACCATCCACGGCACTAAAAAGGAATACTAATCCATCTAACACACGTAATGAACGATTTACCTCTACTGTAAAATCTACGTGACCTGGAGTATCAATAATATTAAAATGGTAACTTTGTGCATCTGCAGTTGGTTGTCCATTTTCCATTGGAAACGTCCACTGGCAAGTTGTAGCAGCCGACGTAATTGTAATACCGCGTTCCGCCTCTTGCTCCATCCAGTCCATGGTTGATGAACCTTCGTGTGTTTCCCCAATTTTGTGGTTTACACCTGTATAAAAAAGAATGCGCTCGGTAGTTGTTGTTTTCCCAGCATCAATATGAGCCGCAATTCCAATATTTCTTGTTAATGTTAAATCTCTTGCCATTTTTTAAAATCTAAAGTGTGAGAATGCTTTATTTGCTTCTGCCATCTTATGTGTATCAACGCGCTTTTTAACTGCCGCACCTTCTTCTTTAGCCGCAGCTAAAATTTCGGATGCTAAACGCATAGCCATTGATTTTTCATTTCGCTTACGCGCATAGCCAATTAACCACTTCATGGCAGTTGACACTTTACGGTCTGGACGAATTTGCATTGGGATTTGGAATGTAGCACCACCAACACGACGACTACGTACTTCTACGTGAGGCATCACATTAGACAAGGCATCTTTCCACAACTCTAATGCAGTTTTCTCATCGTCTGTTTTCTTTTCTTCTACGATATCAATTGCATCGTAAAACACTTTAAAAGCCACCGACTTCTTACCATCCCACATCATCATATTAACAAATCTAGTTACTAACTGATCGTTAAAACGCGGATCTGGTAAAAGCGGTCTCTTTTTTGCTGCTCTTTTTCTCATGTCTTCTTCTTAAAGTTTTTAATTACTTTTTAGGGCGTTTTGCACCATATTTAGATCTACGCTGCGTACGGCCTGCAACACCAGCGGTGTCCAAAGCGCCACGTACAATGTGATATCTAACTCCTGGTAAATCTTTTACCCTTCCACCTCTAACCAATACTATCGAGTGCTCTTGTAGGTTGTGTCCTTCTCCTGGAATGTAAGCGTTTACTTCTTTACCATTAGTCAACCTTACCCTTGCAACTTTACGCATTGCTGAATTAGGTTTTTTAGGCGTTGTAGTATACACACGCGTACACACTCCACGTCTTTGTGGGCACGAATCTAAGGCAACCGATTTACTCTTCTTGGTTATTTTGGTTCTTCCTTTACGTACTAATTGTGAAATTGTTGGCATATATTTCTATATAATTTATGTTTAACCTCTCATTTGAGGGCTGCAAATGTAGAAATAAAATTTTATTATTCAAATGTTAATTCATTAATTTTCAATAGAAATTAAAAATTTTATCGCCATTATATCAAAACAATTCTTTTTGCGTTAGTTTTACCCAGCCATCCATTAGATAAGCCACGTGCACAAAAAAATTTTATACTGTTTCCTCCTTTTTTGCTTCTCGCAATTTGAGATAGCAGGCCAAACCTTTTATTTAAAAATTAGCGAAATTGCAGAAGCTAATAAGAAAAAAACAGAAAGTTTATACTACATTCAAAAACACAAGGATTACCGCTCTATTGAAAATGAATGGCAGCGCCTAAAACAAACCATTTACAAACAAGGCTATATAAACGCCAAATGGCAGCCGTTAACAAAAATGAATGATAGTGTATTTACATCGGAAGTGGTTTTTGGCTTGAAAGTAGACTCGATAAAAATAAGCTTCCAACCAAACCAAATTCCAGAACACCTATTAAAAACGGCTGCACTAGACACCTTACAAAACACCTTTGTCATTCCTTTTTCGGATGTAGAAAAAACCATGCAACAACTAAATGCAGGAATTAGCAGTTTAGGTAAACCTTTTAATAAGCTCCAATTAACCAATATCCAAAGCGAAACGGCACACGTTTTAACAGCACAACTAGTCGTTTCTGGCGAAAAACAACCACGCTATATAAACAATATTGTCATTAAAGGCTATGAGCTTTTTCCGAAATCCTATTTAAAACACTATTTAAATATTAAACCGGGCCAGGTTTTGAATTTGGAAAGCATAAAAGTAAAAACAGACAATCTGCAAGAACTTCCCTTTGCAAATAAAATTAGAGACTCCGAAATTTTGTTCAGTCAAGACTCCACCATACTATATATGTATCTGGAAAAAGTAAAAAGTAATGCTTTTGATGGCTTTTTAGGATTTGGAACCAACCAAGAAACCTCCAAATTGGAACTAAATGGCTACTTAAATCTGGAACTTGTAAATAATTTGAATTTTGGCGAAAGCCTGTCACTAGCCTACCGCAGTGACGAGAACGAACAAACCTCGTTTCAGGTAACCATTAAAACACCCTATTTATTTAATTCGCCCGTAGGAGCCGAAGTTGCCTTGCGTATTTTTAAAAAAGACTCCTCGTTTACCACCACCAACCAGCGCGCGAACCTTATATATCAGCTAAATTCAAAACATAGTATTTCTGGAGGCATTTTAAGTACCACTTCAAGCAACTTGTTAGCTACAACAAATTTAAATCCATTAATAAAAGATTACACCAGCATTTTTTACACTGCTAACTACCAATTTAGAGCGCACACAAAATCGGGACCCATAGTAAAAACGCCTACGGCTTTACAGTTACAAATTGGGACAGGAAACCGCAACATAAAATCGCAAAAAGTAAGTCAGTTGCTTTACGACTTAGAGGCCTTTAAAACCATAAATTTAAATTTAAGAAACCACCTATTTTTAAAAGCCATAAGTTTTGGTTTATTTTCAGAGGATTATTTAGAAAATGAACTCGCCCGCTTTGGTGGCATCAAAAGCATACGTGGTTTTGAAGAAAATAGCTTAACAGCCTCCCTTTATGGCGTGTTACAAACAGAGTACCGGTACAGTTTAACACCAGAACTTTACGTCCATTCTATAACGGATTTGGCCTACTTGGAAAATCAAATAAATTCACAAAAAGAAAAACTTGTAAGCCTAGGGCTTGGTTTTGCCCTAAAAACAAAGGCTGGCTTGCTTCAATTTAATTATGCCACAGGTAAAACCGAAAATCAAAATTTTAAACTAGCCAACTCTAAAATTCATTTGAGTTTATCGGCACTTTTTTAGGAATACTAGGCGTTAAAAAGGGATTGATTTAAAAATAATTTAAAATTTTAACCCTTATTTATTGTTTAATTAACTTTTTATTGTGATTTTTGGCGTAGACTAATTCAAATAAAAAACAAAATGAAAACAAAGTTTAGTGGAATTTTAACGCTATTTCTAGCGTTTGTTGTGCAACTTACGTTTGCACAAGAAAAAACAATTTCAGGAACGATATCCGACGAAAACGGACTCCCGCTTCCTGGAGTTAATATTATTGTACAAGGTACTACGACTGGAACACAATCAGATTTTGATGGTAATTATTCCATCACTGCCAGTTTAGGAAGCGTGCTAGAGTATTCTTACATAGGATACACAACCAAACAAATGACTGTTGGTGAGTCCGACACCATTAGCTTTGCCATGGAGTTGGATAGCGAGGCCCTAACAGAGGTTGTAATTACAGCTTTAGGTATTAAGAGAAAGCAGGATGAGATAACAACTGCCAACCAAGTAGTAAAAACGGAAGAAATAACAAAAGCGGGTAACCCAAATGTTATTCAAAGTTTAGCTGGTAAGGTAAGTGGTCTTGTTATTAACCAAAATAGTAACGGTGTTGCTGCAACACAAAGTATTACCTTAAGAGGTAACCGTTCTATTTCTGGAGATAACAGTGCCTTAATTATTATTGATGGTGCTATCTCTACAGCTAACTTCTTAAACTCATTAGATCCAAATATTGTAGAATCTGTAAACGTAATTAAAGGTGCCAATGGTGCTGCACTTTACGGTTCTCAAGGTTCTAACGGTGCGATTATTGTTACCACCAAAAAAGGTGAAAAAGGTGATAAGTTAGCAATTACTTACAGATCTTCTATAGATTTTGAAAATGTTGCTTATGTGCCAGAAAGACAAACGCGTTACGGTCAAGGTTGGGACTTAGGAGATGGTTTCACAAACATTCCTTACGAAAACGGTGGCTGGGGTCCTGAATTTGATGGCCAAATGGTACCAGTAGGTTTAGCCCAAGCTGATGGTTCATACATTATGGCGCCATTTGCATCTAGAGGTTCTGACCATATTAAAGAATTTTTTGAAACAGGTACAACCTTCCAAAACGGTTTAACTATTTCTAACAATTCTGATTCAGGTTATATTTTTGCATCTGTACAACGTCAAGATACAGACTTCGTAATTAAGAATGACCAAATTACTAGAAACAGTTTTAACTTTAAGGCTGGTAAAACCATTAACAAATGGACACTTTCTGGTAACGTAACGTATGTAAATACAAGCCGTGAAAGAACTTTAGGTGGTATTTACGAAGATTTACTTCAAACACCATCTAACGTGCCAATTAAAGCATTCGAATTTTCAGGTAACGAAGGTCACTGGAATGCTTACTTCGAAAACCCATTCTGGATTCGTGACAACGATAGAGAAGAGCGCGATAACGACCGTTTTAACATTTTAGGTGAGTTAAAGTATGACATTAACGATAACATTAACGTGTTATTACGTTCTAATGGTAACTTTAACACAGCAAGTACTTTACGTTACGTAAATGCTTATACAGAACCAGAAGAAATTATTAGTAATACTGGTGCAGATCGTACACAAACAAGCTCATTCAGATATTACACGACTACGTTTAAGGCGTACGATACCAACTTACTTTTCAATTTTGATTACGAATTAAGCAGCGACTTTACATTAAAAGCCAACTTAGGTGCTAACGCACAGTATCAAAAGAGTACTTATGTAGGTGTTGGTGGTCAAGACTTAACAATTCCTGGTTTATACACAGGTACAAACTTAAATGGTGAGTTTACTGGCGATCCAACTACTGGCGATGACAGAAGTAAAACAACGCGTTTAGGTGTGTATGCACAAGCCGATTTAGGATTTAGAGATTATTTATTCTTAAACGTAACTGGTAGAAATGACTGGTCTTCTGTATTAGCGAAGCAAAATAACTCATTCTTCTACCCAAGTGTTGGTTTAGCGTTTATAGCTACTAAAGCAATTCCATCTATTAAGAACGATGTTTTAAACTATGCTAAACTTTCTGCTAGTTATGTAAAAGTAGGTAACGACGGTGGTATTGGTGCTTATGGCATTAACCCAGTATTTAACCAAGCTGGTGGATTCCCACTAGGCGGTCAAAACTCTTTTGTAAGAGATTTAAATATTACAGATCCATTATTAGAGCCAGAATTTACAACAACATTAGAAGCTGGTGCTAATTTAGGTTTCTTTAATAACCGTATTACTTTAGATGGTGCTTACTACCAGTTTAGTACAGACAACCAAATTACACAAATTACAGCATCTGCTGCATCAGGCTTGTCAACTGCATCTATTAACTTAGGTGAAACAGAAGGATGGGGTTACGAAGTAGATTTAGGTGTTGGTATTATTGACAACAAAAACAATGGGATGTCTTGGGACGTAAACATTGGTTACGTAAGAACAGAGAACAAAGTAGTTAAAGTAAGTGATCAAGCAAGCCAAGTAGCATTAACTACTGGTGGTACAACTCAAGTATACGCTGTTGAAGGTCAGGCTTACCCATTATTACAAGGTACTGCTTACTTAAGAGACGATCAAGGTCGTGTTGTAATTAACAGCTCAAATGGTTTACCAGAACAAGTTGCTCTTAAGCAATTAGGTAGAACATCGCCTCCTCACGTTGTTAACTTAAGAACATCTTTCTCTTTCAAAGGTTTCACGTTAGCAGCAACAATGGACTATAGAACTGGACACTACTTCTACTCTTCAAGTAAAGAAAACTTAACATGGAGTGGTCACTTAATCGAATCTGCTCAAACAGGTAGAGGTGCCTTTATTTTCCCTAACTCGTCTATCCAAACAAGCCCAGGTGTATTTGTTGCAAATACAACAGTGCCTTCAGGTGGAACAAGTGCTGGAGATTACATTAACTTCTGGAACACCATGCGTGGAATTGGTGAAAACCAAGTGTTAGACGCAACTGCTTTTAAAGTAAGAGAATTATCTTTACGTTATGACTTAAGCCCAGATTTCATTAAGCCTACTGGATTATCATCTGTATCTGTTAGCTTAATTGGTAGAAACTTATTTACAGTATTACCAAAAGAAAACAGAGGCTATTCAGATCCTGAAGCAAGTTTTGCTACTGGTAATGCACAAGGTATCCAAACCCTTGGACAGTATCCTCCAACACGTTCTTTAGGTTTTGCTTTAAACATAACATTATAAAAAAATAGATAATAAAAATGAAAACATTCAATATTTATATGGTATTAATCCTCGCACTGGCATTAAGTTCGTGTGAAGATTACCTAGACGTAAACGACTCTGAAGTAGATGCTACTCAAGAGGTCGTAACACCAAACTTGCTTTTAGCTGGTGCCATTACCCAGCCACATGCACAGTTTGTAAACAGCGGAAACGAGCTTGGAAACATTTTTATGAACAACTGGGCCGGCGACATTAATAATGTAACGGGTGGTTTTTTAGATGAATTTGAATTAGACTTAACACCAAGCTTCCGTGCTTCAATTTGGAACAATATTTACCGTACAATTGGTACATACCAAGATATCATTAGTTACGAAGGTGACGGTGATTATTCAAACCATAAAGCTATTGCAAGAATCTTAAAATCATACTACTTCCAGTATTTAGTGGATGTGTATGGCGATATTCCTTACACAGAAGCTTTACAAGGGGGTGATAACCTAACACCAGCTTACGATGATGACCAAGCTATTTACAGAGATTTAATTGTACAATTAGACTTGGCTATTGCTGAAATGAACCCAGATGCTGCTCCTGTAGGAGGCGAAGACGTGGTTTATGCTGGTAACATGGATATGTGGGTTAAATTTGCAAACACCCTTAAATTACGTATTCTTTTAAGAGAATCGTTATTACCAGGTTCTTCTGCATATGTAGCTGAACAAATGACAGCTTTAGATAAAAACTTTATTGGCGTAGGCGAGTCTGCTTTAATTGATCCTCCTTACGAAAATACAGCTGGAAAGCAAAACCCTTTCTATGCTAACTATGGTTTTGATACGGCAACGCCTCCAACACCAACATTCGATTATAACTTTATTACACCATCAGAATATGCTGCTGAGTTCCTAAAAGGAAACCAAACAGAAAATGGTGTTCAAACAGGTATATTTGATCCTCGTGTAAATGCAATTTACAGAGTATTACCTGAAGTAGGTGAAGTTGTAGGTGTACAACAAGGTGCTACAAACGTATCTGCGCCACCATTATTATCAGAACTAGGTCCTGGTATTATAGTAGCTTCAGAACAACCTGGTTACTTATTTACAGCAGCTGAAAGTTTGTTTTTACAAGCAGAAGCAGCGCAGTATTTAGGTTTACCTGGCGACGCACAAACTTTCTTTAACCAAGGTATTACAGAGTCGTTTACGCAATTAGGTATTGGTGACCAAGCAGCAGATTACATTACAACAAGTGCCAATGCACCAAAAATTGGATGGAACGGTCCTTCAGACAAGCGTGAAGTTATTATGACGCAAAAATGGATTGCTCTAAATAGTATCAACGGTTTAGAATCATGGATTGAATATACAAGAACTGGCTTCCCTGATGTTCCTTTAGCCATTACAGCTACAAGACCAGCTAAACCAAACAGATTATTGTATCCAAGTTCAGAATATTCAACTAACTCTGCTAATGTTCCAAGCCAATCGGTGGACGATGCATTTTCAACAAAAATATTCTGGGACGCTAACTAAAAAAATTGAAAAAAATGAAAAAATTTAAAACAATATTTACCGTAGTTATACTCTCTCTACTTACAGTTTCTTGTATTGTAGATGACGAGGTAGATCAGGACTTTTCACAGAGTCCGTATATAGTAGGCTTTGCTGGCAAAAAAGCGCTAGTAAGTTATTTTGAGGACATAGGTCCTGTAGAACAAGGCTATAATGTAAACATTATTGGTGGTAACGCTGGTCGTGCTACAACAGGCGATTTATTAGTAAACTACGTTGTAGATACAGAAGCTTCTACCGCTACTGAAGGACAAGAATTTGACTTTGTTGATACTTCAGGCGTTTTACGCATCCCTGCAGGTGCTGACTTTGCAACCTTTCCGTTAATTGTTAACACAGGTGGTTTAGATCCTGACATGCCAACAATTTTAAGATTAAAATTAACATCTGTTCAAGGTAATGGTGTGGTTTCTTCACTGAATAATGTGCTAGACATTACGTTTGTAGGTTGCCAATCAGATCACGCTGGAGAATACTTCTCTAATGAAGTACCAAACGACGGTTTAGCAACTATTACACAACTAGCACCAAATACATACGAAGTAAGTGCCTTACCTTTCCTAACAAGTGGTGGTAACAAAATTCCATTTACCTTCGAAAATATTTGTGGCGACATTACTATTACAGGCATTCCGTTCTCTAACCTAATTATTGGTTCTGGATCTTATGACGAAACAACTGGTGTCCTATCATTCAACTACACAATTTATAGTGGTGGTTCGGTATCTGATGGTGTACTATTCGATTTCTCAAGCCCAGCAGACACGGCATTTTATGCGCCAATACCTTAATATTAATCTTAACACAAAATTAAAATGAAACATATTAAAAAGAATATTGTGAAATTATCAGTTGCGTTATCTGTGTTAGGCCTAGTGTCTACTTCATGTACCAACGATGATGACCACAATTTAATAAACACAGGGGACCAAAAACCTCTGGCTACAACCTCTGTTACTAGCTTAACTTTAAAAGAGGGCGAAACTAAAGTAATTCCATTTACAATTAGTAAGCCTTTAACAAAGGTATCTTACTTCCATATTTCTGCCGTATCTGGTTCTGCCGTTGCCGGAAAAATTGATCCAGAAGATGAAACAGAAATAGGAGATTTTATTGCAGGTGAAGAAGATAACAACGCAGATTTTGGCGATCCTAACGATGGTTACCTTGTTAGAGTTCCAGGAAATGCTACATCTTTTGACATTCCTGTTACAGCACTTTTTGATTTAGATCAAGAAGAAGGTGACAAAAATGTACGTTTAAAAATAACAGCTACAGGTACCAGAACGATTATTACACCTGGTGATGTTTTTGTTGATGTTAGCATCAAAGATTTTAACTATTGCCTATGGACATTAGAAATGAACGATGCTTACGCTGATGGATGGCAAGGTGCCTACATTACAGTAGATTCTGATGGTATTGCAGTAGATTACTCTCTTGAAGACGGTGCTACAGAAACTATTCAGGTTCCTGTAGGTTCTCCATTCGTAATTTCTTACGTTTCAGGTACAACAGGTACAACATCACCTAACCAACCAGGTTCTCCAGGTTGGGAAGAGGAAGTAACTTATACGCTTACTTCTCCAGGTGGAACAGTTTACAGCGACGGACCAGTTCCAGCTGTAGGTGTTATCGTTGATGGAACTGATAACTGTAACTAAAAAACAGTTACCAATTTTTATAACTAAATTCAAGACCACCTTACTTTTGTAAGGTGGTTTTTTTATCTATGAGAAAAATTATCCTATTTACATTTTTGTTATCATGTTTGATTAGTATCGGCCAAAACACCGTTGGCGCTATTACAAACACCACAGAATCATTCAACGCCCTAACACTTTTGGCTCCCCTCACATCTACTGAAACCTATTTAATAAACAACTGTGGGGAAGTCATTAACCAATGGTCTAGTAATTACGTTCCAAGCGCTGCCGTTTATCTATTAGAAAACGGTAACCTATTGCGCACCGCAAAAATACCAAACCCAAACATTGCTTTTGGAGGTGTAGGCGGAAAAATAGAACTATTTGATTGGGACAATAATTTACTTTGGGAATATACCTATTCCACCCCTACCGAATCCTTAAACCACGATATATATCCGTTGCCAAATGGTAATATATTGGTACTGGCAGTAACAACTTTAAACCGCCAAGAAGCTATACAAGCTGGACGAAATCCAGCCTTATTAAGCGACAACAAATTATTTAATCCCCAAATACGCGAATTAGAACCCGTAGGAACCAACCAAGCGAATATAGTATGGGAATGGAACTTAAAAGATCATTTAATTCAAGATTTTGACAGTTCCAAAGATAATTTTGGCGTCGTTGCCAATAATCCCCAACGTTTAAATATTAACTATTTAAACAACAACAACCCTGAAGCCAATTGGATGCACATAAACTCCATACAATATAACGCACAATTGCAACAAATTGTTTTTAGTTCCAGACGGCTTTCCGAAATATATATAATAGATCACTCCACAACCACCGAAGAAGCTGCCGGTAGCACCGGTGGAATATATGGCCGCGGAGGCGATTTCCTTTACCGTTGGGGCAATCCGGCGGCATATAATAAAGGAACAGATGCCGACCAAAAATTGTTTTCGCAACATTTTCCACATTGGATACCTGACGGGTTCACCGATGCCAATAAGCTTATTGTTTTTAATAATGGCAACAGACGCGGCTTTTCGTCTGTAGATATCATTAATCCGGTTCAAACCAGCCCCGGAGTGTATGCCTATAACGAAACCATTGGCTATTTACCAGAAATTCCAGATTGGATATACCAAGATCCAATGCCTTCTAACTTTTTCTCTGCCATTTTGTCTAGCGGACAGCGCTTACCAAATGGCAATACCTTAATTTGCGACGGTGATTCAGGCTACTTTTTCGAAATCAACCCAAACAAAGAGATTGTATGGGAATACATAAACCCAGACACAAGCACTGGTATTGTAAGCCAAGGTAACGTGCCAACCGCAAGTAATAATGTTTTTAGAGCGACTAAATATGCATTAAACTACCCTGCCTTTATAGGACACGACTTAACGCCCGGGCTGCCGGTGGAACTAAATCCGGACTTAAGTAACTGCACCTTGTTAGGGACACCGCATTTTGTTGAAAATAAGCCAGCAGTGTATCCTAATCCTACTAGTGGCGTGGTGCATATAAAGTCGGATAATCCTATAAAAAACCTTCAAGTTTACAATGCCTACGGCAAACTTGTAGCCACTAAAACGAATAGTAATCGTTTAAATCTAGAATCATTCGCGTCCGGGTTGTATATTATAAATATAACCACCAAGAAAGGCACATTTCAACAAAAAATAATTAAACAATAAAAGCTAGTAGAATATAAAAACCGCTTCCAATAAGAAGCGGTTTTTTTATACCTTTACAGCATGGAAAACAATACGCTCATATTTGGATTGCATGCCGTTATGGAAGCTATCCAGGCCAACAATACGATTGAAAAAGTATACGTACAAAAAGGATTACAAGGCGCCATATCAAAGGAACTTGAACTACTTTTACGTAAAGAAAAAATAAATACGTCTTATGTGCCGGTTGAAAAACTAAATAAATTAACAACAAATAACCACCAAGGGGTTGTGGCACAGATTTCACCCGTAAGCTATATTAATTTAGAAACCTTGGTTACACAGGTTAGCGAATCTGGCAAAACTCCTTTATTTCTGCTTTTAGATCAAGTAAGTGATGTCCGAAACTTTGGTGCCATAATCAGAACGGCCGAATGTACAGGTGTAAATGGTATTATAATTCAAAAAAAAGGTAACGCACCCATTAATGGCGATACTATAAAAACCAGTGCTGGTGCTGTTTTTAACATTCCAATTTGTCGGGTAGACCATATAAAAGACGCTATGTTTTACTTACAATCCTCCAACATATCGGTTGTGGCTGCTACAGAAAAAACAAATAATACGCTGTACGATATCGATTTTAAGGTGCCATGCGCCATTATTATGGGTTCCGAAGGTCGTGGTATTAATCCGTCGATATTAAAATTGGCCGATTATAAAGCTAAATTACCCCTGTTAGGTAGCATAGAATCTTTAAACGTATCTGTTGCCTGCGGGGCCTTTTTGTATGAAGTGGTAAGACAACGTTTACTTTAAAGTTTCCTTGTTTCTTTTGTAAATATAGTTAACCGTAATTTCCGATGTTTTTTCTGGGGCACTTACTTCCGTGTCCTCCTCGCTGGGTAAATTTTCAATAAAATTTCCAGCGGCATCAAAATGCTTCAAAAAGGGATCTTCGTCGGGTTTATAATCGGGCTCTTCCCAATAATATTTAGCTTGTTTTGGTATCTGTTTATTAAATATAAATGCAAACGAAATACCAACCAATAAACCAGACAAATGCCCTTCCCAAGACACCCCTTCTTTTATAGGCAACACGTACCAAATCATACTGCCATAAAGAAAAATAACTAATAAGGATAAAGCTATTAAGCGGTAGTGTTTGGTTAAAATGCCTTTAAAAAACAAAAAGCTAACCAAAACATAAATTAAACCACTAGCACCAATATGATAAGCCGGCCTACCTATACTCCATGTAAGCAAACCAGAAAGCATAATACCAAAAAACAAAACCTTCCAAGCCATTTGCTTATAGAAGTAAAATAACGCCGCTGTTAAAACAAACAACGGAATGGTATTATGGTACAAATGGGCAATACCTGAGTGAATAAAAGGGCTAAAAATAACACCGCGCAACCCCCATAACTTTTGTGGAAATATACCAAACTTGGTAAAATCCATTCCAAATCGAATTTCAAACCAAAAAACCAACCAAATAAGGAGTATGAATACTACAGGTACTAAAACCACTCCATTTGAAAACTGAAATTCTTCTTGCTTTTTCATAAACAGAAATATACAAATTGTTATCCAAAAAAAAGAATCGGTTATATTGTCAGTTGGCAATAAGTATTCTGGGCGTTTAAAATTGTTTTAATCCGCTAAAATGTTTTACATATATCATAATATTATAACTTTACCATATGAATGAACCACTTGCAGAACGTTTAAGACCAAAAACCTTATCCGACTATATTAGTCAGCAGCACCTTATTGGTCCAAATGGTAGTTTAACCAACCAAATTAAGCAAGGTTTAATACCCTCTTTAATTTTTTGGGGACCTCCAGGTATTGGTAAAACAACATTAGCCCATATAATAGCAACGGAATCCAAACGGCCTTTTTATACCTTAAGTGCTATAAATTCTGGGGTTAAAGATATACGCGATGTTATTGATAAAGCCAAACAATCTGGCGGGCTATTTACAACTAAAAACCCCATTTTGTTTATTGATGAAATTCATCGCTTTAGTAAATCGCAGCAGGATTCTTTATTACAGGCCGTTGAAAAAGGATGGGTTACTTTAATTGGTGCCACCACCGAAAACCCAAGTTTTGAGGTAATTCCGGCATTACTATCGCGCTGCCAAGTGTATATCTTGAAACCCTTTAATAAAGCCGAGCTAGAAACTCTTTTAAACCGAGCTATTGAAAAAGATACTTATTTATCTAAAAAGCACATTGTATTAACAGAAACCGAAGCACTGCTGCGCATTTCAGGTGGCGACGCCCGAAAATTATTAAATATTTTCGAATTAATAGTGAATGCGCACGAATTGGAACGTATTGAAATAACCAACGAATTAGTTTTAAACAGAGTTCAAAATAATACCGTAAAATACGACAAAACAGGCGAGCAACACTACGATATTATTTCGGCACTTATAAAATCCATTCGCGGAAGCGACCCAAATGCGGCCGTTTATTATCTAGCCAGAATGATTGAAGGTGGTGAGGATGTAAAATTTATAGCTAGACGCCTATTAATTTTAGCTAGTGAAGATATTGGTAATGCCAACCCAACGGCTTTAGTAATAGCCAATAATACCTTTCAGGCCGTTGCCACAATTGGCAACCCCGAATCGCGCATAATATTAAGTCAGTGTGTTACCTATTTAGCCTGCTCCGAAAAAAGTAATGCAGCCTACCAAGCTATAAATAAAGCCCAAGAATTAGTAAGGGAGACCGGCGATTTAAGCATTCCTTTAGCCATAAGAAATGCACCAACCAAGCTCATGAAGGAACTTGGCTATGGCGAAACATACCAATATGCACATAATTTTGAACGCAATTTTGCGCATCAAGAATTTTTACCCGACTCTATTTCCAATACCAAACTATACGACCCCGGAAACAACCCGCGAGAACAAGCACAAAGGCAGTTTTTAAAAACACGTTGGAAAAGCAAATACGGGTATTAAAACGATACATTTAAAGGTGTTATCTGTAACGTACCATTAGCCAATTGCTTGGCAATAACCCACACACCGTTTTCTTTGTACACGGTAGCCTGCATGCCTGAAACCATATAAAAGTCGGTTTTACCTGAAAAAATAAGCGTGTAAACCACCTCGTTATTTTGGTTTACTAACTCAAAGTCTGTTAACCCTTTGGACCGAGCAAGCAAAGGTTCTGGGTTTTTAACATGTGGCGCCCCCGTGGTTTCCTCTTTTTCTAGTACAACAGCTTGGATTGGACTTGCTTCTACTTCAACTGTTGCTGTTGGTTGGAATTGATAGTCTAACTCATTAAAAGATTCAAAAGCCTCACGAAGTGCCAAATTATAGGCTACATGGTATTTTTTTTCGCGAGATGTGCCCACTTTAGATTGAAACACAATATCTTGTTTGCAATTTTTTAGTTCAATTTGAAGCTTGCTCGTAAATATACCCGGTAACTTAATAACATTTGCTTCTAGGGCTAAACAGCCATTATTAATAATTTCTTGATTAATTTGCTCGTTATCCATCAACACCTTGAAGCCTAATTTTTCGAATTTGTACTTTGTAAGTGAATTTAATTTATAAGCATCTGCCTCTTTGGTAAATTCAAATTTTGTGGGCACAATTACATATTTGTAGGCATTTAAATTGCTCTGTGCACACAGTATTTGCGATGCAAAAAGAAATACACTAATTTGAAATATATATTTTAACATACTGCTGTAATTTTAAAATGTTGAAAATGGCCTTATAAATACCGTTTTAATTCCTTTAAGCTGGTAACTTGTTTTATACTGCCCGTAACTAGTTCTTTGTGGTAATTGAAGCAAATGGCATCCATTCCAAAGTTTAATGCGCCCATAATATCCGCCTCCATATTATCGCCAATCATTAAACTTTCATGCCTCGTGGTGGTGGCCAAATTAAGCGCATAATCAAAAATAATAGGATTGGGTTTTTTTACGCCTGCCATTTCCGAATTTGTTACGGTTTTAAAATAATCCGAGATACGAGATTCTACCAATTTTTTCTGCTGCGCTTCATGAAAACCATTGGTAATAATATGAAGGTTGTAATTGGGTTTTAAATATTCCAAAACCTCCAACGTACCATCAAACAAATGATTAAACGTTGGCAAATACTGAATGTAATCCTGGGCTAAATTATGAATTAAATCATCCGAAACTGGTATTTTTATGGCATCAAAAGTTTCTTTTAAGCGTTTGTAACGCAAAGATGCCTTGTCTATTTGGTTATCTCTGTACAGCTTCCAATAGCGAAGGTTTACAGGCTCGTAAACTTTTAAAAAATCGTTTAAATTAACTGCCACTTGGTGGGTTTCAAAAATTTTTTCAAAAGTTAGGGCCGAATTTTTATCAAAGTCCCACAGGGTATGATCTAAATCGAAAAATATATTGGTAATGCCTTTAAGCTTCATAAGCTGAATCTAATATCATATTAAACAATTCTTTAAAACCGTTCCAGCGTGCTAAATTACTAAATGTGTAATTATGAAAAACAAACACAAAGGATCCGTCCACCTCTTTAACGGCGTTTATGGCACGCTGCAGGGCCTCTTTTTTATCCAGCAGTGACTGGTATTTTAAAAGCGTATAATCCAGAACACAATAAGGTACAATTTTTAAGGGGGTTTGTATTTCAAAATCCAAGTCGTAAAATAAAAATGGCGTACAGGTACCAGCCCTAAATCCAGACTGGTTTACATAGCCCATGGTATAATCTTCCAAAATTTCTAACGCTATTAAATGCCTGTAGGAAACAGGTAAATTTAATTTAGAAAAAGATTGACGAGAAGCCTCCACCGATGTATTTACAATAGACTCCAACCGGGTTTTTTCTTTTTTTAATAGCCCCTTGTTTTCCAGTGCAAAATAAGAAAGTTTTAAGCCAACTTTAGAATAGTCCGCTACTTGTTTTACCAAGCTTATAAAGGCTTTTTTTTGCGCATTTATTCCTTTATCGAAGGTAGAATAATCGCCCACCAAAAAGAAGAAGAAAAACTTTTTTTTATAATTTTTTTGTCGGTTTATAATATACTTAAAAGTATCATCGGGGTCGTGCTTTAGCTGCAGTAACACCATAATACGCGTGTAAAATTGACCTAGCTTTAAACTCACCAAATCTTTTAATAAGCCACCAAATGTTCGTAACATGCCTTTTGCCCTATAACTAAACGCCGAAGGAACATCTATAACAGGCTGTACATTGTAAGCGCGGTTTGGGAACTTAAAGTCGGGATACTGTTTTTGTAATAGTTTTTTAAACTTATAGGCCCAAATATCTACCACAGGTTGCTGTAAAAAGTCATTTTTAAAGGCCAAACTCTCCTCTGGTGTAAAACGGCCGTAAGCATCTTTTACATGCGGAAGGTACTCTTCATACCTACTTAATAAGTAAAAAGTGGCAGCAAACATATCAAAAGGAATGCAACTTTTATCGTTGGTATTAAAAAAACACTTGGTTTCCTCCCAATCGTGTACTTGCACTTCCACATCGGAAAGGCCCTGTTCAAATAACAATTCTTGGCACCTAATGTGTAATTCTTTTCCTAACGGTTGCTTGGTATACGATAACTTTAAGGAAGTATGCGCAATAAAAACCTCAACGCTGCTCGTAAAAGACACGGGTATATTTAAGATTCTGGTAAAAATATGTGAAAAAGCATACCGAACTCTAGGGGTAATTTTATGCGTGTAGACAAGTATCATTAAAGGCTGTTATTATCCGCAAAGCTAAAGTAAGCCTTTTCAGTAACTATTAAATGGTCTAGCACTTTAATATCTAAACTTTGACCTGCTTTTTTTAGTTTTTGCGTTATTAGCCTATCGGATTCGCTAGGTTTTAAGGTTCCGGACGGATGGTTATGTGCCAGTATAATACCAACAGCACCACATTCTAATGCCGTTTTAAGCACCAACCTTACATCTACCAAAGTTCCTGTAATGCCGCCTTTACTTAGTTGCTGCTTTTGTATAATTTTATTGGAATTATTCAAGTAAATAATCCAAAATTCTTCGTGGGGTAGCTCGCCTATAATGGGTTGCATAAGTTCAAAAACAGCTGTGCTAGAAGTGATTTTAGTCTGTTTTGCAGCCTCCTCCCCGCGCCTTCTACGTCCTAATTCCATGGCAGCTAGGATTGTTATGGCTTTGGCTTCGCCAATACCATTAAATGTTGTTAGTTGCTTCAAACTTAATTTCCCCAATTGGTTTAAATTATTATTTACACTAGCTAGAATGCGTTTACACAAATCCAAAGCACTTTCATTTCTGTTCCCCGAACCAATTAAAATTGCCAGCAGTTCTGCATCGCTTAACGCTAATTTGCCCTTATCGCGAAGTTTTTCGCGCGGTTGATCATCTTGAGACCAATTTTTTATGGATAAAGAAGGTTTCTTGTCTGGCATGTGATAAATATACTTATTGTAACTTTTAACTGCAATTATTCATTACATAAATACGCCGTTTCCCTTGTTGGAATTTATACTAATAAAAAGCATTAGTTAGGCGTTGTTTAAGATAGGGCAAGGGATTAAACACCAAATTAAAAGACTATAGCTTTTTAAAAAAAATTCCTGAAACCCTTTTTTTATGAAGAGCTGCCATGTACACCTCAACCTTTAAAAATTTATCACGCTAATCCACCACTAATTTAAGGTGTAAGCAATAAACAGTTAAAGCTTTTAGTAAAACAACTAAATTGAACATACATAAAAATAACCTCAAAATAATTCCAAATTACAATTTACTAAAATGGCTTGGTTACTTGGTTGCACGTAGGTTTCCCTATTTTTATTTTTTAAAGCACCTGTTATTTCAATAATTAATTAAGGCTCTTTTTAATAAGAAATAGTATTTTTGGCACGCTTTTGGTAAATTTTTTAAAAACTACATGTATGTATAAAATTACATTATTATTCATGCTTTTGGCATCTACGCTATCCTCCTTTGCGCAAACGTCTAGGTTAACCATTTTCTCTGAAGATGCCGAACCATTTTACCTCTTTTTAAATAGTATTAGGCAAAATGAATCTGCCGTTGTTAACATTGCCGTAGATTACTTACCAAACGATTATTACGATGTTAAAGTTGTATTTGCAAACCAAAATTTACCGCAAATACAAAAAAAATATTTAGCCACCGTTGATGTGGACGGTGCACATGGCGAATTTGTGTACAAAATAAAAAATGGAAGAAAAGGCAGAAAATTACGATTTTTCTCTTTTACGCCGTTTCAAGCGGTTTTACCACCGCCTAACAATGTGGCGGTAATACCTTTTAACGCGGTGCCATTACCACCTATTCATGTAACCACTCAAACCACCACAACCACAACTACCAACGGAGGTGGCGGTATAAACATAGGAGTTCAAACCCATGCCAATACAATTGGCATGGGTGTTCAGGTAAACACCGGTAACACCAACACCACCACTACACAAACCACTACTACCACTATTAGCACTTTACCTAACAGCACAGTTACAGCAACGCCAGACTGCTATGCCATGTCGGTTACTGATTTTAATGGCGCTTTAAAGGCTATTGAAAATAAATCGTTTTCAGATTCCAAACTAGCGCTAGCAAAACAAATAACAAGAGGGAGTTGTTTAACTGCTGCACAAATTGCTGCAATTACGAAACTTTTCGATTTTGAAAGCACGAAATTAGAATATGCTAAATTTGCCTACGCCTATTGTTATAACCCTGAAAATTACTGGAAAATAAACGAGGCCTTCGATTTTGATTCTTCTACAGAAACGTTAAACCAGTATATTGAATCTTTGGGCTATTAAAACTTACTTAAACGAGCTGCGCCGCCACGTCATCAAAATTTAAACCACCATAATTCCCTGAACTCATTAATAACAAGGCTTTGTCCTTAAAATTTTGCGAAAACAAGAAGGTTTTAAAAGCCTCGGGATTGGTGTAAACAATTAAATCCTCACGCTTGAATGCCTGGGCTATTTGCTCTGCCGTTAAGGCGTTTAAGCCTTTAATTTCTAGTGCCTCTGGCGCATAAAACACGACGGCTATATCGGCGGCATTCAAAGCACCTTCGTACTCTTGTAAAAAGTTAGCGTTTAAGCTACTGTAGGTATGTAATTCCAAACAGGCTACTAGGGTTTTGTCCTCATATTGATTTTTTACGGCTTGCGTTGTGGCCAATACTTTACTGGGCGAATGAGCAAAGTCTTTAAACGCTATACTGCTTGCAGCTTCTCCAATTTTTTCTAATCGTTTGCTAGCACCATTAAAAGAGGCGATGGCTTCGTAGAAATCTGTTTCATCTATACCCATATGCTGACAAATCCATTTGGCTCCTGCTAGATTGTTTAGGTTGTGCTTTCCAAAAATTTCAATTGGCAAGGGGCCTTCCGGAGTTTCCAACAGGGTTTCACCAGCTTCAACCGTATAATTTGGTGTATAGTAAGGTAGTTTTCGAATAGGGTTTTCGGAAGCTTCCACAACCCTTACTACCTCCGGATCTTCGGCATTATATGTAATGCTTCCACCGTTTACAATAGCATCTACAAATATTTTAAACTGTTCTACATAATTATCGTAGGTAGGAAACACATTAATATGGTCCCAAGCTATACCACTTAACAAGGCAATATTGGGTTTATATAAGTGAAATTTTGGGCGTCTATCTATGGGCGAGCTTAAGTACTCATCGCCTTCCAACACCATAAAATCGGCGTCGTCTGTAAGTTTCACCATGACATCAAAACCATCTAGTTGGGCGCCAACCATAAAATCCACATCTCTTTCGTGATAATGCATAACATGCAAAATCATGGCGGTTATGGTTGTTTTTCCATGGCTACCACCAATAACAACACGGGTTTTACTTTTAGATTGTTCATATAAAAACTCGGGATAACTATATATTTTAAGCCCCAATTCTTGCGCTTTTAACAACTCCGGATTATCCGCTTTAGCGTGCATACCCAGTATAACGGCATCTATATTCTTGGTAATGGTTTCTGGAAACCAACCATAAGCTTTTGGAAGTAAGCCTTTGGCTTCTAAACGGGCTTTTGAAGGGTTAAAAATAATGTCATCGCTACCTGTTACCTGGTAGCCTTTATTGTGTAATGCCAAAGCTAAATTGTGCATGGCTGCACCACCAATGGCTATAAAATGTACGTTCATAAATACTTTCAGAATAAAAAGTAAAGATACGGATTGGAATTTATTTGAATACCTCCTTTGTTCTTTTTTATTAGAAAAGACACCACTAAAAAGACAGCAAAACGGCAGAAGAAAGCTTAAAAAAATAAATGAAATACCGATTTTCAGAAGCGGTTTTATGCCACGCATGCGATAATTACATCATGATTAAGAAACAATTTGTTTCTTACCAGTAGTTACAACCACCTAAAAACGTTTGCTTCATTTTTTTAATAAGGTTCGTAAATTATTTTAGTAATCCCGTCTGGATTAATTTCTACCAAATTTACACCTTCTTTAAATATGTTGTAAATGCGTCCTGTTTCGTTTACAGTACCTATGTGGTAATTACCATTGCCCAGATTTTCCCATATTATTCCAGAATCAAACAAAGTTTGGTTGCAGGATTCTGGAAAACTATCTGATAGTATTTTGCCGCCATCAACAGTATTATCTGGCTTATAGTCTACAAAAATATGCGGCAGGCAAAGTGGCAAATCAACCGCTTGATTAGATTCATACTTTTCTATAGCCCGCCATTTTCCAATAATTATATCTTCTGATGTCCCTGCATCATCGCTGCTTGAGCAAGCCACTAATAAAAGTGTAGCTAAACTTACTACATAAATAAAATTGTGTTTTTTCATTTGTTACGTTGGGTATTGTTTGGTCTGTTTACGGTTTTTGTACACTGGTCCTTTTGTATTACAGCTTTAATACTAGCTGACGTTCTTTTTTAAATTCCGCAATATCTGGTAAGGCGGCTACCGCCATATTAATATACTTCAAGGCTTCCTGTTTTTGCTTCTGGTGCTTGTAAATTTGCGCCAATCTGTAGTAAGCCCAGGCTTTGGGTACACCATCTGTAACACTGTAGTTAGCCAGATATTTTTTTAAGCAATTTATGCCTTTTTCTAATTGGATGTTATAAGTTGCTGCCACTTTTCCAATTTGATAATTAACCGCGTTTCGGGGATGTTTTTTATTCGAAATCTCGATTGTCTCTATCGCTTTTTCGGGTTGCTTCTGTTTGTCATAAAATTCCGAAAGCGCATCGTAACACGTAATCGAGCCCCCTATGGCAACGGCCTTCTTATAATAACTTTCGGCTAAATTAAAATTTTTATCACTTTCGTAAATAGTACCTTTGGCCAAATAGCCGTCAACTTTAGAGATATTTTCCAGCTCGGAGGCGTAAACCAATGCTTTTTTTACGCTGCCTCCCAAAATACCAGGCAGCTGAATATATAATTCCACTAAAGCCCAACGCACATCAATGTGTTTTGGGTCTAATTCCGCCGCCTTTAAAAAAGCTTCTTTAATATCGTCAATTAAAAGTAGGGCATTTACCTTATTTGCATCCAGCGCCTTCATACCCATAGCGCCGCCATATTTATAGAAAAAATTTGCTTGGGTGTTATCCAAAATGGTTAGTTTTTTATAGGCTTCAATGGCCGCATCCCAATTGGTTTGAAAACTATAGGTATCTCCCAAAAGCTCTAGTGCTTTAAGGTTGTCTGGATTATTTTTAACATAGGGAACAATTAACTCGTTAGCCGCTTTATAATCCTTTTTTTCTAGCAGAAGTGTCACTTGCTCGGTGGTATTTTGAGCCCACGTAATAAGCGGTAAAAACAAACAGAAACATATTTTTTTCATACAAATGGGAATCTTACATATCCGTCAAATATAAACAATCCGTAAATACTTAAACTAAAAAGCAAACAGGAATAAAAATTACAAGTCACTTAAAGGCAACCATTAAAAACGCACGCTGTACGCCACAATTTAGCCATACACAGACTTTTGAAAGCTAACAAATAAAGCTTTTTAGAAAATTTTATGTAACTTACTTAAAGACTCTAATTTACACCCATGAAGTATTTTAACATACTAACCTTTATTGTTTTATTTGTTTTTTCAGCTCATGCACAAAACACTTATAACAGCTACAGCCAACTTTGGTCTCAAATAGAAGAAGCCGATAATAATGGACTTGTAAAAACAGCTTTAGAGCTTGTAACAGTACTTGAACAAAAAGCTATTACAGAACAAAACAATCCGCAGGCAATAAAAGCTTTATTATACAAAAGCAAATACATTTTAATTTTAGAAGAGCATGCGCAACTGCACATTATTACAGACTTTAAAAATAGAATTTCTGAAACAACAAGCCCAACTAAAAACCTTTTACAAAATATGCTAGCCAGTTTATATTGGCAGTATTTTCAGCAAAATCGATGGCTTTATTACGAACGGACACACCTATTACAAAAAGGCAACGAAACCGACTTCAGAACTTGGGATTCGCAAACGATGCTTAATGAAATACAATTGCAGTACCAACTGTCCTTAACAAATAAGCAGGTATTACAAAACACCCCCATTTCAAATTTTGAAGCGATTTTATATGCACAACCAAATGCTACCCAATTTAGGCCAACGCTATACGATTTGCTGGCAAACACGGCTTTAAAATTTTACGAAACAGCCGAAAATAGCATGCACCAACCTTCGTACAAATTTGAAATAAATACACCCCAATTACTACAACCTGCTGCCATATTTATGACCAACCCGCTAACTACAACAGATAGTTTATCCTTGCAGTTTAAAGCATTAAAAATATATCAAGAACGCTTGCTGTTCCACGCTAAAAACAACCACACATTAGCTTTTGCCGATGCTGATATTGCCCGCTTAAAGTATGTAAAAAACCACGCAACATTTCCAGATGCAGACACCTATTTTTTAGAAACTTTACAGAACGCGCGTTTGGCTATAACTACCGAAGCGGCTGGACTGTATGCTTTTGAAATAGCCAAATTATGGCACGAACAAGGTTGGGAATACCAACCAGACACGAACAACAACGTACAATGGCAATTAAAAAAAGCTTATGAGCTATGCCAAGACGTTAAAAGAGATTTCCCGGATAGTTTTGCGGCCAAAAAATGTGAAGCTTTGCAACAGCAAATTAAACAACCAAGTCTTTCTGTAAAAGCAGCAGCTAATATACCTACTCATAAAACCACAAAAATATTAGTAACCCATAAAGAAATAACGCAGGTACATTTCAAAATTTTCAGGCTTACGGAAACCAATTACCACCTATTTAAAAGTTTAAGCGATACAGATAAACAAGCAGCATTTATAAATGGTTTACCGCTTTCCAAAAGCTGGCAAACCACTTTGCTAAATGAGGGCGACTACCAATTGCACAGTTCGGAAATTAGCGTGCCACCGCTACAAAATGGTCGCTACGTATTGGTTGCTACCGCTAAAAAACCTCAAGACATAATAACCCACAAACTCATTCAGGTAAGTAATATAGCGGTGGTAAATAAAACGGAACCCAACCAGCAGATTTTCCAGTTTATAGATAGAACAAATGGGCAACCAATTGCCAATTTACAGGTTACCTTAACGTACTCAACAGATTTTTCTGGTAAAACCAAAAAAAAATCATTTATTACCAATTCCAAAGGCCATATTTTCATTCCAAAAACCAAAACCAATTGGCGAAATATTGAAATTACCGCAAGTTCAAAAACTGAAAAAGCCTCTTTTGGTACCTTTTATATAAGTTCAGAACATCAGACGCCACAAAACATAGCCAGTTCGGAGAGTTTCTTATTTACAGACCGCAGTATTTACAGACTTGGACAAACCGTTTATTTTAAAGGTATTGTAATACAAACATCCAACGGTGCCTCGGCTGTAATACCGCATAAAGAAACGCAGGCTGTCTTATACAACACCCATTCAGAAGAAATTAGTCGGTTAACCTTAAAAACCAACCAGTTTGGGTCGGTAACTGGTCAATTTACACTTCCTAATTCAGGCCTTGCAGGAACTTTCAGAATAACACTAGAGATGAATAATTCCAATTTAAAGCAAGGCCATACATATTTTTCGGTAGAAGACTACAAACGCCCTAAATTTAAAACCATATTTAATCCTGTGTCAGAAACGTATCAAGTTAACGACTCGGTTACTGTAACAGGAACGGCATTAGCCTTTGGTGGCAGCCCTATTACAAATGCCCGAGTAGAATATAGGGTGTACCGCAAAGTACAATTTCCTAACTGGCAAAACTGGTACCGTCCAGCTTATTCCTATAAACAACAAGAAATTACCAACGGTAAAATTAGTACCAATGAAAGCGGTAATTTCGACATTACTTTTAAAGCCATTCCAGATAGTAGCATCGATAAAAAAACACGGCCTGTTTTTAACTACGAAATTATAGCAAATGTAACAGATATTAATGGCGAAACTCAAAGCAGTACGGCCACTGTAAATGTTGGCTATCACGCCATGATGGCTACCATTTCAGTTGCCAACAAATTAAACAAAACAAGTAAAAATGAGCCTATAAGTATTGATACTAGAAATTTAAATGGTGTTTTTGTGCCTGCTACCGGTAAAATTAAAATTTACAAATTACAAGCGCCTAAACAGGTATTACGAAACAGACCTTGGCCAGCCCCCGACTATAAAACACTCCCGGAAACAGAGTTTAAAAACCTATTTCCGTACGAAGCATACTCAAACGAGGCCGATTTAAATTTATGGCCTAAGGGTGCTTTGGTTTTTGAAACCAATTTTAATACCAAAATATCAAAAACCATCGCGCTAGAAGAATTGAAAACATGGCGTACGGGCGCCTATAAAATTGTTTTGGAAAGCACAGATGCGTTTGGCCAAACCGTTACCACCACGGCCAAAACAACAGTATTCAGTCCTACCGCAAGAAAAGTTGCAGACAACCAATTGTTTACAATTACAACCAACAAGAATGCCTACCAACCCGATGACACTGTTTTACTTACCATAGGCTCGGCTGCAAAAAAGTTGAACGTTACTATAGATATTGAAAAGAATGGTGTGCTAATACAGACCTATATAATCAAACTAAAAAACAACAAAAAAACGATAAAAATACCCGTTACAAAGGCTGATTACGGTGGTTTCGCAGTAAAATACAGTTATGCCTTTGCTAATAGTTTTGAGTCTGGGACCGAACTAATTTCAGTACCATACCCAAAAACCGCGCTACAAATTGAAACCAGCACATTCCGCGATAAATTACAACCAGGCACCAATGAAACATGGGCCTTTAAAATTAAGGGGCCGCAAGGCGAAAAAGTAGCTGCTGAAATATTAGCCAGTATGTACGATGCGTCTTTAGATGAATTTAAGCCTCATAAATGGACTTTTAATCCCTTAGAAACACCACTCTATTATTCAAAAACATCCATAAGTGCCTATTATAGTTTCAATATTACAAGTTCACAAGGTGTTACCAAAAATCATTTTGATTTTAAAATTCCACAGCAACCCCATGTTTTCATAAATTGGTTTGGACTGAATTTAATGACCGGATATGGTTTTACACAAAATAATCTGGAACTAGCACCACCAGAAGAAATTTTGGACAGCGAGCCACTCATGTCATCACGAAGTACTTTAGCAGTGGAAGACAATTCAGAAAAGCAACTGAACACAAACAGTACCACCGAAACAACGGTTGAAAACAGCGCTGCTTTACCTGATGTTGTGGTACGTAAACATCTGCAAGAAAACGCTTTCTTCTTCCCTCAATTACAAACAGATAGCACGGGTAGCATCAGTTTTAATTTTACAAGCCCAGAGGCACTTACAAGCTGGAAATTGCAATTGCTAGCTCATACTAAATCTTTAGAAAGCAACGTAAAAACATTAGAAGCGGTTACCCAAAAAGAATTGATGGTAATACCAAATGTTCCGCGTTTTTTACGTCAGGGCGACACTATTCGCCTACAAACAAAAATTGCCAATTTAACGAAAACCAAATTATCAGGCCAGGCGCAACTACTTCTAACCGATGCCATAACCGGAAAAGATATTACGGCAAAACTTCTGTTAGCAGCCCAGGGCCAAACAGCTGGCTCTGAAACATTTTTTGAAGTTGAAGCAAACAATAATACCCAAGTAAGCTGGTTGTTACATATTCCCAAAACGGCAGGGGCTATTCAGTATAAAATAGTAGCCAAATCGGGTACGTATAGCGATGGCGAACAAGCTATATTACCTGTTTTATCCAATCGCCTGCTAGTTACCGAAACCTTACCAATTTGGGCCAACACCAACCAAACGCAAACGTTCGTTTTAAATAAATTAAGACATCATAAATCATCTAGTTTAAAACATCATAAATTAACACTAGAACTAACCACCAACCCAGCCTGGTATGCGGTTCAAGCACTGCCTTATTTAATAGAATATCCATACGAAAGTAATGAGCAAACTTTTAGTCGTTACTACGCAAATGCTTTAGCTAGAAACTTAATAAATAGTAACCCTCGTATAAGGGAGGTATTTAACCAATGGCAACATTCCAACGCGTTAGTATCGGATTTAGAAAAAAACACCGCGTTAAAAAATATCCTCTTACAAGAAACACCTTGGTTGCGAGATGCACAAACTGAAACAGAACAGAAAAAACGCATGGCTTTGTTATTTGATGTGAATAAAACAACCAGCGATTTAAACAATACCTTATCCAAACTAAAACAAAACCAAATGCCGTCTGGTGCTTGGCCTTGGTTTTCGGGAGGTCGCGACAATAGGTTTATGACCCAAAACATAATAGCCGGTTTTGGCCAATTGTACAATTTAAAAGTTATAGATAGTACCAATGAAGCCTTTCAAGTCATTAAACAAGCCTTAACCTATTTAGATGCTGAATTTATTGAATACTACAAGGCTCTGGCAAAAACCAATAAAAACCCCAATGTTGATACCAATCATTTAAGTTACATACAACTCCATTATTTATACACGAGAAGCTTTTTTCCTGAAATTATAAAAGGTAAGGAACTGATGCAAATAACAGATTATTATTTAAATCAGATAGAAAAATATTGGCTATCTCAATCGCTATACGCCAAGGGCTTAATGGCTTTAATTTCAGAACGAATGAAAAAACCTGAAACAGCTAAAAAAATACTACTGTCGTTAAAAGAAACCAGTATCACCCATCCAGAAATGGGAATGTACTGGAAAGAAAATACAGCTTCGTGGCTCTGGCACCAGGCGCCTATTGAAACACAAGCCTTGTTAATTGAAGTATTTACCACCCTAGGCGAAAAAATTCAGACACAAACTCAAAATAATAGCGACATTAACAAACTAAAAGTATGGTTGTTAAAACAAAAACAAACAACCCATTGGTCCAGCACCAAAGCTACAGTTAATGCCGTTTATGCCCTGTTGCTTCAAGGTAATAACTGGGTTTTGAATAACAACCAAGCTACCGTTTTAATAGGCCCTAAAAATACTACCGCAAAGACGTTAGAAATACCAAAAACAGAAGCGGGAACGGGTTACTATAAAACAACATGGGATGCCTTGGAAATAGAACCAGAAATGGCAACCGTTACAATTACCAAAAGCGGTACGGGAATGGCTTGGGGAGCCTTGTACTGGCAATATTTTGAAGATTTAGATAAGATTACTACAGCTAAAACACCCTTACAAATATCTAAAAAACTATATAAAAAAATCTATTCAGATACTGGCGAGGCGTTAACAGAGCTAACAGCAAAAACACCCTTAAAGGTAGGCGATTTAGTTCGGGTACGCATCACTATTCAAAGCGACAGAAATATGGAGTTTATTCATATGAAAGATATGCGGGCTGCAGGATTAGAGCCTGTAAACGTATTGTCCTCGTATAAATGGAAACATGGTTTGGGCTATTATGAAAGCACAAAAGACGCTAGCACAAATTTCTTTTTCGATTATCTCCCAAAAGGAATTTATATATTCGAATACGATTTACGCGTAAATAACGCGGGGCACATGAGCAATGGCATTACCACTATACAGAGTATGTATGCACCAGAATTTACAAGCCATAGTAAAGGAAATCGAATTTTAGCTCATTAAGCCGTGTCTTTAATTGTTCTTTGTCCTGTAAATTATTGGCCTAATCTGTATCTTTACACTATAGTCCATTTTAAATTACTTGTATGAAAGTTATTCTATACCTAATAGTATTAGTTATTGGCAACCATGTAGCCGCGCAAAATCCAATGTATGGCTTGGTACCTGAAAAAGACACAGATAGTATGCTATTTTTAACCTATTATGTAAAGCATGTTCCAGAAACGGGTTTAAGCATAAAGCACCTTAAAACAATTTATGCCAAAGGACGCATAAAGGATTTTAACCAGAACTTATCCTTACACAAAAACGGAAATTTAATTTGCACATTACGTAACGAGCAGCAGCAAATTATAACCACATTATACATAAAAAACCCCTTAATTAAATCGGTTGAATTTGTTAACAATACTGGCCAATTGCAAAAACGACTTATTGAACAAACCAACACAGATTTTACATTTAGAATACCCGTTACTAAAGAGGTGAAATTTGTAACAATGGGACACATTACCAACCAAACCATTCAAACACTATCAACTATTAAACTTTAGCTATCATGATTGGAAAACAATTAAGCTTATTTCTGTTTTTTGTTGGAAACATCCTTTTTTCCCAAACCTTTACCGTGGAAACTATAAAAAACGCAGGCGCTAATGATAAACATATTAACTTGGTTATTCTGGGAGATGGCTACACCGCTTCCGAACAAACCAGTTTCCGGATGGACGCCCAAAATTTCTCGGACGCTATGTTTAGTCAGTCGCCATTTGCGGAATATACCAACTATTTTAATGTTCATATTATACAGGTTATTTCTAACGAAAGTGGAGCCTCCCACCCGCAAACAACCACCGATGCAGGTTGTGCAGATGTACCCGTTCATGTGGTCGATAATTTTTTTGGAAGCGCTTATGATAGTTTTGGATCGCACAGACTTTTATACACCCCTAACAGTAGCTTAATTAGTCAAGTACTGGCTACCAATTTTCCTGAATACGACCAAGCACTTATTTTAGTTAATGCGCCCTATTATGGTGGTAGCGGCGGAACTTTTCCAAAAGCTTCCACAGGCGTTTCTGCTAATGAAATTGCCATTCATGAAATTGGTCATTCGCTGGTAAATTTAAAAGACGAATATTACCCAGGCGACTATTTTGCAGAGGAAGGTATAAACATGACACAACAGGCCGATCCTACATTAGTAAAATGGACCAATTGGGTAAATACTAGCGGCGTTGGGGTGTATCCATACTGCACCAGCGGAAGCTGCGCTACATGGTACAGACCGCACCAGCGTTGTAAAATGCGCTATTTAGGCGACCCCTTCTGTGCCGTTTGCAAAGAAGGTATAATTGAAAAAATACACGACTTAATAGTGCCAATTTCTAATATAAGCCCTGAAAATTTGACTGTGGAAGTAGCTGCCTTTCCCATAGATTTTAATCTGTCCTTAATAGAACCTATTCCAAATTCTTTAGAAACCACATGGACTCTAAACGGAAATGTATTTGCCAATAATACAGCCGCTGTTTCCTTAACAGAAACCCATTTACCGCAAGATACCAATACCCTTACTGCCGTAGTTGTAGATACCAACAACATGCAACGTATTAACAATCATGAAACAATACATGCCAATATGGTATCATGGACCATTAGCACCAGTACATTAGGAATAGCAGAAATTATAGGAGAAACGCATAGTATAGATATATCTGTGTACCCAAATCCTACTGCAGACAATATTTATATTTACTACAAAAGCAATAGGCTACCAGCTTTACGCGCAGAGCTAACGACTATGCAAGGCAAACAACTAAATACCACAACGTTACAACCTGGTGCTACCAACAGTATAACTTTGCACAACCAAGCAGCGGGCTTTTATTTAGTACATATTTATAATAAAAATACCCTGATAACGACCCGAAAACTAATAAAGCAATAAAAAACTTATTTAGTTGGCGGGTACTTTTCTAATAATTTAGAAATAACTTTTTGAAATTGGGCAGAACGGGCTTCGGGCGAATTTTCTGGGGCGGTTGGCTCACTACTTACCGCCTGCCAAAATAGTTGTTGTGTGGTACCATCTACAAAGTCTAAAATTAGTTTACGCGTAACAGAACTTTGGCCAATTGGAATACCAACCGATACACCGCCACCATGACTACCAACACCCATGCCTACAGAGCTAGATGGTTTTGGCTTGTAAGCGCTACTACTTTTAACATCTATGATAAAATCGGGGGTTTCAGATAGTGTAAAACCTTTGTTTTGGAGTTGCGAATCTAAAATTTGGAAAAAGCGTTTCGCATCTAGTTCACTTAAACCCGTTTGCATATTATCAAAATAATTATATGTTTTATACTGCGAAAAATCGGTGCCTTTTTCATAATCGTAGGTAACCATTATACCACATGAGGAAAGGAACAATACCAAAGTAAGGGCAAGAAATTGTTTCATGGCAACTTTTTATTTTAAATATACAAAAATTATTCAGAATCGGGCTCCACAGACTTGGTTAGTGCCGATGAAATAATACCTGTAGGAATTGCCACAATACCCAAACCTATTAGTAAAATAAAAAATGTAAATACTTTTCCGCCTACCGTTATAGGGTACACATCGCCGTAACCTACAGTGGTTAGTGTTACAATGGCCCACCATAAACTATCGAAAATAGATGCAAAATGTTCGGGCTGTGCGGCGTTTTCGAAGTAATAAATACCAACAGCCGAGAAATAAATTAGAATAAGCGTAATGAATAGAAATAATAAAATTTCTTCTTTAGCCGATTTAATAGCTGCAGTAAAATGATTCATTGCACGGTTATACCGAACCAACTTAAAAATTCGGAATAATCTTAAAAAACGTAAAGCCCGTAAAGAGCGTAAATCCACACCAAAAGCAAGGTAAAAAGGCAGAATCGCTAACAAATCTATTATACCAAAAAAGCTAAAAACAAATTTCAGCTTTTTATTGGCAACATAAATGCGTAACAGGTATTCCAAGGTAAAAACAAGAACAGTAAAGGTTTCAATACCTCGTAAAATTTTACGCGTTTCTGGTTCTAAATCAAGAATGGTTTCCAGAGTAAAGGTAACAATGGAAATTAATATTAGTATTTGAATACATACCGCAAATACCCGGCTTCCATTATTATCATTAATTTCAACAAGCGCCTTAATACGTTGTTTCATAATAACTTACTGTTTTAACATGTGCCACAATTTATCTTTAAGCGGCAAAAGACCCTCCTGTGCTACAGAAGAAATAAACATATAGTCCACCGGTAGCTCGCCTTCTAGCTGTTCATTTAATTCGGCTTTTAGTTCCTCGTCCAACATATCGCTTTTAGAAATGGCAATAATACGTTCTTTGTCTAAAATTTCAGGATTATAGCGCTTCAATTCATCCAAAAGAATATCGTACTGTTTTCTAATATCATCGGCATCGGCGGGAATTAGAAACAACAACACCGAATTGCGTTCTATATGGCGCAAAAAATAATGACCCAAACCACGACCTTCCGCGGCACCCTCAATAATTCCGGGAATATCGGCAAGCACAAAAGATTGATGGTCGCGATATTCTACAATTCCTAAATTGGGTTTTAATGTGGTAAACTCGTAGTCTGCAATTTTGGGTTTTGCTGCTGTAAGCACAGAAAGTAGGGTTGATTTTCCGGCATTTGGAAATCCTACCAAACCAACATCGGCTAAAATTTTTAATTCTAAAATAATTTCGCGTTCCTCTCCAGGAATACCAGGTTGTGCATAGCGCGGGGTTTGGTTTGTGGCACTTTTAAAATGCCAGTTACCACGACCACCCATACCGCCTTTTGCTATTATTTTTTCTTCACCATGATGTGTTATTTCAAAAATAATGTCGTTCGTTTCTTTATCACGCACAACGGTACCCAAAGGCACATCCATGTAAACATCGGCACCGTCTGCTCCTGTGCTTCTGCTTTTACCTCCGTGTAAACCATGATCGGCTTTAAAATGTCGTTTAAATTTATAGGTGTATAAAGTCCATAGGTTTTGGTTTCCACGAATAATAACATGACCACCGCGGCCACCATCCCCGCCGTCTGGTCCTCCTTTTTCTATATATTTTTCACGATGTAAATGTGCAGAACCCTTGCCACCATTTCCAGAGGACACATAGAGTTTTACGTAATCCACGAAATTTCCTTCAGTCATATTTATCTTTTTAAGTTTATTTTTTTTAACAACAAACCTGATAGCTTCGTTGGAATACCTATCAGGTTTAATAGTTGTGTAGGCTATTTATGGAAACTTTATTTTAGCCTTTATTGTTTGCCGTATCTTAAATTTAAGTGCTATTAACCTTAAATAAAATTTTTAGGCACCTTATTTTATGCTATCAATTACAGTACTTAACCGCTGTGTTATGTCTTCTATACTACCAACGCCGTTAACACCAAAGTACTTGTTTTGAGCTGCGTAATAATCTTTTAAAACAGCCGTTTTTTTATAGTATTCTTTAATTCTGTTTCGAATTATGTTCTCGTCTGCATCGTCTGGCCTGCCACTAGTCTTACCGCGTTCTAACAAGCGATTTACCAAAACCTCATCGTCTACTTCTAGCGCTATCATGGCATTTATTTGCGAATCTTTTTCTTCCATTAAAACATCCAGCGCACGTGCTTGTGCGTTGGTGCGCGGAAATCCGTCGAAAATAAAACCTTTGGCGTCTGCATTTTTTTCTACCTCGGCATTTAACATATCGATGGTAACTTGGTCTGGCACCAATTCGCCTTTATCCATGTAGGATTTTGCCAGCATGCCTAAAGCTGTTTCGTTCTTTATGTTAAAACGAAACACATCGCCTGTAGAAATGTGAACTAAACTGTACTTTTCTTTTAAAAATTCTGCCTGTGTTCCTTTACCTGCTCCTGGGGGACCAAATAGAACTAAATTAGTCATGTGTTGTGTTGTTTTTAATTGGTATATTTCGGGTAAATCGCGGCCTAACCCATCGTAATCTAGGCCATAGCCTACAATAAATTTATTAGGTATCTCCAGGCCAACGTAATGTAATTTAAAATCTTTTTTGTAGGACTCGGGCTTGTAAAACAGCGTAGCAATTAGCAGTTGCTTTACGCGTTCATTTTTAAAAATTCTGTGTACCTCTTCCAAGGTATTTCCAGAATCAATAATATCTTCCA
Source organism: Bizionia sediminis (assembly GCF_042684585.1). Classification (NCBI taxonomy): domain Bacteria; kingdom Pseudomonadati; phylum Bacteroidota; class Flavobacteriia; order Flavobacteriales; family Flavobacteriaceae; genus Bizionia; species Bizionia sediminis. The sequence goes on from NZ_JBHULS010000003.1 coordinate 81,357, forward strand.
GCACTACTACGGTTCGGTTACTTAAATCTTGAGTTAAGCCAATTAGCCGTTGAATATCCTCGGTGGATTTTACACCTTCGTAAGAGGCCAATTTTATAAAAGTAACTTCGCAGGGTTTTGGATATTTCTTTACAAAATCGCTTACAAACATAAACGACCCATTTAAAATACCCACAAAAACGGGTATTTCATCGCCCAATTCGGTGGCTATTTCATGCACCATCCTGTCTACAACCGCTGCTATTTCCTGTTCTGAAATAAAGGGTTTAAAGTATAAATCGTGAAGCTTTATCACTTGTCTTTCTTTTTAGGCTTACAAAGATAAACATTTAACAAGGTTTTTACGAATTATGCAAACTATATTGTTGTAATTTTAATTTTTTAGCAGCTACAGGATTTGTATTTTTGCCTCAGGCTTTTAGCCCTAGCCAACTTATAGACACAATTATAACCAATGACTTACTTTTCTTCTAACTTCAAACTAGGTATTTTAGGCGGTGGCCAATTAGGAAAAATGCTTTTAAATGATACGCGGAAATTCGACATTCACACCAGTGTCCTAGACGCCAGTCCCGAAGCACCGTGTAAAATTGCCTGTAACGAATTTCATTTGGGCGATTTAATGGATTATGACGCTGTTTATAATTTTGGCAAACATGTAGATGTTTTAACCTTCGAAATTGAAAATGTAAATACACAAGCATTAGAAGCTTTAGAACAGGAAGGTGTGCTTGTTTTTCCTTCGGCAAAAACACTACAAATTATTCAAAACAAAGCTACCCAAAAATTATTTTATCAAGATCATGGCATACCTACTGCCGCATTTTCGCGATTTGCCTACACCAATGAAATAAAAGACGCTGTTGCTAATGGTGGTTTACAACTGCCATTTGTTTGGAAAAGCGCTCAATTTGGCTACGACGGTAACGGCGTTAAGGTGGTTAGGAAACTAACCGATTTGAACCAGCTCCCTAATGTGGCCTGTATTGCCGAAACTTTAATTCCTTTTAAAAAAGAATTAGCGGTAACAGTTGCCAGAAATCCAGACGGTGCCACAGCCATATATCCGGTGGTTGAAATGGAGTTTCATCCGGAAGCGAACCAAGTGGAATACGTTATTTGCCCAGCGCGTATTGATCCTAAAATAGCCGAAAAAGCAACACAAATTGCCCTAAAAACCTCACAAGCTTTTAACCATGTGGGACTTTTAGCTGTTGAAATGTTTTTAACCGAAGATGATACCATTTTGGTAAATGAAGTTGCGCCAAGACCTCATAATTCTGGTCATCAAACCATAGAGGCTAGTTACACCTCGCAATTTGAACAACATTTGCGCGCTATCTTAAATTTGCCTTTAGGAAATACTGAAAACAAAACTGCTGGCGTAATGGTTAATTTAGTAGGTGCCGAAAATTATACCGGTCCAGTTGCTTACAAAAACATTGAAACCATAATGGCCATGCCCGGTGTAACGCCACACATATACGGCAAAAAAGAAACCCGCCCTTTTCGTAAAATGGGTCATGTAACCATAGTAAATAACTCTGTAAACGAGGCTAGAAATATTGCCGAAAAGGTAAAAAGCACCATTCAGGTTATTAGCCATTCGTAAACGCAAAGCGTTAAAATATCAAACTAAAAGAAGACCTGCTACCCTTTTATATTGAAGCTAGGCAGCCTCTAAAATTATAAAATAACGAACACTAATTTAAAGAAGTATTACAGCATATTATGAGTAAAATAGGAATAATTATGGGAAGCAAAAGCGACCTACCCGTTATGCAAGAAGCCATATCTATTTTAGCGGAGTTTGGCATTACTACGGAAGTAGATATTGTATCGGCTCACCGCACGCCAGAAAAACTTTTCGATTACGGTTCCAAGGCGCACACACGCGGTATAAAGGTAATAATTGCAGGTGCTGGTGGCGCAGCGCATTTACCCGGCATGGTTGCTTCATTATCGCCGTTACCTGTTATTGGCGTACCTGTAAAAAGTAGCAACTCAATTGATGGCTGGGATTCTGTTTTGTCTATTTTACAAATGCCTGGTGGTGTTCCTGTAGCTACCGTAGCTTTAAATGGCGCCAAAAATGCGGGAATTTTAGCTGCCCAAATTTTAGGTGCATCGGATGCCCAAATACAAGAAAAAATAATAGCCTATAAAGAAGGATTGAAAGAAAAAGTAATTGAAACTGCTAAAACACTGAACAACAAATAGTCTTAAAATATAAACCTCGGCCAAAAGCCGAGGTTTATCGCTATTAATCAATGGTTCAAAACGCGCAGTGCGCTCATGAAAAAACCGTCGCAAAAATACTATTATTTGTCGACAAATTTGAATCGTTGGTCATAAAATTGCGTTAATATTTAAACTTTTAAAAACTGCTACCCTTTTTACACCGAGCCTTGTTGTTTTTAAAATCCATTTTAAATACATTCAACGCTATCACACCAAAATATAATACCTATGAATGTACTAAATAAACCATTTGAAACACCTTTTGAAACGGCCCCATTTTCTAAAATTTCAGACACCGATTATTTGCCTGCTTTTAAAATTGCTATTGAAAAAGCTAAATCCGAAATAGAGCGCATCACCGCAAATCCAGAACCACCAACCTTTACAAACACTGTGGAGGCTCTGGACTTTTCGGGCGAAGAATTAGACCGTATTTCGAGTATATTTTTCAATATTAATGCGGCAGAAACCAACGATACCATTCAAAAAATAGCACAAGAAGTTTCGCCGTTATTAGCAGAATTTAGCAATGATATTACCCTTAACCAAGCACTTTTTAAGCGGATAAAAGCCATTTACGACAAAAAAGAAACGCTAAAGCTAACTACGGAACAGCAAACCTTATTAGATAAAAAGTACAAAAGCTTCTCTAGAAACGGGGCTAATCTTTCTGAAGAAGATAAAAAAACATTGCGGGAAATAGACAAATCCTTAAGCAAACTAAAATTAACCTTTGGCGAAAATGTTTTAGCTGAAACTAATAGTTTTGAGTTACACCTTACAAACGAGGCCGATGTTGATGGTTTACCGGAAGGTGCCAAAGAGGCTGCTAGCAACCTAGCAGAAAGTAAAGGTAAAAACGGGTGGTTAATAACTTTAGATTATCCTAGTTACATACCATTTATGACCTATGCCACAAATAGGGAATTGCGCAAAAAACTGGCTTTAGCTGCGGGTGCAAAAGGGTTTCAAGACAATGCGTATAACAACGAAAATGTGGTATTGCAAATAGCTAAATTAAGGCATAAACGCGCCAATTTATTAGGCTATAAAACCCACGCTCATTTTGTTTTAGAAGAACGTATGGCCAAAAATCCAGAGACGGTCAACACGTTTTTAAACAATCTGTTAGAAAAAGCCAAACCTGCGGCATTACAAGAGTTTAAGGAGCTACAAGAATTTGCCCAAGAGCAGGATGGTATTGAACAACTTCAAAAATGGGATGGCGCATACTACGCCGAAAAGCTTAAGCAAAAACGCTTCCAATTGGACGACGAAAAGCTTAAACCCTACTTTAAACTAGAAAACGTAATTGCTGGTGCTTTTAATATTGCTAGTAAACTATTTGGCTTACATTTTACAGAAATTAACACCATTGACACCTACCATAACGATGTACGCACCTACCAAGTAACCGATACCACAGGCACTTATATAGCCATACTCTATGCCGATTTCTTTCCAAGACCTGGCAAGCGAAATGGCGCCTGGATGACCGTTTATAAGCCACAATATGTTAAAAACGAACAGAATAGTAGACCCCATATTTCCATTGTTTGCAATTTTACCAAACCAACAAAAACCAAACCTTCGCTACTAACCTTTAACGAGGTTACCACTTTATTTCATGAATTTGGGCATGCGCTACACGGTATGCTGGCCAACACCACTTACCCCAGTTTATCCGGAACAAGTGTGTTTTGGGATTTTGTTGAACTTCCTAGCCAAATATTGGAAAACTGGTGTTATGAGAAAGAGGCGCTAGAACTTTTTGCTACGCATTACGAAACTCAAGAAGTTATTCCAATGGCATTAATTAAAAAAATTAAAGAATCTGCCTCGTTTCATGAAGGTATGCAAACCATGCGCCAAATAAGCTTTGGCTTATTGGATATGAGCTGGCACGGACAAGACCCAACAGCTATAAGCAATGTTAAAGCTCACGAACTAGAAGCCTTTAAACAAACCAAACTGTTCCCAGATGTAGCTACAAATTGTATGAGTACGGCTTTCTCGCATATTTTTCAAGGTGGCTACAGCTCGGGGTACTACAGCTACAAATGGGCTGAAGTTCTGGACGCTGATGCCTTTGAGCATTTTCAAGAAAAAGGGATTTTTGATAACGATGCTGCTACAAAATTTAAAAACCATATTTTATCGCAAGGCGGAACAGAGGATCCCATGGTGTTGTACAAACGCTTTAGAGGTAAAGAACCGCAACCAGATGCCTTATTAAAACGAGCAGGATTAATTAAAAAATAAAACAAACAAGTATTTTGGTAAACCAATTTAAGTGCAAGTAATGCTTTTTTAAACAGAATAGAATAATAAAAAAGCCACTGTGTTTGGCAACGCAAACAGCTGTATGGACCATAAAATATAAAGTAATAAAGTCTTAAATAGGTGCCACACCACAGCATTCATTAAGTTTATAATTTTGCATACTAAAAATAAAACTATAATTTAAGCGTAAAAATAACGCTATGTTGGAAGCCTTACACAGCAGCCCAAATTGGAATAGAAATAAGAAATAATTAATGGCGGTACAAAAATAAGTTACTTTTGCTACCACTGCAGACACACGTTTATGCCAAAGCATCAAATTAATCCAGAAAAATGGATCGACAGGTACTCAGATTACTTGTTTAATTTCACTATCGCTCGTATTAGCGATAGAGAAATTGCTAAAGACCTGGTTCAAGATACGTTTTTTGCCGCCTTAAAATCCAAGAAAAATTTTAAAGGTGAAGCCAGCGAGCGCACATGGCTCATCTCCATATTGAAACGTAAAATTATTGATCACTACAGGAAAATAAATTCAAAAAAAGGGCAGGCAGAGGTACGCATGACCTATAATAGCACTGAAACAGAGGATGGCGATTGGCTAGAGGAACGCATAGCAGACCCTTTCGATAAAACCGCCGAAGATACTTTGGAAAACAACGAGCTAGGTGAAGCTATTTACAGCTGTCTAGAAAAACTACCTGAAAAACAAGCACTTATTTTTAAAATGAAAACCATAGAAGGATTAGAAACCGAAGTTATTTGTAATGAATTAAATATAACAGCGTCTAATTTATGGGTTATCATTCACAGAGCCCGAACAGCTATGGCACAATGCATGGAAAAAACTTGGTTTAATTAGTATTTATGAAAAAACGATTTTTATTTATTTCTTGTGAAGAAGCGCAACACATTTGCGATAAAGCACAGTACAATGAAGCTAGTGGTTACGAAAAATTTAAATTAAAACTCCGCTTGGCTTGGTGCCGCTTTACCCGCGCTTATGTACAACGCAACCTAAAACTAACCCACACCATTAAATCTGGTAATGTAAGATGCCTAAGCAAATCGGAACGGTCGCAAATTAAAACAGAATTCAATAAAGTGTTATCCAAACACGAGCATTAACAACAGCCATAAAACAGGAATTCCTTCCACCCAGAAACTACTGTAATATTTGGATTGGTTCTGCTTTGCATACAGCACACTACAAACAACCAGCAACCCAATTACCATTTGAATACCAGTAGCTATTGGCATTGCCAAAGGCATTACCATAGTTGTTAGCCAAAAAAGCGCCATTAAAAATATCCCCATAATTTTAGTGTTTTTAATTCCTATCTTTTGCGGAATAGTTGCCAACTTTAAACTGTCGTATTGCATATCGCGCATTTCAAAAGGCAACATTAAAGCCAAAACAAACACAAAGCGTTGTAAGCAGGCCCAAAACACAGCAAACTCCAAAGCCACGGGAGCAGTTACCAATGGTACAAACACTGTAACACCCATCCAAACCAATGCAATAACATAAATTTTTATGCCGCTCAAATTGCGTAAATTTTGCTGATAATAAACCGTAGTTTTAACAGGAATAAAAGGACTAGCATACAAAAAAGTTACCATCCCAAACCCAAAAAAATACAGCAAAGAAGCCCATTTTAATTGAAAGGCAAAGTAGCCACCAAAAACAATAGCACAAACAGTAAGAAGTTGAATACTTTTAAGTCCTCTGGATAAACTGCGGTGATGAAATTTAGCAAGACCAAAAAATTTAACAAAATTATAACCCACAATAGTAGCAAAAAACACAAAAAAAAGAACCGCTTTGGAGGCAGGAATGCCGTAATTTAAGTAACTCACCCATGTTAAAGAAGCAGCCGATAAGGCCACGTGCACACTACTATTTAAATAAAAATTGAACAGAGCTTTTAAACCGGACATATTACAAAAATACACAAAGTGTTCATAACAAAGTTAATTGGTTAAAAACTTTCATTTTATTGGTTATTAAAATGTGATTTATTCCGTAATTTTACAACTTAAAATTCAACACAACTTTTTAATGAATACAACTGCTTTCGCACAACGCCACATTGGTCCAAGAGAAGAAGACCAAAATCGCATGTTACAAACCATTGGAGTAGACTCATTAGATCAACTAATTTATGAGACCATTCCGGACGACATCCGATTAAAAAAAGAGTTAAATCTTGATGAAGCCATGAGCGAACAAGAATACTTGACGCATATTCATGAGTTATCAAAACGCAACAAAACATATAAAACCTATATTGGTTTAGGCTACCACCCAACTATTTTACCTGCTGTAATTCAGCGTAACATTTTAGAAAATCCAGGTTGGTATACAGCCTACACGCCATATCAAGCGGAAATAGCGCAAGGCCGTTTAGAAGCTTTGCTCAATTTTCAAACTATGGTAACGGATTTAACGGGTATGGAATTAGCAAATGCTTCCTTGCTAGATGAAAGTACAGCTGCTGCTGAGGCCATGGGCTTGTTATTTGCCGTAAGACCAAGAGAACAGAAAAAAGCCAATACGAATAAGTTTTTTGTATCGGAAAATATACTGCCTCAAACCTTATCTCTGCTACAAACTCGGGCAACACCTATTGGTATTGAACTGGTTGTAGGCAGCGAATCGGAATTTAATTTTTCATCCGACTTTTTTGGTGCCTTATTGCAGTACCCAGGAAAAGACGGTCAAATTACAGACATAAAAAGTTTTATTGCTCAAGCAAATAACAACGGCATAAAAGTAGCAGTTGCAGCCGATATTTTAAGTTTAATAAAGCTAGAGGCTCCGGGTAAATTTGGTGCCGATGTAGTTGTAGGTACAACACAGCGTTTTGGTATCCCTATGGGTTACGGCGGGCCGCATGCAGCATTTTTTGCCACAAAGGAAGCTTACAAACGCGATATTCCAGGCCGTATTATTGGTGTTACCAAAGATATGAATGGCAACAGAGCGCTGCGCATGGCATTGCAAACGCGCGAACAACACATAAAACGAGACAAAGCCACTTCAAATATTTGTACGGCTCAAGTTTTATTAGCTGTTATGGCTGGTATGTATGCGGTATATCATGGTCCTAAAGGCTTAACACAAATAGCTAATAGGGTTCATAACATTGCCGGATCTGTAGCTAATGCTTTAGAAAAAATAGGTTACACGCAAACCAATACAGCTTATTTTGACACGCTAAAAATTAAAGCCGATGCAGCTGCTATTAAAAGTGCAGCAGAAGCGGCAGAAGTTAACTTCTACTATCCAGATGCCGAAACGGTTACTATTTCAATAAATGAAACCACTACGCTTAAAGACGCCAACCAAATAGTGTCCATTTTTGCTTCCGTAGCAAACAAAGAAACTGTTTTAATAGAGACTATTTCAGAAACCAATATGGTTATGGAATCTCTGCAAAGAACATCGGCGTTTTTAACCCTAGATATTTTTAATTCGCATCACTCCGAAACAGAGTTAATGCGGTATATTAAAAAATTAGAGCGTAAAGATTTATCTCTAAATCATTCTATGATCGCTCTAGGTTCTTGTACCATGAAACTTAATGCAGCTGCAGAAATGCTGCCATTAAGTTCGCCAAACTGGAGTACCATTCACCCATTTGTTCCAGCAGACCAAGCAGAAGGCTACTTAACGGTTTTAAAAGAGTTAGAAGACCAACTAACCGAAATTACTGGTTTTGCAGCCACCTCATTGCAACCTAACTCGGGGGCTCAAGGCGAGTTTGCAGGTTTAATGGTTATTAAAGCTTACCACGAATCTCGTAACGATCATCATAGAAATATTTGTTTAATACCGTCTTCCGCACATGGTACCAATCCTGCAAGTGCAGTTATGGCTGGTATGAAAGTGGTTGTTACCAAGGCTAATGAGCAAGGTAATATAGATGTGGACGACTTGCGCGAAAAAGCAGAACTTCACAAGGACAATTTATCATGTTTAATGGTAACTTATCCATCAACACACGGCGTTTACGAGTCGGCTATTAAAGAAATTACACAAATTATCCACGACAACGGTGGTCAAGTTTATATGGATGGCGCCAATATGAATGCACAGGTTGGTTTAACCAACCCAGGTAATATTGGAGCCGATGTTTGCCACTTAAATTTACACAAAACTTTCGCTATTCCTCACGGTGGCGGTGGTCCAGGTGTAGGCCCTATTTGTGTAGCTAAACAATTGGCCCCATTTTTACCAAGCAACCCTATTATAAAAACAGGTGGTAGCCAAGCTATTACAGCCATTTCTGGCGCGCCTTTCGGATCGTCGTTAGTATGCTTAATATCCTATGGTTATATTAAAATGTTAGGAGCAAAAGGCCTTACCGACGCTACTAAAATTGCCATCTTAAATGCCAATTATATTAAAGAACGCTTACAGGGAAGTTTCGATACATTATACTCGGGTGAGCGTGGTCGTGCCGCACATGAAATGATTGTAGACTGCCGTGCGTTTAAAGCTCATGGCATAGAGGTGGTAGACATTGCTAAACGTTTAATGGATTATGGCTTCCATGCACCAACCGTATCCTTTCCAGTTGCTGGAACTTTAATGATAGAACCAACAGAAAGTGAAAGTAAAGCCGAAATAGATCGTTTTTGCGACGCCATGATTGCCATTAAAAAAGAAATTGATGCCGTTTCTAAAGACGACAGCAACAATATTTTAAAAAATGCACCCCACACTTTAGATATGCTAACTGCCAATGAGTGGTTAATGCCATATACCAGAGAACAAGCTGCATTTCCACTGGAATACGTGCGCGACAATAAATTCTGGCCATCTGTGCGTCGGGTTGATGATGCTTATGGCGACAGAAATTTGGTGTGTACTTGTGCACCCATTGAAGAATATATGGAAGCCTAACGCCACATAAAAAATAAAGCCTTCAAAAATTTGAAGGCTTTATTTTTACACATAACATGGCTTTCCAATAAAAAGATTAAAAACGCTATAAATTCCCCGGCGCATTCCAAAATGAGCAATAAATTACCTAATTTAGTGGAAGGCTAAAATAATTTCATAAAAAACTAGTATGGCAGTAAAAATAACAGGAACAGGCAGCTATATTCCAGGCAACATTGAAACCAATGCAGATTTCCAGTTGCATGAGTTTATGAATGACGATGGCTCTCCGTTTAAACAAAATAACGAAACCATTATAAAAAAATTTAAAGCCATAACTGGAATTAGCGAGCGCCGTTATGCGAGTAACCAATTTAACACCTCGGATTTAGGCTTTTTTGCGGCAAAAGAAGCCATTTCAAATGCCAATATAGATCCAGAAACCATAGACTATATAATTGTAGGACATAATTACGGCGATATAAATTATAATACCGAACAAAGCGATACGGTTCCTAGTATTGCCTCGCGCATAAAACATTTACTGGGCATTAAAAACCCTAAATGTGTGGCATACGATATTCTTTTTGGTTGCCCTGGTTGGAACGAAGGAGTCATCCAGGCCAATGCATTTATTACTAGCAATATAGCAAAAAAATGCCTAGTAATAGGCGCAGAAACACTGTCCAGAGTTGTAGATAAACACGACCGGGATTCCATGATATACAGCGATGGTGCTGGTGCTGTTATAGTTGAAAAAACAACAGATACCTCTGGCGGTATATTAGCGCATGAAAGCGCCACCTACACTACCAATGAAACCCATTTTATCTATTTTGGGAAAACCAACAATACCGAAAGCACCGACCGCAGAAAATATATAAAAATGTACGGCCGAAAAGTGTACGAATTTGCTTTAAACCACGTACCGTTAGCCATGAAAACCTGTTTAGATAAAAGTGGCTACAATATTACAGATTTAAAGAAAATTTTAATCCATCAAGCCAACGAAAAAATGGACGAAGCCATTGTACAACGTTTCTATAAATTGTACAACCTGGAAATGCCTCAACAAATTATGCCTATGAGTATAGGTACTTTGGGTAATTCCAGTGTGGCAACTATTCCAACACTTTTAGATTTAATTATGCGCGGAAATATAGAAAATCACCATATTGAAAAAGGCGATATAATCATGTTTGCAAGCGTGGGAGCCGGTATGAATATTAATGCTATTGTATACAAACACTAAACTAACGGCTTTACCAAAACCAAAATCTGTAAGAACCAAAAAACCATTTAAAATTTCTTTTTCAGGCCATAAATAAACACCAATGTACGAAAATACATATCCAAACAAACGCTACAAACATACCGCATCATTTTTGCAAACGCATTTACCCAAGGGTACAAAAATTTTAGATTTAGGCGTGCCTAATCCATTTACGCCCATTTTAAAAGAATTAGGATACAACGTTCAAAACACAAAAGGTGAAGATTTAGATTTTAACATAGAAGCAGTTACCAACAATCAAGTTGATGCTGTTACCGCCTTCGAAATTTTTGAGCATTTATTGAATCCGTTTAGCGTTTTACAAAATATAAAAGCAACCAAATTAGTGGCAAGCGTACCCTTACGTTTATGGTTTTCTGCTGCTTACAAAAGCAAAACCGATATGTGGGACAGACATTACCATGAATTTGAAGATTGGCAATTTGACTGGCTTTTGGAAAAAACAGGATGGCAAATTATGGCACGCGAAAAGTGGACAAACCCCACAAAAAAAATTGGGTTCCGCCCACTATTACGAAACTTTACGCCCCGTTATTATATTGTTTACGCCGAGCGCGTTTAAAACCCAAACACATTTTACAACATAAAGCCTGACATAAATTTAAGCTAATTGCGCCCGTTCCTTAAAATTAGCACACTATTAATCCCAAATACACTACGTTGAATTTTTACATTGTTATACCGGCACACAACGAAGAGGTTTATATTAAAGAAACACTGGTTTCTTTGGTGTCGCAAACCTTATTACCCAAAAAGGTGGTGGTAGTTAACGACAATTCTACCGATAACACACAAAAACTTGTTGAAGGCTTTAGCTTAAAATACAACTGGATTACTTTAGTAAACACCCAATCTGCTGAACAACACATACCTGGTTCAAAAATAATTAATGCCTTTTATAAAGGTTATGAAACTCTTGATACAGATTACGACATCATTTGTAAGTTTGATGCCGATTTAATTTTCCCGGAAAATTATTTAGAAACACTGGCCATCCATTTTAAGCAGAACAAACAGCTAGGTATGGCTGCCGGATTTTGTTATATTCAAAAAAACAATACCTGGATTTTAGAAAATCTTACCCGCACAGATCATATTCGCGGTGCCTTAAAGGCCTACCGAAAAAAATGTTTTTTAGATATTGGCAAACTCAAGCCATCCATGGGCTGGGATACCGTGGACGAATTGCTTGCTAAATATTATGGATGGGAAGTTTTAACAGACCAATCACTACATGTTAAACACTTAAAACCAACGGGACAAAATTACAATAAAACTGCTAAATATTTACAAGGAGAAGCCATGTACAAAATGCGCTACGGCTTCTTTATTACAAGTATTTCTGCCCTAAAATTAGCACTTAAAAAAAAGAGTCTAACTCTGTTTGCTAATTATATGACTGGTTATTTTAAAGCCAAAAAAAGCAAGCTAGCCCCCCTGGTAACACAAGAAGAAGGCGTTTTTATACGGCGGCTTCGTTGGAAGGGCATGTTACATAAATTTATACCCCGTAAAACGCCTTAAAAGCGCCATTTATCATAGGCGGTTGAAGCTTCCAAAGCAGTTTCCAAATCATCGTCCAAATTTGGGAAAAAATCGATTCCCGTTAAGACTTCTAAATAATCTACAGACACCACAAAAGACTCCAACGGTTTACCGGTTTGTTTATGTGGTATTAAAAACGCGATTATTTTGGGCTTTGTTCCGTTGTAATCAAAAACAACTTTATAAAAGAAGGCTGGAACAGACACCTGTTCTGGCCCTATGGTTTTTAAATCGGCACTTAAAATACCGCCTGTTACTACAAATACGTCGTGGTAGGTATGGGCCCAATACCGTGTTTTTTGTTCCAGTAAATTCCAAATACCTGCATTAAAAGCTTGCAGCTGCGGGGTTATATTGCTGGTTAAAAACGTTTCGTCGTGTGCTGCTTTACTAAATCGCCTATCGGCGGCAGGACATAAATGCCCTTTATTATAGCCTGAATTTTTATAATTACGCCAACTGGCTGCTCCTGTTTTTACTGCTTTGTCTATTTCAAAAAATGGACGTTTGAAAGTGGTTTTAGAAAGGTGTTCTTTTTTCAGATTGTAAGCCACCCACTCTGCTTGCTCATGCGCTTCGTTATAACTTAAGGAATAACCAGTATGGTGTACCACCAAACCAGTAGTGCTAGTAGGCATTAAAAAAGCAACTGTAGCTGTCTTTATTTCCAGACCGGCTGCTACAGTTGCTTGTTGTGATTGGTTCTTTAGGCTAAATTCGTATCCATACACCAACACCGCTATTATTACGGCAATTACTGTGTATATGGTTCGTTTTTTCACGATTTTAAACTGGCTAAACTACTTTTTAAAGTATCAATTTTTGCCAATGCATCGGCCTCTTTATTACGCTCGTTGGCAATAACATGTTCTGGAGCTCCCGCTACAAAGCGTTCATTAGCCAATTTTTTCTGAACCGATTTTAAGAAACCTTCGGTATAGGTTAATTCCTCTTGTAATTTTTCAATTTCAGCATCCACGTTTATTGCTCCCGAAATTGGAATAAAGTATTCATTGGATTTAATTCTAAAAGTTAAAGCACCATCCACTGCTTGTTCTACATAATTTACGCCATCCAAATTACCTAATTTTACTAAAACGCTATCTAGAGCTGTTGTGGCAGACTCGTTGTTTATTACAAACAAGTTTATGGCGTCTTTAAAAGGTATGTTTTTTTCTTTTCTTATGTTTCGGATACCCGACACCACTTCTTGTGTAAAACCAAAAGTAGTTATCAGCGCCTTGTTATACGTTTTTTGCTCTGGCCAGCTTGCCACAATTAAGGCTTGCTCTGGGGTACGCGTATCCATATACTGCCAAATTTCCTCTGTTAGGAAGGGCATAAAAGGATGTAAAATTTTCAGTATATTTTCGAATTGCGCATTAACCTCATGCCATGTAATAGCATCTATGGGCTGCTGATAGGCCGGTTTAACAATTTCCAATAACCAAGATGCAAAATCGTCCCAAATAAGTTTATAGGTAGCCATTAAAGCATCGGAAAGGCGGTACTTACTGTAATGATCTTCAATTTCTAATAGTGTTTCTTGAAATTTGGCGTTAAACCATTCCAAAGCCACTTTACTCGCCTCGGGTTGTGGCAGTTCATTACTTACCTCCCAACCTTTTACCAAACGAAAAGCATTCCAGATTTTATTAGCAAAGCCTTTTCCTTGTTGGCACAATGCCTCATCAAACATTAAGTCGTTACCAGCGGCAGCGCTTAACAGCAAACCAACGCGTACGCCATCTGCGCCATAATTGTCAATTAGTTTTAAAGCATCGGGCGAATTCCCCAAGGATTTACTCATTTTTCGACGTTGCTTATCGCGTACCAGACCAGTTAGATATACATTTTTAAATGGCTTCTCGTTTTGATATTCGTATCCTGCAATTATCATACGAGCTACCCAGAAAAATAAAATATCCGGTCCTGTTACCAAATCGTTAGTTGGGTAATAATATGCAATGTCTTCGTTATTTGGATTTCTAATACCATCAAAAACACTTATTGGCCACAACCAAGAAGAAAACCAGGTGTCCAGTGCATCTTTATCTTGTTGTAAGTCGTGTTCGGTTAGCTTGGTATTTCCTGTTTTTTCTTGCGCTTTAAGCAGTGCCTCTTTTGGTGTTTCTGCCACTACAAAATCCTCTTTTCCGTCGCCATAGAAGTAGGCAGGAATTTGTTGGCCCCAAAGTAATTGTCTGGAAATATTCCAATCCCTAATATTTTCCATCCAATGCCTGTAGGTATTTTCAAACTTTTTCGGGAATAAGTTAATTTCGGCTTTTTCACCTAAAACCGCGTCGATAGCAGGTTTTACCAATTCGGTCATTTTTAAAAACCACTGGTCGGATAGGCGTGGTTCAATTACAGCGTTGGTACGTTCGGAAGTTCCTACTTTATTAAGATGCTGTTCCGTTTTAACCAGAATATTTAATTGGGTTAACTCTTCTACAATCTCTTTTCGCACCACAAAACGATCTTTACCTTGGTAATGTAAGCCAAAGCTATTTAGGGTGGCATCATCGTTAAAAATATCGATAACTTCCAAATTGTGTTTATCGCCTAAATTTTTATCATTTTCATCATGAGCTGGGGTTACTTTTAAGCAACCGGTTCCAAATTCAACATCCACGTACGTGTCTTCAATAATAGGAATTACCCTGTTACAAATGGGCACGATGGCATTTTTACCTTTTAAGTGTGCAAAACGGGAATCGTTGGGGTTTATACAAATGGCTGTATCGCCAAAAATAGTTTCTGGTCGTGTGGTAGCAATGGTAAGGGTTTCGTTGCTGCCTTCTATTTGATACTTAAGATAGTATAAATTACCTTGCTGTTCAATATAAACTACCTCCTCGTCGGATAGAGTTGTTTTGGCTTCGGGATCCCAATTTACCATGCGGTATCCACGATAAATAAGCCCTTTGTTATATAAATCTACAAACACTTTTATAACCGATTCGGACATGTCTGGATCCATTGTAAATTTGGTCCTATCCCAATCGCAGGAGCATCCCAACTTTTTAAGCTGCTCCAGAATTACGCCACCATACTCGTTGGTCCACTCCCAAGCATGTGCTAAAAACTCATCGCGCGTTAAATTATTTTTATCTATGCCTTGCTCTTTTAATTTAGCCACTACTTTAGCCTCGGTAGCAATAGAGGCATGATCGGTGCCTGGTACCCAACAGGCATTTTTACCCTGTAAGCGTGCGCGGCGAATTAAAACATCCTGTATGGTATTGTTAAGCATGTGGCCCATATGTAACACACCAGTAACATTTGGCGGCGGAATAACAATGGTATAAGGCTCGCGCGCATCTGGTGTAGAATGAAAATAATTGTGTGTCATCCAGTAGTCGTACCACTTACGCTCTACTTGACTTGCATCATATTTTGATGGAATTTGCATACTTTGGAATAGTTTTTGAATATATAACAGGCAAAAGTACTTATATTTCTTTTTTTACTAAAATTAACGAGCGGTTATTCTGAATGAAAATAAGTTTAACATATTTATAACGCAGCCGTACATCTAAAAATTTTGTAAAATGCTGAAAAAGTGTTTAAGTTTACCAACCCATTAAATAAACGAATTATGAAAAATGTAATTACTATACTTTTTATTGGTCTTATTAGCCTTACCGCCATGGCCCAAACTAAAGTAGCAAAAATCGAATTTAAGGAAACTACAATTGACTATGGTGTCATTGAAAAAGGTGCAGACGGCCTTCGCGTGTTCGAATTTACCAATACCGGAACCGCTCCACTTATTATTTCGGATGTAAAAAGTACTTGTGGATGTACCGTTCCAGAAAAACCTAAAGGCCCTATTGCCCCTGGCGAAACTGGTAAAATTGCTGTAAAATATGATACCAATCGTGTTATGCCAATTAGAAAAACAATTACCGTACTTTCCAACGCAGAAACACCAACCGTAGCGCTTAAAATAAAAGGAAACGTTATCGACCCAAGTAAAACAAGCGTTTTAGAGAAAAAAAATAGCAGTGTTATGAATCAATAATTTACTACTATTTCACGTATAAACAGCCTTGAGAAATCAAGGCTGTTTTTGTTTCTATAACGACCATATTTTTTACAGCAGCGCTAGCCCTAACTACAGTATTATAGAAATGCTGTTAATTTTACTAAAAAAGCTAATTACCCGACACATTTAGGCATGAAATTAATTTAATTTTCAGAACTTTGCTTTTTAATACAATAAGCTCATGCCAAACATATCTCAAAAAGGGGCATTAATGCCACAATCGCCTATTAGAAAGCTTGTTCCATATGCCGAAAAGGCTTACAAACAAGGCAAAACCGTATACCATTTAAATATTGGGCAACCAGATATTAAAACGCCCGAAATAGCTTTAGACGCCGTTAAAATAAATTCGTTAGACATTCTAGCATACACCCGCTCCGAGGGGTCGGATGAATACCGCGCTAAAATTGCTAACTACTACGCCAAACATGACATTATTGTTGAAAAAGAAGACATTATTGTAACCACTGGTGGTAGCGAAGCATTGCTATTTGCCTTTGGTAGTATTATGGATGTAGATGATGAAGTGATTATTCCTGAACCTTTTTACGCTAACTACAATGGCTTCTCCACGGCCTCTGGCGTTAATATAGTGCCGGTTATTTCTAAAATTGAAGATAATTTTGCTTTACCACCTATTGAAGCGTTCGAGAAATTAATTACGCCAAAAACCAAAGCTATTTTAATTTGCAACCCTGGTAACCCAACAGGTTATTTATACACCAAAGAAGAAATTAAAAAATTAGCCGAGATTGTTATAAAACACGACTTATTTTTAATTGCAGACGAGGTATACAGAGAGTTTGCTTACGATGGTATTACGCATTATTCCATTATGCAGGAAGAAAACCTAAAAGAACATGCCATTATTATAGATTCTGTTTCTAAACGTTACAGCATGTGTGGCGCCAGAATTGGCTGTTTGGTTTCTAAAAATAAAGACGTAATAAGCACTGCTTTAAAATTTGCTCAAGCACGGTTAAGTCCGCCAACTTTAGCACAAATAGCCAGCGAGGCTGCCTTGCAAACACCCCAAAGTTATTTTGATGAGGTAAAAAGTGAATACGTAACACGACGCGACCTATTAATTTCGGAATTAGAAAAAATACCAGGCATAAAAGTAGCCAAACCTAAAGGAGCCTTTTACTGCATTGTAGAACTACCAGTAAAAAATGCCGATGCATTTGCACAATGGCTATTAGAACATTTTGACGTAGATGGCGAAACCGTTATGGTAGCTCCCGCAGCAGGATTTTACTCTACACCAGGTGTTGGCTTAAACCAAATAAGAATTGCTTACGTTCTTCAAAAAGAAAGCTTAATTAAAGCCGTTAACATTATTAAAGAAGCTTTAAAAGTGTACAAAGATTAAGTGCAAATTTTAGAAAACATATCCTTAAAGTCCTACAACACCTTTGGTATAGATGTAACCGCCTCGCACTTCGTGTCCGTTACTACGGTTGCCGATTTACAAAAGGTGTTGGGCTTAAAGGCCTATCCAAAAAAATTAATTTTAGGAGGGGGCAGCAACCTGCTTCTTACCAATGATGTAGATGCTTTGGTTATTCATATAAATATGAAGGGCATAGCTGTAGTTTCAGAAACAGATACTACCATTCAAGTTAAAGCGTCGGCAGGCGAAAATTGGCATGAATTTGTTCTGTGGTGTTTGCAAAAAGATTACGGTGGGTTAGAAAATTTATCGTTAATACCAGGAAATGTGGGCACGGCACCCATTCAAAATATTGGCGCTTACGGTGTAGAACTGAAAGATTTGTTTGTTTCCTGTACGGCATTAGAAATACAAACAGGCCGCTTACAAACATTTCTAAAATCGGATTGTAATTTTGGATACCGCCATTCCATTTTTAAGCAAGAAGTTGCTGGGCAATACATAATTTGCAGTGTTACCTTTCAGCTTACAAAAACCAATCATGTGCTGCACACCAAGTACGGTGCTATTCTGGAAGAGCTTAATAACATGAAAATTCAAAAACCAAATATTCAAGCTATCTCCAATGCCGTAATTGCTATTAGGCAACGTAAACTGCCGGATCCTAAACAAATAGGTAACAGCGGTAGCTTTTTTAAAAACCCCATAGTTTCTGTTGCCACTTATAACAGCATAAAGCAGCAATTTCCAAATGTGCCTGCGTATACCGTAAGTAATTCGGAAGTTAAAATACCAGCAGGATGGCTTATTGAAAAAGCTGGTTTTAAAGGCAAACGCTTTGGAAATTATGGTGTTCATAAACATCAAGCTTTGGTGCTTGTAAATTACAGCAATGCATCGGGGAACGATATTTTTAAATTAGCCACATTAATACAGCATACCATTAAACGACTTTTTAATGTTTCGCTAGAATTTGAAGTTAACATTCTTTAATTAAGCAGAATTACCTAACTTTATTGCAACTGTTAACTTCAAAAAAGAAGTCCGACATAAGCTATTACCTTTTATTTTGATAACACCCACCGAAACGGAAATTATAAATTTCCTTAAAAATGGCGACACCAAGGCCATGCCCTTACTGTACGACAATTATGCCGATGCCTTATTTAGTGTCATTTCTAAAATATTAAAAGATCCCGATTTGGCACAGGATGCCTTGCAAGAAACGTTTATAAAAGTTTGGAAAAAAGGCAGGTTGTACGATCCAAATAAAGCTAAATTATTTACTTGGCTGTTTCGTATTGCCCATAACACAGCCATAGATAAGGTAAGAAGTATAAACAAGAAACTAGAATCGGAAATCCAAATAGATACCACAAACGTACATACCATAACAGTGGCATCATTTAATCAGGATGTTATGGACATTCATTCCCACTTAAACAGTTTGGAAGAAAAATATCAAGTGGTAATTAAGGCCTTATTTTTTGAAGGCATGACGCAGGAGGAAGCCAGTAAAGAATTAAACATGCCACTAGGAACTGTAAAGTCCCGATTAAAAATTGGCCTCCGAGAATTAAAAAAAATATATAATCCAGAAACCAGTTCTGATGCAAACTAATGTTAAAAAAATTTTAGAATCGGATTTATTAGAGCAGTATCTTTTAAACCAAACCACGCCAGAGCAGCGCCTGTATGTTGCACATTGTATTGCGCAATACCCAGACGTAGCCAAAGCCTATAATAAGCTACAAAACCAACTAGAACTGGTTGCCCAAACCCAAGCCATATCGGCGCCAAAGACAGTGTTACAAAATGTAAACAATATAATAAGCCAACAATCAGCAACGGCACCTGTAACCAAAAGCAGCCCGTATAGAAACTGGCTACCTATGGGCATTGCCGCCAGTATTATTGCCTTAATTTTTGCTGGCACCTCCTTGTGGCTTTACAATCAAAACCAGGCATTAAAAATTGAAAACCAAAAAATAGCAGACGAGATTTTTGATAGATTAGAAGATTTAGACGACAAAAAAAATCGTTTAAACGCTATGATGGCACAAGTAAAACAATTAAACAATCCTGAAACCGAAAAATACATAATTAAAGGAAATAACCGTGCCAAGAACTTAAAAACCATAGCCTACATAAATGCCAAGGAAAAAACCTCTATGATAGATGTGGTTTCCTTACCTAAATTACCAGAGGAGCAGTGTTACCAAATATGGGCAGAGCTAGATGATAAAATGATTAATTTGGGTATTTTAAGCGACACTCACCGACAGTTAAAACCCATACCGTATCCAGAAAATGCCTTAGCTTTAAGCATAACCATCGAGCAAAAAGGTAACAACTTAACAGCTACCAAAGAAAATGCAGTAGCCGAAATTTATTTGAATAAATAAAGCAACCAAAATTTAAATAATTAGTGGGGTTTAATACTTATTTAACTAGTTACTTTTTTAAAATTTTATACCTTTGCAAAAATACTTATTATGAAACTTTTCCTATTAACATTAGTATTATTGGGCCTTGGTATTGCTGGTATTACCATAAAGCTATGGGCTAAAAAAGACGGCAAATTTGCCGGCACCTGTGCTAGCCAAAATCCCATGCTAAACAAAGAAGGAGAATCCTGCGGGTTTTGTGGCAAAACACCAGACCAATTTGAAAACTGTAACGAACCGCAACACTCGTAAGTTACATGCTCCTATTAGAGGTTCTCTACTATATTTTTATAGTAGTGTTCTGTTTTCAGCTAGGCTATTATCTGCTTATTTTCGGTCAATTTACACGTATAAAATTAGCAGCTAATGTTACAAACAATCTGCCGCCTGTTTCGGTTATCATTTGTGCTAAAAATGAAGCCGAAAATCTGAAAACTTTTCTACCCAGTATAATTGCACAACAATATCCCGTTTTTGAACTTGTTTTAATTAACGACGCTTCCTACGATCATACTTGGGACGTAATGGAAAATTTTTCCGAACAGCATCCCAATGTAAAGCTTGTTAATGTTAAAAATACCGAAGCCTTTTGGGCAAATAAAAAGTATGCGCTAACATTAGGTATTAAAGCGGCCACCTACAACCACCTTTTATTTACGGATGCCGACTGCCAACCCATTTCAGAAAATTGGATTTTAGAAATGGCTGGACATTTTTCAGCTCAAAAATCCATAGTATTGGGCTACGGCGCCTATCAAAAAATAAAGGGTTCGTTGCTAAATAAACTAATTCGATTTGAAACGTTATTTACAGCCTTACAGTATTTGTCATTTGCTAAAATAGGTATGCCTTATATGGGTGTTGGTAGAAATTTAGCCTATACAAAAGAAGATTTTTTTCGGGTTAGTGGCTTCATGAAGCACATGCATATCCGTTCTGGCGATGATGATTTGTTTATAAACGAAATTGCCAATAAACACAACACCAGCTTATGTATTTCAGAAAACAGTATTACGGTGTCTGTTCCTAAAAAAACATTTAGCGATTGGGTAAAACAAAAAAGAAGACATATTACCACGGCACAGCATTACAAAGCGGGACATAAAGTATTGTTAGCGTTGTTTTACATATCGCAGGTATGCTTTTGGCTTTTAGCAATTCTTTTATTAAGTTTTTTGGTGCATTGGCAACTTGTTTTAAGTGCAATTTTACTGCGTTTTGCGTGTCAATACCTAATTATTTGGCACACTGCCAAAAAACTTAAGGAAAACGATTTGGTGCTTTTAGCTCCTTTTTTTGAGTTGTTTTTAGTTATTTTTCAATTCATTATATTTACTACCAATATCTTATCAAAACCCAAACATTGGAAATAACCCATGCCATAGAGCGCGCTAAAGAAAAAGACCAGAAAGCCTTTAATTTTTTATTGGATTCGTATTGGGATTATGTTTACGGTTTTCAATTAAAACGGGTAGAAAATGAAAATGACGCCGAGGATATTACCATTCAAACATTTTCAAAAGCATTCGATAAAATTGATACATTTAATCCAGATTACAGTTTTAAAACTTGGCTTATTACCATTTCTAAAAACATTCATATTGATTTAATAAGGAAGCAAAAAAATTCTATTTCACAAAATATTGCTGGTAGTAATGACGACAAGTATCAGGATATTTTAGACGATTCGCCTTCACCCGAAGACAAACTAATTACCGAACAAAATTTAGCCAAACTACTTCGCGATATAAAAAAACTGAAACCACATTATCAAGAAGTGATTAATCTAAGATACTTTCAGGAGTTGAGTTATAAAGAAATTTCAGCAGAGATTAACGAGCCTATTAACAACGTGAAGGTTAAATTGCTACGTGCCAAGAAATTATTGGCAGACATTATTAAAAGCTAAAGCCAGCTTGAATTGAAAAAAATCGCTGATTAATATGAAACGTTTGTTGATTACTATTATTTAAACCTATATTTTTCACTACTATTGACTTATAATTAAATAGGTTTTGAGCTATAATGGAGAAACTAAACCTATCATAAAAATATTGAAGCTTAATATTTGTGAATACATAATTTTTATCCAGAGCATTTGATTTAGATTTGAACACAGGGTTTAGTTCAATATTGAACGTAAATTTTTTATATTTATAACTAGGGCTTACAAAAAAGTTTAACCTATTTATATTTGTAACTTGATTAGAATTTAACATGAAATTAATACGCTCTAATTCTACTTTAGACATTATATTAAATCTTTTCTCTAAAATTGATGTATATTTTAGTGACAGCATATTGTAAGCAACTAAACGATCATTGTTAATGGCGTTTATTATTAATTCAGATTTTGCTAATCTACCATTCAAAGAAAAATTAATAGCACCTTTTAATTTTTTTACTCTTTTATCAACTTTAAAAATATAACTTAAGTATTTATTTGTGTCGCCTTGATTTATAACTGAATTAAAAACAAATGGCGAAATTATTAATGAAGATAAGTTTAAATCGTCTTTGGTTTCAATGTAATTTAGTAATAGATTAAAATGCGTCATTTTTTCCCAAAAACTATAATTATACTCAAAAGAAGTAGAATTTAAAGTAGTGTAATTTAAATTGTTAACACCTTTAATAAAGTCCATGCCGCCACTTAAATAATAGTTTTCAATAAAATTATTTGGGTCAAATGGCTGCATCTTTCTTTGATGTTTTAATTTAAATTTACCAAAAGTTTTAGAATTATAATTTAAATCAAATTTATAATTTAAAAACCAATTGATATTTTTTGACGTATTTAGGTTCGTAAGAATTCCGTTTGTTAATTCTAATTCCGTTTTAAAATTTATTCTTCTTGATATTCGAAATTGGTTGATTATACCAACTTCGACTAAATTATACTTAAAACTACTACCATCTAAAAATTGGACGTTTTCATTGAGATAATTATTAAAATTATTGGTTCCATTTAATTGTCTTGTTCTGCTTTCGTACTTTAAAAAGACATTTAAATTTTTATTAAAAAGTAAGGATGCTTTAGAAAATACATGTTTGTCTTTGTCATTTATAAATTGTTCTAAATTATAAACATCTTCACCAGAACTATTTATATTATAATTATCATCACTATCATCAGATTTAAAATAAGCATGGAGTGAAAATATTTTATTATTTTTCAATTTTTTACTATATTCTATTTTACTGTTTAAACTTGTTGAATTTAAACTAAAAGTTCTTAAAAAGCTTGAATTTTGCAGAAAACCAGAGTCTAAATCTTCAAATTCATTTCTGTTAACTTGAATTTTAGTTTCTAAATAGTCAGTATCGGTTTTGTACTCCAATTTTAAATTTACGTAGCCAACGGAATTTCCATTACTATATTCGGAAATAGTATTTAAATTTGTACTATCTAAATCAACATAAACAACGTTTTCTTTATAATCTAAAGTATACTTATCTTTAGCATATCCTAAATTAAAAGATAACTTCAGTTGCTTACTTAACGCTATTAAGTCTGATGCTGTAAATATTAATGATTCATTATCGTAAAAGTTTGCGTTGGTTAAAAAATTTGGCTTAAAAATAGTTTGGTTATTTATTAAGGTTAAATTTTGAGTACTATTTAAATTATCTTTAATTGCGAAATTACCAATGGTATTCTCATAGAGAACACCCAAACTATTTCCTTTAAAAGTAGCATAAAATTTATTTTTTTTCTTTATTAATAATTCACTTATCGTCAAATTATAATTTCTGTCTGTACTTAACGCTATGTCAGCTTCTCCAATCCATTGATTTTTTGCATCATCTTTTAGTTTTAAATTTATAGCAGTGTTGTTAGAAGTACTTAACGTTTTAAGTATCGAATTCTCATTGTAATTATTTATTATTTCTATTTCATCTAATATTTTGGGATTTAAGTTTTTGGAAAGTACTTTATAATCCAAATCAAACATGTTATCACCTTCTACAAGAATTGTGTTTATACTTTTACCATTTATTTCTATTTGACCATCTTCCTTTACTATCACCCCAGGAATATTTTTTAATAAATCTTCCACAGTCCTATCTTCTCTTTTTAAATAAGAATCAACCTTTATTAAAATAGTATCATTTTTATTACGAATGGACTTTGAAGTTTTGATAAGGACTTCATCTAAATTTTGAGTCTTGGAAATTAATTTGAAATTCTTGAATATCGCAGATTTATAATTGAAGAGTAATGAATCTATTTTGGTTTCATAAAAAATGGCATTCACCTGAATTTCTATAGTTTCATCAGGGTTGTTTAATTCAAAATAATATTTCCCTAAGTTATTTGTGGTAGTAGAGTTTAAAAAACTTTTTTGTTTCTTCTTAAATAAAACAACTGCTGCACCTTCTATTGGATTATTTAAGCTATCGGTAACCATACCTGATAGTTCAATGCTTTGAGAATGACATACGGCACTGGTAAGTACAAATAATAAACTTAAAAACCTATTCAACCTGATAAATTATAGCTTGCAATAATTCTATTTGACTATCTAAAAATTCTATACTATAGTATGGTTGCGGCTTAAATCTTTTCGAAAATCCAGATCCTTTATTAGCCAGCACAGCTTTTTGAGTTTCAATTTTGTCCTGATAGAGCAAATATTTTTGGTTTAAAAATTCCTCAATACCCAAGGCCTCTTTAACTTCTGGCCAAGCTATCTGATCCGAGCTGTTTTTTGTTATTTTAATAGTATTAGCAGTAATATGTATTTGATTAAATTCATCTTTAATTTCTAATATTAAACCTGGTAAACCATGAAATTTCCATGGACCATAGCTCAAAGGAATACCGTAAGTAAACCAAGCATTATAAAGCCTTCCTCTAAAATTTGTTTGCGCTTTATATGCCAAATAAGTACCAATTTTTTTGGTTTCGTTTGTAATTTTCCAGTTAAAATCAATACCATCATCTTGTACCCAAATTAAATAATTATATTCCAAAAGTTGTTGCGAGTATAATTTGTTGGTAGTTTTATTATAATAGGTTTTTTGCCCGTCATCCTCAAACACATAACGCGTTATTGTTGTATGGTTTTCATTATGTAAATGACCACAGGTTAAATCAACTTGGTATTCACCTTCCAATTTACTACTGTTATAGTTGAAAACAGAAGTAAAATCATTAAAAACTAAAGTGGCTTTGTATTCATAATTATCAATACAGTAATTAAAATTAAGATTGAAATTATAAAAAATTTCGCCATAAGTATTTTGAGCATTGCTGCAAAAGCAGCCTAATAAGAAAACAACTATATATAGATTTTTCATATTGAAAAAAAAGACCTTGCCTGAAAGAAGGTTAATGAATTGATTTTAATATTTAGCTACATGAATCTACTACGTTGTTATAGAAGACTGACCATTCTTCAGCGCTACACCAGCCTGAATAAGTTCCATTGTATAAGCAACCTGGTATATTTATACTGTAGGTTTGACCACAGGGTTCTTTCTGAAAATAAACATCTTCATTAGATTTAGTATCATTGGCAAACACGGAAGTGGTTGACACAACTAAAATTACAGCAAATGCTATTACAGCAATTACACTATTTAGAAATTTTTGACTTTTTTTCATAATTACATAAATTTTAGTTTCTTACAAACAAGATCTGTACGAAGTAAAAAAAAAAAAAAAAAAAAAACGAATAACCAAAATTTTAACTAAAATAAGATAAAACAAATACATTTCTAAATTTAATTTTTCATTAATACTATTTTAAATGATAAATAAATATAAATTAAAAACTTTATTTAATCACAACATCAAGAAGTGATTAATCTAAGATACTTTCAGGAGTTGAGTTATAAAGAAATTTCAGCAGAGATTAACGAGCCTATTAACAACGTGAAGGTTAAATTGCTACGTGCCAAGAAATTATTGGCAGACATTATTAAAAGCTAAAGCCAGCTTGAATTGAAAAAAATCGCTGATTAATATGAAACGTTTGTTGATTACTATTATTTAAACCTATATTTTTCACTACTATTGACTTATAATTAAATAGGTTTTGAGCTATAATGGAGAAACTAAACCTATCATAAAAATATTGAAGCTTAATATTTGTGAATACATAATTTTTATCCAGAGCATTTGATTTAGATTTGAACACAGGGTTTAGTTCAATATTGAACGTAAATTTTTTATATTTATAACTAGGGCTTACAAAAAAGTTTAACCTATTTATATTTGTAACTTGATTAGAATTTAACATGAAATTAATACGCTCTAATTCTACACCCAAATAAATATAATATTTTGGTTAAACACATTATCAAGACATTATAAATTTAAGGTTCTTTAAGGGCATAAGTAACAAAGCCATTTAAGCAAAACCATGAATTTATTAGTAACGTAAAAGTGTTGTTACGGTACGCCAAAAAAACTATTGGTAAACCTTACGAGCAGCCAACACCATGTTTTAAGATTAAAACACCCTTATTATTTAAAAAACATACGGACTTAACAGGCAGATATAAGTTTAAAGAGCCGTTATAAAATGTCTAAAAAAAGAGGACTTTGTTGCAAAAAAATTATTTATTTTACTTTTTTATTACATTAATTATTAAAAAAGCGGCTATTATAAAGCTATTTACATTGTATCATAATACGCAGGTACAACCTTAAAACAACCAAATCTATAAAAAATGAGTATTAGTTTAAAAAAATTAGGCCCGGGACTTTTGTTTGCTGGTGCAGCTATTGGTGTTTCGCATTTAGTTCAATCTACACGTGCTGGTGCCGACTTTGGTTTGGGACTGCTTTGGGCGCTTGTTTTAATTCATATTGTAAAATATCCCTTTTTTAAATTTGGTGCCTTATATGCCGCCACCGCCAAAGAAAGTTTGCTAGATGGTTACAAGCGTTTAGGCAACGTGGTATTGGTAATTTATGCAGTTATTACATTTGCCACCATGTTTACCATACAAACCGCGGTTACCACAGTAACTGCAGGCATTGCGTCGTCGTTGTTTAATATAAATTGGCCTACCACATATTGGTCATTAATTATTTTAATTATTTGTCTGCTAATTTTGCTAAAAGGCCGCTATTCGTTTCTGGATAAACTCATGAAAATTATTGTAATAGCACTTACTGTAAGTACAATAATTGCGGTAATAATGGCTTTTAACACCAACCACAACCCCTTAACCTTAACACAGGTGTTTCCAGAAAACGCATTAGAAATTGGTTTTTTAATTGCATTTATGGGTTGGATGCCAGCACCTTTAGATGTGTCTATTTGGCACTCGCTTTGGGCTTTAGAAAAGAAAAAATTAAATCCGGAAACCACTTTTAAATCCAGTATAACCGACTTTAATATAGGTTATGCCGCTACGCTTATTTTAGGTTCTTGCTTTTTAGGTTTAGGGGCATTAGTTATGCACCAATCTGGCGAAACCTTTGGATCCTCTGCTGCTGGTTTTGCCAATCAGCTTATAAACATGTACACCAACAGTCTAGGAAATTGGGCGTATTGGCTTATTGGTATTGCAGCTTTAACCACGATGTTTAGCACCACATTAACAACCCTAGACGCATCGCCTCGCTCCATGCACAAAACCATGCAATTACTGCAAAATAAACCATTGCCCAAAGGTTATGCCATATGGGTTTTAGCTTTAACGGTAGGCAGTCTCATTATTTTGTTTGGTTTTATTTCGGAAATGGGTGTTCTCATAAAAATTGCGACTATTATATCCTTTTTAACAGCACCTTTTTATGCCATTTTAAATTATGTGCTAATAACCAGTAAACATATGCCAAAACACAAACAACCTAATAAAGCCATGAAAATTTACAGCTGGTTTTGTATTGCTTTTTTAATAGCTTTTAGTTTTTGGTTTTTAAGCACTTTTTAAAAACTAATCTGTATTTAAGGTACGCTTGGTAAACCCTGTAAAGCCTGAAAGAAAATAAACACGCTTCTAAAATGTATTGTATCGAAAAACCCATTAATTCGGGTTTCAAAATAAAATAGCAGCCGCCGTTAACTTTTTACGCAAATACACCTCCTATTTTGTTTTAAACAGGTAACATGCCTTACTTTTACAAGTCGCTACATGAGAAACTAAAGATTGCTATTTAAAATTACCAGCAAGAGTGGTTTTAATTAAGATATCTAATGATTAAAATCTTTGTATCTTTGCAACGGAAAAACAAGTCTATGAAAACAGAAACCGTTTCGAATATCTTACCCGAAAGACAAGCTAAACCAAAATGGCTGCGTGTAAAATTACCTACTGGCAAAAAATACACGGAATTACGCAGTTTAGTAGATAAGTATAGTTTAAACACCATCTGCACCTCTGGAAGCTGTCCAAACATGGGCGAATGTTGGGGAGAAGGCACGGCAACCTTTATGATTCTGGGAAATGTTTGTACCCGCTCCTGTGGTTTTTGCGGTGTAAAAACAGGGCGCCCCGAAACCGTAGATTGGGACGAACCTGAAAAAGTAGCCCGCTCCATAAAGCTCATGAAAATTAAACACGCCGTTTTAACAAGCGTCGATCGGGACGACCTAAAAGACATGGGTAGCATAATGTGGGCTGAAACTGTTAAAGCAGTAAGACGCATGAACCCAGAAACTACTCTAGAAACTCTAATACCAGACTTTCAGGGCATAGAGCAACATATCGATAGAATTGTAGAAGTAGCACCAGAAGTGGTGTCGCATAACATAGAAACCGTTCGTCGTTTAACCCGCGAGGTGCGTATTCAAGCTAAATACGACAGAAGTATGGCCGTGCTTAAGTACTTAAAAGCTCAAGGTCAACGCCGCACCAAATCGGGTATCATGCTTGGATTAGGCGAAGAACGCGAGGAGGTAATTGAAACCCTTCACGATTTAAGAGAAAATGATGTAGATGTGGTAACCATTGGGCAATACTTACAGCCAAGTAAAAAACACCTGCCTGTAAAACGCTTTATTATGCCAGACCAATTTGAAGAGTTTAAAGAAATTGGTTTAAGTTTAGGTTTCCGACACGTGGAAAGTAGTGCCTTGGTGCGCTCGTCTTATAAAGCCCAAAAACACATTAATTAATGATAAGAATTGGCATTAATGGTTTTGGCCGTATAGGCAGACGCGTTTTTAGACTAATACAAAATAACCCAAATCTAGAGGTTGTTGCCATTAATGATTTGGCAGATGCCCGTACCTTAAGTCATTTATTAAAATACGATAGTATTCACGGTGTTTTTACTGAAAACGTTACGCACAACGACACGCATATTATTGTAAACAACATACCCATTGTTTTAACGCATAACAAGCATCCTAAAGATATTAATTGGCGCCATGCACAAGTTGATTTTGTAATTGAGGCATCCGGTAAATTTAAAACACCGGAAACCCTTCAATACCATATTACCAATGGGGCTAAACAGGTAATTTTAAGTGTTCCTCCAGAAGACGATACCATAAAAACCATTGTTATGGGCGTTAACGAACACACGCTAGATGGCACCGAAACTGTAATATCCAACGCCTCATGTACTACCAATAATGCCGCACCTATGATGGATGTTATCCATAAATTATGTGGTATTAAACAGGCCTATATTACTACCGTGCATTCGTATACAACAGACCAAAGTTTGCACGATCAGCCGCACCGCGATTTACGCCGTGCTCGCGCTGCAGGCCAATCTATTGTTCCAACAACTACAGGTGCTGCCAAAGCCTTAACGCGAATTTTTCCAGAGCTATCCAATGTTATTGGTGGTTGTGGTATTCGGGTGCCTGTACCAAACGGATCGTTAACAGACATTACCTTTAATGTTGAAAAAACGGTTACAATTGAAACCATTAACAACGCATTCAAAGAGGCTTCCGAAGGCTACTTAAAAAACGTTTTGGCTTACACCCAGGACCCCATTGTATCCATAGATATTGTAGGCAACCCAGCTTCTTGCATTTTTGATGCACAAATGACATCGGTTATTGGTAACATGGTAAAAATTATAGGGTGGTACGATAATGAAACAGGATATTCGCAGCGAATTTTGGATTTAATAACCTTTTTATCGTTAAAAATACAGACTTTATCGAGCAATTAGTTATATTTGTGTACTAGCTCTAATCCATAATGTGGCAGAAATATACATATTTATACTTCTTGTTTCTTCTTTTTTGTGCACCATTATCCGCACAAATCGACATTAGTAACGAGAATGAAAACATTCAAATTAACATAAACTACAAAATAGATCAGGCGCAACAAGATCTTGAAAACAGCGCCTATTATAAAGCCCAAAAACAACTTGAAGAAGCTTTAAAACTTTCCGAAAGCATAAATTCAAAAAAAAGTGCAGGCATTATTTATGCCAAACTTGGTAAACTGCAATACATTCTAGAAGAACCCGATGCTGCCTTAATAAACTTGTTTAAGGCCAACGAAATTCAACGCATTATTAAAGACGACGTTAATCGTGCCGAAACCTACAAGGTAATTGCCGATGTTTATGCTGGCAATCAGGATTACCGGCAAGCACTGGATTATTACGTATCCGCCAATGCTTTATTTGACCAAGAAGGTCTAGATGATTTTGTTGCTGAAGTGCTGCTTAAAGAGGGTAAAACTCGTTTAAAAACCAAGCAATACCTTAAAGCCAACCAACAACTTGAACGGGCCATAGCTTTGGCCAAACGTTACGAACTAGACAAAATACACAGTAGCGCCTTAATTCATAACGGCAAAGCGTTAACACTTTTAAACCAACCAGAACAGGGGCTAAAAACAACCCTTGAAGGTATTGAACTTGCCAAAGTTAACGGGTTTAGTAGCATTTTAGCCAACGGCTACCTTATTTTAAGCGAACTAGAAGAAACCAATAAAAATTATCAGGCTTCAATAAAGTTTTTAAAAAAACACATGCAGCTATCCGATTCGTTACTACAAATTAAACGCGCTAATTTATCGCCTGAAAAACGCCTTGAAATTTTACTGGATAACCAAACCGAATTTCAAAAAGAACAAGCCGCCAATTTAGAGGAAAAAATTAAAGAAAATAACTTGAGTAAGTTAACAACCATTTTAAGTATTGCCTTAATTACTATCTTGTCGCTACTCACACTTTCTTTATACAAAAACAACAACATTCGCTTAAAAACCAACAACATGTTGCATATAAAAAACAGCGAACTCATTGTTGCCATGGAAAAAGCAGAATTGGCATCCAAAACAAAAGCCAATTTTTTATCCACAGTTACCCACGAACTACGCACCCCATTATATGCGGTAACGGGTTTAACAAATATGCTCTTGGATGAAGATCCAAAACCAGAACAGATTCCGCATTTAAAATCGCTTAAGTTTTCGGGCGAATACTTACTAACCTTCATAAACGATATACTTCAAATAAATAAAATTGAAGCTAACAAAGTAGATATAGAACCGGAAAACTTCAATCTTAAAAAGAAAATGACCAATGTTATTGCTGCTTTAAATAATTCCGCCAGCGATAATAACACCAAATTACATTTGGAATATGCTAACGATATCCCAGAAACTTTTAATGCAGACCAACTAAAAATTTCTCAAATTCTAATAAACCTCATTGGTAACTCTATAAAATTCACCAAAGATGGCGATATCTGGGTACGCGCCAATAAAATAAAACAAGACGGAAAAAATTACGTTATCCGTTTTGAAGTTGAAGACAACGGTATAGGTATCAGCAAAGAAAAACAGGAACGCCTTTACGATAGTTTTTCGCAAGGTTCCGTACAAATAAACCGCACCTACGGTGGTACCGGATTGGGCTTATCTATTGTAAAAGGTTTAATTGAAATTTTAAATGGCAAAATATATTTAGAAAGCCAGATAGGAAAAGGGTCAAACTTCATTTTTGAAATTCCAATGACCTACGCCGAACCAAAAGCCAAACAAGAAAAAGTGGAATACTTCAATAAAATTGACAGTTTAGAGCTTGAAAAAATTAAGATTTTAGTGGTAGAGGACAACAAAATAAACCAAATGATTACCAAAAAAATCCTCAATAAAATGAATCTGAATTGCGACATTGTAGACAATGGCGAAGACGCTGTTGAAAAAGCACAAAACGAAAATTACGATGTTATTTTAATGGATATTCATATGCCTGGAATAAGCGGTCTAGAGGCTACAAAGCGTATTCGTAAATTTAATAAAGATATTACTATTTTTGCCCTAACAGCCGTTACCATAGAAGATAAAATGCCCGAGTTTGACGAAGCCGGATTCTCCGATATTATTTCGAAACCCTTTAAACAAGAAATCTTCGAGAAAAAATTATTCGAAGCGCTAAAAGCCAACAACGGCCTTAAAAACACCCCACCTAGTTAAACCGTTTCACATAATTTAAAACCGCTGCCTCAAAAGCTTCGGAGTTGGTTATAACTGCCTGTATAGGTAAGTAATATAATTTAGAAGCCAAACTTTTATGCACCTTCAACCGCATAAAGTCTTTTTCAGTTGTTAATAAAAAAGCCTTTTTTTCTAATGCCGCTATATCCAAGGCCGTAAATTCATGGTGGTCTGGAAAATTAAGATGTGTAAAATCCAAACCGCAATTTTCTAAATGCTGTACCAAAGGCGCAGCATTGGCGATTCCCGTAACCAAAGTTGGCTTTATAAGAGTAGTTAATTTTTTACTATCCTTTGCCGAAACTACCATGCTACTATATTTTATGGTACTAAAGCACACAAGTTGCCCTTTACGCGGCTTTAAATTTTTTATAAACTGGGTTTTAGTCTCTGCAGTAAGGTTATCCGGACATTTGGTGACTACAATAATTTGTGCTCGTTTAGCACCTTGTTTCGGTTCACGCAAGTTGCCTGTTGGCAGTACCCAATCGGTAAAATAAGGTTCCTGATATGTGGTTAGTAAAATATTAAATCCAGCTGCTACTTTCCTATGCTGAAAAGCATCATCCAATAAAATAAGATCGGGTTTATTGGGTAGTTTCAATAAATTTTCAATGCCGCGTTGCCTATTAGCATCCACAGCCACCTGAATAGCATCCTTAAATTTATTAAAAAATTGATAAGGCTCGTCGCCAAGCGTTTTAGCAGTGTCTTGTTTACCGGCTAGCAAAAAACCTTTGGTACTTCTTTTATAGCCCCTACTTAAAGTTGCAACTTGGTAAGAATCTTTAAATAGGTTTATTAGTAACTCAATCATAGGCGACTTCCCCGTGCCACCCGTACTTAAATTCCCAACGCAAATAACAGGATGCGCATAGCGTTTACTTTTAAAAATACCCCAATCGTAAAACCGATTTCTTATCCAGGTAACCAAATAATAAATAGGCACAATGGGAACTAATATTTTTCGGAGAAGCTTCATAACAACGAAAGTAATTATTTTATCTTTGAAGTTAAACATAAATACTCATGATTGTTCAAGACCTAATTACCATTTTAGAAAATTTTGCACCAAACGCTTATGCCGAGGATTTTGATAATGTTGGATTATTAGTTGGCAATTCCTCCGAAAAAATAACAGGAATACTGGTAACATTGGATACCACCGAAGCCGTAGTAGATGAAGCCATAAAAAAAAAATGTAATACCATAGTTAGCTTTCACCCTATTATATTTAAAGGCCTTAAAACACTTACAGGCAAAAACTATGTGCAGCGGGTAGCCATTAAAGCTATAAAACACAACATAGCTATTTATGCCATACATACCGCCTTGGATAATGCCATTCATGGCGTAAACGACATGATTTGCCAACGTCTAAACCTTACAAGCAAGACCATCTTGATACCTCAACAAAACACCATAAAAAAACTAACCACCTATGTGCCTCATAAACATGCCAATACGGTAAGGGAAGCTTTGTTTAAAGCAGGTGCCGGTAGCATAGGTAACTATTCTGGCTGCAGTTTTAACACCCAGGGTACAGGCACCTTTACAGCAAGCGCCAATGCTAATCCAGTAATAGGCAACAAACTAGAAAACCACGAGGAACCCGAAACAAAAATAACCGTTACGTTTCCAAAACACTTAAAGTCTTCCATTTTAAAAGCGCTTTTTGCAGCACATATATACGAAGAGGTAGCTTACGAAATTACCGCTCTGGAAAACACCAACCAACATATTGGTATGGGTATGGTTGGAAACTTGCATACGCCCATGGAAGAATTAGAGTTCTTGGCATATGTTAAACAACACATGCACACCCCTGCCATTCGCCACTCCCAGTTTTTAGGTAAACCTATTCAAAAAGTAGCTGTTTTGGGTGGCTCGGGAAGTTTTGCTATTGGAGCAGCCAAACAAGCTGGCGCAGATGCCTTTATAACGGCCGATTTAAAATATCACGACTTTTTTCAAGCAGAAAATACCATCCTTTTAGCGGATATAGGTCATTATGAAAGTGAGCAGTTCACAAAAAATCTTTTAGTAGCGCATCTTACAAAAAAAATTACTAATTTTGCACCTGCCTTACCCTTAAGTAAGGTATTATTATCAGAGACCAATACAAATCCTGTTAAGTATTATTAAAGTATGGCCAAAAAGAAAGAAGCAACTGTAGAAGAGCGTTTAAGAGCACTATACGACTTGCAATTAGTAGATTCTCGTATCGATGAAATTAGAAATGTTCGTGGCGAACTGCCTCTAGAGGTGCGTGATTTAGAAGATGAAGTTGCTGGAATGACCACCAGATTCGAAAAGCTAGAAGATAGTTTAGAAGGTATTAAGAATGACATTAGCGCTAAAAAGAATCTTATTGAAGAAGCGAAAGCGCTAATTAAAAAGTACACCGAGCAACAAAAAAATGTTCGGAATAACAGAGAATTTAACTCCATTTCTAAAGAAATTGAATTCCAAGAGTTAGAAATTCAGTTGGCTGAAAAAAACATTAACGAATTTAAGGCGCAAATAGAGCAGAAAAAAGAAGTTATTGCTCAAACCAAAGAGCGCTTAAAAGAGCGCCAAACGCACCTAAAACACAAAAAAGGCGAATTGGATGCTATTTTAGCTGAAACCGAAAAGGAAGAAGAAGCGTTAATGAAAAAATCGGATGAATTTAAAAAATCTATTGAAGAGCGTTTGGTTGCGGCATACACCCGTATTAGAACCAATGTAAAAAATGGATTGGCCGTAGTAGCTATTGAAAGAGGCGCTTCAGGTGGTTCCTTTTTTACTATTCCACCACAGGTGCAAATGGAAATTGCCGCAAGGAAAAAAATTATTACAGACGAACACAGTGGCCGTATTTTAGTAGATGCTGCTTTGGCTCAAGAAGAGCGCGAAAAAATGCAGAAACTATTCTCTAAACTGTAAAAGCAACAACAAATAAAAGAAAAAGCCTTCAAGAACACTGAAGGCTTTTTCTTTTAGTAAAACTTTAATAATTTTAGCTTAAGGTTCTACTAAAAAATACGACCGAATTAAAAAATACACCTATGAATAAATTAGCTCTTTTAGTTACTGCACTTATGTTATTTAGTTGCAATAACAACGCACAAAACAACCCCAAGCAAAACGCTGTAATTCAGGCAACACCTATTGAAGTACCTATGGAAAACGGATTAGCTAAAGCCTACTTTGCCAGTGGTTGCTTTTGGTGTGTAGAAGCAATTTACGAAAGTGTAAAGGGTGTAAACGAAGCTATTTCTGGATATGCAGGCGGCCACACTAAGAACCCGACTTACGAATCTAGCAATACCGGAAGAACTGGCCATGCTGAAGCTGTAGAGGTTATTTATAATCCAGAAGTAGTAAGTTTTAAAACACTTGTTGATGTTTATTTTGCCTCTCAAAATCCAACACAGGTAAATGGCCAAGGCCCAGATAATGGATCGCAATACCGCTCCATTATATTTTATCAAAATGCGGAACAAAAAGCGATTATTACTCAAAAAATAGCAGCTCTAGAAAAGCAATTAGGCCAAAAGGTAGCGGCAGAAGTATATCCCTTTCAAAAATTTTGGATAGCAGAAGCCTATCATCAAGATTACGAGAAGTTACATCCTAACCACCCCTACATTAAAAATGTTTCCATACCGCGTTTAAACAAATTCAAACAAAAAATGCCAGAGGTTCTAAAATAAATACTTTTAACCATACTTTTCTAAACAGTTAAAGTTTCGTGGCTTTAATTGAAAATATTAAAGGATATAGCCTAGTTTTTAAACCAAACATACCGCTTTCTGTTTCAACTAAATTGGGCAACACATTATAAGGGCTATCATGGTGCTCCTTTAAATATTCTACATGCAATCCAGCCTGTGTTAAGGCGCTAACTACTTCGCCTAAACCGTGGTTCCAAGTATATTCTTTGCTTATAATATTGGCTTCTGTATTGGCATAAGTCCCGCTGTACGTTTCAAAAATAACCTCATCTTGATTATAGCCGTAGGTTATTTCGGGTGTCTGTTTGGTATAATCGAACATCCATACTATAGGATGAAATTCCGCCATAAAAAACGTACCACCTTTTTTAAGACATGCAGCTACCATAGCGCCCCAAGGTTTTAAATTAGGCAACCAACCAATAACGCCGTAGCTTGTAAATACAATATCAAATGGCTCGCTTATATAATCCGCCGTATCCAAAACATTACAACATATAAAACGGGCATCTAGTTGTAGTTCGGCATTTAGCTGTTTTGCTAATTTTATGCCCTCTTCGCTTATGTCTACCCCCACACAACGCGCCCCCATTCTGCTCCAACTTAAGGTGTCCTGCCCAAAATGACATTGTAAATGTAAAAGCGATTTCCCAGATACGTTTCCTAAAGCTTCTAATTCGTAGGTGTTTAATGAACTAACGCCTTGCTTAAAACCCGACATATTATACATAACACTTTGGGCATGTACGCTCACTTTTTTATTCCAGGTTGCCCTGTTGGTATTAAAATACTGTTTTTCTAAACTCATGTTATGTGCCTATTTGTTGCTAAATTAGTATAACTTTACAAGAAAAATATGCATATCATGAAAAACTACATCCTTATAGCATGCGCATTGGTAATATTACAATCGTGTAAAACAGACAAAACCGAACACCAGAATATGGAACCTTCTGCAATACCCGAAAAAACGCCAGCTCAAAAAATAGCAGCAGCCTATGGCGTTCACAATTGGCATGAGGTAGATACGCTAGAATTTGCCTTTAACGTAAAACAAGATAGCACCATCTTTACCCGTTTTTGGCAATGGCTGCCTAAAAAAGATAAGGTGAGATTAATAAGCCAAAACGACACCATACATTACAACAGAAACAACATAGATAGCCTCGCTTTAAACGCAGACAAAGCCTTTATTAATGATAAATTCTGGCTGCTAGCGCCATTTAATTTGGTTTGGGATACTGGTACCACAATTTCGGAACCACAAAAAGAATTAGCTCCTATAAGTCAACAAATGCGTCACAAAATTACTATTACCTACAGCAATGAAGGCGGCTATACGCCTGGCGACGCTTATGATATTTACTACAATAATAATTTTTTAATTGAAGAATGGGTTTACCGCAAAGCAAATGCCCCTGCACCAACCATGACCACTACTTGGGAAAATAATACCGAATTTAAAGGTGTTTTATTGGCTTTAAACCATAAAAAACCAAACCAAAATTGGGAGTTGTTTTTTACAAATGTGGCGGTTAAATAAAAAAAAAATCATAGTTTAATGTTTCTTATATCTTTAAAAGACAGAAACTTATAAAAGCTAAAACCATCTTAAAAGCGCTTGCATAGTAGGCCTGGGCTTTTTTTATGAATGCTTTATTCCTAAAATTATAATTCTTATTTTTGTAACACATCATCAAAAACATAATACTTTGTCCAACTACCAAACAGGTCTTGATTTTGCTAAAGAACAAGACGCTAACGATACGCTATCAGGCTACAGAAACCTATTTCACATCCCTAAAGACCAACACGGGAACGACACCATTTACTTATGCGGAAACTCCTTGGGTTTACAGCCTAAAGCCACCAAAAATTACATTAATCAAGAATTAGCGGATTGGGCACACTTGGGCGTAGAGGGCCATACACAGGCTGCAAACCCTTGGTTGGGTTATCATGAATTTTTAACCAATAACATGGCAGCGGTTGTTGGAGCCAAACCTATAGAAGTGGTGGTTATGAACACCCTAACAGCCAATTTACATTTCATGATGGTTTCCTTTTACCAACCAACAGATTCGCGTTATAAAATTGTAATCGAATCGGATGCTTTTCCATCGGATAAATATGCCGTAGAATCGCAATTACGGCATCATGGTTATAACGAAAAAGATGGTTTAATTTTATGGAAACCCCGAGAGGGTGAAGAGCTACTGCGTTACGAAGATCTTGAGGCTATTTTAGAAACGCATGGCCATGAAATAGCCTTGATAATGATTGGCGGGGTTAATTATTATACCGGACAGTTTTTCGATTTTAAACGCATAACAAAAATGGGGCATGCCCATGGGTGTATGGTTGGTTTTGATTGTGCACACGGTGCTGGAAATGTTCCTTTAAATTTACACGATTCTGGTGCCGACTTTGCCGTTTGGTGCACCTATAAATATTTAAATTCTGGTCCGGGTAGCTTGGGTGGGTGTTTTGTACATGAGCGCCATGCACATAACAACAAGTTAAACCGCTTTACTGGCTGGTGGAGTCATAACAA
The DNA here is from genome assembly GCF_042684585.1 of Bizionia sediminis. Lineage (NCBI taxonomy): Bacteria > Pseudomonadati > Bacteroidota > Flavobacteriia > Flavobacteriales > Flavobacteriaceae > Bizionia > Bizionia sediminis. The sequence continues at coordinate 120,162 of NZ_JBHULS010000003.1, forward strand.
AGAAACCCGCTTTAAAATGCGCGACGATTTTGATGCGCTTCCAGGCGCAGAAGGCTGGCAATTAAGTAATCCGCCTATTTTATCAATGGCTGCCATAAAAGCATCGTTAGATATCTTTCAATCCGTTAGCATGGAACAATTAAGGCAAAAGTCTATCCATTTAACTGGTTATTTCGCCTTTTTATTAAAACAATTGGGTGAAGATGTTATTCGCATAATTACCCCAGAAAACCCAGACGAAAGAGGGTGCCAGTTATCTATTCAGGTTAAAAATGCAGATAAAACACTTCATAAGCGCCTCACTCAAGCTGGTGTTATAAGCGATTGGCGTGAGCCAGACGTTATTCGTTGTGCACCAACACCGTTATACAATTCGTATCAAGATGTATTTTATATGGTGGAACGCCTAAAAGAAATAGTGAATAAGCCAGCCAATTAAATGGCGTCCATTTTTTAAAACCTTAACTAACCACAGAAACCTATATCATAATGACACAACCAACCATAACACATACCAATAATACCTCCCAAAGTAACCAAGCGTCTAAACAACATATTTTACTTATTGGCGCAGGTCTTTGCGGATCGCTTTTAGCACTTCGTTTGGGACAACGTGGCTATAAAGTAACTGTTATGGAAATGCGTCCGGATTTGCGAAAAGTAGATATTAGCGCCGGTCGTTCTATCAATTTAGCCCTTTCCAACCGCGGCATTAAAGCTATTAATTTGGTAGGACTTTGGGACAAAGTAAAACCGCTGTGTATCCCAATGAATGGTAGAATGTTGCACGATACGGCAGGGAATACCACTTTTGCGCCTTACAGTGGGCGCGATCATGAGTACATTAACTCTATTTCGCGTGGTATGCTAAATGCCTTACTATTGGATGAAGCCGAAAAACACGAAAACGTATCAATTTACTTTAATAGAAAATGTGATTCTGTAGATTTTGAAAACACCACAGCACACTTTACCAATCTGGACAACCAAGAACAGCTTAACCAAACGGCCAACATTATTATTGCCACAGACGGTGCTGGCTCTGCCATGCGACAAAGTTATTTTTTAAGTCGTAAATTCTTATTCAGCTTCTCGCAAGAATATTTAACACACGGCTACAAGGAATTAACAATTTTACCCGGCAAAAATGGCAGTTATAAAACCGATAAAAATGTCTTACATATATGGGGGCGCGAGGCTTTCATGCTAATAGCCTTGCCTAATTTAGATGGCAGTTTTACAGTAACCCTATTTTTAAGTTACAACGAAGGGGAATACAATTTTAATAACCTAACGACTAAAGAGCGTGTTTTGGCGTTTTTTACTGCCTATTTTAAAGATGCACTAGATTTAATGCCTAATTTGGTAGACGATTTTTTTACAAATCCCACAGCGCCATTAGGCACCGTAAAATGTGCACCATGGCACTACAAAGGCAACACTCTTTTAATGGGAGATGCCGCACATGCTATTGTACCATTTTATGGGCAAGGTATGAATGCCTCATTTGAAGATGTGGTGGAATTTGATAAGGTTCTAGATGCGGAACACGACAGTTGGGAAGCTATTTTTACAGCCTACGAAAAAACGCGTAAAAAGGATACCGATGCTATTGCCGATTTGGCTATCGACAATTTTTACGAAATGAAAGGCCATGTTAATCACCCTAATTTTAGAGAGAAACGCACACTGGAAATGGCTTTGGAAAAAACATTCCCAGAGGCCTACGCATCTAAATATTCATTAGTCACTTTTAATGAAACTATAGGCTATCGGGAAGCCATGATGCGCGGTAGAGCACAGGATAAGGCTATCTTAAATATGCTAGCAGATCAAACTATTACGAAAGTAAATAACTTGTCTGATACCGAATTAAAAGAAACGCTTCAAAAAGTAAACGCTGAAACCGAGGCCATTTTAGAAGACGATAGAATAGCCGGCCTAAAATAAGCCCTAAACCTACAAACAACCCTAATTAATACTAACTTCTTATTTTAAGAACACACAAATTTAATTTTATGAGCACTAAAAATAATAACGAAACAACTTCACAAGGAAGCAAGGTAACACCACGTGGCGCTTATCCGCATGTAAAATGTGTAGGCGATTTTATTTTTGTTTCTGGTACCAGTTCCCGCCGAGCAGATAACAGCATTGCTGGCGTTGATATTATTGACGAAATGGGTACTAAACATTTAAATATTGAAGTACAAACACGCGAGGTCCTAAAAAATATTGATAAAAATTTGCAAACCGTTGGCGCCTCATTAAAAGACGTGGTAGATGTTTCTACATTTTTGGTAAACATGAACGATTTTGCAGGCTATAATAAAGCCTATGCAGAATTTTTTGATAAAGAAAACGGACCAACGCGCACCACGGTAGCTGTACACCAACTGCCCCACCCCGATTTGGTAATTGAAATTAAGGTAACAGCGTATAAAAAACAGAATTAAAAACTAAAATTAACACCTCCTAATTAGCGCAACCACTTTCATTTTAACGCTCGGTACCAACCATGAACATTCAAAACTACATTAACGGCAGCTTTCATAATCCAATTCAAAATACGTGGTTGGATAACTACAACCCGTCAAACGGTGCGGTTTATGGACAGATTCCAAACTCATCAAAAGAAGATGTAGAAAATGCCTATCAAGCAGCAAAAGCTGCTTTCCCGAGTTGGTCGCAAACCACCTTGGAAGAACGTAGTAGAATCTTGATTAGAATTTCAGAATTATTAGAATCTAATTTACAACGATTTGCAGACGCTGAAAGTAAAGACAATGGTAAACCTATTTCTTTAGCCAAAGCCGTGGATATTCCACGAGCAGCTAGTAATTTTCGTTTTTTTGGAAATGCCATTACACAATTTTCAAGTGAAAGTCATGAAAGCGTTGGTCAAGATGCCATAAATTATACGTTGCGTCAGCCTATTGGTGTTGTGGGTTGTATTTCGCCATGGAACTTACCGCTTTATTTATTCACATGGAAAATAGCACCCGCCATTGCGGCAGGTAATTGTGTGGTTGCCAAACCAAGTGAAGTTACACCCATGACCGCTTATTTACTAGGTGAAATTTGTAACGAGGCTGGGTTACCAAAAGGTGTTTTAAATATTGTTCACGGTTTGGGTGGTTCTACTGGACAAGCCATTGTTGAGCATCCAGATATTAAAGCCATTTCATTTACTGGCGGCACAGCAACGGGAGCGCATATAGCCCGAGTTGCGGCACCCATGTTTAAAAAATTATCATTGGAATTAGGCGGGAAAAACCCAAATATTATTTTTGCCGACTGCGACTATAACAAAATGCTGGATACTACAGTCAGATCCTCTTTTGCTAACCAAGGACAAATTTGCCTGTGTGGCAGCCGTATTTTTGTAGAAGCGTCTATTTATGACAAATTTAAAACCGATTTCGTAGCAAAAGTAAAAGCCTTAAAGGTTGGACACCCGTCTCTGGATTCCACAAATATTGGCGCCTTGGTTTCCAAACCACACCTAGAAAAGGTAATGGAATATATACAAATTGCTAAAAATGAAAACGGCACCGTTTTATGCGGTGGCAAGCAAGTTACCATTTCAGGATATGAAAACGGTTATTATTTAGAACCAACGGTTATTGAAGTACCCACGGATGACTGCCGCGTAAACCAAGAAGAAATTTTTGGCCCCGTTGTAACACTTATGCCCTTTACTACAGAGCGCGACGTATTAGAAATGGCCAACAAAGTAAAATATGGTTTATCGGCCACACTTTGGACTAATAACTTAAACCGGACCATGCGCATGACGCATGCCTTACAAGCAGGTATAGTTTGGGTAAACACCTGGATGATGCGCGATTTACGCACGCCTTTTGGTGGTGTAAAAGCTTCAGGAGTAGGCAGGGAAGGTGGTTTTGAAGCACTTCGCTTTTTTACAGAAGCTAAAAACGTGTGTATTGCATACAACTAGAATAGTTTAAACACACCCATTCAACATAACAAAAAATGTAAACGCTTACAAATAAGCAGTTACACCTAAAAAATATACTTAACATGGATTTAAATTTAAATAATAAATACGCATTAGTTTGTGGCAGTACAGCCGGCATAGGAAAAGCCACTGCCTTTGCTCTAGCTGAAGAAGGCGCACAAGTAACCCTAATAGCCAGAAACGAGGAAAAGCTAAAAGCCACTTTAGCGGCTTTGCCACAAAACAGAAAACACGATTATATAGTAGCCGATTTTAGCAATCCCGAGGAATTAAAAACCAAAGTTGCCAATTATATAAGCAAACACCATGGTTTCCACATTTTAGTTAACAATACAGGCGGTCCTGCAGGTGGACCGGTTTTCTCGGCGGAATTGAAAGCTTTCGATAGCGCTTTTACACAACATTTAAAATGCAACCATGTACTGGTACAAACCCTAGTGCCGTTTATGAAAACCGAAAACTATGGTCGCATCATAAACGTCATTTCTACATCTGTCAAACAACCGCTAGATGGATTGGGCGTGAGCAACACCATTCGAGGTGCAGTGGCCAACTGGAGTAAAACGTTAGCCAACGAATTAGGTAGCTTTGGTATTACCGTAAACAATGTGTTACCAGGCGCGACAGGAACCGAGCGTTTAACAGAAATTATTAAAAATAAATCTGCTAAAACAGGAACAACCCAAGAGGCCGCAGCCCTAGCTATGAAACAAGCCATACCAGCCAAACGCTTTGCGCAACCAGAAGAACTGGCGCACGCCATAACCTTTTTAGCTAGCGCACGTGCTGGCTATATTAACGGTATAAATTTACCCGTAGATGGCGGCCGTACTAAAAGTTTGTAACACATGAAAACGTATGGGATATTAATGGTGTTTCTCCTAACCTGTTCCATTGGAAGAGCGCAATATGTTATTGAAAATTTTTCAAATGCCGCTATAAATCAGTTACCTATAGTAGAAGAAATTGCCTATTGGCTTCAAACCAATCAAATTGATAATATGGTACCTCTCATGGCAAATCCCAATACCGTTGACACAGCTTATTTAAAATCTGAAACAACCTTTCTTGCATTAGAGTATACCAAAAAAAGAATCCTAAAAAACACCCATACCTCGGTAACAGATACACGCCAAATTGTTTGGTACGAGCGTAATTTTTACAAGCAAACAAAATCTAAATTAAAACCCCGGTACCAAATTTATTTTACGGTAGAATTCCATAAAGGCTATTATAAAATAATCGATTTAACGTTTGGAAAACGTAAAAAAATAAACACCGAAAACTATACTGCAAATTGAGGACAAAGTTCGTAACTTTATAGCAATCTTTTCAAAAAACAACACATTATGAGTACTATATTTCCACCTATTAATTTTAAAGCATGGATTAACGAAAACCGACATCTTTTAAAACCACCTGTTGGGAATAAAGTGGTATGGAAAGACGGCGATTTTATTGTAATGGTTGTTGGTGGCCCAAACAGCCGAAAAGATTATCATTATAACGAAACGCCAGAATTTTTTTATCAAATAGAAGGCGATATGGTTCTTAAAATTATTGATAATGGCCAACCAAAGGATATTCATATAAAAGAAGGCGATATATTTTTACTGCCTCCAAAAGTACCGCACTCCCCGCAGCGGGGCGCTAATACTGTAGGATTGGTAATTGAATATCCGCGAGACAAAGGCGTAACCGATGCGTTATTGTGGTTTTGTGAAAACTGCACCACAAAGCTATATGAGGAAGACTTTACCGTTGATAATATTGAAACCGATATGCCGGTAATTTTTGATAGATATTACGGGGATGAAAAGAAACGCACCTGTCCTAATTGCCAAGCCACCATGGAACCACCAAAAAAAGTAATGATAGACAATTAATATATGAAACGTAAACTACGCATTAATGGGCATTCGCACCTACTACCCTATCCGGAAGAAATTCCGCAATTTATGCAGGATAAAGGTATCTTTTGGGTGGATAAGGACAGAAAATTTATGCTTCAAAAAGACTGGAATAGACCCATAACCGATTCCAGTTTCTTTTTAAACGAAAAGTTAGCATGGATGGCGCGTTACAATATAGACCATGCTGTAGTTTTAAACCTATCGCAATTATACGGAAATGGCTTACGGGTGGAGGAAATGAAGCAAGCACTTCGTTTTCAAAACGACTTTAATGCCAAAGTTCAACACGATAATCCTAGCAAATTTACTTGTGGCTTTGTGGTACATCCTGGTTTTGTACGTGGTGCCTGTTGGGAAATTGAACGCTGCGTAAACGAATTAGGCATGCAACTACTATGCTTACCAACACATTATATGGATACCATAGGAACGTGGCGTTGCATTTTTGATGAAGAAAATGAACCTATTTTTGAATTGGCAAATAAATACAATTTAGCGGTAGAAATTCACCCATACGATGGAGAGAAATTTATAAAATTAGAAAACACATCGTGGCGATTTCACCTCATTTGGATGCTGGCACAATGCGCCGATGCTTATCACTTTTTAACCCTTAACGGCTATCAAGATAAATATCCAAACATGCGTACTTGTTTTGCCCATGGCGGCCAGCTAGCACAAATAAATTTAGGACGCCGTATTCAAGGCTTTGATGGGCGCCCCGATTTATTTGAAGGAAAAAGTCACCCACGAAAAGCTGTTGGCCACAAAAACATATTTTTCGACACCCTGGTGCATGACACTGGAGGCCTACAGTTACTTATAAAAAATCAAGGCTCCAAGCAGGTGCTCATGGGGTTAGACGATCCGTACCCTTTGGGTGAAATGGAAAGCGAAAAACAATCGTCTTACCCCGGGAAAATTCTAGATTTAGCCATAGACCAAAATATTATTACAGAAACCGAGCGGGATGAGATTTGGCACAATAACGTTATCCAGTGGCTCTGTGGCGACGACGAAACCGCCAAGAAAAATTTAGAAAATAGAATATTAGGTAACACCTAATTACCATAGTTTAAACGCCAAAGAAAAAACTCAAGACAGTTGTGGCTATACCCGGTTACTTTTTAGCTTCCAGGACGCCATTAATTTTATTTTTCTGGGCATTATTTAATTCATAACCATTACTAGACATCTAATTGCATGCATTTTCTATCTGACGCTCTTAATACCTACGTTGTAAACCATTCAGAAAACGAACCAGAATTACTGCAACAACTTACTCGCGAAACCTATCAAAAAGTATTGCAACCACGCATGTTAAGTGGTCATTACCAGGGCCGTGTTTTAAGCATGATTTCCAAATTGGTGCGACCAAAAAACATACTTGAAATTGGCACATACACAGGTTATTCTGCTTTGTGCCTTGCCGAAGGCTTACAACCTAACGGCCACTTGCATACTATAGATATAAACGAGGAGTTAGTAGATTTTCAACGCAGCTATTTCGACAAATCGGCTTATGGGCCTCAAATTCAGCAGTATTTAGGAAACGCATTGGATATTATTCCAACCTTACCAGGCGCTTTCGATCTGATTTTTATTGATGCTGATAAAGAAAATTACGCAGCCTATTTTAACTTGATAATTAACCGTATGTCCAGCGGTGGTATTATTTTATCCGATAATGTGCTTTGGAGCGGCAAAATACTAGACACCTCACATAAAAAAGAAGACAAAGCTACACCAGCACTCATGGCATACAATAAGCTTTTAAAGGACGATCCGCGTTTAGAAACCGTTTTGTTACCCATTCGTGATGGGTTGACCATTAGTAGGAAATTATAGGTTTGTTACGTTCATAGCTGTTATATGCCATAATTGATTGCATTTTACAAAGCAATTAACCCACAAGCTTACTTGCTTTAACTAGAACGCTTAAGTACTTAAAAACTATTAGCTGTGTAATTACCGCCGTATTTAGTGACTAAACCGGCCTGTAAAATCCAGGAATTTAAAAATTTGCTTAAAGCTTTCTTCGGATAGAGCCTGTAAAATCCTCTAAATCGTCTTTTACTTTATTAAGCTCGTCTTGCACATCTTTAGTTACGCTGGTATCAATACCGTTTTTTTCGGCGCTCTTAGTAATTTCCGATTTAATATCGTTAGAAGCATCCTTCATCATGCGCATGCCCTTGCCTAATCCTCGGGCTATTTCCGGGATTTTGTCTGCTCCAAAAACCATGATTACTACAAATAGTATAAACATGATTTCTGTGGTGCCGATGAATAAAAAATGAATAGTCTGTATCACAGTACAAATATAGTGTGTAGAATGATACGAATAAAAAAAGCCGACTCCTAAAAGTCGACTTTTTTAATAATTTATGATTTTCTTACTTTCTAATTTGCCCACAGGCTAAATTAATACCCGTTTTTTAATCGTCAGTTTTATTTTTAAACTGATCAAATTTACTTTGGGTAACCTCTCGTGGCCAAGAGTTGTTGGCAGTATCAACATCTGCTGTTTGTAAGTTTGGATCTACTGTAATTTTTACAATCTCTTTATCGGAAGCAATGGCCTTGCTAACTTCTTTATCGTTAAGACGCCATATTTGAGCCGGATATTTTTCCATTTTTGTAGTCCCATCTGCATAGGTATATTCCACAATAATAGGCATCACTAACCCACCTGGTTTCTCGAATGTAACATTATAAAAATACTTTGGTTGTTTTATATTTTTACGTTCTTCTGGCGTAAAATTATCCATAACGTACTCCTTTAAAGTAGGCGAATTATCCAAAAGGGTTCCATTTTTCATATCCTCTTTAAACTCCTCGCTACCTTCTTCTACCATGTAAACTAGCGGTGGTAAATCGCTCATTTGCATGCCACGGCGCTTCACCATTTCTTTAATTTGTTCGTTAGGCTCTGAAGACACATAGTATTTTTTCACCTCTTTAACACCAATATCTACATAATCTGTTGTGTAAAACCAGCCTCTCCAAAACCAATCTAGATCGAATGCCGAAGCATCTTCCATAGTTCTGAAAAAATCTTCTGGGGTTGGGTGCTTAAACATCCATCTGTTAGCATATTCTTTAAAGGCATAATCAAATAACTCTGGACCCATAACAGCATCGCGCAAAATATTTAAAGCGGTAGCAGGTTTGCCATACGCATTGTTACCAAACTGGTAGGTATTTAAACCCTTGGTCATGATAGGCGCAATATAATCCTGATCGCCGCCCATATAAGGAACAATATTAGCAGCTGGACCACGTCTGGACGGATAGGTAGTGTGTCCTTCAGACAAAGCTTCTGGATACCACTTACCAAAATCCTGTTCTGCAATATACTGGCCAAACGTAGTTAAGCCTTCATCCATCCACGTCCATTGGCGCTCATCGCTATTTACAATCATAGGAAAATAGTTATGACCAATTTCATGAATAATAACGCTAATCATGCCGTATTTTGTTCTGTCGCTATAGGTGCCGTCCTCGTTGGGGCGTCCAAAGTTGAAACAAATCATTGGGTACTCCATACCTTGTTGCTTGGCGTGTACCGAAATAGCTTTGTGATACGGATAATCGAAAGTCATTCTGGAGAATGTTTTTAACGTACTAGCTACCGCGTAAGTAGACCATTCTTCCCACAACGGATTACCTTCTTTAGGGTACATAGATACTGCCATAACATCCTTGTCGCCAATTTTAACCGCCATCATGTCCCAAATGTATTTTCGGGATGATGCAAAGGCAAAATCGCGTACATTTTCTGCGTAAAACTTCCATGTTTTGGTGCCTTTAGCTCGATTTTTCTCGGCTTTTTCCGCCTCCTCTTGGGTAACTATAAATACTGGTTTGTCGTATGATTTTTTCGCTTTTTCAAAACGCTTCAACATTTCTTTGGTAAACACCTCTTTACGGTTTTGAAGTTCCCCTGTAGCGTCCAAAATATGATCGGATGGTACTGTAATATTCACTTCAAAGTTACCAAAAGGAAGGGCAAATTCATCGCGACCCCAAAATTGGGAGTTTTGCCAGCCTTCTACGTCGTTGTAAACTGCCATGCGTGGATAAAATTGAGCAATTATATAATTGCGGTTACCATCTTTTGGAAAAAACTCATAACCTGAACGGCCGCCCATATTTACATAATCGTTAATGTTGTACCACCATTTAATGGAAAACGAAAACGAGTTACCAGACATTAAAGGTTTTGGCAGCTCCACACGCATCATGGTACGGTTTATCATGTGTGGTAAAGCATTGCCATTTGTATCGGTTACCGCTTCAATTTTAAAACCACCGTCAAAACCATCTGTTAAATAATCTGAAGCAAAACTAGAAGCCTGTTGTGCGGCGCGTATACCACTATCTTCAATTAGCGGTGACTGTGAGTCGCGTGCTCGAACGTTTTGATCTAATTGCACCCACAAGTAACGCAACTGATCGGGCGAATTATTGGTATAAGTAATGGTTTCAAATCCCGAAATAATAGCTCTTTCATCGTCTAGGACAATGTCCATTTTATAATCGGCTTGCTGCTGGTAATATGCAGGCCCAGGCGCACCAGAAGCGGTACGAAACATGTTTGGTGTAGAAAACTCCTCATACAACTGTTTAAACTTGTTGTTGTTGGTATGGCCTTGTTGGCGTTCAGCTGGTTGCTCATTTTCTTGTGAAAAGGCACTGGCTGAAACAAACAACACCGATAGGAAAAGATACTTTAGTTTTTTCATTATTTACAATTAATTACTATCAATAGAGTGGAAAATTAACACATTTTTAAGGTTTTAAAATAAATTATTTAAAATTTAACATACCTTTATCATTTTTAATATTCAAAATGAAACTGTTATATTCATTGTTAATGTTGGTACGAATAATGTTTTTCTGGTCGCTAAAAACATCAAATAAAACGGTGTTACGCATTTCAAAAGTATTAATAGCAGCTACGTTATCGATTTCTAAATAGCAATACACAATATCATTTTCGTATTCTTTCCCTAAAAAATTTATAGGGACTTCAGTGCCATTTATTACCACCAATATTTTAGCTGTTAGGTAACGTTGCATGAGCTTATTAACCGTTTCTGTGTCTTCGTTTTCCATGAGTGTTACAGTAGCATCATAGCGTTCGCGCAATGCCCGTTCAAAATCGTCTATAAAGTATCGCGAAATAATTTGCACCGATTTTTCGGCTGGTACGTACTCTACCTGCGTTATACTTACGTAATATTTATGAACACCAGTAAAAGCCAATAAAGGAAAAACCAATACTACTAAACTATATTTTAACCATGTCATCTTGTTTCTTTTTACTGCGAAAATACTATTTTAAGGCTTTTATGCCCTGCGTTAACCCAAAATTAATTTGTTGGTAGGTTTGCATTGCGACTGTAAATTTGAAACTTTTCGCGCATGTATTCATAAATTTCTACATCATTTTTAGCGCTACAGCGGTCTAAAAAATCTGTTTGTTCCGAGAGATAAATAAGAAATTCTCTTTCCTTATTCTTTGGTATTGCCTGTTTTTGAAAAAAAGTTTTAGAAACCGCTGTTGTTAGGTAGTCCAGCAACAATTCGCGTTGTTCCAAATTAACGTAGTGTTTCATTTTTTTTGTTCTACCGGTTATGGCATTTATAACGGGAATTAACCTTACAGAAGCCCCTAACCCGCCTAAAGAGCCGCCTAACCTTGGATTTAGGTCGCCTGCATCCTTTAAATACCGCTGTGGCATCGTAAGTGGTTTACCCTGAAAACTAGGAATACCCGCCTTTAAGGCAGTCATTGGTTCGTTCTTCTCGCTTAAAACATCCCATTTTATATTTCCTGTTAATATGTTACCTACTACCACTTCATTCAACTCTTGGATAACCGTTTCAAGTGGCACCACCACATACGCATTGCTGTATATTTTTTGACTTATTAGTACGGTTTGTGTTTGGTGTTGTACAGACGAAAACTCTAAAGTATCTTTTAACCTAACAGGGATGCTAAAGTTACCTTGGTGGTTGGTTATGGTACTTTTGTGCAAGCTTATATTTGTAACATGAATGTTTTCGACATTCTGATTGGTAACAACCGTACCATGAAGCATTTTAGTTTGCGCTGATACAAATCCAAAAAACAAGCTACTAATTACCAGTAAATATGTGGTTATTTTTGTCATTTTTCTGAAACTTGACCTCTATTTTTATTGAATACAGCGCGTTTTTCCAACAAATATTCTAAAACAACCACATCGGTTTTATCTTTACATCTTTCTAGAAAATCGGGTTGTTCGGACACAAAATAAAAAAACTCCCAAATAAAGCCGGGCGGAAGCGGTTGTTTGGCAAACAATGCCTCTGAAAACTTGTGTTTATAAGATTTTATTAATTCCGATTTTTCTTCCAGCTCTACACGTTTTTTTAATTCTTTGGTTCGCCCGCTTAAGGCATTAATAATAGGCGCAAAAGGAATTAAGCCGCCACCGGAAGTAGCTTCTATTAAGCGGCGTTCACTTTGTGTTTTTAACGGACCTTGGTAACTTGGAATACCGGCCTTTAAAGCCGTCATGGGTTCGCCTTCTACGTTGGACACATCGGAACGAATATTGCCCGTTAACAATTTGCCAACAACCACCTGATTTAACTCGTTTACGTGTTCCTCTAAAACTACCAATAAGGTTTGGTTATTTACAATGGTGGCATTTACCACAATTACTTGTTTTTTGTGTTGAATGGAGCTAAACACAAGTGTATCGTTTAGAGCAACATCAATATTAAAGGCACCTTCGGCGTTGGTAATGGTAAATTTTTGTGCCGTTTGGTTTATTACGTGAATATTAGCAACCTCGGCGCTACTTTGTACCCGACCCTGCAGCGTTATTGTTTGCGCAAAAGTTAACGGGGTAAGTACAAAAAAAACGAGTATAATAAATACTTTATGGCTCATGAGGCTGATTTAAAAATAGCTCACTGTGCTTTTGCAAAAACTCCATACGTTGCATATCCTGTGTAACCTCCAGCAAACTGGCATCAAACCCTTGAGCTAAACAAAACGCGATAAATGCTTCAACTTGGTTTTCTGGAATAGAATAGGTTTCATGTATGTAGGCAGTTGTATAAATATCTGCTAAATCCAAAGGCCGTTGGTTGCGTAACTGCTGTAAACTTGTTTTTTTTAACGGACCATTAAGCCATTTATTAATACCCAGAATAGAAGCAAAATTAATACCATTGTAAAACACGCCAGGATCTGTAGCTATGTTTTCGGGTTTGGTATAAGGATCCTCACCAAATTCCAAATAGCCCAAATTTCCAAAATTCATTGCAATAGCTCTCTGCACTTTTGCATCATTAATATCGGCCAGTAACACGCCTGTTAGTTTCTCCGGAAGCAATAACACCTCGCTTAATGTGTTTAAGGCTTCCACTAAAAATAAACGTAATTTTTTTTCTGTTATAACATGTTCTGTAATAGTTACACGCCTCGTTTCATATTGCAAAGCAGATACTTCCAATATATCGTTAACCGCTACTTCAAGAGTAAAATTCCCGTTAATATCTGCCACAGCTCCCTTATTGGAGGAAACATTAAAAATGGTTACACCCTCCACATCGTTACTTGCTACCACTATACCTGCTACTAAAACACGTTTCATATTTTGCCCCATAATAGAGCCCGAAAGCAAAACGAAACTAAATATAAATAGCAAGTGTTTCATAACAGCACATTTTATTCTCTAAAATAAGCATTTAAGCGGGCAAAACACACTGAAATAGCTAATAAACTTTTGTTAAAAACAATGTTTACCTAAATTTACAAAAATTTAAGGCATGAAAAAATTATTGTTAGCAAGCACCTCTACCGTGCACGGCAGTCCCTATTTGGCTTATTTAATGCCACGCCTAAAATCGTTTTTTAGCGGCTGCAATACGCTGCTGTTTATTCCTTATGCACGACCCGGAGGCATGTCGCACCAAGCATACACCGAAAAAGTTAAAGAAACCTTTAAAGCTCTTAATATTACGGTTGCAGGCATACACGAATACGAATCGCCTGCCGAAGCAATAGCATCGGCCGAAGCCATATTTACTGGTGGCGGAAACACCTTTGTCTTGCTGAATAACTTGTATAAAAACAATTGTATAAACGCCCTTAAAACAGCCATAAACGGTGGTACACCTTATTTGGGAACCAGTGCTGGTAGCAATATTTGCGGATTAACTATAAACACCACCAACGACATGCCCATTGTGTATCCCCCATCATTTAAAGCGCTTGGCTGTCTGCCTTTTAACGTGAATCCACATTATCTAGACCCGGAACCCAACAGTACCCATATGGGCGAAACTCGCGAGACACGAATAAAAGAATTTCATACCTACCATACCTTTCCTGTAGTGGGATTACGTGAAGGGAGCTGGTTGGAGTTAAACAATCATATACTACAGCTAAAAGGCGCCTTTTCTGCCCGCATTTTTGAGTATAATAAACAACCATACGAGCTTAATCCGGAAGAAACACTTCAGCACCTTAACTAATGCGTCATTTAAACCCATACACCGTTCGTTTAATAAATGCGGAAGAAACAATTCCCATTAGGCACGCTGTTTTAAGAATTAACAAGCCTATTGCATCCTGCTATTTCTTGGAAGACCATGTAAACACCAGCTTTCATTTGGGTCTATTTTTTAAGAAAACCCTAATTGGGGTAGCTACTTTTTTAAAAAACAACCATCCCAATTTTTCTGAAAATAGTCAGTACCAGCTTCGTGGCATGGCCATTTTACAGGCGCACCAAAACAAAGGTCTTGGGGGCCTTCTATTAAATCAAGGCATGCTAGAACTTAAAAAAGTACATGCTAACAGAATTTGGTGTCATGCTCGCGAGGCTGCAGTGCATTTTTATCGTAAAAACGGATTTAAAACTATTGGCGATCCGTTTTATATTACAGACATTGGTTTTCATTTTTTAATGACTCTTGACTAATTAGATTTGTTGAAAAAAAATCAAAAAATTTATACTTAAACCAACAATTCTGAATAGGTAATGCATCTTCTTTTGTTATAAATAATCCGAATACCTTTTAGCTGTTTAATAAACCCCCTATCTTTGTAAGTAAAATTATTTAGCCCGGTTATAATGAATAAAAAAGTAATTTTAATGATATTAGATGGTTGGGGTAAGTCGCCCAACCCAAGCGTATCTGCCATTGATAACGCAAACACACCATTTATAGATGCGCTTTACAAAACTTATCCGCACGCCAATTTACGCACCGATGGCTTACACGTAGGACTGCCAGAAGGGCAAATGGGAAACAGTGAAGTTGGCCACATTAATCTAGGAGCAGGGCGTATTGTATATCAAGATCTTGTAAAAATAAATTTAGCAGTTGCACATAAAACCCTTCAAAACGAAGCGGTTCTAAAAAAAGCCTTCGACTATGCCAAAACTAACAACAAACCGGTTCATTTTTTGGGATTGGTTAGCGATGGCGGTGTACATTCGCATATAAATCATTTATTTGGTCTAATTGATGCGGCTACGCTAGCAGGTGTTTCAAAATCGTATATCCACGCTTTTACAGACGGTAGGGATGTAGACCCAAAATCTGGCTTTGGCTTTATAACCTCACTTGAGGATTATCTGGAAAACAAACCTGCCGAATTAGCCAGTATCACTGGGCGGTATTACGCCATGGACAGAGATCAGCGTTGGGAACGTATTAAATTAGCCTACGATGCGTTGGTGCATGGTACTGGCATTCCATCCCAAAGTGCCACACAAGCTATAGCTAACAGTTACAAACAAGGAATTACAGACGAATTTATAAAACCCATAATTCTGCTTAACGAAAATAACCAGCCCAAAGCTACCATACAAAATGGCGATGTTGTTATCTTTTTTAACTTTAGAACAGACAGAGGGCGCGAATTAACACAAGCTTTAAGTCAGCAAGATTTTCACGAACAAAATATGCATAAGTTAAATTTGCATTATGTAACCATGACAAATTTTGATGACACCTTTAAAAACGTGCAAGTTATTTACAACAAAGATAATTTAACAGACACATTGGGCGCCGTACTGGAAAAACACCACAAACAACAAATACGGATTGCAGAAACCGAAAAATACCCACATGTTACATTTTTCTTTTCCGGCGGCCGGGAGCAGCCTTTTAATGGTGAAACCCGGATTTTAAGAAATTCACCAAAAGTGCCTACCTACGATTTAAAACCTGAAATGAGTGCCTACGAATTACGAGATGCATTAATTCCGGAGCTCCGCAAAGGTGCAGCCGATTTTGTGTGTCTTAACTTCGCCAATGGCGATATGGTTGGACACACCGGTGTTATGGAGGCCGCTATAAAAGCCTGCGAAGCGGTGGATACTTGCGTTAAGGATGTAGTTACTGCTGCTTTAGAAAACGGTTATACCACGCTATTAATTGCCGACCATGGTAATTGCGAAACCATGATAAATCCAGATGGTACCCCACATACAGCCCACACTACCAACCCTGTTCCTATAATATTAATAGATTCAGAATTAACCCATATTAAAAATGGTATATTAAGTAATGTGGCGCCCACTATTTTAAAACTTATGGGTATAGTAAAGCCAGCTGCCATGACCCAAGAAGCCCTTATATAAGGTGTAATTTTTATTTTTTTTGTAAGACTACCCTGTTATGAATTTTACCAACAAACTTATAATTGCCGTCGATTTTGATGGTACCATAGTAGAAGATGCGTATCCTAAAATAGGGAAAGCAAAACTATTTGCTTTTGAAACCCTAAAACGTCTTCAGGAGGAAGGCAACCGCCTTATTTTATGGACGTACAGAAGCGGCAGTCATTTAGATGAAGCAGTGGCTTTTTGTAAAGAAAATGGCTTGGAATTTTATGCCGTAAACAAAAGCTATCCGGAGGAAATTTTGGACGCAAATAAAAGTAGAAAAATACATGCCGATATTTTTATAGACGATCGAAATATAGGTGGTCTTTTGGGCTGGGGAGAAGTATACCAACTCCTTGCCAACTCCAAAGACCACCCATTAAAAGCGCCTAAAAAAAACCGATTTTTCTCGTTTTTTAAGAAATAACTAGCCTCTAATTAAATCGAAATAATGCTTATCAATACCCTCTTGGTGGTCTGGATGCGCAATATTTACTAATGCTTTTACACGTTCTTTTATCGTTTTTCCGTAAATATTAGCAATACCGTACTCGGTAACCACATAATGCACGTGCGAACGTGTCGTGACAACACCTGCTCCAGGTTTTAAGCTTGGCACTATTCTACTAATACCAGACTTTGTAGTAGATGGTAATGCAATAATTGCCTTACCTCCTTCGCTTAATGAGGCGCCTCTAATAAAGTCCATTTGGCCACCCACACCCGAGTACATATGCGCTCCAATAGAATCGGCACAAACCTGACCAGTAACATCTACTTCTATGGCAGAGTTTATAGCCACCATGCGCGGATTACGCTTAATAATAGATACATCGTTGGTATAGTTTGAAGCCCGCATTTCAACAAAAGGATTATCGTCCACATAGTCGTATAAGCGTTTAGAGCCCATTAAAAACGTTGTAAGGGCACGACCTCGGTTTATACCTTTATAATTTCCGTTAATAACATCGTTTAAAATTAAATCGATAACCCCATCGGAAAACATTTCGGTATGCAAACCCAAATCCTTGTGGTTGGTTAATTGTGTTAACACCGCGTTAGGTATATTCCCAATACCCATTTGTAAGGTACTACGATCTTCAATTAAACCAGCTACGTGCCGTCCTATTTTATACTCAATTTCCGATGGCTCCACCATTTCATGTGTAGGCAAGGCTTCATCGCACTCCACAAACACATCAATTTCAGAGGAATGGATAATACCAGCTCCGTGTGTTCGGGGCATTTGTTTGTTTACTTGTGCTATTACATAGTCGGCATTATCTATAGCTGCCAAAGTAGCTTCTACGGAAACTCCCAACGAACAATACCCGTGTCTGTCTGGCACAGAAACATGAATAAAAGCATATTGTAGGTTTATAATGTTTCGTTTAAAAAGAATTGGTAATTCGCTTAAAAAAACGGGGGTATAGGACCCGTTTCCGGCCTTCAAGGTATGCCGAACATTTTTTCCAATAAAGAAGGAATTAACATGAAAACTATCTCGATACTCTGGGTTGGCATATGGCGCCACACCCTCGGTATGTAGTTGGCAAATTTCTACATTGCGAAGTTCTTCATGCCTAGCAGTTAAAGCGCGCAATAAAACTTGTGGCGCGGCTGCCGCTGCTTGTATATAAATTTTACTGTTAGATTTTACGATTTTTACGGCTTCTTCTGCCGATACTGCGTTATACATAGTACATAGATTTTGTTCCTGCAAAGGTCTGAAAAAAGCCGCAGTTAAAACCTGTCAAAAGTCATATTAATTTCCAATTCCCACATGGTTTAAATTAAGTATCTTTGCCCATATTTTTTGAATTATGATTATTGTAAAAACAAGAGAAGAAATCGAGTTAATGCGCGAAAGTGCTTTAGTGGTATCCAAAACACTAGGCATGTTAGCTAAAGAAGTTAAGCCAGGTGTAACTACACTGCAACTGGACAAATTGGCTGAAGATTTTATTCGCGAACAAGGTGCTATTCCGGGCTTTTTAGGCTTATATAATTTCCCAAACACCCTTTGTATGAGTCCCAATGCACAAGTGGTGCATGGCATTCCAACCAAGGAACCACTTATTGAAGGCGATATTATTTCAATAGATTGTGGCGCTATTAAAAACAACTTTTATGGCGACCACGCCTATACCTTTGCTGTAGGCGAAATAGCCCCAGAAACCCAACAACTCTTGGATGTAACCAAACAATCCTTATACGAAGGTATTCGCGAATTTAAAATAGGAAATCGCGTTGGCGATGTAGGTTACGCTATTCAAAAATACTGCGAAGACAGAGGTTACGGAGTTGTAAGAGAATTGGTAGGCCATGGTATTGGCCGTAAAATGCACGAAGATCCAGAAATGCCTAATTATGGAAAACGCGGTCGGGGGAAAAAATTTGTAGAAGGCCAAGTGGTAGCCATTGAACCTATGATAAACATGGGTACCCACCGCATTAAACAACATAAAGATGGCTGGACCATAACAACGCTAGACAATAAACCATCGGCTCACTTTGAACACGACGTAGCCATTGTAGATGGCAAACCCGAACTGCTATCCACCTTTGCATATATTTACGATGCATTAGGTATTGAAAGCAACGAAGAAGCCCCTTTTAGACAACAACCAATTACGCTATAATGTTTTTATGAGTACCCAAATTAAAAAAATAGAAGAAGCCTTAACCCCGTTATTAGCACAATTAAATTCGCACAAACTTTATAGCGCCATGACCAACATAAAAGATGTTACCTGTTTTATGGAGCAGCATGTTTTTGCGGTTTGGGACTTTATGTCGCTGCTAAAAGCGCTTCAAAATAAGCTAACCTGTACGGCCTTACTTTGGATGCCGGCAAAAAACCCAGCCACAGCGCGGTTTATTAACGAAATTGTACTAGGTGAAGAAAGCGATTTAAACGAATTAGGCCAACCAAAAAGTCATTATGAAATGTATTTAGATGCCATGACACAAGTTGGTGCTAATACAGAAACCATGCAGCAGTTTGTTAGCCAATTAGCGGCAGGAAAATCATTACACTCGTTGTTGCCCACACTGCCTATTCAACCAGAAACCGCCCAGTTTGTAGCCTTCACTTTCGATGTTATAAACACCAACGAAGCACATAAAATAGCCGCAGCCTTTACCTTTGGACGTGAGGATATTATACCCGATATGTTTTTTCAAATTATTAAACAATCGGAAAAAGAACAGGCCCTATCGTTTAGTAAACTTACTTATTATTTACAGCGTCATATTGAATTAGATGGCGACGAACACGGCCCATTGTCCTTAAAAATGATTGAAGAATTATGCGGTAACGACACCCAAAAATGGAAAGAGGTTTTAGAAATTTCTAAAACAGCCATCATAAAACGAATAAGTCTTTGGGATGGCATTGTAAACGCCATTACGCAAAACAAACAATTAGTTAGTCAGTAAAAAGTTTACCAAATTTTTGGACTTTTTTTACAGCGTTAAAACATGCTTAAAAATATTTTTAAAACTATTTTAAACAACGTACCCAGACCCCTGTTAATTAGGGCTAGTTATGCTGTTCGTCCTGTTTTAGACGTTTTACTAAAAGGATCGGCGTTTACCGACCCCATAAATGGCAAAAGTTACAGGTCGTTTTTACCCTATGGCTACGGTAATCAGCGCGAAAATGTTTTATCGCCAGCAACCCTATCATTGGAACGCCACCGCTTACTTTGGCTGTATTTACAGCATGAAACCGATTTTTTTTCAGCATCAAAAAAAGTGTTACACGTAGCGCCAGAACAATGTTTTTTAAAACGATTTAGAAAACTTAAAAATTTGGATTACACGACAACCGATTTGCATTCGCCCATTGCCGATGTTAAAGCAGATATTTGCAATTTACCTTTTGCAGACCATAGTTTCGACGTGGTTTTATGCAATCATGTTTTGGAACATATTCCAAACGACACTAAAGCCATGCAAGAGCTTTACCGGGTTATGAAACCTGGAGGTTATGGTATTTTTCAAATTCCACAAGATTTAAGCAGACACACAACATTTGAAGATAACAGCATTACCGATAAAAAAGCACGCGCCGCTATATTTGGCCAATACGACCATGTGCGTGTTTACGGACGTGATTACTTTGATAAACTCCGCAGCATAGGATTTACAGTTAACGCGGTAGATTACACAGCACAATTTACCAATGCCGAAATAACTAAATTTTGTTTGGCCAAAGGGGAACTTATTCCTGTGGTATTTAAATAGGCAAATAACACCAAACTTAATTTATTATTTTAAGCTTGGTTAAAATAAAATTTGTAGTAAACAACTAAAATAAACCCACCATACAGCGTATTATGACACCTAACACTCTACTTATTACAGCAGCCACTTTTGGTTTACTAGCCGTTATTTTTGGTGCTTTTGGCGCACATGCTCTAAAAAAAATAGGAACAACAGAACAACTTCAAAGCTTTGAAGTTGGGGTTAAGTACCAAATGTATCACGCTTTATTATTGCTAGCTTTAGGCTTTGGTTTGGAAAACGTGGCATCTTTAATTTATTGGAGCTTTACACTAGGCATTGTTTTATTTTCATTCAGTATTTACGGGTTGGTGTTAAGCGCCATAAAAGGAAAGAAATTGCGTTTTTTGGGGCCCATAACACCTTTGGGCGGTCTGCTTTTGTGCCTTGGCTGGCTCCAACTAATTATTATGGCTTTTTAAACTTTTCTGTTTGCTATAATTTATAGTGTATTAATTGTCTGGAAAATTATTAAGACTTAACGTTTCTAGTTCATTATTGTCATTTTCGAAAATTAAAAAAGCCTTCAAATTTGGTCGGTTTTTTAAAAAAGCTTCTGTTTTTTCTACGCCCATGGCTTCAAATGCCGTAGCATAGGCGTCTGCCGTCATGCAATTGTTGGCTATTACAGATACGCTTAAAACGTTTGTTTTACTGGGATAGCCCGTTTTTGTATCTATTATATGCGAATACCGGTTACCGTTATTATCAATTTTAAACTTCCGGTAGGTTCCGGAAGTAGCCATAGCACCATTGGTAATACTAATAGCCTTAAAAACGCTGTGCTCATCGTTAAAATTAGGTGTTTCTACACCCACGCGCCACGGACTATCTTTTTCTTTGTTCAGGCCGCGTGCGCGAATTTCGCCTCCAATTTCTACCAAGTAATCGCTTACATTGTGGCGCTCTAGAAACTCGCCTATAACATCTACACCATATCCTTTTGCAATAGCGTTAAAATCGATGTAGGTTTCGGGCAATTTGTTTACTCGGTTATTTACAATATGTACCTTATGCAAACCAACACCTTGCATTAAACTATCTATTTTCAAGCTATCCAAAGCCACTATGCCACCTTCCGGACCAAAATCCCAGGCATTTACAACGGCTCCAATGGTAGGATCAAACGCACCATTGGTTTCTTGGTGTATGGCTTTAGCCGTTTCGTATACCGCCATAAAATGATGGTCTACTTTGTTGGTTTCATTTCTATTTAATTTAGAAATATCGGAATTTGGAATATATGTAGACATGGAGTTATTTATAGCCATAAACAGACTGTCAAACTCTTTTTGATAATTTGTATCGTCATGATAAATTACAGAATAGGTGGTTCCAAAAACAGATCCTTGTATTTTAGTGTTTTTAGGCTCCTTTTGGCATGATACTGCTAAAAAAACCAATGTAAAAAGGTAAAAAAAATGGGGGAATTTCGTCATGATGTAAATTTATTGCAACAAGCATTTTAAAGGTAGTAATGCTGCTTGTAAGGTGTAAAATACTTAATTTAAGTTTGTTTCAATAACTTGAATGCCATTATACTCTATAAGGTATTCCTCGTTTAAATAAATTGGCAAATCTTCGCCATTCGGGTTCCCTAAACCTACGCCAGCATATAGCACCTTGGCGTCCTTATCGGTAGCATGTTTTTTAAAGGTTTCCATCCAAACAATATCGTAATTATTTGGATTATCGGGTAATAAAACTGCTCGCACAATAACAAAAAAGTACTGACTATTTTTATCAATACAGACAAATTGCGGGTGCTTTTTAAGTTTTGAATTAATTGCTACAAATTCAAAACCACGCCTTTCTAAATCTTTGCCTACATGGTTCATTGCCAAATTGTGGCGCTCCTGTTCGGTAAGTGCTCTTCTCATACTACAAAATTACTAATTATTGGAAAACCAAATCTTAAATGCTTGTGAATACTTTTAAAATGTTATCATTTTTTTGTATCTTTTTAGTTTAAACTCATAAAGTGACAGCTATGAAAACAACAAATCGATTTGATCAAGCTATTTTAAAGCTATATCACGCCTTTCATTCTGGCACGCTTGTACCAGAGTGTAACCAGCAATGCGCAGTAGGAACTATTTTAAATAATTCCGAATCTTGGAAACATTTTAGTGATAACCACGGTAGCACTGTGCTAAATTATGTAGGGTTGGTAAACGAAAACTTTGGGCGCCGCTTTGGTGGTTATAAACCTTCAGAATTATTACAAATAGAAGTCACGTTTTTAAAGGCCTGTGGCTACCAGGTGCCTTTGCACTATTCTCATAAAAAACCAGAACAGCCCTTAAATAAGGATACCTTGTTTAGCGGCCTAACTGCTGTAGTAAGTTTGCTATGCAAATTGGACAACCTTCCAGATGTTATGAATTGCCAAGCGCTATTTATGTACAAACCAAAACCTTATAGCCAGTTTGCAAATTAGCTGAAAACACTTTTTAAATTGTAATTTTTTTGATTATTCACAAATAAATAACACTTTTATTGTGTTAAACTGTTTTAATGTGTTAAAAAAATAAGATATTTCCTTAAAATTAAACTAATAATAGAATACTATTTAAAAAAAGGTTTGTTTATTGGAAATAACTTTTTACATTTAAGGCAACCAAAAACTTACTTATGCCCTCAAACGACCTAAATTCTTATTTAGACGACCCTATTCTAAAGAGTCTCGACTTTATTGAAACCCACGCCATAATAGGTAGGTGGGAATATTATCCTGATAAAGACTTATTAACTTGGAGTAAAAACACCAAAAGGATTCATGAGGTGCCCGATACCTACACACCCGATGTTACTAATGGAATTAATTTTTACAAGGAAGGTTATAGCAGGCAACTGGTACAAACGCTTTTCTCGTTATGTTTAGAAAAGTTTGAAAGTTTTGATGAAGAACTACAAATAGTTACCTCCAAAGGCACTGAAAAATGGGTGCGGGTTATTGGCACCCCTCAAGTAGAAAACGGTATTTGCACGAAAGTAACTGGACTTTTTCAGGATATTGATGAAAAAACGAAAAACACCAAATTACTAGCCTTACGCGAAAAAGAGCTCCGTTATAACTTTGAGCAAGCCATAATTGGTATGGCAATTTTAGATATGCAGGGCAATTGGATAAAAGTTAACAATAGTTTATGCAACATGTTGGGCTACACCCAGGCGGAGTTTTTAAAATTATCTTTTATGGATATTACTCATCCAGAAGATTTAAGTGACGACCGCGTAGCATTTGGACAGTTAGTTTCTGGCGAAATAACGCACTACAAAACAGAAAAACGATATATTCACAAAAACGGAAATCCGGTATGGATTCAATTGTCCTCTTCGGTGGTTAAGGATAAGTCCAACCGCCCCATGCACTTCATTGCCCAAATAAACGACATTACAGAGTCAAAAAAATACACACAACGCATACAAAAGCTATTAGAAACGACTGAAGCCCAAAACGAACGTTTGTTAAATTTTTCGCACATTGTATCGCATAACCTGCGTTCACATTGCAGTAATTTAGTGATGTTGGTAGACATACTGAAAACAGACTTACCAGAAACCACACAAAACGAAATTTTCCCAATGGTAGAGGCTGCTGTTACTAATTTACGAGAAACCATTGATAACCTAAACCAAGTAGCCTCTATTAATAATAATAAAGTTCTAAACCTGGAACCAATAAATTTATTGGAAATAATGAACGACGTTATAAAAGGAGTGTCCGGTTTAATACTTAACTCGAATGCTGTGGTAAAGGTAGATATAGACCCCGATATTCATGTTAAAGGGATTGCCGCTTATATGGACAGTATTTTATTAAATTTCCTAACAAACGCCATAAAATATAAGCAGTCCAATAAACCACCGCAAATAGAAATTTCGGCAAGTAAGCACCGTAAAAAAGTAAAAATTAAATTTAAAGATTACGGGTTAGGCATTAATTTGAAGCGTCATGCCAATAAATTATTTGGTATGTATAAAACATTTCATAAACATAAAGACTCTCGCGGCCTAGGCTTATTTATTACCAAAAACCAGATATTAGCTATGGGCGGAGACGTTTCGGTAAAAAGTGAAGAAAACGTTGGCTCAACCTTTATTATAGAATTATTAAGTTACCCCTAAATAAATTATTTCAACATGCCTGTTATAGACATTACCTGCATCATTGATGACGACCCCATTCACGTATTTGGCGTAAAGCGTATCCTTACATTAAGCAACTTTACCCGTTCCTGTATGATTTTTAAAAACGGCCAAGAAGCATTAGACAATTTGCGTCCCATACTTATTTCAGGCACCCGTGTACCAGAAATAATTTTATTAGACATAAACATGCCCATTATGGATGGCTGGGAGTTTTTGGAGGAGTTTGTAAAAATACCTACCTCTAAAACAGTTACCATTTACATTGTAAGTTCATCCATAGACCCCGCCGATATAGACCGCGCTAAAGCTTATGAAGCTGTTTCTAATTATATAATAAAACCTGTAACCTTTGAATCCTTAAAAACCATAATGGCCGATTTTACAGAAAATGAAGAAAGCGGAGAATAACAAAGCCCCCTTAAACAATATAAATGCCCAGTATATGAAAGTACTGGGCATTTTTATAAAATGAGTTTAGCTTTCTAGGTAGTAATTAGGCTCCAAAATTGTCTTCACACGCACCTAACGGGTTCTTTAACTTTCCAATTTTTCACTTCTAGTAATTCTAATCGTGTTAATTAAAATTTGAAATTAGTAAAAACGCTCCCGTTCAGGCAAACAACTGTAATAGACCCATTCACGTTTAGGAGAACCACCACACCGGTATGTTTCTCGTTTTTAAACCATTTTACCTTAAAGGTTACTAAAGCAAAAAGACGAAAGTTATCTTTTTAAAGAATTACCTTTATTCTCCCAAGTAAATGAACATATTAACACTTAAACTTTTAGGTTTAATAGTTATCGGAGCATTGGATCCACCGGAATTAACAGATACCGTGTGGTTGTGAGAACCAGCAGAATTAATATTTAAAACATGGTTGTGGTCGCCACTGGAATCAATTGTTAAAACATGCGCATGAGCACCATCTGCACTTGTACTTGCTGTATATGAAACAGAAGGTCCCGAAACTAAAGATCCTATAGCTTGACCTGGACCACCTAAAAAAGCACCCCCACCATTAGGGCTATGAGTATGGTTTCCTGCCGTATTTGTAACACCTGAATGTGTGTGGTTCCCTGCGTTATCAGCAATGCCAGAATGTGCGTGATTTCCGCTCGTATTTGTATTTCCTGTAAACTCTGTGTTAGGTAAGTTAGCTTGTGTTAAAGTAATGGTATTAGAACCAGTAATACTTGCCAGTACACCTCCGTTTTGCACCAAGTAGGCATCGGTTGCATCGGGAAGATTTCCAGATAAATTCAAGGCAATTGCCGCGCTTTCTTGCGCTTCGTTAAGCTGGCTCAATGGTCTACCATTTAGTAGCACCCAGCCATTATGATCTCCAGCTTGAATACCGGATTTAATATCGCCTAGGCTAGCACCACCTGAATTGTCAATTTGGTTTTGCAAATTTGCAATTAAAAGGTTCAGTTCATCTCTAGTAACATTTCTATTGTCCACGTAACCTTTGTTTACAGCATCTTGTTCATTAACAGGATCAGCAAGATTGGTTATACGTTCGTTAGCCGCTGAATTGTTATCCATTAAAATAGAACTTAAAGTTTGTGTTTCTTCTGTAATGAAATTTGAGGTCACTTTTGTCCACCTTTCGGTAGTGGCATTATAGCGTAATATATCGCCGTCTACGGCACCGGCTAAATCAAAATTAGACTGTAGTGTTGGATCCGTTTCTGTAACAAAACCAGCGGCATTGGAATATAAAGCATAAGGAACACTTAACAGTTGGCTTGTTCCTGTAATGGTGTAATTGCTACCACCTGTAGGGTCGGTTTCTGTTTTTACAAAATAAGAATTTAATGACCAGTCTATTGTTGAAAAATCTCCCGAAATAACAAGTCCAGTTCCGATTTCTAATGTAATCAATCCATTTTCGTTTGTTACAGGTGTATGCGTTTCGGTATAAACAGATGCGCCTGTGTCACTTCCTTGTAAAACGCTTATTTGTAAACCTATTGGTGAATTAGTAATTAAAGCACCAGCACCATCTCTAACCACAGCTTGGTAGCTCATTTTATCTGGAGCTTGGGCACTTGCCTGCTGTGGTAGGAACGCGCTGGCCGTTAGCAATAATGCTACTAAAAATGTGCAAAGTGATTTATTCATGGTTTTTCTAATTGTATGCAATACGTGTTTCATAACTATTAATTTTTAATAGCGAAATAGGTTTTTATTTTTTTCTTTTTAGGTATAAAATAAGTATACCTTAAAATTCCCTTACAGGTATAATATAATACAAATTAGATTTGTCCGCCTGTATATTAGACCCATTATTTATATGTGTAGCCCATGCTGATTGAGCCGTATTATCGACGTGTGGTGTGCAAGACCAATAATAACCATCTACAATGCCGGATAGTTGAGATAAAACGGCACTGTTTCTTATCCCATTATTGATGAGATCTTTTGAAGGCAAAAGCCAATCATTATAACCGTTTATAGAAAGATTATCTACTACTCTTGCCGCTATATTAGCTTCTTCACAACCATTAATAATAGCTGAATTTTGAGCGGCTGTTGTATTTGCAAAACCTCCAGTAACCATTCCTGGTAAATTAGTCCCTTCACAACCCCATGGAGCAGCATCCGTTAAAGCGGCTTCAGCCACTACAAACCCGTGCACTGCACCTTCTACATAACCGTCTTCGTTAGGTTGATAAGTATAAGCTAATATACCACCTTGAAAGCTTTCTCCTAAAGCTACGGGAGGGGTCCTGAATGGGTAGACATTACCGTCTACAAATTCACCATTTATAATAAGACGGTAATAATAGGTTGTATCTACTACTAAATTAGTAGATAATGCTTCCACTCCGTAAGAATAGTTATTTAAATCTTGTAAATTAATCTCAAGTGCTTCAGAGTTAGACGGAATTGGGTTAGAGACAGTAGATATTAGTAAACGGATAGAGGTAACATTTGGGTCGAGAGTATAGTCATAACCTATACGTATTCGAAAACGCGCCCTATCACTTAATAATTGGTTGAAATCAATTTCTAAATTATTAAATACGTCGTCAAAACCAAATTGAACAGTACCGGCAGGTTCTTCAACCCAATTTGGCGCACCATCTACGATTTTTAAAATTGAACCCTCTTCTCCAGCTGGAAGTAAAGACCATTCTGTACCAGACCAAATTAATATATCATTTGGGTTTGAACCCTCTGGTATTGCTGTATTCCCCGAAGATTTAGCATACAAAGCATAAGGAACACTTAACAGTTGGCTTGTTCCTGTAATGGTGTAATTGCTACCACCGGTAGGGTCGGTTTCTGTTTTTATAAAAAAGGTGCCTGCACTCCAATCTATGGTCGTGAAATCGCCACTTACAACAGTTCCCGTTCCAATCTCTATCGTAAGCAAACCATTTTCGTTAGTTACAGGTGTTTGTGTTTCTGTATAAACAGCTGTACCAGTAGCACTTCCTTGTAAAATGCTTAATTGTAAACCTATTGGTGAATTAGTAATTAAAGCGCTTGAGTCATCTCTAACCACAGCTTGGTAACTCATTTTATCAGGAGCTTGGGCACTTGCCTGCTGTGGTAGGAACGCGCTGGCCGTTAGCAATAATGCTACTAAAAATGTGTAAAGTGATTTATTCATGGTTTTTCTTATTGTATGCAATTCGTGTTTCATAACTATTAATTTTTAATGATTTTAAAAGTTTTTAACTCCTGGTTGTTTTGGTTGACTCTCAAAATGTACATACCCATGTCTAATTGCTGCATGTTAATTTGAGTAGCCCTATTGGTAATACTGCCATTAGCTATAACTTTCCCGTTAATGTCTACAAGTTGATAGCTTACAGCATTGAGCGTAGTATCTGAAATGTTCAGCACCACATAATCCGACGTTGGATTTGGATAAACCCCTGCTGATAAATTTACAGTAGTCAATTCTGGGTTACTTAACGTTTGAATTTCAAAACTTTGCTGAACACCCTGCGAAACTGTGCCACTTCCTGTGTTGGTAGTGTACACCATTTGGCCAACCGTATAACTAGAAGTTCCACCACTACCAGTGGCATCGCCTCCCGATGTTGGAATGGCTTGTTGCGAATAGATGAAATGAGTAGCAAATACCGAAAAAGCTACAAGTGTTAGTTTTTTAGTCATAAATTCCATGGTTTTTTTCTTAATTATTTTTTGTAATTTATTTTATGTTAGCCGTTGTTTTTAAGATTTACGGGGTTCATGTTAAATGCTGACGTCCTATGAATCTTCCCAAACGAAACTTGCCTTGTTTGGATAAACGTTTGGTACTAAAAAAATCTAATTTTATTTTTCTGCGGCAGCACAGCATGTGCTAAATTTTGATAGCCTGCTTTCCTTACAGAATTTTTGTAATGGTTGGTATTTAATACAAAATACCCTCCGGATGTTTTGTTTGTGCAAACGAAGGATTCTTGTTATTAGCGTTCAAACGTGAGGTTACTACATGCAGAAAAGCAATTGGAAAGGGTAGGTAGATTTGTTTCATTAGGGCTCTTTGTTTTAAATAAACCGAACACAAACTTAAATTAAAACACAATTAACCTAAAAAAATCGTGTTAGCAATCTGTTAGCATAATTATTAATTAACACATTTTCAGTATATTATATAGGAAAAAGAAAACTTACAAGCTGAAAATAATACAGTGCATTAGAGCAATTGTTTAATATTGGTATAAAAGTCGTCCGC
This sequence comes from Bizionia sediminis, assembly GCF_042684585.1. Classification (NCBI taxonomy): domain Bacteria; kingdom Pseudomonadati; phylum Bacteroidota; class Flavobacteriia; order Flavobacteriales; family Flavobacteriaceae; genus Bizionia; species Bizionia sediminis. The sequence goes on from NZ_JBHULS010000003.1 coordinate 149,887, forward strand.
ATTTTCACAGCCTATTTTTTTAATTAAACGGTTTTTTGCGACTCTAAATGAACCATGTGTCATGTTCAAAAGATCGGAACATTCTTTTGTAGACAAACTTAAAAGGGAACAATAAATAATGTGCGTTTCCTTTTCGCTTAAATTTTCATACTCTTTATGAACGTTATAAGCTAACTCCGGAAAATCGGTGTGTAACGTTTCAAATAAGGATAAAATATTACTTTTATTATTTGCTTTGTCCAGCTTATAGTTGGTTTTAATAAAGTTATTTTTTAATACTTGCAATTTCTCCGTTTGGCGCTCAAAACGTTTCTCTAAAGTATAGAGTTTCTTGTAATAATTTTTTCTATCATTTTTTTGTTTAAACAAATAGAGTAGCACAAAAATTAGTGTGCTTAAAAGCCCGATAAGTAACAACGTGACATTAGATTTTAATTGATTATTTTTTTCTTCAATAACCGTTCTATCGATCATTACACGCCCTAACTGCCCAGTCATAGTCGTGTACAACGCATTATGATAGTATTCCGTGCTGTCCCGTGCTTGTTCCGATTTTTCAATTAACTCCAGTAACGCATCATGACTTAACAGGTGTCCGTAATCTCTTAAAACACTTTCGTACAAGTTTAGCGCATAGGCATAGCGTTTATCTAGGGTGTAACCTTTTGCAGCGTTCATATAATAACCAATCACCATTTCTGGTGCCGCATTCGTTTTATCATTTACATAACCCAATACCTTATTATAATCTGCTGTTTTCCAATTAGGCAAACTATCTTTATAGTACGTAATTATAGGTAAAAGTTCGATAGCTTTATCTGGTTGGTTTAAATCTGCATAAGCCATAGCCGCATTGGCAGCCGATTGCACCAAATCTACATCCCGGAAAGCCGAACAGTTATCAGCTAATTCTTTAAACATAACAAAGGCATCTACGGCCAATTGCGCTTTCTTATTATATACAGCAACACCCACAAAATTGTTAATAATACCTATTTGAGTGGCTTGGTGCTGAGACGTGCAAATGTGATCATAAATTTCTTTTTTGTACCTGTTAAAATAGCGCTCTGACACATCCATAGCCTTTCCAATTCCTGATACTGTAATTAGCTGCTTTAGCGATACGTAAAATAGAGAATCCTTAACTGTTACATCGTCATTTAAAGCCAATGCTAACTGCAAAGCCTTTTCATTCGCTAAAATACTTGTGGCAAAATCACCAGATTTATAACTTTTTTGAGCGGTTTCTAATTGAAAAGATAAAGCATCTAACTGCGCAAAACCTTTACTGGATAAAAGGAATAGCACGGCATATACCACAGTAAGTAATCGTAAATTTCTCAAAACAATATAGAATAAATAGGGCCATTTAGTAGCACATGCTGCTACGTGCTACCATTAAGCTAAAATCTTCTATGAAGGTAAAAAAAAGATGCCTAATTCCGAAAAAGGTATTAGGCATCTTAAAAATTAAGGTAATTATTTAGATGTTCTGAAAGGAAAATTAACCTCCAAAATCATCAAAACGTATGTTTTCATCTGGAATTCCAAAATCCTCACCCATTTTTTGAACAGCTTGGTTCATTAATGGTGGACCACAGAAATACAATTCTATATCCTCTGGTGTTTCGTGGTGATTTAAGTAATGTTCAATAACACAGTTGTGAATAAACCCAACAAAACCATCTCCAGGAGCATCTAACGATTCTTTAACTTTCCAATTATCCTCCTCTAAAGGTTCTGATAATGCTAAATAAAATTTAAAGTTCGGAAAATCGCGCTCCAATTCACGGAAATGATCTAGATAGAACAATTCACGTTTAGAACGACCACCATACCAATAAGTTACTTTTCTACCAGTTTTTAAAGTTTTGAATAAGTGGTATAAATGCGAACGCATTGGCGCCATACCTGCACCACCACCTACGTACAACATTTCAGCTTCGGATTCATTAATAAAGAACTCACCATAAGGACCAGAAATGGTTACCTTATCGCCAGGTTTTTGTGCAAAAATGTAAGACGATGCAATACCCGGATTAACATCCATCCAAGTATTTTTAGCTCTATCGAAAGGTGGCGTAGCAATACGCACATTTAACATAATTTCGCGCCCTTCTGCAGGGTAAGAAGCCATGGAATACGCACGTTCTACTGTTTCTGTATTCTTCATAACAAGCGGCCACAACTCGAACTTATCCCATTCTGCTTGAAACATATCTGGAGAGGCGTGTTCCTCTGGATGCGCCGTAATATCGATATCCGAAAATTTAATTTCGCATGGTGGGATTTCAATTTGGATATAACCACCCGCTTTGTAACCCATATCTTCAGGAATTTCAACTACAAATTCCTTGATAAAAGAGGCTACGTTATAATTTCTAACAACCGTAGCTTCCCATTTTTTAATACCAAAAACTTCCTCTGGAATGGTAATTTCCATATCCTGCTTTACCTTTACCTGACAGGATAAACGCGCTCCGGCTTGCAATTCTTTTCTACTAAAATGCGGTGTTTCTGTAGGTAAAGCCTCGCCACCTCCGGAAGTTACGTGACACTCGCACTGAATACAAGTACCACCACCACCACAGGCTGACGGTAAGAAAATTTTATTTGCACCAAGTGTGGACAATAAAGTATCGCCAGACGACACTTCTATTTCGCGCTCGCCATTAATTAAAATTTTAACGGGACCTGAAGGCGACAATTTTTGCTTAACAACTAATAATAAAGCTACCAATAATAGCGTAACCAGTAAAAAGGCTGCTACCGTAGCTAAAACAACTCCTAAAGTATTTGCGGCTAATATAATCATAGTACGTTCTATTTAATTGTGTTATCGGCTACCGTTAAACTTGTTTTAACAATAGTATTTTCATCTGCATCGGCTTCCTGAACAGGCGCTTCCGCTTGGGTTGTTGTTTCTTCTGTTTCAACAGCATCATCGCCACCTGTAAGCATTCCACCAAAACTCATAAACCCAATAGCCATTAAACCGGTAATGATAAAGGTAATACCTAAACCACGTAAAGGCGCGGGCACAGAGCTGTAACGAATTTTTTCGCGAATGGCCGCAATAGCAACAATAGCTAAAAACCAACCAATACCAGATGATATACCGTAATTTAATGCCAAACCAAGTGTTTCAATTTCACGAGACTGCATGAATAATGAGCCTCCTAAAATAGCACAGTTTACCGCAATTAACGGTAAGAAAATACCCAATGAATTATATAAGGCAGGTGAAAATTTTTCTACTATAATTTCTACCAATTGTACCATTGTAGCAATGGTAGCAATAAACATGATAAAGGATAAGAAACCTAAATCATAATCGGCAAACTCTGGTCCTAACCAAACCAGCGCACCTTCTTGCAATAAATACTGATCCAACAACCAGTTTAAAGGCACCGTTATAGCTAAAACAAAAATAACCGCTGCACCTAGTCCGACAGCTGTAGATACCTTTTTTGATACTGCCAGGTAAGAACACATACCTAAAAAGTATGCAAATACCATGTTATCTACAAATATCGATTTAAAAAATAACTCTATATGTTCCATAATTTTATTCGTATTCGGTAAGTATCATGCTCCCTAATAACTTTTGGTGACACGACTTACCCGTTCGTTTAGTCTTCTATTAATGCTTTGTTTTTACTACGTTGTACCCAAATAATAATACCTACAACAATCAAGGCCATTGGAGGTAGTACCATAAAGCCATTATTTTCGTAACCTATAGCGTACAAGCCAGTTTTTTCTACAGCGTCGCCAAGTACTTTGTAACCAAATAAAGTACCAGAACCTAATAGCTCTCTAAAGAAACCAACAATTATTAAAATAACACCATAACCTAAAGCGTTTCCAATACCATCTAAAAAAGAACGCCATGGTTTGTTGGCTAAAGCAAAGGCTTCAAAACGTCCCATAATAATACAGTTGGTAATAATTAATCCAATAAAAACCGAAAGCTCTTTACTTAAACTGTAGGCAAAGGCCTTTAGTACTTGGTCTACAATAATTACCAATGTAGCCACAACAATAAGTTGTACGATAATTCTAATTTTTGAAGGAATAATGTTTCGCATTAACGAGATAACAACGTTACCCACACCCATTACAAAAATAACCGAAATAGCCATTACTATTGAAGGTTTAAGCTGCGCTGTAATAGCCAAAGCCGAACAGATTCCTAAAACCTGTATCGTAATTGGGTTATTATCCAATAACGGATCACTAATTAATTTACTATCTTTTTTTGATAAAAGTCCCATAGAGCATTTAGTTTAAAGTCTTAAAATAAGGCATGTACATTTTCACGTCTTTTTTCAGCATTGCCGAAACACCATCGCCTGTAATGGTAGCACCTGCTAGCGCATCAATTTCGTGATCGTCTTTTATTTCATTTTTAGGGTCGTTGTTTCCTTTAGCCACGGTAATTCCTACAAAGGCATCGCCATCTAGAAATTTTTCGCCTGTAAAATCGTCCATAAAATAGCGCTGCTTAATTTCCGAACCAAGACCAGGTGTTTCCGCTTTATGATCGAAATAAACACCCTGTACAGTCATGGATTTATCCAGTGCCACAAAGCCCCAAATAGCATCCCATAACCCCTTTCCTCTTACAGGCACAATGTACACATCCTGACCATCTTTTTGCCCAACAAATAAAGGCAAACGTCTTTGATAGTCTGGGTTTTTAGCTTTTGTTTCTTCCTTTTTAATATCAATTAAGTAGGCTTCATCATCCTCAATTAATTCATCGCCTTGTAACACATATTGTTTGGTAATGTATTTCTCAAACTCGGCCTCTACCCTATCTGTAGGAACAAAGGCAACGTCATTCGGTCCTTTATTATCGTTTACCCCTAAAGCATACAAAATGTTTTGTTGCTTTTCATAACGCTCGTTTGCTTTTACTAGCGGTTTTAAGCCCGAGGCCAAACCTGCTAATATGGAGCCCACTATAACAACCATAACGATTGAAAAAATGACCGTGTAGCTATTTTTTTCTGTATCTATTGCCATAATTATGCTGTTTTTACTTTAATACGCTTCATTCTACGTTTTACATTACCTTGAACAACATAATGATCAATGGTTGGTGCAAATACGTTCATTAATAAAATTGCTAAAAATACCCCTTCTGGATAGGCTGGGTTGAATACACGAATCATAATGGATATAAATCCAATTAAAAACCCGTAAATCCATTTTCCTTTGTTTGTTTGCGAGGCTGTAACCGGATCGGTAGCCATGTAAACAGCACCAAATAGAATACTACCAATAATTAGGTGCTGCCAGAACGGAACGCTCATTAATCCGTAGAATTTACTTGAATCGGCAATCCAACCAGCATCTACAACCAAGTTAAAGATTAAGCCCATTACTAATGCACCAATAAGCGTACTTACAATAATTCTCCAGCTACCTACTTTGGTGAATATTAAAAATAAAGCACCTATAATAATTAGTAGTTTAGAAGTTTCGCCAACCGAACCTGGTATAACTCCCCAAAACATATCCCAATAGTCGTACATAACGGAATTATTTTGAGCGTAGGAACCTAAAATGGTTTCACCCGAAATGGCATCGGCTGTACCTGCACGCTCCACAGCGCCGTGTACCCAAACCTTATCGCCCGACATCCATGTTGGATAGGCAAAAAACAAGAATGCACGGATGGTAAGGGCTGGATTTAAAATATTCATACCCGTGCCACCAAATACTTCTTTACCGATAACTACGCCAAACACTACTGCAACAGCTAGCATCCATAACGGAATATCCACAGGAACAATTAAAGGTACTAACATACCTGTTACTAGGTAACCTTCTTCAACTTCATGACCCTTAATAACTGCAAAAAGAAACTCAACTGCCAAACCAACACCGTAGGAAACGGCTACTAATGGCAATACAGTCCATGCTCCAATTATTAAGTTATCTAGCGTCCAAAAAGAAGCACCTAAAAAACCTTTAGCAGCTTCAATTTCGCCCAAGGCTAAATAGTGCTGGTAACCAGCGTTGAATATACCAAATATTAAACATGGCACTAAAGCTAAAATAACCACATTCATGGTTCTTTTTAAATCATCGGCTGCTTTAATATGCGTCCCGTTTTCGGTGGTCATATTAGGCAGATACAAGAAAGTGTGAAGTGCGTTAAACGCTGGGGCCATTTTTGTCCCTCTGTACTTCTCCTTTAAATTATGTAAATTACTTTTTAAACTCATATTTTTAAATATTTTTCATTTTTGGTTGAAAATGAATCATTATCCAATTTCTTTTATCATTAGGTCCAGTCCTTTTCTAATAATTTCCTGATGCGGCTGTTTGGACACGCATACAAATTCTGTTAAGGCAAAATCTTCTGGAGCTACTTCATACATACCCAAGGCCTCCATTTCATCCAAATCGGAATACATACACGCTTTAAGTAATTGTAATGGGTAAATATCTAAAGGAAACACCTCTTCATATTTCCCTGTAAGTACAAATGCCCGATGCTCGCCATTGGTATTTGTAGTAAGTTCGTACTTTTTATTTGGCGTTAACCATGAAAATGTTAACGCGCGGGAAGTCGAAATTTTATCGAAAACAGGCTTATTCCATCCAAAAAATTCATAATCGTCTCCTTCAGGTATTACCGAAATAGTATTGCTGTAATAATCCAAACTTCCGTCTGGTTTTACTTGCTTACCGGTTAATACGTTTCCAGAAATGACACGATCATTACCACCCTTTTCTACGCCGTTATCGTAAACCATAGTCGCTACTTCGCTGCCTATTTTAGTTTTAAAATAACGTGGTTTTTTAACAGACGAGCCTACAAGCGCAACCAAACGCTCGGCGTTAAATTTACCTGTTAAAAGCAATTCACCCATAATAACTAAATCCTGTGGTGCAACAGTCCAAACAGTTTCACCTTTATTTATAGGATCTATTTTATTTATTTGAGCACCCACATTTCCAGCTGGATGCGGTCCAGATACCTTGTGCAAAGAAACGCCTGTTAAGCCTGCTAAAGGCGAATTGGCATTTTTTCCAACCGATACATGCACTTGGCCCTCTGTAAGTTTACCTAATGCGGTAACAGCTGCCTGCAACTCGGCTTCCTTACCTTGCAATACATAGTCGTAATCCGCAGCTAAAGGTGCCGTGGCGTAACCCGAAATAAAAATAGCTTTTGGTGCTTTGTTTGGATTAGCAATAACATCGTAAGGTCTTTGCTTAATAAATGGCCAGCAACCAGAAGCTAATAAATGTGCTTTAACAGATTCTGATGTAGCAGATTCTAAATTAAACACACCGTGGTCGTGATAAGCCTGCTCCTTGTCGGCTAAAATTTTCAACGCTAAAATACGACGTTTCTCACCTCTGGGAATATCTACTATTTCTCCCGAAACAGGCGATACAAACATAACAGACTCTTGAGCCTTATTGTAAAAAATAGGTTCTCCTGCCTTTACTTTCGCGCCAACTTTAACGATTAATTTTGGTGTAACACCGTGGAAGTCCTCTGGTCTAACCGTGCAAAAATTGCTAACAACAGCATTTTCAGTCACATATTCAGCAGCTCCTTTAAGCTTGATATCTAGACCTTTTTTAATGGTAATGTCGTTTGACATGTTATAAATCTATTTTGTTAATAGTAAAAAATATGATTCCGAGATTTACCAAAGGTAAAAATCGCTGCAAATTTACGAAATTATACATCATTTTATGCCAGACTTCCTTTAAGTTTGTTATTTATATTCATTCTAAATAATGAGACTAGGGAAGGCACAAATTTTGCTTACCTTTAGCATCTAAACAAAAAATGTATGTTGAGAATAGTTTTTATTTGCGTCCTTATTATGGTATGCCCGTTGGTTTCTGCCCAGGTTGTCCAAGAAAAAGCACCTCCGGCTTATATTAAATCTATTACGTTTCAAGGGCAAACCGCCCAAAGTCAGTTACCCATAATTCAACTCGGGCAGCAGTTAATTTTGGAATTTGATGCCTTAAACGGCGATGAAGCCGACTTTTACTACCAAATAAAACACTTCGACTACAATTGGGAACCTTCGCAACTTATGCAAAGCGAATATTTAAGCGGCATAGACAATCAACGAATTCGCGACTACGAAAACTCCTTTAACACCTATCAAATATACTCGCATTACACGTTGCGTATTCCAAATGCGCAAACCAGAGGACTAAAAGTATCTGGAAATTACATGTTATTTGTTTACAACGATTACGATGAATTGGTGTTTTCTAGAAAGTTTATGGTGCAGGAAAACATGGCAACCGTAGGCGTTTCTGTAAAACGCGCTCGCGATGTGCGCCAGGTTGAAACCATGCAAGGTTTGGACATTATTATAAACTCTAACAACATGCGTTTTAACAACCCACAACAAACAGTAAAAACATGCATTATTCAAAATAACAACCTACATACGGCCATTAGTAATGTTCCGCCTCAATATACATTAGGCAGCGAACTTGTTTACAAATACACCGATAAAATTTTATTTGAAGGCGGTAACGAATATTTTTATTTCGAAAACAAAGACATTCGTGGCGCCAACGCAGCCATACGTTATATTGAACTTAACGAATTATACAGCAATTATTTATTTACCAACGCGCCCCGCTTTAACAAACCTTACACCTACAATCCGGATATTAATGGAAACTTTTTAATTAACGCCATTAACACCGAAAAACCAGCTATTGAAGCCGATTATGCGTGGATTCATTTTTCGCTTATTCTTCCTGAACTACCCAAAAATGAGTCGGTTTACGTGTATGGCAATTTTAACAATTACGCTTTAGAGGACGCCAATAAAATGGTTTTTAATCCAGCCAACGGGTTATATGAAGTACCCATACTCCTAAAACAAGGTTTCTACAATTACAAATATGTTGTAAAAAACAACCAAACTGGCGCATTAAATGAAAGTGCCATTAGTGGCAGCTTTTGGCAGACAGAAAACGATTATAAAGTGGTGGTTTACTTCCGCGATTTAGGTGGCAGATACGATCGTATTGTTGGTGTTGGTGAAGGCAATTCTACCAACATATCCAACTAAATTATAAGTAAATCGTTTTCAAATCTGGCTGTTATAAGTAATATGGTGGCATTATTTTACAAAGCGTTTTAAAGTAAGCTTTTTTCATGCGTCCAAGCAGTAAAAACCCCATTTAGCTTCATGCCAGTTTAACACCGTCAAGCGCCATAATTCTGTTAAAAAAAAGCTAATTATCTGGTATTAGACACCTTGTAAGAGTCTTTCATTTTAATTCCAAGATTTTATTGCTTATTTTTACATAACGTAAAATTTAAAACCCGCCAAAGCATGGTTCAGCAAGTTACCAAAGGCATAAAAATTTCGGTAAACACAAATTTTGAAGGTTCTTTTTATAAGCAGTACCAACTTAATTATGCCTTTGCCTATCAAGTTGTAATTGAAAATCAGAGTAAGGATTTGGTTCAATTATATGCCCGCGAATGGACTATTTTCGACGCCTTAAAACCTGTTGAAATGGTAGTAGGCCCTGGGGTTATTGGCGAAAAACCCATTTTAAAACCTGGCGAAATTTACAGTTACACCTCTGGTTGTGCTCTTGTGGCTCCTTTTGGCCTCATGCGCGGTTTTTATAGCATGCGCAATTTAGAAACCAACCAAACCTTCAAAGTTGCTATTCCCTCATTTCGCTTGCACGCATCATTTGCGCTAAATTAACCGGAAATTTTAAAAGGAACCACATGATGTATATCGGTAAGTAAATCGGTGTAGTGCATTTTCAAATCAGTTTGTAAATAAGTAATCTGCGTGATACTGGTTGTTTCTATGTGCTTACGTTTTAACAAAACACTGTGCGTTTTACTTGTATTACCAGCTGTTTTATGAAATGCCATAATTGCCTCTGCCGAGGTATCTAATTTCTTATTGAATATTTGAAACCAACGTTGTCTGTCAGTTTTCATTTCATCAGTATAAAGCGTAGCCGAAGACCAAATTGTTGGTTTAAGCGGCACTTGCCTGACATGCTTTTGGCTCCCATCCCATACCAACTCTAAAACCTGAAGTATTTTATTCCAGTCTACTAGTATTAAAGTAAAAGGTGCAATTCCTTGCAAATTACAGGTATCTAAAAAAACCGATAAATTACTAGCCTGTAACACTTTTTTAACTACCAAACCCCGACTTAACCGATAGGTACTAGCGGGCTTGTACGGTTTAAAACCGCCATTTAGCAGGCATGCCAATCTGTTTGTACTAGCCAGGCCAATCCAAGAACCTCCTGCTACAGTATCTTTTGGATACAGCATAACTACACCATTTTCGTTATATAGTTTTGGTGGAACTGTTTGTCTGCTTGGCAGTTCATCTCTATTGGAAGTAATAATAAATTGCCCGTTAGCCTTTGGAAAAAATGTAACCGTACACATATAATGACTGTATTTTTACAACTACGAAAATAACTAAATTGGCGCGCGAATTAAAACGTATTTAAGCGCCTTTCTATCAAAAAAATAGGCAAAATTTTGTACCTTCGCTCCTTTCAAATTAGTTAAACTACAAAAAAATAAACACTCATGGGAAAAGGATTTTTTAATGTACCAATTGCAGTGAACGAGCCTGTAAAATCTTATGCACCAGGATCGCCTGAACGCGAAGAAGTTTTAAAGGCATACAAAGATATGTACAACAGCACCGTTGATGTAGGTATGTATATAAACGGAAAAGAGGTAAAAACGGGTAACACCAGAACCATGTCTCCGCCACACGATCATAAACATGTGGTTGGTACTTACCATTTGGCAGAAAAGACACACGTAGAAGAGGCCATTGCTACTGCTTTAGAGGCCAGAAAAACGTGGTCGCAATTACCTTGGGAGCAGCGCGCCGGCATATTTTTAAAAGCTGCCGAATTAATTGCTGGCCCATACCGTGCAAAAATTAATGCGGCCACCATGATTGCGCAGTCTAAAAATATTTATCAAGCTGAAATAGATTCCGCTTGCGAACTAATAGACTTTTTGCGTTTTAACGTGCAATTTATGTCGGATATTTACATGGACCAACCTGAAAGCACCAGCGGCGCATGGAACCGTGTTGAATACCGTCCTTTAGAAGGGTTTACCTATGCTGTAACACCATTCAATTTTACAGCTATTGCAGGTAATTTACCGTCTTGTATGGCGCTCATGGGTAATGTGGTTGTTTGGAAACCTAGTAACAACCAAATATTTTCGGCCAAAGTAATCATGGATGTTTTTAAAGAAGCTGGTGTACCAGACGGCGTTATTAATGTTGTTTTTGGAAATCCGGGTATGATTACAGACACCGTATTAGCGAGTCCAGATTTTTCTGGCCTACATTACACAGGTTCAACACCTGTATTCCAAAGTTTATGGAAGCAAATTGGCAACAATATTGAAAAATACAAAACATACCCAAGAATTGTAGGAGAAACTGGCGGTAAGGATTTTATTGTAGCACATAAATCGGCAAATCCGAAACAAGTAGCTACTGCTATTTCCAGAGGTGCTTTTGAGTTTCAAGGACAAAAGTGTAGTGCAGCATCCCGCGGCTACATTCCAAGTAATTTATGGGAAGAGGTTAAAAAATACGTTATTGAAGATATTGAATCCTTTAAAATGGGATCACCAGAAAACATGGACAACTTCATTACAGCTGTAATAAACGAAGCGTCTTTCGATAAACTAGCTAAATACATAGATCAAGCAAAAGCCGATACCGATGCTGAAATAATTATAGGTGGAAACTACAACAAATCTGAAGGTTACTTTATTGAGCCAACTGTTATTGTTACAACCAATCCGAAATACACAACCATGGTAGAGGAATTGTTTGGCCCTGTAATGACAATTTATGTATACGATGCCGATGATTACTCAAACACGTTAAAATTAGTTGACTCTACAAGTGAATACGCTTTAACAGGTGCTATTTTAGCTACCTGCCGCTACGCTATTGAGGAAGCAACCAATGCTTTACAAAATAGTGCTGGTAACTTCTATATTAACGACAAGCCAACCGGTGCCGTTGTAGGACAACAGCCGTTTGGTGGCGCCAGAGCATCCGGAACAAATGATAAGGCAGGATCTGCTCAAAACTTGTTACGCTGGGTTTCGCCACGATTAATTAAAGAAACATTTGTAACACCAGTTGATTACAGATATCCGTTTTTAGGCTCTTAAACTTTTAGCTCCTAAAATTATAAAAACCCTTAACTTTCAAAAAGTTAAGGGTTTTTCTTTTTAATTATATCCGTACCCTTACGAGCTGTTTTTGCACCACTATTTAACCTTTAAACTTAATGGGTAAATGCACGACTTTTTTTGTTTCGAAAAATTCTTCTGTATAGAAATCGGAAATATTATAAATGGTTGCTGTTTTATAGTCTTGAAGTTCTTCAGATAAATCGCCTCCTTTTAAATACAAAATTCCATTTTTAAGGTCATGATTTTGTTTTTTGGCAACTTTACCTTTTATCCAATGTACAAACGTTGGCATGGCAGCCACTGCTCTACTGATAATAAAATCGTAGGTATCTTTAATTTCTTCAACACGGGAATGCGTCGTTTTTACATTGGTTAATTCTAACCCTGCAACAACCTCATCCACCACTTTCAATTTTTTAGCAATACTATCCACTAAATGAAACGAACATTCCGGAAACAAAATAGCCAGTGGAATACCTGGGAAACCTCCACCCGTTCCAACATCCATTAATTTTGTGCCAGGTTTAAATGTAATTACTTTTGCTATGGCTAAAGCATGGAGTACGTGGCGTAAATACAGCTCGTCTATATCTTTTCTAGACACCACATTTATTTTCAGGTTCCAGTCTTGGTACAAAACCTCCAATTGCTCAAATTGTTTTATTTGCGCTGCGCTTAAATTTGGAAAGTATTTTAATATTAGCTCCATGTTTTTAAAAAATTTTGGACAAAAGTAGGTAATTTAAATTTTGGCTTCCGAAATTTTTTCTAGTAACACGCCAGTTATTAACACCCAACGTTTACTTTCAAAACAACCCAGACCAGCTTTACACTATTTTGGTGGTTTGGATGCTTTCCGGATTTAACGCCGTTTTTTGTGATAACTTTATCCCGGAGCAAATGTATATTAATTATATTTGCATAAATACAACAAGAAGCTAGCACCTAGCCTCTTTCAATAATACCATTAGAATGACAAATAAAACCATTTCATTTTCTAGAAACGACTCTGCTAAATTTTTTAGAACACTTAACAAACGTGTAAATGATTATTTCAAAGAAAACAACTTAAAAAAAACAGGTAACTGGAAACTATATGTAAAGGCTGTTGTAATGTTTACCTTGCTTTTAGGGCCATTGGTACTTTTATTAACTGTAAGCATGCCCGGATGGCTGCAAATACTTTGCATGATTGTAATAGGCATTGGCATTGCTGGTGTTGGTATGAACGTAATGCATGACGCCAACCACGGCTCATTTTCCAGTAAAAAATGGGTTAATACCCTTATGGGAAGTAGTATTCATATTTTAGCTGGAAACGATTATAATTGGAAAGTGCAACATAATGTTTTGCACCACACGTACACCAACATTCAAGGTCATGACGAAGATATTGATGCAGGCCGAATTATTCGATTTTCCAAGCACGCTAAATGGTCCAAAATTCACCAATACCAAAAATACTATGCCTTTTTACTTTATGGATTACTTACCGTAAATTGGGCTATTACAACCGATTTTAAACAAACCTATGTTTATTTAAAACGGAAATTATCTTACGGCGACTTTCCAAATCCAGCCACACAATGGACCAAATTAATAATTGGCAAAATAGTTTACTATTCTATTTGGGTGGTATTACCGCTAGCGTTAGGATTTGCTTGGTGGCAAGTATTCATTGGCTTTTTTATTATGCACTATACCGCAGGCATTATTTTAAGTGTTATTTTTCAATTAGCACACGTTATGCCTAATACAGACATGCCTTTACCCGATGAAAACGGCACAATGAAAAACACGTGGGCTATACACCAGTTGTTTACCACTTCCAACTTTTCGCCTAAAAGTTGGATTGTCGAATTTTACACAGGTGGCCTAAACCGCCAAGTAGAGCACCACTTATTCTCGCATATTAGTCATGTGCACTACAAAAACATTGCAAAAATAGTAAAGGAAACAGCTCAAGAATTTAGCTTGCCATACAATGAGTACAACTCAATTTGGACGGCTATTGCAGAACATTACAATCAATTAAAAGAACTAGGTAGAAAGCCAAGTATGGCCTAATTTAATTTATTTTCAAAAACATGACACGCCTTTCAGATAGAGTTTTAAACATGGCTACTTCTGCCACATTAGCGATGGCGGCAAAGACCCGCGAATTACGCGCCGAAGGTAAAGACATTATTGGGTTAAGTTTAGGAGAACCCGATTTTAATACACCAGATTACATAAAAGAGGCAGCCATTCAAGCCATTCATGATAACTACAATTCCTACACACCGGTTGATGGATATGTGGAATTAAAAGAAGCTATTATTACCAAATTTAAACGCGATAATAACTTGCATTACACCTTGCCGCAAATTGTGGTATCTACGGGTGCTAAACAAGCACTTTACAATGTAGCGCAAGTACTTATTAATCCAGGCGATGAAGTTATATTACCCTGCCCGTACTGGGTAAGTTACGCCGATATTGTAAAATTAGCTGGCGGTATTCCAGTGGAAGTACAAACAAGTATTGCAACCGACTTTAAAATGACACCACAGCAGTTGGAAGCTGCCATTACACCAAACACAAAAATGATTTGGTACAGCTCTCCTTGTAATCCTAGTGGCTCGCTTTACAGCAAAGAAGAACTTCGTGCCTTGGCCGACGTTTTAAAGCACCATCCAGATATTTATGTAGTTTCCGATGAAATTTATGAACATATTAATTTTACCGAAAATGGCCATGCCAGTATGGCGCAATTTCCAGATATGTTTAACCGGACCATAACCGTAAACGGTGTTTCCAAAGCATTTGCCATGACCGGCTGGCGCATTGGCTACATAGGTGCTCCTGAATCCATTGCCCGTGCCTGCAACAAACTACAAGGACAAGTAACTAGCGGTGCCAATAGCATTGCCCAGCGTGCCGTAATTACCGCTTTAAACGAACCACCTTCACGGGTTAAATTTATGATAGACGAATTCCATATCCGACGTGATTTGGTATTAACTTTATTAGATGATGTTCCGGGGTTTGTAAACAACACACCAGAAGGCGCTTTTTATGTGTTTCCTAATATTTCGGCTTTCTTTGGAAAAACCCTAAAAGGAACCACCATTAACAATGCAACCGATTTCTCATTATTTTTACTAGAACACGCATTAGTAGCTACCGTTACTGGCGATGCTTTTGGAGACCCTAATTGCATACGGTTGTCCTACGCTGCCAGTCAGGCGCAAATAACTGAAGCCATTAAGCGCATTAAAGCTGCTGTATCGTAATACAATCCGTTTGCTTTATACTCATAACAATCCACTTCCCACGAAGTGGATTTTTTTTATCTGTAAAAAAGCATTCACAAGAAATTAAGGCGCAGGTTTAGCGATTTCGCCAAAAAAATGGTGTGAGTAAAATAAGTACGGTAAATAATTCTAATCGGCCAATAAGCATTAAAAAGGCGGCCCACCACTTGGCTAAAGGCTCTAATGCCGCATAATTGTTTACCGGACCAAATTGACCTAAAGCCGGACCAACGTTACCCAAACTAGAGGCAGCAATACCTATGGCAGACATAAAATCTAAACCAAACATAGAGAACACCAAAGAACCTACAATAAAGGATAACATATATAAAATGAAGAAGGCCAAAATATTAAAAACAATATCGCCTGAAACGGCTCTTGAATTATAGCGCACGGGTAAAATAGCATTAGGATGCAAGGCACGTTTAAATTCTAAAAAACCATTTTTTATTAAAATTAAATGTCTTACCACTTTTACACCTCCGGAAGTACTGCCAGCAGAACCGCCTAAAAACATGAGTCCAAAGAAGAATACCACTAAAAATGGCGACCATAGAGTGTAATCGGCCGTAATAAAACCGGTAGTTGTAACCACACTTAATACTTGAAACAAGCCATGACGAAAGGCACTTTCTGCCGCACCCCAAACCATTGGGTGATGAATGCTTGATACACTCGCATCGGCCTTAAAGTATATTATAAATGCAGCAATAGCCGTAAAAATAACAATAAACGAAAGATACAGCTTAAACTCGTCGTCCTTTAGTATTTTTTGAACCTTACCTTTAAAAGCAAAGTAACTTAAAACAAAGTTGGTGCCCGCCAAAAACATGAACCCTATAATAATATACTGAATAAGGGGCTGATCATTCCAATAGGCCACACTAGCGTTTTTTGTAGAAAACCCACCAGTAGATAAGGTACTTAAAGCATGATTCATAGCATCAAACAGACTCATTCCTGCTAGTTTTAACAAAATAGTTTCGGCAATGGTATAGCCAAAATAAATAAGCCACAAGCGCTTGGCCGTATCGGTAATTCGGGGGTGTAGCTTATCGGTGTTTGGGCCAGGCGCTTCGGCAGCAAACAATTGCATACCGCCAATACCTAAAAGAGGTAAAATAGCAATGGCTAACACAATTATTCCCATACCACCAATCCAGTGGGTTAAACTGCGCCAAAACAAGATGCCTTCAGGCATAATTTCAATATCGTTTAAAACCGTGGCTCCGGTGGTGGTATAACCCGACATGGTTTCAAGGAAAGCACTTGTAAAATCCGGGATAGCCCCAGTAAAAATATAAGGTAAACAACCCGAAAAAGCCATTGTAAGCCAGCCAAAGGTAACCACTATATATCCTTCCCGCTTATTAATAATTTTTTGATGTTTTCTAGTGGGTATCATAAGTGCTAAACCTACCACCAACGTGCACAATGCTGCCAGCAACAAGTAGTTTGTAACACCATCTTCGTACAGCTTACTAATTAAAGCGGACACTAACATGAAACCACCATTAAATAATAGTAAGAGACCTAAAAAATGAAAGATTATTTTATAGTTAAGTTTCATGCTTATAAAAACAGTTTTTCCACATCTTTTATGGAGCGTGGCAAACCACAAATTACCACCCGGTCGCCCTCTTGAATTTTAAAATCGCCCAAGGCAATATAACCAAGTCCATCTCTAATTACACCTGCAATAATAGCCGATAATGGGAAAGCCGCATCCTTAATTAGGGTGTTACAAATTTTAGATTGTGCCTTTACCCTAAACTCCAATAATTCGGCGTCCATATTGTTTAATTTGGTCATGGCTAGTACCTCGCCACGACGCACAAACCTAAAAATGGTATTGGCTGCAAGTAGTTTTTTATTAATTAACGTATCGATACCAATGGATTGTGAAAGCTCAAAATAATCCATGTTTTCTACCAAAGAAATGGTTTTTTTAACCTGTTTGGACTTGGCCACCAAACTGGACATAATATTTATTTCGCTATTGCCTGTTACCGCAATAAAGGCGTCCATATCACTAATATTCTCCTCCTCTAAAAGCGCCACATTTCGGCCATCGCCATTAATAACCAAAACATTTGGCAGCTCATCGGCAATATCGAAGGCTCTGTTTTTGTCCTTTTCTATAAGCTTAACATGAAAGCCACTTTCGGAGAGATCGCGTGCTGTTTTGTATCCTATTTGGCTGCCTCCAAGAATCATAACATGCTTAATACCTGTATTGGTTTTACCAGTTATTTTACAAAGTTCTTCGGCACCACCTTCAGAGGTAATAAAAACAACATGATCGCCTTCCTTAAATTGTGTATCGCCACGCGGTATAATGGTAAATTGAGTCCCAAAACGTTGTATAGCTATTGGTACAAAATGAATTTCTGGGAAAATTTTTGCAGCCTCTTTTACCGTTTTGCCAACAAAGGCCATTGTTCTGGACAAATCTAAACCAACCATGGTTAAGGCCCCATCTTCAAATGAAAACGTATCGCTAAAAGCCGATTGGTTTAGTAGTAATCTAATTTCGGCAGCTGCTAATGCTTCGGGCGAAATTAATTCGTCAATACCAAATTTTATAAAACCTACCTCATCTTTGTAGTGAATAAACTCTGTATTAGAAATTCTGGCAATAGTCCGTTTGGCGCCTAGCTGCTTGGCTAAAACACACACCGTAATGTTGGTAGTTTCGGAAGAGGTAACGGCAATAACTAAATCGCTTTCTGCCACGCGCGCATCCTTTAGCATGGCTATAGAAGTGGCATCGCCTTTCATGGCCTTAATATCCAAATGCGTATCGGCATTTAACAAGCTAGCTTTATTAGTATCTATGAGCGTAATTTCTTGCGATTCGAAAGATAATAGTTTCGCTAAATGAAATCCAACTTCACCAGCTCCCGCAATAATAATTTTCATTTGTAATGTAAGTTTAAACACCGGCTAAAACCCTAGCGCTGTTACTAAACAAGCCACTATGCAAGTCGTGTGCTTCTTATTTAAAAGACATGCAAATATAAAGCAATTTAAAGGACTTTACGAGTATATTTATTCATATAATAAATTACTAACTAGTTGCTTAATGCCTGTACAATAGTTTATATTTGCAAAAAAAGAAAGACCGTGGCAAAAGTAAACCCCTACAAAAATAGCAGTTTAAGTAAAAAAGAACAGGTTACGCAAATGTTCGACACCATATCTGGCAATTACGATGGCTTAAATCGGGTAATTTCCTTTGGTATAGATGTATCGTGGCGCAAAAAAGTGGTGGCTATTGTTAAGGCACAAAATCCAGAAACTGTTTTGGATATTGCCACAGGTACAGGCGATTTAGCCATTATGCTAGCTGAAACGAATGCTAAGAAAATTGTAGGTTTCGACATCAGTAGCGGCATGCTTGAAATAGGTAAGCAAAAAGTAGCCCATAAAAACTTAAGCAACACGGTGGATATGGTTTTAGGCGATTCGGAAAACATGCCTTTTGAAGACAACTCTTTCGATGCTATTACAGTAGCCTTTGGAATTCGTAATTTTGAAACGTTAGAAAAGGGGCTTGCCGAAATTTATCGGGTACTAAAACCCAATGGCACTTTTGTAATTCTGGAAACTTCTATGCCTACAAAAACACCTTACAAACAAGGTTATAAGTTTTATACTAAAAATATTTTACCACTAATTGGCAAAGTGTTTTCTAAAGATAAAACAGCTTACACCTATTTATGCGAATCGGCTTCTGTTTTTCCTTTCGGTGAAGAATTAAACAATATTTTGCGTAAAATTGGGTTTACTAATGTAACAGACTTGCCACAAACTTTTGGTGTGGCAACTATATATACATTATCAAAATAGTTTTATGAAAAAACACCTGATAAGCTTAAGTTTAATCTTGCTTTCGCAAATTGCTTCAGCACAGCTATTTACTAAAGAAAAAATTCGAAATTTAGAAACTGAAGATAAAAAGCTATTAAGTTATGGCTTTTTTTTAGGCTATAATAGTTACGATTTTAATTTTGACTATAACAACGATTTAGCCGATATATTGGTTGAAAAAACAGGTGGATTTAATGTGGGCTTATTGGGTAACTTACGTGTCATGGAATACATGGATTTACGCTTTGAACCTGGTTTATACATTACCACCAGAAATTTAGTGTATAGCGAAACCTATTTTAACGGTATCGATTTTACGAGTACCGATTTAAAACGCGAAGTAAAATCGACTTACATCCACTTTCCGCTGTTAATGAAATTTTCTACCAAACGTATTAACAATTTTAAACCATTTGTTGTAGCTGGTTTATCTACGGCACTTAACTTATCTAGTAACGAAAACAATCCAGACGACAATAGTAGCGGGCAATTTAGAACTAAAAAAAACATGTTCTTTTATGAGGTTGGCTTTGGTATCGATTTTTATTTGTATTTCTTCAAATTTACACCATCTATAAGAGGCGTTTTTGCGTTAAATAACGAAATCGTTCCAGATGCTGATCCTAACAGCCCATGGACTGGCAATGTTCATAGCATGAAAACACGGGGTGTGTTTTTAAACTTTACCTTTCAATAAGCTAAACAGCACGCGTTAAGTCAAGCGTTTAAACTCGCTTAACAAAATAGCTGTTGCAGTAGCTACATTTAAGCTTTCGGTTGCTTGAATAGGTCCAAAACGCGGAATACTAATGCGGTTGTTTATATAGCTGCCAACAGCTTGGGAAATACCATTGGCTTCGTTTCCCATTACCAATACCGCGTCTTCCATAAGCGTTTCAGCATATACAGAATTTCCATCCATAAAAGCACCATAAATAGGGCGTGTGGTATTTTCTAAAAAAGTATCTAAAGCTGTGTAGGAAACAGATACTCGGGTAATAGAACCCATGGTTGCCTGAATTACTTTTGGGTTATAACAATCTACCGTTTCTGGGCTACAAACCAAATAACTTATTCCAAACCAATCGCATAACCGGATTATTGTACCTAAATTACCCGGATCGCGTACCGAATCCAAAACAACGGTAATACCCGTGTCTGTTATAGGTTGTGGTGTTGGCATTCTAAAAACAGCTACGGCCTGGTTGGGTGTTTTTAAAGCACTAATTTTTTTTAACTCGGGCGCAGTAATTAGCGTTTCTAAATTGCTAGCCAAACCAAAAGACTCCAGGGTGTACAATTGCTCCAACTGCCACTGCGATTTTAGGAGTTCCTTAATAGTTTTTACACCTTCGGCAATAAATAAACCAGACTGCTGGCGGTACTTTTTTTGCTGTAAGCGCGTTACTTCTTTAACTTGGTTTTTGGATAACATGAAACCTATTTTTAATGCTGCCAACAAAATTAGAAAAATAAAATACAACAGACTTAAAATGTCCTTTTATATACATGCTTTATTGTTGTGGAAATAATGTATTTTTGAGCAAAATTTCAGAATTTTAGCTTACTAAACGGCAGATACCAAAGGGTGTTTAAAATGAAAACTTTTGCATAATCACATGTCAAAAATAGCGTTTGTTCTAGTTCTTGCATTGCTTACAGCTTCATGCAACACCGTAAAGCGCGTTGGAAATACTGAAAAACTACTTACCAAAAATACGGTATATATAAACCAAAAGGCCAATAATACCGAAGCTATAACGAATTTAGTTTACCAAAAGCCAAACCGTAAACTTCTGGGCATACCCATCCGGTTGCACATTTACAATTTAGCCCGACCAAATATAGACTCCATTTTAGAGGCCAAAATTAACAAAACAGCCAAACGCCGAAACAGACTAGAGAGACTGCTATCAAAAAAACAACTTACCCAATATATAAACTCGAGAAAAGGGTTTAACTCCTGGTTGCAAAACACCGGCGAAGCGCCCACCATTATTAATAAAGACAAAACAGAGCGTACAATAAACAGACTGGAAGCCTACTATTTTCATAACGGTTGGTTTAATGCAAAAGCAACCGCCAAAACCGTAGCCGTGGACTCCAGCCGTGTTAAAGTAGATTACCATGTACAAACAGGCAAACCTTATATAGTAGACACCTTAAGCGTAAGTATAGCATCGCCAGCCATAGACAGTTTATATCAGGCACCAGAAAACAAAACATTAATTGAGAAAAACACCCAGTATAAAACAGCTACCTTTGAACAAGAAAAAACCAGATTAACCAATTATTTTAGAAATAATGGTGTTTACCACTTTAAAGAAGATTATGTTTATTTTGAAATGGACACCATTAGAACTGGCCACAAGGTAAAAGTAGATTTACAAATTCAAGATCGATTAATAAAAAATGACGATTCCACCACACGCAAACCTTTTGAAGTTTACACCATTAAGGACGTTAATATTTTTACCGAATACGATTTTTTAGACAAACAAACCAAACAACAGGACACCTTACAGTACAAAGGCTACACCATTTTTAGTCCCGGAAAATTACGCTTTAGGCCAAAAACATTAACAGACGCCGTTTTTATAACACCAGATTCTACGTTTCGAGATATGGACAGAACCTTGTCCTACCGCTACATTTCCGAACTACGCACCTTTAAATACCCGAACATAGAATACATTGAAAACACCGATAACACCCTTACGGCAAATGTATACCTAAATCCAAAAAAGAAATTTGGTTTAGAATTTAGTGCAGAAGTATCGCAAAGTAATATCCAAACCATAGGATTTTCTTTAAATCCATCGGTTTTAATGCGAAACGTTTTTGGCGGTGCCGAAACTTTACAACTTACAGGATTTGGATCTATTGGCGCTTCCAAGGACGCTGCCAACGACCAAGATCGGTTTTTTGATATTACGGAATGGGGAGCCGATTTAAAACTAACCATACCAAGGCTGTTGTTACCCTTTAATACAGACAAGCTTATTCCAAAAAGCATGTCGCCTACCACCCGCATGAGCATTGCCACCTCCAGCCAACGAAATATTGGGCTGGATAAACAAAACTTAACAGGCACTTTAAATTACCGTTGGAAACCAAATTTTAAAGTTACCAATCGCGTGGATTTGTTTAGCGTTCAATATGTAAAAAGTTTAAACCCAAGCAACTATTTTAACGTATACAGCACCGCTTACAACACACTAAACAACATTGCCCAAAGCATAAATTATATTAACCCCAATACCAGTTTAGGCATTCCGGAAGAAGCCAATTCTTTTATACAAGAAGCGTTAAGCAATAACCCGCCCTTTGGTTTAAGCGTTAATAACATCCAGAACATTCGCAATATAAATGAACGTAAGGAGCGTTTAACCGAAAACAACCTTATAATTGCTTCCAGTTACAGCTATGTACGCGATAACAGAACCAATTTATTCGACGAAAATTTTTCTATTTTTAGAGGAAAAATAGAATCGGCTGGCAACCTCCTTTCGCTAGCCTCCAACATGTTTGGAACCCCAAAAAATGCAAACGATAATTTTGAAATTTTCGATGTGGCCTATTCACAATACCTAAAAACAGAATTAGATTATGTAAAACGCTGGGATTTAGGCAAAAAGCAGGTTTTAGCGTTTCGTGGCTTTTTTGGCATTGCCATACCGTACGGCAATTCAAATAGCATCCCGTTTTCAAAAAGTTTTTTTGCCGGCGGTACCAATGATAATCGCGCATGGACCGCATACAGTTTAGGCCCAGGAAGCTCCGATAGTAACGACGAGTTTAATGAAGCTAACATGAAACTGGCTTTTAATTTGGAATATCGTTTTAATATTTTTGGCGATTTTTACGGTGCTGTTTTTGCCGATGCTGGCAATATTTGGAATGCTTTAGATAATATTGAGGACCCCCAAGCTACCTTTACCAACCTAAATTCCTTGCAAGATATTGCCCTAGGTAGCGGCTTTGGCTTGCGTTACGATTTTGGTTTTGTTATTTTTCGTTTCGATACCGGTTTTAAAACCTACGACCCTTCCTACCAAATGGGAAACCGCTGGTTTAACGACTACAATTTTACCAACGCTGTTTATAACATTGGTATTAATTACCCTTTTTAAGCTATTAATTTTATTATTTTTGTTACCATAAAACACATACTATGTCACATTCTATAAAACCAGGCGTTGCAACTGGACACGAAGTTCAAGCTATTTTTAAACTTGCAAAAGAAAAAGGCTTTGCCCTTCCTGCTGTAAATGTTGTAGGTTCCAACTCCATTAATGGTGTTCTGGAAACGGCAAGAGATTTAAACGCGCCCGTAATTATTCAATTTTCTAATGGTGGTGGCGTTTTTAACGCTGGAAAAGGCTTAAGTAACGAAAACCAAAAAGCAGCCATTGCTGGCTGTATTGCCGGTGCCAAACACGTGCATTTAATGGCAGAAGCATATGGCGTTCCTGTTATTTTACACACAGACCATTGTGCAAAAAAACTGCTACCTTGGATAGACGGCCTACTGGATGCTAGCGAGCAACATTTTAAGGAAACAGGTAAACCGCTATACAGTTCGCATATGATAGATTTGAGCGAGGAACCCATTGAAGAAAATATTGACATTTGCAAACGCTACCTACAACGAATGAGTAAGATGGGCATGACTCTGGAAATAGAATTAGGTATAACAGGAGGCGAAGAAGACGGTGTAGACAATACAGATGTAGACGATTCTAAATTATACACCCAACCGGAAGAGGTAGCCTATGCGTACCAAGAGTTGAGTAAAATAAGTAACCAGTTTACCATTGCTGCAGCCTTTGGGAATGTGCATGGCGTTTACAAACCTGGCAACGTAAAGCTAACACCAAAAATTTTAAAAAATTCGCAAGCATACGTTTCCGAAAAATTTAACCTCCCTCACAACCACATAGATTTTGTATTCCATGGTGGTTCTGGTAGCTCCGTGGAAGAAATTCGCGAAGCCATTGGTTATGGTGTTATTAAAATGAATATCGACACAGATATGCAATATGCATTTACCTCCGGCGTACGCGATTATATGAAGGATAAAGAAGCCTACTTACAAAGCCAAATTGGCAATCCAGACGGCGACGACATCCCAAATAAAAAATACTACGACCCACGAGTTTGGCTTCGAAAAGGCGAAGAATCGTTTGTAGCGCGCTTAAAAAAAGCCTTTGAAGATTTAAACAACGTAAACACACTTTAACAAAATAACAAAGCGAAAAACGCAGATTTAAAATTAATCGTGTACTTTTGCTAGACTAACAAATGCGGAAACTACAGCCTGAATTCATTATTCTAGCTAGCCGCCTAACTAACAAAAATCGTTAAGCACTATGTCTTGGTTTAAACGAAAAGAAAAAGGAATTCAAACCTCTACGGAGCAAAAAAAAGACACACCCAAAGGGTTGTGGTATAAATCGCCTACCGGTAAAATTGTAGACGCTAAAGAATTAGAGCAAAACTTTTACGTAAGTCCAGAAGACGGCTACCATGTGCGCATAGGTAGTAAAGAATACTTCGAGATCTTGTTCGATAATAATGAATTTAAAGAATTGGATGCGAAACTAGAATCCAAAGACCCTTTAAAATTTGAAGACACAAAAAAATACCCAGAACGTTTAAAAGCAGCTCAAGAAAAAACCAAACTTCAGGACGCTGTTCGCACAGCCGTTGGCAAATCCAAAGGCAAGGACTTGGTAGTTGCCTGTATGGATTTCTCATTTATAGGAGGCTCTATGGGCTCTGTGGTTGGCGAAAAAATAGCACGAGCAGGCCAATATGCATTAAAGAAAAAAATACCATTCATGATTATCTCCAAATCTGGAGGCGCACGGATGATGGAGGCAGCTTTGTCCTTAATGCAATTAGCAAAAACATCGGTTATATTGGCACAATTAGCAGATGCTGGCATACCGTATATTTCCTTATGTACCGATCCAACAACGGGAGGTACAACAGCATCTTTTGCCATGTTAGGGGATATTAATATTGCAGAACCTGGTGCTTTAATTGGATTTGCTGGACCACGTGTAGTGCGCGATACCACCGGACAAGATTTACCTGAAGATTTTCAAACATCGGAGTTTTTATTAGAACACGGTTTCCTGGATTTCATTACACACCGAAAACATTTGAAAGATAAGGTCAATTTGTATATTGATTTAATTACCAATCAGCCTTTAAGAGCCTAAAATTTAAAAAGCCTTTAGATAAATTTCTAAAGGCTTTTTAATTAAAATATTTTCACTAAAACGAAAACGACCACTTTAATTTTAGATTATAGTTTGCCTGCGATAGCAAGCCATTTAGGGATTTTCAAAAAATTCTATATAATTTTCAAAAAAAAATCACAATAAAAATTGCATAAATTCTTTTTTTTTTAGGTTTGATAGTCAAAAATTTTTAACTGCGGTTTTTACAAGGTACCCATGTTACTTGTTTTTAACAATTCAGATTAATCTAAAACCAACGTTGGTTAATTTTTTTCAAAGTTCAAGAAGCACCTTGTTAAAACCTTGTATTCCTTTATCACCTTGTTTCTAAATTTTTAATAACCATCTTAATAATTATTAAGATAAAAACTTAAAACAATTATGAAAAAAGTATTGTTTTCAGGAATACTATCATTAGGAATAGTAGTAACTGCTTTTGCTTCAAGCAATTTCATAGAAAAAGCAGAAACAATTAAAGAATTTAAAAAACCAAAATTGGTAACTTTTGTTTGCGAAAGCGGATATAGTTTTCAATATTATGAAGTAGATGGATATTCGCAAGCCGATTATAAAGACATGCAGAATGCAGCTTGCAACGACCCAAACAATTATTAAGACACATAAGTTAATAATTACAGATATTTTAATTTATTAAAAACTAATGCGGTATGTTCTGAGCGTATCGCATTTAAAATATTATTAAATGAAAACTCAAATACTTTTATACGCAATAATCATATCTTGTTTGAATTTATGGTCTCAAAAAAAAGGCATTGTTTATTATGGTCAAATTGAAAGTATTGGGCTAAAAGGACCACACGGACCAGATTTTAATTCATTTTTGTTATATAATTCAAATGAATCCTATTATGTAAGCGCCAAAGACTCTTTAGACAGTAAAACAGAATTCAAAAAAGTATATGACAATGCCGATGGCAGTGAAGGCCTTGCTTACGCTGTTTACACAACACCTTTAGGCAAACAAGTGTATTATAATAGAAAAAAAGACAGCATATATTGGTCTCAATGGAATAATTTTTATGTAGCAGAAAAGACACCCAGAATTAATTGGAAACTTGAAACCGAAACCAAAAAGATTGGCAAATTTACTGTAAACAAAGCCACTGGCGAATTTAGAGGCAGAATTTATACCGCTTGGTACACTTTAGAAGTACCACTTCCATTTGGTCCCTGGAAACTACAAGGTTTGCCTGGTTTAATATTAGAAGCTTATGATAAAGATAAAGAAATGTATCTTTACTTTAAAAGTTTGGAATATCCAACTGATAACCAAACTGCTATTGCTCAAATTAGAAGTTACGAAAATCAACTTATTTCATGGAAAAGTTTAGATGATTTTAAAGAAAGACTTGATAAAATGTATGAAAGAATGCGCAACAGCTCCATTACTATTGCCCAAAAATTGAATACAGATGTACCAGAACAAAAAGTTAAAAGCGAAGCATTATTGGAGTCATTTTAATAACAATTTCTAATTGTATGGCTCTAAAACCTATATACAGCTTAATTATTATAGGTATACTATTTATAAATTCCTCAAAACTAATTGCGCAAGAAATTCAAATTTATGGCTCTGTCAAAAGCGATAGTAATACTCCCATTGACAATGCAAATGTTGTAATTTCTAATAACAAATCTATACTTGCCTATTCATATACGGACTCAATTGGTGCTTTCAATTTTAAATTAAAAAGCACAAAAGAGCCTTTTTTAATCTTATCTGTATATTCTTTAGGTTATAAAAATATTTCCGACACTATTCAAGTTAGCTCAAATTCCCAAATTCATAAACTATCATTTACACTCTCTGAAAATTTAGAACAACTTGATGAAGTAGTAATAGCGTCAGATGCCAAAATCAAAAGAGAGGATAATAAGTTCGTTTACAGCGTGAATGCTTTTAAAGATAACACAGAGCAAACAGTTGAAGATATTTTAAAAAAGCTCCCTGGAATCGAAGTATTGGATAATGGTCTCATTAAGGCTCACGGACGCTTTATTGATAAACTTTTAATTGAGGGAGAGGACATGTTCGATAAAAATTATTCGATACTTTCAAAGAATTTAGATGCCAAAGTATTAAAGGAAGTAGAAATTTTAGAAGGTTTTGAGGATAACCCTGTTTTAGCTAAAGTTTTAGCTTCAAATAAAGTGGCTGTAAATTTAGTGCTTAAAGAAGAATATAACAATATTTGGTTTGGAAATATCAGCACAGGACTTGGGAGTAAAGAGCGCTTTAATCTAGCATCAAATGTTGGACTGATTAGAAAAAAGATAAAGTTTTTCAATTTCAATAACTTTAACAATTTAGGTAGTTTAGCTAGAAATCAAATAAATATAGCACAAGAAGAAAATACTACTTATTCCAATTTTAACGAATTAAAAATTGACCCTATTTATGAAACTCCTGATTATCAAATTCAATTTTTCAACAATAATGAAGCCATATTTAATAGCGCATTCATAAACTCATTGAGTTTTGTAAAAAGTGTAAATTCAAAACTAAAAGTAAGAGGAACAGGCTATTACCTAAAAGATAATGAAGATTTTTTATCAACATCTGAAACTATATTCAACACGACTAATCCTTCTATTACTTATAATGAATCTCGTAGAATTGAAAGTAAAAATCCGCTTGTTGGCGGAAATATTGAATTAAAATATTTTATTGACGAACAATCTTTTATAAAAAATACACTGAATTTCAAAAACACAGATAATCTTACCAATCAAAATCTATTATTTAACGATACTCCAATAAATGAAAATCTAAAAACCAGTCAAGCATCGTTTTTTAATCATTTAAATTATACGGTACTTATCAATAAAAAATTAATCCATAATTATTTTTATTTTGGCAGAATTAATTCAGACCAACAATTAAATTTAATATCACCTACTTTAAATATGGTTTTTATTCAGCCTGAATTTAAACCGATAAAAAATACAACTAATGATGAATCTCAGATTATAGGCAGTAAAAGCTCCTTGCTAATTAATATGGGTAAGATTGAAAATACCTTAGAACTAGGAATTGAAAACTTACATGAAAAACGAAAAAATATATTTAAATTAACAGATCAAACTGAAATTGACACGCTTCAAAATAACCTGAAACATAAACAAGACAAACTATTTTTTACATCCAATTTAAGGTATAAACCATCAAAAAAAATTGAATTATATGGATCCTTATCATTTGAATATGTGAAAATTGATAATTATCTTGACGAAAACAATCATATATTTCTTAATCCAAAAATTGGATTGAGACTTAAAAACTTAAAAATTGGAAATCTAAATTTCCAATTTCATCGTGATTATATAGCACCTGCAACTAAGGTATTTCTTGAGAATTTCCAATTAAGAAATTATCAATCCTTTATTAGAGGTGATACATCATTTTCATTTACCAAGCGTAATAAATATAAATTCAGCTATTATATCTCCAATGAATTACAAACGCAAACTTTATCAATTACAACACAGTTTATAGAAGCAGACGGAAGATATACGAGCAGTAATTTTCTCAATCAGGATTTTAGTTTCAGCACCTTAAAATTTGAAAAAGGAGGTGATATTTTAATCTCTAAAATTGACATAACATCTTATTTTAAAAAATTAAAACTATCTACAAATCTAGGAGTCTTATGGAACACAACAAATACACCTATAAAACTCAATTCTGTAAACTTTAGTAATTTAAATTTAGTTAACAGTTCTTACTTTTTAACTGGTAGAACCTATTTTAATTCGGACATAAACTTTAATTTTAAATTGAATTTAAATGAAACTAAATCAACATTGAATTCTGTAACTTCAATTACTAATTGGAAAACGATAGCTATAGATGTTAATTATAATTTGAACAATGAATTAACCGCTTTATTGAAAAATAAATTTTATCTTTTGCAATATGGTAATTATAGCTTTATAAATTTTGAACTCAATTTCAGTCCTGAAAAATCAAAATTTTCATATCGTTTAATTTTCAATAATTTAAATAATGAAAACGAATTAATCATGGAAAACATTAATGAAGTTAGCACTTACACATCTGAAATTAGATTATTACCTCGATATTTATTTCTAGAAGCAAAGTATCGATTTTAAAAATTACTAATTGGATTTGCTGGACCACGTGTAGTGCGCGATACCACCGGACAAGATTTACCTGAAAATTTTCAAACATCGGAGTTTTATTAGAACACGGTTTCCTGGATTTCATTACACACCGAAAACATTTGAAAGATAAGGTCAATTTGTATATTGATTTAATTACCAATCAGCCTTTAAGAACATAGAAACTCGTTTTTTAATGATTGTTTGCTTAAAAAATAGTAGATGTCTTTTTCAAACAAAAAATGGCTGAATAATTAAAATTTACTATATTTGCAGCTTGAAAGAAAATCTTTCATATACATAACAATCATTTACAATAATATTAGAATGTATTTAACTAAAGAAGAAAAGCAAGCGCTTTTCGCAAAACACGGTAACGGAGCAACCGATACTGGAAGCGCAGAAGGTCAAATTGCTTTGTTTACAAAACGTATTGAACACTTAACGCAGCACTTAAAAACAAATCGTAAGGATTATAACACCGAGCGTTCACTAGTAAAACTAGTAGGTAAGCGTCGTTCTTTACTAGACTACTTAATTAAGAAAGATATCTTAAGGTATCGTGCTATAATTAAGGAATTAGGATTAAGAAAATAACAATTTTAAGAGGCTTCGCGCCTCTTTTTTGTTTTATAAACACCTCATACGTAAGAGTCTAAAAAACGTAAAATAAGAAGCTAGTTCAAAACAGATAAGGCCTAATTGGCTGTAACATGAACTATAAGTTTTTCATTGGTCACACACAACAACTACAACAACAACACAACGACCATTGTTTAATTAGAATTAAAAATTTATGATTCCAAAAGTATTTAAAGAGGTCATTGACCTTGGTGATGGTAGAGAAATTACCATTGAAACAGGAAAATTAGCAAAACAGGCACACGGTTCTGTTGTTGTTCAGTCCAGAAAATGCATGATGCTGTGTACAGTTGTTTCCAATTACAAACAAAGTGATGTAGATTTCTTGCCATTAACTGTAGATTACCGCGAAAAATTTGCTGCCGCGGGTCGCTACCCAGGTGGATTCTTTAAAAGAGAAGCCAGACCAAGCGATGGCGAAGTACTTACTATGCGTTTAGTGGACCGTGTGTTACGACCATTATTCCCAAAAGATTACCACGCCGAAACACAGGTAATGATCCAATTAATGTCGCATGACGATGATGTTATGCCAGATGCCATGGCCGGTTTAGCCGCCTCTGCTGCCATACAACTATCCGATTTCCCATTTGAATGCCCCATATCTGAAGCACGTGTAGCACGTGTAAATGGCGAATTCATTATAAATCCAACTCGTACACAATTAGCCGATTCGGATATTGATATGATGATTGGTGCCTCTGCCGACTCTGTAATGATGGTGGAAGGAGAAATGAATGAGATTTCTGAAGAAGAAATGGCCGAAGCTATTAAGTTTGCGCACGAGGCTATAAAAGTGCAATGTGCCGCGCAAGTTAAACTAGCGGAAGCTGTTGGCAAAAAAGCCACACGCGACTATGCTCCAGAGCGCACAGACGCCGCTTTAGAGCAAAAAATTCACGATATGGCCTACGATAAAGTGTATGCTATTGCTAAAGCCGGATCGGCTAAACACGAACGCAGCAACGCTTTTCAAGAAATTAAAGAAAGTATTGTTGCCTCCTTTACCGAGGAAGAACAAGAAGATTACGGCGATTTAATTTCAAAATACTACAACAAAGCTGAAAAAGCAGCCATACGCGACTTAACTTTAAATGAAGGCTTGCGTTTAGATGGCAGAAAAACAGACGAAATACGACCAATTTGGTGCGAGGTAGATTACTTACCGTCTACACACGGCTCGGCCATTTTTACAAGAGGCGAAACACAAGCGTTGGCAACCGTAACATTAGGAACTTCTCGCGATTCCAATCAAATAGATATGCCATCGTATGAAGGCGAAGAACGTTTTTATTTACATTACAACTTCCCACCTTTTTCTACTGGTGAAGCCCGTCCTATTAGAGGGACATCTCGCCGCGAAGTAGGCCACGGAAATTTAGCGCAGCGTGCGTTAAAAGGTATGATTCCAGATGCTTGTCCGTACACGGTTCGTGTGGTTTCAGAAGTATTAGAATCTAACGGATCTTCCTCTATGGCTACCGTTTGTGCTGGAACAATGGCTTTAATGGATGCGGGTGTACAAATGACCAAGCCTGTTTCGGGAATTGCTATGGGACTAATTTCCGATGCCGAATCTGGAAAATACGCCGTATTGTCTGATATCCTAGGCGATGAGGACCACTTGGGCGACATGGATTTTAAAGTTACCGGAACAGCCGATGGTATTACCGCCTGCCAAATGGATATTAAAGTGAAAGGCCTATCCTACGAAATTTTAGTAAACGCCTTAAAACAAGCCAGAAATGGCCGTTTACATATTCTGGATAAACTAAACGAAACCATAGCCAAACCAAACCCAACGGTTAAGGAGCACGCACCTAATATGGTAACCAGACGCATTCCTAACGAATTTATTGGTGCCTTAATTGGTCCTGGTGGCAAAGTTATCCAGGAAATGCAAAAAGAAACCGATACCACAATTGTAATTAATGAAGATCCTGTAACCGAAGAAGGTATTGTAGAAATTTTAGGCGTGGGCAGAAAAGGTATTGATACCGTTTTAGCTAAAATCGATGCCCTTTTATTTAAACCAGAAGTTGGTAAGGTTTACGAAGTAAAAGTTATTAAAATGTTAGATTTTGGTGCCGTGGTAGAATACACTGCCGCCCCAGGAAACGAAGTACTTTTACATGTAAGTGAATTGGCATGGGAACGCACCGAAAACGTATCGGATGTTGTTAACATGGGCGATGTTTTTGAAGTTAAGTATTTTGGAATTGATTCTAGAACACGAAAAGAAAAAGTATCGCGTAAAGCTATTTTACCAAAACCAGAAGGCTATAAAGAACGTGCCCCACGAGACGATAAGCGCTCCAACGGACGCGATAACCGCAATGGTAGAGACAATAACAGAACTAACGACAAACGTCGGGAGGACAGAAAACCAAAAAACGAATAAAAAACACACAGGTTTTTTATACTACAATAACATCGGGCTTTTTTTTAAAAGACCCGATGTTTTGTTTTTGGTTGCCACGTAACTCTAAAATAAATTTGTTTTATATTAGTGACTGTAAATTATTTAATTATTAAGCTTAAACCCCAAACTCATGAAAAAAAATCAATTACTCCTCCTCTTTTCATTAATGCTATTTATGGCCCCTATTCTGGAATCCAACGCATGCACCCGTTTTATCTATTGTGGTGAGGACCATCAGGTAATAACCGCCAGATCCATGGACTGGTTTGAAGATGTTCATAGCGACGTATGGCTTTTTCCAAGAGCCATGAAAAAAGACGGCGGTTTAGGCGATGGTTCCATAACATGGACATCCAAGTATGCTAGTGTTGTTCTGTCCGGTTACGACATTGCAACCGTAGATGGCCTTAACGAAAAAGGCCTGGTTGCCAACCTTCTATATTTAGCGGAAACTAAATTTGGAGAAACAAACAATAAGCCAACCTTATCTATTGGCGCATGGACACAGTATGTTCTGGACAACTTTGCTACAGTAAATGAAGCGGTGGAACACCTTCAAAAAGAGCCCTTTCGTATAGTTGCTAGCACACTACCCAATGGTTCTTACCCAGGCTTACATTTATCTTTATCCGATAAAACAGGTAACTCCGCTATTTTGGAATATATTGATGGTAAGTTGGTAATACATCACGGAAAAGAACATGCCGTTATGACCAATTCCCCTATTTACGAAGAGCAAATTGCCTTAAATAAATACTGGGAAAACATTGGGGGCATGACCATGCTACCGGGAACAAATAGAGCTAGCGACAGGTATGCGCGCGCCTCATTTTACAGCAAAGCACTTCCTAAATTTAAAGATAACCGCATGGCAGTATCGGCTGCCTTTAGTGTCATTCGCAATGTTTCTGTACCATTAGGCATAGCAGACCCAGAGGCTCCAAATATTGCAACAACCATTTGGAGAACAGTAGCAGATCAAAAGAATTTGGTTTATTACTACGAATCGGCTATATCACCAAACGTATTTTGGATAGATTTAAACAGCATGGATCTTTCTGGTATTAAAAAACCAAAAAAAATAGACCTACAAGGACACCCTATTTTTGCTGGAAATATTGCCGATAAATTTGAAACGACCAAACCTTTTAAATGGTTAGCACCTTAAAAATTAGCCGCATAAAATTGTATACTAAAACAAGCCCTTCAGACTAAATGAAGGGCTTGTTTTTTTTAAACCCGCTTGAACACATCCATAATTTTTTATAATAGAAACAGACAAGCTGTCAGATTTTTGTCAGTTTCAACAACCAACCGCATTGTAATATTCTTAAATAAACAACCCGTATCTTACGAATATGTCACTTTATAACCTAGGGTTCTTCTATATCCTAATTTTTAAAATTTAAGCGTTTATATTCAGGCTTCCGTACAATCCTTGCACATAAGGTATTTAATAAAAACCAAACATTACCAACACATGAAAGTACTCGTAATTGGAGCAGGAAATATGGGATTAACCTATGCAGAAGGCATGGCCAAATCGGCTTTATTAGGTTCGCAAAAGTTAAAAATTTACGACACAGATCCGAAAAAAATAGCACGCTTAAGCCAAGATCCCCATTTTAACGTGTATCATAATCTTGAAGATTGCCTACCTAAGGCCGATATTGTCTTTTTAGCTGTAAAGCCTTACCACATCGACGATTTATTTCAGCACATGACGCCCCATATTAACCAACAACAAATATTTGTTTCACTCATGGCTGGCGTTACTATACAAACTATAAGCAGCCAACTAGGCGCTGCAAAAATTGTGCGTGCCATGCCCAATTTACCAGCTAAAGTTGGAAAAGGCGTAACCTCGTATACAGAATCGGATAGGGTGTCGCGAGTAGAACTCATTATGGTAAGAAATTTACTAGACACCACCGGAACCTCAATACATGTTAGTACCGAAAAATTTATTGATGCCTCCACAGGTATTTCAGGAAGTGGGCCTGCCTATGTGTTTTACTTTATGCAATCCATGTTAGAGGCGGCTTTAAAAATGGGCTTTTCGGCATACGATTCTAAAGTACTGGTAAGCAACACCTTTGAGGGCGCCATAGAACTGTTTAATCAATCTAATATTTCACCCGAAACTTGGATAAGTCGCGTGGCTAGTAAAGGGGGTACCACACAAGCTGCAATAGATTCTATGGAGGACAACAATGTAAAACAACTTATTCAAGATGCTGCTTATGCTGCCTTCAACAGGGCTATCGAGCTAGGTAAAAACAGCTAGACTATTCACAAATTCACAGCGGTAAGCTACCGCATTAAGTAAAGAACACTATTGTTTTTAATAAAAAATCATTTAAAATAGCTGGTTTAGCCCGCTATTGCTGTTTGCAAAGCTTTTTTGTATATTTGTATAGTAAATGTGTAAAATTATTGAACAAAAAAGACGCCCATTCTGATAAAAAGGCGCGCACGTAACGTGTTGATGTTCAAAGCCCCTCAAAAAATAAAAACATGATTCGTTATTACAGAAATGAAATTTGGAAAGACGTCATATTTGATGATAAAATTTGCGAAAAAGAAAAGTATAAAATTTCCAATTACGGTAGAATTATAAATTGTAAAACAGACGAAGAGTTTCTGGTAAAAGAATATTTTATAAACGGCTACCAAACCATTCCGTTAAAGCAAAAGAAAAACGGCAAACAAACCAGTAGATATGTACACCGACTTGTAGCCGAGCATTTCCTGGAAAAAAATGATGGTGTTTGTGTTATTCACTTAAATTACGACAAAAAAGACAACCGTTTAGAAAACTTAAAATGGGCCACCAAACGCGAAAAAGAACTGCACCAGTTTAATCATCCAGACTGGGACGCTATTGTAGAGCGGAGAGGCAAAAATATTGGTAAATTAACCGAAGGTAAAGTCCGAATTATTAAGCGCCAATTAAAAAATAACCGTACCCGTATAAAAATGATTGCCAAACGTTTTGGAGTATCGGATATGCAAATTCACCGCATTAAAACCGGCGAAAATTGGAGCCACGTTAAAATTTAAACAAACAACTATCATACTTTTAAGCAGATTTAAATAAGCCACTTAAGCCAGCTGACAAGGCCACGACGGGTGTTATTTCTTTAAATTAACACCCGTTCGTTATTGTTAAAAATTGCTTCTAACAGCCTGTGTTAACAACCTGTGAAAATGGGGTTCTAATGTATTTTGTTAGTATATTTGAAACATGAAAAACATTGGTTTTAAAAATAATATACGGACCATCCTATCTGTTTCTGGATTGGTGTTACTATTATTATTAGCACCATGCAAGGTAAGAGACTTCATTCAAGCGGAGTTAAACCTGCCTAAACAAGAGGTTTTAAACAAAAGTCAGACCACCATTTCGCAAAGTAGCTGTGCGACTTTCAAGCTTTTAGAAAGCACAGAAACGCCGTCTAAACCAACACCAAAAACCCCTAATCTGCTAGTAGTATTAAAGCCTAGCGCTGTTTTCGGACACAGTTACTTACCGCAACACCTTTCCGAAGATAACCTACTCAAAACACCTGCTCCGCAACCTATTCCGTTGTATATTTTATATCGGAATATTAAAATTTTCAGCTAATTATTTTCTAAATAACAAAGCGCTACAAAAACGTGTCTGTCATGTAAAGTCAGTTTTCGTAATCACTTTGTTCACATTTAACTACAGTAGTCTTGGTACGTTGCTGTTTTTTACACCTATTTTAAAACATGTAAAATTGCCAAAACTAACTGATGGCTCTAACTAGGCTTGCCGTATTTTAAACATACGTAAATGGCCTTATTTAATACCAAAAAATTAATTTAAAAAACCATTTAGAAAATAATAAAACAATGACACAAGTAACTATAAAAAACGAATCAGGCTTAGTAACGCTTGCCTTGAGGCTAGTAGTGGGTTGGACCTATTTTTCGGCATTTTGGCGCCGCACTATTTTAGCAGATAAACTAGACCCAGAGGTATCTGGCTATATTGGCGAAAAGTTTAATGCTTTTTTACCAAATGCTTTGGGTATAAAACCCATAATTCAGTATTTAGTTGAAAACCCAGATGCGCTTTGGATAAGCATGATTCTATTTACCATAATTGAAGGTATTGTTGGTTTGTTTATAATTTTTGGTCTTGCCACACGTCTTATGAGTATGGGTGTTTTTGGTTTGGCAATGGGCATTTTACTCGGTTCTGGCTGGATAGGCACCACCTGTTTAGATGAATGGCAAATTGGCGTTCTTGGCATTGCCACAGGGTTTGTACTATTTTTAACAGGAAGCGGAAAGTATTCCGTAGACAACTACTTAATTAAACGAAACCTTTCGCTAACCAAAACAAAATGGTTTGTATGGCTTGGTTCGGGATCGTTACCAATTTCAGAACGCCTATTTCCTAAATTCGTTTTGGTGGGTTCTGTGGCTATTCTTGGTGTAACACTAGTTACCAACCAAGTGTTTCACGGTGGTGTTTGGGGAACACTTCACAATAAATCGGTTAAACCAAAACTTGAAATATCTGACGCACGGATAGCAAAAAACACCCTTTCTTTTGATGTGTACCGCACCGAAGGCGTTGATGTTTATGGCTCCTGGGTTATTGGTATCGAATTATTAAACGCAACCAATACGCCTATGTTAAGTTATTCGCAAGCAGACCTAGCTGCCATGCCAAAAACAGACATTACCAATTATTACGTGGCTAAAATAAAACCGGGTAAACATAGTTTAGTAATACCGTTGGGCGCCAAAGCGCGATTGCGTTTTACAGACCAAAAACTTTCTAAAGTATCTGAAGGCACCTATTACATTAAAATAACGGATATAAGTGGTGCTTCGTGGCAACAAAAAGTAACACTTTAAGCACGACATAATTTAGCTTCTAAATAGCGATTTTTAACCATTTAAAAATCGCTATTTGTTTTCAAACCCATACCCTGTAAAACGTGCACACAGACGCATGCCAAAATTAGGCGCTTTATTTAAGATAATGGCATCCTTAATGTTTAAAACACCTTAAAACCTGATAGCTCCATATTTTCCGTCGTTACAGGAAAACTGTTTGTTGCTTTTTTTAAAAACAACCAAAATAACAGCTTAACTTATAGGGGCAATGGTTCGTAAATAAAACACAAGTACCACAAAATTTTAGGTATGTGGCAGTCTCCAACAAAGCACTCGCCTTGCACCTTACTATAAGGCAGTTTGCAGACTCTTTTGCTTATTTAACTTACATCTTATAAAATGTGCCACGAAAAACACAAAAAAACACTGAACTCTGCATGTTAAGCCTAGATGATATGCAAAAATTTTGTAATTTTAGTTGTCTGCTTCCATTTTAAATAAACCAATTTCTAATAATAGAATGCAGGTCGAAATATTAAACATAGCCGTTGTATTTCTGGCACTTACACGCTTAAAAGCAAATGATTTATAATACGGAAAAATATAAAGTTTACACTTGGAAACATTGGATGATTTTACATTGGATATTAAATCCAGGCCTGGCTATAAACGAGCTCATTTTAGGCCAACGAGTGCCAAAAATTAGCTTGGAAGATAAAACAAGTTCCAAACCTAGGTTGGAAAGAACTTTTGTACCGTGCCCACATTGCCACACACTTCACGATGGTAGAACTTGGACTACTAATAACGGTTTAGCTTTTAAAAATTGGTACGGACTGTATTGCCCGTATTGCCAAGGCATTATTCCATGCGTTCGCAATGTTACCAGTTTAATTGTACTAGCCATAACATTTCCTGTTTGGGGTTGGTACCGAAAAAAACTAAAAGCCGCTTGGCTGCAAAAACAATCAAAACGCTACAAAAAAACCAAACCAGACCTAAAACCACACACCTTTAGTAACAAGCGCTGGATTGTTTCGGGACTACTTTGGGGTTTGTTTATGTTTCTGGTTATGGCTGTAGCACTGCCATTTTTTAATAATCAGGAACTAACACCACAAACATTGTTTTTAAGTGGGTTTATTTGGACTTTAGGCGGGCTAGCTTTTGGTTACACCATGAAGTTATTTTTAAATAAAACCGGTAGAAACATCAAAAAATCGAATACTAATTAAACCCACACAACTCGAAACTTAAATTGCAGCAAATTAAAAACTTTTGTAAGTTATTTTCTTAAAACGCTAAAAGCATACGTATTTAAATACGAAGCGTAATGGGCCAGGTATTCTCTCTTCTATTAGGGTTTTTAAAAACCTTAACTTGTTTATTTTAAAAAAAAAAGCATCATTTTGTAACAAAAACAGAACTCTTTACGTATAACCATTTGGAACATATTGTTCGAAATCAAAAAATACTTACAAAACGTACATGAGACAGCTTAAAATTACCAAGCAGGTTACTAACAGAGAAACGGCGTCGTTAGATAAATACCTTCAAGAAATTGGAAAAGTAGATTTAATTACCGCAGATGAAGAAGTAGAATTAGCACAGCGCATAAAGGCTGGCGACCAAGTGGCCTTGGAAAAATTAACAAAAGCTAATTTACGTTTCGTGGTATCGGTAGCAAAGCAATATCAAAATCAAGGATTAACACTTCCCGATTTAATTAATGAAGGAAATTTAGGTCTTATTAAAGCAGCGCAACGTTTTGATGAAACGCGTGGTTTTAAATTTATTTCATATGCCGTTTGGTGGATTCGCCAATCTATTTTACAAGCATTGGCAGAACAATCCAGAATTGTGCGTTTACCGCTTAACAAAATTGGCTCCATTAATAAAATAAATAAAACCTTTGCTTTTCTTGAGCAAGCTCATGAGCGTCCGCCAAGTGCCGAAGAAATTGCAAAGGAACTGGACATGACTATTAACGATGTTAAAGAGTCCATGAAAAATTCGGGCCGACACGTAAGTATGGATGCCCCTCTAGTTGAAGGCGAAGATAGCAACTTGTACGATGTTTTAAACTCTGGCGAGTCGCCAAATCCTGATCGCGATTTGCTACACGAATCCTTACGTACTGAAATTGAACGTGCTCTTGAAACCCTAACACCACGTGAAGCAGATGTTATTCGTTTGTATTTTGGTTTAGGAAATCAACACCCAATGACATTGGAAGAAATAGGCGAAACCTTCGATTTAAC
This sequence comes from Bizionia sediminis, assembly GCF_042684585.1. Lineage (NCBI taxonomy): Bacteria > Pseudomonadati > Bacteroidota > Flavobacteriia > Flavobacteriales > Flavobacteriaceae > Bizionia > Bizionia sediminis. The sequence goes on from NZ_JBHULS010000003.1 coordinate 189,900, forward strand.
GCGCGAACGTGTGCGTCAGATTAAAGAAAAAGCCATAAGAAGATTAAAGCATACTTCTAGAAGCAAAATATTAAAAACCTATTTAGGGTAAACAAATTTTTAGTACCACATTTACGGTGCTGTAAAAAACCGACTTACCACAAAGGCGCCTGCATTGTTCAAACTTCTTTAATAGCTTTGTTACCGCAAAATATATGGTGCTAATAAAAATACTTTAAGAGCCCAGAGTCCCGTACTTTGGGCTTTTTACGTTTAAAAAAAGCTTTAACATTTTTGTTTTTTCAATTTTTTCAGTAGCTTTAAAACATAATGCGGTACTATTTTTCAAAATATAATTAGTTTCGCATCGTAATTCCCTTCAATTACTATAACAACATACGGCGCTGCCCAGAGCTTTAATAACTAAACAAGAGCAGTTGTTTATTTTTTAAAACCCACAGCGCAAACAAGTTAAATAGTTACAAGCAGTTAAGGATACAACCTTCTGTGTTTTACTCACATAACTACTTGTTTTCTAAATATTTTAGTAAACAAAATAAAAACATAACCAATTTATTTTATCTTTAACACTGCAAACAACCAAATCCGTAAAGCATGATTTCACAACTACCCCGCCTCCTCTTTCTTTTCTTATTTATAGCGATAAATAGTATCCATGCACAGGACACTAATTACTTTTCATTATCTGCTGGTACCAATATTATTGATAATAGCAATGGTAAAATTGTACCTTGGGATGCCAAACGTGTAGAATTTAGCAACCCTTTTTACTTGGAATTAGATTACCGATTCGGCAACCACATATCTGTTGCTTTGTTAGGAACTGCCAATGTATTTAACATAGCACGCTCCAATCCATCCGGAACTGGTTTAGAACGTAAAGAATATGATTTTTTTGGTGTTGATATTAGTGGTAAATATTACATAGACCCCTTGCTTTTTGACAACCCTAACATAGATCTTTATGCAGGACTTGGTTTAGGCTTTCATGATGTAGCCAACGATAATGCCTTTACCGCAAATTTAAGTTTGGGTTTTAATTATTGGTTTCAAAACAATTTTGGAATCGCCGTTCAGGCCATGGCAAAAAAAGGCATTGGTGAAGAAGTCCCGGGTGTAAACAATTACTACCAATATAATATAGGGGTAAGTTACCGTTTCTTAAACGCTTCAAAAGCTAAAAAACAGGCGCGTTTAGCGGAAAAAGTGTCACCGGAAACAGAAGAGGAAAAAGAAGAAGCCATTGTTGAAGTTATTGTAGATGATACAGAAACACCCGCAACAACCAATGGTAACAATCCAAACGCCAATAATGCACCAGATTCCACAACAGATAGGTTGTTGGATGCCAATAATGTAACGGTTGAAAAAACAGAAGCCAACCAACTTGCGGCATTTCAGGAGGAGTTAAATGCTTTGGGCGTTGTTTATTTTGACAGAAACTCTTCGTATTACTACAAATCTGAAAAACTAAAGTTAGATACCATTATTCAATTTTTACTTGCCCATCCGAATATTCAAATTACTATTAACAGTTACACCGATCCTACAGGTACCGAAAAATACAACAACTGGCTATCCGAACGCAGGTTGCAACGTGTAAAAACTTACATGACTACCAACGGTGTTGCCCCTGAACGTTTAGAAAGTTTCTCGAAAGGTGTCGATCCTGCAAACACCTGCAATGCCGATCATACAAATTGTACGGAGGCAGAGCACCAACAACAACGGCGTGTAGAGTTTATAGTAAGTGAAATTTAATTCAATAACGAAAACAGTGGTTATAAACATAATCCGAAACCAGATTTAACAAAACACACTGTTTGCACCACCATATCCAGGCTGCTTGGTACGTAATAACCAAGCAGCTTTTTAGTTATAGCTTACCAAATAAACATGTATAGTTGTTTAAAAAACAGCCGTGTACAACGGGTTTAGAGAGGTTTTTTTTAGAAATTTATTCTTGCAGTCGTCTATTTTGCGCAATTTATAATTAGTGTTACAGCAGTCATTTTAATTTATTTATCTTTGGCCAACAACAAAACAACACAAATTCATGAATTCTAAAATAATAGCACCTTCCATGCTGGCTGCCGATTTTGGCAACCTTCAGCGCGACACCGAAATGGTAAACCAAAGTGAGGCCGATTGGTTTCATATTGATGTTATGGATGGTCATTTTGTACCCAACATATCCTACGGTATGCCTGTTATTGAAGCCATAAAAAAGCACGCTACCAAACCTTTGGATGTGCATTTAATGATTGAAAAGCCCGAGCGCTATATTGAAGAGTTTGCCCGCGTTGGTGCGGATATTATTACTGTTCATTATGAGTCTACCATTCATTTACATCGCACCCTCTCGCAAATTGAAAATGCAGGCTGCAAAACAGGCGTTGTGTTAAATTTAACCACACCCGTTTCTGTTTTGGAAGATATTTTACCTAAATGTTATATGGTTTTACTCATGTCCATAAACCCTGGTTTTGGCGGTCAGAAGTTTGAAGACATTACGTATAATAGGATAAAAAAACTGCGCAGCATGATAGATGCGCAAGGCTTGCAAACACGCATTGAAGTTGATGGCGGTGTTACCGACAAAAATATTAAGCAATTAGTAGCGGCAGGAGCCGATGCTTTTGTAGCAGGTAGCCATGTTTTTAAAAGTGCTAACCCAAGCAACGCCATTAAAACATTAAAATTACTAGCTAATTCCTAACAAAAATACTGTCTGAAAAAGGGTATGTAGGCCATAGCTTTTTAAAAATGCGTTACACTTGGCGCCGCTTTTTCAGACAGTAAACTAGTCACTTATTTATACTGATCTAATAAATACTTTATTAAATCGGTGGTAGTAACAATACCCACCAACTTATCGTTATCTACAATTGGTAGTGCGTGGAATTCTTTGGTTGCCAAAATTTCTGCCACTTCTTTAATTGTAGTTGTTGAAGGAACACTTACCAAATTTTTAGCCATTACCTGCTCTATGGTAAACATGTTGTAAACCACTGTATCTACGGTATCGTCGTCCTCATCTATGGCATCGGCAAAGCTAATTCGCAATAAATCGGTATAACTTAACATGCCCTTTATAGTATCGCCACTAACAACAGGTATATGACGTATTTTTTTTGTTTTAAAAAGTTTTTCGGCTGTCTCTAGCTCATCTTTGTAGTTTAATGTTATAACCGTTTTAGTCATAATATCGGATACAGGTGCTCTTTTTTTCATGGTGTTTAATTTTAAATTGATACCTAAATATACCGTCTTTATGGCCTATAAATTATGATAAAAATCAGCTTCTAGTTTTTTCTTCTGAAGAGGCGTTTACTGTTACAGCTAGTTCTAAAAATTTTTGAAAACTGTTCTTTTAAAAATTAATATAAGCTAACAAAAACATTTGTAAACAAATAAGAGCCATATTAAATGCGCCTTTTTTTTTGAAGGCGTTTCAAATTTCCCGACTACAATTTAAAGCGTAAACGCGGAAGCCAACAAAACTTAAATAGGCTGCTAGTGCTTAAATTTATTTAAAAAATACGGTCCAAAAACAAAACAACCACAAGGGAAAGTAATTTAATAAGTTGTACTAATAGCCATTAAAATTAAAATTGAGCATTTGCTTGGTTTTAGCATACACTTCAGGAAATTGCGCACGAAATTGTGCAGGCGTTTCAATAAACGATTCTATAATTACGGCCACAAACTCGTATGGATTTGTGTACGCGTAATCCCGCAAATAACCCGATTGCAATAAACGTTTGCGCAAGTCTTCTTCACGCGCTAAAATCTGGGCTAGCTCCTTAAAAGAATCTGCAAAAATAGTAGCACTAGCATCCCGGTTTTTTAAACTATTAAAGTGTATGGCGTGGGCAAACTCATGAATACCTAAATTTAAATTATCGTTAGCTATGGAATAGCCCTCTTTAAAATCCTCCCAAGACAAAACCAAAGCCCGTAATTTTGGATTGTACTCGCCTTTATGCAAGGCACTATTTGTTTCGGAAAAAAAAGTCGTGGGGTACATAATTATATGGGTAATCATGTTTAAAGAATAATTACGAAACCCAAAAGTTAGCATAACAGCCGTGGCGCCAACTAAAACCAAAATCTCATTAGTAATTTCCAAACCATTACGCGGAACAAATGTTTTGGTTTGTAAAAAAACTGCTAACCGGTGTCTGAAAACGCGTTTGTCTGAATCCGATAGGCGCTGGTAAAATCCAAATTGTGCGTTTAGGATCTGTTCCTGTGCCGCTGTAACCGATTTGTATGGTGGAATAATGTAGCGGTACAAAGGTCTGCGCTTTATAAGTATGTAACCCGTGTCTATTAAATTGGCCACAGCGTAAAAAACCATGCCCGTTAACCCACTTAACAAAATACCTGCCATAACCTTGTAGAATAAAGGAATTTCTTCAAATGGAATCATATTAAGCTAGGTGTTAAAAGACTTTTAGGGTTTGCAAAAATTAGAATTTCAAGATACATAATGTCCTTGAAATGCCTCTTAAAAAAAACATAATAAATAAGGTATTGGCTCCTTTTTATTAGGCAACGTAAGTTGCCCATAAACGGCCTAAAAAAAGTACTTTCTAATCGTTTACAAGCAGATTTTAAAAGGCTACCAAAACAGCATGCACCCATTTTGTAAACAGCACAATTACGAAACTTTTTTATGATAGTAAAATGCTGGTATAAGCAACAATAATAGCAGTGGCTGAATAAGGAATCGGCGCAGATTGAAAAATAAATAGTAGTCCGTTTGCCTTGGATTGATAACAAAGTATAAAAACAAGCTAATTAATACCACATAAGCCAAACTGTATAAAAGCACAGAAAATTTTAAGATGCCTATGTCTTTAAACAGCATAAATAATATTCCTAACGAAATAAGCGCATTTAGGCCATAGCGCAAACTGGTAAAAAGCGTGAGTTTTAATACTTCGCGCCGTGGCGAATCTAAATACAGATAGTCGTTTTTGAAAAAAGTAAGATACGGATCGTAAAACAATTGGTCTTCAAACAGACGAATTAACACCAATAAAGTTACCAAAATGATAACAACGCTATAGGTTACCAATTTTTTCATTCTTTTGAAGCTATTTTTGAAAACCTATTTACCCACAGAATCCATAATAAACAAACCAACCCGTAAATAATGCCAGGAAAAACCACCTCGTGCAAAAGCGCTTTATGTTGAGGATAATGATACAATCCTAATGTTAAAATTACAATGCGCAGTAAATTTACACTGTAAATAAGCACACTACCGGACAGGATGTAAAAAAATGTAACGGTTGCCTTGCCCGAAAAAGCCACAATAAAGGCCACAAACAAACTAATAACACTAACACCATTACAACCCTCAAAAATACGTGCAATGTACACGTTATTAAGCATTAACTTTAACGAGGCCTCATTGGGGTGCGGTATTACAGCCGCATTATATCCCAAATCCTGCAACAAACTGACACTCTGTTTTCCAACTACATAACTTAAATAATCTGGAAAATAAGGGCCTACTGGCTGCCATTGCAAATATATTTTATATAAGAACGACAACAGGACATACACCAAGACAAATAGAGAAATAAACCTAATTACGGGCTTGTATTTAATAATTAATGCTTTCAAATTAATTGGTTACAGTTGGCGTGTTAAAGTTATATAAATTGACTAATAGATATAAGGGTAATTTAAATACTTTTGTCAAAATTTTTAAACTTAATGACTCTCCAAGAACTTAAACCGCTTATTTTGGACATTGTTAATGCTTCCGAAAAAACCGTAGACGCCCGTTTACTGGCCATCTGCAGCTTGCTTGAAAAAGAAATTGCCTATTATAATTGGGTAGGATTTTATTTTAAAAACGGCGACAAAGACGAACTAAAGTTAGGTCCTTATGTTGGCGCGCCAACAGACCATACTATTATTCCATTTGGAAAAGGTATTTGCGGACAAGTAGCTGTTAGCAACAAAAACTTTGTGGTTCCAGATGTATCGGCACAAGACAATTACATTGCTTGTAGCATTCATGTAAAAGCTGAAATTGTTATTCCCATTTTTGTAAATAACCAAAATATTGGTCAGATAGACATCGATTCCAATACCGCAGACCCATTTACACAGGCGGACGAAACCTTTTTAGAATTTGTGTGCCAAAATGTGGCAACCATGTTAGCGTAACCATTTTACAGATTACTCGTTTTAATAATGTGTTTAATTTTTTAATCTTAAGCACATTATTTTTTTAGGCCATTTTATGTTTAGCCAAAACACGTACAAGTAGAAAATTGGCTTACTAAAATTATTTTAGAACGCCATTTAAACCATCTAAACTCTTTTGGGCCAAAGAATCAATTTTAGTAGCCGCTTCCGTAACCAGAGAATCCAGTTTCTGAACCTTATTACTTTCAAAATTTATTAGTGTATCCAGCGCTTTCACCTTGTCCAACTCTTCAGTAATAAGAGCGTTTAAACTATCGGTTTTCTTGTTCAATTGCAGTAGTTTTTCTTCGGCCTCTGCGGTTAAGTCGGCGCAGGAATAGGCCAATATTAATAATCCAAATAACCAAAATTTACCATTTACAAATAGCTTCATAATACGTTTATTTTCAAGCCTTAAAATTAGTTTCAAGTCAGGTTTTCAAAGATAAATAACACGGGGTATTTTAAATGGTTTTTATGACAATTTTATACAAAACCAAAGGCACTTAATTTTTCATTCAAAAACTGTTCATTTTTACTAGAAATGGCAAGGTATTTTTTATTGTAATTCCCTACTTTTGCCAGCATTAAACAACACAACACTCATGACAACAACTAAAACGATTACATCGGCCTTAATTTCTGTTTTTAACAAAGACGGTTTGGCTCCCATTGTAAAAAAATTACACGAAAACCACGTTACAATTTACTCCACTGGCGGCACGGAAAAATTCATTACCGATCTTGGAATACCCGTAGTACCTGTAGAAGATGTAACCTCTTACCCATCCATTTTAGGTGGTCGTGTAAAAACCTTGCATCCAAAAGTATTTGGTGGTATTTTAAATCGTCAGAACAACGAGAACGATGTGGCAGAGCTTGCCGAATTTGGCATTCCTCAAATAGATTTAGTTATAGTTGATTTATATCCTTTTGAAAAAACCGTAAGCTCGGGAGCGGAACATCAGGATATTATCGAGAAGATTGATATTGGCGGTATTTCACTTATTCGTGCAGCAGCTAAAAATTATGCAGATGTGGTTTGTGTAGCCACTGTTGCAGATTATAGTAAACTTTTAAATCTGTTAGAAACCCAAAATGGTAGCACCACCGAGGCCGACAGAAAGCTTTTTGCTGCTAATGCCTTTAATGTGTCATCGCACTACGATGCGGCTATTTTTAACTATTTTAACGAAAACCAAGAAATTACCAGTTTTAAATTAAGCGAAACTGCCGGAACCGTATTACGTTACGGCGAAAACCCACATCAAAAAGGTGTGTTTTATGGAAATTTTAATGCCATGTTTAACAAATTGCATGGTAAAGAGTTAAGCTACAATAATTTATTGGACGTTGATGCGGCTGTAAACCTGATGAACGAATTTCAAGGAGAAGCCCCTACATTTGCTATATTAAAACACAACAATGCCTGTGGTTTTGCACAGCGAAACACCCTAATGGCGGCCTATACCGATGCTTTGGCAGGCGATACTGTTTCTGCCTTCGGTGGCGTTTTAATAAGTAACACCGAAATAGACGAAGAAACAGCCACTGCTATTCATAGTTTATTTTGTGAAGTTGTAATCGCACCCTCATTTTCAAGCGCTGCAGCCACTATTTTAAAGGGCAAAAAAAATCGTATTTTATTGGCTCAAAACCCGGTAAGTTTACCACAGAGTACCGTTCGAACTTGTTTAAACGGCCTATTGGTTCAGGACAGAGATATGGTTACAGATGCGCTTACAGACCTGACATATGTAACCAACACTAAACCATCTGATACAGAATTGGCGGATTTAATATTTGCATCTAAAATATGCAAACACACCAAATCCAATACCATCGTTTTGGTAAAAGACAAGCAATTATGTGCTAGCGGAACAGGGCAAACAAGTCGTGTAGACGCCCTAAACCAAGCCATTCACAAAGCCCAGTCATTTCAATTCAATTTAGAAGGCGCCGTAATGGCCAGCGATGCTTTTTTCCCATTTCCAGATTGTGTGGAAATTGCTCATAAAGCAGGCATTCATGCCGTAATACAACCAGGCGGTTCTATAAAAGACGAATTGAGTATAGACTATTGTAACGACAATAATGTGGCCATGGTGTTTACAGGCACGCGCCATTTTAAACATTAAAACAGCCATTACACAAAGCCCCAAATTTACCATAACCCAAAAATAAGCAACCAAAAAATAAAGCAAAGTTAATTATTGCCTAACTTTTATTACATTTACGAGATTTGATTTATAAACTGCAAATAAACAACTTTAACACATGGGATTTTTCGACTTCTTAACCGAAGAAATTGCAATAGATTTAGGCACGGCTAACACGCTTATTATCCATAACGACAAGGTTGTTGTGGACAGCCCCTCTATAGTTGCTCGCGATAGGATTTCTGGAAAAATAATTGCCGTTGGAAAAGAAGCCAGCATGATGCAAGGAAAAACCCATGAAAACATTAAAACCATAAGACCGCTAAAAGATGGTGTGATTGCAGATTTTGACGCCAGCGAGCAAATGATTAGTTTGTTTATAAAAAATATTCCAGCCCTTAAAAAGAAATTACTACCGCCATCCTTGCGTATGGTGGTTTGTATTCCATCGGGTATTACAGAGGTAGAAATGCGCGCTGTAAAGGAATCTTGCGAGCGTGTAAACGGTAAAGAAGTGTATTTAATTCACGAACCTATGGCAGCAGCCATTGGTATTGGTGTAGATATTATGCAACCTAAAGGAAATATGATTGTAGACATTGGTGGCGGTACTACCGAAATTGCTGTAATTGCTTTGGGCGGTATTGTTTGCGATAAATCGGTTAAAATTGCAGGCGATGTGTTTACAAACGATATTATCTATTACATGCGCACACAGCATAATTTGTATGTTGGTGAACGCACTGCCGAAAAAATAAAAATTCAAATTGGGGCTGCTACCGAAGATTTGGAGCTACCTCCAGAGGACATGAGCGTTCAAGGGCGCGATTTGCTAACAGGAAAACCAAAACAAGTTCAAATATCGTATCGTGAAATTGCCAAAGCTTTGGACAAATCTATTTTACGTATTGAAGATGCCGTTATGGAAACCTTGTCGCAAACACCACCAGAATTAGCCGCCGATATTTACAATACAGGAATTTATTTAGCAGGTGGTGGCTCCATGCTACGCGGACTGGACAAACGCTTATCGCAAAAAACAGACTTACCCGTTTATATTGCTGAAGACCCCCTTAGAGCAGTGGTTCGTGGTACGGGCATTACCTTAAAAAATTTATCCAAATTTAGAAGCATCTTGATAAAATAGCATTGTAAACCATGCAACAAATAATAAAATTCTTTTTAAGGAACAAAACGTTTTTGTTGTACCTGTTCTTGCTTTTTCTAGCTATTTCTTTCACCATTCAATCCCATGCCTACCATAAAAGTAAATTTATTAATTCTGCTAATGGTCTTACAGGTTCGGTTTATAGTGCATCCAATGAGTTGGCGGTTTATTTCAACCTAAAATCGCAAAACAAACTGCTTCAGGAGGAAAATGCGCAGCTTTACAATAGCGCATATATGCACCAAATAGGTGCTAAAAACACCTTTACTACCGACAGTTTGCAGAGAGGAATACGGTATAAATTTCTGCCGGCACAAGTTCTTAAAAATAGCTATTCGGCTACAAACAATGTCTTGTTAATTAATAAAGGCAAAAGAGACAGTATTAAGCAAGACTATGGTGTTATTACCCCTAAAGGCATTTTAGGCATAGTAGACCAAACTAGTAACAAATTTGCAACCGTATTATCTATTTTAAACAGTACCGTTAAAATAAGTGCTCAATTAAAAAATAGCAATCATTTTGGTTCCCTAATGTGGAATACCAAGTCGCCTGCCATTGTACAACTTACTGAAATTTCAAAAATAGCACCCATTAAAAAAGGTGATAGTATAATAACATCGGGGAGATCGCTTATATTTCCAAAAGGCATCCCAATTGGCACGGTACAGGACTTTAAACTGGATGCTGCCGAAAACTTTTACACCGTAGATGTAAAGCTGTTTAACGACATGACCGATATAGAATACGTGTACGTTATAGAAAATATGGATAAACGTGAAATAAACACCTTACTAAACCAAACCAATGAGCAATAACGTTTTGTTACATAGCTTTCAGTTTAGCGCTTTGGTTTTGGTACAGGTGCTTATTTTAAACCATATAAATTTTTTAGGTTATATTAATCCGTATGCCTATGTTTTGTTTATTTTACTATTTCCAACCACTAGCAACCGACTTATTTTTTTGCTGCTTAGCTTTGCAATTGGCCTTTCTATAGATGTGTTTTCGGACTCTGGTGGTGTACACGCTGCAGCCTCGGTTACCATAGCCTTTATAAGACCCGCTTTACTAAAATTTTGTTTCGGCTCTGTAAACGACCACCATACTATAAAATTTAATAACACCGATTTTGGTGCGCGATTAAGCTATTTCACCATGCTTATCCTACTGCACCACATCTTATTATTTGCTTTAGAAATTTTTAATCTAAATAACATAATTTTAATACTCCAAAAAGCGTTATTTTCAGGTATATTTACTATTATACTGTGTTTAATTATACATATTTTATTCAGTAGGAAATCCTAATGCGGCAATTTTTATTATTTTTTGTTATTATACTTGTAGGAATCGTTTTTATAGGGCGCTTGTTTTACTTGCAAGTGTATGCGGCCAAACCCCACGATATTTTTAGCGATAATGCCATCCGGAAAGTTTACGACTACCCCAAGCGTGGCTTTATTTACGACCGTAACAACAAATTATTGGTAGGCAACCAGCCATCTTACGATGTTATGGTTATTCCGCGTGAAGTAAAACCATTGGACACACTAGAATTTTGTGCCTTACTAAAAATTACCAAAGAACAGTTTATAAAAACTTACAACCGGGCCTATAACTATTCGCCCAGGTTGCCTTATGTTTTTATTTCGCATCTATCTAAAGAAGACTATGCCGTATTGCAGGAAAAAATGCGCAAATACGAAGGCTTTTACATACAAAAACGTTTATTGCGAGATTACCAAACCACGGCAGGAGCCAATGTTTTAGGTTTTATAGCCGAAGCCAATCAAAGTCAAATTGAAAAAAACCCCTATTACAAAATGGGCGATTTAATTGGCAAGCAAGGTGTTGAGCTATCGTACGAAGAAGCGCTGCGTGGCGTAAAAGGAATTAAGTTTATTCAGAAAGATCGCTTTAACCGCGATATTGGCCCGTACCAAGAAGGGGTTTTTGATACACTCCCAAAACAAGGAAAAGACATTACCATTACCATCGACCAAACATTACAAGGCTATGGCGAATTGCTAATGGCCAATAAACGCGGTGGTATTGTTGCTCTTGAACCTAAAACAGGCGAAATTTTAGCCTTGGTTTCTGCCCCATCCTACGATCCTAATATGTTGGTTGGCCGTAAACGGTCTAGAAACTACACCAAACTATACCGAGATAGCATTCATGCACCTTTAATAGATAAAGGCCTGCTACGCGTACATGAACCCGGCTCGCCTTTTAAAGCTATTGTAGCCCTTACAGCACTGCAAGAGGGCGTTATTACACCGCAAACAAGTTTGTTCTGCTCTGGTGTTTACTTGTACGGCCGTCGTGGCAAAATGGGCTGCCACTGCGGTGGTGGTAATCGGGATTTAAGAAAAGGCATTGCAAAATCTTGTAACTCTTATTTTGCAAATGCCTACCGAAAAAGTTTAGATATTGTACCTAGTGCTAGCAAGGCCATGGATTTATGGAGTGAACACGTAAAAAGTTTTGGTTTGGGCCAATATCTGGGCACCGACTTACCCATTGGTAAAAAAGGCAGCATTCCAGATGGTGCTTATTACAACAAATGGTACCCCGATTTTAATTGGGGCGCCACAACCACCATTTCCAACGCAATTGGTCAGGGAGAAATTTTAGTAACCCCTATACATTTAGCAAACATGACGGCTGCCATAGCTAACAGAGGCTACTACTACACCCCGCATATTATAAAACAAATTGAAGACCAAATACTAGATGATAAGTACACCAAACCAAACTATACCAGCATAGACAAAAAATATTTTGACCCCGTTATAGAAGGCTTATTTGATGTTTATGAAAACAACGGCACAGCCAGAAACTTGCGCGTACCAGGTATCGATATTTGCGGTAAAACAGGTACCGCTGAAAACTTTGCTATTATTGATGGAAAACGCACACAACTTACAGACCATTCCTTGTTTATTGCTTTCGCTCCCAAAGATGACCCACAAATTGCCATTGCTGTGTTTGTAGAAAATGGCCATTATGGGTCTACCTATGCTGGAAAAATAGCCAGTTTAATGATAGAAAAATACATAAGAAAAACCATAACAAGAACCGATTTAGAAGATTGGATTTTAAAACACAGTTTGGAACACGAATACTTAAAGCCATTTTCCGGAAAACCATTTAAAATAAATAGAGAAACACAACCACAACCTGTTTCAGAGGAAGTTTTTTCAGCTTTAAAAAGTAAATTAAACGCTTACAAGTAATAGCATATGATGCGCGAAACAAATAGGCACTTTAAATTTGATTGGATTACCATCCTCCTCTTTATGCTATTGGTAGCTTTTGGTTATATGAATATTTTGTCGGCATCCCATATTGGCGACACCATTAACTATCTGGATTTCTCCCAGCCCTACGGAAAACAACTGTTATTTATTGTTTTAACCGTGGTGCTTATTGTATTTATTTTAGCATTCGAAGCTAAATTTTACGAACGTTTTTCCAGTATTATTTATCTGGTGAGCATGCTATCCTTAATTGGGCTCTTCTTTTTTGGAAAGGAGGTAAATGGCGCCACTTCTTGGTACGGAATTGGAGGCATGACACTTCAACCAAGCGAGTTTGCCAAAGCTGCCACAGCCTTGGCGGTAGCCAAATATATTAGCGATTTAAACACCGATATAAAAACTTTTAAAGACCAAGTACGCTTGGCGCTTATTATTTTTATACCCGCTCTTTTGGTCCTTTTACAAAATGATGCTGGCAGTACTTTAGTTTATGCATCCTTCTTTTTTGTTTTGTATCGCGAAGGCTTGCCTAAACTATACTTATCTATTTTTGTGGTACTCGCCTTTATTTCTATTGCGGCCTTAAAGTTCAATGTGGTATTTACGGTGGCCGTATCTACTATTGTAATTTTTATTTTTCATTTTTTACGACGCAAAAAACGCTCTATTTTACAGCCAATAGCACTAGCAATGGCCTCGGCTATAGTAGCTATTGCCGTGCACTTTTTTTACAATCAAATTTTACAACCGCACCAAAAAGACCGCATTAGCCTGTGGCTCCGTTTAGAAACCGATCCTGTAAAAGTACAAGAAATGCAACGCGATATCTTGTACAATTTATACGAATCTGAAAAAGCCATTAGCTCTGGTGGTTTAGCAGGAAAAGGCTACATGCAAGGCACGCGCACAACCGGCAAATTTGTTCCAGAACAGCACACAGATTATATTTTTAGCACTGTTGGCGAAGAATGGGGTTTTATGGGAACCGCTTTAGTGGTAGTTATATTTGTACTCCTATTATTAAGAATTCTGCATTTGGCCGAACTACAAAAGTCGCAATTTAGTCGGGTGTACGGGTATGGTGTAGCTTCTATTTTATTTTTTCATTTTATGATTAATATCGGTATGGTTATGGGCCTCATTCCTACTATTGGTATTCCGCTTCCTTTTTTTAGTTACGGTGGTTCTGGCCTTTGGGGTTTTACCATTTTACTATTTATTTTTATAAAATTAGACTCCAATCGGATTAATGAATGGTAACAACTACTGTCCGTTCAAACACTTCAAAAAAGGCTTAATTACTAGCTGTTAGAAGTTTATAAATTTATTTTGTATCTTTCTAATAATATCTTAAAAGGTTTACACCTTGTTACATAATAAGTTTTTAAACCATATTTATTTGTTTAACGTACCAAAACCAAACACGATGAAAATATTTTTACTCATTTTCTCATGCCTCATTGTTACACATTCCGTGATCGGGCAAAATCAGGATGATTATTCACCTGCCGATGACGGCAAATTTTTGAGTGATAAAATTCAAAATCCCATTGCCAATCTAGCTACATTGCCTATTCAGTATGAATTAATAACGCAATCTAAAAACAGTAATATGGTTCGGTTGTTACCAACCATTCCTGTACAGCTAACTAATAAATGGCAATTAATTACGCATGCCGATGTGCCCATTGCTAACATGTATACAAATAGGGGTTATGAAAACGGTTTTGGAAATATTGTGTTAACGGCCACCTTAACACCTACCAAGGAAACAGGAACAAGTTGGGGCGTGGGTCCTGCTATTATGTTTCCGTCTGTTAATAACGAACTTGGCTTTAACAACCTTTCTGTAGGTCCGTCAGTTACCTATCTGAAACAGGTTAAAGGTTTTACCTATGGCTTAACGGTTCAAAACTTCTTTTCGGTGGCAGGCCCAAGTACAAATCCCGACGTAAATTATTTACAAACCAAGTTGCATTTTGCTAAAACCTTAAACAACAATTGGTATGTATACACCAACCCTGAAATTACGGCAAATTGGAATGCCAAAGCGTCCAACCAATGGCGTATTCCTTTAGGTATTGGGGCGGGCAAGTTAATTGAACACAGCCGCTACCTACCTATTAATGTGCAGGCTGGTGTTTATAAATATGTAGAACACCCAACCGATGCCGATTGGCTTGTTCAGGTAAAAGCAGCCTTTATTTTGAAAAAATAAATAAGAGATTTTTGTTAGTTACTTCAGAATTTAAAAAGAGTGCCACAAAGTTTTAACGATTTTTAGTTTCTTTGTTAAAAACTATAAATTATGCTTGTTGCACTTTTATTAGGTGGGTTTATTATTGTTTTAAATGTGGTTATTCAAGCTTATGGCAATTTAATTTGGCTAAAAAGAGTCACGCCAACGTTTCAAGACAACGGTAAAAGCTACCACACAAAAAAAGCTTGGCGTTTGCTAATAGTTTCTTTTTTGTTTTTTACGGCATTACACACTTTACAAACACTTATTTGGGCTTTAGCATATGTACAGTTACCACACACCAGTGGCATTTTTCAAAATTTCACCGAAGCTTGGTACTACTCATTAGTTACCTTTACTACTTTAGGTTACGGCGATATTACGCTTGTAGGCGATTGGCGTATTCTATCGGGTATTGAAGCCATAAACGGCATTATGCTAATTGGTTGGACTACCGCTATGATGTACTCATTAACCCAACAAATTTTAAAAAGTTTACCAAAAAAACCGGTTTAAGCCAATTTATTTATTCTTTTTTAACTCTAGTTTTTCTGCAAAATAATCGCAAAAATCCTTCATGGTAGCGCTCATTTTCTCATCCTGGGTAGCTCGGTAAAATGTATCGCTCATGGCCATAAGTGTTTGATGAAAAAATAATTTCATTTCGTCCACAGGCATATCTTTTGTCCATAAATCAATTCGCAGCGTTTCTTGCTTTTTACTGTCCCAAACCGATAATAACATGGCTTTAGCCGCTTCATTTTCAATACCGCCGTCCTGTGCGGTCCACGATAAGGTTTCTGGAATTCTATTTTCGTCTAACTCGACAAACAATTCTATAGTCGATTTCTTTTTAGTCATTTTCTTCTGGTTTGTATTTGCTGGTATTAAAAATTTCTGAAGGGTCTGCCTGTAGCATGGTTTTTAGGCTTACATTGTTATTAGCCATATACGATTTTACAATTTGCCAACCTATATATTGGCCAATGCGACCAGGCGATTCATTATCAATTAATTCTAAATAAAATTTAGAAAATGGCGCCGGATTTATAAAGCGCGATGGTAATTTAGAATCCGTGTTAAAAAGAAGTTCTTTCCCTATAAAATAATTCCAAATAAACCATTCATTCTCTTTTGCCCATTGTAAATGATCCTCCGTATACCCAATTTTTGTAGCATCTGAAACTTTTGGCAACATAACATCCTTAAAATACAGCTGTTTACCAAAGTAAATCATTTCATCCAACAAGGTTTTTCTGTCCGTTTGAAATATATACTTTTCGGCATAGGCTGCCGCCATATCCACCACAATTTGATCGCGCTCAAAATTAGCCTTTAAATAATTTTGAATACCTTGATAAAAAACATGGTCTTTTCCTAAATACGTATCTATTGAAATTAATACAATGGTATCTGTAACAATCACTTTATTTCGATAATCTACCGATGAAGTGGAGGTTATAACACGCGGCACACGAAACTCTGGAAAATAATATTTTAGGTGTTTAAACAAACTGGTAATTTGTTGTTTCTCTGGGGTAAAGTCGTTAAAAATACGCACGCTTTCCGAAACTAACTCCTGTTGTAGGGTATCGGCCATTCTGTTTATCCAAAAGGCATCGGAATAGTGTTTTGGAAACATAAACGGATATGTGTTTTTTAACTGGGGTAAACCTTCTGGTGTTACCGTATCAAAAGCTTTATCAAAACGTTCCACTTCAAAATTTACAGCTATTTTTTCAATTTCTTTTTCTAGTTTGTTTTGTTTTCCACAGGAAACCAAACCAACCAAAATAAGTAACAGCACGACATATTTCATAAAAAAGGGTATGTTGTTAATTTTTATTAGTTTAACCTTTTGGTATTTTTGCTTTGCAAAGGTACATCACTTTGTTTTAAAAATCCATGAAAATGCAAACAGAAAAAATTACCCAACATATTGTAAACTGGTTAGCTACCTATGCTAAAAATGCCCGTGTAAATGGTTTTGTTATAGGCATATCAGGTGGTATTGACTCGGCTGTAACGTCTATTCTCTGCGCCAAAACAGGCCTAAAAGTACTGTGTGTGGAAATGCCTATTCACCAATCTGAAAGCCATGTATCGCGTGCCAAAGAGCATATAGCGTTTCTTAAGGAGCACTATTCAAATGTGCATGACATAGAAACTAACTTAACACCTGTTTTTGAGGCCTTTAAAACTAAAGTTCCCTTAAATGGCAAAACAGATACGGTAAACATGGCTTTGGCTAATACCCGAGCTAGATTGCGCATGACAACCTTATATTATTTCGCAGGTTTGCAGGGTTTACTGGTTGCAGGCACAGGTAATAAAATTGAAGATTTTGGTATTGGATTTTACACTAAATATGGCGATGGTGGTGTAGATTTAAGTCCCATAGCCGATTTAATGAAAACAGAAGTATACACACTAGGCGCCTTTTTAAATGTACCCAAGTCCATTATGACCGCCGCACCAAGCGATGGCCTTTTTGGCGATGCCCGAAGCGACGAAGATCAAATTGGTGCAAGCTACCCAGAATTGGAATGGGCTATGCGCATGACGCATTTAGGTAAAGAGACATCGGAATTTTCTGGACGGGAAAAAGTTGTTTTCGATATTTATACGCGCTTAAATAAAATGAACCAGCATAAAATGACCGCAATACCAGTTTGTGAAATACCAAATAAATTAAGATAAAAATATCCTTATTTTAATTTTTTAACTACCTTTATACATATTTTTCAACAAAACCCCCAAAACAGTGTTAATTTAAAAAACCAAAAACAATGATAAAACTGTTGGTAGTGGATAACCACCCTATTGTTGGAAAAGGCATGGAATTGTTATTTTCTAAATCGCCACAAATTAATGTAATTGGTACTGTAGATAACGGTGAGGCCATTTTCGACTTCCTAAAAAAGCATTCGGTAGATGTTATTTTATCTGAAATAGATTTGCCAAAACTAAATGGTATTACAGCTTTGCGCCGACTACGCAGAGATTTCCCCCATGTAAAAACCATCATGTTTAGCGCACAACCTGAACAAATTTATGCCATAAATAGCATAAAATCTGGAGCCGATGGCTACCTAATGAAAACCGCCGATATTTTTACTATTAAGCAAGCCGTGCTTAAAGTATATTCTGGCCGACTTTATTTAAGTAACGATATAGCCTTACAAATGACATCCAAAAAGCAGGTAACAACAGCCAGTTTCCCTTTTAAAAAATTGTCTACCAGAGAGATTGAGGTATTAAAACTACTGGTTTCTGGCCGAAAAAATAAAGAGGTCGCTAAAGAGTTAAACATAAACGAAAAAACAGTAAGTACCTATAAGGCGCGCCTTATGAAGAAACTAAATGTTACGAATATTGTGGACTTAATTAGTCGCGCTCGTTTATTGGAATTATAATACGCGGTTCAGCTTTCGGGATAACAACATTTTTAATCCGGAATAATCCTTTACCTCCTCTAAAACCTCTTTATTGGAGTCTGCTAAATTTTGTAGCGTTTTATGCTGAAACTCGCGTACTTTTAAATCTATTAAATAGCATCGCAGACTTAAAATGGTTTCGTTCACTAATTGCGCAATGGTATTTTGTTTAGCTTTTGGGAAAATATTTTTGCGTTCCCAATCGGACAAGGCGTACCGCTCATCTTCCATTAAAATAGTAGAAATTTCTGCGGCTAAATCGGGTGGCACCGTGTTTATAATGGTTTCAATAACCGCATCCGGATTCTGATTAAACGTATTAATTATGGTATAATACAGAGCTTTAAAGGTTTCATTAGAAAACTGCATTTCATCCTCCTGTAAATCCAAATATATTTTTTCAAACACCCTAGCCTCATGCTTAACCGGCTCTAAAACCAATTCGTTGGCATCATTTTCTTTCAAAATTAAATCTTCAAAATCTTCCGTTTTATTGCCATAAAGCAGTAAAATTTGAATAATTTTTCGCTCTAATTCATACTGAACATCTACTTTTTGAGTTACACTCGGGTCATTTTTAATTACCTGAAAAGTCTTTGTTTCCTTACTTTGTTGTTTTTGTACCTCTGCGTTTTCCTTTTTATTAATTTGCGCCAAGGTGCTAAACAAAACAGCCTCACTAATATCCATAATGCGGGCACATTCCTGAATATAAATTTCTGTTTTTATGCGGTCGGGAATTTTAGCAATACTATTTACAATATCCCGAATGGTCTCTGCCTTTTTTATCGGGTCGTTTTTAGATTCTTGCGCGAGTAACGACGCTTTAAATTGAATAAAATCCTGCGATTTATCATCCAAATAAGTCGTTATTTCCGATAAAGTATTATTTTTTGCAAAGCTATCTGGATCATCGCCCTCCGGAAAGGTACAAACCTTAACATTCATGCCTTGTTCCAAAATTAAATCAATTCCACGTAGTGAAGCCCGCAAACCGGCAGCATCGCCATCAAATAACACCGTAATATTTTTGGTTAACCTATTTATTAGTCTTATTTGCTCGGGTGTTAAAGCAGTTCCAGATGAAGACACCACGTTTTTAATGCCACGTTGGTGAAATTGAATAACATCTGTATAACCTTCTACCAGATAACAATTATCTTCTTTTGCTATGCTTTGTTTGGCATGAAAAATACCATACAATACTTTACTTTTGTGATATAAATCGCTTTCAGGCGAATTTAAATACTTCGCCGCTTTTTTGTCGTTACCCAATATACGTCCGCCAAAACCTAAAACACGGCCACTCATACTTTGAATAGGAAACATAACACGCCCTTTAAACCTATCAAATTGCTTTTCGCCCTTTACTATGGTTAAGCCCGTTTGTTCCAGAAATTCTAGGCGGTAGCCTTTTTTAAGCGCTTCGTTTGTAAATGCCTGCCATTCGTCGGGTGCATAGCCTAAATTAAATTTCTTAATAGTATCCTCGGTAAAGCCTCGTTCTTTAAAATAACTTAATCCTACCGCTTTCCCAATATCGGTTTTATGCAATATTTTTTGAAAATACGTACTAGCAAATTCACTTACCAAATACAAACTTTCGCGCACATCTGCCTTTTGTTTTTCCTCGTTAGTTTGTTGGGTTTCTTCTATTTCAATATTATACTTTTTTGCCAAATATTTAATGGCTTCCGGATAGGTAAAGTGTTCATGTTCCATTAAAAAAGCCACCGCATTTCCTCCTTTACCACTAGAAAAATCTTTCCATATTTGCTTTACTGGCGACACCATAAAACTAGGCGAACGCTCGTCGCTAAACGGACTTAAACCTTTATAATTACTACCGGATTTTTTTAATTGAACAAAATCGCCTATCACCTCCTCTACACGAGAAGCTTCAAACACACGATCTATAGTAGATTTTGAAATCAATTTGTCTGTTTTTTTATGAAACGTAAAAGTACTATAAACTTACAGTATTTAAAATATATAAGCAGACCTAATTTGAGTTTGTTAATAAAATCAAGTACCTTGTTTGCCCTTTTGAATATGTATATACTTATGAAAACAAACCGCATAACATCGCTCCTAGTTAGCGTATTTTTGGGACTAAATTTTGCCATTTCTCAAAACAAAGTAGTCCCTATTTTTGAAAACGGCGAAGCACAAATTGTACCTGAATTTAGTAATCCAGAGGATTGGATTAGACACGACTTATGGGTAGAAACAACCTTTGATACAGATGGCGATGGTAAGCTAGATCGCATGCATGTAGCTGTTACCAGGCCAAAACAAACAGATACCGAAGGTTTAAAACTTCCCGTTGTTTATGAATCTAGTCCTTATTTTGCAGGTGTTGCCCAAGAAGCCGATGGCCTTTTTTGGGATGTTAAACACGAATTGGGCGAACCAGCCAAACCACGCACACACGTTTCTGTAAAACGAGTTGGCCAGCGACCTATCATTTCAAATTCACAAATTCACACTTGGGTACCACGTGGCTATATCGTGGTGCATTCCTCCTCGCCGGGTACGGGATTATCGCAAGGCGCGCCAACAGTTGGCGGAATTAACGAATCGTTGGCTCCAAAAGCCGTAATAGATTGGTTAAACAACAGAGCCACCGGTTACACCGAACCTTACGGAAACGAAACCATTACAGCCTATTGGAGCACCGGCAAAGTGGGCATGACAGGAACAAGCTATAACGGTACCATTCCGTTAGCAGCTGCCACCACTGGTGTAGAAGGCTTGGAAGCCATTATTCCTGTAGCACCAAACACCTCGTACTATCATTACTACCGCTCCAATGGATTGGTGCGTTCGCCAGGTGGTTATTTAGGCGAGGATATTGATGTATTGTACGATTTTATTCACAGTGGCGACGAATCGAAACGCGCCTACAACAATCAAACCGTGCGTGATACCGAAATGAAAAATGGCATGGATAGGGAAACAGGCGATTATAACGAATTTTGGGCAGGTCGCGATTATTTAAATCAGATGGCACCCATGAAAGCTGCCCTATTAATGGCCCATGGTTTTAACGATTGGAACGTTATGCCAGAACACAGCTACCGCATTTATAAAGCAGCTAAAAACATGGGGCTACCAACCCAAATTTATTATCACCAGTTTGGTCACGGCGGACCACCACCAATATCCATGATGAACCGTTGGTTTACGCACTATTTACATGGTATTGATAACGGCGTACAAAACGATGCAAAAGCTTGGATTGTACGTGAAAATGACGACCGCTTGCAACCTACTGCCTATAAAGATTATCCTAATCCAGAGGCCAAACAGGTAACGCTTTACCTAGGTAAAGGAGGTAATACCGCCGGAACATTACAAACTAAAAAGACCAAAAAACAGGGCACCGAAACTTTAACAGATAATGCCACCATATCCGGTAAAGATTTGGCGCAAGCCACCACATCGGCCAACAGGCTGTTGTATGTAACGCCAATTTTAAAGGAAGATTTACATATTTCTGGACTTCCTAAAATAACGGTCACGTTAGCAAGTAGTAAGCCCGCTGCCAATTTATCCATTTGGCTGGTATCGCTTCCTTGGAATAGAGAAAAAGGCGCAAAAATAACCGATAATATCATAACCCGTGGATGGGCAGATCCGCAAAACCATAAATCGATTTCTGAAAGTGAGCCTTTAATTCCGGGGGAATTTTACACGGTACATTTCGATTTACAACCAGACGACCAAATTATCTCTAAAGGCCAGCAAATAGGATTAATGATTTTTTCTAGTGATAGTGACTATACCATACTTCCTAAACCAGGAACCAAACTCACCATTGATTTAAGTAAAACAACCATACAGCTGCCAGTTGTTGGCGGTGTAGATGCTTTTAAAAATGCAACCACAAAGTAACTTTTAACACAATATTTTAAAACCGCTTGTAACACTAGTATGTACAACCTTTTTTTGGGTTGCGAGCTAATGTGCCTATTGCTGGACTAAAATAAACGCCTTAGTTACTAGTAGCACAACATCCTCACGGTAATAACCCAAGCTATTTAATTTAATAAAACACAAAATTTTAAAAAAGTTTTAAGGAAAAAGCAAAAAAAACTATCTTGCCATGCCCTTAAATCAATTATCATGAAAAAAACTACATTATTTGCAATTTCATTATTAAGTTTTAGTTTGTCCTTCTCTCAAGTTTTATTTGAGGAGGATTTTGATGGTTCTGGACCTGGTTTAGCAGGATGGACCTTATTTAATCTGGATGGTTTAACACCAACCCCTGAACTTTCTATATTTTCCGAAGCATGGATTGAACAGTTAGAATTAGAAACCGATAACATGACAGCCGCGAGCAACTCTTGGTATCAACCCGCAGGTACCTCAAACGACTGGATGGTTAGCCCAGCAATTACCCTAACAACCAATGCCATTTTAAGTTGGCAAGAACAATCTCGCGACCCAGAGTTTCCTGACAGTTACGAAGTTTGGATTTCAACGGAAGGCAATAATCCTGGCGACTTCAATAATCGCGTATATACCAATGCTGCAGCAACAACAGGTGAATGGGCAACTAGAAGCGTCGATTTATCTGCATTTATTGGCAATACCATTCATATGGCGTGGAGAAACAACTCGGTTGACAAATTCATTCTTATGATTGACAATATAAAGGTTGAAGAATCTGCTTCTTTTGACACCCAAGTTTCCATTCCTGACGAAGTAACTTATCAGTTTACCCAAATACCCGTAGGCCAAGTTTATCACAGCTTGGGTTCGCGCGCCACTTTAGAAAACGTTGGATCTAATCCTGTCACCAATGCTATGGTAACTGTTACTATAACCGACAGTAACGCTAACACCGTTTACACCGCCACTAGCGAAGCCTACGACCTTCCTTTAAATGGCGAACAAGATGTTTTTTTTCCAGGTTTCGTACCAACAACTGCAGACAATTACACGGTTACTTATGAGCTCACGCAAAATGAAACCGATATTACACCAGAGAACAATTTGATAACTAAAAATATTATAATTAGCGAAACCACCTATGCCAGAGACGACAGCAATGTACTAACTGCATTTGGTATTGGTGCTGGTAACGGAGGCTTTTTAGGACAGGAGTTTTATATTTATAATACACAGGAAGTTGAGTCTATTTCATTTGCCATAGGAAATTTGGAAGGAACACTAACTGGCTCAAACATGAAAGGCAGTATTTGGAGCATGCCAAACGAAGTGCCTGGTGCTATTATTGCCGAAACAGACCCTGTAACTATTTCTGCAGAACAAAGCGTAATTTATACCGCCAATATGGCCGGTGGCGCGGTAACACTAACTCCAGGGCTATATCTTTTTGCTATAGAAGAACCAAGTCCTGGTCCTAATATGGAGTTACTTGTTACATCTGACGTGTTTACACCTGGTACTGTTTGGATTGATTGGCCTAGCAACCCTCAAGAATCTTGGATAAACATTGAACTTTACTCATTTGAATTTGCACTGATTATTCGTCCTAATTTTATAAGTAACACCCTTAGTACATTAGAAACGAATTCACGTTTAAATCCTATAAACCTTTATCCAAATCCAGCGAAACATAATGTTACAATTTCAAATCCAAAAAACACAGTTTTATACAAGGCTATAATAACAGATGTTACTGGCAGAATTGTAAAGCGTTTTAATTTACAAGAATCAACAGAATCCAGTAAAACATTGGATATTTCCAATTTAAGCGCAGCTAATTATTTTATAACTATTGAAAGCCAAGAAGGTTCGGTAACAAAGAAATTAATTAAAGAGTAGTAAGCGTTCTAAAAAAAATTAATCAATTACTAAACAGGGCATATTTTTAACAAAAAGGCTTCAATTACCATTGAAGCCTTTTTTACTAATACAAATAATGCTAATCCATGTCAAAGCGTAAGCCTAGCGAGATATTATTTTGGCTAACAGCTTGATTTTTAAATATAGTAGACAAATCGTATTTAGCATACAACCCCACATTTCCCCAAGCCACATACGTACTTAAACCGTAAACAAAATTATTGGTATTATAATCCTTAAACTTGTCCTTCTGACTACTACCATTTTCATCGTATTTTAATTTTTGTAGCGACTGTAATACCAGTCCGCCGTATGCACCAACACCTATTTTAAATTTTCTGTAGGTGGAATATCTGAAATAATTTTCGCGCTCAATTTTCTTGGATGGCCCAAATTCAAAATGAACAGGTACAACTAAATTGGTTGATCGGAATTTAGATTTACGCAAATTCAACGGAAATTCCTCTAAACTAACACGTGCCTCTTCTTGGGTAAAATACAGGTTATTTTTAATATCTAATTTGTTCCATTGCACAGAAACCCCGTATTTAAACCGAATGGCATTGGAGTTTTCCAGCACCCGTGTTTTCCATGCCCAACCCAATTCTACAAAACCAGAACCACCAATTTTATACGGCGAATCGTTAAGCGATTGTCCTTCAATAATAGCATTATTAAAACCAATAGCAAATACTAAATCGCTGGTGGTACGCTTATCATAAACAACAGGCTTCTTTTTAATTTTTGAACCTATATAAATAGTACCCAAATCAAATTCATCTGATTCTTCGGTTTTACCTATTACAATGGTAAAGCCGTCGTTATTGGTTTCCAACACTCCAGAGCTGTCGGTATTTCGTGCCAACAAAGCCAATTGGTTATCAATTATAGCCAGCCTGTTTTTAATATTTAAAGCATGTTTTTCAGCCACCAACAATTTTAATTTGGCCGCCGCATCCTCGGAAATCTCACCAGCATCTAAACGCTTATTTATAGCCTCTACGGCTTGTTTTAATTGCGCCTTTTCTTCATTCTCAACCACTATTTTTTGACTCTCTAGCTGTGCCATTTTTTCGCTATTTGGTGTTACTTGCGCGTAATTACCGGTTACGGTGCATGTAAGCATTAGGGCTATTACATATTTTACAAGGATGTTCATAATTTGTTGTTTTTAAATGGATGTCTTTTTAATTATTGCGGTCTACAACAGCATTTTTTAAAATACTGAAGTTTGTTTTAATAGTTTCGAATACTTTATCCCGAAAGGATTTTTCCAAATCCATTTCTATTTCTGCCAATAAACTGTTTGCATTATTGCCATAATTGGTTTCTTCTGAATCCGAATTTTTTGAAATCCGGTTTGTAGCTTGTTTTAATAAGGCCGCTACTTCGGCGTCTAAATCGGAATCAACAAGTACGTTTGAATCTTTGTTTTGGGCTATCGTATTTTTACGTGTATTATTGTTACTTATTTGTTTGACTTCTTCCAGTATTTTTTCGACTACATTCGCGTTAGTTCCTGCTAATTCACGTGCTTCATTTTCATCCAGAGATGCATAAGGTTTAGCCGATACCTTTTGTTTTTCTGAAATGTGCTTGTTAACCGAACTATTCGTTGGTATAGCTTCAACCACACCTTTATTCTCATCTTCAGAATTAGCAACATTTTTAGTAGTTTCTGTTTTGGATTCAATTTTCAAAATACTGTCTGCCGAAGTTTCCACCACCGTTGGTTTTGTAGTAGTTTCTGTGTTTTTACTTGGCCAAAATGTGGCCAGAACCATTAATAAACCAATAACACTTGCTGCAATACCTGCAAACCAGTAAGGCGATTTGCTTGGCTTTTTGTTTTGCTTATCTAGAGCGGTAGCTAACTGGTTCCAAGCAGTTGCAGAAGGTGGCGTTTTACGCGCTTCCAGTGTTTTCCTGATATTATTTTCAAATTCATTTGCTTTCATAATGCCGGGTATTTAGGGCGTTTATTTGCTTTTGAAGCTGTTTTCGTGCTTTGTATAATTGCGATTTTGAAGTCCCTTCAGATATTTTCAGTAAAGCGGCAATTTCATGATGCTTATAACCTTCAATAGCATACATAACAAACACTATTTTATAACCGTCCGGAAGCCTATCAATAAGCTCTTGAATGTGTGCTACATCCATATTGCTATGCACATTGTTGTAATGCGCTTGGTTTTGATTTGATTCGATATCAGCTACTGGAAACTCAATTTTTTTTAGCTTCCGGAGATAAGAAATAGCTTCGCGTACCATAATTTTTCGGAGCCAACCTTCAAAACTTCCTGAATTTTGAAATTGATTTAAATGTGTAAATGCTTTAAGAAAGCCGTTAAGCATAATCTCTTCGGCTTTTTGATAATCGTTTACATAGTACCGGCACACACTTAACATTTTAGGTGCATGTGCATCGAAAAGCATTTGCTGCGCCTCCCGATTTTGTTTAATTGCCTTTTTAATAAGGCTGGTAGTGGTTTTATGTAATTGAATAACCTTCAAAATTGCTCCTATTAGGACATCTACTAATAAAGACGCTACATGAGTGCAAAAGGTTGCCTGAAGGTAAAAAGAATTATTTTTTTCGTTGGATAACGTAATTCACCATAAGCTCTAGTGAATCGCGAAAATCGGACTTCGGGTAAGTATTTAGTATTTCTAATGCCTCCATTTGAAACGCTTTCATTTTTGAAATGGCATATTCCAAACCACCGCGTTCTTTTACAAAAGCAATAACTTGGTTTACCCGTTTTTTATTTTTATTGTGATTTTTTATCGAGTTTATAAGCCAATCACGTTCTTTTTTAGAGACATTATTAAGTACATAAATTAACGGTAAGGTCATTTTTTGTTCTTTAATGTCTATTCCCGTGGGTTTTCCAATACGCTCGGTACCGTAATCGAATAAGTCGTCTTTTATTTGAAAAGCCATACCAATTAACTCGCCAAACTTGCGCATGCGTTCTACGTGGTCCGAATCGGGTTTTACTGAAGCAGCACCCAAACTGCAGCATGCCGCAATAAGTGTGGCGGTTTTTTGCCGAATAATTTCGTAGTAAACAGTTTCGGTTATGTCTAGTTTTCGGGCTTTTTCAATTTGAAGTAATTCGCCTTCGCTCATTTCCCGCACTGCTATGGAAATAATTTTCAATAAATCGAAGTCATTATTATCAATGGATAACAACAAGCCTTTGGATAGTAAGTAATCGCCTATTAAAACTGCAATTTTATTTTTCCATAAGGCATTAATGGAGAAAAATCCGCGACGTTTATTACTATCATCCACCACATCGTCGTGAACTAAAGTAGCCGTGTGTATGAGTTCAATAACCGCTGCACCACGGTAAGTGCGCTCGCAAACTTCGCCATTGGCAACCATTTTTGCCACCAAAAACACAAACATGGGGCGCATTTGTTTACCTTTTCGGTTTACTATGTAATGGGTTATTCTGTTAAGAAGCGCCACTTTTGAATACATAGCCAAATGAAACTTTTGTTCAAAAAGTTCCATCTCGTAACCAACTGGTTGTTTTATTTGTTCTACTATTTTCAAAAGTGGGCTCCCTAATTTGGTGTTGGCAAAATTACTAAAAAAGCTAGCAAATGCCTATTTAATACCTAATTCTTATTTCGGTAGAGCGATTTATCTACACAGGCCGCCATTTTAGTTACATTTAAATCCTGACCAATAAATTTAGTCACTTTAGAAACCGTTTCTATAGGGTTGTTTAGGGCGTCGGTGTAATTAATATAAATGAGTTCTACACCAGGTTCTTTATCTTTCCAGTTTTCTATTTGATTTAAGTGCTTTTTAAAATTTTCTAATAGTTTTACGGGCAACACATCTGGGTTTTTTCCAATCATTTTTTGTTGCGACTTAATCACTTCTGTTAAGTCTCTATTCATAAATATAACTTTATACCGGTATTTTGGATCTAAATATTTTAGCAAAGGTGCCACCACTTTAACCGATTTGTTTTGTGCCAAGCCAAGCCAGGAATTATCTTTATGCAAGCTCATTACCGGATCGTATTCAAAATACCCTTTCGGATTAGATATATCTGGCGTTCTGTTTGCGTCTGTTAAAACAGACACTCCACCGGCATCCAGCATTTGCATCATTAAAGAGGTGCCAGACCTTGGTAATCCTGACACAATAACAATTTGGTTGTCTCGGTATTTGAAATCGGTTTTATCCTTAAATTCTGAAGGGTTTTTTAATTTATCGGCAACATTTTCAATAGCTTGTTCTGCACGGTAATGAGTTGCAGGCTTAAGTTTTGCGGCTGTTTCATAGGCCATTTTTGCATTTTCTAAATCGCCTAACTTCTCGAGAGCTTCACCTAACGTATAGTGCGCTTCTGGAAAGTATTTTACCAGTTCTATTGCTGTAAGCGCATGCTCTGCAGCTGTTTCGTAATCGTTTAAACGTATAAGCACATCTGCCAAAGATTGATGAAATTTAGCTCTATCTATTTCAATTTCCAGCGCCTTTTCAAAAGACATTTTAGCGTCGTTATAGTGTTGTAATTGCACCTGAATTTTACCCATTTGATGCCAAATTTCGGCGCTTGGATTTTTACTTTCTACGGCTTTTAGTAATGTTAGCGCTTGCTGGGTTTTACCGGTGCCTAGTAATATTTTAGCTTCGGACAGCAAGGTGTTTACTTCAAAATTCCTATCCAAATCGCGCAACTGCTTTAGGTATTGTGCTGCCTTATCGAAGTTTTTTTCCAGTAAGGCTATAGAAAGCAAATCCATATAAAACGGAATAACATCTATTACCGAATCGTTTTCTTTTAAATTTTGTCTTTTTACTTGATTTTCTGGTAATTTTTCTAGTTCGGCTTTTGTATAAACTGGATAGGTATCTGTTACTAATTCTAGAAGAATATTTTTGGCTTTTTCGAAGTCTTTTTTACCGAGAAACACACGGGCCAGATTGTGTTTTAAGTCGCAGGTAGTTTTTAAAATAGCGGTTTCAATTTTTTCATCTGGTTTTTCAATATACCCCAAATCTACTAGCTGCTGCATGGTTTCTTGGTCGTCCAAAGGACTGGTTTCTTCGGTTGTATGTAATTGTCCGAAATCGCCTTCCACGGTTTCCCAACTGTCTATGTATTGCGGTTGTGTTGGCTCTTTAAAAATGTCTAAAGCTACTTTACCATCCATATCTTTGCCTATGGGCAAACCAAACATGTGTAAAATAGTAGGTGCCACATCAATTAAGCCCAGCCCAAAAATTTTCTCGTTTTTCTTAATATTTGGACCCGCTGCTACAAACATCCCAAACTGCCGATGCTCTAAAGCGGGGGCAGCCGGGTATTTAGGCATTTTTGCTAATCTGTTGACTCCAGATTCAAAACCGTGGTCGGACATAACAATAATGGTTGTATCCTCATCTACTAATTCCATTTTTCGTGCCAACATCATATCTTGAATTCGGTATGAACTAACAACGGCATCTTTGTAAATATCGAATGCTTCTTCCGGAATATGCTTTTGTTTTGGCGGATGAAACCTCATAAAAGCATGACAAAAATGATCTATTAAATCGTAATAAACCGCTGTAAAATCCCATTCCGTTGTGCGGATAAGGTTGGTTGCTGCAGCATGTACCGATGTGTTTTCTGCTAGTATTTTAGCAAAGGACTCTAGTCCTTTATCGGTTTCTTGATTTATTTTTGCCGCTTTAGGAATACATGGTAAAATGTGTGCCTCGGTAATTTCATACGGAAACATCCGTAAATCTTTTAATTGCTCTGTAAACGATTCTGGATGGATAGTTCCTTTGGCAATTGGATTTTTTTTATTTGGATCTTTATTTACTTTTTGAAATTTATCGGATACCACCACACCATTAATAGGTTCGGCTGGGAAGCTAGGCCACCAGCCAACCAAATTACTTTTAAAGCCTTTATGGTGCAGAATATTCCATATTGCTTTTGCTTTGCGCGAATTAGCAGTTACAGGCCGGATACCTTTTTTGTCGGGCATAAGCTCTATAAAGCCTAAAACACCGTGTTTGTCCGGAGTTTTACCAGTTGCCACAGAACTCCATAGCATGGGCGAATATGGCGGATTCATGGTACTCATGTTCCCGTAAACGCCACGATCTATCAGTTTTTTTAGAGCAGGCATTTGCCCTTTAGCTAACAGGGGGCCTATTACTTTCCAATCCGCAGCATCCCAACCAATTAACAGTACTTTATTTTTCTTCATTGAGCGCTGTATTGGTAGATTCCTTTTTTACCTCTCGCCACGCGCGTAATCCAATATCTCCAAGCGCCAAAAGCCCTAAGGAGCCCGCTGGCGTAATTTTTACAGGTTTGTCTTTAATGGCTTGGTTGGTTTTCATGTATAATGGTTTCAAATTTTTGTGAAAAATACTAAAAATTTAATTTTTATTGGACCGAAAATAGTAATTTGCAATCCTAACTCAATTAATAAGCTACTTAACATGAAAAAAACTACCACTAAAAATTTAACAAAACGTTTAGCCAAATATGGAGCCTTAACAGCTGCCATGGCAGGTATTGCCGATGCTTCGGGGCAAATTGTGTACACAGACATTACAGACTTTACAGGAGGATCTCCGGATGAATACCTATTAGATTTGAATAACGATGGTACTAATGATTTTAGCATTTTAAACAACGGAAACCTGTTCGTTAGTGCTTTAGACTCAGGAAATGAGGTTATTGGTAGCGTTCCTTACGCATCTTATCCTTATGGCTATCCTTTTGCGCTCAACGCAAACACTGTGGTGTCCAACAACATGAATGGCACGTGGCTAGATAATTACAACGGCTATTCAGGCAGCGTTCTTCCTTCACTTAATTGGGGCGGATTTGACGGCAACTGGATTAATGTTACCGATAAATTTTTAGGCTTGCGTTTTAATATTTCTGGTAATACCCATTATGGTTGGGTACGTATGGATGTAAACGAAGCAGGTGTCGTTTGGACCATTAAGGATTATGCTTACGAGGCTACTGCCAATGCTCCCATAACTGCAGGGGCAACACTAAATGTGCCAACAGAAGCCATAAATAATATAAAAGTGGTGGCTACTAATAATACCATTAAGCTATTTAATTTACCAGAAAGCACTAATTACGAGCTTTTTAATGTAGCAGGCCAAAATGTATTACAAGGCAACAGCCAAGGTAAATTGCACACTATTAATACCAACAACCTGGCAACGGGGATGTATGTTCTTGCAATAATCGATTCTGAAACAGGAAAGAGTTTCAGAAAAAAAGTAGTGTTATAATTTTTGATAAGAATTCTTAAAAAAAGCGATTTACATGGTAAATCGCTTTTTTTATGCCTACAAGATTTAAACTGCCTTGTAAAAATAACCTGTGCATACCTGTATACCTACCACGCATTAAACAGTACTAACCTATTCGAATACACGAAATAACCGAATAAAAAATGATACTGAATATGGGAATTAACAATATGTAACGTGTTTTTAAAACATGAGCAACGTAGCCCCTAAGCTTTCAACACATACTCTTTAAAAAAAACTGCTTTTTTAATATAATGAACTTTAGAAGTGTCATGTTAAAGGCATGCGTTTGTGTTTAAAAATTTTGTAACTTTATGCTTTGTTTAATTTTATTAAAACCTATTTATTATGAAAAAAATTACGTTATTTTTTAGTGTATTACTTTGCTACTCCATGAGTGCGCAGACAAATCTGTTTCAAGACGATTTTGAATCGTATACAGATTTTGCCATTAACAATGTGGGTTCTTGGACTTTAATTGATGTAGATGGTCTGCCTACTTACGGGTTTCAAGGCGTGGAATTTGCAGACAGTGGAAGTGCAAAATCTTTCCAGGTTTTTAATTCTACAGCAACCACACCTGTTCTAGAAGCATCTGAAACAAGCAATTGGGAAGGCTATAATAGTACAAAAGGTATGGTGGCATTTGCTGCGGTACCATCTAACGGTGTGTTTAACAACGATTGGTTAATTTCACCACAAATTACCTTGGCTGAAAATAGTAATACGGTTTCTTTTTGGTATAAGGGATGTGATGCCGCTTATTCTAGTGAATTATTTACGGTTGGTATTTCTACTACCGATACAAATCCAAGTAGTTTTACTGTTATATCTGCAAACCCGGAAAGTGTTCCTGCAAACGATATTACATGGAGACAACTGGTTATTGATATTCCAGACACGTACAATAGTACGCCTGTTTACATTGCTATAAACTGCGTATCTCAAGATCAATTTGGATTTATGATTGACGATTTTTCGGTTGACACTGCCTTGTTAAGCACCGATGAATATGCTTTAAACAACATTTTTATTGGTTGTAAGGATAATGTTATTACCATCTCTAATATGCCGGGTGAGGCTAACTACAGCATTGTGAATATGGCTGGACAAGAAGTGCTTAAAGGAAATACACGTTTAGAGTCTCAAAACATTGACGCTAGCAACTTGGCTGCTGGAATTTATATTGTTGAAATTACCGATGTAAACTCCAACGCACAAAAAAGAAAGAAAGTAGTTATTGAGTAACAGTAACGCAATTGGTTTAGAACTCCGGTTTCTAATTCCAAACAAAAAAAAGGCTATTAAAATTAATTTAATAGCCTTTTTTATATGTACTGTTTTTATATTGTTAAATTAACTTTTATTAGCTAATTGCCCGCATGCCGCATCAATATCTTTTCCGCGGGAGCGCCTAACAGTAACCGTTATATGGTGTTTTTCTAACATATTAACGTACATATCCAAAGCCTCATTATTAGCTTGCTGAAACATACCTTCGTCTATGGGGTTGTATTCTATTAAATTCACTTTACTAGGAGCAAACTTACAAAATGCAATTAAAGCCTCTACATCTTTTTGTTGATCATTGATGCCTTTCCAAACTACATATTCATAGGTAATCCTGTTTTTAGTTTTGGCATACCAATATTCTAAAGCCTCACGTAAATCGGCTAGTGGGAAGGTTGCATTAAAGGGCATAATAGCTGTTCTCACTTCGTCAATAGCGGAATGCAATGAAACTGCCAGTTTAAATTTAACCGCATCATCCGCCATTTTTTTTATCATTTTAGGCACACCCGAGGTAGACACTACAATGCGTTTTGGCGACATACCCAAGCCTTCTGGCGATGTAATTTTATCAATAGCCTTTAGGACATTATTATAATTCATAAGTGGTTCGCCCATTCCCATAAACACAATATTGCTTAACGGCCTATTATGATATAACCTACTTTCTTTATCTATAGCTACTACTTGGTCGTAAATTTCGTCCGGATTAAGGTTACGCATGCGCTTTAGGCGCGCCGTAGCGCAAAACTTACAATCTAAACTACACCCTACTTGACTCGATACACAGGCCGTAGTTCTGGTTTTAGTAGGAATTAAAACCGATTCTACAATAAGACCATCATGTAGTTTTACCGCGTTTTTAATAGTACCATCGGCACTTTTTTGCATATTATCCACCTTAATATGATTAATAACAAAATTATCCTCGAGCATCTGGCGCGTTTCTTTGGACAAGTTGGTCATATCGGAAAAGCTGTGTACAGATTTGCTCCAAAGCCACTCATACACCTGATTACCACGAAATGCCTTGTCGCCTTCTTTCTCGAAGAAATCGCGCAATTGGTCTTTGCTTAAAGCACGTATGTCTTTTTTCTGAATCATATTAGGGTTGCATAAAAACTAAAAAAAGCCTTGAAAAACAAGGCTTTTATATCATGTTTCTTATAAAATTAGCATGGCGTCACCATAGCTATAAAACTTGTATTTTTCCTTAACAGCCTCCTCGTAGGCTTTTTTAACGAAATCGTGACCAGCAAAAGCAGATACCATCATTAAAAGCGTTGATTTTGGCGTATGGAAATTGGTAATCATACAATTAGCAATACTAAAATCGTATGGTGGGAAAATAAATTTATTGGACCAGCCATCAAATTCATTTAACAAACCATTTGAAGACACCGAACTTTCCACAGAACGCATGGCAGTGGTACCCACGGCACACACACGCTTTTTGTTTTTAATGGCGGTGTTAATAATATCCACGGCAGGTTTCTGAATAATTATTTCTTCACTATCCATTTTGTGTTTAGATAAATCCTCTACCTCAACAGGGTTAAAGGTTCCCAAACCAACATGTAAGGTAATTTCGGCAAAATTAACGCCTTTAATTTCCAAACGCTTTAGCAAATGTTTAGAAAAATGCAAACCAGCAGTTGGTGCGGCAACGGCTCCTTCATTTTTAGCAAAAATGGTTTGGTAGCGTTCCTCATCTTCCGGCTCTACCTCGCGTTTAATATACTTTGGTAACGGCGTTTCTCCTAATTCCTTTAGTTTTGCTCTAAAGTCTCTGTAAGAACCATCGTAAAGGAAACGTAAGGTTCTACCACGAGACGTGGTATTATCGATAACCTCGGCTACCAACGAATCACCTTCACCAAAATAGAGTTTGTTACCAATACGAATTTTCCTAGCAGGATCTACCAAAACATCCCAAAGGCGCTGTTCTTCATTTAATTCGCGTAGTAAAAATACTTCTATACGCGCACCCGTTTTTTCCTTATTGCCATACAGGCGTGCCGGAAAGACTTTGGTGTTGTTTAATATCATTACATCATCTTCATCAAAATAATTAATGAGATCTTTAAACATTTTATGTTCAATTGTTTGCTCTTTTCTGTTTAATACCATTAAACGTGACTCATCCCTGTTTTCAGAAGGATATTCAGCTAATAACTCCTCCGGCAATTCGAAGTTAAAGTGCGATAATTTCATTTTTTTGATAGACGTGTATATTTAATTAATACTTATTTTAAATGCAAAGATTGCAAATATACAACCTGAAAGTAGGCGATGTCAAGTATTTAGCCATTTATTATTAAGAAAGCCTAATTCCAGTGGCTTTCAAGTCCGTCCAAAACGACGGAAATGATTTAGAAACAACAGGCGCATCTAAAATGGTTAAATCTGTTCTCAAGGCCAGAGGTGCAAAAGCCATAGCCATTCTATGATCGTTGTAGGTAGCTATACATACATCCGGTAGAATAGTTTTGGTTGCAGCCATGCGTATACTGTTAGTGGTTATAACTACCGAAGCTCCTAACTTTTCTAACTCTGTTTTTAGAGCCACCAACCTATCTGTTTCTTTAATTTTTAAGGTATGTAAACCCGTTAGTTTGCAAGACAACCCTAGTCCTAAACAGGTTACAATAATAGTTTGAGCTATATCTGGTGTGTTGGCTAAATGCAAAGAAATGGTGGTGTTACTTGGCACCAAATTGGTTTTTTTTAGCGTTATCTTGTTATTATGAAAGCTTGTAAAAACTCCAAACTGTTTATAGATATGAGCCAAAGCGGCATCGCCTTGGTAACTTATTTTTTTAAAGTTGGTTAAAGCTATTTGCGCACCAACAGGGCTTAACGCAATTAAACTATAAAAATATGAAGCAGAACTCCAATCGCTTTCCACCTGTATAGTGGTTTTTAACGCTTTTTTTAAAGGGTTTACCCGAATGGTGTTTGCGCTTATATGGGTTTCTACCCCTATTTGATGCAACAATTCCAGCGTCATTTGTATGTAGGGTGTAGACGTAATTTGGCCCGTCAACTTTAGTTGTAATCCGTTTTTTAATTTAGGACCAATAAGTAGTAATGCAGAAATATACTGACTACTTACACCGGCGTGAATAGTTACCGTTTGCCCACTTAATTTTTTGCCTTCAATTTGGAGCGGTGGAAAACCATTAGCGTTTAAATAGGTTATGCGCGCACCTAATTGGTTTAACGCATCTACTAAAATTTTAATAGGGCGTTGCCTCATACGCTGGGAACCCGTTAAAGTAAGCGTTTTGTTTTCTTGCATGGCAAAAAAAGCGGTTAAAAAACGCATAGCCGTACCCGCATGTTGAATGTTTATTAGGCTGTCCTGGCTGGCAAGGGCTTGTGCCATAAGTACCGTATCGTCCGAATTTGAAACGTTAGCGAGTTCCAATTCGGGAAACAAGGCTTGCAAAAGCAGCAATCTGTTAGACTCACTTTTGGAACCTGCTATATGAATGGGCTCTGTAGGACTCCTAAAAGTAGATTTATGCAGTTTCAAATTATGAGGCATAAGCGACTAATAATATACACGGTTAAAAATATGACAACATCCATTTGCCAAAAGCAACTAGCGCTTCTTTTACAAAACACGGTAGCTAAAAATTGGTTTCTTTTTATAAAAGAGACTGTTTGTACTATTCAGGCTTTTGTAATTTAGGGTTGTTATGGTGCCTGTTGTGATCTCGCTTTGTTTTAATATCTAATTTTTTATCGAATGCCGCTTGCAAGTCGACACCCGTTTGATTTGCAAGGCATAAAACCACAAAAACAACATCGGCTAATTCTTCGCCTAAATCTTTATGCTTATCACTTTCCTTTTCGCTTTGCTCTCCATAGCGTCTTGCAATAATTCGGGCCACTTCACCAACTTCCTCTGTTAGTTGCGCCATGTTGGTTAGCTCATTAAAATACCGGACGCCATGCGCTTTTATCCATTCATCTACGGCTTTTTGTGCGTTTTTAATTTCCATATTAAGCTTTCTTTGTAACTATTTTTTAATTCGCTGGCTTTTACCCATTCATAAAACTTTTTAAATTTTATGTTTGGTGTCCAAGATAATAGTAACCGGCCCATCATTTATTAACCCAACTTGCATATCGGCTCCAAAGGTGCCTGATTGCACTTTTTTTCCTAAATCCTTGGCTAACTGTTTAATAAAATCCTGATACAACGGAATGGCCACATCGGACTTTGCCGCTTTTATATAACTGGGTCTGTTACCTTTTTTTGTACTAGCATGGAGTGTAAATTGACTTACCACAATAATATCGCCATCAGAATCTAAAATTGATTGGTTCATAACTCCTGCCACATCGGGAAAAATGCGCATGTTCACAATTTTATTGCACAGCCATGTTATATCCTCGGCTGTGTCGGCATTTTCAATACCTAACAACACCAACAAACCTTTCTGTATAGACGCTACTTGCACGTCATTAATACTAACATTAGCTTCAGAAACCCTTTGAATAACCACTTTCATTACCTTACCACACTTATTTTATATGATTACCATCTTAAAACCTTATTTCATCCATTCTTCTGTTCGGAAGTGCTCGTCGTCTCCTTCTAATATTTGTAGGTAACTGCGGTAGCGTGATGCTGCGATTTCGTTTGCTTCCAAGGCTTTTTTAACCGCACAATGCGGCTCTTCAACATGAATACAGTTATTAAACTTGCAATCTTGTTTTAAGGCAAAAAACTCTGGAAAATAATCGCTTACTTCTTCCTTATCCATGTCTACCACCCCAAACCCCTTAATACCTGGGGTATCGATAATTTTAGCGCCAAAACTTAAATCGAACATTTCTGCAAATGTTGTGGTGTGTTGGCCTTGCATATGTTGGGAAGATATGGCTTTTGTTTTCAAGTCCAATTGGGGCTCTATGGCATTTACTAAAGTAGATTTACCAACACCAGAGTGCCCAGCAAACATGCTCACTTTGCCTGCCATTAGCGTTTTAACTTTATCTATATTTTTACCTGTTGCTGCCGAAATACCAATACATTCATACCCAATTTTGCGGTAAACATGTGCTAAATAACGTACCTCATTTAAAGTCTCTTCTTGATAGGTGTCTACTTTATTAAAAAGCAAAATTGTTTTAACAGAATACGCTTGGGCTGTTACCAAAAAACGATCTATAAAACTGGTAAAAGTTGGCGGATTATCTATGGTAACTAATAAAAACACCTGATCTATATTGGCTGCAATAATATGTGTTTGTTTGGACAGGTTTACCGATTTTCGGACAATATAATTTTTCCGATCGTGAATGGCGGTTATAATGCCTACAGGCGCCTCATTATTATCGTGATCCAAATCGAAATCTACGCGATCGCCCACCGCAACAGGATTGGTACTTTTTATACCTTTCATCCTGAATTTACCTTTTATACGGCACGGAT
Source organism: Bizionia sediminis (assembly GCF_042684585.1). Classification (NCBI taxonomy): domain Bacteria; kingdom Pseudomonadati; phylum Bacteroidota; class Flavobacteriia; order Flavobacteriales; family Flavobacteriaceae; genus Bizionia; species Bizionia sediminis. The sequence goes on from NZ_JBHULS010000003.1 coordinate 228,250, forward strand.
ACATAGCACCTAAATCCGTTTTTACGGTGTACCAACTTCCTGTAGATTTATAAACGATTCCCGTCATGGTTACAAAGATGCAATATTATTTTATTTTGAAGGTTTGCTGCATTAAGAAACCCGTTTTTAATTATTAATAACATTTTTCTGGTGGTTAATGGACTCCTGGTGTACAGCCTTAAAAACACGTAAAATAAATTCCTCGCTCAAATCTTTTTCTTTGCCTTGCAAAATCATACGTCCCAGTATGGCGTTCCAGCGTTTGGCCTGTAAAACAGCTACATTATGCTCTTTTTTAAGCAATCCTATTTGTTCGGCTATTTGCATGCGTTTACCCAGAATATCAATTAATTGATGATCTATTAAATCTATTTGCGTACGCATAGTATTTAATTTATTTTTATAATCTGCCGCATGACCCGTTTCATTTCTTACCTGCAAACTGGCCATAATTTTAATCAAGGTATCTGGTGTTATTTGCTGTTCGGCATCGCTCCAAGCATTTTCCGGATCCATGTGGGTTTCAATCATTAAGCCATCGTAATTTAAATCCAGCCCTGTTTGGCACAACTCGGAAATAATATCTCGTCGACCCGCAATATGCGAGGGATCTAGAATTAGCGGCAAGTCTGGAAATCTATTTTGTAATTCAATGGGAAGCTGCCACTCCGGGTTATTTCGGTAATATGTTTTTTCATACGTTGAAAACCCCCTGTGTATAACACCAATATTTTTTATATTGGCAGTATGCAGACGCTCTACAGCCCCTAGCCACAAACTCAAATCTGGATTTACAGGATTTTTTACCAATACAATTTTATTGGTTCCTTTTAGGGCATTAGCTATTTCTTGTACCACAAACGGGCTAACCGTTGTGCGGGCACCTATCCAAAGAACATCTACATCATGTTCCAGAGCCAAGCTAACGTGGTTGGCATTTGCCACCTCTGTAGCGGTTAGCATACCCGTTTCGGCTTTAGCCTTTTGTAACCACTTTAAACCCAAAGCGCCAACGCCTTCAAAATTACCCGGGCGCGTGCGCGGTTTCCAAATACCAGCTCTTAAAATAGTAGCATCTGTATGTTTTAATTGGTGTGCTATATTTAATACTTGGGCTTCCGTTTCTGCACTGCAGGGACCTGCAATAACCAAAGGATGCTTTAGTTGAAAATTATCTAACCAATTTTTTAATTCTTTTTTATTTTCCATAGTTTTTTATTTGGGATTTATTTTATGCTACAAATAAATCCGTTTTCACTTGCCTGCAAGGCAGGGCTATTCCTAAATCACCCTTACATAAATAAGTTATTTTGCACTAACTTACCAGTTATAAATCCTCTTTCAAACGCGTGCTATAGCTTCCTCTATAACCTCTGTCGGTGCACATAACGAAAACCTTGCATAACCTTCGCCATTCGTTCCAAAAACAGTACCAGGTGCAATAAATATATGTGAATCTTTTAATAAAAGCTCTGTAAATTCTTCCGCTTTAATATAGGGCGGTAATTTAGCCCATACAAACAACCCCGTGGCCTGTTTATTATACGTACAATTTAGGGCATTGGCCAAATTCCAAATTAGGGCTTGGCGCTGCTTGTAAACCTGATTTAAACTAGCATACCACAACCGCGAACAGCTCATGGCCTGAATGGCCGCTTGCTGAATACCAAACAACATACCCGAGTCCATATTGGTTTTTACTCTTAAAATGGCATTTATATAATGTGCTTGACCTAACACCATACCTACACGCCAGCCTGCCATATTAAACGTTTTGCTTAACGAATTTAATTCCAAACAAACTGCTTTAGCTCCCGGAGTTTGCAGAATACTTTTTGGTGTATCATTTAAAATAAAGCTATACGGGTTGTCATTTACAATTAAAATATTATGTCGTTTTGCAAACGCAATTAATTCTAAAAAAAAGGCTTCTGTTGCGTTTGCTCCCGTTGGCATATGCGGATAATTTACCCACATAATTTTAACCTTGCTTAAGTCCTGGCGTTCTAAAGCCTCAAAATTAACTAACCAATTGGATGTTTCATGTAAATCGTAATAAATGGGGTTAGCGCCGCACAGTTTTGCCACAGAAGCATAGGTAGGATAACCCGGATTAGGAATTAACACAGCATCGCCCGGATTTAAAAATGCCATTGAAATATGCATAATTCCCTCCTTGCTGCCCATAAGCGGCAATACTTCGGTGGTCGGGCTTACATATACATTGTATTGGTTTCTGTAAAAAGAAACCATAGCCTCGCGTAGCTCTGGCAGACCTTTATAGCTCTGGTATTGACTAGCTTGGGGGTGGTTAAAGCTAGCTGTTAGGGCATTAATAACTTTTTGTGGTGGATTTAAATCGGGACTGCCAACACCTAAATTAATTACTGGTTTGCCGTTAGCTTTTAGCAAAGCCACCTCTTGCAACTTTTTTGAGAAATAATATTCCGATACTGTTTCCAGTCTGTTGGCTACTTCAATCATTTCGCTGCCTACCCTGTGTTAATGTGTTTGTATTTCTATAAGTCATTGTACCAATATTTAACGTTTGTTGCTACCGGATTTTACATGTATTACAGACCACCCCTTTACGGCCAAAAAAAGCCGCGAAAGACATCGTGGCTTATACGGTTGTAACGGTTTTGTCTTATTTATTAGGGTTTAATATACCAGCCATTTTAAAAGTAATATGTTAAGCACAAAAACCCCAATGAGGCTAAATTAGGCAATAAATAAACAAAATAAAATGTTTTTTATTGAATTTGACCCATTAGAATTTTCTGGTGTAGAGCATGTCAGAATTATGTGTTATTTTTGAGCAAACCAAATGTAAATATGGCTATAGAAGTTAACAATATTTCGAAATTATACGGCTCACAAAAAGCCTTAAACAAGGTATCATTTAAAGTAAATAAACCAGAAATAGTTGGATTTTTAGGCCCAAACGGCGCAGGAAAATCTACTATGATGAAAATTTTAACTACCTATATAGACGCTTCCGAAGGCCAAGCTGTTGTAAATGGTTTTGATGTACAAACAAACAAATTAAATGTACAAAAAAGTGTGGGATATTTACCCGAGCACAACCCCCTATATTTGGAACAGTATGTAAAAGAATATTTGGCTTTTAATGCCGCAGTTTACGGGGTATCTAAAAAACGTATAGCAGACGTTATTCAATTAACAGGTTTAACCCCCGAGGCCCATAAAAAAATAGGACAACTTTCCAAAGGTTACCAGCAGCGTGTGGGCTTGGCAAATGCGTTGTTGCACGATCCCGAAGTTTTAATTTTAGATGAACCTACCACTGGTTTAGACCCTAACCAATTGGTAGATATTAGGAACTTAATTAGAAAATTAGGTGAAGAAAAAACAGTTTTTTTGTCCACACATATTATGCAGGAAGTGGAAGCCATGTGCGACCGTGTCATAATTATAAACAAAGGTGAAATAGTAGCAAACAAAACCCTTAAAGCCTTACGAGAAGGCCAAGAGCAAATTGTTGTAGTTGAATTTGACTACCGCGTTGAAACTGTTTTTCTTGAAAAATTACCCCATGTAAAAAAGGTGGTAAATGTACATGATTTTATGTACGAAATAACTTTTAACACCACAGCCGATATGCGTTCGTCTGTTTTTGATTTTGCCCACGATAACGCCCTGAAAATTTTACAACTAAACCAAAAAAACACCAGTTTAGAAACACTTTTTAGAGAATTAACCGCTTAAATTACTCGAAAATTAAACGGCCTTTGTAATGCCGAGTTACCTGCACCAAGTTTGGCCTTTGCACAGCAATAAGGTTGCCGGTGCCATATAAATTACCTGTAAGTTCTTGTACCGGATTTACAACCATATCGTTGCTACCCCTATGGTATACCTGAATGCGTTGTGCTACTAAATTACGCCCCTCAAAGCGTCCTATTCCTGAATACAAACCTACCGAGGCATTTTCTGTTGTCCCCGATAAGTAAAAAGACGATAGGTTATTTGAAACCACTTGAATACGCTGCGTAGCTACCTGCAGGGTAAAGTCCCCCACAGTAAAGGCATCGGGCTCGTTAAAATTTTCGGAAATAAGCTTTAAATTTTCAAAATCCAAAACCCCTTCAGACCGAATGTTAAATTGCGTAGAACTTCTAATTTCATTAATATTTGGCGCAGAAACATACACCTTTACAGGATTGTAATCCCTTACAAAATTACAGATATTATTGTCGGTTAGTTGTAATTGGTTGTTTACAACTGTTACGCTTACATCGTTCATTAAATTTTCGCCTGTTTCAATACTAACTGAAAAATTAGGCGCGGATGTAATAATTAAGGCCACATTTCTATTTACCAAAACCCGATTAAATTCGGGTACTTCAACCTGTTTTACAATGGTGGTTCCTGCATTTTGAAAACAGTTGTTAGCATCTTCCGTACTACAAGAGAAAACACAAAAGACCAAAGCCCAAATAATTATTTTTTTCATCATAACTTACAATCTAATTCCAATACCAAACTCAACAGCTTCTGCTTTTGCTCCATGCGATTTTAAGGTTATTGCTCCAAATATTTTTTTACCAAAATACCGCTTTAATCCAATACGAATATAGGTTCTACCTTCAAAATCGTAAGGATAGTAAACATAATAACCCAGTTGGGTTTCAATAGACATACGGTTTATAAACAACTCATGCCCTACAAAAAGCCCCACACGCTTCCAATCCTCGTTACCAGAAACAAGTTCCTCTGGGAATGAAACCGATTTATAATAAATTAATTCCTTCAAAAATTCGGATAAAAACAAATCGGCACCTAACTGAACTGCACTTTTATGAGATAAGCGCTTATCGGCATATGCAGAAAACACATAAAACGGAAACTGCCCACTGCCAACCACATCACTTTCATTAATACCACTTCTAAAAGTTAGGTTATATTTTATGGGTTGGGTAAATGTCTCGTTTGTTAAGGTATACCTATACGCTGTATCTTCTTGGTCCAAGTTGTAGGTTAGTCCCATATTAAATGCTACCGTGTTAACACTGGTATTGGGTGCTTTAATATTAGCATTGGAATAATGAATGAGACTAACTCCTGCTTGCAGCCCAATTTTTTTAAAAATACGCTCGCGTTTATAATTAAGCATCACGTAGGTGCTGCTTAAAAGTGTGGAGCCAAAGGCATTGTTTTTTGGGTTTTCAATTTTATCATAAGCATTGGTTGTATACCCTAAACCCTGGCCAACCCGCAACATAAGATGGCGTTTTAAGAAATAAAAATTATAATGCGCATACAAGGCATAATTAGTGCCTAGCACCTTATTTTTTAAATTCTGATACGAAAAGGACACACCGTAATCCGGATACCCATAACGTTGCTCCCAATCTTTATTGCCAAAAGTTTTTTTGTTCCAACTTACTATAAACCCTTCAGGATGCCCTTTAATTAAATGTAGAATATCATTATTGTGAAGCGCTATGGCTCCTTTAAAGTAATTAAAATCAATATAGGAATCTGTAGGCTTGTTTTGAGCATAAAGCATCAAAAAACCGGACCAAAAAAAAACGTAAAAAAAATACCTCATAAAAAATTGTGTGCGCAAATGTATGGAATTTTAAAAAAGTACAGGCCCACTGGAATGCAGTAATAAAAACGTTTGCAAGGGTTTTGGCAAATTATAGCAACCAATGTCGAAGGCAAAAAACAAAATGTGTACTTTAAATTTATTTTTTTTGCCTTAAAACGTAAGTTTTTAATATTATATAAGACCAAGTGCAAACCCATTACAAAGTTGGAAATTGGCAATAGTAAGGGTAATTCCATTTTAATTTCCTACTTTTGCAAAGTAAAATTAAGAGGAAAAATTTGTCTGATTGCAACCTCTTCAAACCGTTTAAAATTGAAAACTAATTTTAACAAAGGTTTGGAATTAAATGCTAAAGCAGTACCAAACAACTACTCTAGCTACCACTTGCAATCCAAAAATTTCTCCAGAGTGTTTAACGCATAAAAACCTAGAATTATGCCCTATTTATTTACTTCGGAAAGTGTTTCTGAAGGACATCCAGATAAAGTTGCTGATCAGATTAGCGATGCCTTAATTGATAATTTTTTAGCCTTCGATCCCGACTCCAAGGTAGCTTGTGAAACGTTAGTAACCACCGGTCAAGTTGTGTTAGCAGGCGAGGTAAAATCCAACACCTATTTAGACGTTCAAAAAATTGCCCGCGATACCATTAACAAAATTGGTTACACCAAAAGCGCTTACATGTTTGATGGTAGCTCTTGCGGTGTGTTTTCCGCCATTCATGAACAATCTGAAGACATTAATCGGGGAGTAGACAGAGTAAATAAGGAAGAGCAAGGCGCAGGCGACCAAGGAATGATGTTTGGCTATGCTACTAGCGAAACCGAAAACTATATGCCTTTGGCATTGGATTTATCGCATCGCATACTCATTGAATTAGCTGCCTTAAGACGAGAAGGTACAGATATTACCTATTTGCGTCCAGATTCCAAGAGTCAGGTAACCATTGAATACTCTGACGACAACGTACCACAACGAATTGTTGCCATTGTAATTTCTACACAACATGACGAATTTGTGCTGCCCAAATCCAAATCTGCTGCCGACAAAAAAGCCGCTGAAGAGGCTATGATGGCTAAAATTAGTAAGGACATGACCACCGTATTAATGCCGCGTGTTATTGCCAAATTACCAAAACATATTCAAGCATTATTTAATGATGATATTACCTACCACATTAATCCTACAGGTAAGTTTGTTATTGGTGGACCCCATGGCGATACGGGTTTAACTGGTCGTAAAATTATTGTAGACACCTATGGTGGAAAAGGCGCACATGGTGGTGGCGCGTTTTCAGGTAAAGACCCAAGCAAAGTAGATAGAAGCGCGGCTTATGCCACACGGCATATTGCAAAAAATTTAGTTGCTGCAGGCATTTGTAGCGAAGTTTTGGTTCAAGTAAGTTATGCTATTGGCGTTGTAGAGCCAACCTCTATTTATGTAAATACCTATGGCAGCAATAAAGTAAATTTAACCGATGGTGCCATTGCTAAAAAAGTATTCGAAATATTTGACATGAGGCCTTTTGCTATTGAAGAGCGTTTAAAATTACGCCAGCCTATGTATAGTGAAACCGCTGCTTACGGACATATGGGACGTAAAAACGAAACAATTTCTAAAACCTTCGAACAACTAAACGGCCCCTCTGTAACCATGGATGTTGAATTGTTTACTTGGGAAAAATTAGATTATGTAGATAAAGTAAAAGCAGCTTTTGGCTTGTAAGCTTTAAATAACACTTTTTTAAGCCCCAAATAAAAATTTGGGGCTTATTTTTTTCTAAAACCTCGCTTGTGAGTGAAACGCACGCGAGGTTTTAGAAAACAAAAAATCCACACAACGGTGTGGATTTTTCGAGTTAACGTGGGGAGAGCAGGATTCGAACCTGCGAAGACATAGTCAGCAGATTTACAGTCTGCCCTCGTTGGCCGCTTGAGTATCTCCCCAAAAGCAGGACAAATATATTATAGTTTTTAATTAATTAAACATAATTTGGTTGTTTTTTTTAGCTCATAAAAGGAAAAATTTGCAAGCATTTAATTTTGTTGATTTTAGGTAAGTTAAAAATTTAAAATAGTAGACCCATACGCAAAAATTACCCCTACTGTTTAATCTGACCAAAACACACATTTTATTTACACTGCGCCATGCGCAAGACAAACGAGCAAAAAAAACAAAGCGAAACTTTGTTATTACCTCCCAATAATCGGTACAAAAAAAGGCGCCTTAGCAGCGCCTTTTATATTTCTTACTTGTATTTTTTATAGACTGTAAATAACGCGGAATGTTATAAAGCGAGGCTGAATAAAGTAATCGTTTGTGCTTACAGACAAATTCCCGGCATTTGTTTGGCTCTGTGCTTTTGTATTCAGCAAATTGGTTGCTTTTACCTCAAATTCCCATTTGGCATCAGCATCTTTTCTGTAAGCCAAAGAGGCATCCCAAAAATCGAAACTATTTATCTTTCCGTCTTCATTACTTAACAAATTATACTCGTACCCTGTTTTAAAGGTAAACGCTTCCCAAATTAAGGCATCAAAATCAATTTTTGGCGCATTGGTATAAAACTTGGTACGTCTGGTTCCTTGATCGTTATCCTGAATACCATAGGTATAACTTACTTCAAAATTAGGAGCGGTGCGGTAATTGGAACGTAACGATGCTGTATAGGATTGGTTGTAATTTTCGTTTACCGAACGTTGGTTATTAATAAACTGGTTAAATTTATTATACGAAAAGTTTGCACGCGCTGTGGCACGCAACTTTCCAAAAGCACGCTGAAAACTACCGTTTAAGGATACATTTTCGTCTGCAAAATTAGAATTAAACGGTATTCCTACATTAATAACACTACCTGGTTGAAACTCTGAAGCCGTTCTAATTCGGTCTATATTTTTAGTGTAACTCGCTCGTGCAAAAACGTTGGTATAGTTAAACAAATTAAAACTGTAATACATTAAACTAAGGTTATGAGCCAAGGAACTTTCCAATTCTTGATTACCACTAAAAAAAGAATTATACCTGTTTAAAACCAAACCTTCAGCCAAATCGTTTACATCGGTAAATTGGGTTTGCATGCGGTAATTAATAGTTAATGTTTCACTCTTTTTAAATTGAATTCGCGTGTTGAAATCTGGTAAAATTCGGAAAAAATTATCTGTATACGTTTTTCCAAATTGGGTGTTTTTAGCACTATATGCATGTGCAGACACACCTGGTGTAATAGTAAAAATACCTGCCTTTAACTGATAATGTAAGCCAACATATACATCGGTAAAGGTATAATCGGTATCGTTTTCCGGGCTATAATTTGTAGGTTGGTTATTAAACACGGCCCCATTATCTAAGGTTTGAAAGATATTAGAATTGAACTTCTGATTACTTAAAATGGTACCCAGTGTTACATTTATATTGCTTTTATTATTTAACACGTTCCAGTAATCTAATTTAGCATCCAGCTGGTTAGATTTTACGCGTTTATTTTGCGACAAATTGTAACTAAATTGGTTTAAATCCAATCCCAAATCGCTTGCCGTAGCATCGTAAGGATCGTTTGGGCTAGAAGGGTCGTTGGCTAAAAGGGCGTTGTAAAATGGATCTTCATCTTTTAACAAGTGTGTGGCTTCAAAAGCAAAAATATTTCTTTCGTTTAAGGTATAGTAATAGTTTAAATTCTGATTAATACTAAACGGATTGGTTTCTTCATTTTGCGCTATGCCACCAATTACAGTTGAAAACAAGTTTTGCTCCTGTGTTTCTTGCGAAACGCGCCCCAACACTTCATAATCCAACTGATTATTTACATTTGGTTTGTATTTGGCACTTAATTTTAACATTCCTAAATCGCTGCGCTGGGTGGTGGTGCTTTGGGTACGCTCATCGGGTATTCCTAATTCCGGATCGTTGTAAATAACATTACTATTTTCTTGGAGTAAAATTTTATTACCGGTATAAATAGCAAAGCCACTTAAATCCAACTGTTTGGTTGGCGAGTAACTAAAGTTTGCAGCACCAAAGCGGGCATTTATTTCTTTGGCCCGATTGTTTTGAAGGGACAAAAAGCCCAAACCATTATCGGATAAATTTAAGTTAGTTCCACTAGTTTGGCTAGGCCTATTGAAACCGCCAGAAAAGTTGAAAAAATCCCGACGTGTAAAGGCTAATTCGCCAATATTATTAATATCGCCTATTACGTTTACACTGTACTTTGGACTGTAGTAAAATAGTTTAGGTTGTGCTAAATACAAGCCTTTATCGTCTGCAATACCAGCTCCCGCGGTAACGGTACCAAACCAAAAGGCTTCTTTGCCCTCTTTCAGTTTTATATTAACAGCTATATTGTCTTGGTTATTTTGCACACTACTTAATTGGCCTACATTAGCATAATTTTTAAGAACCTGTACCTTGTCCACTGCATTTGCAGGAATGTTTTTAGTAGCCAGTTTGGAGTCGCCGTCGAAAAAATCCTTGCCTTCTACCATGACCTTAGAAACCACTTTACCTTCCACTTCAATTTGCCCATCGGCATTAATTTCTACGCCAGGTAAATTTTTAAGTACGTCTTCCAGTTTCCGCTCCGTGCCCTTATTAAAGGAATCGGCATTATACACTAAGGTATCACCCTTTACGGTTACTGGCATTTCGTATGTTAATTCTACCTCATCCAGGGCGTTATCGCTTTCCAAGGTAAAATCTCTGGTTACATCTGTTTCTTTGGTTGTAATGGCTACATCGGCAGTTTTCATGCCTATATAACTAACTTGTACTTTATAATCGGTATTTTTTGTAAGTGCTAATTTATAGCGCCCTTGGTCATTGGTAATACCGTAGGACTCTAATTTATTGGTTTGCTGGTTTATGGCTATTACATTGGCCAGCTCCAAAGGATTACCTATACTATCCTTTACAACGCCTTGTATTTTTACTTGCGAAAAAGTAGCGCATCCTACTAAAAGTAAAACGGCTGTAACTAAATGTTTCATTAATTTATATAATTGGTTGTTAGTTTAATAAGCATGTATTCAGAATTAACGACCTCTTCTGCCGCTATACATATTGCGCATTTCTGCCATTTTTTTAATAACAATTTCTTGATAGTCTTTTTTAGAAACCTCTGTCCCTTTTCTAGGTGCTTCAATGTTCGTTTTATCCTCCGGATTCATCACAATTTTACTACACAAAATAGTGGTATTGTCTGCGCTAACTTCCAAGATTAAACCGGGCAAACCTGTAAACGCACCTGGCCCATGACTAACAGGAATTTGTGGCGTGTACCAAGCTTCAATTTGCGACATTTTTATAGATTTTGTTTGCAAGCTATCTGCTGTTTCGGAGTTGTTTTGCGCTTGATTGTCTCGTAATCGGTCCCAGGAAAAATCATACCAATACAAATCGGATGTTGGCACTAAGGCAACCGCTTTCATACACGTATACTGACCCACTTTTTTAGTATCTGTAGTTAGTGTCCAGTTTATGTCTTGAAGATTATCGGTTACGAGAAACTGTTTACCATAAAACTCTTGATTTTGCTTTAAGGTATTGGTTTTTATGTTTTTATATTGTTTTCCTGGTGCAAAGTTTTTTCCCCAAGAATCTGTTGCCCCCGAAATAGCATCCAACTTTTCGTCCTCTTCATAAATAGAGGCTTCTTTATTAAAGGTTAGTATGTATATTTTTTCCAATCGGTTTTTTAGGCGTTCTTGTACCTGCTTTTTTTGCGCCTCGCTCATGGTAGCACCCCAAGTGCCTAAATCTAGTTTAGATTTGGTGGCATAGTAGGCTTTCCCCTGAAAATCTTGTGCTTTAATAACCCCCGAAAACAGGCATGCCGCAGCCAATATTTTTAATTTAATTCCTAGTAGTTTCATGCTTTTTTTTGTTTGTTGGTATATAAAAACGTTGCTGCTGTTAATACACTGAGTAATTAGCGGCCACGACCACCTCGGCCACCACGACCACCATACATTTCGCGCATTTCTTCAATCTTATCTTTCATAATTTTGTTGTACTCTTGGCGCGTTACTTCCTTCCCTTTAGATGGTTTTTTTATAGCTTCTTTTTCAGCTGGGTTAAGTACAATTTTAGAACAAAGTATTGTAGTTCTGTCGGCACTAACTTCTAAAATAAGACCTGGTAGTCCCCAGTATTCGGCGGGACCGTTATTTACTGGTATTTGTGGTGTGTACCATGCTGTAACGGTAATTTCCTTTGGCACTTCTATTTCAGACATAAAATCTTTGCTTGTAGAGGCTGTAGTGGTAGAATCTACTGCTACATTGGCTGAATCTTTGCTCTTTTCGGTAGCTTCTTTTTTATCGTTATCGCGCGATCGGCGTCGCATGCTGGTCCAATCAAACTCATCTACAGGTTTAACAGCCGTTGCTTTAAAACAAGTATATTGTCCAATTTGTCTGGTTTCGCCGCTCAACTCCCAGTTTAAATCTTTTAACTCATCTACAATTAAAAACTGTTTTCCAAAAAACTCTTGCTCCTGAAGCATTTGCTTTTCTTTTACATTTTTATATTGGGCGCCACCGGTAAAACTGCCCATCATACCAAAACCTCTGCCGCTCCCTGGGGTTTCCAGTTTCTCTTCTTCTTTATAAAGCGATTCTGTTTGTGAAAAAGTTAAAACGTAGGTCTTTTCTAAAAAGCTTTTCATACGTTCCATAATTTGTTTTTTTCGTTGTTCGCTCATATCGCGTCCACCCCAACCATCTATATCCATTGTGGTTTTGGTTTGGTAATACGCTATCCCCTGAAAATCTTGCTGGGCGTGCGAATAACTAACAGATACTAGTGCCAAACAAACCATGCCCAGCGTTTTAATGATGTGATTCATGAAATAAATATTTAGTTTTGTTAAATTTATGGCTATTCTTTACACTTTAGACTGAAAGAAGTTAAAAACGTTAAAAACGTAAGTGTTAAAATTTTCATAAAATAAAATAAATCGTTTCATCCATTTGGTTGCTTTTGTTTGGAATGAATTTTGTAATTTTCTACTTTTATGAAACAACTCTTCTTTTTATTTGTTATAGTCTGGTTACCTGTAGGTGCCCAAACAAGCGTAACCCTAAGCAATAAGCACAGCACACCGCTTGAAGCAGACGTGCTTATTGGGGTAAATAAGTTTGATGGAATTTATTATGTAACAAACAATACATTTTATAAAAAAACCAACCAGAATACAGTTAATTACAGTAATTTTCAATTAGGAAGCATTGCTTCGGCATCCGTTTTTAATCCTTTAAAATTGCTTCTTTTTTTTAAGAATTTTAACGCGGTAGTGCTTTTAGATAACCGTTTATCTGAAATTTTACGTATCGATTTTAATACCGTTCAACCCTATATAAATAGTCAGTTTGTATCGTTAGGCAACGATAATACCTTGTGGGTTTTTAACTTAGACAACCAGCAATTAACCTTATACGATTACCGCATAAAAACAACGCGGGCTACCACACTTCCTGTAGCAAGCAGTGTTTTAGACCTAACAAGTAATTATAATAACGCCTGGCTGCTTACCGAAAATTACATTTATAAGTACACGTATTTTGGAAGCATGCTTTACAAAATTCCGAACACAGGTTTTTCGGCCATGGCCCTGTACCAAGATAACCTGATTTTACAAAAAACCAATGAGCTCTTTTTTTTGAATGATGCGACGCATACAATAACTCCTATTAACTTACCAAATTTGTTAATAAATCAGTTTTTAGTAACGGGCGAAACACTGTATATTTACGATTCGAAAATGCTTCATGAGTTCCAACTAAAAAAATAGAGTATATGCACGTTGCAGTAGCCGGAAATATAGGCGCAGGAAAAACCACACTTACCAAATTATTAGCCAAACATTATAACTGGGAGCCGCAACTAGAAGATGTTGTAGACAATCCGTATTTAGATGATTTTTACAACCAAATGGAACGCTGGAGTTTTAATTTACAAGTTTACTTTTTAAATAGTCGGTTTCGCCAAGTAGGCCAAATTAGAGAAAGTGGTAAAGACATTATTCAAGATCGTACTATTTACGAGGATGCCCATATTTTTGCGCCGAATTTGCACGCTATGGGCCTAATGACTAACCGCGACTATGAAAATTACCGTTCGCTGTTCGACTTAATGGAATCCTTTGTTCAAGGCCCCGATTTATTAATTTATTTGCGCAGCTCTATTCCTAATTTGGTAAATCAGATACATAAACGGGGGCGCGATTACGAGAACACCATTAGTATTGACTATTTAAGTAGGCTAAACGAACGTTACGAAGCCTGGATTCATGGGTACGACAAAGGAAATTTGCTAATAATAGATGTGGACCACATGGACTTTGTAGCCAATCCGGAGGACTTGGGCACCATTATAAACAAAATAGAAGCCGAAATTCATGGGCTGTTTTAAATACTATTTCATTTAAGAAAAAAGTTTTAATAAGGAATTAAAAAACCACGCTTTTTAGCGTGGTTTTTTGGTTGTTTATGTTGCTAAACTCGAATTTATTTTTCAGTTCTGTTGTCTGTAACATCCATTTTAAATTGAGACGATTTACTTTTAAGTTCCGCAATTTTAGCATCCACTTCGGCTTTCGTTCCTGAAATAACCAACTCTTCTGTAGAAACCCTATCGTCTATTATAGAGGAGACACTAATAATAGCTTTGGCGTACTCGTTGGATTCGATAATAAAATCGACATACACTTTTTTAGCCGCAAAATCTGCGGTAATCTCCACATTCTCTGTTGCAACTGCACCTGTTTCTGCTGTATGACCACCTAAAATTGGTGCAATTACCAAACCAATTAAACATGTAAGTTTAATTAAAATATTCATAGAAGGTCCGGAAGTATCTTTAAAAGGATCGCCTACGGTATCGCCTGTTACGGCTGCTTTATGTGCATCGGAGCCTTTGTAAGTCATTTCGCCGTTAATCATAACGCCAGCTTCAAAAGATTTTTTAGCATTGTCCCATGCACCACCTGCATTATTTTGAAATATGGCCCACAACACACCAGAAACTGTTACACCCGCCATATAACCACCTAACATTTCGGCAATGGCACGTGGTTCCATACCAAATAATAAAGGAACAAATGCTATTAATATAGGAAACCCTATGGTTAGCAACCCTGGTAACATCATTTCTTTTAAAGACGCTTGCGTAGAAATAGCCACACACTTATCATATTCTGGTTTACCTGTACCTTCCATAATTCCTGGGATTTCTCTAAACTGACGGCGTACTTCTTCCACCATTTCCATAGCAGCTTTTCCAACGGCATTCATAGCTAGGGCCGAAAAAACAACAGGCACCATACCGCCCACAAACAACATAGCTAATACGGGCGCCTTAAAAATATTAATACCATCAATACCCGTAAACGTTACATAAGCAGCAAACAATGCCAATGATGTTAACGCCGCCGAAGCAATGGCAAAACCTTTACCAGTTGCTGCCGTTGTGTTTCCTACAGAGTCTAAAATATCGGTGCGTTCCCTTACAATAGGGTCTTGTTCGCTCATTTCGGCAATACCTCCTGCGTTATCTGAAATTGGACCAAAAGCATCAATAGCCAACTGCATTGCGGTTGTAGCCATCATAGCAGAGGCTGCTAAAGCCACACCGTAAAAACCAGCAAAAGCATAGGAAGCCCAAATAGCACCTGCAAATAATAATACGGATGGAAATGTAGAAATCATACCTGTAGCTAAACCAGCTATAATATTGGTTCCGGCACCAGTTGACGATTGCTGTACAATATTTAAAATAGGTTTTTTACCCAAGCCTGTATAATATTCCGTTACAGAGGAAATTACAGCCCCCACAAACAAGCCAACTAAAGTGGCATAAAATACGCGCATAGATGAAATATTTTGCATGCCCTCACCAAAAAAGTTCATTTGCATGGTTTCGGGTAACATCCAAGTTACCAACCCAAAACAGGACAAAGCAACTAATGCAATAGAGGTCCAATTCCCGATATTTAAAGCACCCATAACTTGTGCTTCTTTCGCATTATTACTTTTTATTTTAACCAACATAGTGCCAATAACCGAAATAATTATTCCTGCACCTGCAATAGCCATGGGTAATAATACAGGTCCGATGCCGCCAAAGCCTTCGGAAACAATATTACCTCCCATATCTTTTATAACATAATTACCCAATACCATAGCTGCAAGAACTGTAGCCACATACGAACCAAATAAATCGGCTCCCATTCCTGCCACATCGCCCACGTTATCGCCTACATTGTCGGCAATGGTTGCTGGGTTTCTTGGGTCGTCCTCTGGTATACCTGCTTCCACTTTACCTACTAAATCGGCGCCAACATCGGCAGCTTTTGTATAAATACCACCACCTACTCTGGCAAACAAAGCAATGGATTCGGCGCCTAGCGAAAACCCAGCTAAAGTTTCCAAAACTATAGTCATATCCATGGTGTTGGTCCAAGCACCATCCATAAATAACTGAAAGAAAATAATGAAAAATCCTGTTAAACCTAGAACGGCCAAACCAGCAACGCCCAGACCCATAACAGTACCACCTCCAAAGGATATTTTAAGAGCATTTGGCAAGCTAGTACGGGCTGCTTGCGTGGTTCTTACATTGGTTTTGGTTGCTATTTTCATACCAATATTACCTGCAAACGCCGAAAAGATAGCCCCAAAAATAAACGCAATAACAATTAAATAACTAGTAGTTTCAACAAAATGTGCTACTATAGCCAAAAGCACCGAAACAATAAGCACGAAAAAGGCGAGTAATTTGTATTCAGCATTTAAGAAAGCCAAAGCGCCCTCGTAAATATGATCTGAAATTTCTTTCATTTTACCGTCTCCGGCGTCTTGTTTCATAACCCAAGATTGCTTTACTATCATGTAAAGTAATCCTAAAAGTGCCAAAGCAATTGGCATGTAAATCATTATTGCTTCCATATATTATTAATTTTTAAATAGTTAATTAGTAGGGCTAATGTAATGAAATACCTGAAAACTAAAAAACCCTTCTGCGTAATTACAGAAGGGTTTTTTTATGGTTTTAAAATGGTATTTAAATGGTAAAATCGCCGTTAGTTTTGTGCTCGCTTTCTTCGTAGCGTTTAATACACTTATTTAAAATATCGTAAGCTTCTTCTGCGTTACCCCAGCCACCAACGTCAACTTTTTTCTTTTCTAAATCTTTATACACCTGAAAGAAATGTTCAATTTCCTTAATTTGGTGCGGATTCATATCTGATAAATCGTGTAAGATGTTCCAAATTGGATCTGAAACTGGTACGCATATAATTTTTTCGTCTGGACCTTTTTCATCGGCCATATGGAACACACCAATAGGTTTTACTTCCATTACACACATGGGAAAAGTTGGTTCGCCCCCTAGCACCAAAACGTCCAGTGGATCGCCGTCTAGGGCTAGTGTTTCTGGAATAAAACCGTAATCTGCTGGGTACATCATGGATGAAAAAAGCATCCTATCGAAACGTATTTTTTTTAATTCGAAATCATACTCGTACTTATTTCTACTTCCTTTTGGTATTTCAATTAATACATCGAAAGTTAATTTTCCGTTTGTTGTCATAAATCTTACTTTTTGCCCCTAATGCTGGGTCTGTCATTAATAATTCCTTTTCATTTAGTTTAAAAGGCTGCAAATATACAGAAATAGGCACGGTTGGACAACAAAAAACAGTTAGGAATTACCCACTAACAAGTCGCCAACTAAAATTTGGTAACTTGTTACTGCCTTAAAAAAAGATAACGCTTAACGCTGTTTTCACGTTAAAAATTAAAACCAAAGCTACCTGTAACACCAAAATTTCGTGCGTTGGGTAAGTTTCGGTAGTTGCCGCGGAAGTTAAAATCCAACCTAAATACCTTAAAAATATTACCAATACCCAAACTATATTCGTAATAAATTTGGTCTGTTGGCGCAATTAATGGAATGTTGGACGGCGCACTAATAGCTACATTTTCTGCCGATAAATCGCCCCAAACACCTCTAATTCCAACAATTTCACGCCAGTTTAGTTTCCGTAAAAAAGGAATGCGTGAAAACAACCGACCATTAAAGTTGTGTTCCAAATGTAAAGAAGCATAGGTATCTGTTACAAACTCATAGTAGTTTAATTGTGAAAAGGATTTATATATTGAAAAATAAGATTGATTACCTGGCACAACACTTAAAAGTCCTAGTGGCACTGTTCCAAAAGTTTTACCCAGTTCCACAGTGGAATACAAGCGGCCGTACCCACCTATTTGCCATGGTTGAATATATGAAAACTGTAGTTTGGTGTAATTAAAATCGCTGTTAAACAAATTTTTATCGCCTAAAGTATATTGCGCAAAAAGTGAGGCATAGGTGTCGTTGGCGTTACGACGCTCTACGCCGTATCCGACCATTTTTCTGCCGGGAAAATACGATACTGCAAAAGTGCTCTCCAACTGTTTAATATTTGAAGATACACCAGAGGCTTCCTCTGGGTCCACATAATCTAAACTAAAGGTAGACGATGCTGAAGACAGGGTTCTGTAGTCGGCGCCAATACGAAACAGCACATTTTTTATTGGTTCTATTTCCAGCGCGACAGCCGTTAAATTAATATTGGAAAGCTTATCGTTAGGTGCCGTTGTAAAGACCGCATTGGATGCCAAACTGCGTCCTAAAACATCTGTAGAACTCGTTAAACTGGCGCCAATTTGTTCCACATCGCGCCTGTGCCCTGCGGATACAATTAATCGGTTTCGTTTGTTTAATAAATATTTTGCCGAAAACCCGTATTTCACCTTATCGTCTTTAAAACCGTAGGCTAAAAAACCTTGCAAGCGCCACAAATCGTTTGGTCCAAAATATGTTCTTGCGCCAGCGCGAAGTCTAAGACCTTCTACATCGTTAAAACCTACTGTGGAAAAAATTGGACCGTAATCTAAATTTAAATCATCAAATTCAATATAACCCGATGCCAACACACTACCCAAATTATAGAGTCGGTTAAACTTTTTAACCGTTTTTAAGGTATCCAGCATTTTATAAATACCGCGCTCGTCTTTATTTAGTTCCTCCATGCGGTTTTCTGCCCAAAAGCTATCGGCTCGGTTATAGGCATCCATATTGTAATCGAAAACCTCCTCTTTGTAAAATCCAGGCTCTTTTGGGTCGTTAAACTTATAATTGTCGTACAACGTAGTGCGTTTACCATAAACACCGCGCGAATCTTCCTTTTTGTTGAAGGTGAAATCGGACATAAAATAATCGCGCTTTATTAAAAAAACGGAATCGTTTAACACCTCAAACTCTTGTTCAATATAAATTTCTTTCACCCAATTTATATTCGCACTTTTAGAGGCTTGCATGTTTATTTCTTTAATAGCAAAGGTGGAGTCGTTTACCCAAAAATCGCCTTTAAATGTTAATTCGTTTTTGCGTCTTGGATAGTATACAATATTGTAGCACCACTTGTTATCTATAAACGCGCTGTCGTTTAGTACGTAATTGTAGGTATTTATACCCGTTTTGGATAGCGGACTAACAAAACTTTTATCAAAAAATTTTAAGTAATTATCGTAAACATCGTATTCGGAGTACAAATCTTTTATGAAAGCAATAATGCTTTGATTGTTACTAAAACCGGAATTTTTATTGCCTTTTAGAACTACTTTTTCCTTGTTAAGACTATTGTCTCCGTAAACTTTTGTAACCTCCTCGTTTAAAAAAATGGGTAAATAGGTTTTTCCTGTTACCCGCGAGGTATCTACCTGCTCAAAAACAAACTCCATTCCTTTAAATAATTTACTGCCAATTAAGGCACTATCAATGGTGTTTAAATCGAATTCTACTTTCTCGTAGCGGTCGTAAGCATACTGTTTAAATTGATTAAGGCCATTTTGGCGCTTTCGCTCCCATATTTTTTGTAGGATGGCAATTGCTGGATTTTCGTCTGCTTTTTTAGATTGTTTTCCGGTAATTATAAAAACTTCATTTAAGGCAGCTGCTTCCTCTTCAATGGTAAAATTTAAATCGTAGTTTACTTTTTTTGGTAGTGGAAATTCTATGGTTTTATAGCCTACAAAGGATACTAAAAGCGTGTTCCAAGTGTTGTTGGATTCTAAATAAAAACGGCCATTTTCATCGGTTATAGTTCCTTCAAACGATCCCTTAAAAATAATATTTGCATAAGCAACAGGTTCTTTATTTTCATCGAACACATAGCCACTTACCTTTGTTTGAGACCAAACAAAAGTGGTTGCCACTAAACAAAGAAAACTAAACAGATTACATTTCATAATTACAAAAAAACTTCATCAGCAAGGTAGCTAATGAAGTTTTATAAACGCAAAAAATGCGTTTTTATTTATACATTACCTTTTTTACCGCTTTTATAACGTCGGTATGGTTTGGTAACCATTCCTCTAAAAGTACCGGCGAGTAAGGTGCTGGTGTATCGGCGGTATTTATGCGCACAATAGGAGCGTCTAGGTAATCGAATGCTTCCGATTGCACTAAATACGTAATTTCGGTAGCTACATTACCAAACGGCCAAGCTTCCTCTAGCACCACCAAACGGTTGGTTTTTTTAACCGATTTTAATATGGCACTACGGTCCATTGGGCGCACGGTACGTAAATCTAATATTTCGCAAGAAATACCTTCTTTAGCAAGCTCATCTGCCGCTGTGTAGGCTTCTTTTATAATTTTTCCAAACGATACAATTGTGACGTCGGTGCCTTCGCGTTTAATATCGGCAACGCCTAATGGAATGGTGTATTCGCCTTCAGGAATTTCGCCCTTATCGCCATACATTTGCTCACTTTCCATAAAAATAACCGGATCGTTATCGCGTATAGCGGACTTTAACAAACCTTTGGCATCGTATGGGTTGGATGGTACCACAACTTTTAAACCAGGTGTATTTGCAAACCAACTTTCAAAAGCTTGAGAATGCGTAGCCGCTAATTGACCAGCTGATGCTGTAGGCCCACGAAAAACAATTGGGCATGCAAACTGCCCTCCAGACATTTGTCTGATTTTTGCCGCATTGTTTATAATTTGATCAATACCAACCAAGGAGAAGTTAAAGGTCATGTACTCCACAATAGGTCTATTCCCTGTCATGGTAGAACCAATAGCTATTCCGGCAAAACCTAACTCGGCAATAGGAGTATCTATAACGCGTTTTGGACCAAACTCGTCCAACATACCTTTAGATGCTTTATAAGCACCATTATACTCGGCTACCTCTTCACCCATTAAATAAACACTTTCGTCACGGCGCATTTCTTCGCTCATGGCTTCGGCAATCGCTTCTCTAAATTGTATTGTCTTCATTTACTTATCTTAATTACGAAACAACAAAAGTAAGAATTATTGATAACAAAAAAACATATTTTTAAATCCGAAATACATTTCAATTTTAAATGGGAAGGTTCAGTGTAATTGCGCTTGCTTCCTGCTGCGCCATATCAGGTTTAAGAATGCTACACGAGGCGTGTTTTATTTTTATTTTCAATTTTAATTAAGGCCATAAAAAAACCTAATTAGTTACAACCTAACAGGCTGAAGCTATGCGCTATAAATAAAAGTGACACCGTACCAATTTGCTATAAAAAATTAGATGCTGCCATTGCTTTCAATTTAGCAAATCTAGCAGCCAAGCAACAGGGCTTTATAGGCCCTATTTTTCTTGTTACGTTAATAAAATACTAAATTATGGCGCCAAACGACCTAAAAAGGTTTAAACCGCTGTTTTTACTATGCGTGCATAGTAATATTTCAAAATAAAATAATTAACTTCGTAACCTGAAATAGAGTATACATTTTAATAAAAAAAATAGATATGAAAATATTAGTATGTATTAGCCATGTACCTGATACGACTTCCAAGATTAATTTCACAGATGGCGATTCAAAATTTGACACCAATGGGGTTCAATTTGTAATCAATCCCAATGATGAATTTGGACTAACGCGTGCCATGTGGTTTAAAGAAAAACAAGGCGCTAGCGTTACAGTTGTAAACGTAGGTGGACCAGAAACAGAGCCAACCTTACGTAAAGCCTTGGCTATTGGTGCAGACAATGCCATTCGTGTAAACACCGAAGCTTTAGATGGTTTTCAAGTTGCCAAACAATTAGCGGCAGTGGTAAAAGAAGGTGGTTACGATTTAGTTATTGCCGGACGCGAATCTATTGACTACAATGGTGGCATGGTGCCAGGCATGTTAGCAGCATTAACCAACGCCAACTTTGTAACCAACTGTATTAGTTTAGAAGTAGACGGAACAACCGTGAAAGCCATGCGCGAAATTGATGGTGGTAAAGAAACAGTTACTACTAGTTTACCATTAGTTATTGGTGGTCAAAAAGGTTTGGTTGAAGAAAGCGACTTACGCATCCCAAACATGCGTGGTATTATGATGGCCAGAAAAAAGCCGCTTGAAGTAAAAGAACCTATTGACGCAAAAACAGAAACCGCAGCAGTAAAATTTGAAAAACCAGCACCAAAAGGCGCGGTAAAACTTATTGATGCAGATAATATAGATGAATTAATAAACTTACTTCACAACGAAGCTAAAGTGATTTAAAAATTTTATTCAAACTGGGCCTTACGCAGCCTATTGTTTGAGTTTTAAAAACAAAAAAATATGTCAGTTTTAGTATATACAGAATCCGAACAAGGACAATTTAAAAAAACCGCTTTAGAGGTTGCTTCTTATGCAAAAGCTGTTGCGGAACAAATGAACACAAGTGTTACAGCTATCACTTTTAATGCCGGCGATACCAGTGTACTGGGTCAGCATGGTGTCGATAAAGTTTTAAAAGTAACCAACGCTAGTCTAGAAAAATTTAATGCAAATGCTTATGCCAGCGCCATTGCAGAAGCTGCAAAAAATGAAGGTGCCCAAGTGGTTATTATAAGCTCCAGTGCCGATAGTAAATATTTAGCGCCTATTTTAGCTATTAATCTTGAAGCTGGCTACGCCCCTAACGTGGTTGCTGCACCTGAAAGTGTTGCTCCATTTACCGTGAAGCGCACCGCTTTTACCAACAAAGCTTTTAACATGACAACCATTGAAACACCTGTTAAATTAGTGGGCGTTTCTAAAAATGCTTTTGGGGTAACCGAAAATACAGCTCCAGCAACAGCAACCGATTTTGCACCAAACATTCCAGAAATGGGCGTGCATGTGGATGCCGTAGATAAAGTTACAGGACAAGTAACCATTGCAGATGCCGAAGTAGTAGTCTCTGCAGGTCGTGGCCTAAAAGGACCTGAAAATTGGGGAATGATTGAGGAATTAGCCGATGTACTGGGTGCGGCAACTGCATGTTCCAAACCTGTTAGCGATTTAGGATGGCGACCACATGGCGAACACGTTGGACAAACGGGAAAACCAGTAGCTTCTAACTTGTACATTGCCATTGGTATCTCTGGTGCTATTCAGCATTTGGCAGGTATTAATGCATCAAAAGTAAAAGTGGTTATTAACACCGATCCTGAAGCGCCATTTTTTAAGGCTGCCGATTATGGAATTGTAGGCGATGCCTTTGAAGTAGTGCCAGAACTAATTACAAAATTAAAAGCATTTCAAGCCCAACAATAAATATATTTTTTTAAATTGTATTTATAAAAAGGACTGTTTAGGTTAGTATAAATTACTAAAACTGTTTCATATGGTTTGGTAAAGTCCTAATTTAAACAGTTCTTTGTTTTTTAATTTTATTATGAGTTTAGTTCGACTAAATATTAAAGGAATATCCTATAGCCAAACCCAAAATGGTGCCTATGCACTCATACTAAATGAAGTAGATGGCGACAGAAAACTACCTATAGTTATTGGCGCTTTTGAAGCCCAATCCATTGCTATTGCTTTAGAAAAAGAAATTAGACCACCCAGACCACTTACACACGATTTGTTTAAAGATTTTGCAGATCGGTTTAATATTATTGTTAAGCAAGTAATTATTCACAAACTCGTAGATGGGGTGTTTTATTCCAGTATTATTTGCGAACGAGACGAAAACGAAGAAATTATTGACGCCAGAACCAGCGATGCTATTGCATTAGCTCTACGTTTTCAAGCTCCTATATTTACCTATAAAAACATTCTGGACAAAGCTGGAATTTATCTAAAAATAAATCCAGAGAACGAGGAAGAAACCGAAACCGACTCCGTTTTGGTAGACGATTTAATATCCGATGAATTAGAAACCAGTAACGAACCAGAGAACTACAAAGCTAAAACCCTAGAGGAACTAAACAGCTTGTTAGACGAGGCTGTTGCCAATGAAAATTATGAAAAAGCGGCAAAAATACGCGATGAAATATCAAAACGTTAACCCCATAAATACTAATTTGCCGTTACAAATTGGACCAACAATCTGACTACTACCTAAAACATACCGGTGATTTAAAGATTGTAAAAAATAACTTACACCAAATGAAACAGCTATTTCTAGCCTTAACAACCCTTCTTTTTTGCCTTGTAAACCTTCAAGCACAAGATATTTCTAAAAAATGGGCTTTTGAATCTGTAACCAATCAAATAGGGAGTTCCAACAATTCCATTCACCCTTATACCGATGTCCTTAACCTAGAAAATGGCGAATTTGAATTTGCACTTAAAGATAACGACACAGTAACGGCCTCGGGAGATTATATGCTTCAAAATAATTTATTGGTATTCTTTTACAACCAACCCACAGAAACCATTAAGCGCTATAAAATTGCCACGTTAACAGACTCAACTCTTATATTTACTGCCAATAATTTAACCTACAGTTTTCAAGCGCCCACTAGTTTAGACCCTTTACCAATTACCGAAACTGCCAGCACAACCGAAGCTATTATTCCTAGTCAAGGATTTTCTTTAAACAGTCTTTGGCGGGGCGCATTAGGAATGGTTTCCTTAATTTTTATCGCCTTCCTGTTTAGCAACAACAGGCGTGCCGTTAACTGGAAAACGGTTGGTATTGGATTGGCATTTCAATTAATAATTGCTATTGGTGTTTTAAAGGTACCTTTTATTCAAAGTGCTTTTGAAGGTGTAGGAGGCTTATTTATAAGTATTTTGGATTTTACCAGAGCAGGAAGCAAGTTTTTGTTTGAAGGTTTGGTGGTAGATATGGATACCTTCGGTTTTATTTTTGCCTTTCAAGTATTGCCTACTATTATTTTCTTTTCGGCCTTAACATCTGTTTTATTTTATTTGGGTATTATTCAACGGGCTGTAAAATTAATGGCTTTACTGCTATCCAAATTACTTAAAATTTCAGGAGCCGAGAGTTTAAGCGTTGCAGGAAATATCTTTTTAGGGCAAACCGAGGCACCACTTCTTATTAAGGCCTATCTAGAAAAAATGACCAAATCCGAAATCCTCTTGGTTATGATAGGCGGAATGGCCACAGTAGCCGGCGCTGTGCTAGCTGCTTATATTGGTTTCTTGGGCGGAGACGACCCTGCCATGCGCCTTATATACGCCAAACATTTGTTAGCTGCTTCGGTTATGGCTGCACCCGGCGCCATTGTTATCTCAAAAATACTATACCCACAAACAGAAAAAATTAACACCGATGTTACGGTATCTTCCGAAAAAATAGGTGCTAATATCCTGGACGCTATTGCTAATGGCACCACGGAAGGCCTGCGTTTGGCGGTAAATGTAGGCGCTATGTTGCTCGTTTTTGTGGCTTTTATTGCTATGCTAAACGGCATATTGGGATGGGTTGGAAATGTTTCCACTTTAAATACTTGGATGGCCAGTAATACACCTTATCCAGCCCTTTCGTTGGAAGCTATTTTAGGAACTATTTTTGCTCCGCTTATGTGGCTCATTGGGGTTGCTACAGAAGATATTATGATGATGGGCCAACTTTTAGGCATCAAACTAGCAGCAAGTGAATTTGTTGGTTACATACAGTTAGCCGACTTAAAAAATGTTGCCAACGAGGTGCACTTAAACTACAACAAATCCATTATCATGGCTACCTATATGTTATGCGGATTTGCCAACTTTGCCTCTATTGGTATTCAAATTGGAGGCATTGGCTCTTTAGCGCCTGGGCAACGTAAAACATTATCGGAATTTGGTATGAAAGCCCTTATTGGTGGCACCATTGCCTCTTTAATTTCGGCAACTATTGCTGGCATGATTATAGGCTAATTAGGAACCTATTTACTGCTTAAAACACTTTTCGCCCCTATTATCTTCAAATTGGGGCACTAAATCTTTAGCGCTTGGGCAACGTAAAACACTATCCGAATTTGGTATGAAAGCCCTTTTTGGAGGCACCTTTGCTTCTTTAATTTCAGCAACTATTGCTGGCATGATTATAGGCTAATTAGGAACCTATTTACTGCTTAAAACACTTTCCGCCCCTATTATATTCAAATTGGGGCACTAAATCTTTAGCGCCTGGGCAACGTAAAACACT
Source organism: Bizionia sediminis (assembly GCF_042684585.1). Classification (NCBI taxonomy): domain Bacteria; kingdom Pseudomonadati; phylum Bacteroidota; class Flavobacteriia; order Flavobacteriales; family Flavobacteriaceae; genus Bizionia; species Bizionia sediminis. The sequence continues at coordinate 254,260 of NZ_JBHULS010000003.1, forward strand.
ATCCGAATTTGGTATGAAAGTCCTTTTTGGAGGCACCTTTGCTTCTTTAATTTCGGCAACTATTGCCGGCATAATTATAGGCTAATTAGAAACCTATTTATTGCTTAAAACACTTTACCCTGTATGTTTTTATTAAAACAAGCTTATCAGTTTTTAAAAATTAGTGCCTCTAGTCATCAATTTGTTTTTGTATTTTCGCAATCTAATTGTTTTCAAAAACAATTTATTGTAACCTTAATTTTATAATTTAAGGGGCTAATTTTAGTAAGGGATACTATGAAACAATATCACGATTTAGTTAAGCATGTATTAGAGAATGGTAATCAAAAAGACGACCGCACAGGAACGGGTACAAAAAGCGTGTTTGGCTATCAAATGCGTTTTAACTTAGATGATGGGTTCCCCATGGTAACCACCAAAAAGCTTCACTTTAAATCTATAGTTTACGAACTGTTGTGGTTTTTAAAAGGCGACACTAATATAACTTATCTTCAAAATAATGGGGTACGTATTTGGAACGAATGGGCCGATGAAGCTGGTAATTTAGGCCCCGTTTACGGTCACCAATGGCGGAACTGGAATAATGATGATATCGATCAAATTTCAGATATAGTAAACACGCTAAAAACAAATCCCGATAGTCGGCGTATGCTTGTTTCTGCATGGAATCCGTCTGTTATGCCAGACACGTCCAAATCGTTTAGCGCCAATGTAGCCAATGGCAAAGCAGCCCTGCCTCCCTGCCATGCTTTTTTTCAGTTTTACGTGGCCAATGGGAAGTTATCTTGCCAATTGTACCAACGCAGTGCCGATATATTTTTGGGGGTTCCTTTTAACATTGCTTCCTACGCTTTATTTACCATGATGATGGCACAAGTATGTGGTTACCAACCAGGAGAATTTATTCACACCTTTGGCGATGCGCACATATACAGCAACCACCACGAACAATTAAAATTACAATTATCGCGCGATTTAAGGCCTCTACCAAAAGTGCGGCTAAATCCGGAAGTCACTAATATATTCGATTTCAAATTTGAAGATTTTACGCTAGAAGGCTATAATCCGCATCCTCCTATAAAAGGTCAAGTAGCAATTTAATTGTTTTTTAACGCTTGCAAAAAGCCAAAAAACTGTATAAATATTTTACCTATACCTTTGCTGCACAGGTGAGATACCTGTTTAATATGGATTCCGTTTCAATAAAATGAAAAGTAGCTTTTTACAGGTTATTTATTAGAAAATAGCTACATTTACATAAAAGAAGGAAGTCATGTTTGGCACTAAAAAAGAAACGCCCACAATAGATAAAGAGCAACTAGAACTTATTGAAACAGCACAAAAACGCATTAAGCAAAAAAAACGCTTGTATGCCCACTTTGTTGTGTTTCTTATTGGGTCTGTATTTTTAATTCTTGCCAATACAGTTTTAGGCATTGGGCAAAACATAAAGTTGTTTAATATAGATTGGTTTGTATACGCTATTGGCTTGTGGTTATTCCTATTTATCTATCACTTGTTTACTGTTTATGTTACGTCCAAACTTTTAAGCAAGAAATGGGAAGAAAAACAACTCAATATTTTAGTTTCTAAACAACAAAAACGTATTGAAGAATTAAAACAGCAAGTAGCTAAAGATTTACCAATTCCAGAAAAAAAAACAGTAAAACCAAGCTCTAGCAAAACTAACGCAACCATTATAGTTGCTGCAGCAGAAAACAATGCCATTGGTAAAAACAATGCGTTAATTTGGCATTTAACAGACGATTTAAAACGATTTAAAACGCTTACAAGTGGCCACCACATAATTATGGGCCGAAAAACATTTGAAAGTTTTCCCAAACCACTACCTAATCGCACACATATTGTTATTTCGCGTCAAAAAAATTACCAGGCTCCACAGGGCGTAATTGTTGTTCATAATCTAGACGATGCGCTAGATGCTGCTCGCGCAGATAGCCAACCCTTTATAATTGGCGGTGGCGATATTTACAAACAAGCCATGGCCATAGCTCATAAAATTGAGCTAACCCGAGTACATGATAATTTTGAAGCGGATACATTTTTTCCCGAGATAGACACGTCTGTTTGGAAAGAAGTAACTAAAACCACTCATGAAAAAGATGCACATCATGCGTACAGTTTCTCTTTTATTACCTATATAAGACGGTGAAAAATATAAGAAAGATGCCAGCCGTTTTTATAAGTTTTAGCCGTTTTTAATTACATTCGTTACATGCTTAAAACCATTCAATTACGTGTCACTTTACAAGAGGAAGAACAAACCGACATATTACTTAAAAAAGCGGCCGAATTTCTTCAAGTAAACCAAACACAAATTTCTGGTATTCAGGTACTTCGAAAGTCTATCGATGCCCGAAAACCTCTTATTGTTTTTAATTATAAGGTGGCCGTTTATATAAACGAACCTGTTCCAAACACCTCAACTTATAATTTCAACTATCAGGATGTATCTGCAGCAAAACCCATTCATATAGTTGGCTTTGGCCCAGCTGGTATGTACGCAGCTTTACGTTGCATTGAGCTAGGATTTAAGCCCATTATATTGGAGCGCGGCAAAAATGTAAAAGACAGGCGCCGGGATTTAAAAGCCATAAATAGGGACCATATTGTTAATGAAGACTCCAATTATTGCTTTGGCGAAGGAGGCGCTGGCACCTACAGCGACGGCAAACTATACACCCGAAGCTTAAAGCGTGGCGACGTGCGGCGTATTTTTGAAAACTTGGTATACCACGGTGCTACCAGTCAAATTCTAGTAGATGCGCATCCACATATTGGCACCAATAAATTGCCAAAAATAGTTCAGAATATCCGAGAAACTATTTTAAAATTTGGTGGCGAAATTTATTTTGAAACTAGGGTAACAGACTTTATTATCAAACAAAATGCCATACAAGGCCTTGTGCTGCAAAGCGGTGAAGTAATGTCCGCCAATCGGGTTATTTTAGCTACAGGGCATTCTGCTCGTGATATATTTTATTTACTGCATAGAAAAGGTATTAGCATAGAGGCAAAATCGTTTGCTATGGGTGTTCGTGCAGAACATCCGCAGGAACTTATAGACAACATTCAGTATCATTGCAGTGGTCCGCGCCACGATTTGTTACCAGCAGCTTCCTATAGTTTGGTGCACCAAGTTAATAACAGGGGAGTTTACTCATTTTGCATGTGCCCTGGTGGCTTCATTGTACCTGCTGCTACAGCACCTGGCGAAGTGGTAGTTAACGGGATGTCGCCTTCAAAACGCAACAACCAATTTGCTAACTCGGGTATTGTTGTAGAAATAAATGTACACACCGATTTACCAAAATTTGAACACTTTGGCGCTTTAAAAGGCTTGGAATACCAAAAAAGCCTGGAGCGCTTGGCTTTTACAGCCGGTGGCAGAAATCAAACCGCACCTGCCCAGCGCTTAACAGATTTTGTATCAGGCAACATGTCTGCTAGTCTCAACCCAAGCTCCTACCAACCCGGTTTAAATTCAGCACCTTTACACGCCCTTTTACCGCGAATAATAGGCCATAGGTTACGCCAAGGGTTTAAAGCATTTGGCTCAAAAATGCATGGGTACTTTACCGAACAAGCCAACATTATTGGTGTAGAATCTAGAACATCCTCGCCAGTAAGCATACCACGTAACAAACAATTGGAGCATATCCAAATAGCTGGCTTATACCCTTGTGGAGAGGGTGCTGGTTATGCAGGTGGTATCGTTTCTGCAGCCATGGATGGTGAGCGTTGTGCAGAGGCTGCTTGTGCCTCATAAAAGTGCTCATGTGCACGCACTCTAGAAAACTGGCATGATATAATAGTAAAAAGCCCCGCTTAAACTAATTTAAAATTTCCTATTTTTGCGACACAAAATTTTGAAAACTATGAACGCATATATATTTCCAGGCCAAGGTGCGCAATTTAGCGGAATGGGCTTGGACCTTTACGAAAAATCGGCTGTAGCCCAAGAATTATTTGAATTGGCTAACAACATTTTAGGATTTAATATTACAGATATCATGTTTGAAGGCTCTGCCGAGGACTTAAAACAGACTAAAGTTACCCAACCCGCAATATTTTTACATTCGGTTATTTTAGCCAAAGTTTTAGGATCTCATTTTAAACCAAACATGGTAGCTGGGCATTCTTTAGGCGAATTTTCAGCCTTGGTTGCCAACGGCTGTATGAATTTTGAAGATGGCCTAAAGTTAGTTTCTAAACGTGCTTTAGCCATGCAACAAGCCTGCGAAATGCAACCAAGTACCATGGCTGCCGTTTTAGGACTAGACGATGCTATAGTAGAGCAAATATGTGCCGATACAGCAGGTATTGTTGTAGCAGCAAACTACAACTGTCCGGGACAGTTAGTTATTTCAGGAGAAATTGAGGCTGTAGACAAGGCTTGCAATGCTTTAAAAGAAGCAGGTGCTCGCCGTGCTTTAGTATTACCCGTTGGTGGCGCCTTTCATTCGCCACTAATGGAACCTGCTCGCGAGGAATTGGCTGCCGCTATAGAGGCAACCACCTTTTCCAAACCTATTTGTCCTATTTACCAAAATGTTACAGCAAGTGCCGTAACAGACGAGGCCGCTATTAAAACCAACCTGATTTCCCAACTTACAGCGCCTGTTAAATGGACACAGTCTGTAGAGCAAATGATAACAGATGGCGCCACATTATTTACCGAAGTAGGGCCAGGTAAAGTTTTACAAGGTTTGGTGAAAAAAATTAATAGAAACGCGGAAACGGCTTCGGCCGTTTTTGAAACGGATGCCTCATGAAATTAACGCGTACTGCTTGGATTATAACCATTATAGTCTTTAATATTATTATCGATCAAGTTTCGAAAATCATTGTCAGAGCCGAAGTTGTTCCTGGAAGTCAAACTCCTATTATAGGCGACCTATTTACGTTGCATAACGTGGAAAATTCCGGTGCTTTTTTAGGGATGGGAAGCGATTTCAACCCGGTTATGCGTGTCATTTTTCTTTTAGGATTACCAACCCTTGTTTTGGGCTATGTTGTGTATTATCTGTTTAAAAACAAAACCTTAGATAAGCTGTCGCTTGTAGGTTTTTGTTGTATAGTTGGTGGCGGTGTTTCTAATGTTTTTGATCGTTTTGTTTACGGTTCTGTTACCGATTATTTTCACATAGATTTAGGGGGCGTTTTTAGAACTGGTATTTTCAATATTGCCGATATGTCTGTTATGCTTGGTATGGGACTTTTATTATATGCTAGTTTTAAGCAAAATAAAAAGCTCAAATCTGCCGCTAAATAAACACCTTAAAAAAGGTTTTTGCATATAAACAGAAGAAATAAAAAAAGGACTTAAAATAATTTAAGTCCTTTTTTTATGCTTAACGTGCTAATTCGCAGGAATCGCAATCTTTAATTTTACCGTAATAGGTTTCACGGTATTTGTGTAATGTTTGTACTGGAATACTTAAAATGTGCTTCCTTATGTACGTTACTTTTGTTAGTAATTCACCCATTTTTGGTGTGAACCTTTTTTCGACTTTCGTCTCGCGTTTTACTGTAATCAATTTCATATTATCTCGTATCATTTAACTCAAAGGTACAAATGATTTGGCTTTTAAACAAAAAGCTTCTAATAAAATACTGAAAATCAATAGCGTACTACCAATACCGTAAACATAGCGGCTTATAATTGCTATATGTGTAAAAATAACAGGGCTGCGTTAACATATATGAAATAACCAAAATAGCGCCTTCTTACCTAAAAAACAGGTAAGCAAACCATATTTACAAATCCAATTTTTTGTAAAAACGCTAGTATTTTATGCATTACGTAAGCGCTGCTCCCACTTCCAAGCCGATTTCATAGCGTCGTCCAAAGAGGATGCTGCCTTCCAGCCTAAAATATTGTTTGCTTTTGTAGTGTCTGCAAACGCCGTAATGACGTCGCCCTCGCGCCTATTGGTTATTTTAAATGGCAATTTAAGATTAGAAACCCGTTCAAAGGCATGAATAACCTCAAGAACAGAACTACCAACGCCGGTACCTATATTAAAAGTCTCAAAGTTGGTGACATGTTTTTTTTGCAACAACCTTTTTAAGGCTACAACATGCGCTTTGGCCAAATCGACCACGTGTATATAATCGCGAATGCACGTACCATCAGGTGTTGGATAATCGTTACCAAACACCGATAAACTAGGTCGTAAACCGGCCGCTGTTTGCGTGATAAAAGGCACTAAATTTTGAGGCACACCAATTGGCAACTCGCCTATTTTAGCCGAAGGATGCGCACCAATTGGATTAAAATAACGCAGGGCTATAGCCTGTAAATTAGGCTTAACTTTACAGGTATCCTTAATTATTTCTTCTCCTATTTGCTTGGTATTTCCGTAAGGAGATTCGGCTGGTTTTATTGGGGCCTGTTCGGTTATGGGCATGTCGTCTGCTTGGCCATAAACGGTGCACGAAGAACTAAATATAAAATGTGCTTCTGGTTTTTTAACCAGCTCTTGAAGTACGTAAACAAGCGTATTAAGGTTGTTTTCGTAATACAACAAGGGTTCTTGAACACTTTCACCAACTGCCTTGCTTGCTGCAAAATGAATAAGGCCTGAAATGTCTGGATACTTTATAAAAAACTCCTGAACCGCTGATTTGTTTTTAAGGTCTAATTTTTCAAAAATAGCCGTCTTGCCTGTAATGCTCTGTATACCTTCTAACACATTAATAGAGGAATTGGATAGGTTATCAACTATAATAACCTCAAAGCCGTCTTGCTGCAACTCCACTACCGTGTGCGAACCAATAAAACCTAAACCTCCTGTTACAACTATTTTAGCCATTAATATATTCTAGAACTTTGGAAGTAATAAAGTTAATTTGTTCGTCGTCCAATTCTGTGTGCATTGGTAAGGATATCACACGCTGCACCAAATCGTTTGTTACTGGAAAATCGGCTTCATTATAACGGGCATCTTGATATGCTTTTTGTTTGTGCAACGGTATTGGATAGTACACACCACACGGAATATTATTCTCGTTTAAAAATGCAACTAAACCATCTCTGTTTACACCGTTTAATTTTAAGGTGTATTGGTGAAATACGTGGCAATCGCAAGTATCACAGTTTCCAGCACAACTAGCACTTTTTCTGTAAGGCGTTTCAATATTCGGGTGATTTTTAAAAGCGGTATCATATTTTGCGGCCGCCGTTTGTCGGGCTTTATTATAGGAATCTAAATGCGGTAATTTAGCATTTAGCACCGCTGCTTGTATGGAGTCTAGTCGCGAATTTACACCCACTACATCATGATGATACCGTTCGTACATGCCGTGATTTACAATACCTCTAATGGTATGAGCCAATTCGTCGTTGTTGGTAAAAATAGCGCCGCCATCGCCGTAGCAACCTAAATTTTTAGAAGGAAAAAACGAGGTAGACGCAACATGGCCAATAGTACCTGCTTTGGCTTTTTGGCCATTGCTAAACGTAAAATTAGCTCCTATGGCCTGCGCGTTATCTTCAATAACATATAAATTGTGCGCTTCAGCTAGCGCCATAATAGCCTCCATATTTGCCGGCTGCCCAAATAAATGAACAGGCACAATTGCCTTTGTTTTGGGCGTTATGGCGTTTTTAATAGCTTCAATACTGATATTAAAATCATCTGGATTTACATCTACCAAAACCGGTGTTAATTGCAAAAGTGCTATAACTTCTACAGTTGCTGCAAAGGTAAAATCTGCTGTAATTACCTCATCGCCGGGTTTTAAACCCAAGCCCATCATGGCAATTTGCAGGGCATCTGTGCCGTTGGCACAAGGTATTACATGTTTTACATTTAAATAGGTTTCAAGATTTTTTTGAAACTCATGAACTTTTGGTCCATTAATAAAAGAAGCATTGTCTATTATTTCCTGAATATCCGGATTAACAATGTCTTTTATACCACTATATTGACCTTTAAGGTCCACCATTTGTATTTTTCTCATATGGTACGAAATTACGAAATTCATTAACGCGAACCAATGAAATTATTTCAAAGAAATGTATTTTAGCCCCAAATACCATGTATTGAAACTTTTTTACAACATAGCCATTTTTATAGCGCAGCTTGTATTGCCAGTAATAGCCTTATTTAGTGCTAAAATTAAACAAGGCGTAACTGGCCGATCGCAAAGTTTTGCTATTTTAGAAAACCAATTAGATAAAGGAAAACGCACCATTTGGTATCATTGCGCTTCCTTGGGAGAGTATGAGCAAGGGCTTCCTGTATTTAAGGAATTGCGCCAATTATATCCTACCCATCAAATAGTATTAACTTTCTTTTCGCCTTCGGGATACACTATTCGAAAAAATTCACCCATTGCGGATATTGTGGTGTATTTACCTTTAGACACAGCCAAAAATGCCCGACGGTTTTTAAATTTAGTGGCACCCGATTTAACGCTCTTTGTAAAGTATGATATTTGGCCAAATTACCTGTTAGAATTAAAAAAACGGCAACACAGAACCTTGCTTATCTCGGCTTTGTTTCGAGAAAACCAATCTTATTTTAAATGGTATGGGGGTTTTATGCGCCAAGCACTTTTTGCATTTGAGCATATTTTTGTACAAAACGCCGAAACTAAAACGCTGCTAAACCGCATTCAATACACCCAAACAACCCTAACAGGCGATACGCGTTTTGACCGTGTTTACAGTCAGCTTTCCCAAAACAACCAATTGCCCTTTATTGAAGCCTTTAAGCAAGATAATTTATGCATAGTGGCCGGTAGTACGTGGCCCGAGGACGAAGCTCTTTTAGTTAATTACATTAATAAGGCGTCAGCCAACCTGAAGTTTGTTATTGCGCCGCACAATATAAAACCACAACAAATAAAAAAACTACAAAGTGCGCTAACGAAAAAAACGGTGCTTTATTCAGAAAAAGAAAACGCCCCTTTAGCCGAACAAGCTGTTTTTATAATAGATACCATTGGCCTATTAAGCAAAATATACCAGTATGCCGATGTTGCTTACGTTGGTGGCGCCATGGGGAACACAGGTTTGCATAACACATTAGAGCCGGCTGTTTTTGGTATCCCCATAATTATTGGTACACATTACAGCAAATTCCCAGAAGCTTCGCACATGATTGCTTCAGGCGGTATGGTAAGTATTAGCAATAAAAAGATGCTTAAAACCGTACTCGATAAATTCATAAACAATCCAAGCCTAGCAAAAGAATCTGGTAATCAAAATTTTAACTACATAAAAAAAAATACCGGTGCAGTAGTCCAGATTGTAAACTACATACGTATATAAACCGATTGCGAAAACACGGATGGATGTTAAAAAATGTTAATATTTTTTGTTTAATTCCATAAATTGTTGTTAAATTCGCTTAGTTAAATAAACACTAAAACTTTAAAACCAATGAAAAAATTAGTATTAAGCGCTGCATTATTATTTGCTTTAGGCGTAACGTTTACATCTTGTAGAGATGAAAATAAAGCTGACAGCGTAGAGGAAACAATGAACGAGGCTAGCGAAGCTGTTAATGAAGCTGCTGACGATGCCCAAGACGCTATGGAAGACGCTGCAAACGATGTTGAAGATGCTATGGAAGATGCTGGAGACGCCATTGACGATGCTGCACAAAAAACTGGCGATGCTGTAAACGAGGCTATGGATGATGCTAAAGAAGCTACAAAAGACGCTGCAAATTCAGTAAAAGACAAAGCTAACGAATTAACGGGAGGAAACTAATTAACCGTAAACCGTTTTACAAAAGCACACCTATTTGGTGTGCTTTTTTTGTTTAGAGTACTATCTATAACCGCTTAACTGCAACCCCATTTTAAAGTGTAACAGGAATTACCAAAAATGGTTTTGTTATGTGATGCCCAATATGATGAATGGTAGAAGTGAAAAATAAACTTTCGAAAAAGGATTTCTTTGTTTGAATCATTATCAGCATATCCGTACTATGTGTTTCTTGAAAACTCAAAATAGCTGCAGAAACATTTGTTTCTTCAACCTCGTGAAATGTGTTAACCAGTGGTTTTAATAGTTTTTGTAATGTTAGCTTTTGCCTATTTTGTTCTGTGGTTAGCGCTGTTTTACTAGCAACATGCAACACATGAAGTTGGGCATTACAATTAGTAGTTATCTCTAATACGGGCTGTAACATTTGAGTAGTGTATGGAATTTCGAAGTCTGTTGGAAACAACACCTGTTCTGGTTTTGTATACACAGCTACCTCTGGAATAGCCATTACGGGGCAAGGTGCTTTTTTAAAAACCTGAACCGTATTAGAGCCAAACAAAATTTCTTTAGCCCCTGTTGCTCCTTTGGTACCCATAACTACGTAATCGCATTTTTTGGTATCAGCTAAATAATTAACCTCATCGGTTAAAATATTAAAGGATGCCACCGTTTCAAAACTGTGTTTGGGATTGTTATTAAGCTGCTCCAAATGTACCTGTAATGCATGTAGTTTTTCTTCAGACAAAGCTTTAGCCGATTTTTCAACATTAAAAGTGGCAGCACTAATTTGCATATGATTCATGTTTTCTGCAACCGGTTCGTAACTATGAAGCAGATAAAAATGACAGGTTTCATTCGAAAAAAATTGCAACGCATAGCTCATAGCATGTTTGCTATTAGCGGAGAAATCTGTGGGTAAAATTATTCGTTTCATCTTTTTGAAGGTTTTTATTGGTTTTGTTTACCTTATTAGAAACCTGGTTTTATGGTAACCCTTTAAAAACACAAAGGCATCTAGTTACCGGTAAGAAGGAATAACCAAAAACGGGATTTTTATATGAAACCCTATTTGATTAATTCTTGATTTAAAAAACAAGTTTTCAAAAAAGGAATGTTTGTTATTTATCATGGCTAACATTTGTACCGGTGTTTCCTTCTGAAAAGCCATAATAGCGCTAGAAACCGCCTCATCCCGCACATTGTGAAATTGATGTGCTAATCCGGATAACATTGTTTGTAAAGCTGCCTTATTCTCTTTTTGAAGGGCGGTTAACTCGTGCCCAAACGACACATGTAAGCTGTGAAGCTTGGCGCCATGAAGTTTAGCAATTTCTGCAAACGGTTGTATGTTTTTGTCCTGGTAGGTAATTTCATAATCCGTAGAAAATAGAATATCCTTTGGCTTCTGGAAATTGTAGGTTGCAGGAACGGCTAAAACAGGGCAAGTAGCATCTTTAAAAGCGTGAACCGTATTGGAACCAAATAAAATTTCTTTCGCTCCTGTAGCGCCTTGGGTACCCATAACGACGTAATTAATATGATGTTTTGAAACCACATTTTTAATTTCCTGTGTTAGGGTATTAAAAGCTGACAGGGTTTTTATGTGGTGTTTGGGATTTGAAAAATCGGCTTCAATTTTATTAACCACACGTTTTAAACCATCCAAAGACGCTGTTTTTACAGCATCCATAATTTCAAACTGTGCGGCGGCAGATTGCATATAATCGGCGTTATAAACAACGGGCGTATAGGTATGTAATAAGAAAAAGGTACAAACCTCATCTTTAAAAAGCTGTAAAGCATAACTTATAGCCTGATAGGCGTTTGGCGAAAAATCTGTTGGTAATAAAATATGTTTCATAATAAATACTATTTAAAAGGTATTAGCGTCTTAAATTTTGCATTACTAATAACGGAATGCCAACATGTAAGGTCATTTTGGCAACAGCGGACTGCATAAGCATGGTTTCAAAAAAGGACTGCCGGGTGTTTACCATAACAAGCATATCGGTTTTGTTGGCTTTTAAATACGCCTCGATAGCTGTTGTTACGTCTGGGTTATTATCGGTAATTAATTTAATATCATTTTTGCAAACTACGTCTTTTATAAAATTTAAATTATCTTCTTGGCGCAAGGACAATTGCTTGCTTTTAGATACGTATAGCACATCTATTTTGGCCCGATACGGTGCTACCATTTGGCAAAGTAATTTTAGCTCGCGCCGTTTGTACGGAATTAGTAAATTGGTTGGAAACAGCACCTGTTTGGGTTGCGTGTATTTATAATGTTCTGGAATAGCCAAAACAGGACAAGGAACATATTTTAAAACCTGCAAGGTATGGCTTCCAAACACCACTTTCGGATCGTTGGTTTCCCCGCGTGTTCCCATTACAATAATATCCATATTATGGGCTTTTACCAATTTATCCGCTTCGTCTACCAATGCATTATTAGCAGCTACAATATGATATTCGTGGCGCGGATTTGGCGAAATCTTGTTTACAAACTCCAGGGTGTCATTTAGTTTTTCCATTACTTGGGCGTGCACGGCATCGGAAATTTCCTGAACGTTGCCGCGCGTTAAATCGGGATTATTATACACCCGATCTTCATAGGTATGTAAAAAATAAAAAGCACTGCGTTCGTATTTGAAAAGTTCCAAAGCAAACTTTATGGCGTTTAGCGCGTTTTCAGAAAAATCGGTTGGTATTAATATGGGCCTCATAGGATTATGTTATTAAGTTCCTTAAAGTTAAGAAACAAGTTGTTATTACAGCATGATATTTATCACATTAACAAATATTTACCCTTCTGCGATAGCTTTTCTCCATAAAAATCTCTATTTTTAAGCAAGCAGATTGTTTTTGTTTTAGCAGGGACTGTAAGGAACTAGCTTACTACAAAAACACGCGACTCTGATAAATGCGAAACGGTAATTTTTAAAAACATACCGTTTACGACACGTCTTTTTTAAACTTATTCCCTAGCGCTTATGGCTTTCATAGATTATTATAAAATTTTGAATCTTTCTAAAGATGCCACCGAACAGGACATCAAAAAAGCATACCGAAAATTAGCTCGTAAATACCATCCAGATTTAAACCCGGGCGATAAAGAGGCTGAAAAAAAATTTAAAGAAATAAACGAAGCCAATGAGGTTTTAAGCAATCCGGAGAACAGAAAAAAATACGATAACTACGGTAAAGACTGGCAACACGCAGAGGCATACGAACAGGCAAAAAGGGAACAGCAAGCAGGTAAGGCATACCAGCAACAGCATGCCCGCTCTGAATCGTTTTACGAAGGCGATTTTTCAGATTTTTTTGAATCGATGTTTGGAGGCGCAGCCCAAGGTTCGCAGCGTCAAGCAGGATTTAGGGGTGCCGATTTTAACGCGGAATTGCAACTGGACTTAAACGATGTTTATACAAGTCATAAACGAACCTTAACTGTAAATGGTAAAAATATTAGAATTACCATTCCTGCAGGAATTGAAAACGGGCAGGTAATTAAAATTACAGGACACGGTGGACCAGGTGTAAACAAGGGCCCTAACGGCGATTTATACATTAAGTTTACCATACAAAACAATACAAAGTTTAAACGCGATAAAGCCGATTTACACACCACGGTTACTTTAAACTTGTACACCGCACTTTTAGGAGGAGACATTACAACAGACACCTTTAAGGGTAAAGTAAAACTAACCGTTAAACCTGAAACACAACCAGGCACTCGCGTGAAACTTAAAGGCAAAGGCTTTCCTGTTTACAAGCAAGCCAATACATTTGGCGATTTATACATTACATATCAGGTAAAACTGCCTACAAACCTGACCGAAAAAGAAACAGAACTATTTACAGAATTATCTAAACTACGCTAATATATGAAAACACCAAACGTTATAACCATTGCCGAGTTTTGCACATACCACAAAATTCCAGAATCGTTTATTTTAGATTTAGAAGCACAGGAATTGGTAACCGTTAGAAGAGATTTTGAACAACCTTGTATTCCTATAACCGACATACAAACTGTAGAAAAATTAATTCGATTTCATTTTGAAATGGATATAAACATTGAAGGCATTCATGCTATTTCCAATTTACTAGACAAAATGGAACGCCTTCAGAGCGAAGTTCAAAGCCTTCAAAATAAACTTGCTTTTTACGAGAACAAATAAGGTTCTTAATTAATTACTTACAGCAGCGTACTTTTTACGGTCGTTAGTTGGTTAGCTGATTCTTAAATCTTTATTTTCTATATCCTTTTTATCTGTTAGGAAAAAATAGGGGAATCCATCTAAATTATAGCTATTTATGATGTGTTTACTCCAAAGAGGTTCTTGTAAAATTGGGTTTTTAAATAGGGCTATTTCTTGTTAGGTGTTAAATTTATTATCCGCATAAAAAGAAGCTACAAAACGGCGTCTAAATAGTGGAAATTTAAGAACGCATAACTTGGCGTAAAACTGTCTCGTTTTCTTCGGGACTTGGTAATGTTCCAGCCTGTTTTGTAGAAACCGTTTTTACTTGAACATAGTCAAAATTTTATCCTTAAAATGGGCATCACTCACCTTTAAAATTTCTTTTAATAAATCGGTTGAGGTTGGCTTGGCATTTGGATATGCATTTTTATTTAAAAAATTTCGCAAGGCTTCATTTAGTTTTTCTTCTCCTAGTAATTCACTTAATTCTACAAAAACAACCGCGCCTTTCGAGTATGAAATAAATATATTGTTTTTGGTAGCTTTCAACAAAGACAAGTTATCATTAAAACCCTTTTCGGCATTATAAATTTGCTTGTGTATAGCCAATCGTTCTAGCATCTTATCCTTACCATACATTTTTTTATACAGCATCATTTCTGTATACATAGCCAAGCTTTCGGTTAGCATAGCATAACCCTCACGATAATCGGGATCAATTTGATTGGTGCCCCACCAAAAGTGTGCTACTTCGTGCCCTGCCAATTCATTTATAACATCCTGATTGGGCTTCCTGGATATATTAGCATGGAAGGTCATGTGTTCTGTCATAAAAATTACACCAGGATAAGCCGTTCCCGCAAAACCTTGGGTAAAAGACGATACTTCGGCAAACTGAACAGCGTCAAAAGGATAAGGACCGAAGTTTTGAATACAATAGTCTAAAGTTAGTTTGGTGTTTTTTATAAGATGATCCACATTAATTTCATGCAACGGATGGTAAAAAACCTCAATAGCAATATCATTGTAATATGACTTTTTATAGGCATACCTAGCCGATGCTAATGCAAACCTAAAAGGTATCGCGTCTGCTTTGTATGCATAGTAATTCCTGTTAGCATCTTGCCAATGCGCTTTTAATTCGCCAGTACCAATAGCTATTTGATTTTCATTTGTTGAAATAAGCATATCCAAAGCAATAAAATCGTCGGTATAGGTTTTAACCGCATTAAATGGTTTTAGGGCTGTTGCCGTTCCTAGTGCATGTTGTTCTCTAACGGACTTATCCAACAGTTCTTTGCTAGCATCATAACCAAATTGCGGAAAATAACGACTAATGCGCATAAAGGACCCATTATTAATGACAGCATTAAAAGAATCATGACCATTTACCGGAAACCATTTGTAAGCTAAATTGAACACAAGTTTTGCCGAGTCCTGTGCTTTTAACGGCTCCTTTAATTGCAATTCAGAAACTGTGGTGTCTAGCGATATCGATTGATCCTGATAGCTAAAAACAAGCGATTTTATTTCGAAAGCTTCAGGAAGGCTAATAAGTAAAGAATCTATAGCTTGCTTATGCTGGTTAACCAACCAATAAGTACCTTTTATAGCATATGCCCTATCTTCAGGAAATACATCTATTTCTGTATTTACCTTTTTAATTGTTGGCTGGGGTAGGTTTTGGTATTTGCGGTATTTTTTTTCGTAAGCAACGCGCTTAAGTAAAGCAGTTGCTTTATCTTTTGGAACATAACCATCTAAAAAAGCATACCCCGTGGCAATTGCTAAAACGAGGCAAATTGTGGCAGCAATAAGCTTGCTAAATTTTATGGTTTTAGCTTTAAAGCTGCGTAAAATAAAAAACAGAAAAGCTACCAAGGAAAATCCAAAAATGAGTCTAAAAACAAACGACATTAAGTATGGTCCGTAACCTATAAAATTGCTGTAAGTACCCGAATAACCGGATAAAAACCTTAACAATGGATTCGGTATAATATGTTTGGAAATAGGCGTAACACACAAAATAAAAAACAATAAGGACGCCCCTAATGCAATGGCTTTACTTTTGCTTAAAGTATTAATAAATAGAAGGATTAACGCAAGGAGTATTAACGGTAAGGTATTGAAAATAAAAACTCCTAAATAAGCCTGCCAATCTAAAAAAAAATATTGAAACAAAAGTTGAAAAACAATAGCTTCCAATATCAATAAACTGGTTAGAAACATAATTACAACTACCATGCTTACACCGTGTCCTAGTATGCGCTCTTTTGCATAATAGCTAGTATTTTGTAGTATTGAAAAGCCACTGGCATCAGCACGCCAAAATACATCGTTTGTAATATAAACTACAACCAAAGCTCCCAAAAAATAAAAGGTGCTATTTATGGTTTCGGCTAACAAACCAGAGCTGGCATATTGTTGTGGCAGCCTAATACCCATATCAATATCGCCATACATTTCCACACCCACATAAAATAAAAGCAAAACAGATATTATTATAAGCGGAATGCTTTTAAAGAGGTACGTAAGGTCTGTTTTTACAAAAGAAAATAGAGCGCTTTGTCTTGTTTGTGAATTAAAGACCGTATTCGCAGTAGCAAAAGGCACATCTTCAAATTTGGATTTAAAGGTACTGATGTTTAAAGCTTTCTTTTTAAACTTCAGCTTAAAAACAGGCAGCAATGAAAAAGCCCTAATACCCAATTGTACGAAAATTACAGACAGAAAAACAACACCTAACCGATTTACCAAAAGAATTTCACGAAACGGTACCACCTGATGGTTTCGTTCAAAAACGCTGAAGTCTTTGGCATCATAAAAGTAAGCCGACAAGCCAAAAACATCTGTAATAGCAGCTATTTTTTGCGCCCACAAAGACTGCGGTAATGACTGTGCCATAAAAGGCGCATTAGAAAACATTAGCACTACCATATAAGTAATATAAAGCATTAAACCTGCCACAGCCACCAATAATTTATTCTGAAATTTTTTGGCAATAAAAAACAGGATACTGCATATAAAGAAACTATTTACAACGCCAAATACGAGAAAAGGGTACCCGTAATGCCATACATGAAACCCTACTAGTTTATCCGCATCTGTTTTAAAGGACAACCCAATAACATAACCTAACATTAAAATAAAAAAGCTCATTACCGTTAACAGGAAGAATGATAAAAAACGTGCCAAAGCGAAGTCCCGTTTTTTTAAGGGCATTGTAAAAACTATTAAACTAAAATTGGCGTCTTGTTCTTTAAAAAGCATTGAAAATGCGAGCAAAGTAGCCATTAAAATTACCATTAAGCTTAACAAACCCGTCATAAAACCAACCGAGTAAGGCGCATTGATGGCAATACCCTCACCCACAGCAATATGAAACTTAAAACCTGCAAAAAAACCAAGTAGCAAATAGGTTAAAAAAGCACATTGAATAGCTATCTGTTTTAGCCCACCTAAAATATCGTTTAGAAAAACCGTTTTCATTTTACGTTATTTAAAAAGGTGAAATAAGCATGCTCTAAATTTGGAACTACAGCTTTAAACCCAGCTGGACAGGTATCGGAATAAACGGTGATATGCATAACCTTTTCAATAAATTGTTTACTAATTACGTTGTAATTGGACGCCATACTATTAAGTTCGGCCTTGCAGATGGCTTTTTGCCAAATTTTTCCTTGTAGTGCCTCAATAAACTGATTTGGCTTACCTTTAGCTACCACAGTTCCTTGTTTTATAATTGCCATTTCGGAACACAGATTGCGCACATCCGCTACCAAATGGGTTGATAATAAAACGATAATGTCTTCACCTATTTGACTAAGTAAGGAATTAAATCTATTACGCTCTTCAGGATCTAAACCTGCGGTAGGTTCATCTACAATAACAATGCTTGGATTTCCCAACAAAGCTTGGGCCACTCCAAAACGTTGTTTCATACCGCCAGAGAAGGTATGTACTTCTTTATTTTTTGCATCTAGTAAGTTTACTTTGTCCAGAAGATTCAAAATTTGATTGTGACGTTCTTGCCTGTTAGAGACGCCTTTTAATTTGGCTAAATGTTGTAATAAATTATAGGCGGAAATTTTAGGATACACACCAAAGTATTGCGGTAAAAAACCCAACTGTTTTTGTATTTCTAAAGCATTTTTTACTACATCTACGTGGTTAAAACAAATGGTTCCTTCTGTTGGTTTTTGTAAGCCCACTATGGTTTTCATTAGTGACGATTTTCCTGCGCCATTAGGTCCAAGAAGACCAAAAACGCCATTTGTAACCTCTAAATTTATGGCAGTAAGCGCCTGGTATCCGTTGTTGTACACAAGGGATACATTGCTAATATTCAATGTATTCATAGGATATTTTTTAAGGAAGCGCTAGTCTACATAGTCTAAAATGTCACCAGGCTTGCAATCTAAAGTTTTACATATTTTTTCTAAAGTTTCAAAGCGTATGCCTTTGGCTTTTCCGTTTTTTAGTATGGATAAATTTGCGGCGGTAATGCCAATTTCTTCAACCAACTCTTTACTCTTCATTTTTCGTTTGGCTAACATCACGTCTATATTTATTACAATCGGCATAGTTTAGATATATAAGTCTTGTTCGTTTTGTAAATTCAATCCTTGGCTAAATATTTCTGACATAAAAAACACAAAAACACCTAGAACAAAATGCAGAATAATAAGTAACGATAATTCGCGCTCTATTGGCATAAAAAACGATATAAATATGGTAAGCAAAGTGGGCAAAAAGATATTAACTAGATAAAACTGCCGCAAATGTGCTATGTTTTGTAAGGTGAATAATTTTTTTTGATAAAAAACTTTAAAAACATTGGATAGTAACCAAAAAAATAAACCATAGGCAAAAACAGGAATTAAAAACGCGAAAATTACATAGGTTGTGTGACTCTCTAAAATTAAAAACGCCTGCTCTGTAAAAGGGTAGGTAATAATTGTTTGATCATTACTTACCAGTAAATGGGTATTTGTTACCCAACTTAATAACCCATATAATCCGGTTATGACATATAAACCACTTGTTAGCTTTGAGAAGTAGTACAAGATTTTGGAAATAATAACTGACTTTTGCATTGAATAAAATAGAATTTAATGATGCAAATATATAAAAATATATTGTTTTACGATAATTAAATATTATTTTAAAACAATATTTAATCTTTATGGTTTTACACGTCTGGGGAGAGTGCTGCTTGAAAGCCTATGAAAAAAAGAGACTATTCAGGTTTTTTCAATCAGCTATTTTCGATTAGAACAGATATATTAAAAGGAACATTCAAAGACATAAAACACCAGTTACAAACAAAAACCCCTACACAATTTTAAAAAAAGACATAAAAAAATCCGTAATCAATTGACAAACAATTGTATTACGGATTTAATGTGTAAGCATTATTGACCTATTTTCGATCCAAACCATCGATTTTCTAGAAAATTAACAACAATTACTCTTTGAGATTTTAACCTAAAAAGTTCAAATTTCTTTAAAGACATTTATGGTGTAGCTGATTCTAATTATAAAACAGACTCAATATCTGGTAGTCAATGAGGAAATATTCCAGATACAAGAATTAATTTACTAATACCTGTAAGACTTAATAATTAAAAGGTACAAATTTGATACGACTAATATTAGAGTAAATCAAAACATAAACTATTCAAAAACAACTGATTGGATTCCTAATAAAACAGCATTCTATCTTTCTGGTATAGACACTTTAACTGAAAAATAACCACTATTTAAATTTATAATATGGATACAACAAGAGAAAAGTTAAAGACACGAGAGGTTTGGAAAACGGCATGTAAGACACATAAAAAAATGATATTAACTATTAGACCTATAAAAAGCCGATTAAAAGATATACAATCATAAAGGTTATCATATTTCTATTATTCTGTAACCTCTTTAAGGTGTTCATATACCATAACCATTGCCAAGGTATCCAATTCGCAATAGCGAAGCAAGGCATCTTTTATTTTTAAACGTTCATCATCGCTCATGTCGGTATATTGTAATTTACCGTAAGCTGTAAGTACTGCACCTCCATTGTTGATGTCTTCTATTTCTGAAATAGTTTCAAAGCTATCATCCCACTCATTAAACACTTTTGGTAAACTTTTGTATGGATCCTCAACATCATCATTAATTATGTTAAGCCAAACTTTGTTACTGTCAAAGTTTAAAGAGTTTAGACCTATCTGACCTATTGGCTGGCTGTACTTGTCCCGTATAAAAGTACTGCTCTTAAAAACAGCTGGCAGGACTTGTTTTATAGAATTAGAACCTTTGGTATAAGGATTATAGTAATAATCTTTAATAACTTTACATAAATCTATCATTGATCTGCCTCCTTTCCATTTAACAATAGCCGAATCCTTTTTACTCCTAGATATTTGTTGTCCAAAAACAAACAAATCTGCTCTATCAGGTAAATTAGAATTATAGACTTCTTCAACTAAATGATTAATAATCGTGTTTTCATGATTTGAATACATAAAAATAGAGCCTTTATTTTTATCAAGAGATTCTTTTAAGGCTCTTAAAAACGCGATGTTAGGATACTCGCCAGCATTGGTATTTATATACTGGCCTGCATGCTCAACAGTTCCATCATTATAGTAAATATGATGTGAAAATTGAAACGCTACCTGCTCATAGGGTTTTTGACCACTAAAAAAAGGTAACGGTGAAGTAGAGGTTTCAAAATCTATGAAATTTAAAGGATATTGCCATGTACTCATTTCTTCCTTGAGTTCATCTTTTAAAAGATATGGTTTATTATCCGTTGAAATTGCTTTTTCACGCTGTATTAATTGACGCTCAACCCGAGACATCTTGCCTACTTTGGGTCTTTCATCGCCAAAATCCGTTTCTTCCAAATCCTTAAGCAGTAGTCGCTGATTCTCTTCTAAACGTGCCCACGACCTAAAATCCCATATTTCAAAAACATTTGGTTCATTAAATTCTTTCTCGGTCCATCCCAATTGTTTATAAAAACATTCTTCAAACCCAGATTTAAGATGTTGAGTGTCCTTATTTGTTTTAAACTCACATTTCTTACAAATATTAAACTGTAATGGGTATCCAAAATAGATGTTATTAATATAAGAATCTGCCAATAGATTAATAGATTCCTCGAAGTTGTAAACTTCTAAAATTCTAAATTTGCCGTTTTCAATGTTTTTTATTGGTTCAGTGACATCTACTTTAGATAATACAGACGCGGTGGCAACATTATTTAAGTGATGTATTTTACAGAGAACACCAGTTCTATTATCTGTTTTTTTTGTGACTCTAAACAATTGATTGAGCCCGTCTACAGATGTAGTTTTATCTTTATCTGCTAACATTAAAAAAGGTGTTATTTTAAATTGAGGGTATGCCTTTTCTATAACATACTTTTGAAAAGCAACATCGAACAAATAAAATTTCCAACCTGATGTTAAATTACCGCGTTTACCTATAAACTCATATTGGGCATCCGAACTATTAAAAGACTTTGCTTTAACTTCTATAAGTTTTATGACGTTACCTTTTTTTTCTAAAATATCAACTCGTATAAAAAGGTTTTCAAACTTAAAAGCAGCTTCAAATATGACAACATTAGTTTGTTTTAAAAGGGCTTTAGTTTGTTCTATCTTATCATTATAGTCATAGATTCCATCAGATTTTTTATCTTCAATTAAGACACCGTTAGGATAATGTAATTTGGCTAACTCTTCTACTTGAAAACCACCAGACGCTAAAGCCTCTAAAAAAGGATCTTCTTTTTTTTGATTAGCATACGCTTTGTTACTCGTATAATACAACTTGTTAGGACACTCCAAACCTAGTTTGTAAAGAGATTTTGTAAGATATTTCATAAAAGAATTTTAATAATAGCTTTAACTACTAATTTTCGTTATTTTAACTTAAAAAATATTTACTAATCTGTGTATTTATAGCTCCTATTAACACCATTTAATATCCAAATTCGTGTTAGTTTATATTTTTTCTGCAATCTTTTTACTAGCAGTCATTTATTAAGTTTGCTTTCGCAATTAATAAAAGTCAAGCAGAATCATGATACTAATTAAAATTTAAGTTTTTGTTTCATTTCTTTGCGGTATTTGGTTATCTCAGTCTTTTTATACGCTCTCTACATCGTTTAATGTCCTCTCTATATCCTTTAATTTTATTTCTACAACGTTCTATACTATCTCTTTCTCTTTCAATTTTTCTTGCATAGGAATCCCAATCTCTTTTTTTTTGTGATCTAATTGAATGTCTTGAAGCGGTAGATGAAGCAGATTTTAATTTTATAGAGTATCTTTCTGAATCACGACTTTTGCGTATTCTAATATCTGATATTTCTTCCCTACATTTAGCGATATTTCTTTTTTCAGAATCTATATCTCTTTTTAGTCTTTCTATTTGTCTCTTTACACTTTCTATACTCATCGTTTCTTTAAGTTTATAAGTTGTACATTATAGGGTTTGAAGCTCCGCGCTTTTTCTTGTGTGCAATAGATTTATGAATGTATTTGTCTCGTATTTCTTTAGGAGCCACCTTACCATTAAACCCATACCCCATATAGCTTTTACCTGCTTTTTTAGTTCCTGGATTGTAAAATCGTTTGATGGCATACCAATGGTCTACCTCAAAAACTTCAACAATCAGACCACGGTACTCGCTTAATACATATTTAAATTTTCCGTTTCTAGGGTCTGACATACGCCAGATTTCTTTTGTGGCTGAATATATTTTATCTTCTCCTGATGCATTAGCGTAGGATCCATTGATGTTAATAATGACAAAGTTGTCTGGAATTTCATTTAAAGGCGTTGCATTATATTTTCCAATTATTTCTTTTGCACTCATTAAACCATTTTCAATGGAATTGATACCGCCTTGTATATTACCTTTTCTAAACTCTTTAAATGTAGGGATAAAATAAAACGTATCTAATAATGCCGCTTCTATATGAAAAGCTGTTTTTTCATTTAATCCATGCCTTACAATTACATGTTTTATTTTTTTCCCTTTTAAAAGAAACGATTGTATAATTTCTAGCTTTTCAGTTCCAGAATGCCCTTTTTCAGCACTTTCTATATGATTAAAAACTCTATTTCCTTTGCCTTTTCCTACATAAAAAGGAAGGTTTGTATCTGGGTCTAATAATAAATACACGTAGTATTTTAATTCCTTAACAGTCTTTAAATCAAACATTTTACCGAATTTTTTACTTTATAATTTCTTAAATTTTTTAGCATCTGATATTAAAAAGAGCGATCAATACCTATTAAATATTTGTTTCGCCTTTCATGGGTTATACCATTACCGTCTAGAATTATACGGTCGGATGAAAAAAAATCCTCTTACTAACAAACTAGAAGAGAAAACATAACTTTAACCATTTATTTTAATAGGCATTGAAGTTCGCTCTATTTTATAACCACATTGTGAGCAAAAACTAGGGTTATCCTTAATTGTATGTCCACAATTGTTACAAAACATTTTGTTATTGCCTTGCCGCATTACCTAATGTCAGGTCGTTGTTAATTAAATGTTTTCCCGTTTTATCTTTTATTTGAACTTTTACCCCAAAAGTTTTTTCAAATAAATCTTCAACGGCACCTGCCTTCATACTCGCTTTTATTTTTAAATCTTGTTTAGAGGTTGTACTAATATTTTTAGTAGTCTTTTTATTTAAAGCAGCCAGTGTGAGTGTTTCTTCGGCAATCATACTCCCTTTATAAAATACTAACGAAAGATTAAAAGCCGTTTTAAATTCTCTAGATATTGTTTTTAATTTTTTGTTAGGCGCTACACTAAATTCAGCGTTTTTAAAATGATCTTTTATGTTATTAAATAGTCCCATGTTTTTAACTATGTTTATTTATTAAATATTTTCTTTCTGGTTCAACCGCTGGTGTTTTTTTTATATTTAAATCATTCACTGTTCTACACTTTTTAAATTTTGCAAAAATCTGGTTAGACTAATAGCTTAAACTTTAATTCAGAAAAATGTGTGTTAACTTCTTTATGCCAGGTTTTTATTTCTATCATACCTGAAATGTATTTCAATTAACGGTATAGATTTTCAATCTGTGTTAATTATAGATTTAATATTTGTTTTTTTGCTGTAGGTTCTTTAACTATAATTACTCCTTTTTTGCATCCTGAAGCTTCTTTTTATTTATATAATGCAGCTAGTTTTTTTGAGCCTTCGCTTAAAGTGTAATACCTATTACCATCTGCTTCTGTGTAGCATATTTGTGCATAGAGCCCGAAGATATCTCCAAATTCTTTTTAAATTATCCCAATTTTCTTTCTAGCTAAAAATGAAACAATTTTAATCTCAAGTATGGAAAATACACATTAAACTGCTTATATAATGTTTTAATTTTTTTTTGTTCCTGTGGAAGTTACTTCTCTTGTCATAATTTTAAAATTTACAGAAAGAGGGTAAACTAGAACTTACCCTCCTTGTGGTCGTTTTACAATTTACCTGCTTGATTTAATGTCATTTTATCATTAGCTAACTTACTATCGTCTGCATTTGAAACTTGAACTTTAATCCCAAATTTTTGCATAAAGTAATCTTCTACGTTGCCTACACGACTTCTAGGACCAAGTTCTAAAGTCCCCCCAGGGTCCTCTGTTTTAGACAAATCGCTAATTTTTTCTTTTTCGTTTGCAAATCGAGCTCCATTATATATTCGAATATTACAACTAAACTCTTTTGAAAATTGTCTTTTAATACTTTGTACTGAACTTGCTCTTGTTACTTTAATTGTTGCCATAATTTTAAGTTTTAATAATTTTTATAACCTACTCCTTTTTATCGTAGTTTTTCGGTATTATTTCTACGTTTTATTATAATGTAAACTGAAAGCTATTTTAATTTAATGCTGTGGGTTTTTGTTATAATTAATTTAATCAATAATCATTTGCGTTAATTCTCTTAAAAATTCTTGATATTGTTGTAAACCTAATTCACCACATAATGCAGACTCACAAAGCATATCTCCATTTTTAGCGATATATAAATTTTTACTTTCCGATAAATTGTATTTTTCAGAAAAAGTAGAAAATAGAGTTTGTACTTTGCCTGTATTTGATTTTACCCAAATCCTTATTCCGAATAGTTTTTTAGAGGGGTTTGTTGCGTAAATTAACTGCTGGGAGCCTCTTCCTTTTGTAATATCATTAAATGAAGCGCCAGTTTTTGCTAAAGAAATACCATATTTTGAGTTTTCAGCTTTTGCATTAAACAGCGGTTCCCATAGTATTTTATAGTTTTCTATGGCTTCATCAGAAAAGCCATATTCCTTTAATTGATTTAATTTAGAACTTATACCATCATAAATAGTTTTGTTACCTACTTTTTGTACCGCTTGTTTTGTTTCTATATCGTCATCAACACTGGTTATAGAAGCAAATGTTAATGCAGCATCTAACTCGTCTTCTAGGTTATCTTTAAATTTGTCACGTATTAGATTTAATAGCTCTAATACAGAAAAAGCACGTGCTTTTAAATAGCTATCGCTTTGACAAGCTCCCCAAACAACTTGTTCCCATTCTTCATCAACTAATTCAGACTCGCCAAATTTTTGAATCTTTTCTTGTATTTGCTCCCACTCTATACCATACTTATTCCCAAATCCTTTATCCCAGTCTAAAAAATTTGACTTTTGAGTTAAGAGTCTAAATATTTTTGGGTAGGAAATTTGTATCCCTAAAATTGCAAATAACATAAAATCTGACGCATCATTTTTTTCATCATCTGCTTCTATTTCCCGTAAGTGATTTATTAAACTAAAAGAGTTTAAATAGCGTTTTAAACTTCTTGGATTATACCCTATACTGTATTTAACTACTTTAGCAAATAATTCTTTTTCTTCATCTTGTACGCTAATGCCTAAATCCTTAAGCTTTTCAACTAAAAAATATTCAATATCATAGGTTCCCGTAGGCATTGAAAAAGGTACCTGGATAATTTTATCGAAAAACGACCTAAATTCGCGTTCGTTTTCTTCGGTTTTGGGGCCAAATTTACTTTCTAAACCTTTTACAACTACATCGTAATCAATAGCAAGAATAAATACACAATTAGGGATATCAAAAATGTTTTTTAACGCCTCTAATACTTCAACTGCATCAGACGGTAATATTCTATCTAAATCATCTACAAAGAAAATAACCTTTTGTATTGGGTTACTTGTGTCATTAATTAACTCGCTTATTAGGCTAGTTACAAGCGCTTTAATCTCTGCTATTTCAGCAGTATTTGCTTGAGTTTCTTTATCATCTAGTGCATCTTTAACGTTTATTCCTGTTTGGTTTGCCACAATTTGATTTGCTAACCCTCCTAAAAATCGTGCTGCGGTTTTAAATTTAGCCTTGCTTTCATCTTTTAATGTCCATACACCACGCTCTTCACAAGATATTTTTAATTTTTCGAGCATACCTCTTAAAACACCAGGAGTAGTTTCGTGTGCACCTCTAAACATACTGTACTCCCAAGTGTTTACCCAAGAGCAGGCTATGTTTTTACTGTTAAAATCTTCTAACAAAAGGGACATTAGTGAAGTTTTTCCCGTCCCCCATTCCCCTTGAAGTCCAATAGTTATTGGTGTGTCGCTTTTAACAATGAAATTTGAAAGTGCTAAACTATACTTTTC
The DNA here is from genome assembly GCF_042684585.1 of Bizionia sediminis. Classification (NCBI taxonomy): domain Bacteria; kingdom Pseudomonadati; phylum Bacteroidota; class Flavobacteriia; order Flavobacteriales; family Flavobacteriaceae; genus Bizionia; species Bizionia sediminis. Next base: position 280,909 of record NZ_JBHULS010000003.1, read on the forward strand.
TACTTTTAATAAATCTTCAGATTTTAATAAAATCGGTTTGTCTGTAATTGAACTCATTATTTTTGTTTTGGATTTAATCAAATTTACTCACATTTGATTTACAGTTTAGTCCATAATCTGCCCATTTAGGACTACAGACAATACGCAGCTTTTAATTGACATTCAAAAACAATCTAAAATTACTGTTTCTAATGTAGGAGATAATGCTTATTAAAAGTTTGATATAGAAGCAGATACATAATCAGTAATTAAATACAATTCCTTAAGGCGATTGTTTGTTTTTTTAATTCTCCAAATCCCTCATTAACAACATTAAATATGCTAGCAAAATATCTAGGCTTTAGATTCTATGCAGCTTATTGCAATCAATATAAGAATTTTGTTAGATGGTATTTTCAGCAAAACCTACAGCGTATGTTATGACGACAAACGCATGGCGAGGCCGAATTTTTTCAGATTAAAATAGGTTTATTGCGTAGTCGTAATGTAATATTCCTTGCCTATTTTAAAAGTTATTTTATTAAACGTAATAACTTAAAAAGGCTGTAACTTTATTTGAGAATATCGATTTTAAGACGGTTTAGATACAGATTTTCAAAAATTTGGCACTTTATTAACTGTATGTCTTTCTAACCAATCCGAAAAAAGCCTTGCAATTTTATGATGCGCTATTACTATATGATATTTTTAGAAACAATGTTCCTTTACTTTTTATTGAATTAAAAATTTGACCACGCATTTATGAGCATTTTAAACAATGTAAAAACGCAATCATCAAATACGGCATATCTACTATTTGTGAGCTTTATGGATTTTTATCGTTTGTTTATTTAAACCAACCTGTAAATCACATAGCAATATAAAAACCTAAAGAGATTAATACATTATATCTTGTGCTACATTGTCACTATTATGGTTATTGTATTTTAATACATGATAAAGTAAATAACTCCATAATTAAGAAAATTTTAAAAGCTAATAAGGTATTACCAATAACCTGATTTTTAGTAGCAATTATACTTGCTTTAATTATTAAAAATGATACTAATTGTCCTAATCAAATATATGATTTGTATTATGAAGATATATTTAATCCTGATGTTTGGTCTTCAAATACGGTTATTTCTTTAAATTTAATTGCACTGGCTACTATAATTGAGAAAATGACTGCACAAGGAGTGATAGAAAGAATTTAGAACTCGTTCCACAAAATAAAATTGAGTTAAGTTATGAAAATTATGTTGCTTTATTCCGTTATTTAGCCCTTCTTAAAATTATCTTTAAGGAACATATAAAAAATGAAATGGTCTTAAGTGAAATCAGAAGTTTAATTAAAATTAATGGTTTTGAAAAGTTCTTAATAATTTCAGCACCATACATCATTAATTAAAAAAGCTAATTTTATTTATAGTATTTGCGATACTCCTTTTTCTTTCAATAATGTGTTATGGGAAAAAACCCTGAATGGTTCGAATAAAATTTTCTTGGTTTTGTATCGGGCTTTTTTTTCAAGTAGTTTTGTATTATTAATTATTCCTTTTTTTTAATACTACATCATTAAATACAGATGTAATTTTAAAAGTACTTTAGATTATATATTAGGAGTTTAGGGTTTATTTTATATGCTAACTGTTATTAAAAGAAAATGTTTACAATGGCTAGGTAATTATAATTTATTTGGAATTGTTTTTACCGCTATTTATTTATGGTTTTTTTGAGAAAATCGATTTAACCAAAACTTTAACTGGCATTGGTATTACAATACTAGGATTTGCACTTTATTTGTTATTTAGTGATAATGGAAAAATACGAATAATTATTACGCAGCATTTACTTTTATTAGTTATGGTTTTGTATTTTACGTTATCAGCTTTAGTTCATTGGAAAAACGTAGTAAATGAAATTCCGCCAGTCTTTATTATTACCAATAAAGAGAACAGTTTGTGGATGGTATTAATTAGCCGTTAGTGACTAAAGCACTTTTAACAAAGTACAGGACATTCCCGATGGAAAAATAAAACAGAAGGAAAAGCACACAAGAAAGTTAATCCCAATTTTCCATTGCGTGGGTTTGTGATGTACCCCAAATGTAATAAACCACTTTCAGCGAGCACCTCTAAAGAATGTAATGGTTATTATTCTTACTACCACTGTTTTTATTCTTTTGATGTTCGGATCAAAAAAGTAGCCATGGATGCTTGGTTCATAAGTTTTCTTAAATCCATTTCACTTGAAAAAATGTTTATACTCTACTTATTAAATTAACCAAAGAGAACTTTGACAAGACTGATAGGGATAGCACCATAGGACCAAAACATTACAAAAAAATCAAGAATCCTGAAACCATTCTCGAAAAAATGAAAGACTTGTACATTGATGGTGATCTTAACAAAAAGGCATATTCAAAGACATAAAACACCAGTTACAAACAAAAACCCCTACACAATTTTAAAAAAAAGACATAAAAAAATCCGTAATCAACTGACAAACAATTGTATTACGGATTTAATGTGTACTGAAGACGGGACTTGAACCCGTACGTCCTAAACGGACATTGGATTTTAAGTCCAACGTGTCTACCAATTCCACCACTTCAGCATTGGAATTTATTTTTAAAAAACTGGAGCGAAAGACGGGATTTGAACCCGCGACCTCCACCTTGGCAAGGTGATGCTCTACCCCTGAGCTACTTTCGCATTTTGCAATGAACGTTTCGAGTTGTATCTCGATGTGGCTATCTGCCGTATTGCGGTTGCAAATTTAGTATATTATTGCGAATAGCAAAACCTTTTTTAAAAAATTATGCAATTTATTTTTGTGTCTTCGGCTTCTTAATAAGCATTCGTTTTATCTCATTTAACTTCATTAAAGCCTCTACAGGCGTAAGTACATCTATATCAGTATGTAAAATTTCTTGCTTTATGGTTTCTAAAAGCGGATCGTCTAGATTAAAAAAACTTAATTGCATATCGTCCTGCTTAAAACTTTTTACCTTGTCGGTTAATTCTTCACTGGAATGCGATTTTTCTAGTTTTTTTAATAAGCTGTTTGCTCTATTTAAAACCTGCTGCGGCATACCTGCCATTTTAGCCACATGAATACCAAAGCTATGCTGACTACCGCCTGGCACTAATTTCCGAAGGAATAACACATTGTTATCCAATTCTTTTACCGATACATTGTAATTTTTTATGCGTTCAAAAGTATCGGTCATTTCATTTAATTCATGATAATGGGTAGCAAACAGCGTTTTAGCCTTGGTTGGATGCTCATGTAAATACTCGCTTATAGCCCATGCAATAGAAATTCCGTCGTATGTACTGGTACCTCTACCTATTTCATCGAGCAACACCAAACTGCGTTCAGACAGGTTGTTTAATATAGAGGCCGTTTCATTCATTTCTACCATAAATGTGGACTCCCCCATTGAAATATTATCGCTTGCACCAACCCGCGTAAAAATTTTATCTACCAAACCAATGCGTGCAGCTTTTGCCGGTACAAAACTGCCGGTTTGTGCCAAAAGTACAATTAGGGCTGTTTGCCGCAATATGGCCGATTTACCAGACATATTTGGCCCCGTAATCATAATTATTTGCTGCTTTTCTCTGTCCAGAAAAACACTATTTGTTATGTACGATTCGCTTGGTGGTAATTGTTTTTCAATAACAGGATGGCGTCCTTCTTGTATGTCTAAATCGAAGGAGTTATCTATTTCGGGGTACACATAGTTGTTGTCCATTGCTAGTTGCGCAAAACCGCATAAACAGTCCAATTGCCCAATTAAAAAAGCGTTTTGTTGCACCGGTTTTATATAGTTGGCCATCCACAAAATTAAATCGGAAAACAACTGCTGCTCCATAGCTAAAATTCGCTCCTCGGCTCCTAAAATTTTGGCTTCGTATTCCTTTAACTCTTCCGTAATATAGCGCTCTGCGTTTACCAAAGTCTGTTTTCTAATCCATGTTTCTGGCACCTTATCTTTGTGGGTGTTTCTTACTTCAATATAGTACCCAAAAACATTATTGGACGCTATTTTTAACGAACTAATTCCGGTGCGTTCCGTTTCTCGTTTTAGCATATTATCTAAATACTGCTTTCCGGAGCTAGATAAATTTCGGAGCGTATCTAATTCTTCCGAAAACCCTTTGGCAATAGTAAAACCTTTTAAAATGTTTACAGGCGCATCTTCTTGAATGGTTTCAGCTATTTTTTTTCGAAGCATGTCGCAACTTTGCAAGGTATCGCCTATAATTTTTAAGGCATCGTTTGTACAATTGCTAGCCAGTTCTTTTATTGGCACAATAGCTTCTAAAGAGTTTTTTAGTTGAATTACTTCCCGCGGATTTACTTTAGCTGTTGCAATTTTTGAAATTAAACGCTCTAAATCGCCTATTTGCTTAATATGATTTTGAATTTTCTGAAGCACCGTTTTGTTTTCAGTTAAATAAGCCACCACCTCGTGGCGTTGCTTTATTTTTGCTTCATCTTTTAAAGGTAGTGCCAACCAGCGTTTAAGCATCCGGCCGCCCATGGGTGAAATGGTTTTATCTATTATCTGTAAAAGCGTTACAGCGTTTGCATTTGTAGATTGGTACAACTCCAAATTGCGAATGGTAAATTTATCCATCCAAACATAGGCGTTTTCGGCAATTCTGCTAATAGCTGTAATGTGCTGCAATTTGTTATGCTGGGTTTCGCCTAAATAATGCAAAATAGCTCCCGATGCCACAATACCAGCTTGCAAATCGTGAACGCCAAAGCCTTTTAACGTAATGGTGTCAAAATGTTTTAATAAGGTTTCTTGGGCATAATCGGTTTGATAAATCCAATCTTCTAAATAAAAGGTATGGTAATCGGATCCAAATGTATCGGTAAAAAAACGGCGTTTTTGCTTGGATACTAACACCTCGCTCGGGCTAAAATTTTGAAGTAATTTATCAATATACTCGGCGTCGCCTTCCGCGGTTAAAAATTCGCCTGTTGAAATATCTAAAAATGAAATTCCAATAACCGATTTACCCACATATACCGAACACAAAAAGTTATTAGATTTCGATATTAAAACCTCATCGTTTAGTGCAACACCAGGCGTTACCAATTCGGTTACACCGCGCTTTACAATGGTTTTGGTTTGTTTAGGGTCTTCTAACTGGTCGCAAATAGCTACCCGCTCGCCAGCTTTTACTAGTTTGGGTAAGTACGTGTTTAAAGAATGATGCGGAAACCCTGCTAATTCGGTTTCGCTGTCGCTTCCCGCACCGCGTTTGGTTAAAATAATTCCTAAAATACCCGCCGTTTTAACAGCATCTGCGCCAAAGGTTTCATAAAAATCGCCCACACGAAATAACAACAACGCATCTGGGTATTTAGCCTTAATAGCATTGTACTGTTTCATTAACGGGGTTTCCTTTTTTGCTTTCTTTGCCACTGTATAACTATTTATATATTACTTTTGTCTGCTTTAAAAGATTGCTAAAATACTTATTTAATTAAGGTTTTTAAAGCCAAGATACTATAAGTTTATACACGTTTTACACCACATAACCATGCGAAAGTTAAAAAACAGCGAACTGGATCGGTTAAGTATAGCCGAATTTAAAGATACAGCAAAAACACCAATTATAATTATTTTAGACAATATAAGAAGCTTAAATAATATTGGCTCGGTTTTTAGGACAGCCGATGCTTTTTTAATTGAAAAAATTTACTTGTGTGGTATTACGGCCCAACCACCGCATAAAGACATACATAAAACCGCTTTAGGCAGTACCGACGCGGTTGCTTGGGAATACGCAAAAGACACCCTGGATGTGGTAACCAAACTACAGCAGGAAGGCGTACAAATTTGCGCTATTGAACAAGCGGAACAGGCTACCATGCTCCACCAATTTAAACCAAAAGCCAACACCAAATATGCTTTGGTTTTTGGTAATGAGGTAAAAGGCGTTGCCCAAAACGTTGTAAATGCCAGTGAGGTTGTATTGGAAATTCCGCAGTTTGGCACCAAGCATTCCCTAAATATTGCTGTAAGCTGCGGTGTGGTTGTTTGGGATGTGTTTTCGAAACTGAAACAGCTTCCATAATTACATGTCATTGCAATGTTTCCTGTTTAGGTGCACCCATACCCTGTAATGAATCCTAAAAATATGGCAATAGGCTACAAGCTTATTGAAAATATAATACCAACTGTATTTACGTTTTTAAGCTTTTGCTTATCGGTAATGGCTTGGTTGCTTTCGGTACTTATTTTACTAAAATCGGATAGGCCGTTGTAATGCATTCCCACTTGAAAATTTGGTAACATATTAAATAGGAACCCCACACCAAATTGAGCACCTAAATTCCAGCCACTGTACAAATTTTTTTCGGTTTCATTTAAATAGCGGTAGCTGTCTTTTATAATAGTTTGCCCATACAAACCTATACTAACAACCACATTAAAATTATTTAACACCTCCGAACTCATAGTTACCAGTGCAGGTATTTTTAAATATGATCGTTCGTGATAAAAATTCCCTAGCGTGTTAAATCCGTTTCCGCTTAACTCATTTATACCAATACCTGTAGCGAAACCTATTTTTTCATTTAGTTTGTAATTTAATAAAATGTCGCCACTGTTACTATTTAAATTATAATTTGGTTCATTGTTATTTTCAACCATTGCAAATCCAATACCGCCGTAACCTATTATATTAAATTTAGACGCCTTTTCGGTTTCTTGCCCTTGCCCCGTAAAAAACACGAACAGTAAAAGGACCACAAGTATGCTTTTAAATGTATTCATATCAGTTGTATGTTAATTTACACTAATTGGTTTTTAGTATTAAAAAAACCACTTCGTAAAGATACTACGAAATTTAGTAAATATATAAAATCGCATTTTCAAACAACATCAAAAACCTTATTAAGCACCTGCCAGAGTCGTGTTGATTACTTCAACAAAAACTTTAACACAATTCAAATAAATAATTTGAAATTGTTAACATACTAACATCATAAAAAAGTGTAACTTTCAGTTTTACAAATAATTACATTTTAATAAGCGCTGTTAAATTTTTATTTTGAATGAACTAATTCACTTAAAAGCCCTATTTAAATAACACAAAAAAAACGCGCTGTTATATCTGTAAGCAATAGCCTGTATTATGAAAACACTTTACAACTCTATTTTATGTTTTGCCCTATTACTTGTTGGTAGTCTGGCCAGCGCCCAAACCAATGACTCCAACAAAACAGCCGAAAATTTGGAAATAACCCCAATAACCAATTTAAAAAATAATACCAGCGCTTATATTAAAGGGCAAGTTGAAAAAATTCTGGACAACGACACTTTCAGAATTAAAGATAATTCTGGCAGTATTGCGGTTTATACGGGCTGGAAAAACACCAACCTTGTTACAGTTGGGCAACAGGTAATTGTAAAAGGCGTTTTAGATTCTGGGCTTTTTAAGGAGTTTTATGCCTCTGAAATAAAAATTAACAAGGAGCCGTTTAAAACACTAACCCCCGATTAGCTAGGGTAAAAACGAACAAAATTTTGTAATTAGGCTTTACAAATTTCATCTAAAACCCAAAAATAATCTTCCCGATTGTTAACAAAATCACGGTTGGAGATATCTATTATTTTTACATTTAGTGTGTCCTGACTTTTTAAAAAGCTTAAATATCCAGCGTTAATTTTTTCCAAATAATCATCCTTAATATTCTGCTCGTAATCGCGCCCGCGTTTTTTTATGTTTTCTTGTAGCCGCTGTGTGTTTTGATACAAATAAATATACAGTTCTGGTTTGGCAATATCTTTATACATTAAGTAGAACAAGCGTCTGTACAATTTAAACTCGTCCTCGGGGAGCGTAATTTTAGAGAATATTAACGATTTATAAATATCGTAATCACTTACTATAAAATCTTTAAATAAATCCAACTGAGACAGGTCGTCGCTAATTTGCTGGTATCTGTCGGCTAAAAAACTCATTTCTAAGGTAAATGCATACCGCTTAGCATCTTCGTAAAACTTTGGTAAAAACGGATTATCTGCAAAACGCTCCAAAATTAATTTAGCATTAAATTCGGCTGCAATCATGGTAGCCAAACTGGTTTTTCCAGCGCCAATATTACCCTCTATAGCCAAGTAATTAAATTTTGAAATCGGGTATTTTTTATTCGGATTTTTCAACCAAATATTAATAGCTGTCACGGCACTTTCATCCTGGCATGTTGCTAATAGCTCTGCCATGGTTTGCTGTAATACAGGATGCGTTTCTTTAGCTGCAATATCTACTAGTGGCTGCAAAACAAAGCGCCTATTAGCCAACTCTGGATGCGGTACTGTTAAGGTTTCTGTTTGTACGCGCAAGTTGTTAAAAAACAAAATATCTAAGTCAATAACACGCGATTCGTAACCCGTTTGTTTGCTTTTAACACGGCCCATCTGGATTTCTATTTGTTGTAAAAGCTCTAAAACTGTTTCTACAGAAAAATCGGTTTTCACACAAATACAGGTATTCAGAAAATCGGCTCCACTAAACCCTAAAGCTGGTGTATTGTACACTTTGGCAATTACATGTACCTTGCCAATACGCTTGTAAATAAGGTTAATAGCTTCTTGCAAATGCTTAAATCGGTCGCCTTTATTACTTCCTAATGCAATGTATGTGGTATTTGTCTGAATCATAACGGAGGCCAAAATAACTAAAAGAAAATTTAATAGTTTATATTTACGGAGCCTTTTTATCCACAAAAATCCATGACCCCAAAAGACAAGCAACTCTCCCTCCGAATTTATTTATTATTAGCCACTTTGTTTATTACCTCGTTGGTGGTATCGAATTTAATTTTTCAGAAGTTTTTTTATTGGTATCCTTTAAATTTACGCATACTAGATACCCAGCTTTTTGAAATTTCGGTGGGCATTTTACCTTATCCCGTTACCTTTTTAATAACCGATTTAATAAGTGAAATTTATGGTAAAAAGGCAGCCAACCAAGTGGTTACCCTTGGTATTTTTGCCTCGTTGTTTTCTATGCTTATTGTGTACACGGCCAATGTGGTGCCAGCAACACCATGGTCTCCGGTGGACGACACTTTATTTAAAACCGTTTTTGGCAACACTGCCATTGCTGTTTTAGCCAGTATGCTAGCCTATTTATTTGCACAATTTGTAGATATTCACATTTATCATTTTTGGAAACGCCTTACAAAAGGAAAACATCTTTGGTTTCGGAACAATTTTTCAACATTTTTCTCTCAATTTGTGGATACGAGCACCATTTTATTGCTTTTGTGTTCTTTTAATATTATTGCTTGGCATAAATTTGCAGGACTATTACTAGCCGGATTTTTGTTTAAAGTTTTAATAGCCTTATTGGATACACCTTTTTTATACCTTGGCGTGTATTTGTTTAGAAAACGTTTTAATTTAAAACCCAACCAGGAACTAAACCCATTTTAATATTAAACTTTTATTAAACATTTGGTTAGCCACATCCATTACGCTAGTTTAAGCGTAAATTCTAATAAAAGCGTTTAAAAAACACGTATGAAAAAAGCATTGAAAATTATTGGTAGTACCTTGTTGGTAGTACTTGTTTTATTGGTAGCTATCCCCTTTGTATTTCAAGGAAAAATAAAAGATCTGGTACAAAACACCATTAACAATCAGGTAAATGCCCAAGTAACATTTACCGATATTTCGTTAAGTTTTCTAAAAAGCTTTCCAAACGCACAGGTGGATGTTAGCAATTTAGAAATTACCAATCTGGCGCCTTTTGCTGGTGAAAAGTTGGCATCTGTAAAGTCCATGTCATTAGCCATGTCTATTAAAGAGTTATTTAAAGACCCTAACGATGGCCCCATGATTGTTGATGCCTTTAGTATAAACGAAGCCTTAATTGTATTAAAAACAAACCAAATAGGGCAAACTAATTATGACATAGCCAAAACAACAGAACCTACAAGCACTAGCAACCAAACATCTGACAGCGGTTTTACACTAGATGTAAAAAACTACCAAATTAATAACAGCGCCTTAACCTATATTGATGAAAGCGGCAATATTATTTTTTATATTACCGAGTTAAACCATAGTGGCACTGGTACGTTCTCCGATGTTGTTTCTGAATTGGACACAAAAACGACGGCCAAAATGAGTTTAAGCATGGACGGCACCGAATACTTAAGCAACCACAGTTTAAAATTGGATGCTATTATTGGCTTAGACCTACCAAATAACACCTACAGTTTTAAAGAAAATAAGGCGCTTATAAATGGATTACCATTAACCTTTAATGGCTACGTGACACTGTTGGAAACTGGTCAGGAATTAGATATTTCTTTCGAAAACCCTGGATCGGATTTTAAAGAATTTTTGGCCGTTATTCCAGAAACGTATTCCAAGGATTTATCTGGGGTACAAACAACAGGCGATTTTAAATTAACAGGGCGTTTACATGGCATTATTTCTGAAGAAACCATTCCAAAAATGGCAATTAACATGAGCTCTAAACAGGCTTCATTTAAGTATCCTGATTTGCCAAAACGAGTAGAAAATATTACCATAAACGCCAGTGTTAATAATACCACAGGGTTTATGGACGATACCTTTATAGATATAAACACGCTTGATTTTCAAATAGACGACGATCGTTTTAACGCCTCGGCTACATTAAAAAACCTTACTTCCAATATGTTAGTCACTGCTAATTTAAATGGTATTTTAAATTTAGCCCATGTAAGTCAAGCCTACCCCATGGCTTTAAAAACACCGCTACAAGGTATTCTAAAAGCAAACATTCAAACTAATTTTGATATGAATGCTATTGAAACCAATGCTTACCAACGTATAAAAAGCAATGGGAATCTGGAGTTAACCAATTTTTTATTTCATTCTGAAACCCTTACAAGTCCGCTAAAAATAAACCAAACCGCTATTAGCTTTAAAACCGGTTTGGTTGCTCTAAATACGTTTGAAGCAACCCTAGGCGAAAGCGATATAAGCGCCAATGGCACACTAACCAACTTATTAGGCTTTTTGTTAAGCGATAAAAACCTACAAGGCGATTTTAACCTAAATGCCAAACGCTTTAACATAAACGATTTTATGGTTGCCGAAAACACAAGCGCCACGAGTAATGCTAAAAATACGGAAACAGACAGCCAAGCGCACTTAAAAATTCCCGCGTTTTTAGACTGTACTATTAACGCCTTTGCAGAAACCGTTATATACGACAACTTAAGCCTAAAAAACACGCAAGGTAATTTGCAAATAAATAACCAAACAGCCACCTTAAGCAACCTGCGAACTAACATATTTAACGGCACACTGGCAGTATCTGGTAGCGTAAACACCCAAGATGCCATACCGCATTTTAATCTGGATTTAAATGCAGATGCTTTTAATATAACCGAATCTATTAACACACTGGAACTTTTAAAGGCATTAGCCCCCATTGCCAATATTTTTGAAGGTACACTAAACACCAATATTCAATTAAATGGCGACTTAGACAGTAGCTTCTCGCCCATATTAAGCTCCGTTTCAGGTAAGGCCGATGCCGAAATACGCACCAGCAAGACAAAAATTAATAACAGTCCGCTTTTAAATACGCTAGACAGCCAATTGCAGTTTATAGATTTGGACGCCTTAACCCTAAACGACTTAAAAACTAATTTAAGTTTTCAAAACGGGCAAGTAACTATTAAACCTTTTTATATACAATACAAAGACATTGATATTGCCGTTGGTGGTAGTCATGGTTTTGATAAAACTATCAATTATAACATTGCGTTTAATGTACCCGCCAGCTATTTAGGTAGCGATATAAACCGTTTAATAGGAAAAATTAACGACCCCGAGGTAAACAGTATTAGTATTCCGGTAACAGCAAATGTAACAGGCTCCTTTGCAAATCCAAAAATAGAAACAGACCTCTCCGAAAGTATAAGCAACCTAACCAAACAACTTATTGAAATTGAAAAACAAAAACTCATTAACCAAGGTACGAGCACTTTGGGCGGCATTTTAGATGATATTATAGACAACAATAGCAATAACAGTGCTACACCCGACAGCACTAATACAGCGCCTCCAAAAGCAGAGGAAGCTATAAAAAATATTTTAGGCAGTTTTTTAAAGAAAAAGAAAACACAAACAGACAGTGTTAATTAACCTGGCTGTACTTAAAACATAAAACACGAATTAAATTTAAAAACAGGCCGTTTTTTTATAATAAAAGACTTACCTTAGCAGCCATTAAAATTAAGAAAAATAATATGTTACGAATTGAAATTAAAGAAGGAGAAAATATAGAACGTGCTTTAAAACGTTACAAGCGTAAGCATAGAAATGTAAAAGTAATGCAAAACCTAAGAGAAAAGCAGTACTTTACAAAGCCTTCTGTTAAAAGAAGACGCCAAATTCAAAAGGCGGAATACATTCAAAGTTTAAGAGACCAAGAAGATATATAAACTATCTTTTTAATGATATAAAAAGCACGCATAAATACCATGCGTGCTTTTTTTATATAGTGGCCAAATTTTAGTTTAAAGCAAGGAAAGTTTTACCACCAGTCCTTCGTTGGAACGCACATTAAAAACAGTCTCGTCCTCAAAAATAAGGTATTGCCCCTTTAAACCAACTAATGTTCCTGTATAAGAAGCCGCTTTTACTATATTTAAACTTTTAGGCTTTTTAGGATAATGTTGTACCGGAAAAACCAATTGGGTTTCTGTATTGGTTTCAATATAATAATCTTGTGCTTCTGCTGGTATATGCGCTTTTAATCGGTTGCGCCACACCACTAAATCTTCATCTTTTACATCGTTTTTTAGCATATTGCGCCAATTCGTTTTATCGGCTACATAATCTTTTAACGCTATTTCGGTAATCCCTGCCAAATATCGGTTAGGCACCTCAACAATTTCAATAGCCTCGTGGGCGCCTTGATCAATCCATCTGGTTGGAACCTGGCTTTTACGCGTTACACCAACCTTTACATTACTAGAATTAGCTAAATACACAATATGTGGTTGTAATTGCACCCGCTTTTCATACTCCAAATCGCGCTCCTCTTCATCTAAATGCGCCTTACTTAATTCGGGTTTAATAATCCAATCGGCTGCCTGTGGCACATCGAAAAAGCAACTTTTACAAAAACCTTGCCTGTAAATAGGTTTGTTTAAACTACAATTTAAACACTGGTACCCCACAAATTCCATTTGAATGGTTTTAGTCAACAACTGGTTCATGTGTATAAAATCGTTTTCAAACACCAAGTAATATTGAATAGGGTCCTTAAACTCGGTTCTCATTTTTGTTAAAACACCTTGGTAGGTCATAAAAAAAAGTATTATTTTTAGTCTTTAAATATACTGCAAATATGGCAATTCCGATTGTAAATTCGATAGCATCATGGTTTTTAAAAAAACGTTTTCACCAGATTGAATTATTTTTAAAATATCCTAACGAAGTTCAGGAAGAACTGCTTACGCAGTTGGTGTACACGGCAAAAGACACGGAGTTTGGCAAAAACCATGGATTTAAAACAATTAACAGTTACCAAGACTTTGCAAATACAGTGCCTATTTCTAGCTACGAAGACTACCAAAGTATGATTGAGCGCTCGCGCTTGGGCGAAAACAATATTTTTTGGCCACAACCCATAAAATGGTTTGCTAAATCCAGCGGTACTACCAATGCTAAAAGTAAATTTATTCCTGTAAGTCAGGATTCTTTAGAAAATTGCCATTATGCTGCCAGCAAGGACCTGCTTTGTATGTACTTAAATAACAACGAAAACTCGCAGTTGTTTACCGGTAAAAGTTTGCGTTTAGGTGGCAGCAAAGAACTTTACAAGGAAAATGGTACTGTTTTTGGCGACTTATCTGCCATACTAATAGACAATATGCCCTTTTGGGCAGAATTTAGCAGCACACCTAGCAACAAAGTTTCCTTAATGAGTAACTGGGAAGAAAAAATGCAAGCCATTGTAGACGAAACCATTCAGGAAAACGTAACAAGTTTGGCGGGCGTACCGTCCTGGATGCTGGTGCTGCTTAACAATGTACTAGAAACTACTGGAAAAAATAGTTTGTTGGACATTTGGCCAAATTTAGAAGTATATTTTCATGGAGGCGTTAGTTTTTTGCCCTACGTAGCACAATACAAGAAAATTTTACCAAAGAAAGATTTTCGGTATTATGAAATTTATAACGCATCGGAAGGCTTTTTTGCCATTCAAGATCAAAACAACTCTAGCGAATTACTTTTGATGTTGGATTACGGAATTTTTTATGAATTTATTCCCATGACTTCCTACGGGACCAAAGATGAAATAATAATTCCGTTAAGCCAGGTAGAAATTAACAAAAATTATGCGGTAATTATTACTACCAATGCAGGTTTATGGCGTTATAAAATTGGTGATACCATTCGGTTTACATCTACAAACCCGTACCGTATTAAAATTTCTGGACGCACCAAACACCATATAAACGTATTTGGAGAAGAATTAATTATTGAAAATGCCGAAGACGCTTTAAAAAAAGTGTGTAAAAAAACAAAATCTGAAATTGTAGAATATACAGCAGCCCCTATTTTTATGGAAGGCAAAGAAAAAGGTGCGCACGAATGGATTATTGAATTTAAAACACCTCCTGAAAACATTCATTATTTTAACGAATTACTTGACAATGCTTTAAAAGCTTTAAATTCCGACTACGAAGCCAAGCGCTATAATAACATGACATTAAACAAACCTACAATTCACGTAGCGCGCCAACGTTTGTTTTATGATTGGCTTAAGGCAAATGATAAATTAGGCGGACAACATAAAATTCCTAGGCTATCGAACACCAGGGATTATTTGGAAGCACTGTTAAAGTTAAACAAGTAGTCCCTAAAAATCCTGTTACTCATTAAAAAATATAATTACCCAAATTGTTAATTGTAGTTTAAAAAAGTAACTATCAGAAAAAACCATCAAAATATGTTTTTTTTTACTTATAACACCAAGGCTAATAACTAGCCTTGGCGTAATTTGTAGTTATTGCTTATATAAGATTAATTCTCTTCTTAATGGCAGTCTATCATCTGTTGGTTCTCCTTCTGGATACAAACCCATATCAGCCATTTTAATACGCACTATTATATGTTCTGGTGCTCCAAATTGTTGTGCGGGAACATGCCTGATTATCATATTATAATCA
This sequence comes from Bizionia sediminis, assembly GCF_042684585.1. Classification (NCBI taxonomy): domain Bacteria; kingdom Pseudomonadati; phylum Bacteroidota; class Flavobacteriia; order Flavobacteriales; family Flavobacteriaceae; genus Bizionia; species Bizionia sediminis. The sequence goes on from NZ_JBHULS010000003.1 coordinate 296,116, forward strand.
AAATAAGCACGTTCTGGGTCTTTAATAGACACTTTTACCCGACGCTCGTCTGGCAAGCAGTCATCACAAACTGGTAAGTGTGTGGCTTCCATAATATAATTGCCATATATTAAATGCTCCGAAACATCGGTATAGGCATTTATGTTATTTAAAGTATTAACCACTTGGTTATTGTTGGCATTAACATATTGGTATTCGCCGTAAAGCACATCATGATAATATGAAATATTTGAATATGTCACTAAATACTGCTCTTTTCTTATTAATTCTATTTTAAAAATTTCGTTATTATCTTCAAATAGCCAAATACCTTGTAATTTGCCTAAATCATTATTGGTGTCTTGATAGTAAATTCCGTTAGTAATATTACCATACTTTTCAATTAGCGGTACTTGCGCTTTGCATGATAAAACACTTATTGTTGCGAGTAATATAATTAGTATATGTTTCATTTTATTATTTTTTTTAGTTACAATCTTTAGTTATGTAGTTTGTTCCTGAGTTATTTAAAACCAATTGTTGCCATTGGGCATCACGTTCATTTGGCGGTGTATTGGGATCAAAGTACAAACTATTATGCGGTGTACTAAACAAATAAACACTTAAACCTTGCTTTTTTTTAAAAATTTGAGATTTATAGTTACCCTGTATATTTTAATTAATAAAAATAGCAGTTAAAAGCAAGTCCTTGCAAGGTAACTTTTAACTGCTATTTTATAATTTTAGAAATTTTAAATCTGTTTTGACTTACAGGAACTTCCGGTTCATGAGTTTTAAAATCGTCATCTTGGCAATTAAACAAGCACAATAACGTGCTTAGTAAAACCGTCTTTAAAACAAACCTATAAGTTTTGTTTTGTTTTGAAAAACTAATTTTTCATACATTTTAATTCAATTTTGGGTTTGTAATTAACGAAGCTAAATAAATTAACCAATCAAAAAACATAAAACTTAAAAAGTTTGTGCCGTTCATCGAAAACCCAAAAAACCATTACGGTTTTCCCGTAAAAAGGTCTGTTTTCAGCACTTTTATGATTTTGAAACTTTTAATTTTTAAAGCAAAACACAAAAAAACCTCTCAAATAATTGAAAGGTTTCTAAAATTTTAATTAAACATACAGATTAAGAAACAGCCTTTAATTAATTGATGGCATGTTTTATTAATTCACTTTAGTAAGCGTAATATTATTTGGGAAACTAAACTCGGTTGGATAATCTGGAAGTTGTAATGAATTATTAATCTCACCACTCCAAAAAGCTTGAACTGGTGAAGATCCAGAAATTATTTGCATGGTAAAACCACCTTCCACACCAAATGCTGAAAATCTAGATGAATCTGGTACGGTATTATCTAATATACTACCACCTAAATTAATTCCATCTATTGTACCACCAGCAATAACTGGAAAATATGTTGTATTGGTGTTTTTAATATTTTTATTGGATGTTTTTATAATGGTTTCTTGTTCAAAGGCGCCAACCTCAACAATTTCATAATGCCCTTTAATTCTGTCTTTAAAATAGGAAGGCTTTATTCCGTTTTCGTGTTCAACCATTTCTTCTTTCCATAAGGTTACTCTAAATATCTGGTTCCCATATTGATATTCCCAAGTTCCTAAAAAAGGAGTAAAATTATTATCTAAATCCTTGTAATATTTACCTTCATTAGGTTCATCTGTTTGGTTAAATGTGTTTAAATTTACTATATGTTGTGCTTTGCAAGATAAAACACTTATTGTTGCTAGTAATATAATTAGTATATGTTTCATTTTATTATTTTTTTTAGTTACAATCTTTAGTTATGTGGTTTGTTCCTGAGTTATTTAAAACCAGTTGTTGCCATTGGGCATTTCGTTCATTTGGCGGTGTATTCGCATCAAAGTACAAACTATTATGCGGTGTACTAAACAAATAAACACTTAAACCTTGCTTTTTTTTTAAAAATTTGAGATTTATAGTTACCCTGTATATTTTAATTAATAAAAATAGCAGTTAAAAGCAAGTCCTTGCAAGGTAACTTTTAACTGCTATTTTATAATTTTAGAAATTTTAAATCTGTTTTGACTTACAGGAACTTCCGGTTCATGAGTTTTAAAATCGTCATCTTGGCAATTAAACAAGCACAATAACGTGCTTAGTAAAACCGTCTTTAAAACAAACCTATAAGTTTTGTTTTGTTTTGAAAAACTAATTTTTCATACATTTTAATTCAATTTTGGGTTTGTAATTAACGAAGCTAAATAAATTAACCAATCAAAAAACATAAAACTTAAAAAGTTTGTGCCGTTCATCGAAAACCCAAAAAACCATTACGGTTTTCCCGTAAAAAGGTCTGTTTTCAGCACTTTTATGATTTTGAAACTTTTAATTTTTAAAGCAAAACACAAAAAAACCTCTCAAATAATTGAAAGGTTTCTAAAATTTTAATTAAACATACAGATTAAGAAACAGCCTTCAATTTCTTTAAAGTTGTTTTGCTTATTTTATCTTCTGCATAGGCTTTGGTGACTTTTAATTCTTTTTCATCAGAACCTGGCATTTCAAACATAGCATCGGTTAGGATTTCTTCACATAGGGATCGTAATCCTCGTGCGCCTAACTTGTATTCTATAGCTTTTTCAACAACAAAATCTAACGCACCATCCGTAATATGAAACTCAATATCGTCCATACTAAACAACTTTTTATATTGCTTAATAATGGCGTTTTTTGGTTCTGTTAAAATGGCACGAAGTGTTTTAGCATCCAGCGGATCCATGTATGTTAGTACCGGCAAACGACCAATAATTTCAGGAATTAAACCGAAGTCTTTTAAATCCTTTGGAATAATATATTGTAGTAAGTGATTATGATCCACACGTTCATCAGACATAGAGGCGCTGTAGCCAACCGCTTGCATATTTAAACGCTTGGAAATAACTTTTTCTATACCATCAAAAGCGCCACCTGCTATAAATAAAATATTTTCGGTGTTTACTTCAATAAATTTTTGGTCTGGATGCTTACGGCCTCCTTTTGGTGGTACGTTAACAACGGTGCCTTCTAATAATTTTAAAAGTGCTTGTTGAACCCCTTCACCAGACACATCGCGCGTAATGGATGGATTGTCGCTCTTACGTGCAATTTTATCTATTTCATCAATAAAAACAATGCCTTTTTCTGCTTTCTCTAAATTGTAATCGGCCGCCTGTAGCAAACGCGTTAAGATACTTTCAACATCTTCACCCACATAACCTGCCTCTGTTAAAACTGTAGCATCCACAATAGCCAATGGTACGTTTAACATTTTAGCAATGGTTTTGGCCATAAGGGTTTTACCCGTTCCCGTTTGCCCAACCATAACAATATTACTTTTTTGTATTTCAATATCATCTTCAGTGGGTGCCTGTAGCAAACGCTTGTAATGATTATACACCGCTACAGACATGACTTTTTTGGTGGTGTCTTGGCCAATAATGTATTCGTCTAAAAATGCCTTAATTTTTTGTGGTTTGCGCAACTGTAAAGCTTCAGACAAATCGCTTGTATCGCTATGTTTCGATTCTTCAATTACAATACCATGCGCCTGTTCTATACAGCGGTCGCAAATATGGGCGTCCAATCCTGCAATTAATAAGCTGGTTTCCGATTTTTTTCGACCACAAAACGAGCATTCTAATTCTTCTTTTGACATAAATAAGTTAATTTCAATTTTTAATAATGGCAGGTTGAGGCAAACTAAAGGCCTGCAACCGTATTAGCCGATTTCTTAACTACGTGTTAAAACCTCGTCTATCATTCCGTATTCTTTAGCTTTATCGGCTTTCATCCAGTAGTCCCGATCGCTGTCTTGATATACTTTTTCGTACTCTTGCCCGGAGTGCTTGCTAATAATTTTGTACAGTTCTTCTTTTAAGGTTAAAATTTCGCGAGCTGTAATTTCTATATCACTAGCTTGACCTTGAGCGCCTCCTAATGGTTGGTGGATCATAACGCGCGAATGTGTTAAGCCACTACGTTTTCCTTTTTCTCCGGCACATAACAACACAGCTCCCATGGAGGCTGCCATACCGGTACAAATGGTAGCCACATCTGGCTTTATAAATTGCATGGTATCATAAATACCCAAACCGGCATAAACACCACCTCCTGGCGAGTTGATGTAAATTTGAATGTCTTTAGACGAATCTGTACTCTCCAAAAACAATAATTGTGCTTGAATAATATTGGCAACCTGATCGTTTATACCAGTTCCTAAAAAGATAATGCGATCCATCATTAACCTTGAAAATACATCGAAAATAGCGATGTTCATTTGGCGCTCTTCTATAATATTAGGAGTTAAATTTGTTGGGTACATATGACTAATAATTTTGTCGTAATACGTACTACTAATACCTTGATCGTTTATCGCGAATTTTTTAAATTCTTTTCCGTAATCCATTCTAATTGTAAATTTATTAGTTAAAATTTTAATGCGTTTTGGAAGTCTTGGTCAGGCTTATTTCAGATTGATATCCTTGAAAAAAATAGGCGCTGAAACTGGTTATTCCAACGCCTAAATATAAGCATTTATTCTGTAAATAGTGACGCTACACTTACGTGTTCTGTATCCATTTTACATCTCGCTTTTGTTTTTTACTTATCGCCGTACACTTCTTTAACAAAATCATCGTAAGTAATGTCTTTTGTTTTTATGTTCGCTTTTTCTTTGTAAAGTGCTAATAATTTTTGGCTAACAATTTGTTCCGAAATGCGGCGTGCCTCTTCTTGATTGGACAAAACGCGTGCTGCAATGTCCTCCAATTCCTTGTCGGAAGGGTTTAATTGGCCAAATTGCGCCATTTGCATTTTAATCATGTTTTTAGCATGCTCTTTAATATCGTCCATGCTAACCTGAATGTTATTCTCGGAAATTAGTTTTCCTTCTATAAGTTGGTAACGCAAGCTCTTTTCAGATTTGGCATACTCTTCTTGTGCTTCGGCTTCGGTTAGTTCTTTTTCGCCAGCAGTTTGCATCCATTTTTGTAGAAATGCCGCAGGTAAATCGAACGCTGTATTTTCTACTAAATACTCGGTAACATCGTTAAGAAGTTTTTGTTCGGATTGCTGCTGAAATTGTTTTTCGGCATCGGCTTTAATTTTTTCTTTAACACCTTCTACAGAGGTTACTTCTCCTTCTCCAAAAAGTTTATCAAACAATTCCTGATTTAACGCTGCTAATTCGCGTGTGTTAATTTCGGTAATGGTAAAGGTTACGGTAATGTCTAAATCGTGAACCGCATCATGCGCTATTTTTAAGGCGTGCATAAGCTCATGGTCGTCTGCGTATAGGCCTTTTGTTTGTAGTTCTAAAACATCGCCCACTTTGGCACCAATAAATTGTTTTTCGGTGGCTTTTCCTTTAAACTTATCTAGTGTTAGGGTTACCGTATTTTCAATATCGTGTGCCTCGTTTTTGAAGGTTCCGGTAATTTCGGAATCTTTAGCAACTGTATCGGTGGCAATTAGCTTACCGTATTGTTTCTGGATGTTTTCTATTTGGTCTGCAATCATTTTATCGTCCGCCGTAATATTGTAATGTATTATGGCGTCTTTAGGTGCTAAATCTATTTCAAATTGTGGCGCTAATCCTAATTCAAATTCAAATGATAACATATCGGCATCCCAATCCAAATTGTCCTGTGGTTTTGGCAGTGGATTTCCTAAAACATCTAGTTTTTCTTCTGTTAAATACTTATTTAACGCATCTTGTAGTAGCTTGTTTACCTCGTCTACCAATACGGCTTTTCCGTATTGTTTTTTTACCATTCCCATAGGTACATGGCCTTTTCTAAAACCAGGAATGTTAGCTGTTTTGCGGTAGTCACTTAAAATCTTGTCTACCTTTCCGCTATAATCTTCTTTAGCGATATCTACCTTTACTACAGCATTTAATGCATCAATATTTTCTCTTGTAATGTTCATTGTATTTTTGACATAAAAATTGGAGTGCAAAAATACTATTTTTTTATAAGCCCACAAAGTATTTTAACGTATTGTGTTTCATGTGGTTATTTACACTGATTTTCAGTGGTACAAACGGTTTTTTACGCCAGGCAAAACCTTAAACTAAACCGGTGTAAAAGGACCCGTGTTTGCACCGCTAAACTTCTTCTTGCAAAACACCTAAAAGGCTTACTTATTGCGCCGTAAAGACTTTCACGATTTAGTCCTTGCCTACTAGGCCGTAAAAAATGGATTCTAAAATGGTTAGTAAAATACTAAACCACAACGCTGTCCAGAAACTGGCTACTGAAAAACCGCTAATAATATTATCGGCTAGCAAAATAATACAGGCATTAATAACAAACAAAAACAGCCCTAGTGTTAAAATAGTAGCTGGCAGGGTAAAAAACACTAAAAGAGGCCGCACTAATACATTTAAAAGCGCCAAAACAATGGCTACCATTATGGCGGTTAAATAGCTAGCAACTGTTACACCAGGGAGTAATTTAGATAGAATTACAACGGCTAATGCTGTTAGCAACAACTTTACAATTAATTTCATAATATTCTGTTTATTGGAATTTATGCAGCAAAATTTACGATAAAAAGTTGAGTACAGCATTATAAAAATCCGTCGGATTTTCCGCATGCAACCAGTGGCCGGCATTGGCAATGGTTACAATTTTTGCGTTTTCAAAATGCATGTTTATTAGCGCGCTATCCTGATTGCTAATGTATTCCGATTTATCACCACGCAAAAACAAGCTAGGCCCTTTGTATTTTGCCCATGCGGGCAAGGCCTCGCCTACCTCGTGTACCTGATTGGCCAAAGCATCCAAATTTAAACGTAAAGCCAAGCGGCCTTTTTCAATCCAATATAAATTTTTGAGTAAAAACTGGCGCGTTCCTGCATCCAAAACGTACTTGGCCAAACTTTTGTCGGCCGCACCTCTGCTTTTTATGGCAGTAAAATCCAATTGTTGTAAGCCGTTTAAAATGGCATCGTGATGAATGGGGTAAAACCTGGGTGAAATATCGGCAATAATAAGTTTTGAAACCAATTCTGGAAACTGCGCCGCAAACAGCATGGCTGTTTTACCGCCCATTGAGTGCCCCAGTAGAACAATATTGCGTAACTTATGCCTATCGCAGTAGGCTTTTAAGTCGGCGGTCATGACATCATAATTAAATGCCGCGTCATGAAAACTTCTACCATGATTACGCTGATCCACCAAATGCACTTCATAGCCTTCCTCGGCAAACTGGCTACCTAAAGTTTTCCAATTATCGCCCATGCCTAAAAAACCGTGTAAAATAACAAAAGGATTTCCAGCACCTATTACATTAGCGTACAAACTATTATTACCACTCATAATATTGTTTTTATTGAACAATTAGTTTTTGCAAGGACTTCGTATTATTGCAGCTTTTTTAAATACATCTGAACCACATTTTCTGCCCCCAAATACAAACTTTCGGAAATAAGGGCATGCCCTATGGAAACCTCCAGCAAGTGCGGTATGTTTTCTTTAAAATATTGAATATTATCTAACGATAAATCGTGACCAGCATTAACACCCAAATCCAAACTATAAGCCAACTCGGCACAAGCTGTATACGGTAAAATTGCCTCTTTATTACCCAAAGCAAATTGCTGCGCAAAGGCTTCGGTGTACAACTCTATTCGGTCTGTTCCAGTGGCTTTCGCCCCTTCTATTTGTTTTAAATCGGGATCTACAAAAATAGAGGTTCTAATGCCGTTTTGTTTAAACTCTTTTATAACATCTGTTAAAAATTGCTTGTGCGCTAGGGTATCCCAACCAGCATTACTTGTTAAGGCACTAACTGCGTCTGGCACCAGGGTAACTTGAGTTGGCTTAATTTCTAAAACCATATCCATAAATTTCTTTATGGGGTTCCCTTCAATATTATATTCCGTATACACTTCTGGTTTTAAGTCGTATGCGTCCTGATACCTTATGTGGCGCTCGTCTGGACGCGGATGAATGGTAACACCTTCGGCTCCAAAACGCTGAACATCTTTTGCAAACTGAACTACATTGGGCATATTACCCCCGCGGGAATTTCGCAAGGTGGCAATCTTATTTATATTTACGCTTAACTTTGTCATTATTATATTGATTTAAAGGACAAAAATACAAACTCAACTACCGGAATAATAGTATTTTTTAATTAATTTGCAAACATCTAAAAATAGCCTATGCATTTAAACGAATTTGTGATAAACGATATTAAGCCGCTACAAAACACCGATAAAATTGGCGACATGCAGTTACTGTTTAACCAGTTAACTTACTCGCATATCCCCGTTCAAAACAACATGGGTGCATATGTTGGTTGTATGTCTGAAACCGATGTGCATTGTTTTGAACAACACGATGCTATTTTAGATAAGGCACATGCTTTGGAGGGTTTTTTTGTACGCGAAAACACCAATTGGCTGGATGTGCTTGAAGCATTTGCGCAAAACAATAGCAACATCATGCCTGTTTTAAATGCTCAAAATAGGTATTTGGGTTACTATGAGCTAAACGATATTATTGGCCTGTTTAATGAAACCCCATTTTTTGCAGAAGCTGGTGGTGTGTTGGTGGTTGAAAAAGGCCTGATAGATTATTCATTCAGCGAAATAAGTCAGATAGTAGAATCGAATAACGGAAAATTACTGGGTGCCTTTATTTCCAAATCTGAAAACGATGTTATTCAAATAACCTTAAAAATAGGAAATACCGGCCTTAACGCCATTATGCAAACCTTTAGGCGTTACAATTACAATATTATTTCTGGACATGAGGAAGACAGTTATATTGAAAGCCTAAAAAGCCGATCGGATTATTTAGATAAGTATTTAAACATATAACAACATGAAAATAGCCATTTTTGGTCAAGCCTTTAACGCCCAAACCCAAGAAGCTTTTGTTGTTATTTGGCACTACCTTAACAATAAAAAGGACGTTACGGTATGTATCATTTCGGAATTCAACAACATTATTCAGGAAAACAAACCTCATAACTTCCCGGATTCGCAAGTAACCAATACGCTAGATAGTAGTTTTAATTTGCTTATTAGTATTGGTGGCGATGGCACTATTTTAAGAGCCATAACCTATGTACACGACAAAAATATTCCTGTCATTGGGGTTAATACCGGCCGACTAGGATTTTTAGCTACCATTCAAAGTCAGGCAATAATTCCGGCATTGGATGCTATTTTTGCTAATTCGTATAAAATTTCGGAGCGGCACTTATTAACCATTCAAACCACGCCCCAAAACGATGCTTTTAACACGCTTAATTTTGCACTGAACGAAATAGCTATAAGCCGTAAAAACACCACATCCATGATTACCGTGGAAACCCAATTAAACAACGAATATTTAACAACCTACTGGAGCGATGGTTTAATAATATCTACCCCCACAGGCTCCACGGGCTACTCATTAAGTTGTGGCGGTCCCGTAATTACACCAGATACCAACAGCCTTATTATTACACCCATAGCGCCACACAACTTAAGCGCCAGGCCTTTGGTAATAAAAGATACCACCACCATACAACTAAAAGTAGATGGCCGCGAAGATTATTTTTTAGTCTCTTTAGATTCTAGAATTGCCACGCTGTCCAACGACACCATTATAACCATAAAAAAAGCCGACTTTACCATAAAAATGATAGAGTTACTAGAAGAAAGCTTTCTAGATACCTTACGCAAAAAATTACTTTGGGGCGAAGACAAACGCAATTAAACAATAATTTTATTCAAAAACAGTTTAATGGAAAGACATTTCGAATCAAATTGTTAATGGCAAATTATAGTTTCTTATATTTGCAAACTTTTAAACATTTATGAGGTATTTAACCACCGTATTTATCATCGTATTAAGTAGTCACTTCTGCCTTGGGCAAACCCACGAGATTGGGTTGTATCTTGGTGGCAGTAACTTTATTGGCGATGTAGGCAGCAGCCGGTACATAGCACCCAACAAACTAGCTTTTGGTGGTGTTTATAAGTGGAACAGAAGCCCCAGACACGCCTTTAGGTTGTCTGTAATTCATACCGAATTGGAGGCTAACGATGCAGACTCAGACGATCCCAGACGCCAAGAACGCGGTTATAGTTTTACAAATAGTTTAACCGAGGCATCCATAGGTTTGGAATTTACGTTTTTCGATTGGGATTTACACGATGGCCGATTAAAAGCTACGCCCTACCTGTACTCGGGACTAGCTGTGGGGTATCACGATAATTTTTACTTTAACCAACAAGGCCAGCGTATTTCAGAAAATACCTCTAGCTTTGCCTATGGCATTCCGCTCGTTTTAGGCTTTAAAACCAACGTGCTAGGCAATTTTATTATAGCAGCAGAAATTGGTGCCCGCTACACATTTTCCGATGAAATAGATGGCAGTGTACCCGATTACGATAACGAAGCAAATGTAGCTTTTGGAAATACTAATAACACCGATTGGTATATGTTTACGGGTATTACCGTAACCTATACCTTTGGTAAAAAACCCTGTTTTTGCATTTTTTAACGTGAATTTAAAAGACACCATACATACCGATTATTTACCAAAACACATAGCCATAATAATGGATGGTAACGGCAGATGGGCAAAACAAAAAGGTCTGTTGCGCAGCATAGGCCATGAAAATGGCACAAAATCGGTTCGGGAAAGTGTTGAAGCGGCCGCAGAATTAGGCATAGAAAACCTAACCTTATACGCGTTTTCAACCGAAAATTGGAACCGTCCAAAATTAGAAGTCCAAACCCTAATGAAGCTATTAGTTTCGTCCCTAAAAAAAGAAATTAAAACACTTCAAAAAAACAATATCCGGCTGCGCGCCATAGGCTGCTTAAATGCCTTACCCAAACAGGCTCACAAAGAACTTTTGGAGGTTATTGAAAAAACAAAATCCAACAACCGCATGTGTTTAACCCTAGCTTTAAGCTACGGCTCTCGCGAGGAATTAATGCACGTGGTTAAAGAAATAAGTCTTAAAGTTAAAAATAATATAATTTCTCCCGAAAATATTGATGAATCGGTTATAAATGAGCATCTTTACACGCAAAATTTACCAGATGTCGATTTGCTAATTAGAACCAGTGGGGAGCAACGAATTAGTAATTTCCTACTCTGGCAAATAGCCTATGCTGAATTTTATTTTACCGAAGTGCTTTGGCCAGATTTCACCAAAGAGCATCTGTATCAGGCCATTATTGAATATCAAAAAAGAGAAAGACGATTTGGGAAAACAAGTGAACAACTCCATTAATATCACATCATTGAAAACATATACAAAACTAGTAGTTACAGTTTTATTCTTAATTATTGGTGCCCAACTTCATGCACAAGAACTGCAACCAGCACCAACCGGTAAAAAATATATTCTTGGCGATATAACGGTTTCCGGAGATTCGCACTTTAGCCCTCAAACCATTATAACTTATTCTGGCCTGCGCAAAGGCGAAGAAATTGTAATCCCAGGCGATAAAACCAGCGAGGCCATTAGAAAACTATGGAAATCTAACCTGTTTAGAGATATCGACTTGTATTTACTGAAAACTGAAGCAGATACCGCCTATTTGGAAATTCGCCTATTCGATTTACCCGAACTAAAAAACCTAGAAATAAACGGTGTAAAAAAATCGAAAAAAGAAGAAATTATTAAAGAAAACAACCTGCAAGATGGCGTAAAAGTTACCGAAAACTTGGTAACCACCACTAAAAATTACTTAACTAGCAAGTACCAAAAAGATGGTTTTTACAATACCAAAGTGTATGTTAACACCATTGAAACACCCGATACTACTGGTAGGCCTTCTGTAAACATGATACTGGACATTAATAAAGGTAAAAAAGTAAAAGTTAGCAATATTACCTTTAGCGGCAACAACACCCTTTCCGACGTCAAGCTAAAAAAAGCCATGAAAAACACCAAGCAAAAAAATATTTTGCGTGTTTTTAAGCGCTCAAAATACATTGAAGCAGATTACCAAGCAGACCTAGAAAGCATAATTAATAAATACAAAGAAAATGGCTACCGCGATGCGCGTATTATTGCCGATTCTTTAACGGTTGTGAATAAAAAAAATGTAGCCCTCCATATTAGCGTTGAAGAAGGCGAACAATACCGCTTTGGCGATATTGCATTTATAGGAAATACCGTTTACACAGACCAACAACTGCGCGGCATTTTACGTATAAACAAAGGCGATATTTACAATGGCGTTTTATTACAGGAACGCATAGCAGACGAAACCAAGCCAGACGCTTTAGATATTACCAATCAGTACCAAAATAACGGTTACCTATTTTCTACTATTAATCCGGTAGAGGTTAGCACCGAAGGAAATGTTATAGACATGGAAATTCGCATTACCGAAGGTAAACCTGTTTATTTTAATAGTATTTCTGTGGTTGGAAATGATGTAACAAACGACCGAGTTATTTACCGCGAATTGCGCACCAGACCCGGCCAACTTTACAGCAAAGCCAATGTAGTACGAACCATTCGAGAATTAAGCCAGTTAGGCTATTTCGATGCCGAACAAATTGGAACCAACTTTAACAACCCCAATCCAAACGAAGGAACAATAGATCTGGAATACAGTCTTGTAGAAACCGGATCCAGCCAAGTAGAGCTGCAAGGTGGCTACGGTGGCGGTGGTTTTATTGGTACTTTAGGATTATCTTTCAATAATTTTTCATTAAAAAATATTTTTAACGGCGCCGCTTACAAACCAGTACCACGTGGAGACGGACAAAAACTTGCCCTGCGTTTACAAGCAAGCCGCTTTTACCAAACCTATAGTTTCTCGTTTACAGAACCTTGGATGGGTGGCAAAAAACCAGTCCAATTCTCCACATCCCTGTCCTATTCAGCACAATTCCTTTACGATCCTACAACCGGAAATGCAGACAGAGACAAACGTTTTAATATTACAGGTGTTACAGTAGGTTTAGCAAAAAGATTAAGCGTACCAGACGATTATTTTACCTTATCGCAAGCGGTGAGTTTTCAGCATTACAATTTAAAAAACTACAACACCGGCCTATTTACCTTTGGTAATGGTTACTCCAATAACTTGGCGTATACCATTGGTTTAAGTAGAAACAACACGTATACAGATCCGGTATTTCCTACAGGTGGTTCCAACTTTAGTATTACCGCAAAACTGTCGTTGCCATACTCCTTATTTAATGGTGTAGACTACAATCAATTGCTGGACGAGCGTGCAGAATGGTTAGCCATTCAAAACGATCCAAATAATTCTACAATTATTCGTAATCAGGCAGCAACACAAGTTGGTGCCATCGATCAAGAGCGTTTTAAATGGTTGGAATTTTATAAAATTAAAATGAAAGGCGATTGGTATACCAGGTTATTCGGCAAGTTTATTGTAAAATCTGGAGTAGAATTTGGCTTCTTAGGTGCCTACGACCAAGCCCGAGGTGTTATTCCTTTTGAACGTTTCTTTTTAGGTGGCGATGGGTTAGGTAGCTATAGTTTAGACGGTAGAGAAGCCATTGCATTAAGAGGGTATCCAAACCAATCCTTACAACCCGTAGATGGCGAGAACTTTATTACTAACGATGGTGGTACCATATACAACAAATTCTCCATGGAACTACGCTACCCAATTAGTATGAGCCAAGCCGCTAAAATTTACTTGTTAGGTTTTGTTGAAGGCGGTGTATCATACAACGATTTCCAAGACTACAGTCCATTTAACTTATACCGATCCAGTGGTGCCGGTGTGCGCATTTTTATGCCTGCTTTCGGTTTATTAGGAATTGATTTTGGTTACGGTTTTGATGCTATTCCTGGACAAACTAAAGCCAACGGATGGGAAACACACTTTATAATTGGCCAACAATTTTAAATTTGGCATGATATTTTCAGTGTACCTTTTAAGCAATTAAATTCGGAATTAAATTGTTTTCAAATTAAAATTCCTAATTTTGAAAACATGAATTCAAAAATGGATAGAATAATAATTACGGTCTGTCGTTTTAGAATTATGAAGTCGTAAATTATAAAATATGAAACAGATGAAATTAAAAGTTCTTTTTTTAGTGGCTGCAGTATTCATGTTAAGCCTGTCCAGTTTTTCGCAACGCGGCGTCCGAATTGGTTACATAGACACTGAATACATTCTAGAAAATGTTCCGGAATACCAACAGGCTACCGCACAATTAGAAACAAAAGTTCAGAAGTGGAAAAATGAAATTGAAGAGCAGCTTGGCGTAATTGCTCAAAAACGTAAAGATTTAAGCAACGAAAAAGCCCTTTTAACCAAAGAACTAATTGAAGAACGCGAGGAAGATATTTTTTATGAAGAAAAAGAAATTCTGGATTATCAGCAAAAGCGTTTTGGCCCTAATGGCGACTTAATGTTGCAAAAAAAGCAACTAATTCAGCCCATACAAGATCAAATATTTGCCGCTGTTCAAGACATTGCCGAACAAAAGAAATACGATTTTGTATTCGATAAATCGGCCGACATTGTCATGCTTTACTCTGCCAAACGTTACGATTTTAGCGAACAAGTAATTAGAAGTTTAACCCGAAGCGCCAAACGTACACAGGCCGCATCTAAAGCTGAAAAACGAGCAGCCGAGGAAGAAGATTTGGTAATTGATGTAGATGAAGAACAAGAAGCCAGAAATGCCGAAGCAGACGAACGCCGCCAAGAAATTATAAACGAAAGAGAGGCCAGAAAATTAGCTGCTCAAAAACGCCGAGACAGTATTATTGAAGTGCGCCGTTTAGCGCGTGAGGAAGCCCTCCGAAATAGAAACCAGAACACACAGGATACGGAACAATCTGAAGTAACGAACGATACAGATGCTCCTACCAATTCGGATGCATCTAACACTAATACAAGCGGTAAAAACGAAGATACCAATGCTACCGAAGCGTCGGCATCTGAAGAAAAAACACCGGCACAGCTTGCCGAAGAACGCAGACAACAAAAAATAGCAGATCGCGAACGCCGAAAAGCAGAATTAGAAGCACGTAAACAACGTATTCTAGCCGAAAGAGAACAAGCCCGAAAAGAACGCGAAGCGGCCAGAAATAACACCACTCCGGAAACACCAGCAAACGAAGACGACAATAATTAACAAGTAAATTTATAACACACATTAATACTATTTTTAAAATGAAACACATCAAAACCTTATTATTTGCAGCAGCTTTATTTATTGGAGCTACAAGTTTTACGCAAGCGCAAAGCAAAGTAGCTCATATTAATACCCAAGACTTAATTAAAGCCATGCCAGAAATGGCCACAGCCCAGTCTGAAATGGAAAAATTAGGTAAAACTTACGAGGCAGACATTAAAGCCATGGTAACAGAATACCAAAACAAAATGAAGCAGTATGAAGCTGAAGCCCCAACAAAAACAGACGAAGAAAACCAGAAGCGTTTAATTGAAGTGCAAACTATGGAACAAAATATCCAGCAATATCGTAGTACCGCACAACAAGATATGCAGAAGAAAGAAGTAGACTTATTAAAGCCTATTACAGAAAAAGCAAAAGCAGCTATTTTAAAAGTAGCTAGAGCACAAGGTTTTCAGTACGTATTGGACTCTACTCAAGGTGGAGGCGTTATTATGGCCGATGGTAAAAACCTATTGGACGACGTAAAAAAAGAAATGGGTATTTAATTCCAATTAATATTTTACAGAAAAAGCCACTTATATCAAGTGGCTTTTTTATTTTTGGTATATGCATACAAAACCTATTGGCATATTCGATTCTGGTGTTGGTGGTACATCCATTTGGAGTGCTTTAAACCAACGTTTACCCCATGAAGACACCATTTACTTGGCCGATAGTAAAAACTCGCCCTACGGCACCAAAACACAGCAAGAAATAATACAATTAAGTATTAAAAACACCAAACACTTAATTGCTAACGACTGTAAACTAATAGTGGTAGCTTGCAATACAGCCACCACGAACGCCATAAAAATACTGCGCGAAAAATTCACAATTCCTTTTATAGGTATTGAACCAGCCATTAAGCCTGCTGCATTACACACAAAAACCAAAGCCATTGGCATTTTAGCAACCCGTGGCACCCTTTCTAGCGAACTGTTTCATAGAATAACCGACTTGTACAGTCATAATGTAAAAGTGTTGGAACAAGAAGGCGCCGGCATTGTACAGCTAATTGAATCGGGCCAATTGGAGTCTGAAGCTATGACCCAATTATTAAAGCAGTATTTACAACCCATGATTGCTGCAAACGTAGATCACCTAGTATTAGGTTGTACGCATTATCCTTACTTAATACCGCAACTTAAAAAATTACTGCCTCCCGAGGTTAAGATTATCGATTCTGGCGAGGCCGTGGCCCGACAAACGGAATATATTTTAAACCAGCACCAGTTATTAAACACACAAAGTAATAAAGCCAAATGCCTCTTTTACACCAATACCCAAACCAAAGTGCTGGCTTCCCTTATAGAACAACCAGCACAGGTGCACTATTTAGATTTTTAGGTTGTCCTATTTAAACCAACTGGCGTAGGTTTTGTAATTTTCGGCAATTCTATGAATTTCGCCTTTTAGCAATTCGGGGGTTACATTTTTAATTTTCTTGGCAGGAATTCCGGCATAAACGCTCCCCGACTCCACATGTGTATTTTCGGCTAATACCGCTCCTGCAGCAATAATACTATTGCTAGCCACCACACAATTATCCATAATAATGCTACCCATACCTACTAATACATTGTCCTGTATGGTACAGCCATGTACAATGGCATTATGGCCAATACTAACATTATTACCAATTGTGGTGGCGGCCTTTTTGTAGGTGGCGTGAATGACAGCACCGTCTTGAATATTTACGTTGTTTCCAATTTTTATATAGTTTACATCGCCTCTTACCACCGCATTAAACCAAATACTGCAGCCTAAGCCTAGTGTAACGTTTCCAACCACCGTGGCATTATCTGCTAAATAACAATCCTCCGGAATGCTAGGCGCATGTCCGTTTACAGTTTTTATAACTGGCATAATTTTTCGTTTTTATACGTGTTTATTACAAAAAAGTCAAGACTAAATAGACCATGAAGGCCATTTTAAAGATTATGTTGTGTGCCATCGCAAACAATAAGGCACAAAAAAACCCGAAATATCTTCGAGTTTGTTTGTGTTTTTATTTTAGTTAACGGCTGGACAGTTACAGTGGTAACGCTCTTTTCTACAACCAAAGTTAAATCCTAACGTTATTTGATGAAAACCACCGTTGTTAAAAACCACCGAATTAGATTGGTATGAATACGTATAGGCCACCATAAAGTCTTTGAAGTTAACACCCACTAATGGTGAAATATATTGTAGTTTTTGGTTGCTTACACTGCCGTTTTCAACAAATTCAGCACCGTCCAAACTACGTCTGTAGGACAACCCACCCCATAATTTACCAAAGTCCATTTCTTTGTAAACTTTAGCGTTTATATCAATAGACGATTCTTTTGTAGCATCCTTGTACTGAAACATAATAGACGGCTCGTAGCTCCATTCACTACCCCATTTACCTAGCACAATACCTGTAGAAAATAAATAGCGTCTTAAATTGCTGGTAATTTCTATATCGTTGTTAATACCTTCATTATTCAAAATGTTTTTAACGGTAGCATGCGCATAGAAGTTATAAAGAAAGTACGAAAAGCCAAAATCGATATTAAAATTTGTTGAACTTTGTTCAATACCCGATATTAGTCGGTCTGGTAATTCATTTCTAAAAGCCGTTTCATCCAACTTGTATTGAATAGCTCCTACACTTAAACCGAAAGAAAGCATGTTTAAATCTACTTCGTTTCTTGAAAACATAAGCTGATAAGCGTACGTTAAATAAGCACCATTCTGGGAGTGATACCCATTTTTATCGGTGTAAAAAATAGCGCCAATTCCCGAATTGGATTCCCCTATACGGCCATTAGCACTTACGGTTAGCAAGGCCGGTGCATTATCTTGACCAAACCACTGCTGTCTACCTGTCATTCTAATTTTGGCGCAATTAGCAACCCCAGCCATAGAAGGGTGTATTAAATAATAATTATCTGTTAAGTAGTCGGTATAAACCGGCAAACCCTCTTGGGCTTTTACAAATTGTGTAAAAAAGGCAACAACTGCTATTAAAAAAAACCTTTTCATTATCATAGTATTATTTTCAGGTAGATTGGTAAACTTCTAGCAATCTTTATCCTTATTTAACTCGGTATTTATTGAAATATTATAAATCCGCCACCAAATATATAAAAATTACTTTTTATCAGTACGTACCAAAAGTTAAACATTCAAATTTTAAAAAAATTAAACACCTTCTTAAACTTTGGATAATATGCATTAAAAACCAAATATATGGATATCTGTACTTTTCTTTTAGTATTTTTGCTAAAAATATATTTATCATGACTCCATATAAAGTTTCCATACAAGAAACATCAAATAAAAGCATTGTAAAGTTTGAACTTAACCAGTTCATTACCAAACACCAAAGCTTTGAATTTAGCAACATAGACGAGGCTAAAAATTCACCTTTAGCACAAAAACTTTTTTACTTACCCTTTGTAAAAAAGGTATATATATCCAGTAATTTTGTAGCAGTAGAACGCTATAATATTGTTGAATGGCCAGAAGTACAAGAAGCGGTAGCGACACAAATTTCTGAACATTTAAATTCAGGGGGCATTGTTGTAACCGATACGAGCACCGTTAAAAAAGTACCCATAACCGTTTATGCCGAAAGCACACCCAATCCAGCAGTTATTAAATTTGTAGCTAATAAAAAATTGTTTACAGCTACCTACGAATTCACCTCTATAGACGAGGCCAAATTATCGCCTTTGGCAACAGAACTTTTTCATTTGCCATTTGTAAAAAGTGTGTTCATGGAGGAAAATTATATTTCCGTAACCAAATACGACGTGGCTGAATGGGATGCTGTAACCATGGAAGTTCGGGAATTTATTAGATCGTTTATTGAAGATGGTAAAGAGCTAGTAGCAGCTAATGCCCAAGAACTGCTTCAAAAAACTTCGGCACAATTGGATCAGGTTTACGAAGCACAGGACGATACCTCGAAAGAAATTATAAATATTTTGGAAGAATATGTAAAACCAGCTGTTGCCAGCGATGGCGGTAATATTCAATTCGACTCCTATAACCCAGATACCAAAACTGTAAAGGTTATTTTACAAGGCGCTTGTAGTGGTTGTCCTTCGTCTACTTTTACCTTAAAAAACGGCATAGAAAATATGCTTAAAGAAATGCTTAAAGGTCGTGTAGAAACGGTAGAAGCTTTAAACGGTTAACAAAAGTAGTAGTCCAAGTTTATTTTTAAAAATACCAGAAGGGGCTATTAAAATAATTTAGCCAGTGTTTACAGAACAAAAAAAACGCCAAGTAAGGCGTTTTTTTTTATGTCTACTTTAACCCAGACTGGATGCAACCCCGCGTACCTGCGCACCTACCAGAATCTGTGTTTTTTAGGTTTTATAAATTCTGATATTATTTGTAGTTTTGGCTTTAAACAAAAATAAATACCATGGAAATAGATATAGACTATTGGACACAGCAACTCGTGTCGTTTGTAACCACTTATGGCTTAAAAGTTATTGCAGCCTTTGTAATATGGTTTTTAGGCTCTTGGGCCATTAAAAAAATTAAGGTTGCTTTAAAGTTAATTTTAGACAAAGGTAACTACGATGTTAGCTTGCAAAAGTTTTTAATTAGTTTGGTTACTTGGATTTTAAAAATTATACTATTTATAACCTTATTGGGTACTTTAGGTGTGCCAACCATGTCTTTTGCTGCTGTAATTGCCGCTGCAACTTTAGCAATAGGTGCCGCATTACAAGGCTCTTTAGGCAATTTTGCCGGAGGGGTTTTAATTATGGTATTTAAACCCATAAAAGTAGGCGATTATATTCAGGCACAAGGCGAAAGTGGGACTGTAAAAGCCATCGAAATTTTTACAACTAAACTAACCACACCAGATAACAAAGAGGTTATTATTCCCAACGGAACGCTTTCTAATGGGAATATAATAAACTACAGTACCGAGGATACACGGCGTGTAGATATAACTTTTGGTGTAGGCTACGATTCTGATATTAAGCAAACCAAAGAAGTTATTTTAAGTGTTATTAATAAACACGATAGCATTTTAGCAGATCCAGCACCGGCAGTAAACGTTTCGGAATTAGCGGATAGCTCTATTAACTTTTTTACGCGCGTATGGGTTAATAAAGCCGATTATTGGGCTGTAAAATTTGATCTTATTGAACAAACAAAAGAAGCCCTAGATGCTGCTGGTATTGATATACCTTACCCACACCAAGTAGAAATACACAAACAAGGATAATTTACAAAATGGATTTTGGCTTAATTGCCACAAAATCTTTTAAATAATACGGTTCAAAATAAGCGACATCCTCAAAGTCGCTTTTTTTGTACTTGTTAAAAGCTATAGCGCCCATTTCGTTAGCAGATGGCAACTTGTTTTCTATAAAAACAGCATTTTTATGCCTTATACATGCTTTTGTTTTTTCTACGCCATTCCCTATAAAGTGAACAGGGCTTTTGTCCAGAAATTCCTTATACGAATTGGCATCTAAAACCTCTGCTTTAATGCCGCGAACAGACTGATAATTGGCGTTATAAACTTCGGCATATACTTCCATCCGTCGGGCGTCCAGCATAGAAATAATAAACCCTTCTTGTGTTTTTACTTGATGCGCCAAAGCTTCCAAAGTAGACACACTAATTAAAGGAATGTTTAAAGCAAAACACAAACCCTTGGCTGCCGAAACGCCAATGCGCAAACCAGTATAAGAGCCCGGTCCTTTGCTAATAGCTACCGCGGCTATTTGCGAGGCAGCAACCGCATTTTCATTCAGTATTGTTTCTATAAAACTGTGCAGGCGCTCTGCATGCGAAAAGCCTTTATTGTAATCCTCTATTACAGCCAAAGTCTCTCCTGCTTTTGAAAGAGAAACCGAGCAGTTTGTGGTTGCCGTTTCAATACTTAAAATTAGTGCCACGCCGTGTAAAATGTGTTAATCGGTTAATGGAATTCCTAAATAGAAATCTAGTACCTTGGTTTTAAACACAAAATTATATTTTGCATTAATCAAATTCGCCTCGGCGTTTACCAATCTATTTCGGACTTGTTCAAATTCAAAGGCATTCATAACCCCCAAATTGTAACTATCTTGGGCGTTTTTGAAAGATTCCTGCTGGGCACGTAACGATGTTTCAGAGGCTTCAAATTGTTTATAAGCTGCTCTGGCATCGGCATAAGCCTGTTCTATATTGGTGCGCAAATCTTGTTTTTCTTGCTCTAACGAAAAGGCAACACGCTTACTGTTTAAAACCGCTCTATTAACGCTGGCTTTTGTTTGCAGGCCATTAAAAATAGGAATATTTAAACTAAAGCCTAAATTGTATCCCAAATTATCCTCCAATTGCTGACCAAAACCGTTGGGAACAAAAATAATATTTAAATTGGTAGGGTCGTTAGGATCTTCCAATACAGGCCTCACATCTCTTTGTCCCTGACTGTGCTGATAGGAGGTTCCTAAACCAGCACCAAACGACAAGGTTGGGTAGAAGGCACTTTTAGCAATATCCACATCCAATTGGGCGTTTTCTATATTCAATTCCGCCTGTTTAATTTCTGGTCTGTTTTGAACCGCAAAATCATAAATTTCAGTTACTGTTTTTTTCTGCAATAACACCGCTGGTAACTTTAGCGCCATAGGCTCTACATCAAAACCCTCTGGTGTAATTTGTAATAATTGAGCCAAAGCAAGCAAAGCCAAGTCTACGCTATTTTGCGTATTAATTAAGCGCTCTTGGTCGCTGGCTAATTGTGCCTGTACTTCCAGTAAATCGGCTTGTGGCCTCACACCGGACTCTACTAACGAATTAATTTGTGTTACCTGCTTCTCGGAAATAACAATTTGCTCGTTTGCTACCTTTAAATTTTCTTTGTTTAAAAGAATGTTTAAATATTGGTTAACCACGTTTAAGGCAATATTATCTTTTAAAATATCCAGTTGTAACTGACTAGATTCAATACCAAGTTGCGCTTGTTTGTAAACACTTGTGTTTCGGAAACCGTTAAACAAGGTTACACCCGTGTTTAAACCAAAACTATTTCCACGTGAATCTCTAGAAACACGATTACCATCTTGCCCAATAAAGGAACCAAAATTCCAGTTTTGAGAGGCACTAGCATTTAAACTTGGTAAAAAATTACCTCTAGCCGAAACCAAATTCTCATTGGCTATGTCCTTATCTAGTTCCGTTTGCTTAACCCGAATATTATTTTCTAATGCATAATCTACGCATTGCTGCAATGACCAAACTTTATCTTGAGCAAAGCTACTTACGGATAGGGCCAGTGTAACAAGTGTTGCTGCAAATACTTTATTCATTTTCATCGTTATTTTCCTCTTTTGCTTTGTTCCAAACTTTTATGTTATCTGTTTCGCTTACGCCCTCGGTTATTTCAACATTAATACCATCCGAAATACCAAGCTCTACATATACTTCTTCAAAACTGCCATCTTCTTGTTGAACCTCCACATAAGGCTTTTCTGTAAAGCGGTTAAATTGTAACAAGGCTTCTTTTACCACCATAACGCTGTCTTTACTTTCCATTTCTATTTCGGCGTTGGCACTGTAACCAGCTCTAATTTTGGTAGATTGTTCTACCTGTACATCGGCTTTAATAGTAAATTGTACGGCTCCGTTTTCTTCAATCCCTTTTGGAGCAACAAAGGTTAATGTTGCCGGAAATTCCTTCTGATTAATGGCTCCTAAAACAACAATAATATCCTTGCCTTCTTCTAGCTTACCAACTTCAGATTCATCGACTTTTCCTTCAAAAATCATTTTGCTCATATCGGCAACCGTAGCAATGGTTGTTCCGGCATTAAAACTATTTGATTCGATAACCTGATCGCCTTCACGCACAGGAATTTCTAGCACAGTCCCAGATATTTGCGCCACAATATTGGTATTGGCTGATCCGCCACCAGATAAAGAACCCTGTTTAATGATTTGAAAATCGTTTTGTGCTTGACGTAACGACTCTCTGGCTTGATTAACATTCAGTTCGCTATTTTCGAAATCTTGTTTGGAAATAACGCCTTTTTCAAAAAGCGCTTTATTTCTGTCGAATAAGGTTTTGGCATTGTCGTAAGATAGTTGAGCGGTGTTAATTCTACTTCTTGCGCTTACCAAACTTTGCTCATTAGGAACCACTCGAATTCTAGCAATTAAATCGCCTTTTTTAACAATATCGCCTTCTTCAACAAGAATTTTATCAATAATTCCCGCTATTTGCGGCTTTAGTTCAATTTCCTCTTCTGGATTTAATTTTCCCGTAGCAACTACTTTCGTTTTAATAGAGGTAAAGAATGGGGTTTCGGTTTTAAAAGCCTCCACTGTTTTAGAATTGGCGTCTTTAAAATATTTAATGACCCAAACAAATAGGACTAAAACTACGATACCAATAATGATTTTTACTGCTTTATTCATTTGATTTTTACTTTGATTTTTATAGTTGGTGTGATGGTTGTTTTTATATGTTTATTATTCCTCTCTTAAGGCATCTATTGGTTTTACGCTTGTGGCTTTAAAGGCAGGAATTAAGCCGATAAGCGTACCTAAAACTACCAAAATTATTAAAGCGATAAATACTACCGAAATAGGTACCGAAGCATTAACCAAAGTGGCATCTGGACCTTGGCCAAAAGCGGCATCTAGGGCTATTAAAATCCAGCCGCCACTTATAATTCCAAAAAAGCCAGCCAAAAGGGTTAAAAATACAGCTTCCAATAAAATTTGTCGTTTAATTTCGTAAGGTGTGGCTCCCAGTGCCCGCCGAACACCTATTTCTTTAGTACGTTCTTTTACGGTAATTAATAAAATATTACCAATAGCAAAAACTCCTGCAATTAATGTAGCTATGCCCACAAACCATGTTAAAAACTGCATACCCACCAGGAAGCCTGTTAGTTTTTTAAATTCTTTTCCGAGGTTAAAACTACCAAAGGCTCGGTCGTCCTCTGGGTGCACTTTATTTAAGTTTTTTAAGATTAGTTTTGCGTCTTCTTCAATTTGGCGGATATCAAATTCTGGTTTACCGGTTATCATCATCCAGCTTATATTTTCGCCTCGGTTATATATTTGCTGAAAGGTTGTAAAAGGAATGTGCATATCTGTTGAAGGGCCCATGTTTTGATTGCCGTCTTCAAAAACACCAATTACCTTAAAGTTCATGCTATTTAGTTGCACGAGTTCGCCAATGGCGTATTCATCCTTTTCAAAAAGTTGTTTGTAAACACTTTCCGATATAACCACAACTTTTTTATTTTCGTTTATATCATTTTGGTTAATAAAACGCCCGTGAATTAATTTTTTCTTTTGCACTTTATCCAACAGCGGATAATCGCCATTGACACCAAAATTACCCGATAAAAAATTGCGCACTACTAATGCCTGACTTTGGTTTCGGGGCACTACAAATTCGATACCGGCAACATTTTCTTCTACTTTTTTAGCATCGGAAAGGGTTAATTTTACTTGTTTTCCTTCTTGAAAACCTTGAAATGGTTTACTGGTACTTTGCGCCCAAACAAATACACTGTTCGTGGCAAAATCGCCAAACAACCTATTAAATGCATTTTCAATGCCTTTGGCCGAACCTAATAACCCAATAAGCAGTAAAATACCCCACCAAACGCCCACCATGGTTAAAATGGAACGCAATTTATTTTTGCTTAGGCTATCAAAAACCTCTTGCCAGGTGTCTTTATCTGTTAAAAATTTAAACATATTAGTCGTCTCTTAGAGCTACAATTGGTTTTATTTTTGAGGCCTTTTTAGCTGGCAAATAACCAGCAATAGCACCAGCCACAATAAGTGTTACGGTTGCTGCTGTAATTAATGAGGGTTTTACACTTGGATCTTTAATAAAATAGCTTTCCAGAGTGGGAGCGGCTAATTCCAGAATACCAACACCCAGTAACAAACCAACGTAACCCGCAATGGCTGTTATTAAAATAGATTCTATTAAAATTATAGATACAATGGAACGTGGTGTAGCCCCTAAAGCCTTACGGATGCCAATTTCTTTGGTACGTTCTTTAACAATAAAAATCATAATATTACTAATACCCACTACTCCAGCAATTAAAGTTCCAAAGCCAATTACAAAAATTATAAGCCCTAAAGCTGTTGTCATTTGGCCAACTGCTTTAGTTCCTTCGGCCATGTTTCTAATTCGGATAGCGCGCTGGTCGGATTCTGCTACATCAAATCTATTTTTCATTTTAGTGGTTAAGCTGCGTCCAAAAGCAATAGCGTCGTCGTAACTTAAATCGGGGTTGTACGTAAGATTAATTTGATCTATATAATCCGTATTACCGTATAATCTTTGTGCTGTGGAAATAGGAATGTAAATTAAACGTTCTTCATTATCGCCGCCATCGTCGGAGAATACACCTACTATTTTGTAAGGAATACCATCTAAATTAATATATTTTCCTAAAGCAGACGTTTTAAGAAATAAATCCTCCTCCACGAGTCGGCCTATAACAGCCACTTTGGTATGTTGGATAACATCCATCTGGTTAATATAACGGCCTTGGTTGATAATTGTTTTTTCCAGAAATTGATGATCTGGATGCACAGCCCTTACAGAATAGTTTCCTTTTTCGTTTCCGAATGCAGCTACCACATTCCGATACACGCGTGATGTTATAAATTGAACCTTCTCACTAAACTCATTTTTAACGTAGTCGTAATCTTCGTTTTTAAACTGTATGCGCCTCCCTGCCTGCAGCCCTTTATTAGCTTTGGTAGTTGTTCCAGAAAAAATCATGATGGCATTATTGGCATCGTCATTAAAGGCTTCCGAAAATGTGTTTTGAAGGCCATTGGCCAAACCAAATAAAACGGCAAATAATAAAATGGCAAAGGCTACCGTAAACCCAGAAAGCAGACTTCGGGTTCTGTTTTTATTTATACTTTGAAATATTTCGCGCCAAAGATCGATATCAAACATACTGCTCCGCCCTAACTTGATTAACAAAAACATCTTCCATAATAACACCATCTTTTAGGCGCACTATGCGTTTGCACATATTAGCTATATCCTCTTCATGGGTTACCATTAAAATGGTTTTGCCTTCATCGTTTAACTGTTGAATAAATGCCATAATTTCATAAGATGTTGCGGTATCTAAAGCACCGGTAGGCTCATCGGCTAGCAACAACTTTGGGTTGGCCGCTAAAGCACGGGCAATGGCTACACGTTGCTTTTGACCACCCGACAATTCGTTTGGTAAATGGTGCGCCCAATTGGCCAAACCTACTTTTTCCAAATGAAACAACCCCAACTCATGCCGTTCTGCACGTTTCATTCCTTGGTAGTATAAAGGCAAGGCCACATTTTCCAGAGCGTTCTTGTAGTTTATTAAGTTGAAGGATTGAAAAATAAAACCTAAAAATTTGTTTCTGTAAATTGCTGCTTTTTTTTCTGTTAAGTTTTTTATGGGAACGCCGTCTAGAATGTATTCACCGTCATCGGCCTCATCCAACATGCCAATAATGTTTAACAAGGTAGATTTTCCAGAACCCGAAGACCCCATAATAGCAACCATTTCACCTTCGGCAACTTCCAAATTAATTCCTTTTAAAACATGTAAACTTGAGTCGCCAATTGGATAAGACTTGTGCAGATTGCTAATTTTTAACATAGTTTTTATGAATGGTTTTATGATTAAAGGTACAAATAAGACTCTTAAAACCTTAAATTGTTACAGCAAATGTAAATATATTTTGTTTTAATGGTATTCATGCCCTGTTAAACTTAATATAAATAAATGACTCCTAATAGGTTATTTTTAAAACCGTACTGCCCTATTTTATAACGGATAACATTGTAACAGGTTGTTTTGTCTAAACTTCGGTAAGTTAATTTTCACATAAATACACGACCTATTAAACCAAGGCAATTGCAACATACATGTCCTTTATATCCGTGTATAAACGCCACATTATGAATTACTACATACAGCGTATTTTATAGCAGTTAAGAAGTAACACTAAAGGTGGCTACACGTACAAAAACGCCAAGCTCCGTAAAGGAATTATAGACCGAGTTAAAAGGAACCGGCAATGGTTTCTGGCCGCATAGGTAAACTTAAAACATAAGAATAGCCAGCAACGGAATTGTTTGCAACTACCCATATACTAGCCGATATGGTAACAAAATACTTTAATCCGTGCCAGCAAGGGAATTAAAAGAATTGCTAAAACAGCAAAGTGGGCGGTTATTTAGTTTTTTTTGGTTCGGAAGTTGCGATAAATTGCAATACCAATACCACCTACCAATAAATAAGGAATAGCCATAAGGTACACGATACCTTTATTAATGCCCTCGGCCTGTGCCTGACCTTCAGCACTTTCTAGAACCGCGCGACACATGGCGCATTGTGCTTCGGCAGAAGTTACCATGAACACAAGTAATAAAATAGTAAGGAAAAGTGTTTTTTTCATAGTGGTAAATTCTAAAAGTTAAAACATCTTAAAAGCAAAGTATTCCAGTTAATACACGTAATACGGCGAAATCATGATATACACTATAACACCTGTTACAGCTACATACAACCATAACGGAAAGGTAATACGCGCTATTTTTTTATGACGCTCTATGTTGTTGGTAATGGCACGAACATAGGTTATTAAAACAAATGGAATAACCACAATAGATAACAATATATGGGTTATTAGAATAATAAAATAAACATACCTTATGGCGCCTTCACCACCGTATTTAGTGGACTCGCTTGTCATGTGGTAGGCCACATACATTACTAAAAAAGCCACCGATAGTGCAATGGCTACCTTCATTAAATTTTCGTGTAATTTAATTTTCTTGTTTTTAATAGCCCAAAACGAAACTACTAAAAGTACCGCTGTAAGCGCATTAGTTGTAGCATATATAGGAGGTAAAAACATTAAGGGCTCCACGTTAGGAATTTTTACGCCAAACAAAATGGCAACAACCACCGGTATGATTACCGATAAAACAACAATCCACTTATTGTATTTTTTTTCGGCTTCTAAGTTAGACTCTATCATTCTTTAAGTAATTTTGCTATATCTTCCTTTAACATACTAATTTCTTCGCGCTGCCCATCTTCATCCACTTGCTCGGCTTCGCTAATTATGCCTGAATAAAATATTTTTGGATTGCCAAAATCGTCTTGTCTCGATCTAATAAAACCCTTTTTATCTATTAAGGCAAAGTTTCCGGAATGCTCAAAACCTTCTGGAACTGTTTCATCCAAGCCCACAAAAATATTAAACCCTAGATTGGCCAAATCGAAAATAGCATCTTGATCGCCGGTTAAAAAATGCCAATTCGGATTGGTAACACCGTATTCTTTAGCATAAGCCTTTAAAACCTCCGGAGTGTCCACTTTAGGCATAATGGTAAAAGATGCAATTCCAAAATCCTTATTATTTTTAAATTCATTTTGAATAGATACTAGATTTCTATTCATTCTTGGACATATAGTAGGGCAGGTTGTAAAAAAGAACTCAACCAAATATACTTTACCTAAATAATCTTTGTCTGTTATGGTTTGTCCATCCTGATTTGTAAAGCTAAATTCAGGTACTTTTTTTGGTTCTCCATTAATATTTAAATAGACCAAATCTGAAGCTTCGCCTTTGGAAAAATCGAGCGTAGATACTTGTTCGCTTCGGCTGGCGTTGCGTACTGTATCGTCTTGGGTTATTCTATTTACAATACGGGGCACAAACCAGATTCCGAAAACCAGAATTACAAAAGAAATGCCTACGTAAGAATAATTAGCTTTTTTACTCATTAGAACTAGATTTTAGGTCGCTTGCACGACGGGATTCCGAATTGAAATTACCTTTTCTTTTTTGGCGGTATTCTGTAAATAATACACGTAAATCTTCAGAACTCATTTTATTTTTAATAACCGCTACTTGAATGCAGTTGTAAGCATTTAAACCATACACGGGTTTGTTTGCTTCAATTTCGTTGTCTGTACGATCGTCTATGCGTCCGCGTTGATTTAAGTCTGTATCAATTATAAATACATTATCTGAAGCCAAGTTATCCGATAATTGGAAAGATGCTTTTAAACTGTTGAAGGTGTTTTTTATGGTCTCTGGCTCGGCATGTACAAAGTGCCAAAAACGAAGATCTTCGTACAAAGCAATTTCCCGAAATAAGGTTTCCGAGTCGGCCTCTGCTCCTTTTGGTACCAAGGCTACAATTTGAAACTTTTTAAAGCCTTTAAATTTGTCGTAAACCAATTCCTTTAAGTTGGACGCTGCTATTAACATATCCAAGGGCTCGCTACCCAAAAAAGCCAAAACCGTTATGTGGTCTTTAAGCATAATACCTTCAGGATTTTCGGGTAACTCTGCTACATTTTCATGCACAATGTCCAACGGGTTATAATGATCCTCGGAAAGCGATAACACCAGTACAAACATAACGGGCAATAAAAATAAAACCGCTAGTATAAAATTCCGTTTTAATTGCTTCTTTTTCATAGTGCAAAAATAAAAAAAGGCGGTTTAAAAACCGCCTTTTTTGGAATATTTAACTATGTTAAAAATCTCGTTTTATAAAGCTATTGTTGTATACACCTTCTACATAACCACCTTCTTGTAGTAAAATAAAAATGATGTACGATATTAAGAATACACCTGTCCATACCACCATGCGTCTTAATCCTGATGATTCATCGCGCATGTGCATAAAATCCCAAGTAATGTAGTAAGCCTTTACAATGGTTAAAATAATAAAAATCCAGTTAAGTCCTTTCATTCCGGCAATATAGCCCATTAGTATTGCGGGCTTGTAAATACCTAATACCACCTCGATTGCTGTTACTACAGAAAGTAGTATTAAAACACCCCAGATTTTCTGCTTGTTGGATTTAAACTTAAGTAATCCTCTAAATATTTCTAATTTATGTGTGTCTGCCATTTTTAATGAATTATCTAAAAATTAAACAAGGTAGAAGAATGTGAATACAAATACCCAAACTAAATCGACAAAGTGCCAGTAAAGACCAACTTTTTCAACCATTTCGTAGCTGCCGCGTCTTTGGTACGTTCCAATAACTACATTAAAGAAGATAATGATGTTTAAAACAATACCTGAAAATACGTGAAAACCGTGGAATCCTGTAATGAAAAAGAAGAAGTCTGCAAACAACGGCGCACCGTATTCATTAACAATAAGGTTAGCCCCTTCTACAACGGCCTTCCCGTCGTTTTTAATTCTATCTAAAGACGCTTCTCGCGACAAGATGGTTTTGTGCCCATTTTCATTTAGGGTTTCTGTTCTTACTAAAACGTTAGGGTTGGCTTCCAATCCCGCTATTACTTCGTTTAAAGTAAAAGTAGGTAATGGCTTTTCTGCTTCATACCAAACACCTTTATTAGCTTCGTGCTCGCGCCTCATACTTTCTTGAGCCACTGCAAAATCGGCTAAAGCAACGCGTTTTCCGTTGGTATCTACAAATTGCAGAATCTGACCGCCTTTAGTTTGGATAGCACCATATTCGCCTTTAATAAAGGTTGCCCATTCCCAAGCTTGCGAACCAAGGAAAATAACACCACCAATAATTGTAAGGAACATATAAAGCGTAACTTTGGCTTTATCCATACGATGACCAGCATCCACGGCAAGAACCATGGTTACGGAAGACATAATTAAAATAAATGTCATTAATGCCACGTAAATCATAGGAAGCTCTTGTCCATGTAAAAATGGAACGTGGGTAAACACTTCATCGGCAATTGGCCAAGATCCAATATACTTAAACCTGGAAAACCCATAGGCTGCTAAAAATCCTGTAAATGTTAAGGCATCCGATACGATAAAAAACCACATCATCATTTTGCCGTAACTTGCTTTTAGCGGTTCGTTTCCGCCACCCCAGGTTTTACCTTCTGTTCCAGTTTTTACAACTGTAGTACTCATATGTTCGGTTTTGTTAATAAAAGTTGCACAAAAATAATCAATTTATCTTTTTAAAGAAACATCCACTCTTAAATTTTGAATTCTTTAGCGGGATATCGGGGTATCCGCAATTTAATTTGCAAATTGGGCGCACCTAACTAGCCTACAAAATAAAGAAATAAAAACAGATAGACCCAAAGCAAATCTACAAAATGCCAATAGGTTGCAATTAATTCCACACCTAACATGTTACCGGCGCGATACTTTTGTTTAAAATGATTATAAATTACAACCAATAAACATAACAAGCCTACCGCAATGTGTAAAATATGCACTACCGCTATTAAATAGATGTAGCTCATGGTAATATTACTTGTTGGTCCTGTAAAATTGTAACCCAATTCAATTATTTGCTGGAAGCCTACAAATTGATTGTAAATAAATACCAAACCAAGTGCAAAAGTGGTAACCAACCAAACGGAAGTCATTTGCCTATTACTTTGTACCAAGCTTCTTTTTGCCAACCAAATGGTTCCACTGCTAATAATTATAATGAGTGTACTAATTAAAAAGGCGTTGGGAAGCACAAAATCTGCCGCCCAATCTGGCCGGGTACTACTAACCACAAAGGCACTCGTCCAGCCGCCAAACGACATAATTAACGATAAAATTCCAAACCAAAGCATCATTTTCTTTGCTCGGCCTCTTTTCTCCTCTAATGTTCCTTGAGTTAAATCCATAATTATCTAATAAATTTATCTACCACGTAGACTATTTGTAATAAGGTAATATATAACACGCTTGCTAGCATTAAATGTTTAGCTGCAAGAACATTCATTTTTTTGTATAACTGAACCGCAAAATGCAACATACCTAAACCCAGCGCAAAAACAATTACGGCAGCTACAACAGACAGCTGTAAAGCGCCTGTAAAACCAAAAACAGGCACGATAGAAATTAATATGGTCCAAATTACATACATAATTATTTGCTTTGCCGTTCCTTTATCTTGATTTCCAGTAGGTAACATAAAAAAGCCGCCTTTTTTATAGTCGTCAAACAAAAACCAACCTATAGCCCAAAAATGAGGAAATTGCCAAAAAAACTGAATAGCAAATAAGGTTCCTGGTTCTATTCCAAAATGATTGGTTGCTGCCACCCAACCCAACATAAAAGGAATGGCACCTGGTATAGCACCTACAAAAACAGCAAGCGGTGTTTTTGTTTTAAGTGGCGTATACACACTAGTGTACAAAAATATTGAAATGGCGCCAAACATGGCCGTTTTTTCATTAATTACATATAAAATGCCAATTCCTAAAACCGTAAATAAACAGGCTATAGCGAAGGCAACATTTACAGACATCCTACCGGAGGCAACGGGTCTGTTTTTTGTGCGGCTCATAAGAGCGTCTAAATCCTTTTCGATAATTTGGTTAAATGCATTGGAAGCACCAACCATAAAATAGCCACCTAAAGCTAACAAAAATAATATGGAAAAATCTACCGTATCCGCACCTAACAAATAGCCCGCCATTGAAGAGAATACCACGCTTAAAGACAACCGCATTTTCGTGATTTCTTTAAAATCAGAAAGAACAGAATTTTTAGCGGATAATGAGGCTTGCTTACTCAAAGTAATAGGTTGCTTTAGACGCGTTTATTGCGATTGCAAAGATACTTTGAAAAAATAATTCTACAAATCAAAATACCAATTAAATAAATCGGTTCGAATTCCTAAATTAAACCAAAGTGTTTCGCTTTTCATGGTTGTTTCATTAACGGCCTCTGGGTTAAAATTCCGGAAGGTAACATCGGCAAATAGCTTTAAATTAGTAGCCGGATTTATAAGGTAGCCGGCCTGTAAATTAGCAAAGAGAGATGTTGTTTTATTTCCTTGGCCTACCAAAATACCTGTATCGGCAGGTCTGTCGTTATAGTTTCTATAAATATCTCCACCGTAACTAAAAGTATTGGCGCTGGTATTAAAATCCAGTCCTCTTGTACCAACAACTAATTTGGCATTTCCAAACCAACGGTTGTAATGATACCTCCCAATAAGCACTAATTCGCTAAAATTTGCGCCCCATAAATGCGCCATGCTTTGGTTGTTATGCCCGTAATTTAATACCACGGTATTATGCGAATAGGTATACGGGCGCACTCTATTATACTCCATTTGAAGCATTAAATTATCAATTTTAAAAGCCTGGTAATAGGTAACGCCCAGTTGGTAGCCATATTTGTTTTTCCAACTTTTGTTTCCACCTTTTACATCTGCCAATGAAAACTCGTCTAAAATAAACTGTCCATACCCATGTATATTATCGTTAAACTTATATTTAGCAGAAAGGCCCAATACAGCATTTCCTGAATCTTGACCCGTTTCAAACTCAATAGCGCGATAAAAAATTATCGGGTTTAGATAATTTACATCAAAGCCCCTGTTAGCTGTTTTTGCCCAAATTACCGATTCAAAAAAGCCAATATTTAAGCGTTTGGTTGCGTTCCAACTTAAAAAATGAGTAGCCATATATTTACTCAAGTAAGCGCCATCTGGATCTTCAACCTCGCGCCTAGAATCGCGTAACCACATCCAAGTGTTG
This sequence comes from Bizionia sediminis, assembly GCF_042684585.1. Classification (NCBI taxonomy): domain Bacteria; kingdom Pseudomonadati; phylum Bacteroidota; class Flavobacteriia; order Flavobacteriales; family Flavobacteriaceae; genus Bizionia; species Bizionia sediminis. Next base: position 329,776 of record NZ_JBHULS010000003.1, read on the forward strand.
GTGTATTTTAGTTTCCAAAAGGTGGTGTTTATTTTTAAAAACGGATTTGGACTGGCTACATCGCTAGTAAATAAGGAGCGGTAACCATCGCCAATAAAGTTTTTGCCGTGTCCAAACTGCAAATTAACAAAGGAGATTGGTGTAAAAGACATATAAGCCTCTGCCACTGGATAATCGTAAGCATCTTCCTTAAAACGCTTGGCAATGCCACGCCCCGGAATTACAGCCACCTCGTCTGCTGCTTTAATAGATTCGGCATAGTGGTTGTAATATTGTGCAAAACGCCCCTGACTTTCAAAAACAGAGGCATAAAAATTAAAGTTATTTCCCAAACCACCTTGTATGCCAATACCTCGCGTATTGTTAAAGGTACTGTTAAAATCGGCTTTGGTATCTTTTCCTAATTGTAAGTCGAAAATTGGATCGACAGTAAACCAATAGTGTTTGCCTTCCACTCGAGCCAAGCGCTCGTTCCATAGTTTTCTTCCTGCATAGGTAGTTGTTTCCTTGGCCAATGCCTGTTGTGCCGCCTGAAAATTATAATACCCGGAGACCATGTTGTATGTAAATGGCTTGGAACTAGTATGGCTATTAGTTCCTACTAAATTTAATTGTTTCCCAAAACGGGCATAGTAGCTGTGTGTAAAAGGGACATTAAGCTGACTGCTGTATTCCTTGTGCGAAAAAGGTTGTAAACTTCGGTTTACTGCAGCATACTCTTGTTTTGCTGCAGCTTCAAGTTCCGATAATTCGTGAGCCTCGGCTGCACTACCGGATGCTTCCAGTTCTTCCAAAAACGGGATTTTAAGCGTTAGTGCATATTGTTTAAAAGTAGGCTTACCATTGTAAGTGGCAGGCTCAATGGCGTCCATTTGCCCAAAAACACGGGTAACCTCGTCTTGTAATTCCTGATATAAAGCATCCACATAAATAACCCGAAATACACCTGTTGCGGTTACCTCGAACAAAATAACTACCTGACCTTCAAATTGGTTTGCCTTTAAAAATTCTGGTACTTTAAAAGCCTGTTTAACTTGTTTATAAACTTCTGAATCAAAACAGGCTTGCAATTGGGATGCGGCTAATGTTTTACAAGCCGGAAATACAGGTGGTTTTTCGTATTGGAAATTAGGTTGCGCCCATAAACCAAATTGGAGTAAACAAAACAGCGTAAAACAGAGGTGTTTTTTAATCATTTACGATAGTTTTTTATGGGGGAAAGATACTATTTTTTTCACAAGACACCTAGTTAACATTCCTAGGTAGTAGCTAATAACGGAGCACCACACAAACCCATAATGAAGCCTGCCAATAAATAGCGAACAAACTGTTACACCATACAGCCTTTAAACAAAAAACCCGTTACAAATTTGTAACGGGTTTTACATAGTATACAGATAGGTTTAATCCTGCACCTGGAATTTAATAGGAATGTAGTACGGTACACGTACTGCTTTACCACGTTGCTTACCTGGCTTCATTTTAGGTAATAACCCAATAACACGCATGGCTTCTTGCTCCAAACTTGGGTGTGGTGCTCTTGCTTTAATATCGACAATATCACCGTTGCGGTCTATTTTAAAGAACACACGAATTTGTTGTATACCCGATAAGCCTAACTCCTGCGCTAAATCGGTGTTAAATTTCTTCCCAATAAAGTCGTTCATTTTTTTGTTCATACAGGCTTTCTTGTCTTCGTTAGATCCACCCTCACAGCCTGGAAAAACCGGTACATTTTCAATAACAGCAAAAGGAACCTCTTCAATTTCTTCTACTTCTTCTACCTCTACCTCTTCAATTTCTACAATTTCTTCCTCTTGACTAGTTTCTGTAGACTCGATTACGGTTTCTTCCACCTCTTCTTCGTCTTCAACAACCTCAATAACTTCTGGTGCTGCTGGTGGCGGTGGTGGCGGTGGTGGTGTTACCACGGTTTGGGTAATTGGAATTTCCTCTACCAATTCATCTTCCAAATCTAGCGTACCAATATCTATAAGTTCCTTGTCGTAGGTTTTATAGTTTATGGCATAGTTTGTAATGAATAACATTAATGCTAAACCAATGGCAAAATACAAGGAGCTGTTTCTGCCTACATTTGCTTTAGGATTTTTTTTAGGTTCCATAGTTATAATTTAATTACTGCCCGCTAAATTAACCAATAAATTGGCAATTACACAAACGATTATTAGTATTTAACGTCCGTTTTATTGTAAATCAGCAATACCAAGCAGGCTGTTAAAACCCCTAATGCATTTGCTGCTATATCGTACAAATCGAAAGAACGTGTGTTTGTTATTTCTTTTTGAAGGACTTCAATAATTGTACCAAACACCGCGCAAGCAATGGCCACTTGTATTAAAGTCTTTAATTTTGAGTAGTTTGTTCTGGTATACACGGCAAAAAACCACAACCAAACTAGCAAAGCGTAAGCAATAAAATGAAATACCTTATCGCTGTAACTTGGCACCACTACATCCATGTTACTAAAATCTAGTTTTATTAAACTCATGGCCACTAAAGCCAATGAGTAGGCAACAGAAATTAGTAAGGCGTACTTTTTAAGCACCAATAAGTTCTTTATACGCTTCGGCAGACATTAAAGCATCCATATCGGAAATATTGTTGCATTTAATTTTAATCATCCAACCAGCACCGTAAGGGTCTGAATTAACTGTTTCTGGCGCATCTTCTAAAGCTTCATTAAATTCAATAATTTCACCAGAAATAGGTAAAAATAAATCGGAAACTGTTTTTACGGCTTCAACAGAGCCAAAAACCTCATCGGCTTCCAATGTTTCGTCCACTGTTTCTACTTCTACATAAACAATATCGCCCAATTCGCTTTGCGCGAAATCTGTAATACCTACAGTTGCAATATCGCCTTCTAATTTAACCCATTCGTGGTCTTTTGTATACTTTAATTCTGCTGGAATATTCATGTTTTTATTTTTTTACAAATGTATTTATTCGTTTCAAACTTTCAAACTAAATTTAGTTAATTACCAAAGGTGTACCGAAGCGTTAACCCAGAGCGTATAGTTGTTTGCGGAAATGCCGTTGAAATAGCATATTCTGAAAAGGCATAATCGAAATAAAAGATGCCTGTTAGGTTTTTACTAAACGAATAATCTGTAGAAAACTTTAAGGACCAAATGGTTTGCCCAGATGTAACTTGGTTGTTTTCCAAGTCCAAATAACGGATAATGGTTTTGTTATCGCGAACTGAAATATCGGCTTTCATGTTTAAATCGCTTACAATACGTTTTCTAGGGCCTGCCAATTTAGATTTTATTCGCACGTCCTTTATACGGTAGCCCAATCCAATAATGTATTCGTTACCCTGAATTTCGGTCATTAAATTGTTATCGAAACTTAAGGACAGTAATCTGTCTTTTTTCATTTCCATGAGAATTTTCATGGAGTTTTTCATTTCGAAATCAATTCTGAATAGTGGCGAAAACATTTCACTTAAATTAATATTACTGTAAAGTGTTTCGTTTTTAAAATTACCACTTTGGTCCACTGCTGTTACATTGTTCCGATCGTAATCTAGGTTGGAGCGGAACTGGTTAATGGTGTAATTGGAACGGTAACCGTGTACAATAGAAAAGCGTTTAAATTTACTTTTAAACCATTTAAAGTTCATTAAACCTGTGTATTTAATATCCCAGTTTGGAATGGGTACATCGCGAAACGCACTTAAAGATACCTTTTCGGCCTTTTGCCCCGTGTATGCCGATAAAAACGAAGGCAATAAAACAGCTTGGCTATTTTTTCCGAAACCTACTGGGTACCCTTCGGCATCCAATGGGTAATTTGTACCGCCATAAAAGCGTTGTGCCAAACGGTTGGCTACTTTTATACGGTTTGATCGAAATTGATTAAAGGTTTCAGAGGTCACTTCGTTACTGGCACTAAAGGCCGTTTTTATAAGTACGGTAGATATGTTAAAATTACCAAAGGAATTTGGGGTAAGCGACTCGTACTCCAACTCGCTGCCCAAATCGTTAATGCGGTAATTTTCTGTATAATTTTCGGCGTACATTCTGTTACCAACAATATCAATTTTAAGGTCGTTAAACGGTTCCACATTCGCAGAATAGTCAAATTGCCGCGTTCTATTTACCCGATATTGGTCGTTAAAATCTGGGTATAAGGTTAACCAACCGCGTCTGGCTGCTAAATCTCTAATATCATTCTGGCTTCCAAAGGTAAAGCCGGTTGTTGGTTTTAGCGTGCCTACAAACCCTGGTGTTTGCAAATAGCCTGGCAAGTAGGTACCACTTGTTTCGGCATAGTTAAACTGAATTCGTTTTATGGCGGTTACAATGTCTATACCTGCATTTAAAAACTTGGTACCTGTATTATTTTTAGCAACATTGGTGGTGCTAGGATTGTTTGTTACCGCATTTCCGTCTCTGGCACCTGGTGGGGTTGGTCCTTGTTTTTGGCGGGCGCGGTTAGCGCCATTGTTTCGGATAGGTTTCTTTTTTAAGCCCACATACCGGTACAATTTGGACATGTTTAAGGTGGTGTTTAAATTATGCTGATTGGCATTCGATATGGTGTTACCCAAATCGTAAGTAACGCCATTTACCTCCAAATCGCCGAATAAATCTGATCCCTTTTGCCACTGAAACTCACCGCTGTAAGAATAATTGGCATCTATAAAGGCAAAGGTTGGTATTTTATTTATTGGAATTTCGTAATTAACGCCCAATTGCTGGTATTGGGTATTTGGGTCGCCAAAATCGAAAAAGCCATCCCAAATATCTAAACTAGGGTCTTGTTCGCCATTGCGAATATTATCTTTGAAATAGTTACGGACAATATTCACATTGGAAGCCGAAAAGTTCATGGACAAGGATTTGGTTAAATTATAATTAACCGTGTATCCAAAATCGAAGGTATAATTACGTCTGTACAATTCGTTTAAACCAATATTGGCACCGCCTAAATCTATTTCTCGGAATTTTTGCCTGTTAAACTGCCTGTTAATATTGGTGTTTACCGTAAAGCTGGCTGGCAGCGGATTAATATTGAAATCTTTTAAAATTTTCCAGTACTTACCTGTAAACAAGGAATCGTTTTTCTTAAATGGTTCAATATTTAATGGCGCAAAGTTGTGGGCGTAGTTAACCCCTGTACGCACATTTTTGTCTACAGCGCGTTCTATTTCAAAATCGCGATGTTCTACTTTATTGAAAGAATAATTTAGCGTAAAGTTTTCCACATCGTAGAAACGTGGTTTGGACTCGCCGGTGCGTGTTTTACGCACACCAATAAAGTTTATACTTTTTCGTTTGGTGTAGTTTTCATTCACATTTAAAATAGAATCCTTATCTGCATTATTGTCTAATTGCGTTTGCAACTCGATATCCCGATAAAATTCGTCGTAACGTGGGGTAATTTTTTCTTCTCCCACACCGTAGTTAAATGGTATTTGAATGCCCCACTTTTCGGGTAATAACTTTCCAATATTTACATTAGTTACCACATCGTATTGTTCCACATCTTCACGGCTGCGTTCCTCCGGTCCTTGCTCTATGCTACCAAAACCAGAAGTACTTTTTCTTCCTGTTGCGCTTACACTAGCAAAATCTGCTAAATTGGAATCCATACTTATTACAGCAGCCCAACCGCCTTCGCTATCCATATCGGAAAGGCGCAATTCGTTTAGCCATAATACGGCACATTTGTCTATGGAGGCTCGGTTTTTTACACCAACCATTAAGGTCCTGATATCACCAAAATTTGGATTACCAACAATAGCTACTCGGTGGTATTCATCGTCGGCACCTAATCCTGTTGGAATAGGATCGAAAGCTTGTACCGCGTTACCACTTAAACCTTCGCGAATAACATCGTAATAGGTTGGATCTGGGCTAGAAATATTACCATCGGCAATGGCTTTGGATTTTATTTGCTGTAATATTTCAAGTGGTAAATTAATTTCATTTTCTTTTGGCCATAAAGCTTCTCTTGAAAGGCCTTGCGACACCTTTAGAGGAATCATGATTTCGTAATAGTTTTGGGTTAAATCGTTACCCATTCTTATAAAGCCAAACAAATCGTCGTCCTGCAGACCAGGCTGATCGCCTTCTTGTGCATGCATAAACATACGCAGTCGTTTGTACTGGCGCATATCTACATTAATGTTTTTAAATACGGCCCGACCGTCTTCAGATTCTAATCCGCAAACATCCAGCAATAAAGATTGTTCATTTTGCCTTATTACGGTATTGTTGTTATACAATTCCTCTGGTTCTACGCCTGGAGGCGATTGGTAGCTGCCATCGTTTTTTAATGTGCTAATAACACCTACGGAAAATTCTGTATCGTCCAAAGCTGGATCGCCGCCATCTGCATCTAAAGATTTTGTATACCTACGCCATTCGCTTCGCACCAAATCTAAAGTTCCAAAACGCAGTACCGTTTTTTCTGTAAATTCTTTTAAATACATTCTGGCAAATCTGATAGAACGCAAATCCGAAATACCGCCAACCGCTGTCCTATTAATATCGTCTACGGGAATTCTAAACTGATACCACTTTGGTGTTACGGTTTGGCCGTTTGGCAGATTTCTAATCTGATTTTCTTTAACATCTACAATGTATTTATTGTTAATGTTTAAATCGCCCGGCTTTAAATCCAACTCATATTCAAAATAACTATCTATGGTGTTCATAGTGTTATCGCGGTTAACATCTTCTACATCTGGTTGGGTGGTAGACCCTCTGTTGGTATCTGAAAAGGTATCTGGCGAGTTCCCTTCTACGCCATTATAACGCTTATAACGTTCAAAAATATCGCCTTCAACATTTAAGAAATAGGCGTAATTATCGTTAGCAGGATCCTCTAAAACGGAATAGTTTGTAAAAATAGCGCGTTCATCTGCATCGTTGTAACCATCGTAGCCTACATCTTGATTGGCACGCTGCTGGCCTGTTGTATCAAAGGCGTAAATTAAGGATTGGTTTTGCGGGTATACGGTGTTCCAAGATGGCGATTGTGGTAGTACGCCTATTACATTACCATCGTTAGGGAGTCCGTTTTCGTATAATTTTCTGCCGTCTTTAATAATGTCTTCAGAAATATTTCCAATATTAAACACCAGTTTACCACCTGGGTTGGTTGGATTTTCTTGGAAAGGATCCTGCAACCAGAACTCAATATATTCCACATTGGCTTGTTCAAAATCGGTGGATGTAATTTGCCTTGTAATACCCGCCCAACTATTTTGAGGATTGGTTAATTGGTTATTAAGAATATCCACATTGTTAGGTTGGAAATTATAAGGCCCACGCTCTGTTGGGTAGTAAGCTAAATCTAAAGTGTATAACACGGTGCTCTGTCCTTGAGCAATATCTTGAGCTGGAAACAATTCATTTATAAACACACGACTGGTGTATAAATCGGAAATATCATCGTCTGAAATACCACTAGGACTTCTGTTGCTGTAAAAAATAGGGTCTATGGAATACCAATTTAACAAGGCTCTGTCGTAGCCTTGCTCAATTCCGTTCTGGTCGTCGTTGTTTGCATTAATACCTCTTGGTCTGCTTGATAAAAACCAAGACTGGGGCGATTTTAAGTCGATGTTATTTTGAGACCCTTCAAAATCGTCTACATAGGTGGTTGCTTCACCTTGAAAATCGGTGCCTTTTGGCGAGCCAGGCGCTAAATAAGCAAACTCTCCACGAAGTGATACATTGGACATAACATCGGTATCAATATTAGGCAGTTTGTTTACAAGTCGTGTTAAAAAGGGAACTTCCGTGGAATAATTTCCATTTAAACCAAAAATATGGTTGTTAATTGGCTCTTGACTGTAATTAGCTTTTTGCGTTATTGGGCGTTCGTTTAAGTGCAGCCACGTGCCACCAAGCACAAAGTTTTCATTAAATTTATGTTCCACGTTAATAGCGGTGAAACGTTTTGTTTGTTGCCCAAATACGGCGTTATTTTCCGTAGAAACCTGAATAGGCGTATTGGAAGCTTTTAGGGCTTCATCCAGAATTTGAACTGTTCCGGCTTGATAATTAACGGTATAATCAATACCCTCTACCAATGTTCTACCACCAGCCGTTACGGTAACCGATCCACGCGGTACATTAAAAGCACCTATTGGAATACCATCGCCTCCAGCCGATTTATAACGTCCTTTAATTTTAAATTTATTTTTATCGGCTTCTTCCAAAGCGGCCGCCTTGGTTTCCTTATACAACACATCGTACACGTATTTTGCTTGATTGGCGTTATAGGTAGCCGTATTGGTATAATCTTCGGAAGCGTTTAAGGATAAGGTTTTAAATAAATAATTACCAAATGGCTCTACTTTGGTAAATACAATTTTTCCATTTTGCGGCAAAACCGTTATGCCCGGTACGAAATCGAAAAAACCGTCGCCATTCGTTTGCGGATCGTTATTAAAGTTTAATCTGTCAAAATTAAACAAACGCAGTAAAGTTGTTTCCTGTATAGGGTTTCCTTCAAATTCAGGGAAAGGTGTTCCTGCCACAGGCGAAATAAAATTTAATGGCGAAGCTTCGTTGTAAAAAATATTTAATTTAAAATCCTCCTGACTAAGTTGATAGGCACCGGTGTCGTAAATATTCTTCATCATTAAGTCCCAAATTGGCTGTTGCACATTGGTAATAGGACTCTTTAAAAGTTTTAAGACCAAAGTATTGTTGGTAATTGTGGTAATAGGGCCCGAATTATCGATACCTGTTGGATCTACACCGCCGTTGGCAAATTCGCCTACCTGATACACCTTACCGCCTACGGTATATTGAAAAGCTACAGCTACAACCTCGTCGTTATTTAAGCGCTGGTTTAATGAAATATAACCCAATTGTGTGTTTACCGTGTACTCTTGGCCTTCGGTTAATTTTCGGGCGTTTTCTAGTTTGGCATAATCGGCTCCTTCATTTACCACAGCCGATAAACTACCAAAACCTTGTTGGGCGGTTGCTATGTCTCTAATATTGTTATTTAAAACCGAGCCAGACCCAATAGTTGTTGGGTTATAGTCGTTATTGGCGTTGTCTGGAAACGCATTTGGCCCAGCGTTTAAGAAGCCTGGCGGAATAGGATTTAACAAAATATCGTTTGCCGTAGGATTTGGATTGGATTCCCCTAAATCTTGCAGTGCTACAATGTTTCTAACATTTTCGGTACGGTTGGTACGGTTGGTTACCCATACCTCTATTCGTGTAATTTGAACATTCGTGTTTATAAACGGATAATTAGCCAAAGCCTTGTCGTAATTATCGCGGAAATAGTGTGCTAAAAAGAAGTGTCGATTTTCATCATAATCACGTGCAAAAAAATCGAATTCTTCCAAAGTCCCACCACCTTGAGCTACCACGGTTCGCCTGTCTGATTTTTGTTCGGAAAATACACCAGTAATTGTGGTTTTTCCAAATTGCAACTGTGTTTTAACCCCAAATAAACTTTGTGCACCTGTAATAAGGGAACTATTTAAAGGCATACTAACGTTACCAACCTCTATTTTCTGAATAATATCGTCTTCGGTTGGTGTATATTCTAACTTTATCAAATTTTGAAAATCGAAAGTAGATTCGGTATCATAATTAGCCGTTACCTGTAAGCGTGTTCCTACTTTCCCCAGTAAACTTAAGCTAATACGCTGATCGAAGTCGAATGTGAAACTACTTCTGTTTTGGGGTGAAAACGAAGGGTTGTCCTGTTTTGTAAACAAAATACCTAAATCCATTTCCACAGAACCTTGTGGCACGACTTCAATAGTATTGCCACCAAAAATACTTTCAAAAAAACCCGAGTTTACGTAAAATTCTGGCAGTAAATTTTTTTGTTCGTCTTCGCTTCCTGCTTTTACACCGTCAAAAGCATCTATTTTCTGTTTGTAGTAAGCCTGTAAATTTTGTCTGATTATTAAATCCTGATATTCTTTAGGCGTTAAAATAATGGGATAGTTGATATTAAATTCACCTACTGTTTCTGTATAAATATACCTATCTGTTAACGGATCGTACTTGTATTTGGACTCAATACTACTTGGATTAGGCATTTGCATATTGCCTAAATTAAATCCTGTTTGTGTGGAATCCTGTTCGGTTGGATTTGTTTGAGACCAGGCCAGCGCAGAAAAAAGAATTGCGCAAGCAATAAAGACCTGTGTTTTTAAAGATTTATAAAAATTAGGGTTGGTTGTATTCAAAATCTATTATAAATTTTTTAGCGCTTGCTTAATAATGGTTTCAACATCGGCTTGCGGGTTCTGACTTAAAATTTTATCGACAACCCGTTCGGACTGTTTTCTTACAAAGCCTAAAACCTCTAAAGCAGATAACGCTTCGTCTTTATTAGTATTGCTTTGTACAGCAGAATTTTCGTCTATGTCGTATACTTTTAAAATTTTATCTTTTAAATCCAAAATAACGCGTTGGGCAGTTTTTGCCCCAATGCCTTTAATAGATTGTATAAGCGCTACATCACCAACCGCTATGCCTTCGCGCACTTGTACAGGTGTTAAAGAGGACAGCATGGCTCTAGCTGTGCTAGCACCAACACCGCTAACAGAAATTAGCATTCTAAAAATTTCGCGCTCTGCTAAGGACGAAAAACCATATAAGGTATGCGAATCTTCCTTTACTTGTAAGTGGGTGTAAAGTTTTAAATGTTCTGTATTGGGAATCTGCCCAAATGTATGTAAGGATATATTTAAATGATAGCCAACACCGTTGCAGTCTATTACAACGTCTGTTGGCCTTTTTTCAACAAGTCGTCCTTGAATATGTGTAATCATTAATTAGCAGAATATTAACTCTCAAATGTAATAAAATTATTTACAAAACAAAGGTGTTTCTTATAGGAATACCCGTTTTTAAAGTTCTGCTAATTTTTCTTTTTGTTGGGCGTCTATAACCGCAATGGCAGTCATGTTTACAATTTCGTCTACACTAGCTTCCAATTGTAAAATATGAACTGGTTTGCGCATGCCCATCATAATAGGCCCAATGGATTCGGCTTGGTTTAACTCCTTTAATAATTTGTAGGTAATATTCCCTGACTCCAAATTAGGGAATATTAAGGTATTTACTTTTCTACCGGCCAATTTTGAAAATGGAAAGGTATCTTGAAGCATTTCTCTGTTTAAGGCAAAATCTGCTTGAAGTTCGCCATCAACCAATAAATTAGGATGTCTTTTGTGCAGATAAGCTACTGCCTCGCCCACTTTGGTTGCTGTTTGGTTTTTAGAAGACCCAAAGTTTGAATAGGAAATCATAGCCATAACAGGCTCCATTCCAAACATCTTAACTACGCCGGCCGTCATTTGGGCAATTTTAGTTAAATCGGTAGCCGATGGGTTTATGTTAATAGCCGTATCGCTTAAAAACAGCGGTCCACGTTGCGTCATTAACAGATTGGTTGTAGCTATACGCGTAGAATTGGGCGCCAAACCAATTAATTCCAACATGGGTTTTACCACGGAAGGGTAGCTTCTAGAAAACCCAGAAATTAAAGCGTCTGCATGCCCTTCGTTAACCATCATGGCAGCAAAATAATTACGCTCGCGCATTATTTTTTCGGCAGCATATAAGGTAATCCCTTTTCGTTTTCGCTGGTTCCAATACACTTTGGCATAGGATTTTAAACGCGCTTCTTCTTCATCGGATTTCGGATCGATAATTGGCACGTCCGCATCGAATTCAATTTCTTCTTTTAGTTTTTCTATTACCGAGCGTCTGCCTAATAAAATAGGCATAGCAATGCCCTCGTCGTGGGCAATTTGTGCTGCTTTTAACACATCTAAATGATCTGCTTCTGCGTACACCACACGTTTTGGGTTTAGTTTTGCGCGATTTAAAAGCAAGCGCACTATTTTATTGTCTGAACCGGAGCGTTCTAATAATTCATTTTCATATTTATCCCAATCCGTTATCGGACTTTTCGCAACACCACTTTCCATAGCAGCTTTGGCCACAGCAGGTGGGATTTTAAAAATTAAACGCGGATCGAATGGTTTTGGAATAATATAATCCCTACCAAAGGTTAGGCGTGTTTCGCCATATGCTATATTTACTTGTTCTGGCACGGCTTCTTTGGCTAGGTTAGCCAATGCTTTTACAGCTGCCATTTTCATTTCTTCATTTATTTTTGTGGCGCGCACGTCTAAAGCACCTCTAAAAATAAATGGAAACCCTAGTACATTATTTACTTGGTTAGGATGATCGCTACGGCCAGTTGCCATTATAATATCTTTACGTGTGGCAATAGCTATATCGTAAGGAATTTCTGGATCCGGATTTGCCATTGCAAACACAATTGGGTTGTCTGCCATAGATAACAACATGTCTGGCGACACAATATCTGAAGTGGAAAGGCCTATAAATACATCGGCATTTTGAAGTGCCTCCTCTATGGTGTCAATTTTTCTATGGGTTGCAAATTCTGCTTTTTCTGGTGTTAAGGTTTCACGATCCTGTCTTATAACACCTTTGCTATCCAGCATGACCATATTGTCTCGTTTAGCCCCAAAGGCTTGGTATAATCTGGAACAAGAAATAGCGGCGGCTCCAGCACCACTTATTACTATTTGAACATTGGCTATATCTTTTTCGGCAAGCTCCAAGGCATTTAGTAGGGCGGCGGCCGATATAATAGCGGTACCGTGCTGGTCGTCGTGCATAACTGGAATATCCAGTTCCTCTTTTAATCGGCGTTCAATTTCGAAAGCTTCGGGTGCTTTAATATCCTCTAAATTTATACCCCCAAAGGTTGGGGCAATCATTTTTACAGTTTGGATAAAGGCCTCTACATCTTCGGTATCCACTTCAATATCGAACACATCAATATCAGCAAATATTTTAAACAAAACACCTTTTCCTTCCATTACAGGTTTTGAAGCCTCTGGACCAATATTACCCAAGCCTAAAACAGCTGTTCCGTTGGAAATAACTGCGACCAAATTTCCTTTTGTGGTGTATTTGTAAACGTTATCTATATCTTTTGCTATTTCCAAACATGGCTCTGCAACGCCCGGTGAGTAGGCTAATGATAAGTCGCGTTGACTGGCATATTTTTTTGTTGGAACAACTTTTATTTTTCCAGGTGTAGGTTTGGCGTGGTAAACTAAGGCTTCTCTTCTTCTGCTTTGTTTGCTCATAATTCTTACGTAATTAAGACGCAAATATAAGCAATGTGGCGTTTTAAATAAGGTATTTGCAGACTATTATTTGGGTGTTGTTTTCTGCTTCACCATACCAGATATTATTCCTTCAAAAAGTTAATATTACGGGTAAGACCCGAAAATTTGGTTCGTTTTACAGCCGATTTTTGAAACACTTTCCGAAAGGTGTCTTCAGTTATTTCTTCCCAATCTTGTTTGGTCATGTCCAATAATTCTGGATGCGGATTAAACAAAGGTTCGCTGTGTGGTTTTGAAAACCGATTCCATGGACAAACGTCTTGGCAAACATCGCAACCAAACATCCAATCTTCAAACTGACCTTTAAATGCCGATGGTATATTTTCTTTTAATTCAATAGTAAAATACGAAATACATTTACTCCCATCTACCACGTAAGGTTCTGTAATGGCTTGTGTGGGGCATGCATCGATGCATTTGGTGCAGGTGCCACAATGATCTGTGGTAACGCCATCATATGCCAATTCTAAATCGATAATAAGTTCTGCTATAAAATAAAAAGACCCCACTTGCTGGGTGAGTAAATTGGAATGTTTCCCAATCCATCCCAAACCAGATTTAGCGGCCCAAGCCTTATCCAAAACTGGTGCCGAGTCTACAAAAGCACGGCCACCAACCTCGCCAATTTCCTCTTGAATAGTTTGTAGCAATGTTTTTAACTTGTCTTTAATTACAAAATGGTAATCGGTTCCGTATGCGTATTTAGACAATTTGTAGCTATCTGTAGTTTGCGTTTTACCTGGATAATAATTTAACAACAAACTAACAACACTTTTAGAGCCTTCTACCAATTTTGTTGGGTCTAAACGTTTATCAAAATGATTTGCCATGTAAGCCATTTGGCCATGCATGTTTTTATTTAACCAGTTTTCCAAACGGGGAGCTTCTGTTTCTAAAAATTCCGCTGGACTTATACCACAGGATAAAAACCCGAGGCGTTTGGCTTCGGTTTTAATAAGCTGGCTATATTTGGATTTGTTGTCCAATTTTAAGTAAAGGTTTTACTAATGAAACAGGTATTTATTGGTATTCAAAAATACTAATTGCTTTTGTTGTAGGGTAATCTTAACCCAGGTTAACGCTGTTTAAAAGTTACAACGGCATTTTTAGGCTTTAACGCTATTAGTGGCGTAATGCCAATAGACTCAAAATTTGGTTGTATGGTATAGACTGAAACTAATTCGGAGATGGCGATAATCATTTCGAACATAGCAAAATTATTGCCAATACATTTGCGAGGCCCAGCTCCAAACGGAAAATATTGAGATGAAAATTTCCGAGAACCTTCCGAAAAACGTTCGGGCATAAACGCGTGTGGCTGCTCCCACAAATGCGGGTGACGGTGAATTTCATACATCGAAAATAGCAGGTTAGAGCCCGCCTCAAAATCCAATCCGTCAAAATGATCGGCTTCAATATTTACGCGGTCTATAAAATACACCGGCGGATAAAGTCGCATAGATTCTTCTATTACTTGTTGGCATATTTTAGACTGCGTTACCAAGGCCATTAAATCATTTGTTTGGGCTGTAATACCCTGCCGTTCTTTATATATTTTGTCCTGCCATTCGGGGTGCAGGGCCAATAATTGGGTTGTAAAGGTTAAGGCGTTTGCAGTGGTTTCATGTCCGGCAGTAAAGAGAATAAGGATTTCGTCTATAAGTTGTTCCTCTTCCATAAAGGAGCCATCCTCGTATTGCGCGTCCAGTAGCATGTCCAGTAAATCGTTTTCTTTTACGCCCGATTGGCGGCGCTCGTTTACAATTCGTTTTAAAATATCGCGACCCTCACGCATTAAACTCAAGTGCTTCTCAATTTTTCCGCTCCATTTAAACCAACCACTTAAATAGGGTTGGCGCAATTCGCGCACCAACATTTTTTGAGCCGCCTCGGTTATATATTGCAACCTGTCTATATCCGCTTGATTGGCAGCACTGCTAAAAAGAGATTTCACAACCGTTTGGAAAGCCAAATCGTTAAAAATTGGAAAAACATCTGTTTGCGTGTCCGGAACCAGTTTACCAAACTCTTGAAGTATGGCAGTTTTTATAGACTCTAACAGATTTTCCAACTGCTTTTTATGAAATGCAGGTTGAATAAGCTTGCGCTGTTTTTTCCAGTGTTCACCTTCTGCCGTTAGCAAGCCTGTGCCCACATATTTAACCAAATCTTCAGTTTGGATTTTAGATTTAATATAATTTTTATGATTTTTTTGAAGCACATGTTGCGCAAATGCCGCGTTTCTTATGAAAATGACACTATTATTTAATCCAATTTTCAATCGGAAGGCATCGCCATGCGTTCTAAAATTTTCACTATGAAACGGTAAGGGATTTTTTAAGATTTCCAACGAATGTTTAAAAAAACGCCATAATGGTACAGTGGGAATACTCGTATTTAACGCTGACTGATTTGAGTTTTTCATAGTAAAACGACTTTAACAAGCCTTTATAAGTTAGAAACGTTTTGTAAAAGTAACTGGTAACAGGAGTCTAAAACAACCCTCCCTGAATAGGACCTTTTGCGCGGCCTAAATGCTTGTAGGCTTGCTCAGTAACCTCTCGTCCGCGTGGCGTGCGCATTATAAACCCCTGTTGTATTAAAAAGGGTTCGTACACCTCTTCTATGGTTTCGGCGCTTTCGCTAACTGCTGTTGCCAGGGTTGTAATACCTACAGGCCCACCTTTAAACTTATCGATAATGGTAGTTAGAATTTTATTATCCATTTCATCTAACCCATGTGCATCTACATGAAGCGCCTCCAACGCAAAACGAGCTATGGCAATATCTATATTTCCGTTGCCTTTAATTTGTGCAAAATCGCGTACACGACGCAGTAAAGCGTTGGCAATACGTGGCGTGCCTCTACTTCTACCAGCAATTTCAACAGCCGCTTCCATAGAAATAGGAACTTGCAAAATACCTGCACTACGCTGTACAATGGTGGTTAATAACTCTGTATTGTAATATTGTAAACGGCTTTGAATTCCAAAACGCGCGCGCATAGGTGCTGTAAGCAAACCAGATCGCGTAGTGGCTCCTATTAGCGTAAACGGATTTAAATTAATTTGAACGGTTCGGGCGTTTGGCCCGCTTTCAATCATGATATCAATTTTATAATCCTCCATGGCGGAATAAAGGTACTCTTCCACAATAGGACTTAATCTATGAATTTCATCAATAAATAGTACATCGCGCTCATCTAAATTGGTTAACAAACCGGCTAAATCGCCTGGTTTATCTAAAACAGGACCCGAGGTAACCTTAATGCTAACACCTAATTCACTTGCTAGAATGTGCGCTAATGTTGTTTTACCCAACCCAGGCGGCCCATGAAAAAGTGTATGGTCTAGCGCCTCCTCCCTACCGTTAGCAGCTTGTACGAAAATTTGTAAATTTTCCAACACTTGATCTTGCCCTGTAAAATCGCTAAAAGACAGTGGTCTTAACTTCTTTTCAACATCATTTTCTTCCGGCGAAAAATTTTGATTGGTAGGATCTAAATTTGCATTCATACTAGATTAGTTCATTTATTGGTAGTTAGGCTGCTTTACGGCACAAAGCACTGGACCTAAAACAAAGATACGAAGTGTTTAGAAACCGAACCGAATAAAAAAAGCCTTTCTAATTATAGAAAGGCTTTTTTATTATATTGACGTCCGTTATAAAAAACAGACTCCTTATATTATTAGTGATGCAATTCCTCTTCGCCCTCTTTAAGGGGAACGTTTTGCATAACAAAGTCAACATCATGACCCGGTTTACTATAGTCGTATGGCCAGCGATGTACATGCGGAATTGCGCCTGGCCAGTTACCGTGAATATGCTCTACTGGCGTAGTCCATTCCAAAGTTGTTGCTTTCCATGGGTTTTGAGTTGCCTTCTTACCGTAGAAAATACTAGCAAAGAAGTTATACAAATACACTAACTGTACAATACCCCCAATAATGGCAAAGATGGTAATAACAACGTTTACATTAGCCAAATCATCGAACAATGGGAAACTAGAGTTTGAATAATAACGACGTGGTAAACCAGCCATACCAATAAAGTGCATTGGGAAGAACACACCGTAGGCCGAAATAGCTGTTATCCAGAAGTGGATGTAACCCATTTTCTTATTCATCATGCGCCCAAACATTTTTGGATACCAGTGGTAAATACCAGCGAACATGCCATATAGCGCAGAAATACCCATTACTAAATGGAAGTGTGCCACTACAAAATATGTATCGTGTACGTTAATATCCAAAGCACTATCTCCTAAAATGATACCCGTTAAACCACCTGTAATAAAGGTTGACACAAAACCAATGGAAAATAGCATCGCGGGGTTCATTTGAATATTACCTTTCCAAATGGTTGTAATCCAGTTGAAAGCTTTTACGGCCGAAGGAATAGCAATTAACAACGTTGTGAAGGTAAATACCGACCCTAAAAATGGGTTCATACCAGATACGAACATGTGGTGACCCCATACAATAGTTGATAAGAATGCAATGGCTAAAACAGAAGCAATCATGGCGCGGTAACCAAAAATAGGCTTACGCGAATTGGTAGCCATAATTTCAGAAACCAATCCCATGGCCGGTAGAATAACAATATAAACCTCTGGGTGCCCTAAAAACCAAAATAAGTGTTCAAATAATACAGGCGAACCACCTTGGTAGTGTAACACCTCTCCTTGTATAAAAATGTCCGATAAAAAGAACGATGTACCAAAACTTCTATCCATTAATAATAACAGAGCTGCTGCAAGTAAAACAGGGAATGCTACAATACCGATAATTGCAGTTACAAAGAATGTCCAAATCGTTAAAGGTAAACGCGTCATAGACATCCCTTTGGTACGCATATTTAAAACCGTTACAACATAATTCAAGGATCCCAATAACGAGGATGCAATGAAAATAGCCATGGATACCAACCACAAGGTCATCCCCAAACCAGATCCTCCTTGGGCCATTGGCAATGCCGATAGCGGTGGGTAAATTGTCCAACCGGCGGCAGCTGGTCCTGCTTCAACAAACAAGGAAATAACCATGATTACAGAAGACAAAAAGAACAACCAGTAAGACACCATGTTAAGGAAACCAGATGCCATATCGCGCGCACCAATTTGCAACGGAATAAGTAAGTTACTAAAAGTACCACTTAAACCAGCAGTTAGTACAAAAAACACCATTATGGTACCGTGAATGGTTACCAGAGCTAAATAAATATCGGCATCCATAACCCCGTCTGGCGCCCATTTTCCTAATAGCGCTTCAAAAAGCACATTAGGCTCCTCTGGCCAGGCAATCTGAATTCGGAACATGATAGACATTAATATACCGATAATACCCATTAAGGTACCCGTAATTAGGTATTGCTTGGCTATCATTTTATGATCCATACTAAAAATATATTTAGTAATGAATGTTTCTTTATGATGATGTACGTGATTGTCGTCGTGAGCGTGAGTATCTGCGTGTGTTGACATAATCTTCTATATACTTTTTTTTAAAACGTTTTAATTTCCCTACCTAATTACTTAATTAAAGAATCTTTAAATTCCTTCTGTTCTGCTAACCAAGCTTCGTATTCCTCCTGTGTTTCAACCACAATTTTCATTTGCATGTTGTAGTGCGATTTACCACAAATTTTGTTACAAAGAACCAAATAATCAAATTCGTATGGATCTAGCGGCGCTTCGCCTTTGGCTTCTAACTCCTTACTCTTCTCGGCACGAATTTTATTTATATTAGCCACTTTATCTACTATTTCCGGGCGCTCGCGCATTTCGGCAGTGGTAACGGTAGGTGTAAATCCAAACTGAGTAACCATACCTGGTACACAGTTCATTTGAGCTCTAAAATGCGGCATATAGGCTGAATGCAATACATCCTGCGAACGCATTTTAATTAAAACAGGCTTACCTACTGGCAGGTGTAATTCCGTTGTAATAATATCATCTTGCGCGTTTGGATCGGCTTCATCCAAACCTAATATGTTAGCCTTATCGATATCAATTAAGCGTACGTTAGCCTTCCCTAGGGTATTATCGTTACCACCGTAGCGCGCTTTCCAGTTAAATTGCTGTGCATACAACTCAACAACCAACGGATCGTCATCTTCGCTAACATTCATAATACTGGTCCATGTAAACAACCCGTAAATAATTAAACCGGCTAAAACAATTACAGGAATGATTGTCCAAATAGCTTCTAGGGTATTATTATCGGCGTAGTATAGTGCTTTTCTGCCCTTTTTACCATGGTATTTAAAGGCGAAATAATGCAATAAAAACTGTGTAATAGTTTGCACAATAAATATGACTATCATGGAGATAATCATGAGGTTATCTACATCTTCACCGTGTTCTGAAGCCGCGTTTGAAATTAACGGCAAATCGCCCCACAAAGCAAAGGATACAATTGTAATGGCATAAATAAATACTAGAAAGCCCAGCATTAAATAAGCGTTGAGCCTATTATCATTATCATCGGCAATTTGGTCGTTTACAACACCGATTTGTGCCAAATCGAATATTTTAACCATTTGCCAGATAGCTACGGCAACAAAAAGTACTATTATAATTGTTAATAAAGCTGTCATTGTCTCTTCTCTTCTTTATTTAATTTTTAATAATGAAAATTCTCACTTTCTTTAATAAATGGATTTCCTTTTGGTAATAAGGGTGCTTTTGATAATGATGTAAAGACAACCAACATAAACAAACCAGCAAATAACAACACTGCACCAATTTCTGGAATGCCAATAAACCATCTGTCGCCAACTGTTGCCGGCATAATCATAACAAATACATCTAGGTAATGACCTATTAAAATAACGATACCACTCATTACTACAAACCATGGCATACGCTTGTAATCGCTATTCATTAATAATAGCATTGGGAATAGGAAATTAAGGGCTACCATACCTAAAAATGGCAGTTGGTAATCTTCAAATCGCGATACAAAGTATGTTACCTCCTCTGGAATATTTGAGTACCAAATAAGCATAAATTGCGAGAACCATAAGTATGTCCAGAAAATACTAATACCAAACATAAATTTAGCCAAATCGTGAATATGACTGTCGTTTACAAATTCTAATAAACCTTTCGATTTTAAGTAAATAGCAATTAAAGCGATAACTGTAATTCCACTTACAAACATACTTGCAAAAACATACCAGCCAAACAATGTACTAAACCAGTGCGGATCCACACTCATAATCCAGTCCCATGACATCACAGATTCTGAATAGATGTAAAACACTAAAAAGGCAGCTGCAATACGGAATGATTTTTTAAAATTGCTAGTATCGTTAGCAGGCGCGTTATCTTGAGCTATGGAGAATTTACGTGCAAAATAGCGGTATAATGACCAACCAGCAACAAAAATTAAACCTCTTATGGCAAACCACGGTAAATTCAGGTAGCTTTCTTTGCCTTGTATTAATTTATCTTTAGCAACCACCTCTGGATCCATCCAAATAAAAAGGTTGTAATGACCAATTGTACCCGACGCAATAGCAATAGCTAGTACTACCAAACCACCTGGTAACACATAGGCTGTTATAGCTTCCATAACACGATAAAGTACAGGTGACCATCCTGCTTGAGCGGCAAATTGGATAGCGTAAAAAGCCAATACGCCAAGTGCAATCATGAAAAAGAAAAAAGCTGCCACGTATATAGCGGCCCATGGTCTGTTTGCTAATTGGTGCTGTACATGTTTCACATGTTCTTCGTGCGAGTCTACATGACTTTCAGCGCCATTTGCTTCAGTTGTTACACTGTGTGCTGGAGCCAAATCATGGGTTGCTTCTTCTGCATGCGCGCCACCATGCGACGCTTCAACAGCTAACATGGCTTCAACGTCTTCAAAAGATTTATGAGATGTCATAAAACCACTTACAACACCTATTGCGCCAATAATTATTAGTGCAATAGAAAATGTCTTTAACCTATTTGAGAATGTGTACATATCTATATATAATCTTTGTCTATCTTATTTTTCTAAATTGGCTTTAAGGTCTAATACATAAGCCGTAACCTGCCAACGCTCTTCCTCGTTCAATTGGTTTGCGTAAGATCCCATGGAGTTTTTACCGTAATAAATAGAATGGTAAATACTACCTTCGGTAATAGCTCTTCCTACATCCGCATAGCTTGGAATACCCAATAACTTTTCACGTTTAACCAAATTACCTTGGCCATCGCCTTTTGCACCGTGGCAAATACCGCAATAAATATCGTATAGTTCCTTACCTCTAACCACGTCTATCTGGGTAGAATCCAACGGACTTTTTAAGTTAGCTTTAGCGGCGTTGTAACCTTCTATCGTATTATCGTACTCAAAAGGCATATAGCCTCTAGCTATGCTTCCTTCTGCTGGTAGTTGTGCTTCAATTCCGTTTCTAAATGCATTGGACTCGGAATAGGTTTCGTATCCAACCGACTCGTACATGTTTGGCATATACTCGTAGTTTCTGGAGGTATCGCTTTTACAAGATACCAAGCTAGTAACTACTAATGCAATAATTGTTATGTTTATAAAGGCCTTCATATTAATGTGCTTCATCTTTTTCAACAATATTAATTTCAACGGCACCAGTTTCTTTTAGTAAGTTTTCTAACTCTAACTGGTTGTTGTTATAGATCGGGATTTCCATTAAGAAATGGTCGTCGGTTGTTCGCGGATCTGGATTTTCAGCGTCCTTAAATGGCCAAATTCTACTACGTAAGTAAAATGTAATTACCATTAAGTGTGCAGCAAAGAAAATAGTAAGCTCGAACATAATTGGTACGAAAGCTGGCATATTTTCAATGAAGCTAAAGCTTGGTTTACCACCAATATCCTGTGGCCAATCTTCAATCATGATAAAATTCATCATCACAATAGATACAATTAAACCAATTGTTCCGTAAATAAAAGCTGTTATAGCCAAACGCGTTGGCGCTAAACCCATGGCTTTATCTAAACCGTGCACCGGAAAAGGTGTAAAAACCTCTTCAATGTGGTGTTTTTCAGCTTTAATCTTTTTTACAGCGGACATTAACACGTCGTCGTCTGTATAAATAGCGTGAATTACTTTTGATGCTCCCATTTTCTACGCTTCGTTTATTAATTGTTTAGCTTGTCCAGACCAATCTTCGCGTTCTGCTCTTCCTGGGAAAGAACCCGTTAATTCGTCTAGCAAGTTGTATTCGTTTTTAGTCATTTTGCTAACCTGTAGGTAGGTAAATATACCAATACTATTCAGGGTTTCCTCCATTTTAGGACCAATGCCCGTAATTTTCTGAAGATCGTCTGCCGATTGTAGAGCTGGATCAAAAACACCTACTTGCTTAATAAGCGCACGTGTTTTTTCCGAATTATCTTCGGTAGTCGTTTCTACCTTTACTGAAGTACCGGAAGTTCTGGCATCTGCGCCAGTTCCTACCAAACTATCACCACGCTCTCGAATGGCTTTGTACGAATCGCCAGAGGATTTTAATATGGTTTTTACTTCAGCCTGTGCAATTACTGGGAACGTTCTAGAGTACAATAAAAACAGTACAAAGAAGAATCCAATTGTTCCAATAAACACACCTATATCCACAAATGTTGGGGAGAACATAGTCCATGATGATGGTAAATAATCTCGGTGAAGCGATGTTACAATAATAACAAAACGCTCAAACCACATTCCAATATTTACAATAATAGAGATGAAGAATGAAAACATAATACTTGTACGCAGTTTCTTAAACCACATAAATTGTGGCGAAAACACGTTAAAACTCATCATTAATAAATATGCCCACCAGTAAGGACCTGTAGCTCTGTTTAAGAATGCATATTGCTCGTATTCTACACCTGAATACCATGCTACAAATAACTCGGTAATGTAAGCCACACCAACTATAGAACCTGTTATCATGATAACGATGTTCATAAGCTCTATATGCTGCACAGTAATGTAATCTTCCAGGTTACTTACTTTACGCATAATAATAAGTAATGTATTTACCATGGCAAACCCAGAGAAGATTGCACCCGCTACGAAGTAAGGTGGGAATATGGTTGTGTGCCATCCAGGGATAACAGATGTTGCAAAATCGAAAGATACAATGGTGTGTACCGATAATACTAAAGGCGTTGCTAAACCAGCTAATACCAATGATACCTCCTCGAAACGTTGCCAATCTTTAGCGCGACCAGACCAACCAAAGCTTAATAAAGCATATATTTTCTTTTGGAATGGTTTAACCGCACGGTCCCGTAGCATGGCAAAATCTGGTAATAAACCTGTCCACCAGAAAACCAATGATACAGACAAATAAGTAGAAATTGCAAATACGTCCCAAAGAAGTGGTGAGTTAAAGTTTACCCATAACGAACCAAATTGGTTGGGTATAGGTAATACCCAATAGGCTAGCCACGGACGACCCATGTGAATAATTGGGAACAAACCAGCTTGGAATACCGCAAAAATAGTCATGGCTTCTGCCGATCTGTTAATTGCCATACGCCATTTCTGACGGAACAATAATAGTACTGCAGAAATTAATGTACCTGCGTGGCCGATACCTACCCACCAAACAAAGTTGGTAATATCCCAGGCCCAGCCAATGGTTTTGTTTAAACCCCAAGTTCCAATACCTGTTGCAACTGTGTAAATAATACACCCAATTCCCCAGAGAAAAGCAACCAGTGCAATTGAAAAAACAATCCACCATGATTTGTTTGCTTTACCTTCAACAGGTCTTGCCACATCCACTGTAACATCGTGATATGATTTTCCCCCTGTAACTAAAGGTCTCCTAATAGGTGCTTCGTAATGAGACGCCATAATCCTTTTATAATTATTTTCTTAATTCGTTTTATTATGCTTCGGTTGTATTTCTCACTTTAGTTTGATACATCACATTTGGTTTTGTGCCAATATGCTCTAACAAGTGATACATACGTTTATCTTTTTTCAATTCGGCTACTTTACTTTCCGTATCGTTAACATCGCCAAATACCATAGCACCAGTACCACATGCTGCAGAACAAGCTGTTTGGAATTCGCCGTCTTTAATAACACGTCCATCGCGTTTCGCATCTAGGATTGTTTTTTGTGTTTTTTGAATACACATAGAACATTTCTCCATAACACCACGTGAGCGCACAGTAACATCTGGATTTAGTACCATACGGCCTAAATCATCATTCATATGGTAATCGAACTCGTCGTTTTGGTTGTATAAGAACCAGTTAAAACGACGTACCTTATACGGACAGTTGTTAGCGCAGTAACGAGTACCTACACAACGGTTGTAAGCCATTTGGTTTTGACCTTGGCGGCCGTGAACCGTAGCCGCTACAGGACATACCGTTTCGCATGGTGCGTGGTTACAATGCTGACACATAATTGGCTGGAAAACTACCTGCGGATTTTCAGCAGCTGTTTCCATTTCGGATAAGGCTCCAATTATATCCAAGCCCATTGTATCGTTTTTCTTGGTATTGTCACCTTCAAAAGTATCTTCCGATGAATAGTATCTGTCTATGCGTAACCAATGCATATCACGACTTCTGCGTACTTCCTCTCGTCCTACAACAGGCACATTGTTTTCTGCGTGACAAGCAATAACACACGCCCCACAACCCGTACATGAGTTTAAATCGATTGATAAGTTAAAATGATGACCAATACTTCTATCAAACTCGGTCCATAAATCTACTTCTGGAGATCGTACTGAAGTTTCCTTATGATTTAAAGATACTACCGGAATAACATTCCAGTACTTGCTATCTTTGGTATTAAATACCTCTAATGTGGTTTCCTTTATAATATCGCCACGACCCATTAGCGTGTTGTGTAATTGTACACAAGCAAACTCATGCTCGCCACCAACAACAGTCAAGTTAACTGCACCTGGTGTTGGATTAAAGTCTGCATACAGCGGGTACGCGTTTACGCCTGTTTGCATTTCTTCTTTTAGTCCGGCACGACGCCCATAACCAAACGCTAAACCAACCGATCCTTTTGCTTGACCAGGCTGTATTAATGCCGGCGCTGTAACTGTTACGCCGTTCATGGTAAGTTCAACTATACTACCGTTTAAACCACCGTCTGCAACATTCCAGTTTTTTATTCCTAGTTCGTTAGCATCCGCCTGCGACACCGTAACATAATTATCCCAAGAAGTTCGTGTAAGGGGATCAGGCATTTCCTGCAACCATGGGTTGTTGGCCTGCTGACCAGTACCCATAGATGTTTTAGGGTACAACGTTAATTCAAACCCACCAGATACAGACGTGTTTGCTAAAGCGCTAGCGGCGTTAGCAGCAGAAACCGGTGTAGTACCATCTGAAACTTCTGAATTAGTATTAAGCATCCCGTTTGTTTCGGTTGCTACTTCATTGGAAACGTGTACACCATCGTGCAGTGCTTCACTAAAAGGCGTTCCATTTAAAATAGAAGCCGTCCAAGTTTCCTTAATATAATCGTGATAAGACAGATTGTTATCTGTCATCTTTAACAAGAAATCTTGTAACTGACGCGTGTCAAATAATGGTCTAATTGTTGGTTGCATTAAAGCAAAGTGACCCTTTTTCAATTCCACATCGCCCCAAGACTCTAAATAATGAGGAGCAGCCGCTTGGTATTCAGTTTCCAAAGCAGTTTCGTCCATTTTCATGGTAAAACTTACCGATAAATCTGTTTTGGCTAAACCTTCAGCAAATGAAGCAGAATCCGGCATGGTGTACATTGGGTTAACACCACTCATAATAATGGCACCCACATTACCCGCATTCATATCGGCTAATAATGCTTGCACCTCTTTATTACTACCTTGTCTTATTTTTATTGGGGTTTCAGGATTAAACGCCTCACTTTTTAAGTAAGCGTTAATTGCTAAAACAACCGTTTGTGCGTTCACATCCTGAATACCTGTAACCACAACCCCTTTTGAACCTGCCTTTCTTAGTTCTGAGGCTGCTTTTTGAATAGCATCTTCAATGTGTTGCGGTAAATTTCCAGACACAGAACCACCAACAACGGCACTATACAATTTAGCTAATGCTATTTTTTGTTGACTTGGAGTTAAGGACCAACGCTTATCGGCATTGGCACCCGTTAACGACATATTAGATTCAAACTGAATATGGCGCGACATTTTACCGTTGGTAGGCACTTTGTTTTGGGCATAACCTGCTTCAAAACCACCACCTTGCCAATCACCCAGAAAGTCTGCTCCAAACGAAACAATTGTCATGGCTTTTGCAAAATCGTAACTCGCTAAACCGCGCTCGCCGTACATGGCTTGAAACGCATCTAGAGCAGCCGATTCCGAGATAGCATCGTATTGTACATGACGTACGTTAGTGAATTTTTCAGAAAAGGATGTCACCAATTTATTTGTAGACGGACTGGCAAAAGTTTGAGTTAACAAAACAATTGCTTTTCCAGAAGCGCTGATAGTGGTAAGCTTCTGCTTAATTTCGTCATTAAAATCTGACCAAGCCATTGGCTCGCCAGACTTCATAGGACCTTGCAACCTCATGCTGTCGTATAAATCTAAAACAGATGCGTTTACACGAGCATTTGCATGTCCGTTAGTTGACGCCAATTTATTTCTTTCGATTTTAATTGGCCTACCTTCACGTGTTTTAACTAATACAGAGGCATAGTCATAGCCGTTTGCAATAGTTGTGGCGTAGTAATTAGCAACACCCGGAATGATTTCGTTAGGTTGTACTACATATGGAATAGACTTAATAACCGGTCCTTCACAAGCAGCTAGTGACGCCGCAGCGGTACTAAAACCAACATACTTTAAGAAATCACGACGTGTTGTTTTGGAACTTTCCAAGGAATCTTTATTTCCTAAAAACTCATCGGTTGGTATTTCCTCAACAAATTCGTTATGCTTTAGCGCCTCAACAACCGAGCTATTCTCGTTTAGCTCTTCAACACTTTTCCAGTATTTCTTGTTTGATGACATATTATATAATTGAATTACTTCTTATTAATTATTTATAATTTTAAAACCGCCTTTCGGAGATTTTGGTCTAGCAAGGCCTCTTTTTAATAATGACACTTACCACACTCCAACGCGCCCATTTGAGCTGCTGTTAATTCTTCTACGCCATACTTTTTAGATAATTCTTCATGAATTTTTTCGTAGTACGCGTTATCTTCCACCTTAACATTGGTGTCGCGGTGACAATTTATACACCAGCCCATGGTTAATGGCGAGTGCTGATACATAATTTCCATTTCTTCTACAGGACCATGACACGTTTGACATTCAATACCTGCCACAGAGACGTGCTGCGAGTGGTTAAAGTAAGCAAAATCTGGAAGATTGTGAATACGCACCCATTTTACTGGCTGTGTTTCTCCGGTATATTCCTGCTCCTCATCGTCCCAGCCTACAGCTGCGTATAGCTTCTGAATTTCGTTATCGTAAAATTCTTTACTGTATTCATCAGTAGCTGTTTCTGGAGAAACTTCGTAAATAGATTTATGACAATTCATACAAATATTTAAAGATGGGATCCCGGAATGCTTGCTTACACGTGCGGACGAGTGACAATAATTACAATCGATACCATTATCGCCAGAGTGAATTTTGTGCGAAAAGTGAATTGGTTGTACTGGCTGGTATCCTTGATCCACACCAACTTGCATAAAGTATCCATACACATAGTAGGCACTTGCAAGTAGCAACACCACAACCGATACAAAAACTAAAAATTGATTTTTAACAAACGCTTTCCAAATTGGTGTTCCTTTGGTTTTTTGTACTGGAACGCCTTTTGCCTCTGCAAACCTGTTTAAAGTTTGCCTTACCAACACCAGTGCCATAGCCAATAATGCAAACAACACCGTTAAGGCTCCTAAGATTACCTTGTTGGAAACGCTATCGCCATCAGAAGCTGCAGCTCCCGCAGCTCCAGCCACCTCTGTAGCAACTACAGGTGCTGGCGGATCTTCGGCAGTATAAGCGTAAATATCGCTTAAATCCTGATCTGTTAATTGCGGATAAGCCGTCATGGCAGCTCCACCGTATTCATTAAAAATTTTGTTGGCATACGCATCGCCAGACTTGATAACCGCGGCACTATTTCTAATCCACGCATTAAG
This sequence comes from Bizionia sediminis, assembly GCF_042684585.1. NCBI lineage: Bacteria > Pseudomonadati > Bacteroidota > Flavobacteriia > Flavobacteriales > Flavobacteriaceae > Bizionia > Bizionia sediminis. Next base: position 358,091 of record NZ_JBHULS010000003.1, read on the forward strand.
CCACTCACGATCTAAACCTTCCTCTTCCCACAAACGTTGTTCCACGTTTCGAAGAGCAGGCCCTGTCATTTTTTTATCTAGTTTATGACATGCCGCACAATTTGAGTTGAATAGCTGTTTCCCTCTTACGGGATCGCCTTCTTGTGCCGAAAGTGTTGTTGAAAATGCTAATAAAATAACTAAACCTAAACGAAGAATGCCTTTGCTTAATTTCCGGTGATTCACCTTTTTCATATTATCGATTGAATTAACTTCTATACTTTAGTATGGTTTTTCTATTCTTAAAAGAAAAAAATACAATAATAAAATCTCTTGCAAAAATAGTATTTAAAGTCCATTTTAGAAATGTTACCGAAGTGTTAATTGCTAATTTAGATAAATTCTAAATAACAATTATTTTAAATTTTTACTTCTATTAGTATACCTTTGTACTAAATACTATTGGAAATGAAATTATTTAACCGCCCATTAAAACAATTCTTAAGCATCTGTTTTTTGCTAATAACCGGCATATTTTATGGCCAAAATGGCCACGTTACCATAAACCAAGCATCTGAATTGGAACGTTTATTAGAAATTAAAAAAAATATGAATTTAACAGACACGGCAACCGATCGGTATAAAATTCAAATTTTTTCAGGCAACCGTTCGGGCGCTTTGGAAGCCATAGCGCTTTTTAACGAAACTTTTTCCGAATGGCCAGCTATAGATGTTTATGAAACACCAAATTACAAAGTATGGGTAGGTAGTTTTAGAAGTCGTTTAGAGGCAGACCGTGCTTTGGATAAAATAAAAGAAACCTTTAACGACGCCTTTAGATTCCGGCCTAAAAAAGTAGAAAAACCACAGGACAAAAATTAAGGTGCATAAAAACACATCTAGATATTAAGAAACAGCGCTTGTGAAACATATTTTCAAGCGCTTTTTTTTACACAAATTTTAAAAATACAAGCGTGCTAAACGAACCATTTTACTGCGTTACCAATTTTTTGATGCAGGATAAGAAAGTAATTTTTCTGGGTAAACCGCGCACATTAATTGCCTACGTTGGCTCTTGTAACGCCTTTAAAAGTTTGCCGCTTAAGTTATAAAGTTCTACAAAAATCACACAGGCCCGTAAATTGATAATAAGTGTATGGCTTCCTGTATTGGCCATTACACTTTAATGCATTGCTGTTAGAATGCCAGAGCTGGCATATTCTTTATCCTGTAATTTGGAAATTACCAGTTTGTACAGGCTTTGTTTCTGAACCATAACACTCCCCTCTACTCTTAAGTGTTGCACTTGGTATAACACTCATGCCAACAGGCACACCTACGCTAAAATCTGGTAGCGTAAAGGCTGTTTTGTTTGCTCATTACCACCGTAGGCAGCACCCAAAAGGACGTATCGCGCTAATTAAAAGATGTGGCAGTTAGTTTAATATCGCCAAGAAAACCCTCTTTCGCGTTAATTTGGCTTAAAAACACCCTTGCTTAAAGCCGAAAAAGCGGTCGTTTTTTCTATAATTATGCCTTTAGATAAGTTGCTGCCAAAATAGAGGAATAAAAAAAGAGAGGTATTTTACCTCTCTTTTTTTTCAATTATGTTTAGAAAACCTTATTTCAGTTTCTTTTTAACTTCTACTTCATGATAAGCTTCAATGATGTCGTTTTCTTTCAGATCGTTGTAGTTTTTAATTTGCATACCACAATCGTAGCCTTTAGAAACCTCTTTAACATCGTCTTTAAATCGTTTTAAAGATGCTAATTCACCTGTGTAAACAACCACACCATCTCTAATTAAACGTATGCTTGAATTTCTGAAAATTTTACCAGTTAACACCATACAACCTGCAATACTACCAATTTTAGAAACTTTAAAGATTTCTCTAATTTCGGCTGTACCGGTAACTTCTTCTTTAAGCTCTGGCGACAACATGCCTTCCATGGCATCTTTCAGATCGTTTATAGCATCGTAAATAATAGAATAGGTACGGATGTCTATTTCTTCCTTGTCGGCAATACTTCTGGCATTACCCATTGGGCGTACGTTAAATCCAATAATAATAGCATCGGATGCAGAAGCCAACAGCACATCGCTTTCGGTAATTGGACCTACACCTTTATGGATGATATTTACTTGAATTTCCTCGGTTGATAATTTTTGGAAAGAATCTGTTAATGCCTCTACAGAACCGTCCACATCTCCTTTCAAGATAATATTTAGTTCTTGGAAATCGCCTAAAGCAATTCGGCGGCCAATTTCGTCTAGTGTAATATGGCGTTGTGTTCTAACAGATTGTTCGCGCTGTAATTGGGTACGTTTGGTTGCAATTTGTTTTGCTTCCCGCTCGTCTTCAAATACATTAAATTTATCGCCTGCTTGTGGCGCACCATCCAGACCCAAAATAGATACCGGCGTGGACGGTCCTGCTTGTTTAATATCGTTACCGCGCTCATCTTGCATGGCTTTAATTTTACCGCTGTTTTTACCAGCTAAAACATAGTCGCCTATTTTTAAAGTTCCGGCTTGTACCAGTACTGTAGACACATACCCGCGGCCTTTATCTAAAAAGGCTTCTACCACGGTACCCGAGGCGCGTTTATTTGGATTGGCTTTAAGCTCTAACAATTCGGCTTCTAACAATACTTTTTCCAAAAGTTCTTTAACACCTAAACCTGTTTTAGCCGAAATATCTTGCGATTGGATTTTACCACCCCAGTCTTCCACTAATAAGTTCATTTGTGCCAGACTGTCCTTAATTTTTTCCGGATTTGCCGTTGGACGGTCTATTTTATTTATCGCAAAAACAATTGGAACACCGGCTGCTTGCGCGTGGGAGATAGCTTCCTTGGTTTGTGGCATTATATCATCGTCTGCTGCAATAACAATTATGGCAATATCTGTTACTTGGGCACCACGTGCACGCATAGCCGTAAAGGCCTCGTGACCAGGTGTGTCTAAAAAGGCAATTTTTTGACCATTTTCTAGTTGCACACCGTAAGCACCAATATGCTGCGTAATACCACCGGACTCACCGGCAATGACATTTTCCTGGCGAATGTTATCCAATAAGGACGTTTTACCATGATCTACGTGCCCCATTACGGTTACAATAGGTGCGCGTTCTACTAAATCCTCTGGTTTATCTTCAGATACTTCAATAGCATCTTCAATACCAGTGGTTATAAATTCTACTTCGTAGCCAAATTCGTCTGCTACAATAGTAAGTGTTTCTGCATCCAAACGCTGGTTCATGGTAACCATCATACCCAAGGACATACACGCTGAAATAATTTGCGTTACCTGTACATCCATCATGGTAGCCATTTCGCTAGCTGTAACAAATTCTGTTACTTTTAGTATTTTACTTTCTGCAGATGCTGCTTGTAAGTCTTTTTCGGTTTGTTCGCGGTGCTGGTCGCGTTTATCACGACGGTATTTTGCACCTTTTCCTTTATTGGATTTACCTTGAAGTTTTTCAAGAGTTTCCCGAACTTGCTTTTGTACGTCTTCCTCGCTAGGCTCTTCTTTTACAACCGGACGACGGCCTTTTCCTGGTTTGCCTTTAAAGCGGTCGTTACCACCGCGTGAAGGGGCGGCTCCGGTAGATCCCGGGGCTCCCGCTTTGCTAATTCTACGACGTTTTTTCTTAGGGTCGGACGTTTTATCTTTATCGTCTTTCTTTTTCTTCGGCTTTTTAAATTGCGATAAATCTATTTTTTCACCTGCAATTTTTGGCCCAGACAATTTTTGGTATTGTGTTTTTACGTGCTCCTCCACAGGTGCCTCTGGCGCAGACGCTTCTGTTTGTTTTGTAGGTGGCGCTTTTACAGCCTCCGTTTTTTGAGCAGCTTCTTTTTTAGGCGCTTCTTTAGGCTTTTCAGGACTTACCTTTTCAGCTTTCGGTGCTTCCGCTTTTGGTGTATGGGCAGGCTTAGAAGATGGCGTGTCCTCTAGCTGTGATTTTACCGGCGGTTTTTCCACAGATTTAGCGTCTGGTGTTTTAGCACTGGCTGTGTTGCTTGCTGCTGGTGTGGCAGGTGTAGCAACAGGGGTTTCGTCTTTGGTGTTTTCGGCCTTTTTAGTTTTGGCCTCCAAATCGATTTTACCTACTTGTTTTGGCCCAGAAAGTTTTGTTTTCGCCTTAACAACTTCAGCTTCTTTGGCTTTAGCTAATGCTTCGCGCTCCGCTTTTTCCTTTTCTTTTGCCTCTAATTCTCGTTCACGCTGTAGCCGTATCGCTTCTTTTTCCTTTTGCTTGGCTTCACTAACTTCTTGAGATGCCATTTTTTTATTGGCATCTGTTTGAAATTCGTTTGAAAGCACATCAAAAGTTTCTTGCGAAATTTTTGTTGTTGGACGTTTCTCTATCTCTATACCTTTGGAATCTAGGAACTCCACGGCACGATCTAAAGAAATGTTTAGCTCACGTAATACTTTATTTAATCTAATTGTTTCAGCCATAAATCGCCTTTAATATAACCTAATATATGTTATTCTTCAAATTCTTCCCTAAGAATTCTAATTACTTCATTAATTGTTTCTTCTTCCAAGTCGGTTCTCTTTACCAAATCTTGCACATCGCGTTCAAGAATACTTTTGGCTGTATCTAATCCAACTTTACTAAACTCCTCAATAATCCACGGTTCTATTTCGTCGCGGAACTCGGATAGTTCTACATCTTCCTCGGCACCTTCTCTAAATACATCTATTTCGTAACCCGTAAGTTGGCCTGCTAAACGAATGTTATGACCGCTTCGCCCAATGGCTTTGCTTACCTCCTCTGGTTTTAAAATAGCTTCTGCACGTTTGTTTTCTTCGTCTATTTTTATAGATGTTACACGGGCCGGACTTAAGGCTCTGGTAATATACAGCGGTAAGTTACTTGTGTAGTTTATAACATCTATATTTTCATTGCCTAATTCGCGCACAATACCGTGTATTCGGGAACCTTTCATACCTACACAGGCACCAACAGGGTCTATTCTGTCGTCGTAGGAATCCACAGCCACTTTAGCCTTTTCACCTGGTATTCTTACAACATTTTTAATGGTAATTAAGCCATCAAAAACCTCTGGAATTTCTTGTTCAAACAGCTTTTCTAGAAAAACTGGTGCGGTTCTAGACATAATTATGGCTGGTTTGTTGCCTTTTAGATCTACCGATTCTATAATACCTCTTACGTTATCGCCTTTTCTAAAAAAGTCTGATGGTATTTGTTTTTCTTTAGGAAGAATAATTTCATTCCCTTCGTCGTCCAGCAAAATAACTGCTCTGTGGCGAATATGGTGTACCTCGGCGGTATAAATTTCGCCAACCAAATCTTTAAATTGTTTGTAGATGTTGGTATTATCGTGCTCGTGAATTTTAGAAATTAGGTTTTGTCTTAAAGCTAAAATAGAACGACGGCCTAAATCTATTAATTTTACTTCTTCCGAAACGTCTTCACCTACTTCAAAATCTGGTTCTATTTTTCGGGCTTCCGACAGGGAAATTTCTTGATTAGGATCCTCTACTTCTCCATCTGCAACCACCACACGATTTCTCCATATTTCTAAATCGCCTTTATCTGGGTTTATAATAATATCAAAATTATCATCATCTCCAAACTTCTTTTTAAGCGCATTTCTAAAAACATCTTCTAAAATCGCCATTAACGTTACACGATCGATTAATTTATCGTCTTTAAACTCCGAAAATGAATCAATTAACGCAAGATTCTCCATATCTCTTTCTGAATTAAAATTTTATCATAACTTTTGCTTCTACAATATCTTGGTAGGCAATTTCCGCCTTTTTTTCTACGGTAACCTTCCCTTTACCTACAGGTTTGGGCTCGCGCGCCTTCCACTGCAGGGTTAGGTGGGTGTTTGTAGCTTCAATAAGCGTTCCCGCCAAGGCTTGTTCTGTTGTTTGTAATTCCAGATCTCTACCCACATTTTTAATGTATTGCCTTACATGCACTAGCGGTGCCGTAGCACCAGCCGAGGCTACTTCTAAAGAGAAATCGTGCTCATCCCGATCTATATTGTGTTCTATGGCCCGACTTATAAACACGCAATCGTCCACGGTTACACCGTTGTCGCCATCAATAATAACACTTATAGCATTTTCTGGATTCATAGAAAATTCTATTAAAAATAAATCCGTTCGCTCTTCTAAAGCATTATTAAGCAAGGTTTTTACTGTTTCTCTCAACATAGGTAATACAAAAAGTTGGTATAAAAAGAGGGGACATTAGGTCCCCTCATTTAATCTTTTCTTACAACGGTGCAAACATACAATAATTTAATTGAATTCCATAATGATTAAAATATCAATTTTTATTCATAGCTTTAAAGCATCTAACCAATCCTTTAAAACGTGACCATATGAAACGAATTCTTGTCCCTACGGATTTTTCCAAAGAAGCAGAACAAGCCTTAAAAGTAGCCGCACAACTAGCAAAAAAGCACGATTGCGAAATTTATTTGCTGCACATGTTGGAGCTTCCGCTAGACCAAATTGACGCCTTAAGCCAATATAGCGAACTTCCGGAGGCTATGTTTTTTATGAAATTAGCCCACCAAAAATTTGAAAAAACCATGAGTCAAGAATATTTAAAAGGCTTGACAGTGCATGAAACAGTAGATTTTAATAAAACTTTTACAGGAATTTCTGACACCTGCAAAACACATAACATAGATTTAATTGTTATGGGTTCCCATGGCGCCAACGGATTTAAGGAAATGTTTATTGGATCGAATACCGAAAAAGTAGTGCGCACATCTGAAATTCCAGTTTTAGTTATAAAAAACGAACATGACAATTTTGAAATAAACAACTTTGTTTTTGCATCCGATTTTAAAAACGACAACAAAGGCACCTATTTACAAGCCGTTAATTTAGCTAAAATTCTAGACGCCAAAATACATTTGTTATTTGTAAACACCGCTAATAACTTTATTACAACCAACACAGCAAAAGCCCGAATCCTCGATTTTATTGCAGGCAGTAACTTTGAAAATTATACCATTTCTATTTACAATGACGACAGTGTAGAGAAAGGCATTTTAAATTTTTCGCACATTGTAAATGCAGACCTAATAGGCATTAGCACGCATGGCAGACAAGGTATTGCACATTTTTTTAACGGTAGTATTAGCGAGGATTTAGTAAATCATGCTAAAAGACCCGTTATTACCTTTAAAATTTAAAATGCTTTTTACTGGGTTTAGGTTTAACCCGAAACAGCCATTTTACACGATAAGATGACCTTAAATTTTAGAAAAAGGTTTAAAACCAAAAAAACCTAATCAAATAAATGATTAGGTTTCTTTTTTTTTGTTGGCCCACTAGGTTTCGAACCTAGACTCTTTGGTACCAAAAACCAACGTGTTACCAGTTACACCATAGGCCAATCTTGTATTGCGGTTGCAAATTTAAAACAAATATTTATTTGCGCAAGTTTTTTTTACATAAAAATTAAATTTATTACTTAACGTTTCCTTAAAAGCACCCAAATTTTATTATTTATTGTTAAATTCGCCTCTTTAAAAACTTGTAATTACATGACACACATCAGCTTTAAAAAGTGGAACACCATTTTAGCTTGGTTTTCTTTTTTAGTTGCCTTTATAACTTACACCTTAACAGTAGAACCTACTGTAAGCTTTTGGGATGCAGGCGAGTATATTTTAACCTCTGCAAAATTACAAGTTGGCCACCCACCAGGTGCGCCTTTGTTTCAAATGTTTGGCGCTTTCTTTTCTATGTTTGCTACCGAACCTGCACAAGTAGGATTTATGTTAAATATGATGAGTGCAACGGCTAGTGCCTTTACCATTTTATTTATGTTTTTTACCATTACACTTTTGTTAAGAAAAGTGGTTGGCGAGCCAAACACAATAAGCAACACACAAAAAATAGCTATTTTAGGAAGTGGCTTGGTAGGTAGTTTAGCCTTTACCTTTACCGATTCTTTTTGGTTTAATGCCGTAGAAACCGAAGTATACGCCATGGCCACTTTAATAATGTCTGTATTATTTTGGTTGGCCCTACGCTGGGAACGCGATATGGATACACCACGCGGAAACCGTTGGATAGTACTCATTTCTTTTATTGTAGGAATGTCTTTTGGTGTTCACTTTATGGGCTTATTAACCATTCCTGCTATTGCATTAATTTATTACTTTAAAAACTATAAAACAGTTACCATTAAAAACTTCATTATTGCAAACGTTGTGGCGGTAGCTATTTTGTTGTTTATTTTTAAATTACTGGCTCCTAATATTCTTCGTATTTTTAGTACCACAGAAATTTTCTTCGTTAATACGTTAAGGTTGCCATTTCACTCCGGTACTGTATTTGCTAGTATGGCCATTGTTGCACTCATTTATTTAGGTTTGCGATACACCACTAGAAAGAATTACAAAATGCTTAATACGGGTATTTTGTGTGTCACGTTTATAATGATTGGGTTTTCCTCTTGGATCATGCTGCCTATTCGTGCCAATGCCGATGTGGTTATTAACGAAAATGACCCAAGCGATGCCCGCGAGCTCCTTGCATACTACAATTTGGAGCAATATCCAGAAACCCATTTATTTTATGGCCCACAGTTTACAGACCAATATTCTGGTTTAGATGAAACCGAACCTTATGTAGACGACAAACCAAACTACGAAAAAGACGAAGTAAATGGACGCTATATTATTGTAAACGACTGGAAAAATGCCCGCCAAAACTACAACTCCAAACACGCCTCCTTATTACCACGTATGTGGAGTCCAGAAAACGCCGAAAATTATATGATGTTTACAGGGTTTTTAGATTTTAAACTAAAACCCGAATACCAAATGGATAACGAGCTACGTGCGGCAGTTAACAAATTTAAAATGGAAGTTGCCAATGGCATGGTGGATTACGAAGATTATCATAGCTTTTTAAGACAAAACAGCCAGATAATTGATGTGGAACGCCCATCGTTAGCCAGTAATATTGCTTACATGTTTGAATTCCAGCTGGGATACATGTACTGGCGCTATTTTATGTGGAATTTTGTAGGCAGGCAAAATGATATTCAGGGTAAAATGGACGGGTTTAACGGAAACTGGCTAAGCGGCATTAATTTTATTGACGAATGGCATTTAGGCTTACCACAAACCAACTTGCCTAGCGACGTAAAAAATAATAAAGCGCGCAATACTTATTACTTCCTACCGCTAATTTTAGGCTTGTTAGGTTTATTCTTACTGTATAATAAAGATAAAAAAATGTTTTGGGTAACACTGGTGTTCTTCTTGTTTACAGGTTTAGCCATACAAGTGTATACCAATGTAAGACCATTTGAACCCCGCGAACGTGATTATTCTTTGGTTGGGTCTTTTTATGTTTTTGCTATTTGGATAGGTTTTGGCGTATATGCCCTGGTAGATTTACTCCGAAATAAAATAGGCTCCAAATTACTAGCACCAGCCGTAACGGTATTGTGTCTGGTTCTTGTCCCTGGTATTTTGGCTGCCAACAACTGGGACGACCACGACAGATCGGGTAAATACTCGGCGCGCTCTATGGCCAAAAAATACCTAGACTCCTGCGGCGAAAATGCCATTTTATTTTCTATTGGTGATAACGATACATTTGCCCTTTGGTACGCCCAAGAAATTGAAGGCTACAGAACCGATGTACGCGTAGTAAATACCAGTTTATTCCAAACCGATTGGTATATAGACCAAATGAAACGCAAAGCTTATGAAAGCGACCCAATACCTTCTAAACTGGTACACGAGCAATACCGATCGGGGACACGCGACTATATTATGAAAAAAACGCATTATATAGATGCCCAAGGCAGACCGCAACGCTTAATTAACACAGACACCCTAATGATAAGCGATTTTATGGATTTTGTTTCTAGTGACAACCCAAAAACAAAATTCAAATATATTTTACAAATGCAAGGCGAAGACCCAAGCTTTTATCCAACGCAACTGCAAAACTCAAACTATTTTCCAGTTGAAAATATTCGCGTGCCTGTAAATAAAGAAAACGCGCTTAAATATGGCATTGTAAAACCTAAAGATGCCCATAAAATGGTGGACTATGTAGATATAAAAATTACCGACGGTGCTATTTATAAAAACCGATTGTTAATGTTAGATATTATTGCCAATAACGATTGGAAACGCCCTATCCACTTTACGGGAGGTGCTTTTGGTAACGACGATTATATTTGGATGAAAGATTACCTGCAATTAGATGGCATGACCTATAAATTAGTGCCAATTAAAACCCCTGTTAATAAAGCCAATCCGTTTGATATGGGTCGTGTAGATAGCGAACTAATGTATAACAAAGTAATTGCTTGGGATTGGGGCAATACAGGTAGTCCCGATATTTATCACGACGTAGAAACACGTAAAAACGCTATAACATACCGGGGCAATTTAGCACGTTTAATTGAGCAGTTAATAAATGAAAATAAACCAGAAAAAGCAGAAGAAATAGCTGATATTGCTATGGAGAATATGCCGGTAGACTTCTTCGGGTTTTATACCCTGTTGGAGCCTTATATTAGCGCCTATTATGAAGTTGGCGCTACAGAAAAAGCTAGAAAGTTATTTATGGATGTAGCAGAAAAATATCAAGAAAATTTAACCTACTACAGCACCTTAAACCACGAACAACAGCGCTATGTTTTTGAGAATATATACACGGATATTGAACGGTATAAAAGTATTGTAGATGTTGTAATTACCTACGATAAAGAATTCGCACAAACAGAAACCAAAACATTTTCCAATTTCTTAAACCTATTTAGTCATTTTTACGGCGGCGAAGATATTCCAGAAACAGATGTACAACAAACTCCAGATCCTGTTGAAATAGACATGCTTCAAACCGATACGTTAAAGACACTGCCAGAGGCCTAAACATGCTATTTGTTCCTGTTAAAACACCTGGTTTTATAAAAAAGTTACTCCCAAATTTTATTTGGGAGTATACCACTACGCAAAAAGTGCTGTATTTAACTTTTGATGATGGTCCTACTCCCGAAATTACGCACTGGACTTTAAAATTATTGCAGCAATTTCAGGCCAAAGCCACTTTTTTCTGTATTGGAAAAAATATAGAACTGTTTCCCGATATTTTTAGGGATATAATTTTACAAGGACACGGAATAGGTAACCACTCGCATACGCATATTAAAGGTTGGCAAATTAATACAGCCAAATACCTAAGCGATATAAACCAGGCCCAGCGCACTATTAAAAATTATACAGTACCACCTAAAAACACAAACGCGAAACGTCTTTTTAGGCCGCCATATGGCCAAATAACACCAAAACAAGGAAAGGTTTTAATACAGGAAGGCTACGCTGTGGTAACTTGGAGTATTTTGTCTTTTGACTGGGATAAAAACACAACACCAGAGTCCTGTTACCAAAACATTATAAAACATACTAAAGCGGGCGATATTGTGGTTTTTCACGATAGTGTAAAGGCCTCCAAAAATTTAATGTATGCACTACCAAGGGTTTTGGCCTATTTTTCGGCTAGAGGTTATCAGTTTCATGCCTTACCAGAATCATTCAACTAAAGGTATTGTTTCATAATACCTATAAGAGAATTTGCGTCTTGCTCGCCACTATGGCGCCATTTCATTTCGCCATTCTTATAAATAATTAAGGTGGGTAATGCTTTAACACGCAGTGCTTCCGCTAATTCTTTGTTTTTTTCAATGTCTATTTTTATCACTTTGGCTTTATCGCCCAATGCTGCCGCTACATCGCGTAAAACCGCGTGCATGGCTTTCGATTGCTCGCTCCACTCCGTATAAAAATCCAATAAAACAGGAATTTTAACGTCTATAAGTTCTCCAAATTTCGACATATGGTTGTTATTTTATTCCCATGTACACTTACAAACCTACATAATTTTTTTATATTTAGTGTTCAATGGACTTGTTACACGGTTAAATTAGTTAAAAATATCGACAAAACAACTAGGTATTTTTTTCGCCTTTTTTTAACTCAATAACGGTTATTTCTGGCCAAATACCTACCCGACCCGGAAAGGCATGGTATCCAAATCCGCGATTAACATTTATAAATCTGCCATATTCTTGATACAGTCCGGCCCATTGCTTATAAATATATTGCGATGGACTCCATTTAAACCATCCAGGTATTTCAATTCCCATTTGAAGGCCGTGGGTATGGCCACTTAAAGTTAATTGGTAATTAAAAGTGTTTTCCTTTACTTGGTGCTCCCAATGAGAGGGGTCGTGGGTGAGAAGTATTTTAAAGTCGTCTGCCAAAACCTTTTCCGAAGCTTTTTGTAAATCTCCTGCCTGATTAAATCCTTTACCCCAGTTTTCAACGCCAATTAAGGCCAATCGCTGACCATCTTTTTCAATATAGCGATGTTCGTCTAGCAACAAATTGAATCCCATTTTAGGGTGTACCGCCTTAACGGCTTCAAAATTTTTTATTTTGTCCTCTGGCGAATCCCAAGATACGTAATCGCCATAATCATGATTTCCTAGAACGGAATATTTACCATAGGGCGCCTCTAGCGACTTGAACACCGAAACCCAATTATCCATTTCCGAAGCCATATTGTTTACCAAATCGCCAGTAAAAACCATTAAATCGGACTGCTGCTTGTTAATAAGGTCAATACCGTACATAATTTTTTCTTTATTGGTAAAACTACCGGCGTGTATATCGGAAATTTGTGTGATTTTAAAACCGTCAAAAGCATCTGGCAAATCGTTAAAAGTAAGTTGGTATTTTAATACTTTGTAATTATACCGTCCTTGTACAATACCATAAATAAATGAGGCAAATGGAATAGCTGCCAAGCCCAAAGCTATTTTAGCTATAAAAACACGACGACTTTCAAATACAGCAGTTTCGCCAGGCGTAAGCCATGAGTATCCTTTTTTTAAAATTCTAAAAACATCCTCGCCAAGCATAAAGAAAACCAGCAGTAGTTTTGGCATAACCAGCGTAAGCAAAAACCCAGATGCCAACTGTATGGCATTTGTTTGGCCCGCACTGCGTGGCGTAGTAACTAACGTGTAAATAAAATAACCGTAAAAGGCAACAGTTACAATAATCCATAACGCTTTAATAGCTTTATTTTTAGTTATGGTTTTTAAGGCCTGAAAGGCATAAAATTCCAAACTAAAAACAAGGGCAGAAAATATAATTGAAGCTATAATCCAGGCCGCCATAAATAGTGTTTTTGAAGCGTTTGCAAAGATACTGCTTAATATTACAAGCTAATTTATAGGGGATGTTAAAATTTTATTAAGTACTAAATTGTATAAAAGGGATGTACTGAAGTTTGAAACCTGGTTTAGCTTATTGTATTTTTAGCATTTACATAGACTTAAATGGCACAACTAGCTTTTTTAGTTTTTATCGAAAACCAAGTAAGCAGATACCATCCAATAGTTAATTTTATCTTCGGTAATGGCTTGTGCCTCGGGTATAGAAAATTTAAAAGTATAGTCTCCGGGTTGCATGGTTCCCAATTCTATTACTTCCGGAGCCACTTGGCTACCCGGACACCAGTTAGAGCGCGAATAATCTGATGAGGCAATGCGTTCCTCTATTTCTTGTCCTTTCCAAATAGTTTTTTCTGTCCAGACTCCCGATGTTGGATTAAAGCGCCTAAAGCTAGCGCAATCATCGCGCCACGGAACAAATTGTTTAATAACGGTATTGTTTAAATAAATTACATTTTCCTTTTGTGTAAACTCATCGCCTTCGGCATGTCCGCCATGCCCTGTTGTAAGGTAGTATAATTTAGCATTGGTGTAAGGTGCTGAAACGGGAATACTAACCTGTAAATCGTCTTTATGAAAAGCATCAAAATAGACTTGTTTGCTGGCGTATTTTACGGTGTTTACTAAAGGGATTACTTGCTGTTCCTTTATTGCATGATTGGCCACAGTACTCTCCTTGAAATTTAATTGCACCGAAAGCTTATAGCCTTCCTTTGTCCAGGTATCTATAAAAACACCAACATAAAGTTCATTTTCCAAAAGAGGCAATAACTGGGTTATATTTTGTGTCCACTGTACTTGGGTTTCCCATTTAGGAATGTAAACAGGCTTCAGGTTGGCAACGCGAGGGTCGTTGTTAAAAAAACCAACACCAAACGGTGTCATAAAGCGTAATAATTCAATATTAGGCATAAAATGTTTACCACCTATTTGTTTTGAAATCGTACCAGCAGCTTGAAACGGAAAATGTTCTTTTTTTACAGCTCCCATCTCCAAATCCAACATATTTAAATCTGCCGACGCAGGAATAATAAATAAAGAACCTGATTTATCCCAGGGATCGCCGTTGGATGTCAAACTCATTTGCACACTAACTTCAGGTTGTTTAAAATATTGAGGAATATGTATTTTTTTTAAAAGTACACGTCCGGCATCCAACCGTAAAATACTATCGGTTTCAGAAAGGTTATCTGGACTAAAGTGAGTGGTTTTTAAATTCGGATCAAAATACAGATGTGTATCCGTAAAAACATCAATTTGGGTATCCCCAATGGCCGTTAAAGTGGGTTTACAAGCTACAACACTTAGCAGTAAAAAAAAAGTTAGCATTATTTGTGTTTTCATATTTTGTGTATTGTAAAGCTGTGTTCCAACCGTTATTAAACTTCCGGATAAACCATATAACACGTTAGCTGTTCTGAAAGCCAAAGTGACTTTAAAAACCCATATAAAAATGCCAGTTTATTCATGTTATTAGTGGCTTAATTTACTTGAATTTCGTCTATAAATGTCCAGGCTAAGCTTCCTTCGCCAAGGCTTCCTTCTGGGATTTTACCAAAATTAGGAATTCGTATGGTTATAAACCGTGTGGTATAATTTTTTTCAAAAACTACGGGTACCACGGATTCGTTGGATTCGGGAATATCTATTTCGAATATCGTTTTATTATCTAACTCTATTTCCACTTTTTTAGGCGCATAAGCCAGTTGTTTTTTTCCATTGTGAAAACGCATGGCAATAGCATTTATAGTTGTTGGAACGTCCAAATCGATGGTAATTTCTACATCCTCACCAAAAAACCCAAGCCATTCATTGTCTCGGTAGCGATTTGAATTGCCCAAAACTCCATTAATTAATCCATCCGATCCCATACCAGGATAGGCGTGATGTGGCTGAACATCTAAAATAATATCTTTCCCAATGGCCTGATGCCATTGTATAGTTTCTGTAAATAATGGCCCTAATCTTCTTGTTTTGTCAAAAATAGCTGCCGTAATTATTGAGTTTTTTGTAATAGGAATTCCATTATTATAAAGCTTGGATTTCATGTTTGGAATACTTCCGTCCAAAGTATATCTGATAACGGTGCTATCGGTTTGTTTTTGCAGTTCGTAAATACTTTGTTTATCTTTAGTAACCATATGCCCTTTTAATTGGTGTAAATGGTTGGCGTAATTTATTTTAAGAAAATCCAGTCGGTCATGAAAGCTTGAAAGCCTAGAAACAAAATTGTCGTAATTTTTGTGCTTTTCATGAGACCATAGCGCCTCTGCCAATCCAATTGCTCTAGGAAAAACCATATACTCCAACTGCTCGGCATTAACAGTATATTGCGTCCATACAATACCTTGGGCACCCAAAACACGA
Organism: Bizionia sediminis; assembly: GCF_042684585.1. Lineage (NCBI taxonomy): Bacteria > Pseudomonadati > Bacteroidota > Flavobacteriia > Flavobacteriales > Flavobacteriaceae > Bizionia > Bizionia sediminis. Next base: position 373,723 of record NZ_JBHULS010000003.1, read on the forward strand.
CCCGCATCTTGCGCACTTAATGTTGCAGGCAGTGGATTAAACTGATATACCTTTTTTAAGGGTACGTAACCCCCAAATGCGAGAGGCTCGTTGGGGGTTTCAGATTGGTATCTGTTAAAATAAGTATGCGCTTTAGATGTTACTATAACATCTTGATTTTTTGCTGCAGGTGCCAAAGCGCCTTCAGGCCCACGCCAAGTCATTACAATATCATCTGGTGCCAATTTACTGTTTAAAGTAGCATCCCAGCCAATAATTTGGCGACCTTTAGCATGCAAATATTGCGCAATTTTTGAAACGAAATAACTTTGAAGTTCTACCGTATTTGTTAAGCCCTGCTCTTTCATGGTATTCTGACAAGTTGTGCAGTTCTTCCAGCGTGTTTTTGGTGCCGCATCGCCACCAATATGAATGTATTGGCCAGGAAATAGATCGACAATTTCATCGAAAACGCCTTCAAGAAATCTGAACGTTTCTGCTTTTACACAAAAAATATCGTCAAAAACACCATCGGTAGTAGCCACTTGTAAAGGCGTACCATTACAGCTTAATTCTGGATAAGCAGCAAGAGCTGATAAAGCGTGTCCAGGCAATTCAATTTCTGGAATAATGGTAATAAAACGCGCTTTAGCATAGGCTACCAATTCCTTAATTTCCTCTTGGGTATAATACCCACCATAGGTTTCGTTAATTACTTGATGTGGCTTGGTATTAAAAAATCCTATTTGTGTTTCGTTTCTATAAGCCGCTATTTCCTGTAATTTGGGGTATCTCTTTATTTCAACGCGCCACCCTTGGTCATCGGTTAAATGCCAGTGGAAATTATTGAATTTTAAAAGCGCTAAAGCATCAATATATTTTTTTATAAAAGAAACGGGAAACATGTGCCTAGCAACATCCAAATGCATGCCTCGATAGGAAAATACTGGTCTATCCTTAATACGTGTATTAGAAATCGTTATAGCCTTGTCCAGGTAAGAACCGTCTTCCAGTTCTGCGGGCATTAATTGTCGCAAGCTTTGCACCGCATAAAATGCTCCTTGAGCCGTAGCCGCTTTAATTTCAATGGCAGTTGCAGAAATTTCCAAACTATAAGCTTCTTCCGTATCCAGAGCAGGCTCTTTGGTAAAACGAATATCCGTGCCGGAACCTAAAGCCAAACCACTTCCTGTATGTATATAATCTTTTAAAAAATTTCCAGCAATTTCAAATTCCTTATCAAATTGAATTCCAGTTTGGTTTGTTATTGTAAAGTAACCATCTTCAAAAACTTGCTGTTCCGGTATGGGGATAATTTGACCGTTACCACTTTTCTCAATGGGTTTGGAACAACCGTAAATACATAATATAGTAAGCAAATAAATTAAACCATTTTTAAGCTGCATTCTTTAAGATATTAGATAGTTTAAAATTACTAATCTATTTAGTAAACCATATCTTTTTTTTAATATTATTTTATTGGTAAAAAAAGGGTGCGTTAAGAAAACTCTATTTGCTAATATTCTAGCTAAAGAAAACGGGTTTAAGTAAACACCTGTAAGCATTTTGAAACGCTTTTAAGCAAGCTTAAGAATGCGGGTTTTTAAAGCACAGCCATTATAATTTTATATGCACGTTAAACCATTTTAGCGAAAAATTTACCAGTTTTTGTTTCCAATTTGTATAAGGAGGCATTAGCCAGTCCACTGCGCTAATGGTACGCTGATGCAAAACGGACCGTTGATTTGTAAACTCCTTAAATCCAAAAATACCATGCGATTTTCCAATACCGCTGTTATTAACACCACCAAATGGCAGGTTATGATTCAAAAAATGTAATAACACATGATTCACACAACTGCCACCAGCTCGCGTGTTTTTAAGCACAAAATTAATAGTGGTTTTATCCTTACTAAATAAATAAAGTGCCAAAGGTTTTTCGTTGGCATTTATATAGTCTACTGCTTCCTCAATATGAGTATAGGTTTTTACTGGTAAAATGGGCCCAAAAATTTCCTCTTGCATAAGTACCGCATTATCCGGCAAATTAGTTACTAATGTAGGCTCCAAATAACACGTAGAAGGATTTAATTTTCCTCCATACTCCACAGTACCACCATTATGTTTAACATCCTCTAAATAACTTTGCAGTCTGTTTAAATGTTTTTCGTTTACAATCCGGCTATAAGCTGAAGACGTTTCTGGGTTATTGGAATACATTGCACGCACTTCCTCTTTAAAATACTTAATAAATTGCTCCTTAAGCGAGTTGTGGATCAGGATATAATCTGGCGCTATACATGTTTGACCTGCATTAGTAAACTTGCCATAAACAATTCTTTTCACGGCCTTTTTTACATTAGCTGAATGATGCACAATTACGGGCGACTTGCCTCCTAACTCCAACGTTACCGAAGACAAGTTTTGGGCTGCTGCCTTCATAACAAGTTTCCCTACCATAGGAGAACCCGTAAAAAAAATATGATTGAATGGTAATTCCAACAAAGCTTCCGAAGTTTCTTTTTCGCCCTCTACCAAAGCCACTTCACAATCATTAAATAATGCACCTATAATGTCGGCCATCAATTTGGAACTATGAGGCGTCATTTCGGATGGTTTTAAAACAACAGTGTTCCCACCAGCAATGGCCGAAACCAAGGGACCAAAAGTTAAGTTAATAGGATAATTCCAAGGCGAAATAATTAAACACACACCCTTTGGTTCATTTAATATGTAAGATTGACTTCCCAGTAACGTACCGGGAGCGGAAACAGGCTCTTTGTAGGTATTTTCCAAAGCAACCCGGAGTTGTTTTAGTTTTTTAATTCTATCTGCAGCAGACGTATTGCCAACCGTATATTGAAAAGCACGTTGTTTGTTGAAAAGTTCCTGAAAAGGGTTTCTGTTATCCATAATTCCTGTTATTTAACGGTTGCGTACACATGTAAACGTTAGTTAGAATGCCAAAGGCTCTCTTATGGTTTTTAAACGTAACCATAAAACAAACACAGTACCACACTTTAGCCCAATATACAACCAAAGAATTATAAACAAAAAAAAATCCCGATTCGTAATTTGAATCGGGATTTTAAAAAAGGCGGCGACCTACTCTCCCACGAGATGCAGTACCATCGGCGCAAACGGGCTTAACTA
>NZ_JBHULS010000004.1:0-190934 GCF_042684585.1 Bizionia sediminis
GCGCCGATGGTACTGCATCTCGTGGGAGAGTAGGTCGCCGCCTTTTTTAAAATCCCGATTCAAATTACGAATCGGGATTTTTTTTTGTTTATAATTCTTTGGTTGTATATTGGGCTAAAGTGTGGTATTTCCCAAGATGCTTACTGTTCCTGGGACTTCTTGGTTTAAGGATTCCTCCATTATATGAGCATAAACCTTTTCTTTTTTTATTCCTTTTCATGTTAATCATTATTGCCCATTCGCAAACGATAGTAATACTCTTTTAATACTTAAAGCGTAACATGGACTCTAAAATACCAGTTATTTCACTGCGTTTTGCCCTTGAAACGGGAATTTCCTTGCCATCGCTCATAAGTACCGTTCCTCCGTCCTGTTTTAGAATGGCCTTTACGAACTGTGGATTGATTAAATGAGACTGGTGTACTCGTAAAAAGCCATAATTGCGAAGCAGTTCTTCTATTTCCTTAAGAGTTTTACAAATGAGTAGTTTTTGTTCGTTCTTAAGAAAGAAGTAGGTATAGTTATTGTCCGATTCACAGCGTGAAATATTTTTAATCTCCACAATGTGGTAGCCCACTCCTGTAGGTAGTGCTATTTTAGAAGTACTATTCGCGGAATTGTTTATATTTTTTTGCAACAATTGCCACTGTTCCATAGTGATTTTTTTGCGCCTTTTTTCCCAGTATGACAGGGCTTGAACAATACTTTTTTCTGTTATGGGCTTTAATAGGTAATTAATGGCACTATATTCAAAGGCGCGAATGGCATACTTGTCATAAGCCGTTGTAAAAATAATGTCGAAATCTATGGGTAGCATTCTATCTAACAAAGCAAATCCATTAAGATTGGGCATTTCAATGTCCAGAAATAAAAGGTCTGGGGGATTAGCTTTAATAAATTCTAAACCCTTCAAAGGATTATAAAAGGCGCCTAAAATGTCATAATCTGGATGCGCTTTTTTAATAAGATTTAGCAACACATCTACACAGTGTACTTCATCATCGATAATAATAATTTTTACCATGGCCTAATCTATATATGTTATGGTTATACGTGTACCTGAAGGGACACCATTCTCTTCAAGGTCTAAAATATTCAGTTGCATTTGGGTATGACTTATATGGTTATACAAGGTTAATCGCTCTTTTGTGATATTGGTTCCTAGAGGTTGGTGCATTTTTTTTGCTTTTCCGCTTTCCATTCGTCCAATACCATTGTCTTCAATGATAATTTTGAGCTGTTTGGAGGTGTCAAATATCACTGAAAGATTTTTTTGGGGTTTGTTGCTTGGGTGTAGGCCATGCCATATAGCGTTCTCTACAAAAGGTTGCAGCAACAATGGCGGTATGGTATATTGGGATAGTGCTTCACGGGAATTACATTGGATGTGGTAAGAAAAATTATTACCCAGCCTGCTTTTTTCTAATGAAAGATAGAGCACTAATATTTCCAGCTCTTCTTCCACGGTAATGATGTTTTTACTGCTGTTTTGCAAGATGGTTCGTAACAGTATTGAAAAATCATCCAAATAATTAATGGCAGCCTCATCTCGCGATTGCATTACCAAACTTTTAAGGGCATTAAGGCTGTTAAATATAAAATGTGGATTCATTTGAGAGCGCAATGCCAGCATTTCCATATTCCGAAGCCGTTCGGTAAACGATTTCTTAAACTGTTCCTCTTTTTGCTTTTCTATTTCTGAATAGAGTTGTATCAGTTCTTCGGTTTTTTGGTTAATTTGTTTATCCAACTCCTTGCGCATATTGCTTTCCATAATCTGGTTTTGCTGTAATTGCTCAATTAGTTTTTGGCTCGTCTTTTCTTTTTCTTTTTGAACAAGAAACATGCTTTCGCCCAAAGCTATTGAAAAACAAAGCACTTCGCCCAATAACCCAGCCATAAAGATGATGTTTTGGGAATGCCAAAAATTAAAAATACCATTTGGCACTAGGTGTAAGCCGTTGTAGTAAACAATGGATGAAAGAACGGAACCTACAAAAAAGAGACTCTGTCCGACAACAAAATATTTTAACAATGGATGTTTTACTTTGTAAATTATCCAACCAAACAAGAACAGATTAAATGGTAAAACAACAATACGAATAATGATGGATGCCATCCTTCTGACGTCCGAGTTGAAGTGAAAAACATTAAATCCAAACCACAATAGGGCATATCCAAAGCATACAATAGCCAGTATTTTTAAAGCTTTGGCAAGTTTAAGGCTAAAGGTTTTTAAAGAAAGCAAATACAGTATAAAGTATATATAAAAACCAATGAAGATAAATTGCACTGATTCTGCAATCAGGTATGAAAAATGGGGAAAATGTTGAGCCAGGTTTACTATAGTTGCAGGTGTGCTCTGTAAAACCAGAAATGCATAAACAATTTGAAAAAACAGATACATAAAGTAATAGTAATAGACTTGTTTTTTTAAACGAAAGCAAAACACTAATGTAAATAGGGCAATACAGCAAAGCGAAACCAAATAGACATAGATAAAGGCTACAGGCGGCGAATGTGCTCGTTTAACAGTGTCCATAAACTCCAAATACCCAAGTTTTGAAAACAAAATGGGCGCAGTATAATTTTTTTTATCGCTATGAGAACTCAATTTTATATAACATTGCGCTTGTTGAAATGCTGCAAGTGTGAGTTCTGTAAAATAATACGATTTCGGTTCAGATCGTTGGTTTACTGGTCTGAAGTACCCATTTTTGTAATGTTCGTAACCATTTTCTTGTTCCAAATAAATGTCCACGTAATAACCACCGTAAAAAAGATAAGTTGTGAGACTATCTTGAGAGGTGTTTTTTATTTCGAAATTAATCCATACTGCCGTTTCGCTATTTACAGCGAAAGTAGAATCGTAAGCCTTCCAGTTATTGGAGCCTAAAATAGTTTTGAAAGCAACATTACTATTGGTTTTAAGCGCTTTTACTTCTGGATGGTTTATGAGATCTAATTTTATAGCAACAGTATCAGCATTTATCTGCCCAGATATAGCAAGACAGTTGAAAATGAAAAAAATACCAATGATTACCGCTTTTTTCATGTATTAGTAATTATTCTTTCCTGGGATGTTTGTAACACCCAAATTAACATTTTGCTTAACACTTAAAACGCAATGAAGGGTCATTTTCATTTTTTCGTATTCTAAATCTAAAACCAATATTATCTTAACCTTCAATACCTTACAATATAAAAAATGATTTCTACTCCTTTATACAAAATTTAGAATTTGGTTGCCTGAATTTAGAATTTGGTTAACTAAAGCTTCTTTTTCCAAATTCTAAATGGAATCTGCCAAATTCTAAATACGTGTTTTTAAAACAACTGTTGCTAGTTAGATTTGGCATATACCATAAAATCCTAGCCATTATGAAAACAAAAGCTCTATTTCTTATCCCAATCGCTACCTTATTGTTATTAGTTACAGGATGCGATGCAGATAACAACGATGTAATACCCAATCCAGTTTATGACGTGTATGCAGTTGGTGCAGAAGTGATTAATGGTGTTAATGTTGCTAAACTTTGGAAAAATGGAGTGTCTCAAGACCTAACTGATGGAACAAACAAGGCAATAGGCTATTCCGTATTTGTTTCCGGAAATGATGTGTATGTTGCAGGTGCTGAAGACAATGGTTCAATCTGGGTTGCCAAACTCTGGAAAAACGGTATAGCTCAAGACCTATCCGATGGAACCAGGAATGCCACAGCGCGTTCTGTCTATGTTTCTGGTAATGATGTTTATGTTGCTGGTCGGGAACGCAGTGCTTCTACCTCTCAATGGGTTGCCAAACTATGGAAAAACGGCATGCCCCAAGATTTAACTGATGGGTCCAATCAAGCTGAATCCCATTCAGTTTTCGTTTCTGGCAATGATGTTTATGTAGTTGGACAGGAGCGAATTAATTCTACAGATGTTGCCAAACTCTGGAAAAACGGTGTGGCTCAAAACTTAACCGACGGGATAAACCATGCCAAAGCCCAGTCTGTTTATGTTTCCGGAAACGATGTGTATGTAGTTGGACGTGAATATAATGGTTCTGTTCATGTGGCCAAACTTTGGCGAAACGGAATATCTCAAGACCTAACCGATGGCGCAAACAATGCTGAAGCGCTTTCTGTGTTTGTTTCTGGTGACGATGAGTATGTGGTTGTGAACGAATATATCAATAATCATCACAGGGCAAGACTATGGAAAAACGGAGAAATAGTTCAAAACTTATCGGGCTTTCCATCTAGAGCCATGTCGGTTTATGTGTCAGAAAACGACGTGTATGTAGTCGGGGAAGAATCTGATGGTTTTTCCACTTTTAAGGCTATGCTCTGGAAAAATGGCGTACCAGAAATACTTTCTTCTTCCTCAATATCAGCCAGCTGTCAGGCAGTATTTGTAGTACAATCGAATTGATAGCGTTTTAAGTATAAAAAGTGAATAGCGAAAACGAGAATTTTAAATTTAAAAATCTAAAAAGATGGTCATGGAAAAAATAAAACACATCATACTCTTGCTTTTGGCAGTTTTCGCCTTTGTGCCAACCGCCGAAGCTCAATTTTTAAAGAAACTCAAGAAAAGGGTTGAAGAGAAGGTAGAACAGACGGTTGTTGAGAAAACTGCCAAAAAAGCCTCCGATAATGCGTCCAATTCTTTAGACAAAATTTTTGATGTCAATCTTAATAGTTCGCCATCAAAGGGTAAAAAGGTAGATGCCAAAAATGTTCCCGATTCTTATCAATTTTCATATAGGTACCAATTAAAAATGACCACCTCTAGCGGCGATATGGACATCGATTATTTTCTCCAGCCAGAAGCCACATATATGGGTATGAAAATGAATGCAGGTGTCCCTTTTTTTATGGTTATAGATGATGATCTAAATACCACCTATATGTTCATGGAAAGCGGCGGCAACAAAGTGGTAACGGCAACCTCTTTAGATATGAACGAAGACCTAGAGGATATTGACGACATAAAAGCGCCATCGTTAGAGAATTTAACCATAACAGACCTTCCCAATAAAACAATTTTAGGTTACGATTGTATAGGTAAAAAGTTTGAAAATGATGCCTATACATTTGTATCCTATTTTACGGTAAATGCTCCTGTAAGTTTAGATCACCTATTCAAATCTGAAATGGACCGGTATCCCGACCCCATTAAAAACCAGTTTAAAGAGTACGAGGGTGCACTGTTAATGTACATGGAAATGATTGATAAAACGAACAAGGGCAAGAAAAATACGTCTGGAACTATGACGTGTGTGGCCATTGAAGCTGTAGACTATAAGTTTAGCACCAAAGATTATTTAAAACTATAAAATACAATTTACTGTATGAAATCTTTTATCTATCCCATTGTTTTTATGCTCAGTATGTTTGGTTCTACCACTTTGGGGCAATCACTTTCGGGCAATCTTATTGTGGAAGGTTGGGGTAAAACCACCACATTAAAATTACAGGAACCAGTAGCTCTGTTCAAAAACTTTAGGGATGGCAAGCACAAAATCCTGTTCCGATTTAAGAATAATTCGGGAAACGAGGATTTAGTGCTCTTTCAAATGAAAACTACCATTACTTATAATGGAAAAGTTGTAGGGAGTAGCAGCCGTAACGATTGGCCATGGTTACCGGGTGATATGTATGTTCCCGTGGAAGCTTTCGATTTTATTCCGTTGCTTCAAAAAACAACCATTAAAAACAAAGGCAAACTCGCTCCAGGAAATTATGAAATACAACTGGAAATGAAACCAGTAAAGATAAATTCAGAATCCATAAATACCACGCTTTCGTTTAAGGTTGATTGATTTCTAGAATAAATTAAAACATGACAAATATGAAAACAACACTACACAATTTTACATTTTTTATAGTTTTAACACTATGCACTATACCATTGTCCATTGCACAAAGTTGGGAATATGTGGGTACGCCAGGGTTTTCAACTGGAGTTTCGACTTATTCTTCGATGGCTCTTAATAGTGCCGACGAGCCTTATGTCGCTTTTCGTGGTGGAAGTGGTAATTTTGCACATATTGAAGTCATGAAGTTCGATGGAACCGATTGGATAGGTGTTGGGCAACCAGATTTCTCGGCACAAATGGTTTCGGATATCTCTTTGGTATTCAGTAATACGGATGAGCCTTATGTGAGCTATACAGACCATGGGAATGATTTCAAGGCTACCGTTATGAAATTTGACGGAACCAATTGGGTTAATGTTGGTATTCCCGGTTTTTCAACAAGTGGTACACAATTTACCTCATTGGCGTTTAGCAATAGTGGTGAACCATATATAGCTTTTGCCGATGCCTCATTTTCACAAAAAGCAACCGTAATGAAATTTAATGGCACTGATTGGGTATATGTTGGATCACCAGGTTTCTCTGCTGGTAAGGCCGACTTTATTTCATTTAAGTTTAGCAGCAATGATGTACCACACATTTCTTATAAAGATTTTGGCAATTCAGAAAAGGCAACAGTGATGAAGTTTGATGGTACCAATTGGGTAGATGTGGGAACACCAGGCTTTTCAACAGGAAAAGCGTGGAACACTTCTCTAGCATTTAGTAGTAATAACGAGCCGTATGTGGCTTTTTATGATTTTATTGAAGATAGCTCCGTTATGAAGTTTGATGGCACCAATTGGGTAAACGTGGGATTATCAGGTTATTCGGGTGGTGGTCAAGATTATATTTCCATGGCACTAAACTCTAACGACGAACCTTATGTAGCCTATTCGGATGGTAGTTATCTTTATTGGGGATCCGTTAAAAAATTTAACGGCAGTAGCTGGGAAACAGTCGGAAACCAAGGTTTTTCCAATGAACAAATATACTACACTTCTTTGGTATTTAACAGTAATAATGAACCAATTGTAGCATTTACTGATACTGGCTACGGTTTCGAATTGTCCGTTATGAAATTTACAAACACTTTGAGTGTTCAAGACAACGAAGTTTTAAGGGTTTCTTTATATCCCAACCCAGCCAACGATTTGGTAACCTTATCAAATTTACCAAATGGCGAAACGGACATAAAAGTTTTTGACATTACGGGAAAAGAAGTGTTTTCAACAAACACCAAAAAAGACATAGAAACCATTAACACAACCAATTTTACCAACGGCATCTACATGGTACGCATTGCCCACAAGGATAAAATAACCTATAAAAAATTGGTTGTCAGTAATTAAGTTTAAGGCCGTCATCCTTGGGTGTAAAACACGAACAACGAAGCACTTTTCACAAATGATAACCAACCATTGAAAATGTTTCGTTTTTGACTGCTTTTAGGTTTACAATAACAAGTCTACAAACATTAAAAAACATACAATGAAACAGCAATTATTTACATTTCTTGGTCTACTTCTATGTATTTTAGGGCATACACAAACCCATACTGGAAAGCTTGAAAACCCGTTAAAGAACATGCCCGAAATGGACATAGTACTTTGGCCTATGGGGATGGACAGCGCTGTAACCATTGGGAAATTAAGCGCCAATGGTACTTTGGAATTCAATTTTCCGGAAAAAGAAGCCTTTCAATCTGCCGATACGGAAAAACAAATGGTAGCGGACGCTTTTAAATACGCACTCCGTTTTAATTGCATTGGGCAAGACGAACCCGAGTATCCAAAGGTTATGGCTACCAGTATAAGCCCCATTACACTGTGGCACAAAAACCGTTATGTAGGCGTATTGTTTCCAGTTACCGATGAGCGGTTGATGCATTGGATGGAAGACGAAGCCTACAACAATCCCGTTGAGGGCACATTTTACGAAATGGTTTACGTTGCTGAAGCCACCACACTTAAAACCGAATGTGCTACTATATTTCAGTTTTCAGAAGAGACGGTAAACGCCAGCTATCACTATCAATTGGAACTAAAAGCAGGATTGAATGTTATTGCCTATACCATTGAAGATATTCATAAAATGAATCCGAAAATTACCTCTAATAAACCTAGTAAGGTTGTAGTTAAAAATGTTCAAGCAGAGGACGGTATTAAATGGATTGCAAAATATTTCTAAACAATAGGAAAAAAACAAAATGACTTGTATATGTTGAATTTTAAAACCAAAATCTTATGAGACCCATTTTTTTGATGCTGATTTTCATCTTGTTAGCAACGAGTTCATGCAAGCAATCTTCAAATAAGGAAAATAATGTATTTGAAGAAAAGATGGATGAACTTGAAAATTCGACTAAAGTTGGTTCTTGGCAACAAAACTTGATAACAACAGAACCATTGCAAATAGACCAACTCAAGGCTAAACTGCCTAAACAATTGGCAGGTTTGCCTTTAAGAAGTTCAGATTCGCCAGCACCGCAAACCGTTGTAGGAACCTATAGTGTAAGTACAAACCCTAATCATGAAAGCGAAAATATAACAGTTCAAATTTTGGATGGTGCCGGAAATTATGGCTTTGGGCATGTCAATGCCGTCCACAAAATGATTTCCATGGAGGTAAACAACAAAGGGGATAATTATTGGGCAAAAACCCAAGACCATCAAGGTGTTAGGATGTTATTAAAAGAAGAGCGTGTTAAAGACATCCAATTTTCGGAGTTGCAATACATCAAACAAAACCGCTATCACATAGCCTTGACTGGTAGAAGACTTGACAGTAAAAAGCTGTTGCAGGCAAAAACCGATTTAGAAAAAATCAATTTTTAATAGATTGATGCCTTAAAATGGGTTCGGTAATAAGAATGAACTGATTAGGACAATTATAAAAAACGAAATAACAAAAACAGATTCACATGAAAATAATACTACAAATTATGGTGCTTTTCCTTTTTGGAAGCACGTTCGCACAACAAGGCATTAATTATAAAGCCATTGTAAAAGACGGCTCTGGTAACGTGGTTGCTAACGATTTAATACAGGTACAGTTTACCATTTTGCAAGGTGCCACAAGTGTATATCAAGAAACCCACAGCCCAACCACCGATGCCAACGGCATTGTTATTATAAACATTGGCGAGGGCACACCCATTTCAGGCACATTCAGCACCATTGATTGGAGTGCAGACGACCATTACCTAAACGTACAGATAAATACAGGAGGTGGTCTTACCGATATGGGTACGACGCAGTTTATGGCAGTACCTTATGCCATACACGCACAAACTGCTGAAAGTGTAAGCGGTGTAACCACCTATTCTGTGGGTGACTTTGCCCATGGAGGCATTGTATTTTGGGTTGACGAAACGGGACAACATGGTCTTGTTTGTGCCAAACAAGACCAAAGCACAGGAGTAAGATGGCATGCAGGGACCAACGGCAATACTCAAGCCAGAGGAAACGGACCTTATGCTGGCAAAGCCAACACATCAATTATTATTGCTGCACAAGTTGCCATTGGCGATGATGGTAACACCTATGCAGCTCGTATTTGCAATGAATTACTAATTACAGAAAACGGTAAATACTATGGCGATTGGTATTTGCCCTCGAAATACGAACTAAACCTGATATATCAAAACATGGTAAGCATTGATACTACGGCAATAGCAAACGGAGGTAGCCTTTTAAGTTATGCCCTCTATTGGAGTTCTACCGAGAGCAGTAGTAGCGACGCATGGTATCAGGACTTCGGCGATGGCAGCCAGCTCAGCGCTGGTAAACTCAACACACTCCGGGTTCGCGCTATTCGGGCTTTTTAACTATTCAATAATTTAACCGCGAAGCGGTCGAATTTTTGAAAAAAACTATAACAGAGCCAAGCTTGTTTGGGTTAAATGTAGCCGAAACATAGACTTTATAAAACAATAAAAATTAACACATGAAACACATACTAACATTCATCATCGGCTTTGGGTGCTTATGGGCTCAAGCTCAAACCATCGAAAAATTTTCTATTGATAGTGGTGGTAACAGTACTTCAAACGGCAACATAATTGTACTTTATACTATAGGTGAAGTAAACGTACAAGAACGCAATGCAGGTAACATACTTTTATCTGAAGGCTTTATAAGTCCGGATTTTGGAGAAACTTTAAATATTGGTTATGAAGACTCTACTGGTAACCAATTGTTGTTGTACCCAAACCCTGCTAAAGATTATGTAACTATTACCAATTTGCCTCATGGCGAAATACAAATGATAGTTTTTGATATAAATGGAAAAGCAATTGTGTCAAAAACAGCAAATACCGGAACCGCAAGGATAGATACATCCAATTTTCCCAATGGCGTTTACCTTTTGCGGTTTGACCACAATGGATATATAATTCATAAGAAATTGATTGTAAACAACTAGCAGTTGTTATGTTGAAAAATGATTTTACGAGGTAACCTTAAATGGTAAAAATAATCTCGTTTCAACTGTCTCGAACAACAACTGGAAAGTTGACATGAACAAAAAAATTAAACAATTGATATGATTTACACAGTGCCTTATTGTTGTTTCCTGTCTGTTTCTGAAAAATATATAATACAGAACTGTAATTACTCACCAAGTTAGAGGTCAAAATTCAAGGTGGTTATAGCAACGGGGCTCAACTCGTACCATTCCAATCCGAGAAGTTAAGTCCGTTAGCGCCGATGGTACTGCGTATTGTAGAAGAGTAGGTCACCGTCTTTTTTTATAATTCCATTTACTTTTTGTATTTGGGATTTTTTAATCTCGTTCGTTACTATTTTTTCTTTCCAAACATACTATCCATTATGGTATTTATACCTTTAAAAGCAAAATATATAGCTGCCGTACAAACAGCTATTCCTAGCGCTAAAATGGGTATATACAGTGGTTTTTCCTGATTTGAAAAAGCTATGTAAATTAACGTAGGTCCTATAAACATGGTTAGCACGGATAAGGCCATTTTTTTTATGCCTGTAATTAATAAATCTTTATCAGTGTGTTTGGTTTTTGCTTCTTTCATAATAGGTCTGTATTGCTTTATTAACGTTTTTATGTGTTTCTAATAAGCTAATAGCTTCTTGTTGGGATATGTTTAGTTGCTCTTGCAACATTTTTACACCTCTATTTTTTAATTTTTCGTTACTTAACATCATATTAACCATCTTGTTGTCTTTTATATAGCCCAGCTGAATCATGCTAGTGGTGGTTAACATGTTTAAAACTAATTTTTGAGCGGTGCCTGCCTTCATTCTGGAGCTTCCAGTTATAAATTCGGGTCCTACTATTACCTCTATTGGGTATTTTGAAATACGCGAAATAGGGCTATTTTTATTACATGTAATACTGGCGGTTGTAATTTGCGATTCGTTACATTTTTTAAGAGCGCTAAAAACATAAGGTGTCGTTCCAGATGCGGCAATACCTACTACCATATCTTTTGAAGTTATGTTGTGAGCCATTAAATCCTCCCAACCTGTGTTAGTGGAATCTTCGGCGTTTTCAACAGCATGTTTGAGAGCCTTATCGCCTCCTGCAATAATACCAATTACTAGGTTTGGAGATACGCCAAACGTAGGTGGGCATTCCGAGGCATCTAGTACCCCTAAACGGCCACTTGTTCCGGCGCCTATATAAAACAGTCTGCCGCCATTTTTTATTTTTTCAACAATTTTAATAACTAAACTTTCAATTTGAGGCAGTGCTTTTTCAATCGCTTTTGGTACGCTATTATCTTCCTTGTTTATATTTTTAAGAATATCGGCAACCGGCATATTTTCCAAATTGGAATAATGTGAGTCTTGTTCCGTTGTTTTGTGAAATGATTTATTAGGTTTCATTATTGCAGGTAATCAAGGTTTTATGGTTGCATTATAGTGTAGTTAATTTGAGCCACTTCAGACAGTCGAAAGTACCCTAAAGGATAATTTTCTGGATTGGTATTGTTTATACAGTTTCCGCGCACGGTAGCTGGTTGTGTTTCAAATGGACCACCACCATTATTACCTGTTTGTTGCAACAAAATAAACATGTATTCATAAAAGCGTTCCGATACACCATGGTTACGTATTGTAACAGATTCACCTGGTGTGAGGTCTTCCTCTACATAATAGCCAAATATTTGGTTGCCATTAACAAATTCGTCCTCTAAAACAGACAGTGTTTTGGTAACGGGAATGCTTGGTATAAATTCGAAAAAGTAATAATTTGTTGTTGCTCCTGGGTCTGTAAAATAGGCCTTAATTTCCGTTTCTTCGCCTGAAAACCCACCTTCCAATTTTTGCTCAATATAATCGAAATCTGGCACCGATGTCAATATTTCTGTTGCCGTATAGGTTTCATTATTATAAATTACTGTTAGCGTATACACCTCGTTTATAACGGGTATAAAGTTGGTGTTTAAGTATGTGCCGCTAGCACCGTCCTCAATAAAAGAGAATATAGTACTATTCTGGTTGGTTATAAAAACTTCAGCATCGTTTGCAGGTGGGATGGTGGTATCAAAATAAGGAGCTGTTAGTGATAATTTAATTTGTTGTTCATTACCACTAGTACCTTTTATCCAATTTATAGACGCATCTATAACTAATTTTGGTTCGGATGTGGGAACATTTACATCTATAACATCTTCACAACTAATAAGTAAAAGTCCTGTAATTATTAAAAGAATTCGATTTTTCATGAATTTAAAATTTAAAATTATAGGTTATAGATGGTACAATACCAAAAATAGATAATCTCGTAGCTTCATTTACCCCTGTATCTCTGTTTTCTGAAAATGTAATACTTGCCGCATTGGAGCGGTTATAAACATTGTAAATACCAAATACCCACTCGCTTTGCCAGCCTTCTTTTTTATCGGGTTTAGGCGTATAGGTTGCTGAAATATCTAATCGGTTGTAGGCCGGAAGTCGGAATTCATTTCGTAAACCGTAGTTTGGTATTTTAATGCCATTGTATTCGTATTGTGCATTTGGATAGGTTACTGGTTGGCCTGTTTGAAACAAAAAGTTCGCATTAAAACGCCATTTTTTGTTGTATTTATAGCTGGACGTAATAGATATATCGTGTGTTTTGTTGTAAGCCGTTTTGTACCATTCGCCGTTATTTATACCGGGGTCTGCAGAAGTAATTCCGGGTGTACGTTGTTCGGAATTGGATAATGTATATGAAAGCCATCCGGTAAGTTTACCTGTATTTTTTCGAAACAAAACCTCTAATCCGTACGCTTTGGCTTCACCATTCAAAATTACTTGCTCTATAGCATCGTTGGCAATTAAGTTGGCACCA
Organism: Bizionia sediminis; assembly: GCF_042684585.1. NCBI lineage: Bacteria > Pseudomonadati > Bacteroidota > Flavobacteriia > Flavobacteriales > Flavobacteriaceae > Bizionia > Bizionia sediminis. Next base: position 13,163 of record NZ_JBHULS010000004.1, read on the forward strand.
TCCACATAATCTATTCTATTTTTTACAGTTTTATAAAATGTTTCTACTTCAAGGGAGTAAGTATCGTTATTAAAGTTCTTAAAATATCCAAGCGCTACCTGATCTAGTAACTGCGGTTTTGTATAGCGGCCGCTGGGTGTCCAAATATCCAAAGGAGTGGGGGAACTGGTATTGGATAGTAAGTGCAAATATTGGGTAAGTCTGTTATAACTAGCTTTAACAGAGGACTGACTATTAATTTGGTAGGCAAGGGCTAATCGAGGCTCTAAATTTCCAAAACTTTTCATAACCTTTCCGCGTTTAAAGTTTTCTACGCCAATGGGCTTTGCTTTTTCATAAATTTGTAACTCGGAATTAAATACAACAGGCCTATTATTAGCGTATATATTTAGTTCGTCCTGACCTAATCGTAAAAAAGTACTATATCGCAAGCCATAGGATAGCTGTACTTTATTGGACAACTTTTGTTCCACATCTATATAAAAAGCATTTTCAAAAGCATATTTGTCAATTAATTTATCGGGGTTAATTCCAGAATCATCGGACGATGGTTTTATTTCGCCTGGATTAAATTTATGATAAATACTATTTAGGCCGTATTGCAAGGTAAAATTGTTGTTAAGGTAATGTTTAAAATCGTATTTAATATTAAAGTTTTGAATACCTGAATCCCAATTAAAACCTATGAAATTGAGGTTTAGTCCATAATAATAATCGGAGTAAATAAGCGATAAATTTGAAAACAGTTTGTTGCTAAACAAATGATTCCATCTAAAATTTAAAATAGTATTGCCATAGGTGTTTTTGAAACTATCGTTAAAACTTAACACATCGCGTCCAAAATAGCCCGATAAATAAATGTTGTTATTTTGGTTTAACTTATAACTTATTTTTGTGTTTAGGTCGTAAAAATAGGCACTGTTATCCAAATCGAATAGCGGTAAAAATAAATGCGCATAAGTTGCTCTTCCTCCCAATAAAAAGGAACCATTTCCTTTGTTTATTGGGCCTTCAGCCAATAATCTGCTAGAAATTAAACCAATACCACCATTCATTTTAAACGCATTTTTATTACCTTCTTTTTGGTAAATGTCTAAAACCGAAGAAACTCTGCCACCATATCGTGCAGGAATACCACCTTTGTAAAGCTTTAAATCTTTAATAGCATCCGGATTGAATACGGAGAAAAATCCAAATAAATGCGATGAATTATAGATAGTTGCCTCGTCCAACAGTATTAAATTTTGGTCGGCTGCGCCACCACGAACATTAAAGCCAGAAGCGCCCTCGCCAGCGGTAGTTACACCGGGTAATAAGCTAATAGACTTAATAACGTCTGCTTCACCAAAAACCACAGGAATTTCTTTAATGGTGTTTGCCGATAGGGCATTGAGGCTCATTTGTGGTTTTCGAATATTAAGTTTTTCAACGTTTTCTGTAATAACGACTTCATTTAAACTTTGAACAGATTCTGATAACAGAAAGTTTTTTGTGGTATCTGTTGTTAAGTTAATGGTATCGGATATTTGTGTATAGCCCAAATAGCTAATTACAATGGCATACGTTCCTTTTGGCAGGGTAATGGAATAAAAGCCATATTCATTGGTTGTTGCACCAGATTTTAATTCGGGGAATAGGATATTGACCCCAATTAAGGTTTCACTGCTTTCGGAATCGGAAATAATACCTTTTAAGGTAACTTTGTCTTGAGATAAACTAGTTTGTATACCACCAACAAGAAGTAGTACCAATCCGATTATACGGAATTTCATAAGCCAATTTTTATTAAAAATATAAAAAAAGCTCCTAGTAAAGGAGCTTTTAACATAATCTTATTTTAAGTTATAAGGTGTTTAATATCTTATTTAAGGTATTGCTTGGGCGCATAACATGCGCTGTTAATTTACTGTCTGGCGCATAGTAGCCACCAATGTCTGCTGGTTTTCCTTGAACCTCGGTTAATTCCTTCATAATGGTTTCTTCTTCGGCAGTAAATAACAGTGCTATTTTTTCGAAAGTTGCTTTCAAATCGCTGTTTTTAGATTGTTTAGCCAAAGCTTCAGCCCAGTATTTTGCTAGGTAAAAGTGACTGCCTCTGTTGTCTATTTCGCCAACTTTTCGGGATGGTGATTGGTTGTTGTCTAGAAGTTTTTCTGTAGCCTCATCCAATGCTTCTGCTAAAATAGCCGCTTTTTCATTTTGGGTTACCGTTGCTAAATGCTCTAGGGAAACCGCCAGAGCTAAAAATTCGCCAAGTGAGTCCCAACGTAGGTGGTTTTCTTGCACTAGCTGTTCTACGTGTTTTGGAGCCGAACCTCCTGCACCGGTTTCGAATAAGCCACCACCGTTCATTAAAGGAACAATAGAAAGCATTTTAGCGCTGGTTCCTAACTCTAAAATAGGAAACAAATCGGTTAAATAATCGCGTAATACATTTCCAGAAACGGAGATGGTATCTTTACCAGCCTTAACGCGTTCTAGTGTGAATTTAGTGGCTTCAATTGGCGATAAAATACGAATATCTAAATCTGTAGTGTCGTGATCTTTTAAATATACGGTTACTTTTTTAATTAATTCTTGGTCGTGTGCACGGTTTTTGTCCAACCAAAATACAGCTGGCGTTTGTGATGCTCTAGCACGGTTAACGGCTAGTTTTACCCAATCTTGAATTGGCGCATCTTTTACTTGGCACATTCTCCATATGTCGCCCGTCTCTACAGCGTGTTCTATTAATACATGGCCATTGGCATCTGCTACGGTTACAGTACCGTTTTTACTTATTTCGAAAGTTTTATCATGCGAGCCATATTCTTCTGCTTTTTGTGCCATTAGGCCAACATTTGGAACAGTACCCATGGTAACCGGATCAAATGCGCCATGCTCCTTACAAAAATCTATGGTTGCTGCGTAAATACCAGCATAGCTGCTATCTGGTATTACGGCTTTTGTATCTTGTAGTTCGCCATTTTTATTCCACATTTTTCCAGATGTCCGAATCATTGCTGGCATAGAAGCATCAATAATTACATCGCTTGGCACATGCAAGTTGGTAATACCTTTATCGCTGTTTACCATGGCTAAATCTGGGCGATTTTCCATAACTGTTTTAATATCCGCTTCAATTGCTTCACGTTTATCGGCTGGTAACTCGGAAAGATTGCTTAAAAGATTTCCGAAACCATTATTAACATCAACGCCTATTTTTTCAAAATCGCTTTTATAGGTTTCAAAAAGATCTTTAAAGAATACGCGTACAGCATGACCAAAAATGATAGGGTCGCTAACTTTCATCATGGTGGCTTTCATGTGCAATGAAAAAAGAACATCCTGTTTTTTAGCATCGGAAATTTCTGACTCCAAAAAGTTTATAAGCGCTTTTTTACTCATAACACTGGCATCTATAATTTCGCCTGGAAGAAGCGGAAAGGCATTTTTAAGAAGGGTTTTGTTGCCTTCCGTGTCTGTGTGGGTAATAGTTATGCTTGTAGCATTAGTTACCGTAACAGACTTTTCGGTGTGGGCAAAATCGCCTTCAGACATAGTAGCTACATGGGTTTTAGAATTTTCATGCCATACACCCATACTATGAGGATTCTTTTTGGCAAAATTTTTAACGGCTTTTGGAGCACGACGATCCGAATTTCCTTCGCGAAGTACCGGGTTTACGGCACTTCCTTTTATTTTATCGTATCTGTTTTTAATATCTTTTTCGGTATCTGTTTTAGCCGCTTCCGGATAGTCTGGAAGGGCAAAACCTTTAGCTTGTAATTCTTTTATAGCTGCGGTTAATTGCGGGATAGATGCACTAATATTTGGAAGTTTTATAATATTGGCTTCTGGTGTTTTTACCATATTGCCTAAGATGGCCAAAGCATCTTCTACGTGTTGGTCCGGCGTTAAGTATTCTGGGAAAGCTGCTAAAATTCTAGCCGCTAATGAAATATCTTTAATTTCTAAAGTAATACCAGATGGTTTTGTAAAGGCTTTAACTATAGGTAAAAAAGACGCGGTTGCCAGCGCTGGTGCTTCATCTGTTTTTGTATAAATTATGGTAGAAGAGTTTGTCATTGCTTTGATTATAATTTTGTTATGTGCATATATTTAAAAGTTCTGCAAATATATGAAATTCTATTAGGATAGCATCTGTAGAAAGAGGACTCTATTTGGAATTAATAAGGAATGAGCAGGGGGTGATTTTAGCTATTAGTTGGTGTGGTTTTTTTGTGAAGCGGTGTGTGATTAAAACAAAAGCCATATCCGAGCAAACCTATGTTTGTTTAGATATGGCTTTCTTTTGAAACGGTAATATCTGTTGTAATTGTTTCATACTCTCACTCCTTAAATAGGTGGTGAGTAAACAGACAAACAGTTTCAATTTCGAAACGATTTGCAAAAGTAGTTTTTAGCTACTTCCGTTTATAACATCTTATTTTTGCGCTTTTGTGGCATTATGTTACCAAGAGGGTACATAATTATATACTAGAACAAAACAATTTGCTGGCTGTAACTTTTATAAAACCCACATGTGCTTTAAAACGCTACTGTACATTAACACGATGTAGGTACTAAATCGTCTGATTTAGTTTACAATTAAACCGTTACAAATTACTCCTAAAAATAAGATATGTGCAAGAACGTTTCGGATAACAAATTAATAAGAATCTTAAAACAAAATAAATGAGATTTCCATTAATTTGATATTCAAATATAGGAAATTATAATAGATTTTTAAAATTAATAACATTCTGTTTTTCAACAAGTTATTAATATTGGTTATTAACATTTGTTCATAAAAAAAGCCCTGTAATTACAGGGCTTTTCAACGTTATAAACAATTAATTAACGTTTCATACTTTCTTTAATTCTAGCTTTCTTACCAGTTAAGCCTCTAAAGTAGTAAATACGTGCACGACGCACTTTACCACGTTTGTTAACTTCAATTTTTTGTAAAGCTGGCATATTTATTGGGAAAATACGCTCTACACCTACAATACCAGACATTTTTCTAATTGTAAATGTTTCAGAAGTACCTGTGCCTCTTTTTTGAATAACTACGCCTCTAAAGAACTGTGTACGTACTTTTTCACCTTCTCTAATTTCGTAGTAAACCGTAATTGTGTCTCCAGCTTTAAACTCTGGAAAATCTTTTTTTGGTACAAACTCGTCTTGTACAAATTTAATTAAAGATTCCATATTTTATATTTTTTACATTTAAATCCAAAACAACATACACGGTTCTCGCCAGAGGTTACTTTGAAATTGGGTGCAAATATAGCTATTTAATATAAATTAACAATTAATAAATTTACTTTTTAAAAGCTAGTTTTATGTTTTTAGGAGTCTAGTAGGTCTGGACGCCTTGCTTTGGTTCGTTGGTAGGCCTGTTCTTCTCGCCATTTTTCTATTTCTGGAAAATTACCACTAAATAATAATTCGGGCACTTTCCATCCTTTATAGTCACGTGGACGCGTGTAAATAGGTGGCGCCAGTAAATTGTCTTGAAAAGAATCTGTAAGGGCAGAGGTTTCATTGCCCAAAACACCAGGTATTAATCTTATTATGGCATCGCATAATACGGCTGCTCCTAATTCACCTCCGGACAAAACATAGTCGCCAATAGAAATTTCTCGTGTTATAAGTTTATCGCGAACGCGTTGGTCAACGCCTTTATAATGGCCACAAAGAATTATAATATTTTTTTTTAACGATAAGGTGTTGGCAATACCCTGGTTTAAGGTTTCGCCATCGGGTGTCATATATATAACTTCGTCGTAATGCCGTTGGGCCTTTAAGCTGCTAATACATTTATCAATTGGTTCTATCATCATAACCATACCAGCACCGCCGCCAAACTGGTAATCGTCCACGGTTTTATATTTATCGGTTGTATACTGGCGTAAATTATGGAAGTGAACAGACACCAAATTGGCATCAATAGCGCGTTTCAAAATAGAAGCCTCGAAAGGGCTTTTAAGTAACTCAGGTAAAACCGTTATAATATCTATGCGCATACTGGTATTTTTAGAGTGCAAATATATCGATTTCGTGGCGTTGTGTCTTGGTTTTTATTTCAGGTTTATGAAATATCAAAAAAAACGCATCGCTACTTGAATTTTTTAGGTTGAAAAAGGGGATTAAAATAGTTTTTACGAAGTACCTTTCTGTTTGTTAATCTCGTCTTGTAACTGGCGTCGTACTTTCTGTTCGCGCTCTAGCGCAATACGTCTGTGTTCTTCAAACTCGGCTTCTGTTTCCAAAAGGTTTTTTTGTGCCTGGCGGGTAATGGCATGACTATTTTTAAATTTGTAAACAAATAATAATAGTAAAAAGAAAAGCAAAGCAACTAGGGACCACATTACTAAATTATAATTTGGCTTTGTAAATTGTAAACCAAACATTTCCATATTATTTTTTTCGTTGGTGGTTTGCTGTAAACGCGCTATGGTGTCGTCTAAATTGGTTTGTAGTGTGTTAATTTCCGATTCGTGTTTCGTTATTTTGGCTTGTGCGTTTGCCAATTCCGAATGAATAGATTTTAAAGAATCCAGTGTATTAGCTTTAAGCGTGTAAAGCCAATTTTTTTTAACTACTTTATAATCTTGATAATTGTTGGAGCGTTGTATTACATATTCAAACTGATTGTCCAGTGTCCCATTTTCTAATGATAGTTGATCTGCTTCCGACTGATTTTGTGCTTGTAGCTGTATAATACTTAATAAGGTGATTAAAAATCCGAATTTTTTTAGAGTTTTCATTGAATGGGTTTGTAAAGATAGCTTGGCTAAAATAAGAAAATATGTTAAGTAATGGCTATAAATTCATAAAAGCCCGAATAGCTAGGGAGGTATTTTTTACTATTACGAACTAATTGGGCACAAAAAATCCCGTTTTATTAGAAACGGGATTTTAGTAAGGTTTATTGTTGTTTGCCACTAATAGTAGGTGTAGCGTCTAACTTTAGCTATATATTTTGCTAAACGAATTACTTGATAACTGTAACCATATTCGTTATCGTACCAAATGTATAAAATGGCATTTTTACCATCGGGACGTACAATGGTGGCTTTACTATCGTATATAGCAGGAGCCGAACTACCAACAATATCCGATGATACCAATTCGTCACTCAACTCATACTTTATTTGCTCTACCAAATCGCCTTCTAAAGCATACTGTTTTATTTGTTTGTTTAGAGCTTCCAGTGTGGTTTCTTTTTCTAATTCTAAATTTAAAATAGCTAGAGAGCCATTAGGTACTGGAACGCGAATAGCATTGGATGTTAATTTACCTTCAAAACTTGGTAGGGCTTTAGATACGGCACTTCCAGCTCCAGTTTCGGTGATAACCATGTTTAAGGCTGCGGCGCGACCACGGCGGTATTTTTTATGGAAATTATCTACCAAATTTTGGTCGTTTGTGTAGGCGTGTATGGTTTCTAAATGTCCACTACGTACACCAAAGGTGTCTTCCATTACTTTAAGGACCGGTGTAATGGCATTGGTGGTACACGATGCTGCCGAAAAAATATGCACAGAATCCGGATTGTGGGCTTCATGATTAACACCATGCACTATATTAGGAACACCTTTGCCTGGTGCTGTTAGTAACACTTTATCTGCCCCTTTAGATTTTAGGTGTCTGCTTAAAGCGTCATAATCTCTAAAAGCACCTGTATTATCTATAACCAAGGCGTTGTTAATGCCATATTGTGTGTAATCTATATCCTCCGGTTGGTTGGCAGATATAATGTTAACAGTGGTACCATTAATAATTAATGCGCTGTTTTTGGCATCGGCTACCACCGTTCCCGAAAATTCGCCATGCACGGAATCATTGCGCAATAAAGACGCTCTTTTTTCTAAAACGGTTTCGTTTATAGCACCACGTGTAACAATGGCGCGCAAGCGTAACTGACTACCTTTTCCAGTTTTAAACATAAGTTCGCGGGCAACTAGCCTACCAATACGACCAAAACCATACAAAACAACATCTTTTGGTTTTATACTATGTTCTTTATTCGCATCTTGTAATTTATGAGCAACAAATGCTAACGCATTACTGAATTTTTTCTCTTCTAAATGGTATTCATAGGTTAGTTTACCAATATCTAAACGAGATGGCGGTAGATCCAATGTTTGGATAGCTTGAGCTATTTCTACTGAATCGAAAATGGAAATTGGTTTTTGAACAAACTCACCGGCATATTCATGAAGGTTCAAGATTTCGCTTACATTACGGTCTATAAGCTGATTTCTGAACAAAACCAATTCAATGGATTTGTCGTACCATAAGTCGCTAATAATTTTAATAAATTCTACCGTTGCACGACGCCTGTCGGCCTGAAATGCTAATTCGCTTTCATAAGTTTCGTTAAAACTCATTGTTTACTAATTTTAGTGTGTTGTTAAATGGTTTTTATTTAGGTTGCCTAAATTATGCGGTAAAAATAGTATATTTCAATGGTTTAAATTGCGTTTTGTGCAATAAAAAATCCCTATTACTTAAAGCTTTGTAATAGGGATTTTTAAAATATTTAAATTTCTATTATCTAAAAATGAAACTTTGTTTTTGGCCACGCTTGGTAATAATGCTAATTTTTTCTAGATGTTTGTCTAAAGCGTTACCATATCTTCTTTTTAGTGTGGCAATATCTTCAATAGATTTTATAGGAACATCGTTAATTTCTGTAATAATATAGCCTATACTTAAGCCTATTTTTTGATACAGCCAATAGTTGTCACTGTCGGTAACGATTACGCCATAATCTATTCCGTAATGTTTTTTTATACTTTCGGTGATATTTTTTACTTCAATATCTAAAAATTCGGTTGTTAAAATTTCAAATTTAGATAAAGTAACAGGAAGTAATTTTTCTTTATCGTCTCGAACTACTAATACACTTACCACATCGTTTGGTCGTTTGGTGTTTAAATAACCGCGTAGGTCTGCAAATTTGCTAATTTCAACGTTATCTATTTTAGTTATAATATCGCCTTTTTTTATACCTGCTTTGTCTGCGCCGGATTTGGCTTCTACATCGCTTACATAAAATCCTTGCGTAATGTTTACGTTTAATTGTTCAGCGGATTTTCCTCCAAGGCTAATACCGCTCACGCCTAATATACCGTTTTGCACATTGCCAAACTCCAACAAATCTTCCACCACCTTACGTGCAATGTTACTTGGCACCGCAAATGAATAGCCTATGTATGAACCGGTTTGTGAGCTAATGGCAGTGTTTATGCCTATTAAATCGCCATTAATATTTACCAAAGCACCACCAGAATTACCGGGATTAACCGCAGCATCTGTTTGAATAAAAGACTGGTAACTTTGTCCGGTTAAATCGCGAGACTTGGCCGAAATAATTCCAGCCGTTACGGTTGAGGTTAAATTAAAAGGGTTTCCTACGGCTAAAACCCACTCGCCAACTTGTGCCGTATCCGAATCGCCAAATGTTACAAAAGGTAAATCGGTTTCAGCTTCAATTTTTAGTAAGGCTATGTCGGTTTTAGGATCGGTTCCTATTAGCTCTGCAGCATAAATTTTGTTGTCGTTGGTTGTAATAGAAATTTCTTTGGCTCCATCAATTACATGATTATTGGTTATAATATAGCCATCTTTATTAATAATTACGCCGCTACCAGTTCCAATTTGTGCTTGTTTAGAGCGTCTGCCAAAAAATAAGTCTTCCATGGTTGTGGGCGCCGAAACAATACTGGTGTTTTTAACGTGAACCACGGCGTGTACTGTTTCTTCAGCAGCTTCTACAAAATTTGGACCTATTGCCGAATCCAATGCAACGGGACGCGTGTAATTTGTTGGAAAATAGGCGGCCGCTTCATTTTGGGCCGGGTTGGTAACTATAGGCAGGTTTGTTGCGCCATTTTGTTCAACTAATTTGTATGCAGTTAAGGTTAAAACGCCACCTAAAATAGAAACGAACAAGAGGGTTAAAAGTTTTCTCATAATACGTATGGGTGTTTACTGTTTTATTAAACTAAAATTAAATTTTTATTCTGTGTCTTTTTCACGTTTAACTATTTTTAACGTCCAATTTAACGCGTATTTAACATGAAAAAAAACCGCGTTAAATTTATATCTTTGCTGGTTCATGACGAATTCATTTTATAAATATCAAGGAACGGGCAACGATTTTGTTATTATAGATAACCGTACAAATAGCTTCGGCAAAAATAATACCAAACTAATTAAAAGCTTATGCGACAGACGTTTTGGCATAGGAGCCGATGGTTTAATTTTATTGGAAAACCATCCGGAATACGATTTTAATATGGTATACTACAACGCCAATGGATACGAAAGTACCATGTGCGGTAACGGTGGGCGTTGCGCTGTAGCTTTTGCTAATTTTTTAGGAGTTATTAAAAATAAGGCTACTTTTTTGGCTGTAGATGGTGTGCATAAAGCGCATATTGAAGGGACCCATGTGAAATTACAAATGCAAGACGTTACTGCTGTTACCATACAGGATAATTTTGTTTTTTTAGATACGGGGTCGCCACACCATGTACAAATGGTTTCTAATTTAGAAGATTTAGATGTGGTTTCCAAAGGCGCTGCCATTCGTTATGGAGCACCTTACAATGAAACTGGTACTAATGTAAATTTTGTTAAAAAAATAACAGATACCCGTTTTGCTGTTCGCACATACGAGCGCGGCGTAGAGAACGAAACCCTTTCGTGTGGTACAGGTGTTACAGCGGTAGCTTTGGCCATGCACGCCATTAAAGAAACCAATAATACCATTATTACTTTGGAAACCCAAGGCGGTAGGTTGGAGGTTTCTTTTACAAAAACAGCATTAGGCTACCAAAATATTTGGTTAACAGGACCAGCTACACAGGTTTTTAAAGGAAACATAACATGGTAACATTGCAAGGAAACCTTATTTATTTACGAGCTTTAGAACCAGAAGACTTGGATTTTATCTTTACTATAGAAAACGATGAAACCATTTGGGAATTAAGCAGCACCCAAACCCCTTACTCCAAGTATGTGCTAAAAAACTATTTGGAAAACGCACATCTGGATATTTACGATGCCAAGCAACTCCGATTGGTTATTGTAAATAAACACCATGCACCCGTTGGATTAATAGATTTATTCGATTTCGATTTTAAAAACAAACGAGCCGGTGTGGGTATTGTAGTATACCATAAAAAAGACCGGCATGCAGGTTATGGCACCGAAGCGCTGAAATTAGTGACGCAATATGCCAAAACACATTTAAATTTACATCAATTATTTTGTAATATCGAGGCTGGTAATACAGCCAGCTTACACTTATTTAAACAACAAGGGTTTACCAGTGTTGGTCTTAAAAAAGATTGGAATTATGCCAATGGTACTTTTAAAAGCGAATACCTTTTACAACGAATTTTAAATTAGAAAATGTACATAAAAAAAATACTTTTAGCCATTGCGCTACTCGGTTTGGTAGTAGCAGCTTACTTAGCCTATTTTGTTTACAATGCTATGTTTGCGCCTAATACCGCTTTTAATAACGAGGAAGCCTATATTTTTGTTCCTACTAATGCGCCTTATTCAGAGGTAAGGGAACAGCTAAAACCACTGCTTAAAGACATAGCATCCTTTGATGCGCTTGCACAGCGTAAGCAATATATTACAAACGTAAAAGCGGGCCGTTTTGCTATTAAAAAAGGTATGAATAATAATGCGATTATTAATAGTATTCGGAGTAAGAACTTACCTATTACGGTGGCATTTAATAATCAGCCAACGTTAGAAGATTTGGCTGGTCGTATTAGCATGCAAATTGAAGCAGACAGTACCGCCTTGGTAGCGGCTATGCGCGATACATTGTTTTTGAAGCAACATAACTTTTCGGCTTTAAATGCCCTAGCTATGTATATTCCCAATAGCTACGAGTTTTTTTGGAATACCTCTGCCAAGCAATTTAGAGAACGTATGCAGACAGAGTATGAGCGTTTTTGGACAGCTAGTAGATTGCAAAAAGCCAAGGCCTTAAATTTATCACCACATCAGGTAATGACTTTAGCGTCTATTGTTCATGAGGAGACCAAACAAGCAGACGAACAGCCAAGAGTAGCCGGCGTTTACATAAATAGATTACGAATTAATATGCCATTGCAAGCAGATCCTACGTTAAAATATGCGGCGTATCAATTACCTGAATATAAAAATACAGTCATTAAGCGCGTATTAAATAAACATAAGGAAATCGATTCGCCTTACAATACGTATATGTACGGTGGTTTGCCACCAGGATTGGTATCCATGCCGGATATCTCGGCTATTGATGCGGTTTTGAATTACGAAAAGCATTCGTATTTGTATTTTGCTGCCGATGCCAAACGTATTGGCTATCATAAATTCGCAAAAACGCTGCGTCAGCATAATGCTAATGCGCGCGAGTACCATGCCTACTTATCTAAACAAGGTATTTATAAATAGCATTTGAAGCCCTTTTGTACATTTTTTATTGTCCTGTTATGCGGGTTAAATGGTTTTTCACAATCTGGAATTAATACCTTTTTAAAGCCAAGCGATACCCTACATGTGCCACGGCGCAATGCGGTTGCGCTAACCGAAGTTGTTTTGGGTGCAGGCGCTTTAGTTGCTTTAAATCGGTTGTGGTATGCCAATTATTCGCAATCTAAATTTCACGTTTACAACGATAACGCGGAGTGGTTACAAATGGATAAGCTGGGTCATGTTTTTACGGCATACCAAATGGGTAGGTTAGGTGCGAGTGCCTTAAATTGGAGTGGTGTAAGTAAAACAAATCAGTTACTTTATGGCGGCACATTAGGATTTACATTTTTAACTGCTGTAGAAGTCCTGGATGGCTTTTCTGAAGAGTGGGGATTTTCTTGGGGCGATATGGTTGCAAACGCTGCTGGTACTGGTTTGTTTATAGGCCAAGAGCTCCTTTGGCAAGAGCAACGTATTTTATTGAAATATAGTTTTCACAGAACAAGCTATGCACAACAACGCCCAGATGTACTTGGAAATGGATGGACCGAGGAGTTTTTAAAGGATTACAACGGACAAACCTATTGGTTGAGTTTTAATTTACACGCCTTTTTAAAAATAACGAGCCTGCCTAAATGGCTAAATATAGCTTTTGGTTACGGGGCGGATGGTATGCTTAATGGTAGCAACGTTAAAAATTCTCATACCATTTTAAACCAACAACAAGCGCGTCAATTCTATTTAAGTTTGGATGTAGATTTGACAAAGATTAAAACAAAATCGCACGTTTTAAAATCTGTTTTCGAAATTTTTAATGCCGTAAAAGTGCCATTTCCTGCACTTGCGTTTCATACTAAAAATGGGTTTTCGGTACACGGAATCTACTTTTAAAACCACTTAATCGATTAATTGTCAGATATTAAAAAAAAGTTGTATATTTGCACGCTGAAATTTTACACCCAATGCCTGTGGCAATTGGCTGTAAAAAATTCAATACATCATGAGAAAAAGTATCTTAAATTACCTAGTACTAGTGCTTGTAATATGCGTGTTAATTTTTAGTTCTTTTACGTCTAATAAGCGCATTGAAACGACCAATTATCAGGTTAATGATATAGCTTTAAATGAGTCGGAAGATTCAGAGCTTCCAACCGATTATTTTCTGCCATCGGAGAAAGTGTACAAACCTTTTTCGCCTAAATTAGGAAAGTCGTTTGTAGGTTTTAAGGAGGCTTTAGCGTTTAAGGAGTCTAGAGGCGACTACTTTATAGTTAACACCTATGGTTATTTGGGTAAATACCAGTTTGGAAAAGAAACCCTAAAATTAATAGGTATTCATAATCCAGTACATTTCCTTAACAATCCGGAGTTACAAGAAAAGGCCTTTGTAGCAAACGCACAGCGCAACAAATGGATTTTACGCAAAGATATTAAGCGTTTTGAGGGTAAAGTAATAAATGGTGTGCGCATAACCGAGTCTGGAATTTTAGCAGCAGCACATTTAGCGGGCCCCGGTAATGTAAAAAAATACTTACGAAGTTACGGTCAGGATGGGTTTAAGGATGCCTACGGAACCTCCATACAGTATTATATTAAGAAATTCTCTGGATACGATACTTCAAAGGTGGAAGCTAACCGAAAAGCAAAAGTGAAGCTTACAGCCTAAAATTAGCTTCTATGAATAATAAACAGTGCTGGTCTTTTATGAAGGTCTGCACTGTTTTTTTTCCATAAAGTTACCGATTGGGTTTTTATAAACTCGGTTGGTAAGGTTATATCGCAGGCTACACAAACCTGTGTGTCTGGATGCAAAACTTTACAAATATCTTGAAGCATGGCATTGTTTCGGTAAGGAGTTTCTATAAACAACTGCGATTGATTTTGTTGAAGCGATACACGCTCCAATCTTTGTAATTCTGCTTTACGTGCTTGTTTGTCTATTGGTAAATACCCATTAAAAGCAAAACTCTGACCATTCATACCAGAAGCCATAACAGCCATAATTATAGACGATGGCCCTACCAGTGGCACCACTTGTATTTGTTGGTTGTGAGCTATGCTTACAACATCTGCACCCGGATCGGCTACTGCGGGGCACCCCGCTTCAGATAATAAACCAACATTTTGCCCATTAAGGCATGGCTCTAAAAACGTTGGAATAACGGCTTCATCGGTAAACTTATTGAGAAGAAATAAACGCAGTTCGGATTGCTTTTTATGGGGTGTTATTTGTTTTATAAACCGCCTAGCTGTTTTTTCGTTCTCTACAATAAAAATTGTAAGATTTTCAATGGTTTTTTTTACGGTAATGGGTAGTACATCTAATGGGTTCGTATTTCCTAATGTTGTTGGAATTAAATATAGTTTTCCGAGTTGGGCGTTCATTAATTTTTGGCTATTTTTTTTGTAAATATACGATTGTTACTATCATAAATTTCTAGAAAATACAAACCCTTTGCTAGGTTGGCGGTATTTATAGTTATTAAGCTACTGTTTTTTCCCCAATTTGTTTCAAGGTATTTGCCGTCTGCGCTGTATACTAATACTTTTTGTAAAGTAATTGAGCTGTTTGTGGCACGCACATTTACTTCTGTTTTTGCGGGATTTGGATATAGTTGTATGTTAATTTTATTGGTTTCTTCTACACTTAAATTAGCATCTGTAATTTTAAAAACTTCGCCAGTTAAGGAGGCTACAATATACAATTCGCCCGCACTATCCTCTCCAAAGGAGGTAAATCCTTTATTGTTTAAAGGCGGTGTAAAGGACATATTCCAGGCGTTGTTCTCAAAACTTAAAATGCCTACTTCATCGCTACAGTAATCTGCAAAGAAATATTTCCCTATAAAATTAGGAAAGGCAGCTCCGCGGTATACATAGCCCCCAGTAATGGAGCATTTAAAATTACCGCTACCTGTATGGGTGTATTGGGCGACCGGAAATTGAAGCGTGTTGGGGTCAGGACATCCAGATGTGTTGTAAGGAGCATTTCCTTCGTAACAGCGCCAACCATAATTAATACCTGCAGTGGTGGTGTTTACGGCATTTATTTCTTCAATATTATTTTGGCCAACATCGGCAATCCAAATGGTATTATTTACAGTGTCGAAAGAAAAACGCCACGGATTTCGTAAACCATAAGCCCATATTTCATTTAAGGCATTGGGTGTATTAATAAAAGGGTTGTCTTGCGGAATACCATAATTATTGCCATTAGTTGCTTGGTTAACATCTATGCGAAGTAACTTGCCCAATAGGGTGGTAAGATCCTGCGAACGGTTTTCTGGATCGCCCCCAGAGCCACCATCGCCCGTAGCAATATATAAATAACCATCTGGACCAAAGGCCATATCGCCGCCATTATGGTTACCGTATGGTTGATTAATGGTTAATAAAATAAGTTCGGAATTAGCAGTGGCAACATTTGCATTGGTAGTACTCGTGCTAAATCGAGAGATTACGGTGTTGCCCGAATTATTAATGTAATTCACGTAAAAATAGCCGTTGCTGGCATAGTTTGGATGAAAGGCAAGACCCAGTAAACCGCGTTCGCCACCACTATTACTAACCAAATTATCTATGTTTAAAAACGGTGTCGTTAACACGTTTTGTTGCGCATCTATAATTTTTATTAGTCCGGCTTTTTCCACAACAAACAACCTATTATCGTTAGCGTGTTTTAAACCAACCGGGTTGTTAAAACCAGCGGCGTGCAAGTTAAATGTTAGCTGTTGCGCAAATAGGTTACAACCACTCCAAAGGATAAGTATAATGGTAACTAGTTTCATAATTTATAATTTTAGCTACAAATTACAAAAAAGCTACTTGTAAATACATGTTTTTTAAAGTAATTAGATTTTAACAGTTGTTTTAAAGGCGCTTTATAGGGTATTGGGGAGTTGAAAAGTTTTACTAATAAGTTACAAATACAACTGGGTAAAAGACATGTTTCGCTGTTAGGACTGAAGTTTTTCGGCTATCCGATTGCAAGCGTCGTCTAGCATTTTAAAAGTACTTTCAAAACCTTGTATGCCACCTGTATACGGGTCTGGAACGCTGTGGTTCTGATTGGGATAAACTTCGTTAAGAATGTAAGTTACTTTTTCAGCGTCTTCCGGGTTTGGTGCCATGTTTACCACATGCGTGTAATTAGCACTGTCCATAACGTATATAAAATCGAAGTTTTTAAAGTCAGACACCTTAAACTGTCTGCCGCGCTGTTCCGAAATATCAATGCCATATTTTTTAGCTACTTGAATAGAACGCGGGTCGGGCGCTTCATTTATATGATAATCGCCGGTACCTGCAGAATCCACAACAAAATTAGTGCTTGGTAACTTCGATTTTAAAATGCCTTCAGCCAGTGGCGAACGACAAATGTTGCCCAAGCATACCATAAGAATTTTAGTTTGTTTTGATTGCATTATACGAATTTTAAAACCAGCGTTAAATGGATAGTTTTTTGGTTAAATCTTCAACGTACTTTTTAAACTGCTTATCGGTTGCCGATAAATTATCGACCGTCTTACAGGCGTGCAATACCGTGGCGTGGTCGCGTTTTCCTATTTGTGAACCAATACTCGCCAAAGAGGCTTTTGTGTATTTTTTGGCAAAAAACATAGCTAATTGTCTGGCTTGTACAATGTGTCTTTTGCGTGTTTTGGATTGAAGGGTATCCACATCCATTTGAAAATAGTCCGATACAATTTTTTGAATATAGTCTATGGATACTTCGCGCTTGGTATTTTTTACAAATTTTTCAACCACTTGTTTGGCTAAATCGGTTGTAATTTCTTTTTTGTTAAACGATGACTGCGCAATTAACGATATTATGGCACCTTCTAATTCTCGGATATTCGACTTAATATGTTTTGCTACATATTCTACAATTTCTTCTGGCATTTCCACGCCGTCGCGGTAAAGTTTATTCTTTAAAATAGATACACGCGTTTCAAAATCAGGGCTTTGCAATTCTGCCGATAAACCCCATTTAAATCTAGAAAGCAAGCGTTGTTCAATGTCTTGCATATCTACAGGTGCTTTATCGCTAGTTAAAATTACCTGTTTACCGTTTTGATGTAAGTGATTAAAAATATGAAAGAAAACATCTTGCGTCCCCGATTTTCCGGATAAAAATTGAACATCGTCAATTATTAATACATCAATAATTTGATAAAAGTGTATAAAATCGATTCGGTTATTTTTTTTAACCGCATCTATGTATTGTTGTGTAAATTTTTCCGCAGAAATGTACAAAACCGTTTTTTCTGGGTACTTGTCTTTTATATCAACTCCTATGGCGTGCGCTAAATGCGTTTTTCCCAAACCTACGCCACCAAAAATTAGTAGCGGATTAAAAGACGTACCACCAGGTTTGGCAGCAACTGCTAATCCGGCACTTCTGGCCAGTCTGTTGGAGTCGCCTTCCAAGAAGTTTTCAAAACTATAATTAGGGTTTAACTGCGATTCTATTTTTACATTCCTAATACCTGGAATAACAAACGGGTTTCGAAGTTCCCGATTTTTATTATTCATAGGAATGTCCACGTCTTGAGCCTTTACGGCAGAGGCGCGGTTGGCACTAGGAATACGTTCTGTAAAAGGCTGTTTGTTGCCATAGGTATTTTCCATTTTTATAATGTATACCAATTTGGCATTTTCACCTAACTGTTTTGTTAGGGCCACTTTAAGTATTTTAACGTAGTGCTCTTCCAGCCATTCGTAAAAAAATTTACTTGGTACTTGAATGCTTAAAGCGTTGTCTGCAAACTTAACGGCAACAATCGGTTCAAACCAGGTTTTGTATGCCTGCGGTTGTATATTATCTTTAATAAATTCCAGACAATTTTCCCATACCGTTTGTGCAGTTACACTCATTATTGAAAAAAAAATTTACGCGTTAGTAGATGACAGGAACGAATTTCCTAGCTGATTATCGTTAGGCAAATATGTGAACAAAAATCTTAAAAAAAAAATGTAAAACTATTGAATGTTAAGATATTTTTTCGCATGTTGTAACGGTCGACTAATCTACAAAAAAATATTTATAACAGATGCTATTTTTTAATGAAATTCCAGTGCGTGTTCGATATGCTGAAACCGATCAAATGGGAGTGGTTCATCATGCTAATTACCCGTTATATCTGGAAATGGGACGCACCGAATGGCTTCGCGAAATGGGCCTTTCTTACAAAGAGTTGGAGTTAAGCGGTATTATGCTGCCTGTAATTTCTATGGCGCTTCAATATAAAAATTCGGCTTATTACGATGAGGTATTAACTGTTAAAACAAGCCTTAAAAAAATGCCTACTGTTAAGTTGGAATTCGATTATAAAATTAGCAATTCCGATGGCCTTGTTCTGGTGGAAGCTAACACTATTTTAGCATTTGTTAATGCTGCTACCAAACGGCCTATTCGTTGTCCGGAATATATTGAAGAAAAAATAGCAGCGTTTAGTTCAAAGCTTTAATGGAAACTTCGTAAATGGTTTTAAATTTAGCTGCAACAGATTCGCTATTTTTTAAACGGACAGAAAAGATAATTTGACAGTCCAATGCAAGGGTTTGGTCTGTAATTTTTAAATTATTCTCTTTAATGATACGCATGACTTTGTTGAGGTTTTTATAATCGCAAGTCACAAGATATTGTTTCTTTATGGTTCGGGTTACAGTTTTGCTGGCCTCAATAGCCATTTGTGATGTTGTTTTATACGCGTTTATAAGGCCGCCAACTCCCAACTTAACACCACCAAAATAACGCACCACCACAATAAGTATGTTTGTAAGTTGAAACGATTGTATTTGGCCATAAATAGGCATCCCAGCGCTATTGTTTGGTTCGCCATCGTCGTTGGCTCTAAATTGAAATTGTTTTGGATCTGTTCCTAACTGGTAAGCATAGCACCAATGACCTGCCGTATGATGTTTTTTTTTAAGATAATCTAAATTGTCTTTAACCGCTTCCTCTGTGGTTACAGGAAAGGCATAACCAAAAAACTTACTGTTTTTATCTTTAAATAATACAGGTTCTGATGCTTTTTGAATGGTTTTATAGGTGTCTGTTAACGTCATTTTATAAGGCAGTTACTAGTAAGATGGAAATCATAGCTAAACAAATTCCTAGCCAGTTTTTTCTGGAGAGTTTTTCTTTAAACAAAAGTAGCCCCAAAAGCGATGTACATAAAATAATAGCTACATTATTTACGGTAAAGATGGTAGAACTCTCTAAATTTTCGTGGTCTAGTGCTTTTAAGATGTAATAAATAGAGGCATAATTAACCAAACCTAAAGCCATACCGCCAACAATACTTTTGGGGTTAAAAACAAACTGGCCTCTAATTTTTTGCAACACTAACAACAAAACACCAACAACCGCAGCGAAACAGAATATAGTAGCGGAAAAAATAGGTATGCCGTTGTCTGGCAAATAGGTGGTTTCTATATATTTTATGGCGGTGTCTATAATACCCGAACCCAAAAATATAATTATTGGAAATATATAATATCCCTTATTTTTTATGCGTGTTCCTGGTTTTATAGAGGCTAAATATACAGCTATTAACGCAGCTAAAATACCCAGTATTTTAAACAAGCCCGCGCTTTCATTGTAAACATAAATACCAAAAACAACGGGAATAATAACACTCATTTTTGTAGCAACGCTAGCTACCGATAAGCCCACGCGTTGCGATGTTATAGCCATTACATTAAAAATAGCAATAAATAAAAAACCCAATGCAATAGCGCCATAAAACCAAGTGGAACTCACAATGTATTCTAAATTAACAGGTTCTGAATAAGCTAAAACGCCTGTTGTACAGGCTGTTATGTAATTAACTACAATGGCTTGTAGGGTATTAATTTTATATTTTTCAAAAAGTTTGAAAAGAATAAAAATGACCGTCGAGGCTAAAATACTTAACAAAAGATATATCAAAACAAGTCTTTTTTGGCGGTGAATAAATTAACAACATCGTGTTTTTCAGGATTTAAATGCCACGTATGGATACCCAAAGCGTGAGCGGCTTCAATATTCTCCTTGGTATCATCAATAAAAAGGCAATTTTCTGGTTGTAGCCTATTACTGTCCAATACAAATTTATAAATATCGGCATTTGGTTTCCGTAATTCGATGATATGCGATAAGTAAAATTGATGAAATTGAGCTTGGAAAGTTTCGTAAAACGACACGTTTTTCTTTATCCAATCTATATGAAGTTCGTTTGTATTACTTAACAATATGAGTTGGTAATTATTTTGTGTTGCTAACTTTTGTAAAAATGCGAGTCGGTGTGGCGGAAAGTCCCTTAAAAGCGCATTCCAAATAGTTATTAACTGGTTTTTAGTAGCGTTAGGAGCTAATTTTTGGTAAAAATTTAAGAAGGCATCGGTACTTATTTTGCCGGTTTCGTAGGCTTCATTGCAGGCCATCATTTCTGGCGAAAATTCTGTGATGTTAAAAAATTCCAGTGCCTTTATGCTAGCGCCTGTTTTATCTAAATTGATAAATACATCGCCAAAATCAAATATTATTGTGGTTATCATAGTGGGTTTTTGTAGTAGCAAAGCCTATCGTTTAATATGCCTATTTCCTTTTCTTTAGTTGGTGTTGATTTAAAAATGGGTGCTTTTGTGCCTGTTTTAAAAGTGGTACTACCTGTAAATACACGTGCTTCGTCCCATAAGTTTTCGTTAATAAAAGTTTGTAAAGTTTTAGTGCCGCCTTCAATAATAACCGACTGTATGTGGTGCGCATGTAAAATAGAAACTATTTGTTGGGCTAAAGGTTTTTCAGGATTAATATCCTTTTTAGTCAGTTTTAGGGTGTGACTTTCTTGGTTAAAAACGGCGTAGTGGTTTGGTATTTTTTGGTTTAAATCTAAAACCACTCGAGTTGGATTTTTACCAGCCCAAGTGCGAGCTGTTAATACGGGATTATCTGCTAAAACTGTTTGCGTGCCCACTAAAATAGCTTGTTCTTCAGTACGCCATTTATGCACTATTTGCCTGGAAAGCGGGTTGGTTATCCATACTGGTTTTTGTGCATCCCTGCTGCTCGGTGCTATATAGCCGTCTGCTGTTTCGGCCCACTTTAAAATAACATAAGGTCGCTTTAAGTTGTGAAATGTAAAAAAGCGTTTGTGGTGCAATTGGCAGGCGGTTTCCATAACACCAAGTGTAACTTGGCACCCCGCTTCTTGAAGCATTTTTATGCCAGTACCGGCCACTTTACTATGCGTATCCATAGTGCCAATTACCACACGAGGAATATTATGCGCCACAATTAAATTAGTACAAGGCGGGGTTTTTCCAAAGTGGCTGCAAGGCTCCAAAGTAACATATAAGGTAGCTTGGCTTAATTGCCGTTTATTCCGAACCGATTCTATGGCTTTTACCTCGGCATGTGGTCCGCCAAACGGACAGGTAAAACCCTCGCCTATAATACGGTTTTTATAAACAATTACCGCACCAACCATGGGGTTTGGGGCTGTTGTACCTAAACCATTTTTTGCAATTTGAATGCATCGTGTTATATATTTTTCATGTATCTTCATCCCAGAATTTCAAAGCATAAAAATATAATAATTTAACAAGCGGCGGTAGTTATTGGTTCGGAATATATTGCGTTCGTTCCTAATGCAACTGCTTTTTGCAATTAAACCGGTTTTTATGCGGCATGTTAGCTTTTTAAAATACTAAAACAAACAGATGTTGTGATATTAAAAGATATTGAACATATTTTTCATCAAGAATTAGATGCTATTTATGGTTCGGAGGAGGTAGGTAGTTTTTTTAATTTACTTATTCAGCACTACCTCGATTTAAACCGAATTACCTTGGTTTTAGAACCACAACTTGCTGTTACCAAACAAGAGGAACAACCATTATTTGAAGCTTTAAGTCGCTTAAAACAGGAAGAACCCATTCAATATATAATAGGCGAAACTGCCTTTTTTGGATTGCAATTTAAAGTAACCAAAGACACATTAATTCCCAGACCAGAAACAGAAGAGCTGGTGGCTTGGGTTTTAAAAACCGAAGGCCTCGCCACCCAAACACCTTTGCGTGTGCTGGATGTGGGCACTGGTTCAGGCTGTATAGCCATTAGTTTAGCAACACAACTTCCGCAGGCCGAAGTTTATGCTGTGGATATTAGTAAAAAAGCATTGGAGGTTGCTCGTGTAAATGCGCAAATAAATAAGGCGCCAGTGGTGTTTGTAGAAGCGGATATTCTGCAGTTGCACCAGCCATGGTTAGAAACTAAAAATGGCTTTTTTGATGTGGTTGTTTCTAATCCACCTTATGTACGCCAATTGGAAAAAGCTTACATGAGGAATAATGTTTTAAATTATGAGCCCCATCAGGCCTTATTTGTAAGTAATAATAAGCCATTAGTTTTTTACGAGGCCATTGTGCAGCATGCCAAGCAGGTATTAAAACCGCAAGGTCATCTATTTTTTGAAATTAATGAATATCTTGCTACAGATATGGTAAATCTGCTAAATAATTACGGTTTTAAACAAGTTGAACTTAAAACAGATATTTTTGGCAAACAACGGATGCTAAAAGGAATACGTTAATTTATATGACAATACAAGAGCAAATAGAAGCCATTCGCGAAGAATTACGCCAACATAATTACGCATATTATGTAATGGACAATCCTACAATTTCGGATTTTGAATTTGATGCCAAACTTAAACAGCTTCAGGCATTAGAATCTAAACATCCAGAATTTTTCAATCCAACGTCACCAACTAACCGAGTGGGTGGTGAAATAACTAAAAATTTTGAAACAGTGGTGCATGAACACCGCATGTATTCTTTAGATAATTCCTATTCTAAAGAAGATTTATTGGATTGGGAAACGCGCCTTAAAAAAGCTATTGATGGTCCTATTGAATATACCTGCGAGCTAAAATACGATGGCGCCTCTATTAGCATTACGTACCTTAACGGAAAGTTGCATAAAGCCGTTACAAGGGGCGACGGTTTTCAAGGAGACGATGTAACTGCCAATGTTAAAACCATTAAATCTGTTCCTTTGCAATTACGCGGCAATTACCCCGAAAAATTTGATATTCGGGGTGAAATTGTTTTGCCTTTCGACGGATTTATAAAATTAAATGAAGCGCGTGTAGCGCAAGGTGAAGAACCATATAGGAATCCGCGCAACACAGCCTCTGGAACATTAAAACTGCAAGATAGTGCAGAGGTTGCCAAACGCCCCTTGGAATGCTTGCTGTATAACCTAACAGGGCAGAATTTAAACATTCAAACGCAAATGGAAAGTTTAAACAAGGCGCGCGAATGGGGATTTAAAGTTCCAGAAATTGCGAAAAAAGCAAGCAATATTGCCCAAGTTTTAGATTTTATAGCCTACTGGGATACGCATAGACACCAGTTGCCATACGAAACAGATGGCGTGGTTATAAAGGTTAACAGTTTGCAGCATCAAGAGGAGTTGGGCTATACAGCCAAGGCGCCACGGTGGGCAATTGCTTATAAGTTTAAAGCAGAGCAAGTAGCTACACGATTAAATAAAATTACCTATCAAGTTGGCCGAACTGGGGCCATTACGCCGGTGGCTAATTTGCAGCCAGTGGAGTTGGCAGGAACCACGGTAAAACGGGCCTCATTGCATAATGCCGACCAAATAGAAAAGTTAGACATTAGGGAAGGCGATGTTGTTTTTGTTGAAAAAGGTGGCGAAATAATACCAAAAATTATTGCCGTAGATGTCACCCAACGTCCCCAAAACTCCAAGCCCACAGTGTACGCCACACATTGCCCAGAATGTCAAACACCATTGGTAAGAAAAGAAAGCGAAGCACAGCATTACTGCCCAAATGATACTGGTTGTAATCCCCAAATTATTGGTCGTATCCAGCATTTTATAAGCAGGAAAGCCATGGATATTGAAGGGTTGGGAGGCGAAACTGTTGCGCTTTTAGTAAACGCGGGACTTATTTCTAATTATTCCGATTTGTATGAATTAACCATAGCAGACGTCCTACCTTTAGAACGTATGGCACAAAAAAGTGCCGAAAATTTAATTAACGGTATTGAAGCCAGCAAACACATTCCGTTTGAGCGTGTTTTGTTTGCTTTGGGTATTCGTTATGTGGGCGAAACTGTTGCTAAAAAATTAGCAAATCATTTTAAATCGATTACTGCTTTAAAGAAGGCTTCTGTAGAAGAACTTATGGCGGTGGACGAAATTGGTAACCGAATAGCCGAGAGTGTAACAAGCTTTTTTGCAGAAGACATAAATAATAACATTGTTGAAAGGTTAAGTACATTTGGTGTTCAAATGGAAATTTCGGCGGAAAAACGCGCAAACCAAACCAATGTTTTGGCTGGGCAAAGTTTCGTGGTTTCGGGTGTATTCTATAAAGTTACACGAAATGAATTAAAAACACTTATTGAAAATAACGGCGGAAAAGTAGCCTCGTCCATTTCTTCTAAAACTAATTTTGTGGTGGCAGGCGATAAAATGGGACCGAGTAAAAAAGAGAAAGCCCAACAGTTACAGGTGCCCATACTAACGGAAGACGATTTTTTGAAAATGTTACCATAATTTTGTGTCGGATAATTTTCCGATTAAGTGTTGTATTTATTCGGTTAATTACTTAAATTGTTTATATTTGACATCCAATACGTACGTGAATTGATGAAAAAAACGGATATTCTTATATTTTTTATTATTGCCTTTTGTGTTATTTTTACATTACTGCAAATAAATGGCAAAACAGAACTTTCTGGTTTAAGCAAAGCCCTAATAGCGCCTCTTTTTGCTTTAATGTATTTTATTAATGTAGAGAAAAAAACCAGATATTTTTCACTTTTTTTAATAGCATTTTCTGCTGCAGAATTGTTTGTTTTTGTAGAATACTTTTCACTAAAAGCACCTCAAATTAATCTGGATGCTGTGTATGTAATAGGTAATCTATTTTACATGCTCTCCTATGTTTTTCTGATTATAGAGGTGTCTAAAACCATAAACTTTCGGAAAGCATTAAAAAATTATATTGTTCACATACTCATTTTAATGGCACTCAATATTTACATTGTTTATGTGTTGTTAACCATTGTGTTTCCTAGTTTTCCAAAAGGAGCCGAACTCTTTATTATGGTAGAACTGGTTTACAATATAATTATGTTGTTATTGCTATCTATATCGTTAATTAGTTACTTCTACAACGATAACAAAAAAACACTTTTTTTGTTCTTTGGGTCTATTTGTATTGTTTTTTCCGAGGTAATTCAAATTGCATATTACTATGTTGCCGAAGAGCAGGGTGTGCTTAATATTGTTCAAACGCTCTTGTTTTTAATGGCTTTCTGCTTCTTTTATGTGCAATCGAAAGTTAAAAATGAAAAGGTAGAGCTTTTTGTTTAAGTTTTTCCTGTAAGGAATCTAGTTACCTTTTCTGTACACACTAATATTTCGTTAAATACCGTCAATTAGTCGATAAAAAGCTAATATTTAACGATGAAATTCATTTTTTTGTTTATATTTGTCGCAACCTACTTATCTATCTACTGTGAGAAACTATCTCAAAATTAGTTATAACAGGAACGTATTACTTGTCCTGTTTGTTCTTATAGCCGTGCATGTTTTGGCTATTTTAAGCAACCATCATGTATTGCTACAAGTAACCAAGCCCTTATTTATACCATTTCTTTTTATGTGCTATTTGTTAAAGAATAAGCAAACAAAACCGGTGATGGTTGTTTTTCTGATTTCTTTTTTTCTGGCCGATTTTTTATCGGCTTTGGCTACCTCGCCGCTGTTAATAGGTTTAGCTAAAATATGTTATACCATTAGTTTTGTTAGTTTAATAACAGCTGTAGTTACCAGAATGGCTTTGCGTAATTTGGATAAGGTAATAGCTATTTGCTTGCTGCTGCTTTTTGGAATTGGTGTGTATCTTTTGTTTGGGTTTATATCCCTACTTCAAGTAGATGTATGGCAGTCCAAAGCTTTCCTATTAATTTTAGGAAAAAGTATTACCGTATTGTTGCTGGCCATTATAGCCTTTGCCAACTTTATTAGTAAACAAACCAGCCGATCTATTTTATTTTTAATAGCAGCGCTATGTTTTGCCTTTGCCGACACGTTTTTTTATGTACACAATTTTTTTGTAAGCCATTGGATTCTTGAGGTACTTAATACGGTGCTGCAGGTTGTTGGGTTGTTTTTCTTGTTTAAAGTGAGTGTGCAGTATGCCCAAGAGACCAAAAAAGCGTCGTTACTAAAAAACGGACAACATCCCAATAAAATGGTTTTTAAACAATAATGGCAGCACCTTCACTGCTTTCCAAACGTGTATTTTTAAAATAAAAATCTATTCTTCCTAGGTTTAAGCCAAAGCAGCCCACTTGATTAACCAATACGTTTTTGTTCTCACTATTTTTAACCACAGTTGGTTTGTCTAGAAAGGTGTGCGTGTGCCCTCCAATAATTAAGTCGATGTTTTTTGTTTTAGCCGCTAGTGTTAAATCGCAAATTTTGGAAGGATTTTTTTTGTAGTAATAACCAATATGCGATAAGCAAATAACCAAATGGCATTGTTCCTCATCCTTTAAAATGCGGGTTATATCCTGGCTAATTTCAACCGGGTCGTAGTATTTGGTTTCTTTGTACATGTTTTTGTCCACCAAGCCATCCAACTCGACACCAAGCCCAAAAACGCCTATTCTAATACCGTCTTTTTCGAAAACTTGGTAGGGTTTAATGTGGCCCTCTAAAATGGTGTTAGAAAAATCGTAATTAGCAGATAAGAATGAAAATTGAGCATGGGGTAGTTGTGCTAAAATACCTTCTAGTCCGTTATCAAATTCATGGTTACCAATGGTTGCCGCATCGTATTTTAATTTGCTCATTAATTTAAACTCCAATTCGCCACCATAGTAGTTAAAATAGGGCGTACCTTGAAAAATATCACCTGCATCCAAAAGAAGGGTATTGGGGTTTTCTTGCCGTATACTATCAATTAATGTTGCCCGCCTTGCCACGCCGCCTTTGTTTGGGTTTCTACCGTCCTTGGGTCCAAAGGGATCAATATGACTATGAACATCGTTGGTGTGTAATATGGTAATTTTCTTGGTGCTATTGGCAGGCGAAAAAGCGTTTAAGCTTAAACCACCCATGCCTAAAAAGGCACTGGTGGCCGCTGTTTGTTTTATAAATATTCGGCGTTTCATGAAGTTTAATTATTCAGTTTTATAAACCGGTTATCGGAAATGGGATTAATAGTATCCGTTTTTTTAAAATAGTCAATTAGTGCGTGGCGTATTTTGTAGTTTAAAACCGCAACCGATTCGTTTGGTTTAAAAAAGCTCATATTGTCGCCGCCGCTATACAAATAGTCGTTTGTTGCTACATAATAGGTGTGCTCCGGATTTATAGGGTTCCCCGAAATAGTAGCTGTTTTAACCTGGTAATTAGAATCCAATACCAACTGTAATTTGGCAATGGGATGTGCTGTTTTTTTCTGGGCTAAATAGGTAATTAACTCATTAATTTGACTGCCTTTTAAACCTACAA
The DNA here is from genome assembly GCF_042684585.1 of Bizionia sediminis. Classification (NCBI taxonomy): domain Bacteria; kingdom Pseudomonadati; phylum Bacteroidota; class Flavobacteriia; order Flavobacteriales; family Flavobacteriaceae; genus Bizionia; species Bizionia sediminis. Next base: position 41,196 of record NZ_JBHULS010000004.1, read on the forward strand.
CAACAATGCTATTCTCAAAAGGCATAATACTATAAGCGGTGCGTGCACTTACAGGTCCTTCGGATATAATGGCTCTAATGCCACCATGGTTTAGTAGCACCATGTCTATATTGTTTCCTGTGCGTTCTAAAAAAACAGGATTGGCTTGTTCAAAAACAACATCGGCAAACAAGTTTCCAATAGCTGTGTTTAATTCGCCATCTTTTTTAGAATAAGTTGCAACAGCATAACTTAATGTGCTGTCCAAATCTTTGTTAACATGGTCTCTGTAGGGTTTTATAAACGCCTCAATTTCTGCTTTACCAGTTAAGGAGTCCGTAATTTCTATCTGCTTGCCTACTACCTTATTTACTTGCCAATGCTTTGGTTTGCAGCTAGCTACTAATAGGGCGACACAAACAATTTTTATAAGATGTAATTTCATAGAAACGCTCGTAAATTTAATATGTGATTGTGGGTTCTTTTAGTACATTTGTAAAAAGCATAAAGATATAATGATTTTAAAGGGTTTTAAAGAAAAATCTATTAAAAAACAGCTTCGGTTGTTGTTGCGAGCTTCCGAAGGTACCCGAAAACCACAACCTGTTAAACAGGTAGGTGTTCTTGTAAATACGGGCGAAGTATCTAATATGGATATGTTTAAAGCGCTTATCTCTAGTTTGCATTTGGCCGCCAATAACTTACACGTTATTTGTTATTCCACAGAAAAGGATGAAGCCGTGGCTAGGGAATCGGGTTGTTTTTATTGTAAAGACATCGGGTGGAATGGTGCTGTAAAACATCCAGATTTACAACGGTTTTTGGATCGAGATTTCGATTTACTTATAAGCTATTATACAGCAGATTTGCTTCACTTAAAATGGTTAACCACGCGATCTAAAGCGCATTTTAAAGTGGGCATTTTTCAAAAAGATTACCGGTTAAACGATTTAATAATAAATACACCTATTCAAGATTTTAAAGCCTTTAATAGCGAACTTACAAAATATTTAAACGTATTTAATACTACAAAGCATGACACATAAACTAACAGGTACAGGAATTGCCATAGTAACCCCTTTTAAAACCGATTTATCGGTAGATTATGACGCCTTAACTAGCTTGGTGGATTTTAATATAAAAAATGGTGTGGATTACATTGTTATTTCAGGCACCACTGGCGAAAGCGTTACCATAACACCCACCGAAAAAACAGCTATTACCAAAACCATTATTCATGCCAACAAGGGGCGTGTGCCTTTGGTTTTAGGAATAGGCGGCAACAATACCCAAGCCGTTATTGCTGAAATAGAGGCAACAGATTTTAGCGATATAGATGCTATTTTATCTGTGGCTCCGTATTACAGCAAGCCAACGCAAGAAGGTTTAAAGGCGCATTTTTTGGCTATTGCTAATGCGGCTCCAAAACCTGTTTTATTATACAATGTACCCGGCCGTACGGGCGTTAATATGGCTCCAGAAACAATCATAAGTTTGGCGCAGGCCTCTAAAAACCTTGTTGGAGTAAAGGAAGCAGCTGGTAATATGGCGCAGTACTTACGGTTATTAAAAGATAAACCAGCCGATTTTTTAGTTATATCAGGCGATGACGATTTAGCTTTACCCGTTGCCTTGGCTGGTGGAGCAGGTGTTATTTCGGTAATCGCTCAAGCATTTCCCAAAGCATTTTCTAGCATGATGGCTTTAGGCTTGGCAAAAAACGCGGAAGCAGGGTTTCAAATACATAACCAATTAATGGATATAACGCGTCTTATTTTTTCTGAAAATAACCCTGCAGGAATAAAAGCCTTGCTACAAACAATGGGTAAATGCCAGGCAACCGTTAGATTGCCATTAGTTGAAGCATCCAGTACTTTGAAAAAAAATATAGCCGCTTTTGTAAACCAAAATAGCAAAGCGTTAAATAATACTTAATCTGCATGTTTACCTAATTATAGCTTGTATTTTAGCCGCATAAATATTTTTAAATTCCAATTTATTAACCTAATTTTGCACCTTGTTTTAAAACTATGAAGTCATTTATTTATATAATTATAACCTGCACACTGTTAAGTTCTTGTAGCGAATATCAGAAGGCCTTGAAGTCTGTTGATACAGGAACAAAATACAAAGTAGGCGAAAAACTATACAATGAAGGTAAATACGGCAAAGCTAATAAGCTTTTTGAAGCCATATTACCCGTGTATAGAGGAAAGCCACAGGCCGAAAAATTATCATACTTAAATGCAAAAAGCTATTACGAAGAAAAAGACTGGTATCTAGCAAGTTACCATTTTGAACGTTTTGTAGATGCCTATCCCAATAGCGAAAAAGTAGAAGAAGCAGCTTTTTTAAGTGCAAAAAGCGCATACATGTTATCGCCAGTTTACTCTAAAGATCAGCAAGAAACCAGAGAAGCCATAGAAAAATTTCAAGCCTTTATTAATTTGTATCCAGAGTCTACTTATTTAGCCGAAGCAAATGCATTAGTAAAAGAGCTTGATTTTAAACTGGAAACCAAGGCGTTTAGCATAGCGAAACAATTTAATACCATTGCGGGTTATACACGCGATTTTCAAGCTCCTATGAAGGCTATCGATAATTTTATATTCGATTTTCCTGGAACTTCATACAGAGAAGAAGCACTTTTTATCAAGTTTGATTCCGCATACCAATTAGCTATAAATAGCGTTTACAGTAAAAAAGAAGCGCGCTTAAAGGATGCTAGGGACTATTATTATAACTTTAAGAGGTCTTATGCCGATTCCAAATTTTTGGAACAAGCTGAAGAAATGATTAAGGATATTGAACAAGAATTAGAAAATTACAGTACTAAAAGTTAAGAAATCATCATATGGATTTAAAGAAAATTAATGCGCCAGTAAATACCATTACTTATAACCGTAATAAAATAGATGCGCCAACAGAAAATATTTACGAAGCAATTTCTATTATCGCCAGACGCGCCGATCAAATTAACTCTGAAATAAAAAAGGAATTAATTGAAAAGTTAGAAGAGTTTGCCACCTACAACGATAGTTTGGAAGAAATTTTCGAGAACAAAGAACAAATAGAAGTGTCTAAATTCTATGAAAAATTACCAAAGCCACATGCCCTGGCCGTACAAGAATGGTTAGATGGTAAAATTTACTACAGAAATACAGCGGACGATACTCAAGCCTAAACCAATATGTCCATTTTAAGCGGTAAAAACGTATTACTCGGCATAAGTGCTGGTATAGCTGCTTATAAAACGGCATCATTAGTGCGGTGTTTTATAAAAGCAGGTGCTCACGTAAAAGTTGTTATGACGCCTGCTTCAAAAGAATTTGTTACACCGCTTACATTATCTACTCTTTCCAAAAATCCGGTATTGTCCTCATTTACAAATCCAGAGGACGACAATGAAACCTGGAATAACCATGTGGAGCTTGGTCTTTGGGCCGACTTATTTCTTATTGCGCCTGCCACGGCACACACCCTCGCTAAAATGGCAAATGGCGTATGCGATAACTTATTGTTAGCAACCTATTTATCGGCTAAATGTCCGGTGTATTTTGCGCCTGCCATGGATTTAGATATGTACAAGCATCCGTCCTCTAAAACTAGTTTCGACACCTTACAAAGCTTTGGAAATGTTATGATTCCGGCTACATCGGGCGAGCTAGCTAGTGGATTAGTAGGGCAGGGCCGAATGGCAGAGCCAGAGGATATTGTACGTTTTATAGAAGATCATTTGTTAAGCAACATGCCGCTTCGTGGGCGGAAAGTACTTATTACAGCCGGACCAACCTATGAAGCCATAGATCCAGTACGATTTATTGGTAATCACTCCAGCGGTAAAATGGGTTTCGAAGTAGCTAAAGCCGCCGCTAATTTAGGCGCCCAAGTGGTGCTTATTGCGGGACCTACCCAGCAACAAATAAATCATAACTTGGTTAGCGTTATACCGGTGGTTTCTGCAGCCCAAATGTATCAAGCCGCTCACAACCACTTTAAAGATTGTCATATTGCAATATTAGCCGCTGCTGTAGCAGATTACAAGCCCAAACAAGTTGCTACACAAAAAATTAAGAAAAAATCGGAAAACCTAACCCTAGAACTTGAAAAAACCCAAGATATTTTAGCTTCTTTAGGCGCTATTAAAGAACAGCAGTTTTTGGTAGGTTTTGCTTTGGAAACCACAAATGCCCTAAAACATGCAAAAGAAAAATTAAAGGCTAAAAATTTAAATTTAATTGTATTAAATTCGTTACAAGATAAAGGCGCAGGATTTTCAACGGATACTAATAAGGTCACACTTATTGACGCCCACGAACATGAAACAAGTTTCAGTTTAAAATTAAAATCGGAAGTCGCGGCAGATATCATGAACGTTATAATAGAGCAATACCATGCATAAATTTTTTGTACTTATTTTAGGTTTATTTTCCATAACTACTTTTTCGCAAGAGCTAAATTGTAATGTGGTTGTTAATGCCCAGTTTACAGGTAATGAAAACCTACAAGTTTTTAAAACACTGGAAAAACAGCTACAAGAATTTGTAAATAACACACAGTGGACACAAAAAGAGTATGCCCCTCAAGAACGCATAGAATCTGGTATTTTTATTAATATTACCGAGTATAGCTCCGATGTGTTTAAAGGCACTATACAAGTGCAATCTTCCAGACCCGTTTATGGCTCTACCTATACCACACCTGTATACAATGTAAATGATAAGGATTTTACCTTTCGGTATGTGGAGTTCGAAAATTTGTTGTACAACGACAATCAATTCGAGTCCAATTTAGTTTCTGTTATAGCTTTTCATGTTTATATGATTATTGGTTTGGATGCCGATACCTTTGCCTTACAAGGTGGCGACCCTTATTTAAAACAAGCACAAACCATTGTTAATTATTCGCAACAAGAAAATGCGAAAGGTTGGAAGTTGGAAGACGGCCTTCAAACACGGTTCGCGTTAATAGACAACCTGCTATCGCCTACTTTTAAAGAATACCGACAAGTATTGTACGATTATCACCGTTTAGGGCTAGATACCATGCACGAAAACCAAAAGGAAGCAAAAGCGCTTATAGCTTCCGCTATTCAGGAGTTAGAGCCAATGAATAGAAGGCGGCCAAATTCTTTTTTAATGCGTACGTTCTTCGACGCCAAAGGCGATGAAATAGAGCAAATATTTACGAGTGGTCCTAATGTAAATATTACTAATTTAGTGTCTGCTTTAAATAACGTAGCACCTATGTACTCCAGCAAATGGCGCAATATTACTTTTTAATAAGTAAGCGCTATATTTCAGTTGTTAAAATTATTCATAAACTTAAAACCTAAAAAGTCTTGTTAACAGCTTTAACTATAAAAAATTACGCGTTAATAGATCATCTTCAAGTTACTTTTAATAACGGACTGACTATTATTACTGGCGAAACAGGCGCCGGAAAGTCTATTTTGCTGGGTGGACTATCGCTTATTTTGGGTAAACGTGCCGATTTAAGCGCATTAAAGAACAGCGATACCAAATGTGTTATTGAAGCCGTTTTTAACGTTTCTAAATACAATTTACAAAACCTTTTTAAAGAGCTAGATTTAGATTTCGATAACCAAACTATTATTAGAAGAGAAATTTTACCCTCGGGTAAATCCCGTGCCTTTGTAAACGATTCGCCTGTTACCTTAAGCAAATTACAAACTTTAGGAACCGAATTAATAGATATTCACTCGCAGCACGAAACCATGCAATTAACCGATGATGCCTATCAGTTTGAAGTTATTGATGCCTTGGCCAACATAAAAACAGAATTACAGGACTACAAAGCTACCTTAAACAGTTATAAAAAGTTGGAAAAGGAGCTGGAACAGTTGCGTGTGCAAAAAGCGGAAGCCATAAAAGAGCAGGACTATAATACGTATTTGCTTAACGAACTACAAGAAGCGAAATTAGTTGATGGCGAACTACAGGAATTAGAAGAGACCTTCGAAACTTTAAATAATGTCGAGTTTATAAAAGAGGAATTAGCCACGGTAAACCACTTGTTAAGTGCTGAAGAAATTGGTATTATGGCAGCGCTTTTAACGGCCAAAAACAGTTTGCAAAAAGTAGCTAAATTTTCTACCAAATACGATGAGGTTTTTAACCGACTTACAAGTTCACTTATTGAAGTTTCCGATATTTTCTCGGAAATAGAAGGCCTTCAGGAAAATCTTGACTCCAATCCCGAACAATTGGAAATCGTTAGTAATAAACTAGCATTGTTAAATACTTTGTTCAAAAAACATTTAGTTTCTGATGTTTCTGAATTAATTCAAATTAAAAACGATTTAGCTAAAAAAGTAAGCGATACAGAGCGTTTGGACGACTGGATAGCCGAAAAAGAAAAGGCTTGCCATAATACCCAGCAAGTCTTGTATAATTTAGCAGAAGCTATTCATAAAAAACGATTAAAAGCTATACCTGGCTTGAAACAGGAGTTGGAGGAACTGCTTGGGCTGTTGGGCATGCCAAACGCTAAATTTAATATAACACTTACCAGTACCAAAAATTACTATTATAACGGCACCGATAATTTGTCTTTTTTGTTTTCAGCAAATAAAGGTGGTGCCTTTAATGAATTAAAAAAGGCAGCATCCGGTGGCGAGTTGTCTCGAATAATGTTAGCTATAAAGTCTATTTTATCCAATTATGTGCAATTACCATCCATTATGTTCGATGAAATTGATACCGGTGTTTCAGGAGAAATTGCGCATAAAATGGGTGAAATAATGCGCAAAATGAGCGCAAGTATGCAAGTTTTTACCATTACACATTTGCCGCAAATTGCTGCCAAGGGAACGGTGCATTTTAAAGTATATAAAGAAGATGTAGCCGACACTACACAAACCAATTTAAAAGAATTAAACTACGAAGAGCGCATTACAGAAATAGCGCAAATGCTCGGTGGTACAGAAATTTCTACTTCTGCCAAGGCTCATGCTAAACAATTATTGAATTAATACTATATTTGAACTTTATTTAACAGTAAATAATACACAAAAAACTATGTCACATAACTTACTAAAAGGAAAACGCGGAATTATATTTGGAGCTTTAGATGAAAACTCTATTGCCTGGAAAACAGCCGAACGCGTGCATGAAGAAGGCGGTACCTTTGTTTTAACAAACGCACCTGTTGCCATGCGCATGGGGCAAATAAAAGAGTTAGCCGAAAAAACAGGCTCGCAAATAATTCCAGCAGATGCCACTTCTATTGAAGATTTAGAAAATTTAGTAGAACAAGCTATGACTATTTTAGGTGGCAAAATCGATTTTGTTTTGCATTCCATTGGTATGTCTATTAACGTAAGAAAGGGCAATCATTATACCAACCAAAATTACGATTGGACGCAAAAAGGAACCGATGTATCTGCAAATTCCTTCCACAAAGTTATGCAAACACTGTATAAAAAAGATGCTATGAACGAGTGGGGTAGTATTGTTGCTTTAACTTACATGGCTGCGCAACGTGTGTTTCCAGATTATAATGATATGGCGGACAACAAAGCATTTTTAGAAAGCATTGCACGTAGTTTTGGTTACTTTTTTGGTCGCGATAAAAAAGTGCGTGTTAATACCATTTCTCAATCGCCAACACCAACTACGGCTGGCAGTGGTGTAAAAGGTTTTGATGGTTTCATTTCATACGCCGAAAAAATGTCGCCACTAGGTAACGCTACAGCCTTAGATTGCGCCAATTATACCATTACCTTGTTTAGCGATCTATCCCGTAAGGTAACCCTTCAAAATTTATTTCACGACGGAGGTTTTAGCAATATGGGTGTTAGTGATGCCGTTATGGAAGCCTTTACAAAAGAGTAATTACAGCTTCTCAAAATATTTTATAAAGCGCTGGTCTTGTTATAAGTCAGCGCTTTTTCTTTACCCTAAATCCACTTCTTTTATTACAAAAAATTCACTACCTTGGTAAGTCATATTTTAAAATCGGGCTTATGAAAAATCACTACTTTATTTTAGGCTTCATTCTGGTTTCAAATGTTATGGCCGCACAAGTTGTCTTCTCCAATCAGGCTTTAAACGCTGGCATTATTGCTACGGCAGGCGATACTTATTTGGGTAATGGCATTTCTTTTTGCGATTATAACAACGACGGTTGGGACGATATTACCATAGCAACACAAAATAATGCGCCAGTCTTGTTTTTCAAAAATAGAAATGGCACTTTTGAAGCAGATGCTTTAAACATCCCCGCCAATACATACCAGCATAAACAAGTAATTTGGGTAGATATTGATAACGATGGCGATAAAGATTTGTTTGTTACAGCTAATAATGGCCCTAATAAATTATATGAAAATTTAGGCGATTTAAATTTCCAAGACATTTCAACGGCTGCTGGTTTTTCTTCCGAAAATTTAGAATCCTACGGAGCCTCTTGGGGGGATTATAATAATGACGGGTATTTAGACCTGTTTTTAAGCAATAGGAGCGAATCCAATTCCCAACGCAACTATTTTTTTAGAAACAACGGTAATAACACGTTTACCGATGTAACCGAAGAGGCTGGTTTTGATTTAAATAGTCATATGACGTTTTGTGCGGCTTTTTTCGATTTTAATAACGATGGATGGCAAGATTTGTACCTATCTAGCGATAAATATTTTAATCAGAACTTTCTGTATCAAAATAACGGCGATGGCACCTTTACAGATGTGAGTGTGCCTAGCAATACAGGTATAATTATAGATGCTATGTCCACGACCATTGGTGACTTTAATAACGATGGATGGTTTGATTTGTATATTACCAATACACCAGCGGATGGTAATGTGCTTTTTAGAAATAATGGAGATGGTACCTTTACAGATTTGGCTGTTTTTTCTGGAACGCGCTTGTACAGCTACGCATGGGGTGCAGTGTTTTTGGATGCCGATAACGATATGGACGAGGATCTTTATGTTAGCTGCGAATTCGATGGCTCTAATCCGCCTTACCAATCTTCAGCCTTTTTTCAAAATAGAGGTAATAATACTTTTGCTAATAATACACAAACTGCTGTAAGTGGCGATGCTGCTAAAAGTTATGCCAATGCTGTTGGCGATTTTAATAACGATGGTTTGCCCGATATTGCCGTAAGTAATATAAACTACGAAAATATTTATTTATGGGAAAACCAAACCACCACTTCAAATAATTGGTTAAAAGTAACTTTAGAAGGTGTAGAAAGCAATAGGGATGGTATTGGTTCGCGGATAGAAATTTCTGTAAATGGCCTAAAACAATACCGGTACACTATTAGTGGCGAGGGGTATTTAAGTCAAAATTCGAGTGCAGAAATTTTTGGTTTGGGTAATAGCTCCAGTATAGATTACATAAGGGTTACTTGGTTGAGTGGTACAGTAGATTATATTGAAAACGTAGCTGCTAATCAATCCATTCATATCCAAGAAGGCAGTAATACTTTAAACGCACCGCAAACACCTAATTGGAAGGTAAGTTTCTACCCAAACCCTGTTAAAAATAAGCTTGTGCTAAACGCGCCTACTCCTATAACTGCGGTTCATGTTTATACCCTTCTTGGTCAAAAAGTTTTAGAAACAGCAGCGCAAAATAGCCAGATAGCAATGGACGTATCTGCTCTAAATACCGGTGTGTATATGGTAAAAGTGTTTTCTAAAACGGCTATAAATACCTTTCAAATTATAAAAGAATAATGAGGTTTTGGTTCGTAAAAAATGGTTGAAAATGGCAGTAAATATAACGGTTTAAAAAACGGTTCTAATGGGCTAATTAGGCTTAAAAATTTCCTTCTTTTTTAGTTTTTAACATGTTGCTGATCAGTTTTTTAGATGGATTTTTTGTGTTGATTTTAATGTGTCAAATTTATTAGGAAATTAGTTCCAAATTAAGTATCTTCAAGGTTAATCAATTAAACATCTATTTGTCATGAAAAAAATTACAATTTTATTGTTGGTTTTCAGTTTATGCAGTCTATTTAGTTATGGACAGTATTTAACTGAAGGTTTTGAAAACACAGTTCCACCAACGGGTTGGACTTTAACACAGGTAAACACGGCCGAAACTTGGATAACGTCTCCAAATGCACATTCAGGAACAGCAGCGGCCGAGGTTAATTATGATGACGCTCTAAATTCGCAGAACGAAACACTTACAACGCCCGTTTTGGACTTGTCTGCAGCAACCAATCCAAGATTAGTGTTTTGGTTTAGTATGAGTTATTTTTGGGCTATAGATCCAAATAATAATTACGATTTTACGGTAAGCTTAACCGATGGCACCACCGAAACAGTTATTTGGCAAGAAGCCGATTTTGGGGTTTTTGAAAGCTTTACATATTACAAAGTAGAACTAAACCTTGCTGCCTATGCCGGACAAAGCAACGTGCAGGTACTATTTAATTATTCAGGTTTAGATGGTGCTGCCTTATATTTGGATGATGTTCTGGTAGAGGAAACGCCAACTTGCCCAGCACCAGAGAATATTGTAGCAACGCCATCTTTTACAACAGCTAATTTTACATGGAACGCCGTAACAGAGGCTTTATTAGGTTACGAATGGGTTGTTATGGTTACAGGTGAAGCTCCGGATGCTGGTACTGCCATCGATTCGGGCGCTACTGCCTCGGGCGAGCTAACAGCTAATGCAACTTTATTAAATGAGGCAACGGATTACGATTTTTATGTGCGATCGGTTTGTAGCACCACCGATACTGGAAATTGGGCGCCTGTTATAGGTTTCAGAACTTTAGCCCCGGCACCAAACTGCGCATCTACACCGTTTCCTGCAGATGGTGCTGTAGATGTAGCTACGGGCGACATTACGTTTTCGTGGGAGGCGCCTACCACGGGACCAACACCAACCTCTTATAATTTGTATGCGGGCGAAACACCTTCAGGCGATGATTATGGTTTAATTGGTAATTTTACAGAAACCACAGCAGAACTTACTTTGTCAGGTTATGATTTAGAGCTCTATTGGATTATAAAGCCAGTAAATGAGACCACCGAAGCCGAAGGCTGTCCTGTTTGGAGTTTTACCACCGGTCCCGCACCAACTGGCGCTGTTTGCGAAAATGCTATTGTAGTGTCTAGTCTGCCATATAATACCACAGACAATACGGCGCTTTATGGTGATGATTACGAGCGTACAGATGTGCCCGATATAAGTACCGCACAATATACGGATGGTACTGGATCTACTTACTACATTACTGGCGATGATGTAGTGTACCAATTTACACCAGATGCAGATGGGACGTATAATTTTAATTTAAGCGAGACTTTAGATGATTGGATTGGTTTTTGGCTTTTTGAAGGATGCCCATTTACATCTGTAGTAGCATATCACACCGCTACATCTGGAACTACCAGAAGTCTGCCAGCCATTAACTTAACTGCAGGAACTACGTATTATGTGGTAATTTCGTCATGGCCAGCGCCACAATCTACAGCGTATACCTTGGATATAACAGTAGAATCCTTGAGTACAAATGAATTTCAGCAAGCTAATGGTTTTACATATTATCCAAACCCGGTTACCAACCTATTAACAGTTGAAGGAACACAAACTATTCAGAGTCTTTCTGTGTTTAATTTGTTAGGTCAGGCAGTATTGCGCGCTACGCCAAATGAAGTGTATCATAAACTGGACATGTCTAATTTACAGTCTGGTGTTTATGTGGTAAAAATTAATACCGCATCTGGCACAGAGACTCTCCGGGTAATTAAAAATTAGTTTTAACACAAAAAAAAAGGGCTTGTACATAAAACGAGTCCTTTTTTTATTAAGTAAACCATAAGGTGCTGATAATAAATTATTTAAGTTAATTAAAACCATCTCGTCTATTTAAAGTGCTTTTAATCGAATAGGCGGTTTTTTGTTTCTAAATTCGTTTTTTTAGTGATAATTTAGGAAATTAATCAAATAACATTTTAACCAAAAACACAAAGACATGAAAAACATTACAATGCAATTTTTCGCAGTTTTGGTTTTTGCCTTCTCATGGCAGGCACAAGCACAATTCTCGGAAAGTTTTGAAACAGGAATTCCAGCGCCATGGACCATAATTAATGGCGGTGGTAGCAACGCTTGGGCACATTCCACTAGCCCAGCTGGCGGCGCTTTTGACGGTACTGGTGTTGCCGCTATTGAATTTAATAGTGTGGCACACGACGACTATTTAATTACACCACCAATAACAGTGGCTGCTGGTGTAAACGATGCATTATCGTTTTACGTAAAGTCAAGATCTAGTATCTTTCTAGAATCTTATGAGGTGTTGTTATCTACAACTAACACCAATGCCACATCTTTTACAACTACCTTACAGGCATCTTCTCTAGCACCAAATGCGTGGACAGAAGTAGCACTTAATTTGTCTGCTTATGTGGGGCAAACTATTTACGTAGCGCTTCGTGCTACTGGCACGGACGAGTTTGCACTTTATGCCGATCTTTTTGTAAATGGTCCCCTTCCAAGTTGCTTGGCGCCTTCTAATTTAGATGCAACCGTACTTAGTGGTAATACTACAGCAGCGTTATCTTGGGACGATGAGCCAGGCGCGACGTTAGGTTATAATTGGGCAGTAATGGCTTCCGGAGAGAATCCAGACCTAAATACACCAGTTGCATTAGGAAGCACCGCAGGAGGTGTTATAACTGATACAGCCACTGGCTTAACAGCTGGCGAGGCCTATGATTTTTACGTACAGTCTAATTGCGATGCTAACGGTTTAAGCGAGTGGGCAGGACCCGTATCGTTTTTAGCCTTTGGACCTCCAGTTAACGACGATTGTGCAACAGCCACCTCCTTAATAGTAGAAAGCGATTTAAATTGTTTAAATCCTGTGGCAGGCAGCACTATGGGAGCAACACAAAGCCTTCCTGGTTGTTTAGGAAATGCTAACGACGATGTGTGGTATTCGTTTACGGCTACTACTAGCTTACATACTATTATAATAAACAATACAAGTGGAACTCCCGATATTGTAACCGAAGTATTCGACGCTTGCGGTGTCGTTAGTTTAGTTTGTCAGGATACGCCAAATTCGCCAGTAGCAGTTAATAACTTAACTGCCGGAAACACCTATTATTTCAGAATTTACACATGGAGCTCGTCTGATTCAACGAGATCAAGCTTTACGGTATGTGTAGGTACACCACCTGCTCCACCAGCAAACAACGATTGTGCAAATGCTGAAGTTATTACGGAATCCGGAGATAGTAATTGTAGCAATACCGTGTCGGGTACAACACAATCTGCAAATACCAGTGCCGATTATTCTAATGCTTGTGCTAACAATTATAACGATGTGTGGTATGCGTTTACACCAACAACCACGGGTGAATATAATGTAACACGTACGCTAACCAGTGGAACTAGTTCTACCTACCTATCTATCTGGGAGGGCTCCTGCGGCGCGTTAACACGAATTAACTCTAGTTGTTTCTCTACGTCATTAAGTGAAGATTTAGTGGCAGGTACCACATATTATATTTCAGTGGCAACACTTAATTCGGGTGCAACATCATTCGATTTATGTGTGTACCCATCACCAACCTGTTATGTTCCTGAAGATTTAGCTGCCAGCTTTGTGGCCCCTGATGGTGTAAACCTATCGTGGTCTGCACCTACAGATGGTACGACACCAGTTGGTTATAACTGGGAAATAGTACCTCAAGGTAACGCGCAAGGTATTGGTGTTATTGATAGCGGTAGCGTTACAGTTACCAACGCGTCTGCTACTGGTTTAACGCCAGAAACCTTGTACGACCTATACGTGCAATCAGATTGTGGAGCCGGCGATTTAAGTGTTTATGCTGGACCGTTTACCTTTAATACAGGACATTGTTTACCTTCTGGCACAAACACAAATACGTATATAAACGATTTTACTGCTACCGGTCCGTATACTAATATATCAAACTTGGGTTCTGGTTTATCTACTAATAACTATGGCGATTTTTACAATACGCAAGCTATTGAAGTGGTACCAGGAATGTCATTCGATTTCAGTACAACTATTGTGAGTGGTACAGTGGGTTCAACTATTTGGATTGACTGGAACAATGATTTTGTGTTTGATCAGGCAACAGAAACCATGTTCACTACTACAAGTTTTGGTAATGGGCCATTTACAGGAAGCATTACTGTACCAGCAGGCATTGCAGATGGCGATTACAGAATGCGTGTTATGATAGATTGGAATGATTCTAATCCATCTGAAGATGCATGCGCGTTAAATTTTGGTAGAGGAGAAGTAGAGGATTATAAAGTAACTGTAAATGCAACACTTTCGGCAGATAGTTTTAATCAAATTGCATTTAACTACTATCCAAATCCTGTGTCTAATGTGTTAACAATAAAAGGGCAACAAACCATTGAAAAAGTGTCTGTTTACAACATGTTAGGGCAAACAGTATTAAATACAACGCCAAACGCAGCAACAAGCCAAGTAGACATGTCTGCACTGCAGGCTGGTGCCTACTTTGTAAAAGTAACCATTGCTAACAGTACGGAAACTATTCGTATAATTAAGAATTAAAATAGCATTTAATTTTAAAAGGCCGTCTTACTAGACGGCCTTTTTTTGTTTTTTAATTAAAATACATTTAAATAATTGATTGTATGGTTATTATTAGTTTCTAAAAAAAACTAAATTTCTTTTTATCCCCAAAAAATGCATTTTGTCGATTTCGAAAGGTTTATCTTTTTATTCTATTAATTTCAAACTAAATTGAGCAATTAATCAATTAAACGTATAATATTAACATTAAAACTACAAAATGAAAAAAATTACAATTCAATTTTTAGTCTTTTTAGCTTTGGCCTTTTCTTGGCAAGCTAATGCGCAGTGTAATTACACTTTGGAAATGAACGATTCCTGGGGTGATGGTTGGAACGGTAATACCATGGACGTCTTGGTAAATAGCACTCCTGTGTTATCCGGGGTAACCTTGAATGATGGTGAGCAAGGGCTCCTAACGTTTTCGGTAAATACCGGAGACGATGTTACCACAGTATGGAACGGCGGCGGAGCATACGGAAGTGAAACTAGTTACCGAATTTTAGATTTTGGCGGTGTTGAAGTTGGTACCGGAGCGCAATCTGATATAACTTCTGGTACGATTACTGCTGCTTGCCCGTCATGTACGATTGGTGTGGTAGCTTCGGAAACAATAAATGAAGACTGTTTAGCAGGTACCTATACAATTACGGTAGAGTTCTCTACAGTAGGCGATGCTACGGGTGTATCAGATGGTGCAGGCACTTACCCAATTACAGGAACAACAGCAGTGGCAGGACCGTATACTATAGGTTCAGAACAAGATTTAACGGTTATACATTCAAGCGCTAGCTGCGACTTTGCTCTAGGTACTTTTGTGGACGATTGCCCAACGCCTGTTACATGTGGCACACCTTTAAACCAAACATTTTGCTACGGACCAAATGACACGACTGAATTTGTGTACAAAAGTAATGATGGTTCTAATTTAAAAGTTATTTTCAATGCAGGTGATATTGAAAGCTGTTGTGATGATTTAGTAATTTTTGATAGTGATGGTGTCACTGAACTTTACAGAGGCGCTAACGGCGGCGATTTAACAGGTTTGGAATTCACAGCTTCTGGCGATACTATAACTGTTGCTGTCGATTCTGATGGTAGTGTACAATCTTGTGCAACTGTAACTGGTGCAGACTGGGATTGGGATGTTATCTGTTTAGGCTGTACACCGGGTGAAGCATCTGTAACGCTTGTTGAAGACTGTGCAAATGAAACATATACGTTAGAAGTTGTTGTAACCAATCAAGCAGATGCGTTAACAGTTACAGACGGGACGGCTTCCGAGGTTTTTGCAGGTACTGTAGTAATGGGACCTTATGCCTTTGGAACAGCCACAACGTTAACAGTAGAACATGCTGATGTAACATGCAACTACGGGCTAGGAACCTTTAATATTAATGCGTGTCCTCCACCAAATGATGAATGTGCCGATGCTATTGGATTAACCGTTAATACCGATTTGCAATGTGGTACAGTAACTTCTGGTACCGTTTTTGGTGCAACAGATTCTGGTAATACAGGTTCTGGATGTTTTGGTACACCAAACGACGATGTTTGGTATAGTTTTGTAGCAACTTCTACAGAACACACAGTGTCTTTAATTAATATAGCAGGTAATACTACAGATTTGTATCACGCTGTTTATAATGCCACACCAGGATGCGGTTCGTTGGGAGAAGCACTTGTTTGCCGTGATCCAAACAGTACCGAGTTAACTGGTTTAACCATAGGACAAACATATTATATCCAGGTATATACTTGGGGAAGTACACCTAATCGCGACACAACTTTTGATATTTGTGTAGGAACGGCGCCAACTTGTTATGTTCCTGAAGATTTAGCTGCTAGCTTTGTGTCTCCAGATGGTGCAAACCTATCATGGTCCGCACCTACAGACGGTACGACACCAGTTGGTTATAACTGGGAAATAGTGCCACAAGGTAATGCGCAAGGTATTGGTGTTATTGATAGCGGTAGCGTTACAGCTACCAGCGCGTCTGCTACTGGTTTAACAACAGATACCTTGTACGACCTATACGTGCAATCAGATTGTGGAGCCGGCGATTTAAGCGGTTATGCTGGACCGTTTACCTTTAATGCAGGATACTGCTTACCGTCTGGAACAAACACAAGTACTTATATAAACGATTTTACAGCTACCGGTCCGTATACCAATATTTCAAACTTGGGTTCTGGTTTATCTACTAATAACTATGGCGATTTTTACAATACGCAGGCTATTGAAGTGGTACCAGGAATGTCATTCGATTTCAGTACAACTATTGTGAGTGGTACAGTGGGTTCAACTATTTGGATTGACTGGAACAATGATTTTGTGTTTGATCAGGCAACAGAAACCATGTTCACTACTACAAGTTTTGGTAATGGGCCATTTACAGGAAGCATAACTGTACCAGCAGGCATTGCAGATGGCGATTACAGAATGCGTGTTATGATAGATTGGAATGATTCTAATCCATCTGAAGATGCATGCGCGTTAAATTTTGGTAGAGGAGAAGTAGAGGATTATAAAGTAACTGTAAATGCAACACTTTCTGCAGATAGCTTTAATCAAATTGCATTTAACTACTATCCAAATCCTGTGTCTAATGTGTTAACAATAAAAGGGCAACAAACCATTGAAAAAGTGTCTGTTTACAACATGTTAGGGCAAACAGTATTAAATACAACGCCAAACGCAGCAACAAGCCAAGTAGACATGTCTGCACTGCAGGCTGGTGCCTACTTTGTAAAAGTAACCATTGCTAACAGTACGGAAACTATTCGTATTATAAAGAACTAGCAATAGTTTTTATAAATGATTTTAAAAACCACCCAAACGGGTGGTTTTTTTTATGGTTTAACTACATTTGTTATATGCAACTACAATTTTCGTTTATCGTTCCCGTTTTTAATCGTCCATCAGAAATAGACGAGTTATTAAGCAGTTTAGTAGAACAACAATACCCTCATAGTTTCGAGGTGGTTATTGTTGAAGATGGCTCTACCAATTCCGCTGAACAAGTAGTAAGTAGTTATGCTAATAAGTTAACTATTAATTACTTATTCAAACCAAATTCTGGGCCGGGTGATTCTAGAAATTTTGGAATGCGCCACGCCAAAGGAAACTACTTTATAATTCTCGATTCCGATTGCATTGTACCACCACAGTATTTAAGTACGGTGTCTAATTTTTTAAATTCGACTTATGTAGATTGTTTTGGGGGACCCGATGCAGCTCACACCTCCTTTTCTAATTTGCAAAAGGCAATAAATTTTGCAATGACCTCTTTTATGACAACGGGTGGTATTAGGGGGAATAAAAATCAAATTAGTAAATTTCAGCCACGAAGTTTTAATATGGGCTTATCTAAAAAGGCTTTTAAAGAAACAGGAGGATTTGGTAATATTCATCCTGGCGAAGATCCAGATTTGTCCATCAGACTCTGGAAATTGGGTTACCAAACCGCCCTGATAACAGATGCCTACGTTTTTCACAAACGACGCATTTCATGGCGAACCTTTTATAAGCAGGTATCTAAATTTGGAAAAGTTCGTCCCATACTCAATTATTGGCATCCCGACACCAGAAAAATAACCTATTGGTTTCCTTCCGTGTTTTTTATTGGCTTTTTAGCTACTGTATTACTGGCACCCCTTATTGGTGTTTATCCGCTAGCATGGTATGTAATTTATTTTATAGGTGTATTTTTTGGTGCCCTGTTTCAAACTAAAAGTTTGTCTATTGCCATACAATCGGTGGTTGCTACTGGTATCCAGTTTACAGGCTATGGCATCGGATTTTTAACGTCAGTTATCAAGCTCAAGTTATATAATAAAGCACCGGAACAGCTATTTCCTGAATTATTTTTTAAAAACAAATCATGAAATTATTAAAACATGTTATCCATCGGGCCCTTAAAAATAAACGAATAAATGTATTTGTATTGTTTTTGGCACTTTCCTTTGGTGTGTTACTTGTTATGAAACTGTCCAATGTATATACCAATACCATTAGCTTCAAAATAAATAAGGTAAATATTCCAGAAACGGCGGTTATTTTAAACGACAGTAGCAGCAAATTACAAATTACCCTAAAAGCTAAAGGTTTTAGCTTGCTGCCTTATTATTTTAAAAAACCAGAAATTGCAATCGATTTTAGTAAACACATTACCAAAACTAAAACGCATTACATTTGGAATAAACATTCCGCTTATTTGGATATTATGAAACAATTTGATAAAGCTGTTGAGGTTGTAAACATTACACCCGACACCTTACAATTTCCTTTTGATGTAAATGCCATAAAAAAAGTCCCTGTAAAAATTAATCAGCGCATTAAATACGCCATTGGATATGATGTTTTAGGAAATTTGAAAGCCACGCCAGATTCTATAAAAATTATTGGACCAGAAGCTGTAGTAACCTCTATTACACACGTGGCCACCGATACCCTAAAACAACAGGGTGTTAAAAGTGATTTAGATGTACCAATGACTTTATTATTACCAAAAACAAAGCATCAAATTCAGTTTTCGGATAGTCAAGTAAGGGTGGCGGCAACCGTTACCAAATTTACAGAAGGCAAATTAAAAATACCCGTAACTATTATAAATGTACCAGATAACTTAAGTTTAAAATACTATCCAAAAAAAGTAAGTGTTTATTATTATACCAGTTTAGAACATTATAAAACTATTTCCGCCTCCGATTTTGAAGTTATTTGTAACTTTAACGAAGTAACCAAGCAACAACCATTTTTAGTGCCTAAATTAGTGAAACAGCCCGAGGGATTAAAGCATGTAAAAATTAATCAGGATCATATTGAGTATTTAATAACAAAATGAAAATAGTGGGATTAACAGGCGGAATTGGCAGCGGAAAAACAACGGCAGCCTCATTTTTTAAGGAGATGGGTGTGCCTGTGTATATTGCAGATGAGGAAGCTAAAATGCTAATGAATAAATCGGAAACATTGCGCAAACAACTAACTGCATTATTTGGTAGCCAAGCGTATATAAATGAGGCGTTAAATAAAACTTATATTGCTGAAGCCATTTTTAACAATAAGGCGTTACTACAGCAAATGAATAAACTAGTACACCCCATAGTGGCCAAACATTTTAATAATTGGGTTTTAAATCAACAGGGCCCTTATGTTATAAAAGAATCGGCTATTTTATTTGAACACGGTGCCGATGCAGCCTGCCATTATACCATATTGGTAACTGCGCCAGAACCAATAAGAATTTCGCGTGTTATAGCGCGCGATGGTAAAACTGAAGCTCAAGTTCGTGCTATTATAGCCAACCAAATGCCAGATGCAGAAAAACGCAAAAAAGCGTCGTTTGTTATTGAAAATATAGACCTTCAAGCCACTAAAGAACAGGTGCGAAACGTACACCTAAAATTGCTAAAAACTACAAAAACTTCTTAAATTTTAACATTATTGTTAATGTAAGGTTAAATGCTAAGATAGCTAAATGTTAAAATGTTAATTTTGAACGATGAGCAAAAAGTTATTCATCATACTGGTGTTATTAATGAGTCTGTCGCTTGTTGGTATAATATTTGTCCAAGCTTATTATATCAACAATTCAATTAAAAACGAGGAAGATCAGTTTAATTTTAATGTAAAAAATGCATTAACCTACGCTTCTCGCCAAATTGAAGAGCGCGAAATGACAAGCTATTACAACAAATACCAAACCTTGGTAGATGAAAAAAAACAAGCCGATACGGTAGCTATTTCAAAATTGTTTATTGTCTCCCAAATTAACGACACCAACGAAACGTTTATATATAGAAGTGGCATATTAGAAGAAAATCATAAATTATCTTCTTCGCTCTTTGACATTGGTTTAGATAGCTTAAATATTAAACGCATTATAGGGAGTTCGGAAGCTAAAGTATTTAGTAACCAAGCTACAATGGATAATGAATTAACACCCAATCCGGTTTTAAGTTTGTTAAAAACGGGACGCATGACCGCGGCCGAACGCATAAATTTTGACGAGGCTTTTAAAGTGCTAGGAAGCAGAATTCCTATTCATAAACGTGTTAGCGAGGCGCAAATAGATAATTTGTTGTGCCGAAAATTGCGAGACGACAACATTCATTTAGATTATGAATTTGCCATTTACAGTAATGATTTAGCAACGAAAATTCAGACGGATAATTTTGAAATGGATCAGGGCACCACGTTTAGTGTCAATATCTTTTCGAACGAGTTTGATCGTAACAACTATCAATTGTTGGTAAATTTTCCGAAACGTAATAAATTCTTACAATCGTCCATAATACGGATGACCTTGTTGTCTATAATTTTCACTTCCATTATAATTATTGCTTATTCCAGTGCTTTATTGCAACTTTTTAGGCAACGAAAAATATCGGAAATTAAAACCGATTTTATAAACAACATGACACATGAGTTTAAAACGCCAATTGCAACTATAAATTTAGCGCTAGATGCCGTTAAAAACCCAAAAGTTATTAACGATCCAGATCGTGTGGCTAGATACTTGCAAATGATTCGCGATGAAAATAAACGCATGCATGCCCAAGTGGAAAATGTTTTACGCATTTCTAAACTGGAAAAAAATGAATTAAACATCAGTAAAGATCGTGTGGATTTACATGAGTTAATTGAAGATGCCATTGCACATATCCATTTAATTGTGGAAGATAGAAAAGGCTATGTTAACGCGCATTTAGAGGCCGAGCAATCATCGGTATTAGCAAATGAAACGCACTTTACAAATGTATTGGTAAATATATTGGACAATGCCGTAAAATACTCGCCAAACGCGCCTAAAATTGATGTGTTTACGGAAACTGTTGGTAATAATATTATTATAAAAATAAAAGATCAAGGAAGTGGTATGGGAAAAGCCGCTCAAAAACGTGTTTTTGAAAAATTTTACAGAGAACATACAGGAAATATACACAATGTAAAAGGGCATGGTCTTGGTTTAGCCTACGTAAAGCGTATGGTGGAAGATCACCAAGGTCATATATCTTTAGAAAGTGAAAAAGAAAAAGGAAGTACCTTTATTATAAAACTTCCATTAATATCGTAAATGTTATGACAGAACAAAACAAAAAAATATTGTTAGTAGAAGATGATCCTAACTTCGGTATCATTCTTAAAGATTATTTAATGATGAATGATTACGATGTAACCCACGCCAAAAACGGTATGGAGGGATTCGAAAAATTTAAAAAAGACGATTTCGATTTATGTATTCTAGATGTAATGATGCCGTATAAAGACGGGTTTACATTAGCAAAAGAAATCCGTGAGAAAAATACCGATGTACCTATTGTTTTCTTAACGGCAAAGGCCATGAAAGAGGATGTCCTTAAAGGGTACAAAGTGGGCGCAGACGACTATTTAAACAAACCGTTTGATAGCGAAGTCCTGCTTATGAAAATAAAAGCTATTATGCAGCGTAAAGCAACCGAAACTGTTGCCGATAGTAAGCAATTTCAGTTTACTATAGGCGGTTTTGAGCTTAACTCTAAACTGCGTTTTTTAACCTATAAAGGTGGGGAGCAAATTAAGTTGTCGCCTAAAGAGAATGAATTATTGCGCTTATTAGCTTTGCATGAAAACGATTTAATGCCAAGAGAATTAGCCCTAACAAAAATATGGCGAGACGATAATTATTTTACATCGCGAAGCATGGACGTGTACATTGCAAAACTTCGAAAATACTTGAAATTAGACGATAACGTAGAAATTTTAAATATCCATGGCGAAGGATTCAGACTTGTAGTAAATACCGAATCTGAAGATTAACCCAAAATAGTAAAAAAAACCAGCTTTATAGCTGGTTTTTTTATTTCGAAATACGGGTGTTTATAGCTTCTATAATTTTGGAAATATCGGTATTATAATCAAACCAAAGTGTATTGCTGTTTCGTTTAAACCACGTTAGCTGCCTTTTGGCAAAACGTCTGGTGTTCATTTTTATAGTAGATACGGCAGATTCTAAACTACAATCGCCATTTAAATAGTTGAAAATTTCTTTGTAGCCTACGGTATTTAGTGCATTCAAATGCGCCTGATCTTTTAGTTTGGTAACTTCTTCTAAAAGTCCCGCCGCCATCATGGCGTCTACACGATTATTTATGCGGTTGTAAATAATGTCGCGCGGCGCCGTTAATCCTATCGTTAGTGTTTTAAATGGTCTGTTACTAGCCGTTTTATTTAAAAAGGACGAATAGGGTTTGCCACTACCAATGCAAACTTCTAGCGCACGTATAACCCGATGCGGATTTTGAAGCGCTATGGTATTATAGGTTTGTGGGTCTTTTTGTTTTAGGATTTCCTGTAAAGCTTCCAAGCCCTCGGTTTCTAGGGTATTGTTTAAAGCGATACGAATGGCCTTATCTATTTTCGGAAACGCATCTAGCCCAGTTGTTACAGCATCTACATATAAACCAGAGCCACCTACCATAATAACAATTTGGTGGGTTTTAAATAGCTGTGTGAGTTTCGTTAAAGCATCTTTTTCAAAACTACCCACACTGTAAGTATCTGTTATGGATTTATTGTGTATAAAATGATGCTTGGCTGCCTGTAATTCTGAAGCTGAAGGAGCAGCGGTGCCAATAGGTATTTCCTTGTAAAACTGGCGGGAATCTGCCGAAATAATTTCAGTATTAAAATAAGTGGCCAATTGAATACTTAATGCGGTTTTTCCAATACCGGTTGGACCAACTACAGAAATGAGATACTTATGTTGCAACATGGAAATTGGGGTTGGTGTATTAGCGTTTAGACGGTAAGTAATGGCCGCATTTATAGCAAAATTCAGCTTTATCCTTATGATTGTCTGCCGTACAATTTCGGCAGGATTTTGTGTTTAAATCTACCTCATTTACCGTTGCTGTTTCGTGAGCGGCATTAGCAGCGGCATTGGCAGCTAATTGGTTGTCCATATTTACTTTACGCGTGTATTCTGCCGAAACAATACCCGTAGGCACAGCAATAATACCATAACCCAAAATCATGATTAAACTGGCTATAAATTGTCCCAATGGTGTAACAGGTGCAATATCGCCAAATCCTACGGTGGTTAAGGTAACAATACTCCAATATATACTTTTAGGAATGTTATCAAATCCGCTTGCTTCGCCTTCTACTAAATACATAATTGTTCCGAAAATAGTTGCAGCAATAATAACAGCAAACAAAAACACGAATATTTTAGCCCGACTGGCTTTTATAGCCGTACCCAAATGAATAGAAGCTCCCAAAAAACGTGCTAATTTTAAAATTCGGAAGACACGCAGTAAACGCAATGCGCGGAGTGCCACCAGTGCGTGAGTACCCGGAAAAATTAACGAAATGTATTTAGGTAATGTGGACAGCAAATCCACGATACCATAAAAACTGGTAATGTATTTAAGTGGTTTTTTAACAGAAATAATACGTAAAATATATTCAATGGTAAACAATACGGTAATTATCCATTCTGAAATGTTTAAAAAATCGTGGTATTTTTCGTCAATGCTTCTTACGCTTTCCAGCATAACCAAAACAATACTAGCTATGATGACTATTAGTAAAACAACATCAAATAACTTGCCTGCAGGCGTATCTGCTCCGTAAATTACCTCGTGAAGTTTGGCTTGCCAATTTCTATACTGTTTCTTGCCCATAATACTAAATATACAATAAGTTTTGCCTATTTGTTAATTATCGAATTTTAATATTTTTATCTTTTTGTTTTTACGTAAGTAGCTTTTAATAATGTGTTGCGCATCTCGGTTGTTTGCCATGGGCGTAATAATAGTTTCTAAAACCTTCTTATTTGTAATTTGATAATTTAAATTAAAATAGCCTAGGCCTTTAAAAATACCATTTTCTATTAATATCGCGCTACGTTCATCTACCGCTCTAGCACGGTCTATTATTACCATGGTGTCGTTGGTATAACTATTTTTTTCAATAAGTTGCAACACACGTTTGTTGTAGTTTTCGGCCGATTCTTCTTGCACACAGGCTCCTAAACATTGTTTAATGCTGTAATTAAAACAGCTAGACTTGGTTGGATATAAGCCTGTTAATTTCTGGCACAAATTAAACGTTTCTACCGCTTTAAACAGATAACTTTTGGCACTTTGTCTATTTGTAAAAGTGGTTATGGGTTTTTTTCGGCCATCAGCCTTATCAATTACCAAATTAATGTAACCATGTTCGTCTTTAAAACTGTATAATGCGTGTGTAAAGCTGTTGCGGCGTAAAGCTCTGTTGTATATTGGTTTTAGTTTTTTTATTTCTTCGCTTTCCTTTAACAATGCCACCAATTCGCTTCCTGTATGTTCGTAGGTTACCGTGGCAGCATGGCGTTGTATTTTTTTAGATTTTGGACTACTATTTGTAAAGTGCTGGCTAATTCTATTTTTAATATTGTTGCTTTTGCCTATATAAATTATGGTGCCAGCTTCATTGTGAATATAATAAACACCTGTAGCATGAGGCAATTTATCTAGAATTGTTTTTAAATTGGCTGCCAAACCTTTTTTAGCTTCCAGTTGAATGGTGTCCTGAATTATAGATTTTTCCGAATCCTTGGCCAGTAACATTTTAAATAAAGCTACAGTAGCTTGTGCGTCGCCCGTTGCCCGATGCCTGTCGCTAACTGGAATTCCTAATGCGCGTGCTAATTTACCCAAACTATACGACTCCTGATTAGGAAGTAGTTTTTGAGATAACTGCACCGTACACAGTGTTTTTCGTTTAAACGCGAATCCTAAACGGTTAAATTCTGTTTTTAAAATACGGTAATCGAACTGCGAATTATGAGCAACAATAATACAGTCCTCTGTAATTTCGACAATGCGTTTAGCTACCTCATAAAATTTAGGCGCTGTTTTTAGCATACCATTATTTATGCCCGTAAGGTTTACAACATAAGGCTGAATTGGGCGTTCTGGATTTACCAAACTGCTAAACTGATCGACTACCTGGTGTCCATCAAATTTATAAATGGCTATCTCGGTTATACCTTCTTCATTATACTTGCCACCTGTGGTTTCTATGTCTAAAATTGCGTAAATAGTGTTCGTTTTTTTATTTTCCTAGGTTGTAATTCCTTTCAAACCGGGTTTTTAATTGCGCGCTCCAAAGATACTACTTCCTACGCGAATCATGTTACTTCCACATTGTATTGCCAATTCGTAATCACCGCTCATGCCCATAGAGATTATGTTCAAATCTGCATGCACTTGTTTCAGTTGGTTAAACACGGTTTTAAGTGTTTTAAACTCCTGGGTTACTTGTGTTGTATTGTTGGTAAATGTGGCCATCCCCATAACACCAACAACTTGAATGTTATTTAGTGTTTTAAAGGTATCGTGTTGCAATATTTGAAGGGCTTCTGTACTATTTAAGCCAAATTTGGTGTCTTCAGCAGCAATTTTTATTTGCAATAAACAGTTAATTGCACGGTTGTTTTTTTTTGCCTGTTTATTTATTTCCTGCAACAGTTTATAACTATCCACACCGTGTATTAAATTTACAAATGGGGCCATGTATTTAACTTTGTTTCGTTGTACATGCCCAATCATGTGCCACAAAATATCCTTGGGTAGGGCCGCATGTTTTTCTGCCATTTCTTGAATTTTATTTTCACCAAAAATGCGATGTCCTGAATGATAGGCTTCTAAAATAGCTTCGGTTGGTTTGGTTTTTGAAACCGCAACCAATGTAACGTCTTCAGGAATGGTTTTCTTAATTTTTTCTAGGTTTTCTTTAATGGACATATAAGTTTGGGATTTTAAAAGTAAAAATGTCGGGCTAATAAACACGGTACAAAATTACGGAATGTAATGGGTTTTCTTGACTAGTTACTAAACAAACGGAGCTTTTTGAAAGCAAATTAATTTTAAATAAGCGTTATTAAAAAGCACAACGTTATCACGACATGGAAAGACCTCCAAAATAGCCCTACAGACAGGTTAACAACTTATTTTAAAATTCGTAAATGGTAATGCCACTACGTAATTTTGGTTCGATAAAGGTAGATTTAGGCGGCATTTTAAGTCCGTCGTCTGCAATTTGTTTCATTTCATCAATTTTTACAGGAACCATGCCAAAACCAACCGCAAAGTCGCCGTTATCCACGCTGCTTTTCATGTTTACCACATCGTTTTTACCATTCATATACATTATACGGTTATCGTTTCGTAAATCCACAATACCTAAAATAGGCTCTAAAATTGTTTTAAACAATATTTGTGTATCAAGGCCATCCAGCGAGTTGGTCATTTTATAAGCAGTTTTACGAAGATGTAACGAATAAAATTCGCCGTCTAAATACATGCTAAACTGATGTTTTTGATTTGGTTTATAGGGTATCGATCCGCGGTTTTCAATCCGGTATACCGTATCTAATTGAATTAAAAAAGCTTCTTTTGTTAGGCCGTTTAAATCTTTTACAAGTCTATTAAATTCATGAATGCGCAAATCTGATTCTGGAATTAAATAACTCATAAAAAAATTATACGGTTCCTGTCCGCTATGATTTTTGTTTTCTGTTTTACAATCTTTATATAGTAAATATGAGCTAGCCGACCTGTGGTGGCCATCGGCAATATACACATGCGACATGCTTTCAAATTCTGTTTCAATAGCTTTTAAAAGTTCGGGTTTTTCTACCTTCCATAAATAGTGCGTATCTCTGTAAGTAGTTGTAAACTCATATTCTGCCCGTTCTTTCTGTTTTTTTGAAATAATATTTTTAATTACAGTATTATCCGGATAGGTTAAAAGAACCGGTTCGGCGTTAAAACCAACTGTTTTTAAATAGTCCTTAAAAATAATTTCTTTGTAAGCTATGGTGTCCTCGTGTTTCCGAATGCGGTTGTTTTCGTAATCCAAAGCACTTACGGCAGCAATTATGCCGTTAAACTCCTGATTTTCGCGGTCTACAATTTTGTAAACGTAATAGCAAGGCTTGCTATCCTGCACAAATATGGCGTCTTCTTTAAACTCGAGATAGCGGTTTTTTACCAACGAATAGCGTTCAATACCCGAAATTTCTTTATCGAAGCGATAACCCGGATTTACAATGTGTAAAAACGAAAAGGGGTTATCGCGCAGCCGCGATTCTAATTGTTCTTTGGTGTAACTTTGGTAGGATCTAGCAGCAACCAGATTTACTTTGTCGCGCGTTGGTCTAACTGCTTTAAATGGAATTATTTTTGCCATGTTTAGGTTGCTTCAATGTTGGCAAGTTCTTTTTTGTAATACCATTGCGCCCCAAATTTTGTGTTTTAGGGCGCAAGGTTTTTGTTGTTATTTTAAAAACTGTTTGGATACCTTTTCGGCTTTACGACTTTCGGAATAATCGTAAAAACCTTCACCCGATTTTACGCCAAGTTTGCCGGCGCGTACCATATTTACTAGTAGTGGGCAAGGCGCATATTTTGGATTTTTAAATCCGTCGTGCATAACATGTAAAATGGATAAGCATACATCCAAACCAATAAAATCAGCCAGTTGTAAAGGTCCCATTGGGTGCGCCATGCCTAACTTCATTACGGTATCTATTTCTGTAACTCCTGCTACACCGTTGTACAGCGTTTCTATAGATTCGTTTATCATAGGCATTAAAATACGGTTGGCCACAAACCCAGGGTAATCGTTTACTTCTGTAGGTATTTTGCCAAGGGTTTTAGACAATGTCATGATGGTTTCGGTTACCTCATTGCTGGTATTATAGCCTCTAATAATTTCAACTAATTTCATAATTGGCACCGGATTCATGAAGTGCATACCAATTACTTGGCTAGGCCTGTTGGTAACTGCTGCAATTTGGGTAATGGAAATTGAGGAGGTGTTGGTAGCTAAAATGGTGTTTTCTGCACAAACGGCGTCTAAATCCTTGAAAATTTTCAGTTTTAAATCGATGTTTTCAGTAGCAGCCTCCACAACCAATTCAACGGTTTTTACACCTTCGTGCATTTTGGTATGGGTGGTAATATTGCCTAAAGTTTCTTGTTTTTGGGCTTCCGATATTTTTTCTTTGGCTACCATTCTATCTAAATTTTTAGCAATGGTATCCATTCCTTTTTTTAAGGAAGCTTCGTTAATATCAATTAATTGAACTTTAAAACCGCTTTGGGCAAATGTATGAGCAATACCATTTCCCATGGTTCCTGCTCCTATAACTGCAATGTTTTTCATAAAAATATAGTTTCTATTTCTGTTAGGAATTTAGTCTGTATTCCAAAATTAATTTCAAATTATAAGTATGGCTTAAGCCTAACCTTTAAAACTGGTTAATAATCATATTGGCTACACGAAGCGCTTCCGTGCCGTCGTGTAGGCTAACTACTGGTGTGGTGTTGGTGTTAATGGCATGCGCAAATGTTTCCAATTCGTCCAAAATGGCATTGTTGTTTGTAACTTCAGGGTTATCAAAATAAATTTGTTTTTTAACCCCCTCGGCATTTTGCAACACCATATCAAAATCGCCTGGATTTTCGGGCGCATCTTTCATTTTTACCACTTCACATTTTTTTTCTAAAAAGTCCACAGATATATAAGCATCGCGCTGAAAAAATCTGGTTTTACGCATGTTTTTTAATGAAATACGGCTTGCTGTTAAATTGGCCACACAGCCGTTTTCAAATTCTATACGGGCATTGGCAATATCTGGTGTATCGCTAATTACTGACACGCCACTGGCAGATACGCTTTTTACTTTGGATTTTACAACGCTTAACACAATATCGATATCGTGAATCATTAAATCTAAAACCACAGGGACATCAGTGCCACGCGGATTAAATTCGGCTAACCGGTGCGCTTCAATAAACATGGGGTTTTCAATTTTGTTTTTAACCGCGGTAAAAGCTGGATTAAAACGTTCCACATGTCCTACTTGGCCGCGAATATTGTGTTTGGCTAGCAGTGCTCTAATTTCTTCGGCCTCTGCAACGGTATTGGTTATGGGTTTTTCTATAAAAATATGTTTGCCTTGTGCTATGGCTTTTTTAGCGCATTCGTAATGCGAAAGGGTAGGGGTTACAATATCTACCATATCTACGGCTGCAATAAGTGCGTCTATAGAATTGAAGTAGGTGTAACCAAATTCTTCAGCTACTTTTTTGGCATTTGCTTCATCTGCGTCGTAAAAGCCAACTAGTTCGTATTTATCCGATTGCTGTAATAAGCGTAAGTGAATTTTCCCCAAATGCCCTGCACCTAGGACCCCAGCTTTTATCATAATATCTTGTTTTCAACAAAAATACGGTTTTTCATTATTTATTGCTCCGAAATTTGCCATAAAATAACCTCTGGTTAATTGTGGAAAAAATAGCTGTCTTTTAATTTTTACCCATTAAATGTTTGTGTAATTTTAGATTTTTAAAATTTGCATAGTTTGAAAGATACATTTAAGCATAAGGGCATGCGCCAACAGTTGGTTCAGGTAATTAAGGATAAGGGTATTATAGATAGTCGCGTACTGAATGCTATTGGTAAAATACCACGTCATTTATTTATGGATTCGAGTTTTTTAGATCATGCCTACCAGGATAAAGCATTTCCTATTGCGGCGGATCAGACTATTTCGCAGCCGTATACTGTAGCTTTTCAAACCGAGTTGTTACAAATTGAAAAAGGCGATAAAGTTTTGGAAATTGGCACCGGAAGTGGTTATCAAACGGCGGTGTTATGCGAAATGGGAGCCCAGGTATTTAGTATTGAGCGCCAACATGAATTATTTAAAAAAACACGTCAGTTTTTACCCAAATTAAATTACCGACCTAAAAAATTAATTTTTGGCGACGGGTATATAGGTTTAAAAGAAGAGGCGCCATTTAAAGGAATTATTGTAACTGCAGGCGCACCTTTTGTACCGAAAGCTTTGTTGAGTCAGTTGGATATTGGCGGTAGACTGGTTATACCAGTGGGCGACCAGGTGCAAATTATGACCCTCTTTATTAGAAATGGGGTAAAAGATTTTGAAAAGCACGAATTTGGCGAGTTTCGTTTTGTGCCTTTACTGGAGGATAAAAACTAATTTAGTTACGTTTTTTAGCTTTTAAATGCCATAAAATAGAAACCAAGGGGCCCACGGTTAGTATTACAACTAACGCTATAATGATGTAATGTGCAACCTGACTTATTTGTTGGTTATCCTGTTTGCTTACCCGAACAATTTCAATGGACAAAACTGTAAAAATTAAAGCCATTATTAGGTTTATAAAACGCATTAACCGTGTGGCGTGTTGGTACATGGTTTTCGCATTTTCTGCTGTAATTTTTGTAGGATAATTAAAAAGGTGTGGAAATTTATTTAGGTAATAACCGCCGTAAATAATGGGAAAACCAATAATATATATAATCCATATCATGTCCTTGCTATCGTAGCGCGTTGCGGTGCCATCAAAGTTAAAATGCATAGGAATTAATTCAGGCAAGGAATTGTACTGAAAGCAGGTATACAGAAAGGCCAAAATTAATAACCCAAATGTTGTAATATCTACATACCGATCTAGTTTGGTGGGTTTTAAGTCAATTTTAGGTCGGTTGTCAAAAAACATAATTTAAGAATTGGCTTTTATTTTGGTAAATAATCCGATGGAATAGGTTTTTTGGGTGTTTCCAAACTCCAATACAAGTTTACAATCCACCACCTAATACCGTCGTTAAGAAGCTGAATGCTTTTAATGCCGCGCATGGCTGGTGCGGGATCATTTTCGGTATGGTACACTTCAAAGGTGCTAAATACGTGTGCCATGTTTCCAAAAACATCCATTTTTCTGTGTATTTCCTTTTCTATATAGCCTTCTTCTTTTAGCCAGGTAGCCGAGGTGTTTTTGTAAGCATCTGTGCTTAAATATTTGGCTAAATGATTGCCATCTAAACTGGTTCCTGTTGGAATAATTTTAGCATTGGGATAAAACAAATATTTAAAATCGCCCCAATTGCGCTCAAAACCGGGTTTACCCGAGTTTACCCGATACAATTCTGTAATAATAGCATCTATACTGCCCACTTTTTTAGCGCTAGGATCTAGAAATAGCTGCGCTTGGCTTGGTGCTAGGTATCCAAGAAACAAGGAAATTAAGAGTACTTTCTTTAAAAACATAGTTAAAAACTTTTTTTAATCCGGTCCAAACGGACTTTGTTTTCACGGTCTTTTATGGTTTCTCGTTTATCGTACAATTTTTTACCTCTTGCCAAAG
Organism: Bizionia sediminis; assembly: GCF_042684585.1. NCBI lineage: Bacteria > Pseudomonadati > Bacteroidota > Flavobacteriia > Flavobacteriales > Flavobacteriaceae > Bizionia > Bizionia sediminis. The sequence goes on from NZ_JBHULS010000004.1 coordinate 72,969, forward strand.
CAATGACTAGTTTGGCGTAACCTTTTTCGTTTATAAACAGCCGCAATGGTATAATAGTTAAGCCGGTATTTTGTACCTCTTTGTTTAATTTTTTTAATTCGCGTTTATTAAGTAGCAATTTGCGGGTAGCCTTTGGTTGGTGATTGTAATAGGTGCCATACATGTATTCTTCCACCGTCATGTTTACAACAAAAAGCTCGCCTTGCTCATTAAATTCGCAAAAGCTTTCGGCAATAGATGCTTTGCTATTTCTAATCGATTTTATTTCGGTGCCAGATAATACAATACCTGCCGTGTATTTATCTAAAATTTCATATTGAAATTTAGCCTTTTTATTTCTTATGTTAACCGTGTTCTGCATAAGGCCAAAGGTAAATAATTTATGCTTGTTTTTCGAATTTATTCCGTAAGTATTCAGTAGCTTTACAACGGATAAATGAAATTTTTGGAACCATGAAATACCCTATTTTTTTAGTTTTTTTGTTTGTTTTAGTAGCTTGTGAGCCTTCTAAAAAATCACTTACAGCACAAGAAATTGTTAACGAGGCCATTGCGGTTGCTGGCGGAAGCAAATTTGATTCGGCGGCCTATTCGTTTCAATTTAGAGATAAGCAATATTTTGCATCCAGAAACAAGGGCTTGTTTACTTTGGCTAGAACCTTTAAGGATACCACAGGAATTGTAAAAGATGTAATTACTAATTCTGGTTTTACGCGCTATGTTAATAACAAACCTGTGGTAATAGCAGATAGCACTAAAGCCCAATTACATGCGGCTGTAAATTCTGTTCATTATTTTGCGGTGTTGCCATATGGCCTAAACGATGCCGCAGTAAATAAAGAGTTGTTAGGTACGGTAAGCATAAAAAACACGCCTTACTACAAAATAAAAGTAACCTTTAATGAAGCAGGAGGCGGTGAGGATTATGAAGATGTTTTTATTTATTGGATTCATACAAACACGTTTAAAACGGCATATTTGGCCTATTCCTACGAGGAAGATGATGGTATTGGATTTAGATTTCGAGAGGCCTTTAATGAGCGTTATGTTGGCGAAATGCGTTTTGTAGATTACAATAACTATAAAACCGAAAAAACAGATATTCTGGTAGAAGATTTAGATGACTTGTTTGAAAATAATTCGTTAACATTAGTATCTAAAATAAACTTGGAAGCTATAAAAATGGCGGCATCTTTTAGTGTGGCGGACTAAAGGATACTAGCTCTTAAAATGTAATCAAATAAAAAACCATGTGCACCTAATGATGTACATGGTTTTTAGTTTTTTTACTTGAAATATGTTTGTTCAAACTACCCTTATGCTAGCTCCAAAGCTATAGAAATCATGTCTTTAAAGGTGGTTTCCCGCTCTTTGCTTGTGGTGCGTTCGCCTGTAACCAACGAATCTGAAATGGTTAAAATAGTTAGGGCGTTTACATTGTGTTTGGCAGCAACAGTATATAGGCCGGCGGTTTCCATTTCTACGCACAACACACCAAATTTGGACCATTTTTTATAGGACTCAAAATTATCTGCATAAAACTCGTCGGAGGTAAAAACGTTTCCTGCTTTAACAGGAATTTGTTTGCTTTTGGCTACTTCTACGGCTTTTAAAAACAAATCAAAATTGGCTGTTGGCGCAAAATCAGCGCCACCAAAGCGTAATTCGTTAACGCCCGAATTGGAGGAGGCAGCCATGGCCAAAACAATGTCTCTAATTTTTACGTGTGCCTGGTACGAACCAGCGCTACCAACCCGAATTAGGTTTTTTACGCCAAATTCGTTAATTAATTCGTGGGCATAAATGGAAATACTGGGCACCCCCATACCTGTTCCCATAACCGAAATACGCTTGCCATTGTAGGTGCCTGTATAGCCAAACATATTTCTTACCGTGTTGAAACAAACAGGGTTCTCAAAAAAAGTTTCGGCTATCCATTTGGCGCGTAGCGGATCGCCGGGTAGTAGTATCGTTTCGGCAATATCGCCTTTGTTTGCATCTATATGAACGCTCATAGTTTTTGGTTTTAGCTGTTTTTTTTCTGTAGTTCTTCCATGATTGAAACACCCGCTGAACAACCTAATCTGTCCACACCGGCTTCAAGGTATTTTTCTGCTACTTCTAGCGTTTTTATACCACCAGAGGCTTTTATTTTAGCCCCTTTTTTAACTGTTTTCCGAATCATTTTAACGGCCGTTAAGGTGGCGCCACTTTTTGAAAAGCCAGTGGATGTTTTTATAAAATCTGCTTTGGCATCCAAGCAAATTTGGCATGCCTTTATAATTTCATTTTTAGATAATTCACTTATTTCTAAAATTACTTTTAGCACTTTATTGCCAATAGCTAACTTAACATCTCTAATATCTGTATACACATTTACAAAGTTCTCACTTTTCAGCATACCAATATTTAAAACCATATCAATTTCGTCTGCGCCATCGGCAATGGCTTTTTTTGCTTCAAAAACTTTCACTTCTGTGGCCATGGCACCTAATGGGAATCCAACAACAGCGCACACCTTTACATTGGATTTTGCTAAAAGTGCTTTCGCCAAAGGCACGTAATGTCCGTTTACACAAACACTATAAAAACGATGTTGTTTGGCTTCCTCGCAAAGCGTTTTAATGTCTTTTTGGGATGTAGTGGGTTTTAAAGCGGTATGGTCTATATAGTTATTAATTGTCTTCATGTAAAAAATAGGTTAAGATGGGATAAAAGTACGCTAAACGGTTCAATTTTCCCCATAAAGTACTAAATATTCTCTTATTTTGATGATTTTGTTTGAAAGAAAAACTGTTTTAAATATAAAATGGTTAGCAGGTGTATTTTTTGTACTTGTAAGTGTCACATTTACAGTTTACTAAAACTATAAATTATGGACTATGATTTTTGTCAGTATTTAACCTGTTTTAAGCCAGTACTTTTGGTTTATAATTTTAAAACCTTTAAATCATGAAAAAAATAATTTTTAGCGCCTTGTTAGCTTTTGCATTTGTTTTTAATGCACAGGCACAAGAAAATGAGACATCGAAAGACGATTATAGCAAATGGCAAGCTCGCTTTAGAGTAATATCGGTTATTCCTTCGCCAGGCGATAACCTACCTGGGGCTGAAGTAAATATTTCTACTACGTTTATGCCCGAATTGGATTTTACGTATTTCTTTACTAAAAATATTGCAGCCGAATTAATTTTATCGTCTACTAAACACGAAGTGGATGTAGATGATGCATTAGATTTAGGTCACGTATGGTTATTACCACCAACTTTAAATTTACAATACCACTTTTATGCAGGCAATTTTAAGCCGTATATTGGAGCAGGTATTAACTATACTATTTTTTATGGTATAGATGAAGGAGCGGTAGTTGGTATGGATTATGATAATACAGTTGGTTTTTCATTTCAAGCAGGTTTGGATTACAACTTAAACGACAAATGGTTTCTAAATCTGGATGTAAAACAATTACTACTATCTACAGATGTTGAAGTAAATACAGGATTAGGTGTGTTACCAGTAGAGGTAGATATTAACCCATTAATTGTTGGTATTGGTATTGGTAGAAAATTCTAATAAGCTGTTAATTTCCACAAAAAAAAGCCACATACATGTTATGTGGCTTTTTTTGTAGGTTACCATGGGCTTCTTTTTAATTAAGAATTTTGGGTAAAAACGTGAAAAGTTTTAGGCTCTAAAAATTCTAAAAAGAAAAAAAGCAACGTGCGTCTTTTTACAGATTTACGTTGCTTTTTACACTAACTAACCAACCAAAACATTAAAACGTAGTACCGTGTTATTTATTTTCGCTTTAACGAAACTTTAATAGTATTAGGCTGTTAATTCATTCTGATTTCTAAACACCAGTTGCTCATCAAAAGCATCAAGGAGTATAATGCTGTCTGTTGTAATACGGCCAGATAAAATTTCTTTACTCAAGGCATTTAAAACCTCTTTCTGAATAACCCGTTTTACAGGTCTGGCACCATACTCTGGATTATAACCTTTTTTGGCTAAATACTGAATGGCTTCTGGAGTCGCATCAAAAGTGATACCTTGTTTACTAATCATTTTTGAAACACTTTTTAATTGTAAGCCCACAATTTCTGTAATATTATCTTGTGTTAATGGCGTAAACATAATGGTTTCGTCTATTCGGTTTAAAAATTCGGGTCTAACCGATTGTTTTAGTAAGCCTAGTACCTCTATTTTTGCCAGTTCCATAGCGGCATCTACATCGTCTGTAGCTTCAAATTTTTCCTGAATTATCTGACTGCCCATATTAGAGGTCATGATAATAATGGTGTTTTTAAAATCGGCCATGCGCCCTTTATTGTCTGTTAAATGCCCTTCATCCAATACTTGCAATAAAATATTAAAGGTATCTGGATGTGCCTTTTCAATTTCATCCAGCAATACTACGGAATAGGGTTTCCGGCGCACAGCCTCTGTAAGTTGTCCGCCTTCCTCATACCCAACATATCCGGGAGGTGCACCAACCAAGCGGCTTACCGCATGGCGCTCTTGATACTCGCTCATGTCTATACGTGTCATAGCAGCTTCATCGTCAAATAGGTACTCGGCTAAAGCTTTGGCTAACTCGGTTTTTCCTACCCCCGTTGTTCCTAAAAATAGGAAGGTGCCAATTGGTTTTTGGGGATTTTGTAAGCCAGCTCGAGAACGACGTACAGCATCACTTACGGCTACAATAGCCTCTTCTTGGCCCACAACACGTTTGTGAAGTTGCGCTTCAAGTTTTAGTAATTTTTCGCGATCGCTCTGAAGCATTTTCGATACCGGTATACCGGTCCATTTTGCTACTACTTCGGCAATATCATCGTAAGTGACTTCCTCTTTAATTAAGGAGCTATCCGATTGATTGGCTTGTAATTCTTTCTGAAGTGCTTCTAAATGTTCTTGTGCTTCTTTTATTTTGCCATAGCGAATTTCGGCTACTTTGCCGTAGTCGCCATCGCGCTCGGCACGTTCCGCTTCCAGCTTAAATTCTTCAATATTAGATTTGGCAACCTGAATATTGTCTACCACTTCTTTTTCGGTCTTCCATTTGGCGTTTAGTTCGTTGCGCTCTTCTTTTAAGTTGGCAAGGTCGGCGCGCAAGGATTTTAATTTAACATCATCTTTTTCGCGCTTTATAGCTTCAATTTCAATTTCCAATTGCATCACTTTTCTGTCCAAAACATCCAATTCTTCTGGCTTGGAGTTTATTTCCATACGCAGTTTGGAGGCAGCTTCGTCCATTAAATCGATGGCCTTGTCTGGTAAAAAACGGTTGGTTATATAACGTTCAGATAATTCTACGGCGCCAATAATAGCTTCGTCCTTAATGCGTACTTTATGGTGCGTTTCGTATTTTTCTTTAATACCGCGCAAAATAGAAATAGCACTTTCTGTATCTGGTTCGTCCACCATTACTTTTTGAAAACGACGCTCTAAAGCTTTGTCTTTTTCGAAGTATTTTTGGTATTCATCTAAAGTGGTGGCACCAATGGCGCGCAATTCGCCTCTGGCTAATGCAGGTTTTAAAATATTGGCAGCATCCATGGCGCCTTGGCCACCACCAGCACCTACAAGTGTATGTATTTCGTCTATAAACAGAACAATATCGCCTTCGCTAGTTGTAACTTCTTTAATGACAGCTTTTAGGCGTTCTTCAAATTCGCCTTTGTATTTAGCCCCAGCAATGAGCGCGCCCATGTCCAAAGCAAAAATCTGTTTGTCTACCAAGTTTTCAGGTACATCGCCATCTATAATTCGGTGCGCCAAACCTTCAGCAATAGCTGTTTTACCGGTTCCAGGTTCGCCTACCAAAATAGGGTTGTTTTTTGTTCTACGGGATAAAATTTGAAGAATCCGGCGTATTTCTTCATCACGCCCAATTACAGGATCCAGTTTACCATCTTTAGCTAGCTGATTTAAGTTTTTAGCATATTTGTTTAAAGAATTGTAGGTTTCCTCTTGGCTTTGTGATGTAACCCGATTGCCTTGGCGTAATTCTTCAATGGCGGCTTTTAAATGTTTTTCTGTGACTCCTTGGTCTTTTAACATCTGACTAATTTTGCTGTTCGACTTGAAAATAGCCAGTATAATGTGTTCAACAGATACGTATTCGTCTGTCATTTTCTTGGCAATTATGGAAGCCTCATTTAAGGTTTTTCCAGCCTCGCGACTTAACATGAGTTCCCCGCCAGATACTTTAGCAAAACTTTCCAATTGTTTATCTAAAGTCTGTTTTAAAATGTTAATATTAACATTTAGTTTTTTAAGTAAAAAAGGAAGCACGTTTTCGTCCACTGTAAAGAGTGCTTTAAAAATATGCTCGTTTTCTATTTGTTGGTGTCCAAAGCCTTGGGCTAGCTGCTGTGCTTGCTGGATGGCTTCTTGAGATTTAATGGTGAAATTATTTAAATTCATAGTATTTATGTCCTTGGTTAGGATCTGTTTTTAAGGTTTTTTTGTTGTGTTTGTAATTCAAATAGCAATATCCTTACCAGTTTACGGTAGCAGACAAAATGACGTTTTAAGACCTTGTTTTACTGACGTTTAGTCAGTTTTCGTAACTGCTAAAAATGTTTAGACTATCTTTGATGGTAAAAATAGAAACACCTTATGCAATTTATAAAAAACTTATTTGGAGGTTCTTCGGAGCCTAAAGAGGAAAAGATTCTGCCATGGCAGGCGCTAACTACTACTGCCAATTTGGATACGATAGATAAAAAGTCTGTAGCTAAAACCCAACTTATTTTTAAACATTCCACACGTTGTGGCATTAGTAAAATGGTGTTAAATCAGTTTGTAACAAGTTATAATCTGGATTTATCAGCCGATTTGTATTATTTGGATTTACTTAATTACCGGGCTTTATCCGATGAGATAGGCTACCGGTATCAAGTTTTGCACGAATCGCCACAATTACTCATAATTCGAAATGGTGTTGCAGTGGCACATGCCAGTCATGGTGCCATTAATGACTTGCATTTGGAGAAGTACGTGTAAGTTAATGACCACAAATTTGAATCCTTAAGTATTCATTTTTAACTATATTTGAGACATAAAAGCAATAAATCAAAACAGATAATTCATGAAAAAAACTATTATGATGGCCTTTATGGTGTCCGCTTTATGGACGTGTAAAAACCAAGAGGCGCCCAAAGAATCTACTGAAAACAAAGCAGTCGCAACTGTTTATTACAACGGCGACATAATTACAATGGATGGCGATACGGCTCAATATGCGGAAGCAGTTGTAGTATCTGAAGGTAAAATTACCTTTGTAGGCAATGCAAACGAGGCCATGAAAGTGGCAGGTCCGGGACATAAAATGAAAGACTTGGATGGTAAAACCATGTTACCAGGATTTATAGATCCGCACAGTCATTTTATAAACGCACTGTCCATGAGCAACCAGGCAAACTGTTCGCCGGCTCCTGTAGGTAAGGGCAACGACGTACCAGGAATACTTGCTGCTTTAAAGGATTTCCAAAAGGAGAAGGCTGTACCAGAGGGCAAATTAATTACCGGTTATGGTTACGACGATTCGGTTATGCCAGAAGGTAGAACCTTAAATAGAGATGATTTGGATGACGCTTTTCCCAATAATCCAGTTTTAATTATTCATGTATCGCTACATGGTGGGGTACTAAACTCTAAAGCTATGGAATTATTTGGTATTTCTGCGGAAACCGAAACTCCTGCTGGTGGTATTATTGTTAGAAAACCAGGAACCAATGAGCCATATGGCTTAATTATGGAAACGGCATTTATGCCTATCATGGAACAATTACCAACGCCTACAGATGCCGAATTAATGCAACAAATAAAAGACGGGCAAATGATTTATGCTGAAGAAGGTGTAACCACTGCACACGAAGGGTTAACGAATGCGCAACAAGTAGCTATTTTGAAAAAAGCGGCAGATGCTAATGCGTTATTTATAGATGTTATTTCCTATCCTTTTATTACCGAAATGGATACACTAATTAGTACTTATGGTTTGGATGCTTTTGGCAAATACGACAACGGATTAAAATTAGGGGGTATAAAAATTACTATAGATGGTTCGCCACAGGGGCGTACAGCCTTATTTACCACGCCTTACTTAACTGGAGGTCCAGGAGGTGAAAAAAATTGGAAAGGCGAATCGACTTTCTCACAGGATGAGGTAAACAACATGTTAAAACGCATTTACGATAATGGCCTACAATCTACCTTTCATGCCAACGGAGACGGCGCAATTGATATGTGTTTAAAGGCTCACGAGTTTGCAAGCAATGGCGATTTGACTAAAGACAGACGCACCACTATTATTCACTCGCAGTTTGTTCGAGATGATCAATTAGATAAATATGTAGACTATAATTTAATTCCTTCATTATATACCGAGCACACCTTCTTTTTTGGCGATACCCACGTTAAAAATCGCGGTTTAGAGCAGGCTTCCAGAATTAGCCCTATGAAAACGGCCATGGAAAAAGGTTTAAAACCTACTAACCATACAGATTTTAATGTAGTGCCTATAAATCAATTATTTGTAATATGGTCTGCAGTAAACAGGATAACAAGAAACGGGGAGGTGTTAGGTGCCGAGGAGCGTGTTTCGCCATACCAAGCACTGCAAGCTATTACCACCAATGCAGCGTATCAATATTTTGAAGAAGATACCAAAGGAAGGTTAAAAGCAGGCTATGTTGCAGATTTTGTAATTTTAGATAAAAACCCACTAAAAGTAGATGCTATGGCTATTAAAGATATAGTGGTGCAGGAAACCATAAAAGGAGGTAATTCTATATTTTTAAAAGAATAAATACACTAAAACATGATAAAAACTCCCAATTTATGTTGGGAGTTTTTTTTTATAAAAATACGGACTGCCAAGTTAAAAGATAGTAAGCGCTTAACAATTGCAGTTTCTTTTGGCGGATTTATTACGCATTTAAGAATTTTCTTATTACGACCTTGTGTTTTTTAAACAAAGGAGGGTAGCATGTTGTTTTATTGAGGCAAACAAATATACCACCGCAACTAATTTATATGTTAGAAATTAATTTACTTTTGGGGCTCACAATAATTTATAAAAATAATGACAAAGTATTATGTTTTAGTTGGCTTGTTTTTAGCTAGCTTTCAAGCGGTTGTTTCGCAGGGTATAACGGGCGATAATGTCGAGTTTAACGTGCCACAGCCCCCAAAAGTAGCTATTCCAGAAGCCCAGCAATTTTATGCGGTAACGGTAACGTCACCTTATAATATTACAGCGGATGATGTTATAGCGCAGTCTAAAATAGATTTTCAGAACGAACTGGATAATTACGATCAAAAAGTCTTGGATAGCGAGGCGGAACATAAGGTTATACTGGCGCAGCATGAAAAGGATATTGAAATAGCCAAAGAAAAATATGCCATAGAGTCCAAGGAGTACAGCAAGTTGTCCTTATTGGAGCGCATGGCAGTAGCCGAACAAGGAAAAAAACCTACATTGGTACTACCTAGCAGACCAACCTACTACAAACCGGCTAAACCTATTTATAGAAATCCAAACTTAAACGATTATGTAATAGTCGATAATACCATTCTAGCGAGCAAAATTGTTGTAAATGGCATGCAGCGCGGCGAGAATATTCTGGATATTCAAGTTGCTATGGAACGGGTAAATTTTCAGGATAACGCTGGTAAATCTTATGCCAATCTGCCAACAAACATTGCGGTAAGTTTAAATGGTGTTCCAGATTTTACAACCAATTTGTTCACGGACTTCGAATTAATAGCTAATTACCCAACTAATAATATTAACAAAAACCGCGAGGAAAAAGCTTACTTGGAAAAAGTGATTAAGCAAGTAAACCAGTTGTTAAATGAACGGTATGGCTATATTAATAAGCGCAAATCTTTATATTTAGAAGTGGTTAAAAACCGAAAAAACACTTACGACGATTTGGAAAAAGCGCATATTTATGTTCTTACTAACTTAAAGAAAATTCAAGAGGATCCTCATTCGCGTTTAACACTTTCGGCTATGGAAAACCTGCAAAAAGGTTTGGATATTTGGGATAACACTTTAGCAAAAATTGATTACAAAAATTCCAAAGCCGATTACAATGCTAAAATTGCTCAATATGTTTATTTTAATTTAATAAAAGTACATGTAGCGTTAAACAGAAAAGAACAAGCTGAAAACTATTTAAATGCCTTACAGGAAAATTTAATTTACATAAAACTTTCTTACGACGATGAGCAAGCATTAAAGCGCCTAGAAAAAGAAATTTACACACAATAAAAGTATGAAAACACTATATGTATTAGTTAGTTTGCTTTTTGCGTCTTTATTGCATGCACAACAAATTAATTACGGACCACAATTTCCATTCAATCCGGAGACAGAAAATGATTTACAATTCGTACTATCGGATAATTACAACAGCTATTTGTTTAGTCAAATAAATATGCATGGTATGCAAAGTAAACATGCCCTTATTTTGCGAAAACTGGACCAAACAAACACTTTAGTAGCAACCTATGAGCATACGTTTCCGGGAATGGGCGCGAGTAGTTTGTATAACTTTTTAGGTGTATACCAACGTAATGCCAATCAGTTAGTAGCCTACACACATGCGTACTCTGGTAAAATGGATAAAATGGAAGTGTATGAAATAGTGTTCCATAAAACCACCAATACTTTTGCAGAGCGTCTAATTTTTAGTCACCCTATTGAATCCAATTCTAAATCGGGTAACGTAGCTTTTAAAGTGTCTGAAAATGGCTTGTATGCGGGACTTATTTATACGCCATATGCCAAACGGAAAGAGCCAGCAAAAAGTATTATAAATCTTTATAATACGGAAACAGGCGAGCGCTTATGGGATAAGGAGGTTGTATTTGAGGATACCAATGAAAAGCATGTAGGAGTGACTAATTCGGGAAGCATTTTATGGGTGCGCACGGAAAAAGGGTTTAAAGCGGAAACCAATCAGTTATTTGTGGTAAATGCAGACCAAACAAAACGTTTGTTATTCCCAGAAAAAACAGCTTTATTCCAGCCAAAATTGTTTTCTATTGGCAATCAGGATTACTTTATGGCTTTTTATGAAGATAAGTCCATTGGCCTAAAATTTGGTAAATTTAACCGATTGCTTATGTACAGTTTAACCGACGGTTCCATATTAAATAACAATAAAATAGACGTGTTAACGCAGTACAAAAGTTTAACAGGGGTGGCACCAGCTGAAATTACCGATGTTAAAATTTCTGAACTTATTGTGGGTAATAATAGCATGCATGTTATTTTAGAAACACTTTACAAAGCTGGTACGGTACAAAAGCCTATGTTTTCAGGTAGCAGCACTACCATGGAAGTAGATTTAATTAAGTATGGTGTGGGCTATGTTTTAGAAACTGATATGGCCGGAAAGGTTTTACAAACCACCACACTAAAAACAAGTGTTGGTATGTTGCCAGAAATTTCTAATTCGTTTGGAATTATCTCTATTTTAGGCGATTTCTATATTAACACAGGTTGGTATTACGGTTTATACAAACCAAGCCAATTAAACGGTTTGAACGAAAACTATGGCAGAAAGCTTTTTGGCTACAGTTCGTTACGAGATTACGGTACGTTTGTTAATCAACTAATGCATTATTCGGCAGACAGTCGGATTTTAAAATTAGCGCGGTACCACAGCAACAACAGCTTGTCAGTTATGGATCTAACTAATTTTCCTGAATAACAGGTTTTTTAGTAGAGATGTGGCAAAAAAAAGCCCGCAACAAATTTTTGTTGCGGGCTTTTTATATGCTAAAAATAGTAATTACTTACCAGCTTTTTTTGGTTCAAAAACAGGAAGTAGCTCGGTAGAAACTTCGCCAAAACCAATACGTGTACCATCTTTTTCGCAATGACCGCGCATAATTACGGTATCGTAGTCGTTTATAAATTTACGGGTGGTGCCATCTTTTAGTTTTACAGGTTTTTCACCGCGCCAGCTTAATTCAAGCATAGAACCGTAGGAATCTGGTGTTGGACCAGAAATGGTACCACTACCCATCATGTCGCCAGAGTTAACAGGGCAACCATTTACGGTGTGGTGCGCTAACTGCTGTGCCATATTCCAATACATATATTTAAAGTTGGAGCGGCTTACAATAGTTTCTTTAGCCGATTTTGGTTTTATAGCAACCTCCAGTTTAATATCGTAGCTTTTCTTGCCTTTATATTGCAGATAAGGAAGTTGCGGTTTTAAAGGTTTCGGACTTTCCACACGGAAAGGTTCTAAAGCATCCAGGGTAACTATCCAAGGCGAAATAGACGACGCAAAACTTTTGGCTAAAAATGGACCTAAAGGCACATATTCCCATTTTTGAATATCGCGTGCAGACCAGTCGTTAAATAACACCAGTCCAAAAATATACTCCTCGGCTTCGTCTATGGGAATTGGTTCACCCAAATCGTTAGCATCGGTAGTAATAAAAGCCATTTCTAATTCAAAATCTACTAATTTACTCGGACCAAAAACTGGGGTGTCGCTACCAGCAGGTAAGGTTTGTCCTTGTGGCCTGTGTATTGGAATACCAGACGGAATAATAGACGAACTTCTACCATGGTAGCCAACAGGAATGTGCAGCCAGTTTGGCATTAAGGCGTTTTCTGGATCGCGGAACATGGTGCCAACATTTGTGGCATGCTCAATACTGGAATAAAAATCGGTGTAATCGCCAATTTGAACGGGTAGCTGCATTTCAATTTCATCCAAACGGAACAGCACCACTTCTTTATGTTTTTTATTGTCTTTTAAAACATGGTTTTCAGCGTCAAAAATTTCGGCAATGCGGTTTCTAACGGCGCGCCATGTTTTTCTGCCATCGGCAATAAAGTCGTTTAAAGAATCCTGAAGGAAAATATCGTCTGTTAGCGGAATACCATCAAAATAACCAAGTTGGTGTAAAGCTCCTAAATCAATTGCCGTATCGCCTATGCGGGTACCAATGGTAATAATATCATCGCGCGTTAGAAATACGCCAAAAGGAATGTTTTGTATGGGAAAATCGGAGTTCTTATCTACATGTAACCACGATTTTCTGTCTGGATTGTTAGCTGAAATTGGCATAACTATATTCTGTTTTTTGGTGTTTAAAATCTTTTCAAACCTACATAACTTTTCGTTTTATTACTAATTAAAGACTGAAAAACTTCGAAATCTTTACCCTTAAAGAAAAACAATTTAGGTATGGTAAATATATGTTTTTTGGTGTATTAAACTAATCTATTTCTTATTTTTGCAATCTATTCAACAATAACCAAAATTTATGCAACGCGACGAACAAATATTTGAACTCATAGAAGCCGAAAAACAAAGACAGCTTCAAGGTATAGAACTCATAGCATCGGAAAATTTTGTAAGTAACCAGGTTATGGAAGCAGCCGGATCTGTGTTAACAAACAAATACGCTGAAGGCTATCCAGGAAAGCGCTACTATGGTGGTTGCGAAGTAGTAGATGAGGTGGAGCAATTAGCTATAGAACGCGCTAAAGCTTTGTTTGGTGCGGCCTACGCGAACGTACAACCGCACTCTGGTAGCCAGGCTAATACCGCTGTTTTTTCGGTTTGTTTAAAACCAGGCGATACCATTCTTGGTTTCGATTTATCGCATGGTGGCCATTTAACGCATGGCTCGCCTGTAAATTTCTCGGGAAAATTATACAATCCTGTTTTTTACGGTGTTGATAAGGAAACCGGTTTAATAGATTACAATCATGTAGCCGAAGTTGCCCAGCGCGAAAAACCAAAAATGATTATTTGTGGGGCTTCAGCATATTCTCGCGATATGGATTTTAAGCGTTTCCGAGAAATTGCCGATAGCGTGGGCGCATTACTTTTAGGCGATATTTCACATCCATCGGGTTTAATAGCTAAAGGTATTTTAAACGATCCGCTGCCACATTGCCATATTGTTACTACCACCACACATAAAACATTGCGTGGTCCTAGAGGCGGTATGATATTAATGGGACAGGATTTTGATAACCCATTTGGTATTAGGCTTAAAAATGGTAGTTTACGAAAAATGTCGTCTCTACTGGATTCGGGTGTGTTTCCAGGTAACCAAGGCGGACCACTAGAACATATTATTGCCGCTAAAGCTATTGCTTTTGGAGAAGCTTTAACGGACGAATTTATGCACTACATGTTACAAGTTAAGAAAAATGCAGCCGCTATGGCAAAGGCTTTTGTAGAGCGTGATTACCATATTATTTCCGGAGGAACCGATAACCACATGATGCTTATTGATTTGCGTAACAAAAATATTACTGGAAAAGACGCTGAAAAAGCTTTAGTGAAAGCGGATATTACGGTGAACAAAAACATGGTGCCTTTTGATGATAAAAGCCCGTTTGTAACATCTGGTATCCGGGTAGGCACACCTGCTATTACCACCCGTGGCCTTAAAGAAAACGATATGGATGCTATTGTGGCACTAATAGATGCTGTTATTATGAACCACGAGGACGATGCTAAATTAGAGGCCATTAGTAAAGAAGTAAATGCTATGATGAGTCATTTACCGTTATTTGCCTAATCGGAATTAATGTCAACTTAAAGTCATAAAAAAACCTGCTTGTTTATTTAAGCAGGTTTTTTTCGTTTTGCTGTTAGGTGTAAAATATTTGGTTTTAAATATGCTTAATTAATTTCATGCACCATTACACAAAGGTATTTTAGTTAGCAGCTTATTTTTTTAGGACGTAAATTGTATTTATTAAGGGTAAATACTTTTTGTATTCTGTTATGTTCTGTATGTGGCTGTGTGCTAATTTTTTAAGAGATTGTAATTTAAGAAAAGTATTTCTTTGTAAGAAAATTTAGATGTTTTATATTGGCTGTCTATTAATCAAGTTGGTTCTTGAGTGAGTCAGTGTCAACTTTAAAACTTTATACCATGAAAAAACTATTTTTATTATTTTTAAGTACAACATTGATGTTTACCACATCTTGTTCAAGCGACGATGACAATAACACGCCGCCACCGGCACCCAGAAATACCGTAACAAAAGCGAATATTTTAGTGTTGGATTTATCTGATAATCCCATGCAAAATGTAACGGTTTACGCGCAATCTGAAAGTAATTGGGATGCTAACGGAGGTGCTTCCAGTACAAATGCCAATTTTGAAGTAACCACCGGTGCAGATGGCATTGCTAAATTTGACGATTTATACACCGAAGCCGATTTTAACAGCGGTAATAATTTTACTAACGTATACCGCTTTTCGGTATTTATTAATACAGGTACTACAACAGGTAATGTAACCGTAGGACAAAGTATTACTATGGGCGAAGAAGTAAATATTACGCTAAATAGCCTGTAAACTTAATTAATAACACCAACCGCTGGCTCATCAGTTCAACGCTATTTAAACAATGCGAATAAGGTGTTTTACACATATCTCATTTTCAGTTTATATGTTTTTTAATTTGAATTAAGATACACCATTTATATCGCGAATAAAAAAGCCTGCTTAACTATAAGCAGGCTTTCTTTTTTTTGGTTGTACCTTACAAAAACGGGACTTTTGTGTGAGTCCTTAAAAATCGGTGTTTTGATATGCTCCAGCATCCGGAGACGCGGTTCTGTTTATTCCCAAAATATCATTAGGTACGGCATCCGAAAATATATTAGGGCCAATGGCTGTAGCACCAGAATTTGGACTAATAAGTAGTTCGTTTTTAGCCGTGTTTTTAAAAACAGGTGCTTCGTTAAAACGCGTGCTTTCGTATAAATCGGTATTGTTAAAGTTGTAATTACCACCCGTAAAATTGCCATTTGGGTCGTTAAAGCGCACTAACGAATTGGTAAACTTAAAATTAAAGGTGTTGTTAGGATCTGCTTCCTCGTCTAAAACAAATTCAATATCGTCATTACCATATACAATACAATTATTAAAGTTAGCTTCCGTTAAATTGAAAAGGAATAGCGCATCTTCAGTTTCCCGATAATTATTTAGTAATAAGGAAGGGAACTGTCTGAAACTATTATTCCAATAGTTAGCAATGGTGCAATGTGTGAAATTGTATTTACCACCTTCTGTTCCGGCAAATGAGGATTGCCCCGAATTATTAATAACCACGTTTTCTGCAGTAATGGATGTATTTCGCCCTAAAATGCCAAAATTACTACTATTGTAAATTTGCGAGTTGTTAAGGGTAAGCTTGGCATTGGGTGCATCTGCATTGCTATCGCTTAAAATACCAACACTAGCATTTTTTATAGTTGCATAATTAATTTGGTTGTTTAGGCTACCCTGAAATAGCCATATTGTTCCCCATTGTCCAGGAACATCACTAAAATCTGGTTCTAATCTGTCGCCTTCAAAAATAACTTCGTTTTCTAATAAATCAGGATCACTACTAAAAGCACCATTTACCACCAACGAGGCGCCTTCAGAAACCAGTAATCCGGAGTTGGCATGAAAATGAATGCGTGCTCCCGCTTCAATGGTTAGGATTTCGCCATTTGGAACAGCCGCATAACCATAAACTACATAAGGTTTTTGGTTGGTAAAAGTGAGCTCGTCTGGCATTAAATAACGGCCTTGAATATCTGTTTCTACTTGCTCGCCTCCAATATTTAGTGTGAGGGTTTCAATTAAACCTGTACTAGCGTCTCTGTCTGGGTAAATAAAAACAGCGTCTTTAACTAATGTTACTAAATCTACATTTTGTTGCGTACTACCCGAGTCAAAAATGATTTTATCGGTGTAAAGAAACTCACCTGCGTTAGGTAGATTGTTTATATCAATGGTAGTTTCAATAAATACAAACATACTGTCTTTGGCTAAAATTTCTACATCTTGAAACGTTTTACCGGGCATTCCGTCTACATTTAAGCGGTATTCAGAATCATTTCCGGCAGCCAACCTAATACTTGGAACGCGAATATCTGTATTGCTACGGTTGTATACTTTTAAGCTGTAGGTACTAGAACCTATGTTGGTAAAAACCGTATCCAAATATACGGTATCCTTGGAGAATTCTAAATTTCCGGTGCTTGGTGAAAACTCTAAATCGTTGCGACAAGAGCTCCAAAGCATTAAAAAACCAATACAAAAAAGAAAGGAAATGATGCGATTCATGAGAGTTAAGTATTTAGCATGGGCGCCGTTATAATTTGGCAGCCTTTTGTGTTGTGCGACTTGTATATGTTAGTTGGTTGTGTGCCGTATAGCATATACCTTCCAGATGCTCAAAAATATAACTTTTGCTTTTATGATTTTGTATGAATTTACTAAAATTATAAAAATATGGCTTTTATATCTGGTGTTATCCTGGTTGGACGCATGGGGTTTCCCGCCATAAGGCACCACTTGGTTTCAGACTTTGCAAGCAATACGTTGTTTTTTAAAATTTCTACAACGCGGGTGCATGTTACACCTTTAGCTTCTGGCACATAGGTTTTTAAGGTGATTTCGTCGTTTAAAAAAGCGGGCTTTTTATAACTTATTTGGTGTTCTAACATAATCCAAAAATAGAAATCGGTTATGGTGTTAGGTGCCTTGGAAAACCAATGCATTTTTGCAACATCTTCTACCCACTGCACGTAACGCACGTTATTTACATGGTTTAGGTTGTCTAAATCCGTTTCGGTAACGTGGATTGTGGTGGTAAATGTTTGCATGATATATGTTTCAATTAAATACTGGTGGTACGGGAACGCTGCATGCGTTTGCTTATTTTTCGGTTATTTTTACCTCAAAAAGTTTGTCCCAGTATTTGCCTGTTACAAATAATGTTTCTGTATCAGGATTGTATGCAATACCATTTAATACATCCAGTTTGGGGTGTTTTGTAACGCGTTTTTGCAAGGATGTAAAGTCTATGACTCCTTCTACGGCACCATTTTCAGGATTAATAATAGCCACCCCATTTTTGTTCCACCTATTGGCATAAATTTTTCCATTTACCCATTCTAGTTCATTCAATTCAACTACCTTGCCTTTATTATGATAAGCTTGTATATAACCTTCCTCTGCCAGTGTTTCTGGATTTAAGGTCCATATTTTTTCGGTGCCGTCGCTCTTATACAATTGCTTACCATCATTACAGATGCCCCAACCCTCGACGCTTTCACCGTATTTAAAACTACCCGTTTTTTCAAAAGTAGCCACATCGTACACAAAACCAGTACCTCTTTTCCAGGTTAGTTGGTATATGCTGTTGTTAAGAATGGTAATACCTTCGCCAAAATATTCTTGTGGTAAATTGATGTTTTTAAGTACTTGGCCTGTTTTGTAATCTACCTGGCGCAATTTGGAACCTCCGTACTGGCCGGTACCTTCATATAACATGCCGTTATAAAATTCCAATCCTTGGGTGTAAGAACTTGGGTCGTGTGGATATTCGTTAATCAGGGTGTATGTGTAAATTTTTGGTGTTTCGTTATTTAAAATAGTAATTGATTTGGATACGCTAGCGGTTTCCCCATTTAGGCTAAAAGAAGCACTTAGGGTATGAATACCCAACTTAATTGAATGTAATGGAACAAGCGTGGACACTTCGTTATCGTTTAAGCGAAACGTAACATTGCTTAATGGATGGTTTTTAGGGTTAGAAATAGCTAGTTTTAAGGTGTCGCCAAGCGAAAATGCCTCGTTTTTAGCGTTAGTTTGAATAGAAATTTCTTTTTTTACGTCATTTATATTTGTTCCGCAGGAAACTACAAATAGCGATAAAATTATGAGCGTAAGCCACTTATAAAAGGTCATGATATTGAATTTATGCTAGGCAAGATATTTATTAAAATTCAGTATAAAAAATCATTGTGAAAAATTTAAAAGATTGTATCTTTGCAGTGGGCAAGTCCTACACAACCAGCTCCTGTTGAATCCTCCAGGGCGGGAACGCAGCAAAGGTAGATGGTCGTAGCGGTGTGATGTAGGTAGCTTGCCTTTTTTTGTGCCTTTTTATATCCTATACAACGAAAGGATTTTTATGATAACAAAGATTTGTAAACTGCTGTTTGCAAATCTTTTTCTTTTTGTAGCTATTCCCAATTTTCATCCTTAATTTTGGCGACCAAACAGATAAAGAAAATTTTAAAGCATGTCTAAAGTTATTTTAATTACTGGTGGCTCCTCGGGAATTGGTAAGTCGGTAGGAAATTTTTTAACCAAAAAAGGCTATACCGTTTTTGGTACCAGCCGTTTTCCAGAAAAATACCCGCAAAGTAATTTTCCTATAATCCGAATGGATGTTACCAAACCCAATTCTGTTACCGAGGCAGTAGCCAGTGTCATAGAAAAAGCAGGTAGGTTGGATGTGCTTATTAATAACGCCGGTGTTGGTATAACTGGCCCTATTGAAGAATTGCCTGATAGTGAAATTCAAAAGAATTTTGAAACTAATTTTTTCGGACCCATTCGGGTTATAAAAGCAGTGTTACCCGTAATGCGGGAACAACAAGCTGGTTTAATTATTAATGTTACCTCTATTGCAGGTTATATGGGTTTGCCTTACAGGGGTATATATTCGGCTAGTAAAGGCGCATTAGAGTTGTTAACCGAAGCGTTTAGAATGGAAATAAGCAATTTTAACATAGCCATGACAAACGTGGCGCCAGGCGATTTTGCCACCAACATTGCATCTGGCCGTTACCATGCACCGGTTCTGGAAAATTCGCCCTATAAACAGGCTTATGGTAATACCTTAAAGCTTATGGATACGCACGTAAATCAAGGTAAAGATCCCCTGGAAATGGCCAAGGCTATTTATAAAATTATAAACACCCCAAAGCCTAAAGTGCATTATAAAGTAGGGGAATTTATGCAGAAGTTTTCGGTTGTTTTAAAACGTGTTTTACCGGATAAAGTTTATGAAAAACTGTTAATGAACCATTATAAATTGTAATTTTACCGCAATATACAGGTGTCCATATAGTGGCACAAAATTTAACTTAACAAAGTCTGTGTTAGCAGATAAAACATAAATATGTACTTATGAAATTTTTTATTGATACCGCTAATTTAAGTCAAATTCGCGAAGCGCAAGACATGGGCGTTTTAGATGGCGTTACAACCAACCCGTCCTTAATGGCAAAAGAAGGCATTACCGGACACGATAACATTATGAAGCACTACGTCGATATTTGTAATATTGTGGATGGCGATGTTAGTGCCGAGGTTATTGCTACGGATTATGAGGGCATGATTAGAGAGGGCGAAGCATTAGCCGATTTACACGAACAAATAGTTGTGAAGCTACCCATGATTAAGGAAGGCGTTAAGGCGTGTAAATACTTTTCCGATAAAGGCATCAAAACAAACGTAACCTTGGTGTTCTCCCCAGGACAGGCACTTTTAGCTGCTAAGGCCGGAGCTACCTATGTTTCGCCGTTTATTGGTCGTTTAGACGATATCTCTACAGACGGGTTAAATTTAATAGCCGAAATTCGTCATATTTACGATAATTATAATTTCCAAACCGAAATTTTAGCTGCTTCCGTGCGTCATACCATGCATATTATAGATTGCGCCAAGCTTGGAGCCGATGTTATGACAGGACCACTAAGCGCTATAGATGGCTTATTAAAACATCCATTAACAGATATAGGTTTGGCTAAATTTTTAGAAGATTTTAAAAAAGGTAACTAACTTTAATAGACAGTTTCCTAACTAACTAAAAAAGTTCCAAACCAAACGGTTTGGAACTTTTTTAGTCTAAAATATATTCTTGTTTTTATGTTAGGTGTGTAACCCAACGCCAAAAGTGGTGCAGCTAAAACTGCTTAACACTAGGCTTCCTGATACTGTAAACTATTGGTTTAAAAGTCCCAGAAGTTCTTCTTCAAAAAGTATGGAAAACATGTTGGTATGGGCATTCACGATTTTACCATTTTTATCCACAATCATGACCTTATTAATAGGCGATATAGCCAATTTTTGCTTGGCCAATTCTGGGTTTTTAAAAATGAATTCATCATTTTTAGCATAACTGTATTGCGAAATAAGTTGCTTCCAGTTAGCATAATCCTTGCTTGATGCGTTTATGGCAATAAAATTAATTTCTGGATATTTTATTTTAAGCTCTTGCGCTTTTCGGTGGCTATCGTTATGCGATCGGTAAACGGAGGACCAAAAATAAATAACTGTAGGTTTGTTAATAACGTTATTTAATGCCAACTCATTGTTGTTGTAATCTATAATGCTAATGGCTGGTAATGGCGAACCCGGTTTTAAGTTTTTTAACGCGTTTACCATATTGGTAACGTAGCGGGTGTTTTTCTTATTATTGGTTTTGGCAGTGTAAGAATTTAAAATTTGATCGTATTCGTTAATGTTTTTACTATGACTAATAAATTCAATAGCTGTTTGTGCTAAAAGAGAGTTTTTTAGCGAGTCGCTAACAACCAAACTATCAATTAAATTTAATTTTATCAGGTTGTAGTTTAATGATTTTATATTGAAAACGGTATCGTCCGATTTTTTAAAATGTTCTAAAAGGGCAATATTTTCAAAATGGTGTTTCAAAAACGAGTAGTATGGGAAGTAATCCATTAACTCGCAGTAATTGTAATTAATGTCTTTGCGGTAATTGTAGAAATCTGGCGGCAGCGATTCAAAATTAGCACGTTCCGATTTGCTGTAATTTACAAACGGATATACTTCTTTACTTAAATAATAATCGTAATTAATATTACCTTTTACCAAATTTAAAAAAGTAGCGGTGGACGGGTTTTTGTCGTTAAACGCCTTTAATTGGTTTAATTTATAGTCTCTTATAGAATCCAAACGACGTTCAAATTCTTTAGGCGGCAGTTGGCTGTAACCTAAAATAGTTTTATCCTCTTTTTCGCCATCCAAAAATAAATTAATGAGGTAGTTATTTTTTTTGGCACCACGCCCGGTATAAACTAACGATTCATCAAACTCCAACGTGTTTAAACGAAACAACAAACTGTCTTGTGGCTCTAACAAAACCATTTGGTATTCCAAGCCTTCCGAAGCCCATAAACGAAACGTATAAAGGCCACGTTCTACACGGTCTATTTTGTACAGAAATCGGTTGTTTTCATCCAGTGTTAGGGTGTCTAAAATGGTTTCGCCTTTAGAAAGAATTACAAATTTAGACTTCGGGTTAACTACCTCGCCACCAAAGTAGGCAGAGCCATCTGCTGTGGTGGTGTCCGACTGGCAAGATACCAAAACAATAGTAGCAACAAATAAAGCAAAAATATGGTTTAATGCATTCATGGTTTTCATCTCAAGTAGGTGGTAGTCTGAAACAACAAATGTAAAAGTTGTATGCGGTTCATGTTGTTAATACGTTGTTAAATATTAATATACTTGGTTTCGCTTCTATTAATGGCCTGTTTTTCGTACTTTTGCAAAAATTAAAAATTAAACATGTTATCAGTTTCAAATTTATCTGTTCAGTTTGGTAAGCGCGTACTTTTCGATGAGGTAAGTACCACCTTCAATAACGGAAATTGCTACGGCATTATTGGTGCCAATGGTGCTGGAAAATCCACTTTTTTAAAAATTTTATCGGGCAAACAGGAACCTACTTCAGGCCATGTTCACTTAGAGCCAGGCAAACGCATGTCTGTATTGGAACAAAATCATAACCTATACGATGACAATACGGTTTTAGAAACGGTTATAAGAGGCAACCAACCACTGTTTAAACTTAAAACTGAAATTGATGCCTTGTATGCCGATTATACTGATGAAAATGCTGAAAAAATAGGCGAGCTTCAGGTGCTTTTTGAAGAAATGAACGGTTGGAATGCCGATAGCGACGCCGCAGCCATGTTGTCTAACTTGGGTATCGCAGAAGCTCATCATTATACCTTAATGAAAGATTTGGACGGCAAACAAAAAGTACGTGTTTTATTAGCGCAGGCTTTATTTGGTAATCCAGATGTGCTTATTATGGATGAGCCTACCAACGACCTTGACTATGAAACCATAGCTTGGTTAGAAAACTTTTTAGCCAATTATGAAAATTGTGTTATTGTCGTGTCGCACGACAGGCACTTTTTAGATGCCGTTTGTACCCATATTTCCGATATCGATTTTGGAAAAATAAATCATTTTACGGGAAATTACACTTTTTGGTACGAATCCTCGCAGTTAGCAGCTAGGCAGCATGCACAACAAAATAAGAAGGCCGAGGAGAAAAAGAAAGAACTGGAAGAGTTTATTCGCAGGTTTTCTGCCAACGTAGCTAAAAGTAAGCAAGCTACCAGTAGAAAAAAAATGATTGATAAACTGAATATAAACGAGATTAGACGAACCAGCCGCCGCTATCCAGCCATTATTTTTGAGCGAGAGCGCGAAGCGGGCGATCAAATTTTAAATGTGCAAGGTCTTGAGGCGTCTATAGATGGCGAAATTTTATTCAGAAAAATAGATTTAAACTTGAATAAAGGAGACAAAGTTGTCGTGTTTTCTAAAGACTCTCGGGCTACAACAGCTTTTTACGAAATTTTAAATGGCAATCAGCAAGCAGACGCCGGTAAATTTGACTGGGGTATAACAACCACCCAAGCATATTTACCTCTAGATAATAGTGCATTTTTTGAAAACAATTTAACTCTGGTAGATTGGCTACGCCAGTACGCTAAAACTGAAGAAGAGCGTGAGGAAGTTTATATAAGAGGGTTTCTTGGTAAAATGATTTTTAGTGGCGAAGAGGCTCTAAAAAAATCCAATGTCCTATCTGGAGGTGAAAAAGTACGCTGCATGTTAAGTAGAATGATGATGATGCGTGCTAATGTACTTCAGTTGGACGAACCAACCAACCACCTAGATTTAGAGAGTATTACGGCGTTTAACAATTCGCTTAAAAACTTTAAAGGCACGGTGTTATTTACAACACATGATCATGAGTTTGCCCAAACAGTTGCAAATAGAGTGGTGGAGCTTACACCAAACGGAATTATAGATAGGTACACTACTTTTGATGAATACATGCAAGACCCAAAAATTAAAGACATGCGCCAAAAAATGTATGCTGTAGAAACTGTTTAAAAGACCAAAAAAAGCATAAAAAAATCTCTAACGTAAAAAATTAGAGATTTTTTTTGTTTCCGGATGTAGATTTTTACTAATAAGAATCTAATTCGGAAGTAACACTTTCCACAACCGGAATTGCCTCCGATAATTCATCGGCGTTAACATAAATATCTTGCGATCCAGACACGGCCGCTCCAAAACCTGCTAATCGGCCAGATTCTGTTTCATCTTTTACAATGGCTGTAATACCTAAAGCATCTAATTTATCGACTATTAATTGTGCAATAATAAAACTACCTGTGTAAATTTTTTTGTAATCGGATTCCATACTATTAGGTCTTTAAATATGATATGTAAGATACGAATTAAGTAGTTAAATCGCTAATTTTTAGGTTTTAATTACATCTATACCGTAACTAATAGCATTTTAATTTTTCCATTATTTAAGATAATAATATGGGTATTTCCAAATAAAATCATTTTATATAAGTACCTTTGTTATTATATAATTTTTTAAACTATTACAATGAGTAAAGGAACAGTAAAATTCTTCAACGATTCTAAAGGATTTGGATTTATCGTAGAAGATGACACAAACAAAGAACATTTTGTTCACATTTCTGGATTAATTGATGAGATTCGTGAAGGTGATGCCGTAGAATTTGATTTAGAAGAAGGACGAAAAGGATTGAACGCAGTAAACGTTAAAGTAATATAATTTATATTTAACTTATTAGTGATTGTAAAAAGCCTCGACAACAATGTCGAGGCTTTTTTATGGATGTTCAGCGTTGGTAATTTTTAGCGCAGGGAAGCGCCTAATTCAGTTTCAAAACGGGTTTGAAGCTTCTGCATTATTTTGTCAATTTGTTTATCGGTAAGTGTTTTGTTGGCATCCTGAAAGGTAAAGCTAACGGCGTAACTTTTTTTACCTTCCGGCAGTTTATCGCCTTGATACACATCAAATAAATTAATATGTTTTAATAGTTTCTTTTCGGTTTCTTTTGCCAACTTGTACATACTATTAAATGTAACGGTTGTATCTACTAACAAGGCAAAATCACGACGTATTTCTGGATACTTTGAAATAGGCGTAAAGGTAACTTGATTGTATTTAGCTGTTTCCAATACCGCGTCCCAATAGAAATTAGCATATAATACGGGTTGCGATATACCAAAGTGTTTTAGAATAGATTTTTTAACCAAACCAAATTCCGCCAATTTGGTCTTTTTACCGAAATTAATTAGCAACCCTTCGCTAAATTCGCTAGAAACCACTGGTAGTTCGTTTACCTGATTAATTCCTAAACGCGCGAAAATAGTTTTAATTATTCCCTTCAAATAATAGAAATCGGTTGTTTTAGCAGGTGCATTCCAATGGTTTTGGTTTACATTTCCTGTAACTAATAAGGCCAAATGTTTTTGCTCTTGACGTTTTTCTGGCAAGTTATGGTAAGTTTTACCAAACTCAAAAAGTTTTAAATCGTCGCGCCGTCTGTTTATATTGTGCGTCATGTTTTCCAATCCAGAAAATAACATAGATTGCCTCATAACACTTAATTCGGTGCTTAAAGGATTTAGCATTTCTACCTGATGCTCGGGTTTTAAATCGGCGCTTAAACCCGTATAAGTTGGCGATGTAAGTGAGTTGCTTAAAGTTTCAAAAAAGCCTTGGGCCACCAACTGGTTACTAATACTATTTTGAAGTTTGTAGTCTTCAAATTTTGAGGTGTTGGAAATAGACGCATTTAACTTACTGGTTATGTTAATATTGTTGTAACCATACACGCGTAAAATTTCTTCAATAATATCGGCTTCGCGCTGCACATCGTTTCGATAGGAAGGCACAGTAAGGCCCAATCCTGTTTCGGTAACATTGTTAATTCGAATATCCAAAGACATTAAAATGCGCTTAATCGTTTCTTTAGGAATGGTTTCGCCAATTAATTTGGTGGCATTTTCGAAGCTAAAACGAACTTGAAAATCTTCAATTTTATTTGGGTATAGGTCTATTATATCACTGGTTACAAAACCTCCTGCAATTTCAGTTATTAAAAGTGCTGCTCGTTTTAAGGCATATTCCGTAATATTTGGGTCGGTACCGCGCTCAAAACGGAAAGAGGCATCGGTGTTTAAATTGTGGCGTTTGGCTGTTTTGCGGATACTAACCGGGTTAAAATAGGCACTTTCCAGAAAAATACTGGTAGTTGTTTCGGTTACGCCAGAATCTATGCCGCCAAATACACCTGCTATACACATAGGTTTTTCGGCATTACAAATCATTAAATCTTCTTCGTGCAGTTCACGTTCCACACCATCTAGGGTTGTAAATTTTGTACCGGTAGCTAATGTTTTTACTTCAATTTTATTACCAATTATTTTGCTGGCATCAAAGGCGTGTAATGGTTGTCCTAATTCGTGTAAAACGTAATTGGTAGCATCTACCACATTGTTTACAGGGGTTAAGCCAATAGCCTTTAACCGATTTTGCAGCCAACTTGGCGATTGGGCCACTTTTATATTGGAAATGGTTAAACCACCATACCGGGGCGCAAGTGTTTTGTTTAAAACATCCACATCTATGCGCAGTGAGCGGTTATCTACATGAAACGCACTAACCGATGGTGTAATAAGTTCTGTATTAATATCTTTTTGTGTAAAGCCCGCGCGTAAATCGCGCGCCACACCAAAATGACTCATGGCATCTGCTCGGTTTGGTGTTAAACCAATTTCGAATACATGGTCGTTTTCAACTTTAAATAAGTCTGCTGCTTTTGTTCCTACCGGGGTTTTAGGGTCTAATACAAGAATGCCATCGTGGCCTGCACCTAAACCTAATTCGTCTTCGGCGCAAATCATGCCATGGCTTTCTTCGCCGCGAATTTTACCTTTTTTTATAGTCCATGCTTCGCCGGTTTCAGTGTATAAGGTGGTACCAATGGTGGCAACAGGTACTTTTTGTCCAGCAGCTACATTAGGAGCGCCACACACTATTTGTAAGGGTGTTTCGTTACCAACGGACACCGTAGTTATTTTTAGCCTGTCTGCATTTGGATGTTGTTCGCAAGTAAGTACTTCGCCAACTACAACGCCCTCAAGGCCACCTTTTACAGATTGGTAAGGGGTTAAGCCCTCTACTTCCAAGCCTAAATCGGTTAATAATTCACTTATTTGCTCTGGACTCCAATCTGTTTTTATAAATTGCTTTAGCCAGTTGTAAGAAATCTTCATGAAATATAGGTTAATTAAGTCGGCAAAGATAAAATATTGATACGAGCATTCAAACAAAGGCTGTACAAATATACCAGAAGGTATTTACTGGAATTTAGGGCAGATTAAGTTGCCGGATTCCTTCATAAACAACTATACTCACGGCATTGGCTAAATTTAGGCTCCGAACCTGTTCGCTAAAAAGCGGAATTTTAAAAAGCTTTGTTTGGTTTTTGTGTAAAAGACTTTGTGGTAAGCCAACCGATTCTTTACCAAAAACTAGAAACAAATTGTCTGTAAATTTAATTTGGTAATGTGGTGTGCCTGCCTGACTGGATAAAAACACCATTGTAGCCTTTTTGTGTGTGCTTAAAAATGCATCCAAATTATCATAGTAAAAAACGTTTAGGTGCTGCCAGTAATCAAGGCCAGCTCGTTTTAAACGGGTGTCGGTAATTTCAAAACCAAAGGGTTTTACTAAGTGTAAATTAGCGCCAGAAGCTAAAGCTAAACGGCCAATGTTTCCGGTGTTATTAGGTATTTCTGGTTCAATTAATACAATATTTAAGGGCATTTTTTTATTTTAAGAGTTTTGTAGTTGCTGCGTTTAGGAAATATAATTCCAAATGTTTCGGTATTTACTCATTTGCCTGTAGGTGTTTAAAATAGCTTGATTATGTGGTTTGGATAGGGTAGGGTCCTCCTTTAAAATTTGTTTTGCCATAAATCGTGCTGTTTTTAGGATGGCGCCATCCTTAACAATATCAGCTATTCTTAAATTAAGTACGCCACTTTGTTGCGTTCCCATAATGTCGCCTGGACCACGAAGTTTTAGATCTACTTCCGCAATATCAAAGCCATCGTTTGTGCGTGTCATGGTTTCTAAACGGGTTTTGCTATCGGCGCTTAATTTATGGCTTGTCATGAGTATGCAATAGCTTTGTTCGGCCCCACGTCCAACGCGACCACGCAACTGGTGTAGTTGCGATAAGCCAAAACGCTCGGCACTTTCAATAATCATAACCGAAGCGTTGGGCACATTTACACCAACCTCTATAACGGTTGTAGCTACCATTATTTGTGTTTCGCCTTTAACAAAACGCTGCATTTCATAATCTTTATCAGCGGGTTTCATTTGGCCATGAACTATAGAGATTTGGTAGTTTGGCGGCGGAAAATCGCGCGCAATACTTTCATAGCCATCCATTAAATCTTTATAATCCATTTTTTCGCTTTCCTGAATTAGGGGGTACACAATGTACACTTGTCTACCCAAAGCTATTTCATCGCGAATAAACCGAAACACATCCAATCTATTTTTGTCGTATCGGTGCACCGTTTTTATAGCTTGTCTGCCTGGTGGCAATTCATCTATCACCGATACATCTAGGTCGCCATAAACAGACATGGCTAAAGTGCGCGGAATGGGTGTGGCCGTCATGACTAAAATATGTGGTGGAATAATAGCTGTGTCTGGTGTTTTAGTGGCTACTTTAGTTAGGACATTTTCCAATTGTGAAAAACTAGATGCGCTGTTATTAAAAATGGCGGTATCTGGAATTTCAATAACCTGAAAGCCCACGGATTTTAGTACATGTGTTTGTAAAGCGTAAGCCTCTTTTTCGGTGTTATTTGCAAAAGCCTCTTTGGTTATTTGGATGATGAGTTTTTTTTCTTCGCAATAAAAGTCTACTACAAACAAATCTAAGGCGTAGTGCCTAATAAACAAATTATTACCTGCCTTTCCGGCAAGGTATTTGGCAAGTACATCTGTAGCCTGTTTATGGCGTTCTGTTGCTTGTAACCCTGGTGTTTTTAAAAGTTGCATGCTATCCGGATGCGATTTGCTATACTGGTTTACAAGAGCCTTTAGTTTGCTTTGTAACTCGGTTTTGCTTGCTTGTTTTTTAGGACCTTTATGCCATAATTTACTCCGTTGTGCCACACCAAAACGGTGTTGTTCGTCAATAATGGCTAGGCCTAAATTTTTAAAGATTACACTGTCTTCCAGAAGCGCGTGCGTGCCCACCAGCATTTGTAATTGGCCGCTTACTAAACCGGCATGTATTTCTTTGCGTTCTGCTTTTTTGGTGGAGCCGGTAAGTAATTTTATACTTATATTTAGTTGCTTACACCAAGCAAGTAAGCCTTGATAATGCTGCGTAGCTAAAATTTCTGTGGGTGCCATAAGGCAGGCCTGATATTGGTTGTCTAAGGCCATGAGCATGGTCATAAAACCCACAATTGTTTTTCCAGAGCCTACATCGCCTTGCAACAGTCTATTCATTTGAGCTTTACTACCCAAGTCCTGTCTAATTTCTTTTAACACGCGTTTTTGTGCGTTGGTTAGTTGGAAGGGTAAATATTGCTGATAAAAGGTATTAAAATAAGTACCCACTGTGTGAAACGGAAGTCCCTTAATTTTTGATTTATGAATTAAGTTTTTAAGAATTAATTGGAGTTGAATATAAAATAATTCTTCAAATTTTAATCGGTATTGCGCCTTGGCTAAAAGCGCTTGGTTTTTTGGGAAATGAATATTAAAAAGCGCATCGGTTTTTGAAATTAACTGCTGACTTTCTAATAGCTGTGGAGATAAGGTTTCGGTAAAACGGCTTTTTGTTTCCATAAACAATTGTTGCATAATATTGCTTAAAACCCGGTTGCTTATTCCTTTGTTCTGTAATTTCTCGGTAGACGGGTAAATGGGCTGCATGGCAGAGCGTAAACTGGCTTCATGTTCCGATAACAGTTCCATTTCGGGATGTGGCATGCTAAATTTACCACCATAAAAATTTGTTTTACCAAAAATAACATAAGACGTATGGAGCTTTAAGTTACTTCTTATCCATTTATGACCACGAAACCATACAAGCTCCATGGTACCGGTATCGTCTTTAAAAGTTCCTACCAAGCGTTTCCCACGTTTTTGGGCAACTTCTTCAAATTTTACCAGACTACCAATAATTTGAACATCGGTGTTGTTAGGCTGTAACTGATTAATTTTGAAGTAGGCAGTACGGTCTAGATACCTGTTGGGAAATAAATTTAATAAATCTTGGTAGGTATGAATGCCCAGCTCTTTCCGAAGTAAATCGGCTCTGTTTGGGCCAACACCTTTTAAATAATCAATGGGAGTTTGAAGCATAACTAGCAAAAACTGATTTTTGGTAAAAATAAATCTAAAAAATAAGTTTTCTCTTAAAACTTTATTATTTTACGGTATTTTTTAATTTAAATATGTAAAATATGAATGTATCTTCAAAATTTAAAGTGCTAGCCTTGTTGGCATTGGTTTTAACCCTGTTTTATTGTAGTAGCGACGACGCATCGGAGGCAACAAAACCTGATATAGGTATATCAGCAACCATAACAAACTTTGGTGACATACCTGTTTTAAGCGTTTCGGACGCCCAAACAGTAGCAGTAACAAGCACCAATCTTACAGCAGATTTACGTATAGAGGCATCTGCAAATTTTGAAATAAGTAGTGATAATAGTACGTTTTTGGGCAACCTAACCATACCCGCTTCCGATGCTAATGCGGGTAGTAAAACCCTTTATGTGCGTTTTGCGCCTGGTAATAATGCAATTGGGGCTATTTCTGGAACAGTGCAGTTTAAAAGTTCAGGAGCTGCTACCAAAACCATAAATGTGGTGGGTACCGGTGTTAGTATTACACCATTTATTGTTGTAAATCCAGATAGTTTGGATTTTGGAGACGTTACGGTAAACCAAATTTCGGACGCCCGTGCCATCAGCGTAAATGGCGACAATTTAGAAACGGATATTACCGTAATAACCACCGCTGGCTTTGCCGTATCTTTGGACGATGTAACCTTTGGTAATTCAGTACAAATAAGTGCAGAAAATGCCAATAATGAAACTATAATTTATGTACGTTACGAGGCAAGCAATGTAGGCGAACAGTTAGGTACTTTAACGGTTCAGAATCAGGAGGCAGATAATGTTAGCATTAACTTACGCGGAACTGGCCTGCCTGTGGTGTATAATTACCAAACATTTAATGGCCAGCGCTTGGCCTTTGGTGGTGGTTATAACCAATCCGCTACTCAAACATTTAACTTGCATCCGGATGTTACCAACATTGAAACGGTAAAAATGTACGTAAAATTACGTTGCCCGGCTGGTGGTTGCGATGAATGGGATGTATATGCCAATGTAAAGGTACTGGATAACGACTCTGGCGAGCTATATGAAATAGGCCGCTATATTACACCGTATTGGAACGATAATAGTCAATTACCTCGCGGATTTGAATTTGATGTAACCGATTTTAAATCCTTATTAACTGGCGCAACAGAATTACGTATTAGAACCGAGTGTTGGAATGCAGACGGGTATGAGGTTTCTGTAGATTTCGATTTCATTGAAGGAACACCAGACTATCCATATTACGCGGTTTCGCGCGTTTTAAATTACGATGATTGGTCTTCTTCGGGGGTGCCTTATGGTGTGTCGCATAGCTTCGATTTAGATAAAACCATTAGCATTCCTGGTAATGCAGAAAGTACGCATTTACGAACAATTATCTCTGGTTGGGGCCACGCAACACCTTACGACGCTGGTGGTAGAGGCTGTGCAGAATGGTGCTACCGAACACACAGTATTAAAATTGATGGCGCCAATACCTTCGATCATTATATGGGGCCACTAGGTTGTGCATCCAATCCGGTAAACAACCAAAATCCTGGCAATTGGCGTCCAGACCGAGCAGGTTGGTGTCCGGGTATGGCTGTACCAGTGCGTACCGATACCTTTAACAGTAGCATGGCTGGTAGTACTTTTAATTTTGAATACGATTATGAAGACTGGACAACCGATGGCCAAAGCGGTAATGCCTTTTATGCAACATCTACCTTTGTAGTCGTAAAAAGCAATACGCCTATAAGCAAGCCAACAGTTACCGATTAACTTTTTAGGCTAACATAAAGTAAAAGCACGTTATAAAGTAACGTGCTTTTTTATTGACTTTAGGTTTGTTATATTTCACCTATGAAACAGTACACAACACTAATATTTTCTTTCTTTTGTTTGATGCTTTTTGGGCAACAAACTGCTGTAGTAGATTTTAAGGAATTAAGCGCAGCAGTTGAACCCAATGTTGCTGCCAAAAGTATTACCGGTCAGGTAAAATTAGTTTTCGATATTTTAAAACCAACCGATTCCATTTTTATAGATGCTCAAAACATGACTTTTATAAATGTGCGTTTAAATGGCGCTGCAGTCGCTTTTAAAAACAACAGCACCAAATTAATAGTGGCGCATAATTTTAAGAAAAAGAAAGCATATTCGCTAACATTTCAGTACCAAGCAACTCCCAAAAAAGCAGTGTATTTTGTTGGTTGGGATTCGGCGGCACCTAATCAAATCTGGACCCAAGGACAAGGGAAATATACTAGTAATTGGTTGCCTAGTTTAGACGATATGAATGAAAAGCTAATTTTTAATTTAACGATTACTTTTAATTCTGATTATGAGATTATTGCAAATGGTAAATTGTTAGAAAAAACAACACAAAACCAAAAAACGACATGGCATTTCGGCATGAAACATCCCATGCCCAGTTATTTGGTAGCGTTTGCAATAGGGCAGTATGTGGTAAATAAATCTAGTACAGATAGTGGGATTCCAATTATGCTTTATACTTACCCACAGGATAGTTTAAAAATGGAGCCCACCTACCGTTACACCAAGCGTATGTTTCATTTTTTGGAGCAGGAAATAGGCGTGCCATATCCTTGGCAAAATTACAAACAAGTTCCGGTTCATGATTTTTTATATGCGGGTATGGAAAATACAGGTACAACAATTTTTTCGGATGCTTTTGTAGTAGATTCTATTGCTTTTAACGACAGAAATTACGTAAATGTAAACGCACATGAATTAGCACACCAATGGTTTGGTAATTTGGTAACAGCAAAATCTGGAACCCACCATTGGCTGCAAGAGGGTTTTGCTACCTATTACGCCTTACTAGCCGAAAAAGATATTTATGGAACCAATCATTATTATTGGCAATTATTTGGATATGCGCTAGCGCTGTGGGAGCAAGACGCACAAGGCAATGGTACGGCACTGTTAAACCCTAAATCGAGTAGCACCACGTTTTATAAAAAAGGGGCATGGCTGTTGCATGCTTTACGAGAACAAGTAGGCGATAAGGCTTTTAAAACGGCTGTTAAATCTTATTTAAATAGGCACGCGTTTGGCAACGCTGAAACCAATGATTTTATGGAACAGGTGGCATTAGCTAGTGGTAAGGATTTAACTAATTTTGCCAACTTGTGGTTGCATAACAAAAAGTTTCCATATCGTGAAGCTATGGCCAGTTTGGAAAAATCTGTTTACATTCAGGAGTATCTTATGGCAGACTGCGAGGCGAAAACGGCAAAATGTCAATACTATTTAGAGGCACCAATTTCTTCAGAAGCTAAATCCAAAATTATTGGTCAAGTGCCCCATTTAGTTACCCCAGATGTTTTTAATAATAACCTGAAAGTACGCCAAGCTATTGCTACCCATTTAACCACGATTCCTAAAGCGCTCCAAGAGCATTACGCTTCCTTATTACAAGATGCGTCATATAAAACGGTGGAAATAGCCTTGTATAATTTGTGGGTTAATTTTCCTGAAAAGCGTTCGGATTATTTAAACCAGACCAAACATATAATTGGGTTTCCTGATAAAAATGTGCGCTTGTTATGGCTTGTATTGGCACTATCCACGCCTAATTACGAACCCAACCTTACCGATAACTATTTTAAAGAATTGGAAAGCTACACGTCTGCCGACTATAATTTTGAAGTCCGCCAAAATGCTTTTTCCTATTTAAACGCAATAAATGTATTTACAGAGGAAAGTTTATACAACCTATACCAAGCCACCTACCATCATAATTGGCGGTTTAAAAGTTTTGCTAAAAACCTGCTCGAAAGTTTGGAAGCCAACAAGGCCTATTCTAAACTAATAAAAGACATTAAACAACTGGAACCCTAATGTGCCATGTTTTAAGTACTTATAATGTTTTTTAAAAAAGGATGTAACCACACCTCGTAAAAAGCACCAGTGTTAATAATTTAAAGGAATGACGCAGTTTTTAATTGGCGGTTGGTTACCACAAATCGCCTACTTCTTTTTTAATAAACGATAAAGCGGCATCGCTAGGCGCCTGCTTTTCCATCATTTCGGTTAAAACAACTTCCCGTAGCTTGTTTGCTGTGTCGGTTTTTTCTAATAAAGACGCTTTTCTTATAAGTTGAATTGTCGCATTTTTAGCGGCCGTAATAATATTCCAACATTCGTCTGAAATATAAATTTGTTGCGATAAATTGTGTTCAAACTCTTGCTCTATGTTTTGAATGAGTAAGGATTCGTAATCTTCCTTATTAGACGATAAGGGCGACACCCTAATAAGTAGTTTTGAAGGCGTAATACGTTCTAAAAATAAAGTCATACGTTCGTAAGCCTGAAGGCGCACAGGCAAGCTGTTGGTTTGCATGTCTTTATGAAGTAGAAAACGCCTGCGGCCATCTTCATTTTTAGTATGCGCTTTAAAAAAATAGTAGGCAATTACTCCAGTAGTTACTGCTGGAATGGTGTACATAAATAGATTTAGAATTTGCTGTTCCATGTGTTTATTTTATTGAATACAAACTTAACTTGTTTTAAATAATGGCGCAAGAAGTAACCTGTAAAAATAATTAGAAATAATAGGTTTAAGGCCCCGTAAGTGCTGGTATATTTTTGTTAAATAAAATACTTTAAATAGCGTTTTCAGTAATTTTTTTTACACCCCCTAAATGCGGACAATCTTTCAGACTTTGAACGTTTGTAAATGGAACGGGTGTTTTGCTATACTTGTAGGTTTTATCCAATTCTTTGGAAAGGTTTTGATCGTCCACATTAACAGCTACATCGTCCATTTTAAACTGGCACGGATGTTCGTAACCAGCGGCATGTGTTATTTCTAAAAACTCTTTTCTAAAGGTTTTAAAATATTGAGCAAGTCGCACCGATTTTAAGGTAGGATCTATTCCGCTTTGTAGCCATTTGTTTTGTGTAGCCACACCACTCGGACATCGGTTTGTATGGCATACCTGCGCTTGAATACACCCAATGCTCATCATGGCTTCTCGAGCTACATTTATACAATCGGCTCCCATGGCAAATGCCATAGCAGCTTTGGCAGGGAAGCCTAATTTACCGCTGCCAATAAAAAAGATGCGATCGGTTAAATTTCGATTTTTGAATATTTTATACAACGAGCTGAAACCATACACCCAAGGTAAGGAAACGTGGTCTGCAAAGCTTGGTGGGGCTGCTCCGGTTCCGCCTTCGCCGCCGTCTACAGTTATAAAATCGGGTCCTTTACCAGTTTTAATCATTAAATCGGCTAATTCTTCCCATTGCTCCAGTTTTCCAATGGCTGCTTTAATACCCACTGGTAACCCCGTAGCGTCTGCTATTTCTTCAATAAACGTGAGCATTTCGGAAACATTCGAAAAAGCTGAATGACTTGGTGGCGACAAAACGTCTTTACCCAAAGGAACACTTCTAATTTCAGCAATTTCGGGCGTTATTTTAGAGGCTGGTAATACCCCGCCTTTACCGGGTTTAGCGCCCTGAGACAGTTTAATTTCAATGGCTCGAATAAACGGGTTTTTACTTACCAAAGCAACCAATTTGTCCATAGAAAAGGTGCCATCGTCATTGCGCACCCCAAAATAGCCTGTTCCAAAATGAAAAACAACATCGCCACCATGTGTATGATATGGCGATAGGCCACCTTCACCAGTACTTTGGTATGCATCGGCCATTTTAATACCCTTGTTTAATGACTCTACTGCGGTAGCCGATAAAGAACCGAAACTCATGGCGCTTACATTAATAACCGAGGCAGGTCTAAACGGACGCCGTCTGTTGTTATATAACCCCATAACTTTTGCACAGGGTAAAAAATCTGGATCCTTGGCATTTGGATGATTAGGTGCTAGTTTATAGGGCATCATGGCATTGTTTATAAAAATATGCTGATGTGCATAAATATCCCGGTCTGTTCCAAAACCTTCGTAATTGTTTTGCTTTTTTGCCGAAGCATAAATCCAACTGCGCTCAATGCGATTAAATGGTAACTCCTCTCTGTTGTTGGCTACCAAATACTGCCGTAATTCGGGTCCTATTTTTTCCAACATATATCTAAAATGGCCAATTATGGGGAAATTATGACTTATAGTGTGGCTTTTTTGAATAAACACATCGCGAATGGCAATTAGAACCAAGACCAATAACACCCACATCCACCAACTAATAGAACCTAAAAAATCGAGAAAAGTCTGCATAAACATAAATTTTTACGTAAAGATATTTAAAATATATCTTAAAAAATTGGATATCTTTAGGAAATGGAGGCAACTTTAAAAAAACGATTGGGCATATTTTTTCTTATAATTGGCGTGGTAGGTTTGTTACTTATTGGTTTACAGTGGTTTATTGAAAACAAAATTGAAAATACGTTAAAAACCGAACTACCTAAAAATGTACAGCTTACATACTCGGCTTTAGATTTTAATATTTTTACGGGCAGTTTGGCACTACATAATACTGCGGTATACCGTTTGGGGCGAGTTACTAACGACACCTTATTAGATTTAAAATTAGAACAGTTGCAATTGGAACGCGTAAGCTACTGGCACTATTTTGTGAACAACACCATAAGCCTGTCCAATGTGGCTTTACGCAATCCAAAAATTCAGTACCGCCACAATCCAAAAGTGACCAAAGATTCCTATAAACCTGAATCTGGTAACGCGTTAAAAATACCAATACGCGTAGCTAATTTTGAGCTAACCAATGGGCATATTCAAATAAATAATGCGGCCAACGATTCGCTATTATTTTGGGTAAATAATGTTCATCTGGATATACAAGCTATACGGGTAGACCAAAAAACGCTAAAAGAAAAAATTCCTTTTGCATACACTAACTTGGCACTACTTTCAGATAGTTTGTATGTAAAAGTTGGTGCTTATGATGCCTTAAAAGCAGCGGCTTTTAGTTTTAAAAATAACCAACTTAAGGTTCAAGATATTTTGTTTAAAACCATATATTCCAAAAAACAATTATCGCAGGTTATTACAAAAGAGCGTGATCATTATAATGTGGCTGTTAAATTGCTGCAGGTTAACGACTTGTTTTATGGCTTTCGTAATAATAAAATCCTTCAAATTAAAAGTCCACAGATTACTATTTCGCAAATTGATGCGGCCATTTTTCGTGATAAATTAGTAGCAGACGATCCAAGTTTTAAGCCGCTTTACAGTCGTATGCTGCGCCATTTAAATTCTGATTTGGCCCTAGATGAGGTTAAGATTTTAGATTCTAAAATAAGTTATTCCGAAAAAGTAAAAATAGACCGCCAAGCGGGTACAGTTAATTTTAACGATTTTCAAGCAAGCATAACCAATGTCAGTAACACGTATTTAGCACCCACTAAAACTACATTGAAAATAAAAACACAGTTCATGAATCATGCGCCACTACAAGTTAACTGGGAGTTTGATGTGAACGACCAAACAGATCGATTTTTATTTCAAGCCGAATTGCGAGGCGTACAAGCAGCTTACCTTAATAAATTTGTTGAACCAAATTTAAATGCCCGCCTTGAAGGGGCTTTGGAACAAACCTTTTTTACCATAAATGGCACTAATAACCTGTCCGATATCGATTTTAAAACCAAATACCAAAACTTTACTGTAAACTTACTGCGCCAAGATGGTAAAGATAAAAATGCTTTTTTATCAGACATTCTAAATATCTTTGTACCTAAAAATAGTAAACACCAAAAACTGGAGTTTAAGGAAGTAACTAAATCTGGAATTAAACGCAACAGCAGTCAATCTGTTTTTAATTACATCTGGATTAACGTTCGAGCGGGATTAAAAAAAGCCATGACAATTTAGGGCTTGTTGGCTAAATATGCGGTTAAATTGTTTATAAATTATTCAGGATTCTAGCGGCCTAAACGGTTAACAATGGTTATTTTCACACCATAAAAAAATAGAAAAGTTTGGAGAAGTATTTAAGCCAATTAAATGATGCGCAACTAGCGCCAACAGTACAAAAGGACGGACCAATGATTGTTATTGCTGGTGCCGGTTCCGGTAAAACGCGTGTATTAACTTACCGGATTGCCTACCTTATGAGTCAGGGAGTAGATGCGTTTAATATTCTGGCTCTAACATTTACTAACAAGGCAGCACGCGAAATGAAAGCCCGTATTGCTACAATTGTAGGCGAAAGCGAGGCAAAAAATTTGTGGATGGGAACATTTCACTCGGTTTTTGCTAAAATTTTGCGTTTTGAAGCCGATAGGTTGGGCTACCCAAGCAATTTTACCATTTACGATACCCAAGATTCCGATAAACTTATAGCCTCCATAATTAAGGAGATGAACCTGGATAAGGAGATTTACAAAACCAAACAAATTAGGTCGCGTATTTCTTCATATAAAAACAGCCTAATAACAGTTAAGGCCTATTTTAAAAATCCGGAGCTTATGGAAGCCGATAAAATGGCGAGACGTCC
This sequence comes from Bizionia sediminis, assembly GCF_042684585.1. Lineage (NCBI taxonomy): Bacteria > Pseudomonadati > Bacteroidota > Flavobacteriia > Flavobacteriales > Flavobacteriaceae > Bizionia > Bizionia sediminis. The sequence continues at coordinate 111,801 of NZ_JBHULS010000004.1, forward strand.
GTTGATGGGTGAGATTTACAGAAATTATGTGGATCGCTGTTTTAAAGCTGGTGTTATGGATTTTGACGATTTATTGCTTAAAACCAATGAGTTATTAACACGTTTTCCTGAAGTATTGGCTAAATATCAAGATAAATTTCGCTATATCTTGGTAGATGAGTACCAGGATACCAACCATTCGCAGTACTTAATTGTGCGTGCCTTATCAGATAGATTTCAAAATATTTGTGTAGTAGGAGATGATGCTCAAAGTATTTATGCGTTTCGTGGGGCGAATATTAATAATATTTTAAATTTTCAGAAGGATTACGACAATGTTAAATTGTTTCGGTTAGAACAAAATTACCGTTCAACAAAAAATATTGTTAATGCGGCCAATTCTATCATCGATAAAAACCAAACCAAACTAGATAAAATAGTGTGGACTGCAAACGAGGAAGGACCAAAAATAAAAGTAAACAGGTCCTTAACCGATGGCGATGAGGGGCGTTTTGTAGCGAGTTCTATTTTCGAGAATAAAATGCAAAACCAGCTGCCAAACAGCGATTTTGCAGTGCTGTACAGAACCAATGCACAATCCAGATCTATAGAGGACGCCTTAAGAAAGCGCGATATTCCGTACCGCATATACGGTGGTTTATCCTTTTATCAGCGTAAAGAAATTAAAGACGTTTTGTCCTATTTACGCTTAATTATAAACCCGGCCGATGAGGAAGCCTTAAAACGGGTTATTAATTACCCAGCACGTGGTATTGGGCAAACTACTATGGACCGCTTAGTGGTAGCGGCCAATAATTATGGAAAAACCATTTTCGAGGTTATTCAAAATATCGATACCTTACCTGTAAATATTCATGGTGGCGCACGTAACAAATTAAAAGATTTTACGACGCTTATTGAAAGCTTTCAGGTTATGAATAAAACAGCCAATGCCTTCGATTTGGCCGAACACGTTACAAAAGCCAGTGGCTTAATACGTGAATTAAAAAAAGACAGCACTCCTGAAGGTGTTGCCCGAATGGAGAATATTGAAGAGCTGTTAAACGGTATTAGAGACTTTGTTGAAGGGCAAAAAGAAATTGCCGATGCTACAGCCTCGCTAGCCGAATTTTTGGAAGATGTGGCTTTGGCTACCGATTTGGATGCCGATAAAGGAGACGCCGATCATGTGGCATTAATGACCATACATTTAGCCAAAGGACTGGAGTTTCCCTACGTTTATATAGTTGGCTTGGAAGAGGATTTGTTTCCCTCGGCTATGAGTTTGGGTACAAGAAGCGAATTGGAAGAGGAGCGCCGCCTATTTTATGTGGCCTTAACTCGTGCCGAAAAACAGGCTTATTTAACCTATGCCTTATCGCGCTACCGATGGGGTAAATTAATTGATGCCGAGCCTAGCCGTTTTATTGAAGAAATAGATGACGCCTATTTAGATATTATTACCCCCATACAAGAACGCCGGTTTAACCCCATGTTGGATGCCGACATTTTTGGGGACCCCGAACCAAATAAAGTACGATTTAAAAAACCAGTGCAGCCAACCTTAAAAAAGAAAGGACCACCGGTTTCAAAAGCAACAAAAAAAGAAGTACCAACCTCAAAAAACCTAAAACCTGTTAGTCAAACAAAAGGACATACCAATTTATTTGATGGCAAACTTGCTGTAGGGAATATGGTAGAACATTTAAGGTTTGGAAAAGGCGAAGTTTTAAAAATTGAAGGAACTGGTGCCGATGTAAAAGCCGAAATAAAATTTGATAACGGCGGGGTTAAAAAATTACTATTACGATTTGCCAAATTAGAAGTGATTGGCTAAATTTAAGGTATTTGAATAACCCAGTAAACGTGGTAAACAAGTGCTAAAAAGGTAAAATTTAATACCAAAAACTATGGCTGAATTTTTAAAAATTTACGAAGAAAACCCAAATCCGAAAGCAATTAAACAAGTGGTTGCTGTTTTAAAACAAGGCGGGTTAATTATTTATCCCACAGATACCGTGTATGGGTTGGGCTGCGATATAACCAACGTGAAAGCACTGGAGAAAATAGCCAGAATTAAAGGCGTGAAACTCGAAAAATCTAATTTTTCTTTTATTTGTCACGATTTAAGTAATTTAAGCGACTATGTAAAGCAAATAGATACGGCTACGTTTAAAATACTAAAACGCGCCTTGCCAGGACCTTATACCTTTATTTTGCCAGGTTCTAAATCCTTACCATCGGTTTTTAAAAAGAAAAAAACAGTGGGTATTCGGGTGCCAAATAACAACATTACTTTAGAAATAGTTAAGCAACTTGGTAATCCTATTATTTCTACTTCCATTCGCGATGAAGATGATGTTTTGGAATACACTACAGACCCTGAATTAATTTTTGAAAAATGGCAAAACCTAGTCGATTTGGTTATTGATGCGGGTTATGGTGACAATGTAGCTTCTACCGTTATCGATTTATCGGAAGAGACGCCGCAAGTAATTCGTGAAGGAAAAGGCAGTTTAGAAATATTTTAGCAAGGACCTCCTGTTTATTTTTTGTGCCTATTACAGAAACAATCGTAACAGGTAACGCGCATATTTCTAGTAAAAATAAAAAAGCTCAATTTTTTAAAATTGAGCTTTTCTTTAATTTTTGGAAATCTTAAATTATTTGCCGTCTGCGGCTAAATTTTTCATTTCTTTATCAATCATTTCGTAAAATTCGTCAATTTTAGGTAAAACAATTATACGTGTACGTCTGTTTTTAGCTCTGTTTTCAGCACTGTCATTATCTACTAATGGCTGATGTTCGCCACGGCCAGCAGCAATAAGTTGCTTGGAATCTACACCTAAATCTTCTAATACACGTACTACAGAGGTGGCACGCTTAACACTTAAATCCCAGTTATCAATTAAAGGTGGTTTGTTGTAAGGTACAGGATCTGTGTGTGCTTCAACCATACATTCAAATGACGGTTTAGATTTTACAACAGTAGCTACTTTTCCTAAAATTTCCTTGGCGCGTGTTGTTACACTATAGCTACCACTTTGAAACAATAGCTTATCGGCAATAGAAATAAATACCACTCCTTTTTCAACATTTACCTGAATATCAGGATCGTTAATACCTACTTCCTTTTTTAGGCTAGTTACAAGGGCTAGCATAACACTGTCTTTTTTACTTACAGCATCTTGTAAACGGGATATTCTTAAGTCTTTTTCTTTTAAACTTTCTAACGATTTTTCAACATTACTAGCACCTTTAGTGGTAAGCATGGTTAGCGATTCGTTACTGGATATTAAGTTTTCGTTGGCTTGCTTTAAATCGGCAATACGATCTTCTAAACCTTGCGCTTTGGTTAAGCAGGAGTTTAACTTTATCGTAGCAGTATTTAATAAATCTTGTGTTTCTTTTTGTTTGGCTTCTAGAGCAGCGTATTCCTTTTTGGATACGCATGAACCTAGCAGAAACATGGCGGAAATACTGAATAAAATTAGTTTTTTCATAATAGTTAATACGATTTTAGATGTTAATTGTTAACATACCAAAATTATATAAAAGATTAGTTCATTTCACAGCTATTAACAAAAACTTTAACAAATTTGTAAGCGGTTCATTATTAATTTATTAAATAAAGTAAGGGTGTATTTTAGCCATCTAAATTCATAAGTTTGGCAATTGTATCTTGGTTTGCTTCAGGCTTTGTGCTTTTGTTTCACGTATACGTCCCAAACTATGGATTTTGTTTGGTAATATCCTGGCTTCTTATTTATATATCGGCGTTTTTTTAGTAAGCTAGGCAGCTGGGTATAATAAACGAGGTGTGCTTTTAAAATGGCTACAATATGAAGGAATTTTAGGTTAAACAAAAACTTAAAACCAGCCAAACCGTCCAGGACAAGACGTGTAAAAATTAACAGAAATAAATTTCCTGACGCATTTTTAGTTACTGTATACAAACTGTTTCTAAAATTTAAATAGGTTTTTTTAGGATTGGCAGCGTTTAGGGTGGCGCCACCCACATGATAAACCTCCGCGCCACCAACATAAACTACTTTCAAATTTTTATTAAAAGCGCGCCAGCATAAATCGATTTCTTCCATATGGGCAAAAAAGGATTCATCAAAACCATTAAGTGCTTGAAAAACAGATTTTCGAATAAAAAAACAAGCTCCAGAGGCCCAAAAAATAGTGCTGGTGTTGTTGTATTGCTGAGTATCTTTTTCAATGCTATTAAAAACACGGCCACGGCAATACGGGTAGCCAAACTTATCTATAAAGCCGCCAGCAGCTCCAGCATATTCAAAATAATCTGGGTTTTTATAATCCAGAATTTTAGGTTGAATGATGGCTGTATCGGCGTTTTTTTCAAATTCGCTACGTATGGGTTCCAGCCAGTTTGCGGTAACTTGTACGTCGCTATTTAGAAGGCAATAAATGGGTTCATTAACTTGTTTTAACGCATCGTTATAGCCTTTCGCGTAACCACCATTTTTAGTGTTTTCAATAATGGTAACATTGCTAAAATGGGCTTTTACAAAGGCAATGGAGTTATCTGTAGAGGCGTTGTCGGCCACATAAATAGCAGCCTCATTGGAGTATTCTATAACGGATGGCAAAAACTGCTCCAATAATTTTTTTCCATTCCAATTTAAAATTACGACGGCTATTTTCATACGTTTTATTCTGTTAAGCTAGGTTGTAATGCGGTGTTTATAAAGCCGGTTTATTCTTGTTTATTATTTTGTATCCTTTTAGTTATGGCGTATAGTTGGGTAACTCCTTTAAAAAAACATAGCGCTCGGCTTGTAAATCCATCATGCAATAATAATGGTTTATGCCGTTTGTTACCATTAAATAATTGGCGTTTAGTGTGCGGTTATATTGCGCAATTTGGTCGAATGTACCCTGATTAATAGCAATGTTTGGCGCCTTGCACTCCACAATAATATGAATACTTCCATCTGGATTGTACACCACAATATCGTAACGTTTTTTAAGGCCGTTAACACGCAATTCTTTTTCTACATTTATAAGTGATTTTGGGTAATTTTTCTCCAACATTAAAACCTGTAGGCAATGCTGTCTTACCCATTCCTCTGGTTGCAAAATCACAAATTTTTTTCGAATGGGATCGAATATAGATACTTTATTTTCGCTATTTTTGAAACGAAACGAAAACTGCGTAAAATTAAGTGTTTGCATGGGTATTACCTAGAGTTTTGCCAAAGTTACGGTACAATAATGACATACCAAACGCTGTGCCCGCTTTTTGAAACACCCAGATAAAATAAAAATAGTAACAATTTTGGATGAAGTTAAACAACTGGTAGCCGATATAAAGAAACGGTATTTTAAACCTATTTATTTATTAATGGGCGAGGAGCCTTATTACATTGATAAAATTTCAAATTATATCCAAGAAACGGTTTTAACAGAAGAGGAACGCGGGTTTAACCAAATGGTACTGTACGGTCGGGATGTTACCGTGGACGACATAGTTGGTCATGCAAAACGGTTTCCTATGATGGCCGAATACCAAGTTATTATTGTAAAGGAAGCGCAGGATTTGCATAAGAGCATTGAGAATTTAGTGGCCTATACCAAAAACCCGCAGCCATCCACAATTTTGGTTTTAAATTATAAATACAAAAGTATTGATAAGCGCAAAGCCCTGTACAAAGCCATAAAAAAAGTAGGCCTTGTTTTTGAGAGTCCCAAGCTTTACGAAAACAAAATACCAAGCTGGATGAACCGTGTTTTGGCAGCTAAAAACTATAGCATTACCCCAAAGGCGGCCCTTATGCTAACTGAATTTTTAGGTACGGACTTGAGTAAAATTAGTAATGAGTTGGATAAACTGGTTATTATTTTACCAGAAGGCACACAAATTACGCCGGAGTTAGTTGAAGAAAATATTGGTATTAGTAAAGATTACAATAACTTTGAATTACACAAAGCTATTGCTTACAGAGATACTGTTAAAGCCCTAAAAATTGTAAAATATTTTGGAGAAAACCCTAAAGAGAATCCCATGGTGCTGGTTATAGGTTTCTTGTTTACTTATTTTAGTCGCATTTTACATTTACACGGTTTACACGACAAATCGCCTAGAAGTGTTTCGGCAGCCTTAAAGATTTCTCCTTTTTTTACAGAAGAATACATTGTAGCCGCCAAAAATTATCCTATGAAGAAGGTGAGTGCTATAATTTCGGATATTAGAACCTTCGACGCTAAAAGTAAAGGTGTAGGTGCGCAAGCAGTTAGTCAAGGTGACTTGCTAAAAGAATTGCTAGTACGTATTATGTATTAGTGTTTTTTGAAAATTTAACAAAATCCAATTTAAATTATAAACAATTGTTAAACAGTGTTTTAAATTCTGTTTAACGCTTATTATTATGTATACTAAAGGTATTAACTAATAACTTAAACATACATATAATGAAACATTTAAATAGTAAACGCGTAGCCATTTTAGCTACAAACGGATTTGAAGAAAGTGAATTAATTTCGCCTAAAAAAGCGCTAGAAGAAGCAGGCGCTCATGTGGATATTGTGAGTTTGGAATCGGGTACTATAAAATCGTGGACTGACGGAAATTGGGGTAAAACGTATGCTGTTGACAAAACGCTGGACAGTGTTTCGCAAAGCGATTATAACGCCTTAATGTTACCTGGCGGCGTGATCAATCCAGACGTATTGCGAAAAAACAAAAACGCCGTGAGTTTTGTGAAATCGTTTTTTGAAAATCACAAACCAGTTGCAGCCATTTGTCACGCACCTTGGTTATTAGCCGAAGCGGATGTTTTAAAAGGACGACAAGTAACATCTTACGATTCCATTAAAACCGATATTATAAATGCTGGTGCACACTGGGTAGACGAAGAAGTTGTGGTAGACAACGGATTGATAACAAGTAGATCTCCAGAGGATTTACCTGCGTTTAATGCCAAATTGGTAGAAGAGGTTTACGAAGGTAAACACGCCAGTCAGACAGCTTAATACAAACCACAAACCATTAAAAAACCTTAATAGCAGACCTATTAAGGTTTTTTGTTTTACACATTATCCAATTAATTCATTTAAAGCCAAATTATAATCGTGTTGTAAATCGGCGTGCAGGTTGCCAGCAATTTTTTTTATTCGGGTTATTTGGCTATTGTAAATATTCGTTAAGGTTGTATTATTTTTAATACTGGGCTTCAGTTTCATTAAACATGAACAGAAATGCAATAAAAGCTCTATTTCGGTTTCTTTTTTCAACGAGTATCGCGCATATTTTTTTATTAATCGTAAAATTTTACGCACACTTTTTTTAATATAAAAATAACTAGTGGTATTTATCTCGGAAAAGGCTTGGCTTATATGGGCTTTTACAAGCTGTATGTACGCATCTTCATCATGAGACTCAAATAATAAATAGGTGAGGAGCTCCTTGTTTTCTTTTTTAAATTTGGATAATCTTAAAACCAATGCTATTAATTCGCTATCCGTTTTATCCTGTAATTCTTTTTTTATGGTGGTAACGGAAACGGCTTTCATAGTATAAGGGTTATTAGCATGAAGGATTTCTTTTTATTTTTTATCCAAGGCATATTTACCTGGTCCAGCAAGAAAAATGACTACAAAGCCAACCAGATATAAAAGTGCTTTTTCTTTAACAAAAAAGTCGTCTTGAAGGTGTACAATAAAAGCAGCGACCACCATGGTTATGGCAGCAGGAATAGCAGCCAATTTGGTTTTAAAACCTACAATTATAAATAAAGGAGCCACTACCTCGCCAATAAGTGCTAATATTAAGGATACGGTTGGCCCTAAACCTAATGGATCGCCAAATTCTATGGGGCTTGCAAACAAACGTTCTATTTTAGGTATGCCGTGAGCCAACATCATACCAGACATACCAATTCTTAAAATAGCTAAAGCTAAATCTGTGTAATTTTTTGTAAACATAATTCTGTCTTATAAAATTTTTAAATCCGTTAGGATACGGGTTACTTACGCTTTTAAAGGTACTAAAAAAGAAAAAGACCTGTTCATTTTATTAAAAAAAACAGGTCTTATTAGTTAATGTATTGTTTGTTACATAGTTATTTAACGAAGTTTCGGGAAACTGCTTGGGTTTGCTTCATGCATTACATTGTAAACGGCTTCAAAAACATCTTCAACAGATGGTTTAGAGAAATAATCGCCATCCGTGCCATAAGCTGGTCTGTGTGCTTTAGCTGTTAGTGTTTCCGGCTTACTATCTAGGTGCTTATAAGCATTTTGTTTGTCCAAAATTTCGCTTAAAATAAAGGCCGAAGCGCCACCCGGTACATCTTCATCTATAACCATTAATCGGTTTGTTTTTGCTACACTTTTTACAATGTCATGATTAATATCGAATGGTAATAACGACTGTATATCAATAATTTCAGCATGTATACCAACTTCTTGAAGTTCTTTAGCGGCTTGCTCTACAATACGCAGCGTAGATCCGTAAGAAACTAATGTAATATCGGCGCCTTCGCGAATGGTTTCTACCACACCTAAAGGGGTTTTAAATTCACCAATATTTGTCGGCATTTTTTCCTTTAAACGGTAGCCATTTAAACATTCTACAATTAAAGCAGGTTCATCACTTTCCATTAAAGTATTGTAAAAACCAGCAGCTTTGGTCATATTTCTTGGCACTAACACATGAATACCACGAATTAAATGCATAACACCGCCCATTTGCGAGCCCGAATGCCAAATACCTTCCAGTCTGTGCCCACGGGTTCTAATTATTAAAGGCGCTTTTTGGCGACCTCTTGTTCTGTATTGCAAGGTGGCTAAATCGTCGCTCATAATTTGCAAAGCGTACAAAATATAATCTAAATATTGGATTTCAGCAATGGGGCGCAAACCGCGCATAGCCATACCAATACCTTGGCCTAAAATGGTAGCCTCACGAATACCAGCATCTGATACGCGCAATTCGCCATACTTTTCTTGCATGCCTTCTAAACCTTGGTTTACATCGCCAATATGGCCGGCATCTTCACCAAAAATAAGCGCTTCCGGATATTTGCTAAAAATAGCATCAAAATTATCACGTATTACCAAACGGGCATCTACATCTTCGCTAGAATCGCTATAAGTAGGCTTAACCTCTTTAATGTGTAAAGCAGATTTACTGGATTGCGAATATAAATGCGAACTGTATTTAGGTTGTATGGTATCTGTATAATTGGTAATCCAAGCAGTTAGCTCTTGTTTAGTCGCCGATGTTTCGTGCACCACATATCGTAACGCTTTTCTGGCTGTCGATAAAATATCTTTTCGGATGGGCTCTGAAATTTCAGCCAAATCATTTTTAAGTTTATCAATAAAAACGCGGTTGCTACTAGCAGCAGAAACGGTTTCTAACAAGGCAACTAATTCATTTTGCTCCTGTTTTAGTGGGCTTGAAAATGCCGTCCAAGCTGCTTTTTTACCATCGCGAACTTGCTTTTTAATTGTTTTTTCAAGAGCAGATAAATCATCATCAGTTGCAATGTTATTAGCTATTATCCACTCACGAAATTTTACATTACAATCAAATTCTGCTTCCCAAGCCAAGCGCGCTTCATTTTTATAACGCTCATGCGAACCAGATGTTGAGTGACCTTGTGGCTGTGTTAATTCCTGAACATGAATTAAAACAGGCACATGTTCTTCACGAGCAATTTTTGCTGCTTTTTGGTACGTTTCAATTAAAGTTGGATAATCCCAACCCATAACGCGTAAAATTTCAAATCCGTTTTGATCTTTTTCACGTTGGAAACCTTTTAATATTTCTGATATGTTTTCTTTAGTAGTTTGATATTTAGCATGTACAGAAATTCCGTATTCATCGTCCCAAACACTCATAACCATAGGAACCTGTAAAACACCCGCGGCATTTATAGTTTCGAAAAATAAGCCTTCACTGGTACTGGCATTTCCAATAGTTCCCCAAGCTACTTCATTACCTTTATTAGAAAAATGGGTGGTATTGATACCTGTTACATGTCTGTAAATTTTTGATGCTTGCGCTAAACCTAGTAAACGAGGCATTTGGCCGGCTGTAGGTGAAATATCTGCACTGGAATTTTTTTGCTCTAATAAATTATTCCAATTGCCATTTTCGTCTAAACTCTGTGTTGAAAAGTGACCACCCATTTGGCGTCCTGCCGACATAGGTTCGTCTTTTAAATCGGTATTACCGTAAAGACCCGCAAAAAACTGCTCGATATTTAAAGCGCCAATAGCCATCATAAATGTTTGATCGCGGTAATATCCAGAACGGAAATCGCCATTTTTAAACGCTTTAGCCATCGCTAATTGAGGTACTTCTTTACCATCGCCAAAAATTCCAAATTTTGCTTTACCAGTTAGTACTTCACGGCGTCCAAGCAAGCTACATTCGCGAGAGGTTACGGCCAAGGTATAATCGTTTAAAACTTCTGTTTTAAAATCTTCAAAAGATAGGTCTTTATTTACTTCAGAGTTTGCTTTCATAGGTGACTAGGTATTTTTGCAAAGGTAATTATTAAAACTAATATTTACAACGCAATAAGGTGTTATAAAAATAGTGTATTCTTATAAAACACCTGTTTTTGCTGAAATGTTTTCAATAAAACCAGATTAAATGAAATTCTGTTACAGATTCTGTAGTGAAAATAAGAATTGGTACTTAATTAGACCATTAATAGTAATGTGATAAAACTAAAACTAATAGTGTTTTAAAATTCAAAGTTATAATAAACCTGGTTTTTTGGGTAAATGCCGCTCTTATGCAAATACCAAACACTTTAAAATAGGTGATTAGGTAATTAGTTAATAATCAATTTTCTAAAGGAATTACTGAAGAAACATCTTGCAAATTATGTGTTTTGCATAAAATTAGTATGTTTAATAACTATCTCAAACTAGCTTTCCAATTGATAGCCCCAAAATTAATCGTATGAATACAGTTATTAATGTTTTAATTATGGATGATCATCCCATAATCATTGGCGCTTATAGACGTGCGTTAGAAGAACTTTCTAAAAGTAATCCCGAATTTTCTTTCTGTATATTTCAAGCCACAGCAATGGATGAAGCGCTTGATTTGATTGATAAAAAGTTTTCGCGAAATAAATTAGATTTACTCATTTTGGATATAAGTATGCCAAAAAGCAAAAGAAATAATTTACATTCAGGGGAAGATTTAGGTCAACATGTAAATATTAAACTCGAAAATTATCCAGATACGGAATTTGAAGTTTTAAACGGAATAGTTAATAACATATCTTTAATTCCTGATAAAGATGGTTTGTATTTAATAGATGTAAAACTTCCAGAAAAATTAATGACGTTGTACAATAAAAAAATAGATTTCAAGCAAGAAATGAGAGGTTCTGCTGAAATTATTACAGAAGATTTAAGATTAATTGAGCGTTTCTTTTATCTATTTAAAGAAATACTAAAAAGATAAAACCTTTAAACTAACTAAACCTTAATACCACCGCCTGGTAAACAAGCCAAATAATGTATTAAAATCTAACGTCACGATAAATCTGATTTTTTCGGCATATTGCGGTTGTGAAACTTCCCAACCTAAATTGGAATACACTGGAAAATAAAGTTCAAAATAATCTTCCAGAAGACTAACACGAATACCGGTATCGTATAATACTTGAATGCTGTTATCATGGTTTTTAATCATGCCAAGATCGCCATAAGCTAAAATGTATTTCCAAATTGTGGTACTACCATTTAAGGCCGATAACCACTGATTCGCAAAGCCAGGTTGTAATTTCGATTTAAAGCCACCTTCGGCAATTATTAATTGCTGACTAAATAAACCCGTACTTTCCGAGCGACCGTAGTAATTATAATCAAATAAATAATCGGTTGGTCTATCTAAAGCAAAACTAAAATAATTAGAATCCTGGTAGGTTTTGTTGTACAGAAAAACACCAGTAAAAAAGCGCAAATTATATTGTCTGTTGGTTTCCGTTAATTTTCTGAACTCATAATTAAGGGCTATTTTTCCGAATTTTTCAGAAAATTGGGTGTCTACAAACCAAGCGGAAAAATTCACTAAATTTTTATCTATTTGGCGGTACCTCATGTTAAAAACACCATAATCCGGCTGTATGTCTCTGGTGGTTGTAGGCGTGGTAGGGTTGGTATCGCGATTAATATCAACATAGCGAAAATTTAAATATTGACGCTTATTGGAACGCAAATTAGACTTATTGCGGAAGGATAACTGAACGCCGGGCGTATATTTAGTAACAAACAAATTTTCGGCATAGCTAGCGTAACTTGCTCCAATGCCATAATCTATGTGAAATAAATGAGCAGTGTTATTAAAATATTGGCGGTAGTTAAGGCTTACCGAACCCGTTAATGCATTCGATTTTAAGCCATATTGCGGTGCTATTTTATAATAAAAAGGCTTCCGTAATACCGATTTGTTGTAGGCTTTGGCGCCTAACACAATGCCATCGTAAATATTATTAAATTCTACAATAGGCATTAAAAATACCTGATTATAAGCAGGATCCTCAATGTCCTTTAATAAACGAACTTGCAGTGGTTTGTTAAAAAGTTTTTTAGTAAGTAATTTGGTGTTGTTTCTAACATTGTATTCGGGTACTATATAATCGTAATTTAAAACTAGCCGCGTAGTTTCCATATCTGGAATGACCACTGTAGCGGAATCTGTTATGGTTTCTGTCCAAATTTTAGTTGTTAAACTTTGGTTGTTAAAAGCAAAAAGCGAAATAGGAGCAGGCATGTTTCGCCTGTTTTTTATAGTAACATGAATGGAATCCTCCTTTCTAATAGCTTTCGTAATTTTGAAATCCATGTATTTATTGGTTTCCAGGTAATCACCAAAAAACCAATTTAAGTCTTTGTGTGTTTTGGATTTTAAAAAACGCTCGAAACTGGAAGTGGTTACAATTTGATTCTGATGGCGTTCTAAAAACGTTTTAAGGTGTTTGGGAAGCGAGTCGTTCTCAAGATAGGCATCTACATATTTTAAGCCAATACCTGCTTTGTATTTATTGGCAATATTCTCATTAAATTTTAACAAAGAATCCTTTTCCATGAGCAAAGGCTGATCTATGTGTTGGCGCGCCATATGAAGATATAAAAAACTGTACTGCGCATTAAAATCCAATTGGGTAGCATGAAACGATTTTAAACCCCAAAAATTAGATAACGTACCGGCTAACTTCATATCTGGATAAAACGCATCCACATAGGCCATTAAATAATATATTTGCAAACCATCTATGAGCCACTGGTCTGTGCGCGGATTTAGTTGCAAAACATTTTCAAGATAGTTGCGTAATCCTGTTTTAAGAATTTTAAGTTCATACTGAAAATGATCGGGGAATGGCCTTATAAAATTTGGTAGTAGGTTTAATCCGTAAATAGGACTTTTGCGATAATCTATATCCGAAATAAGCAACCGTTTATGCGGATACGGCCCTAATTTATCGGTTAAAAATTTGGCAATATTATCGGTTACAAGTACTTTGTTTAAGGTGCTTAAGTTTTCGTCGTCTACATTGGAAACTAGCGTGAAATAATCTGTTTCAATTTCTCGAAAATCGTTGTTTTTCTTTAAGAATAGTTTCGAGTTAACACGGTTTTTTCCAGTAAAAACAGCTACTTGTTGTGAGTTGGTTTTGGTAAGGCTCACCCTATCCAGTTCGGTTTCGATATTAAAATGGGGAGGACAGGTAATTTCCAAGTTAATGTTAGCCTGTGGTACAAACATATCATCCAAATCCTTATTACTGCTATAGTGCCAATTGCCGTTATAAACAGCGGGTGTTATATACCAATAACGTAAATTGAAATCGCCATTTTCAGTAACGCCATAGCGTGTAAATTTATCCTTGGGTACTTGTACAATGTAATTTAAACGTATGGTGTAAGCACTATTGGGTAATGCAGGTTCTGTTAGGTTTACTTGCAACACATCAATCATATTTTTTATGCGCGTAAAACTTACTTGTTCATTGTTTTGTGTTACCGAAGTGACTACCGAGTAGCCACGGTCGTTATTTTTTGCAAAGTGGAACTCTGTTTTAAATTCTTCTGCAAAACGCTTTGCTAAAGGTGTTTTTTTTGTGGCAAAGCTATGGTTCCAATCGTTTAAATAAACAGTTTGAAGGGTATCTGCCGTATTGTTATAATAGGTGATTAATTGGGAAATTTGAATTTGGCTTTTTTCAACGTTGAAGTTGGCACGAATGTCCATTTTATTTTGACTAAAACCAAGGACAAAGCCTGCAAAGAATACGCTAACAAACAGTTTCTTTATTTTCAAGGTGTTTTTATAAACTTTAATGGTTTTATGTGCTGCCAATTGGCACCTACAATATAATAGATGCCAGCCGATAAATGTGTTAAGGGAACGTTATAAGTATTTCTCGCAGTTACTGGCACATGCGTAATAAGTTGCCCAATGGTGTTGTAAATATAAAGGTTTTGGTTGTTACCTAATACTGTTTCATTTACTTTTAATTGTAAGCTATTTTGAACATAATTGGATCCTAAAATTTCGATAGGATTGTTAACCTTCTGGCTATATGTTGGCACCGATAGGGCAGATGTTGTTGAAATTTCCATGGTAACAGGTAAATGATCGCTGAATAAGTGCAGGGCTTCGCGAATGTTGTATGTAAACAAGCTTCCATCGCAATCGGGACTAATTATAGCCTTATTAAAGCAGTCTGGGTTACCATTATTGCCATATACTTGGTATGTTTCTGGTTCGTAGTACAAATCTGTTCCAGTTTGGTTTAGGTTACTGGAGGTCATCATAAAATCAAACCGATCGTCCATACCGCCAGAGCTGCCACCAAAGTCTGTGCGCGTTCGCGTAGATTGGGTAAAAACAGAAGCAAAACTTGCGTTATTATGCCAGTTGCCAAGGCTGTTGGCGGGATCGGTAAACGTGATTGTATTGTTGGGGTTTGTTAGCGCTTGAAAAGCTGGCTCCGAACTTGTGTAAACATTAAAATCGCCTGCCAATATTACATGGCTATCTTCTGGAAAGGTGTTTAAGTAGCTCATTAAATCGTTTACCATGCGAAGTCGGAGTGCTTCGTTGTCAACCCCTCTAGATGCTTTTAAATGGCCAACAATAACGTCTAGAAAAATCCGATTTTCTAATTCATTGGTTGCAAGTAACTCCAGTTTATAGTGGTTAAAATCTCTAAACAACGTTGGTATAATGGTTTGGTTATCCAATTGAAATTTGGAGCCATTATAAAAAAGCATATTTTGAAAGGCATTGCTATCGCCTATGGTATCGTCCGAGGTGTTTAATTGAAACGCAGCCATTTCAAAATCGATAGCTATACGTTCTTGGAATACTTGTAAAATATTAATAGCTGCTGCTTCATTGTTAAGCTCGCAAACCATAAAGATATCTGGTTGGTAATCCATGAGTATGGTTTGTAAATGAAGCAGCCTATTGGGAACGGTGTTTTCTGAAGGAAAGTTTAAAAGGTTATAAAACATAAGTTTATATGATGTTTGGGCATGTGCATTGTTTATTAAACACATACCTAAAACCATTAATAATAACCATTTCTTTCTCATAAAAATCAGCGTCGTTGCTATTTTAAAAGTTTGGTGTTAGTTTAGATTCTTTGTAGAAACTATCTAAAATAGGAATAACTTCTTCGGCGGTATCTACCAGATGAATTAAGTCTAAATCCTTGGGGCTAATGTTTGCAAAGCCATCTAAAACGGAAGCCTTAATCCAATCCAGTAAACCAGACCAAAAATCGGTTCCTACCAAAATAATTGGAAATTTTTCAATTTTATTAGTTTGAATTAAAGTAATGGCTTCAAAAAGTTCATCTAAAGTTCCAAAGCCACCAGGCATAACAACAAAGCCTTGCGAGTACTTAACAAACATGACCTTTCTAACAAAAAAATAATCGAAATCTAGGCTCTTATCGGCGTCTATATACGGGTTGTCATGTTGTTCAAAAGGCAATTCAATATTCAAGCCAACCGAGGTTCCACCGGCTATATGGGCGCCTTTGTTACCCGCTTCCATAATACCTGGGCCGCCACCGGTTATAACGCCGTAGCCATGTTCTACAATTTTTCTGGCAACATCTTCTGCTAATTTATAGTATTTATCCTCGGGTTTTGTTCTAGCGGAACCAAAAATGGATACGCAAGGACCAATTTTACTTAATTTTTCGTAACCGTTAACAAATTCGCCCATTATTTTAAAAATGGCCCATGAATCGTTTGTTTTTATTTCATTCCAACGTTTGTGATGTTGTTCTGTTCTCATGTTTTTTTATCTCTTTTTTAATATGATTTTACCTGAACTTATTCTTGTGTGCTATTCCAAAAACTACAGGATTGGTATTGTATATGTGTTTAAAACAAAGCAAGGTGGTAAAAATAACCGATTTATTACAATTCTTTTTTAAGAAATTGTGCGGTGTAACTTTTTTTAACCTTTACAATGTCTTCGGGGGTGCCTTTTGCTATAATTTGGCCACCGCCTTTGCCACCTTCTGGTCCTACATCAATAATATAATCTACTGTTTTTATAACGTCTAAATTATGCTCAATTATTAAAACCGTATTGCCTTTGTTAACCAATTTGTTTAACACAATCATTAAGACCCTAATGTCTTCAAAATGAAGGCCGGTTGTAGGTTCGTCCAGAATGTAAAAGGTATTTCCGGTATCGCGTTTGCTTAATTCGGTTGCTAATTTAATGCGTTGTGCTTCGCCGCCAGACAAGGTGGTGCTTTGCTGCCCCAGTGTAATATAGCCCAGACCAACATCCTGAACGGTTTTTAGTTTTTTATAAATTTTAGGAATGTGTTCAAAAAAGTCAACCCCTTCATTAATCGTCATGTTTAGCACATCGCTAATAGATTTGCCTTTGTATCTTATTTCCAAAGTTTCTCGGTTAAAGCGTTTACCTTGACAGGTTTCGCACTCAACATAAACATCTGGTAAAAAGTTCATTTCTATAACACGTAAGCCGCCGCCTTGGCAGGTTTCGCAGCGTCCGCCCTTTACATTAAAACTAAATCGCCCTGGTTTGTAGCCTCTAATCATGGCTTCTGGTATTTTGGCAAACAAGCTTCGTATTTCGCTAAAAACACCTGTATAGGTAGCAGGATTACTTCGTGGTGTTCGGCCAATAGGCGATTGGTTAATATCGATAACCTTATCTATATGTTCCAAACCTTTAATGCTTTTGTAGGGCATGGGTTTTTTAACGCCATTAAAATAATGGGCATTCATAATAGGATACAACGTTTCGTTAATTAACGTGGATTTACCACTACCAGAAACACCGGTAACACCTATCATTTTTCCTAATGGGATGCTTATAGATACATTTTTTAAGTTGTTACCAGTGCAGCCCTTTAAGGTTAGTATTTTGCCATTGCCTTCGCGGCGCTTTTTAGGAACCTCAATTGCTTTTTTGCCATTTAAATAGTCGGCTGTTAGGGTGTGGTGTGTTTTTAATTCAGCTGGTGTGCCAATACTTATAATTTCGCCACCGTGTTTACCCGCTTTAGGGCCAATGTCTATAACATAATCGGCATTCTCAATCATATCTTTGTCGTGTTCTACCACAATAACCGAGTTGCCAATATTTCGTAATGAGATTAAAGATTTTATCAGTTTTTCGTTATCTCGTTGGTGTAAACCAATACTTGGTTCGTCTAAAATGTAAAGCACACCTACTAACTGCGACCCAATTTGAGTAGCTAGGCGAATGCGTTGTGCCTCGCCACCAGAGAGTGTTTTGGAACTGCGGTTTAACGATAAATAATCTAATCCAACATCCAGAAGAAATTGGGTTCTTGCTGTTATTTCTTTCAGAATTTCTTCTGAAATTTTAAGCTGTTTTTTAGTTAGTGTTTCAGGTAATTTTTTAAACCAAGCAGCCAAATCTATAATATCCATTTGTGCTAGCTCGGCAATATTTACCCCGTTAACTTTAAAGTACAACGATTCTTTACGCAGGCGTGAGCCTTGGCATGTTGGACATAAAACTTTATCCATGTATTCTTTTGCCCAGCGTTTTAAGGAGGTTGTTTCGGCTTTTTCAAACTGATTTTCTATAAAGTTAGCAACACCTTCAAACTCTATTTTATAACTTCGGGTTACGCCCAAAACTTTGTTTTCTACTTCAAATTTTTCGTTACCACCGTATAAGATTATTTTTTTAGCTGCCTCTGGAATGTCTTTATAGGCATCGGTAAGCGAAAAGTTATAGCGTTGTGCAATGGTTTCAAATTGTTTAAAAATCCAACCTGATTTTTGCGGACCGTGAGGTGCCAATGCACCCGCTTTAATGGAAAGTGAGTGATCTGGAATTATTTTATTTTCGTTTACCTGATAACGCGAACCAATACCATTACAAGTAGGACAAGCACCTTTAGGTGAGTTAAACGAAAAATTATTAGGTTCTGGATTGGGGTAAGAAATTCCGGAACTAGGACACATTAAGTTTCTACTAAAATACCGTACCGCTTGCGTGTCTTGGTCAATTACCATTAAAACATCGTCACCGTGATACATGGCTGTGTTAATGGTTTCCGACAAGCGTTTATCGTTATCCGTGGAGCCATCAATTTTAAGCCGATCGATTACAATTTCTATATCGTGGGTTTTGTACCTATCCAGTTTCATGCCCCGTACAATATCTTTTATTTCGCCGTCGGTGCGCACTTTTACAAAGCCCTGTTTCGCTATTTGTTCAAAAAGCTCGCGATAATGACCTTTTCTGGAGCGCACTACTGGTGCCAGAATATTGATACGCTTACCTTGAAAGCTTTCCGTTATTAATTGCTTTATTTGCTCGTCGTTGTAGCTTACCATTTTATCGCCTGTGTTATAGCTGTAGGCATCGCTAGCGCGGGCATAAAGCAAGCGCAAGAAATCGTAAATTTCTGTTATTGTACCAACGGTGGATCGTGGCGATTTGCTGGTGGTTTTTTGCTCAATGGCAATAACCGGCGATAGGCCGTCAATTTTATCGACATCTGGACGTTCCAAGCCACCTAAAAATTGGCGGGCATAAGCCGAAAAGGTTTCAATATAACGGCGTTGTCCTTCGGCATAAATGGTATCGAAAGCCAAAGACGATTTACCACTACCAGATAAACCCGTAATGACAACCAGTTTTTCGCGTGGAATGGAAATATCTATATTTTTTAGGTTGTGAACGCGTGCGCCCTGAACCTCTATGGTGTCTTCTAATGTACTCATATGTTAGTAATGTAACCTGATTTACAAACCAGTTTGCAAAGGTACTGATAATGCTTTACAATATAAAGTTATAACCGCGTATAGATAGCGGCTTGCTAGATTATAAAAAGGCTGAAACTATAGTTACGTATTGTTAACCAAAACCGGTAAAAAATGTCCTGCTAATGAGCCAATAAAATGCTGGTAAGGCCTGTTATTTAAGGTCTTTAAACTCTTTTGCCCATTTAATAAGATTGTCGGGTCCGTGGTCTAGTTGTAGTTTTTCAATAATATTTGTGCGGTGTTTTTGAACCGTTCTAGGCGATACGTAAAGGATGTCGGCTATTTCCGTTGAACTTTTATCCTCGGCAATTAATTGCACAATTTTACGCTCGGATTTGGTAAGTTGGTTGTACTTTTTTAGTTCTTTTTCGGCACTGCTTTCAAATGCATTTCCCAACGAAGAACTGTAATGTGTATTGCCCGCCATAACTGCTTGAATACACTGGTCTATTTCTTTAAAACTGTCTTCTTTTAACAAATAGCCCGGTACTTCCAGTTTTTTTGCTTGTGCTACAAAACTTTTAAGTTTGTGATACGTCATAACAATAAAGCGCGTGGGTAACCGGTCTTCTTGTTGGCAGGCTGCAATAACTTCAAACCCATTTATATTGGGCATTTCTATATCCAATAAGGCAATTTTTGGTTCCATCAGTTTAATAACCTCCAGTGCCTCTGCACCATTTTGTGCTGTTTTGAGCACGGTGTATCCTGCCTGTTCCAATTCCTGATGCAAGCCCTTAAGCATTAAAGGGTGATCCTCTGCAATAACAAGTGTTATATCTTTTTTCGGCGTCATTATGAAAACAAGTTTCGGTACGGTTTATTTATTACAAAAATAAAACTAAATACTGTTTTCTAGCAGGCAGTTTTAAAGTAAATTCTAAAAAAAAAACAAGCTTAATTGTTAAACGGGGAGTTTTATGGTTATTTGGGTGCCTTTATTTTGGTTAGATTGCACTTGCAAGGTAGCATTAATAATTTTGCTGCGTTCCACAAGCGATTTCATGCCTAAACTTTTGGATGTTTTTAGCGCGTTGGCATAATTAAAGCCTTGACCATTATCTTTTACGCTTACAATGAGTTCATTGTCTTTTTTGTAAATTTTAATATGCACAGCTTTAGCTTTGGCGTGTTTAATCGTGTTGTTTAGTATTTCTTGAAGCATTCGGTAAACATGTAAGGCTGCGTCTTTAGAAATAAGTGCGTTTACGTCTTCAATTTCCAGAGTAAAAAACTCTTCAGTATTTTCGTCTATGTCGTGCACCATGTTTTTTATGGCAGTTGTAAAGCCAAAACGCTCCAAAGTAATGGGGTAGAGCCCTTGCGATATACCTCTAAGATTGGTTAAGGTGTTCTGCGCTAGCTGGTTATACGTTTGGTTGTTAATGGTTTTAAGTTTGCGAGTTAGCAACATGAGCTCTTGCCCAACACTATCGTGCAATTCTAGCGCCAGTCGTGTGCGTTCTTGCTCCTGTGTTTTTATGATATCTTGTGTAAAAATTTCCTGAAGTTTTTGGCGTTTTTTGTATTCTTTTCGAGATCGGATACTTATTACAAAACCGAAAAAAGCAATTAAACCAAGGCTACCGAATAAAATCCACTGATTTTTAACATCATTTTTAGCGTCTAATAAAGCTATGTTACTTTCTTGATTTTCTATAATTAAATCCCGTTTTTCGGTTTCGTATAAGGTTTGGTAGTAAGCTAAAATACGTGTTTTTTGAATGCTTCCAATGGAGTCTTTTATGGTTGTATAATTTTTATAGTGCTTGAGGGCCAGTTCAAAATTGTTGAGTTTATTGTGAACATCAGACATGAATAACTCGGCCTCCTGTAGCTCCTCGTATTGGTCCTCTGCCAAACGCATGTTGTATAGTTTTTGACCGTATTGCAGTGCTGTAGGGTAGTCTTTTTTCGCATAAGCCAAACGCATTTGAGCATCAATAAAAAAAGGCCTATTAAAAGGCGTTAGTTTTGTGGTGTCTTCGCGTATGCTGTTAAACAATTTTGTGGCTTGTTTAAGGCTGTCATTTTCGGCTAATGCTACTACTAGTGTGGCCTTGTAAGGAATTTCAAAAAAATCTTTATATCTGGATGTTTCACTTTTCTTTAAGGCGCGTTTTAAATTTTTAATACGTTCAATTTGATTGTTATTTTTAGCATCATCCACGGCCATATTAAAGTAAATATTTGGTAGGCTTTGATAGCTTTTTACAGTTTTTGCCAGTTCTGCCAGTTCTTCACGTTCTTTTTTTGCGGCTTCAAAAAAGCCGTTTTTGCTGTACAAAATGGATATGGAGTTTTTAGCATTTAACCACATAACCGTATCGTTATTTTTTTGAAATAAGGCAGCGGCCTCTTGTAAATCCAACGAGGCTTCGCCAAATTTACCGTTGTTTACGTGCGCCACACCACGCGCGTATTTGGAAAGCGCCACGTAAGGCGAATTGTATTGCTTGGCATAATAATGCGAACTGTCGAAAAGTTTTATGGCTTCATCAAATTCTCGCGATTCCGCGTAAACTTCTGCGGCTTCATAGTAAAAATCGTCCAGAAGTTCTGGGTTACTTTTATTGGTTATAATACTCTGAATGCCATTTACAACCTGTTTGGCTTCGGGTAAATTATTTCTACCAAAATTAAGGTAGTTTATAAACCGAGTAGCCTGTTTTATGGCAATATCCAAAGAGTCCAGTTGCTGGGCGTAGGAGATGGTTACGCGGTAAATAGAGTCGTTATTCCAGGGGGTATTGTACCGAATTTCATCGGCTAGACTATCTAAAAATTTTAGGCGTTCCCAGCCAGAGGATTTCTGGTTGCTCAAATCCATTAGTTTCTTATTCGCTTTAAGATCTAAATCTTGGGCATATGAAAAACTAGAAAAACAAAAAATAATGACTACTAGGAAACGCCTCATGGTGTTGCTAATTTTTTCAAAAATACTGGGTTTTAAGTTTATAATAAAATTGTTTTTGCCAATGTTCTAAATTCCGAATAGTTGTTGGTATTTAAGCGTGTAATTTTTTGAAATAATTGCCGGATAATAAGCTGTAATTTTGTTATTATTGTTTTAATAACAAATGCTACATGGTAATTTTTAAAGTTGGTAGCAAAAAAAAAGTGAAAAGCAATTAAATACTGACAACATGCAAATATTAGGAATAAGTTCGCGAATTAATCACCCTGAATATGGGAAAGGCGTTATAACAAACGTAACCTCAAAACACTATTGGGTAACCTTTATAGAATCGGGGTTGGAAACAATAGAAATTGATTCTGAATTTGAAATTATTGAAGCGGCAGACAACGATGTGGATACCATTAGTTTTGCCGAAGTTGAATCTAGTTTGGTACAAATTTTAAAGCGCTGGAGTGATGTTTCGGAAGTGGTACACATAGCCGATAAATGGAAAGGTGGTACACTAATTATGGAGCCAGGAGATACTAATTTAAAGTCCAATAGCTTACCCATAGACACGTTTTTTCATAAAATAACCATGGTGCGCGACCGCTTGCGCGTTATGGAGCAAAAGATAAATTCTAGTGGCTTACAAGAGCAGGAAAAAATAGATTTACAACAATACATAACCCGTTGCTATGGCAGTTTAACTTCGTTTAACGTGTTGTTTAAATTGAAGGAGCAGCATTTTAAAGGACAGAAAAAATAAAAAATTACCAACTTTAGTTTAACAAACCTAAAGTTTGTTGCTTTTTATTTGCCAACCACATTATTGAGTTTAATGCCTAAAAATAAAAACTGATGAAAAGTGGGTAAAAGGGCGCCACTTTCGGTGGTAGTCCAGTTATTCCAGCTGGCCTCCAAGCCGCCAATTGGTAAAATTTGTACCCACATACGGAACTTAATGGGTTTGTTATTAGCGTCTAGTATCCACAAATAAGAATCGCCAGGTGTTGTACCACCACTGGTGTAGGTAACTAATAAACCTTGTTGGTTATTATCTAAAGGTATTAGTTGCCGTTCTGTACCGGGATCAAAAACTTTATAAGGCGCCACCAGCCAGAAAGAGTCGTTGTTAAAGTAGCCAAGGGCTGTTTTGATGTGTTCCGAAGCTTGTTCGCCTTGTATTTCAAAATTATGAACAAAAACCTTACTCGAGTCGGGATGGTTTAAATGAAGCTGTACTTTATAATCTTTCCAACGCACTGTGCAGGTATGTTTGTTTTTTTGCCACTGGTAATGCCGTCTGTTTTTAAAGCTCCATTCAATGTAATTTGTGTTTTTGTAGGCTTCGTAATTTAAAGCCTCCAACATGTTGTGGGCCAGACTATCCGCTTGAGGTCCTGCTATGCCTGTAGGTAATTCTTCGTTGTATTTAAAGTACACAAACCCGAAAAACAGTAGGCTAGGCAGGGTTAAAAATACCACTATGCCAAGGCTTATTTTTACTATTTTTTTTATGGTCATGTTAGTCTAACTGAATTTTTAGATTGCGTAAATTCCAATTACCTTGTTGGTGTTATTAAAAAAGCTACTCACAGTAAACTTTTTAAGGCTTCGTTCAAAAGTAAGAAAAATTATTGTGTATTTCGCCTATGCTACCAGCAAGCGCTTTAGTTTATTAAGGCTTTTTTATTTTAAGGCAATTTCTTTCCTCACTACTGTTAGCATGAGAAGCTTTTAACCAAGCAATACGTGCTGTTTAAATGTTTCTAAATATTTTATTTAAAGCTGTAGTTAGCTAATAAACGTGTTAGTGCTTGCGCGGCAAAAATGCGTAGTTCTTCAAAAAAACTAGTAAACTCCAATTCAAATTTGCTGTAGTGTTCTAGTAATTCTGTGGTGGCTAAATGCATGTTAGATTTGTAACCGGTTCGTTTGTTCATACCGTTTAAAACCTGTTGAATACCTTGCACATGTGCATAATTTAGAAGCCAGTTATGCTGCATCATAAAAGGAACCATGTGTTGCGTTTTTTGGGGAAGTATGTGAAAGTTTTCTTCTAATAATTGGTAAAAATCTTGTACAAAAATAGCCAGCGGTATTTTGGAGTAGGTGGTCCAGTTTTTAGCCAGAAAATGATCGTAAAAAATGTCTACAATGATACCGCTGTAATGACCGTAATTTTTGTGTAGTTTTTTAGTGCTTTGCCTAAATATGGGGTGTGCATCTGTAAAAGTATCTATTTCGCGGTGTAACAAAATACCAATTTGTATTTCTTTAGAATACTTTAGATATTGTTTTCCGCGTATACCATCGGCAATAAAATTTCCAATAGCAACGTTTTTTAAGTTGTTAGAAAGGTAAATATGGGCGAGAAAATTCATGCCTTAAAGATAGGTTTTTTGTTTGGCACAAAACAAAATTAATGCGCTTAAAAAGTCGGCATTAGCCTGCACCGTTATCATAGCAGCGTACAACTTTCATGTGTTTTAACGGGTACCCATGTGCAATTTCCGAAATTTCTTTCAAAAGGGCGCTTAATGCTTATATTTGTCCTTTAAGTTATTATCATCTTTAAATTTTCATGTATTATGACATTAATAAAATCTATTTCAGGAATTCGCGGCACTATTGGTGGTGCAGTTGGTTCTAATTTAACACCCATCGATGCGGTAAAATTTGCATCTGCGTATGGGGTTTGGATTAAACAACAATATAAAAAGGATGCTTACCGTGTGGTGGTGGGGCGCGATGCGCGTATTTCAGGTGAGATGATTCAAAATTTGGTTATAAATACATTGGTAGGTTTAGGCATACATGTAATCGATTTAGGACTTTCAACAACACCAACTGTAGAAGTAGCGGTACCCATGGAACATGCCGATGGTGGTATAATTTTAACAGCTAGTCACAATCCCAAAGAATGGAATGCTTTAAAATTACTTAATAATAAAGGCGAATTTTTAAACGGTGAAGAGGGCGCTAAAATTTTAAACATAGCCGAAAGCCAGCATATAAGCTTTGCTGATGTAGACAGTTTAGGAAAAATAACCCGAAACGATGCTTATATTGATATGCACATAGATGCCATTTTAGATTTAAAACTTGTAAATAAAGCGGCCATAGAAAAAGCAAAATTTAAGGTTGTGGTAGATGGTGTAAACTCCACAGGAGGCATTGCCATTCCACTGTTATTGGAACGTTTAGGCGTAACTTGTGTAAAACTGTACTGTGAACCAACAGGGCATTTTCCGCATAATCCGGAGCCGTTGAAAGAGCATTTAACAGATTTATCGGATGCGGTTGTAAAAGAACGTGCCGATTTTGGTATTGTAGTAGACCCAGATGTAGATAGGTTGGCTTTTATAGACGAAACAGGCGCTATGTTTGGCGAGGAGTATACTTTAGTAGCCTGTGCCGATTATGTGTTAAGCAAAACACCCGGCAACACGGTAAGCAATATGAGTTCCACTAGAGCCTTGCGTGATATTACCGAAAAACATGGTGGCACCTATCAAGCTAGTGCAGTGGGCGAAGTAAATGTAGTGGCTTTAATGAAACAAAATAATGCTGTTATTGGCGGCGAAGGTAACGGTGGTATTATTTACCCAGCATCGCATTACGGTCGCGATGCCATGGTTGGTGTTGCTTTATTTTTGAGTCTGCTTGCAGAAAAACAACTTACGGTTAGTGCCTTGCGTGCAACCTACCCCAATTATTTCATGAGTAAGAAAAAAATAGCTTTAACTCCAGAACTGAATGTGGATGCTATTTTAAAAGCTATGGCAGCGCAGTACCAGGAAAAAGAAGCAGTAAATACTACGGATGGCGTAAAAATTGATTTTAGCAACAGTTGGGTACATTTGCGAAAAAGTAACACCGAACCTATTATTAGAATTTATACAGAAGCCGAAAATCAGGAGGCTGCCAATGTTTTGGCCGATAGGTTTATAGCTGAAATTAAAGCGGTGTCTAGCGGCTTATAATCTATTTTTAAAATAATTTAAATGTAACAAACCAAGACAGCTACACGGTGTAGAGGTCTTGGTTTGTGGTATTTATTATCAGCTGTACGCCAACACCTATGTTACTGAAATTGAGCGGGGACTTTATTACGGTGTTTCCAGCGTTTATGTGTCCACAAATAATACTCTGGAGCTTCATTAATTTGCGCTTCTACCAGTTCTAAAAACTTGTCTGTTATGCTGTAGTTTGGAAACGCGTTGGGGTTATGAGCAATGGTTGTAAAGGTAGTTTCGTAATAGCCCCTTTTTATTCGTTTAACGCCAAAAAATACAACAGTCATGTCTAGTTTTTTTGCCAACATTTCGGCGCCTGTATGCACGGGTACTTTAATACCCATAAAATCTTTCCAATGGTGTGCTTTTTCGGCTTTAGGCGATTGGTCTGATGCAAATCCGCAAAGTGTAATTTCGCCACGTTCGTGAGCGGCAGAGATGGTTAAAATAGCTTCTTTGGTTGTTATTAAGTGACTGTTGTATTTAGCACGAATGCGTTTTACGAGTTTATCGAAATATGTATTGGCTAATTGTTTGTAAATAGCATAGCCTGTCATGTTTACATAGGTTTGTAAAATAAAAATCCATTCCCAACTGCCATAATGGGCGCATACCAAGGCAACACTGCGTTTTTGTTTTTCTAAATCTTGAAGTAACGCCACGTTTGTAAAGGTAAAATGCTTCTTCATTTCTGCCTCCGAAATGGTCATCGATTTAATGGACTCCAAAATCATATCGCATAAATGGTGGTAAAACTTTTTTCGAATCTGGTTTAACTCCTTATCGGTTTTGTTTGGAAAAGCTAGCTTTAAATTGGCTTTAACTACTTTTTTTCTGTAGCCAATTAGGTAATAAAGCAAAACAAATAAACCGTCGGAAACGGCATACAGCAATCGGAACGGTAAAATAGAAATTACCCATAAAATGGGATAAATAAGAATATAGGCAAGAAATTGCATGAATAAGTTTTAGATTTGCAGCTACAAATATATAGTATATTCTATTTAAACAAATAGTATTTATGGGCGATTTAAGTTTAGTAACGTTAGTAATTATTGCCGCCAATGTGGTGGTTTCATTAAAGGGATTTAACGATTTTTCATTTTTTGAACGCTATAAGTTTAATATTGCTGCCATTACACGTGGCGAAAAAGTGCGGATGTTTTCATCTGGTTTTTTGCATGTAGATATAGCGCACTTATTTTTCAATATGTTTTCATTGTACGTTTTTGCTAATGTGGTAATTGCTTTTTTAGGGAATTTTAAGTTTTTATTGGTATACGTAGTTAGTTTACTTTTGGGTAATTTATTGTCATTATATTTTCACAAAAACGAACCATATTATTCGGCTGTTGGGGCAAGCGGTGCTGTTATGGGTATTGTTTATGCCGCAATTTTGCTGCAACCAGGTATGAGCCTCTACTTGTTTTTTATTCCCATTCCTATTCCAGCGTATATTTTTGGTATTGGTTATATGTTATATTCCATTTATGGAATGAAAAATAAAGTAGGTAATATTGGTCATGATGCACATTTTGGTGGTGCTATTGGTGGGTATATAACAACGCTGCTTTTTGCAAGTTGGTTGTTTGAAAAAAACTTACTTATGGTTATTTTATTAGCTTTACCCATTGTGTTGTTATACATTTTAAAAAAGGCTGGTAAATTATAAGTTAGGGTATTCATAAACTAAAAAAAACGCGCCCTTTTAAGGACGCGTTTTTTTTATTTATAAGTTTCAAGTTATTGATTTTAGATAACTAGAAACGTCATTTATTTTAAAAATAGACGTGAGCCTAATTTAAAAGCTCTGCAATTTTAGCCTCTAGTGCGTCGCCACGTAAGTTTTTAGCAACAATTTTTCCTTCGCTATCTAAAATAAATGTAGCTGGAATAGCTTGTATGTTGTAAAGTTTGGCAACAGGATCGTTAAAATAATTTAGGTTAGAAACTTGGTACCACGTTAGATTGTCTTTTTCTATGGCTGCCAACCACTCTGCTTTAGCGTCTTTTTGTCTTGGATTACCGTCCAGTGAAACACCAATAATTTCTAATCCTTTTTCGTGGTATTTTTCATACACTTTTACAACATTCGGGTTTTCGCGTCTGCAAGGTCCGCACCAGGCAGCCCAAAAGTCGATGATGGTTACTTTTCCTAAAACATCTTTTAGCGCTATGGTTTCGCCATCTGGGTTGGGAGCTGAAAACTCTGGAGCCATACTTCCAATAGCCGTAGCTTTTTCGCTATTTAGCAACGTGTTAATACTTTCACCCATTCTACTTGTTTTCACGGCATCGGTAAAATTATCGTACAATTCCTGTGCTTTGGCCGTTTCAATACTTTTTGTTTTAATAAGATTTTCTAAAATAGCGGCACTGGTTACTGCATCGTTGTACTTTTTAATAGTCTCTTGATTTTTCAGGTTCCCTTCATCTACAATTTTTTGGTACTCTGCTTGAATGGCATTCATTTTCGCGGTATCGCCAGCTGTTCTCGCAGCCATATAAGCTTGCCCCATAGATTGATTTTTTAATCTGATAGGATCCGAGATATCTCTAAAAAGTTTAAAAATATCATTCTCTTTACTTCCTGTAACCACAGATTTTTGCAAACTGTCTTTATAAAAAGTTACGGACATGGTTTCGTTTTCCAAAACAATTGGCATGCCACCAGCAGCGCCCTCTAAAGTAAGAACATATAAATCTGGGCTGGTAACCGACCCCGTAAAAGAAACTTTACCATCTTTTACCACAGATGAGTCCGTAAACGTTACATTGTTTAAATCGGCATTACGAAGCACCATAGTTTTTCCGTTTAAAGAGGCATCTATTGTACCGTTTAACGTATAACCATTTGTTTTTTCCTCATTTTTACACGACGCTACAAGCACAATACCTGATAGTAGCAAGATTTTTTTAATCATTTTTTCTCATTTTAGTTTAGGCAAATATACATATTTGACAAAAACATAAGGTAACAATAAGCAAATATCCAAAGGGTTAGTTTATATCTATAATTTAGTACTTTTGTGTTATGAATAATAAGGATACAATTGTGGCGCTTGCCACGCCATCGGGTGCTGGGGCCATTGCAGTCATTCGGTTGTCTGGTAGTCAAGCTATCGCTATAGCAGACCGCTGTTTTACGTCTGTTAGTAAATCTAAAAAATTAGCCCAGGTAAATACGCACACCATTCATTTGGGTCATATTGTGGATGGCTCCAAGGAGTTAGATGAGGTTTTGGTTTCAGTTTTTAAAAATCCGCAGTCCTACACTGGCGAGGATGTTGTAGAAATTTCATGTCATGGCTCAAATTATATTCAACAACAAATTATTCAGTTGTTTTTACGTAATGGTTGCCGAATGGCAGACGCAGGCGAATTTACCTTACGCGCTTTTTTAAATGGTAAATTAGATTTAAGTCAGGCAGAAGCTGTAGCCGATTTAATAGCTAGTGACAACGAAGCCTCGCACCAGGTAGCCATGCAGCAAATGCGCGGTGGTTTTTCAAGTGAAATTGCGAAACTGCGCGAAGAACTATTAAACTTTGCGTCTTTAATTGAATTGGAATTGGACTTTGCGGAAGAAGATGTAGAATTTGCGGACAGAGGTCAGTTTCGTGAGTTGCTAACCCGAATACATACGGTTTTAAAACGATTAATAGATTCGTTTGCTGTTGGAAATGTTATAAAAAATGGCATTCCTGTTGCCATTGTAGGTGAACCCAATGTTGGTAAATCTACTTTACTAAATGCTTTGTTAAACGAGGAGCGCGCCATTGTTAGCGATGTGGCGGGCACTACCCGCGATACCATTGAAGATGAAATAAGTATTGGCGGTATGGGATTCCGTTTTATTGATACAGCCGGTATTAGAGACACCCAAGATGTGGTAGAGACAATTGGCATTAAAAAAACATTTGAAAAAATAGAACAGGCGCAAGTAGTTATTTATTTGTTTGATGCTACCCAATTTCAAGCTCAAGAAAACAGGCTACGTATAGAACTGGAAAAAATTAAAAACAAATACCCATTAAAACCGTTACTTGTTATTGCCAATAAGGTAGATAAAATTGATGATGTGGCAGTAACCCATCTTCAAAATGTTATACCAAATGTGCATGTAATGTCTGCTAAATCGGGAATGGGTGTAGAGCTATTAACCAATGCTTTATTGGATTTGGTGAATACGGGCGCTTTGCGAAATAATGAAACCATTATTACAAACACCCGCCATTACGATGCCCTGTTAAAAGCTTTGGAAGAAATCCAAAAAGTAAAAGCCGGATTGGAAGCCGGATTGGCAACCGATTTAATGGCTATAGATATACGGGAAGCCCTTTACTATTTTGGTTTAATAACCGGAAGCGTAACCAACGACGAATTACTTGGTAATATTTTTGCTAATTTTTGTATTGGGAAGTAACTTACTTTCTTTTACTTGTTAATGTATTGATTTTATTGACTTTAAAGCTTTTTATCTTCTCTTTTTTGTTGCTTTTTTGTTCTTTTTTAACTAAATTTGTTGTATATCTGTTGCCTTAAATACTGATTTGTTGCCCAAATCTGTTGGCTAAAAGATTGGCGAAATGATGCACCATATTGCCCCACGTTGCACCATAACGCTACATAAAGCACCATTTATGAGCAGTAATTTATACATCCCAAAAACCTGTAAACATTGCGGTAATGCTTTTACAGCACGCACAACAGTAACTAAATACTGTGGTGATACTTGCGCTAAAAAAGCCTATAAGGCACGTAAGCGTAAAGAAAAAGTACAAGCTACTCTTACAAAGGATATGCAGCAGCAAAATGAAGCTGTCCAAATTCCAAACCTCAACACGGTAAATAATAAAGATTTTTTAAGCGTTACTGAAGCCTCACAATTGATTGGTGTTAGTAGATGGACCATTCAAAGAATGATTCAACAAGGACGTTTAAAAGCAGTCCCTTTTGGAAGAAAACGTATTGTAGCCAGATGGCAAATAGAAAACCTCTTTAATTAGCATCCTATGAAAGTAACATTAAGACAACGCAAAAAGAATGATAAAATAAGTCTGTATTTAGATTACTATCATAAAGGAAAACGCAAAACCGAGTATTTGCGATTATACCTTACACCTAATCCTAAAACTAAAACCGAAAGAGAGGTTAACAAGAAAACCAAGCAATTAGCAGAAACCATTTGCGCACAACGCCAAATAGAAATACAAAATGGTATTTATGGCTTTCAGGATATTGAGAAATTAAAAGGAAGCTTTATTACTTATGTTACGGCTTTAGCTGAAAAGAAAAATACCAGCTCTGGCAACTATGGTAATTGGAACAGTATGCTAAAGCACCTAAAAACTTTTTGTCCAACAGACGTTAGTTTTCAAGATATTGATAAGGATTTCGTAGAACGCTTTAAAGAGTATTTAGATAAGGATGCAATGGCAAGAGCAGGTAAAAAATTATCTCAAAACTCTAAATATTCATACTATGGTAAGTTTTGTGCAGCTTTAAAGCAAGCGGTTAAGGATGGCATTTTAAAAGTTAATCCTGCTAATGGTGTAGATTATTTCAAACAAGGAGAACCTCAACGAGAATTTTTAACGCTTGATGAATTACAAAAGGCAGTTAACACAGAATGTGAATTACCATTATTAAAAAATGCTTTTATATTTTCAGCCCTTACCGGATTACGTTGGTCAGATATTGAAAAATTGTTGTGGTCAGAAATTCAACACTCTAAAGAAATGGGTTATTACATACGTTTCAGACAAAAGAAAACCAAAGGCGCTGAAACCTTACCAATTTCAGAACAGGCAAGAGAATTATTAGGAGAAGCAGGAAAACCCGAAGCAAAAGTTTTTGAAGGTTTACATTATAGTGCCTGGTCAAATCTGAAATTGCAACAATGGATGTTGAAAGCAGGTATTACAAAAGATATTACATTTCATTGTGCGCGTCATACCTATGCTACTTTACAGTTAACTTTGGGTACAGATATTTACACAGTATCAAAATTATTAGGTCATAAGGAATTGAGAACAACACAGATTTATGCCAAAGTAATTGATGATAAAAAGAAAGAAGCTGCTAACCGTATTCAATTGGATTTATAATGAAAGGAAATGTATTTGCAAGTTTGGTATCGATTACCAACGGATTACATAGAGACAATAGATCAGAACGAGAATTTAATTTTTTGAACTCTGAATTAACGGAAACACCAAAAGCTAATAATGCGGTTTTTAAAGTAAACTTTAAAAGACCTTTAAACAGTAAAAAAGAATATTACTTCAAGTTGATTTCAAATGATACTGAAACTGAATTAGAAGCATTAAAATCCCAATTCCCAAAAGATGCTACAGAACCAGAAAACAAGTATAACTATACCGTACAATTTAATAAGTTCAATAAGTATTTAAAGGATATTGCCGCCTATATTAAAAAGCAGTCTATAAGTAACGATTTAGGCAATGATGCCGATTATACCATCAATTACTTGAAAGTATCTGCAATTCGTTTATATGCTGAACTACAAGAGCAATATGGACAGTTTTCGGATACAGCTTTATTTTCAATTCAAGAAATAGCAGAAAAGTATTTTAACGATACTGATTTTGATGCTTCAATATTTATAAAGTTAGAAGCTGATAAAAAAGAGGTGGTTAAAAAGCCATCTACACCGAAAAGCAAACCAAAAACCTCATTCGGTTATAAAAATAAAGACACATCTGGACTATTGAAAGTATTAAACGATTTTCAATTAAGGGTTGATTTGCTTGATAATAGAACTACAGTACAACAGTTATTTAACCTATTAATAGCAAAAGATTTTACAGAGGCAAATACACAAATTTATATTCAATGCGAAACAACACAGTTTAGTTATATTGTAGATGTTCTAAAACCATTCTTTACAGGATTCAATCCTACTTCTATTGAGCGTTCAGGTAAATTTATTACCAAAACAGGCACGCTATTAAAAGCAAACAATCTTCATAAAAACAAAGTCCACAACCCAAAAGAAAAGGAAGAAATAGACAATATTATCCAACAACTGCAATAAAAAACAGTAAGATTAGTAAGAAATCTTACTGTTCTCTTACCCTCATTTTACACTCTTACTAAAATCCGATAGCCAATTTTAAACCTTTGTCCTGTTCTTGAAAACCAAGAATGACATTTGGCCAGATGTCCATTTCTATTTTTAAAATTAATTAGTTATGGACGAAATATTAGAACGTCTTAAAATTATTGAAGCACATGTTTTAGACAGAAACATTATTGTAAAAAACGTATTGAGTTTTAATGAAGCCTGTAAATTTTTGGAATTGTCACAATCCCATTTATACAAGCTTACAAGTACTGGAAATATTCCACATTACAAACCGAATGGTAAGAAGATTTATTTCAACAGAGCAGAATTAGAACAATGGTTATTGAGTAACCGTGTTGATTCACAAGATGAAATCGAACAGCAAGCTGCCGATTACTTAATCAAGAAAGGAGCGGTGAAGTTATGACTGAAATAATCGATTTACTCTTGGCGCTCTCACAAGAAATAAAGGACTTAAAAGCACGTATCGAGTTGTTGCGACATACAAGAGCAGAAGTGTTGAAAGATACGTGGATAGACAACCAAGACGTATTGCAGACCTTACACATCAGTAAGCGAACCTTACAAACCTTTAGAGATAACGGAACACTACCTTATAGCAAGGTAAAGGGTAAGTTTTATTACAAGGTGTCCGATGTGGAGCAATTGCTTCAAG
The DNA here is from genome assembly GCF_042684585.1 of Bizionia sediminis. Lineage (NCBI taxonomy): Bacteria > Pseudomonadati > Bacteroidota > Flavobacteriia > Flavobacteriales > Flavobacteriaceae > Bizionia > Bizionia sediminis. Next base: position 145,775 of record NZ_JBHULS010000004.1, read on the forward strand.
ACAACTACTACAACCATAATTTCAAGCAAGATGGAAGTAAGTAGAGAGGCAATTTTAAACAAAACACATTACGGCATAAAAATTTATGCCTACGTGTTAAGACAGTATTATCCTGAAACAACAGTCCTTTCTGTAAAAGGAAGGGACTGCGGGATAACCCGAAACCCTTTTAATGGTGGTAAAGAAACCTTACGGATTCATATTGATGGTGTAATAGCAACGCATCGAGATACAGAGTTACAAACCTTTAACGGTGATGTATTCGATTTTGCGCAATACCATTTCAGAATAACCGATGAAGAAGAATTGTTACTCAAGATTAACCAAGAGTTGCATCTCAATTTAGAAGTCAAGGAAAAAAACCAATTAGATTGGTTGAATGGTCCAGACGATACCTGGTATGCATACTGTAGCTTTTTCAAAGCCCCAGTTCGCAATGTGTTTCCTGCGGAAACTTTGCGATTACATCAAGTATTTGCATTAATCACAAGTGATAAATACAAAAGAATTACTGAAGATTTAAGAGCAATAACCGATGTAAAAGAAGCACGTAAATTCAAAGCGAATCGCTTTGATTACGTAACCTTTTCAGGAACTTTTGAAAAGCGTAATGATAGCAATTTGTTACAGCATTCCAATCTATTAACCATTGATTTCGACCATTTAGAAAACTTACAAGAGTTAAAAGCACAATTACTAAACGATGAATGTTTTGAAACCGAAATGCTATTTACATCACCTTCTGGTGATGGCCTAAAATGGATTATCAGAATAGATGTTTCAGAAGTAACACATTCAGAGTATTTCACAGCAGTGGCAAATTATATTAAGCATACATATAACATTAAGGTTGACCAGTCAGGTAAAGACGTTTCCAGAGCGTGTTTTTTACCATACGACCCGACAGCCTTTTTACATAAAAGACACCAAGCATTATGACTAAAATATTTAACCCAAAAGAATGGTTGAAAGTTCCAGAAGAACAACCAGAGCCAATACGCAACAACGCAACAACAAATGTTGTTGCTGTTACTGATAATGACATTGAAACCTACATTTCTGCAATTGAACAATCAGGCATAGACATCACAGGAAATTATACCACTTGGAGAGATTTAGGATTTGCTTTAGCTGAAGAATATGGAGAAACAGGAAGAGACTATTTTCACCGTATAAGTAAAAACTATGTAGGTTATGATTCAAAAGAATGTGACGAACAATTCAATAAATGCCTTAATGCCAAAGGGCACGGCATTAGCATTGCAACGTTTTACCATTATGTACATCAGGCAGGTATAAAACCAATGAAGCAACAAAATAACAGCGAGGTTGCAACAAATGTTGCAACGGTTGTTGATGCACCAGAAACAACAATGCCAACAATACCGGATGAGGTATTTAATACCTTACCGCAGTTTTTACAACAAGTTGTAAACCCTGCGAGTAGTCAAGAGGAAAAGGACATTTTGTTGTTAGGAGCTTTGACGGCTTTTAGTGCCTGTTTTCCTAAACTCTTTGGTATCTACGACCAACGCAAAGTATTTAGCAATCTATATCTATTTGTGACAGCACCTGCATCTGCAGGTAAAGGCAGGCTTAACCAAATTAAAAATTTGGTAGATCCTGTTCATAAATTAAAGCGTGAGCAAGCCAAAGGGCTAAAGCAGCAGTTTAATACAGAAATGGCAACCTACAATATGAACAAGGGTAAAGATGAAAACTTGGAGAAACCAGGTAAGCCACCCGAAAGAATGTTGTTCATACCTGCCAATAATAGTGTTACAGGTGTATATCAATTAATTTCTGATAATGAAGGGAGAGGATTGATTTTTGAAACCGAAGGCGATACATTAGCACAAGCATTTAAAAGCGATTACGGTAATTATTCTGATGGTTTTCGTAAAGCGTTTCATCACGAAACCATTAGCTATTATCGTAGAACCGATAGAGAATATGTAGATATTGAAAAACCGTGTTTATCTACTGTATTGTCAGGAACACCCAAGCAAGTCGCAACCTTAATCCCCAATGCAGAAAATGGTTTGTTCAGTCGCTTTATGTTCTATTATATGAATATTAAACCCACGTGGAAAAACGTGTTTTCAAGTAATAACAATGTTGGGTTAGATGATTACTATTCGCAATTAGGCAATGAGTTTTTAGGCTTATACAAAACCTTAAAGAATAATCCAGAAATCGAAGTAAGATTGACTTTGCAACAACAACAGCAATTCAATACGTTTTTTGAATCCTTACAGACCAAATACATCAACTTACAACCCGAAGAGTATATTGCAACCATTAGACGATTAGGCTTAATTGCATTTCGGCTAATGATGCTATTCACAGCATTTCGCATTATGGAAGATGGTGATGTCAATCAAGTAAAAGAATGTGAGGATGTCGATTTTCAAAATGCACTAACAATCATTGCTATTTTAGTAAAGCATAGCAGTAAAGTGTTCAACGATTTGCCAATAGAACAAAAAGCGGTAAAACGCTTAAACCGAAAGGAACGCTTTTTAGAAAGCCTTCCAAAGCATTTTAGCAGACAAGACTATTTAGATTTGGCAACAACCCAAAACATCCCACATAAAACGGCAGAAGGCTACATTACCAAATTTGTAGAAGCAGGATTAATGCATAGAGAAGCACATAATAGCTACTCTAATCCTGCAAAAGCATAAATAAGGAAATTAAGGATTTAAGGAATTAAACATGTTATGTCAGTCTACAGCCTTACTTTTTGTTTAATAACGTCAGCTTACAAACTGACTAAATATTTGTATATGTCAGGTTAAAACCTTACGTTTGTGTATAATATGTCAGTCTAAAGCCTTACATTATGAATAAGAAGCGATTACAATTAGAACAATTAGACCGAAAATTAAAAGGGTTTAATACAGCTGCTCAAGTAACACCACCACCAACAGGTTGGCTTAAAGCGGTAAGAGTGTCTTTAGGGATGTCTTTACAGCAGTTGGCAGATAAGTTGTCTATTACAAAGCAGAGTGTACAGGAGATTGAAAAAAGGGAAAAAGAAGGAAATATAACCCTCAAAACCTTAAAAGATACAGCCAGTGCGCTCGATATGCAATTGGTATATGGCTTCGTGCCTAAAGATGGTACGTTAGATGATTTAATAGAGCGAAAAGCCAAAGAATTGGCAATACGTATTGTGTCAAGAACATCTAACACAATGAAACTGGAAGATCAAGAAAACTCTAAACAACGTATTAAAAAAGCGATTGAAGAGCGCACCACCATTATTAAAAATGAAATGCCAAAAATGCTATGGGATTAAACCTGGACTACATAGATGGGCAAACCCCAATTGATGAAGAAGAAAAAGAGGGTTTACTCATAGAAACCATATCCGCTAAAGGTGAATTGGACGAGTTTGAACAACTCAATATCGAAGAAGCCTTACAGTGGATATTTGGTAAAAAGTTCAAACCAAAGCAGGTATTCACAGAGAAATTTATTTGCGATTTACACAAACGAATGTATGGCAATGTATGGGCGTGGGCTGGTACATTCAGAAAAACAGAAAAAAACATAGGGGTTAAGAGTTATCTAATCCCAATCCAGTTAAAAGCCCTTTGTGATGATACGCTGTTTTGGATAGAAAACAAAACCTATCCACCAGAAGAAATCGCTATTGGTTTTAAACATAGGTTGGTAAGCATACATTGTTTCCCTAATGGAAATGGGAGGCATAGTAGATTGATGGCAGACATTATTATCGAAAAACTATTTGGCAAAGAACCCTTCTCTTGGGGTGCAGCAAATCTCTCTAAAGATAGCGATACACGTAAAGCCTATCTTAAAGCAGTAAAACAAGCCGATGATAACGACTACAAACCTTTATTGGACTTTGCTAATTCTTAATTCCCATAAATACCTTAAATTCAATGCTGTAATTACATCAGCAGACGAATTTTGGTCGTAGGTCTTTTGAGAATACTGCTTTAACAAAAACCTGAAAATGACCACCGTACTAACTGTACGAACACGGTTAAGGAAGCGAGGATTTTAAATCCTCATTTCTTTGCATAACATTTAGATTCCTTAAAATCCTTAACATCCTCATATCCTTACAATGTCATTGCGAGCGTAGTGCGGAAATCTATAAAAAGGTCTATGAGTGTTCACTAAATCAAAATGTTCATTGTCACTGAACACTTAAAAATAATGAACACTATAACTGGCATAACGTTTTCAATAATAAACTTGAAATTAAAAATTTCTTACGGAAAACCGTATCAATGTTAAAGTGTTAAAAACTACTTTTATTTTTCTATTTGCCTTTTAGGGTTCTTTGTTTTCTTTTCTTATTTTTAAAAGCTAAAAGTATCCCTAAAGACAGTTTAAGCAATAGCAAATTTTACGATACTATGGTATGGTAAGGTGGGCTCTTGCGCTATTTTAAAACAAGTTCAATGCAATTACAGGTAATTCAAAATAAAATTTATCAAGTGCGAGGCGAACGAATTATGTTGGATTTCGACCTTGCTGAATTGTATCAAGTAGAAACCAGAGTACTTAAACAAGCTGTAAGAAGAAATCTGGATAGATTTCCACAAGACTTTATGTTCGAACTTACAAAAGAAGAGTACGATAACTTGACATCACAAAATGTGATCTCAAGTCATGGAGGTCGTCGTTATATGCCTTTTGCCTTTACTGAACAAGGAGTAGCAATGTTATCAAGCATACTCAACAGTAAAAAAGCAATCGATGTAAATATAGCAATTATTAGAGCCTTTGTAGTGTTACGTCAACATTTGGCAGATTACAAAGACCTCAAAGAAGAAATTGCTAAACTCGAAAAGCAAATGAATACCAAATTCAAGGACATCAACCAAGCCTTAAATTACCTCTTAAACAAAGATCAGCAACAAACACAACAGGCCAATAGAAAACAAATCGGATTTAAAAAGAACTAACCTTATAAATGCAAGAACACTTAAAAACCAACATACTCAATTTTAAATGGCCAAGTAGCACACCTGTAATATACTTATCGTTGGAGGATATAGAAGAAAGTCATCCAATTCATTGGTCAAAGTTTTCAAAGCAGATAAAAAAGGCGTTTCCTGATACAGATTTATCTCAAGTAGAGCATATTTATACCACATTTACTCAAGAAATTCCCAATGCCCCAAGTATCAAAATAAACTTGGTAAAGGATAAAGAACTACGCATATACAAGCAATTTCTGAAGCACCAATTAAAAACCTATTTTTTAGAAAAGGGCTATATCGTAGTTAAAAACTTTGTGCGTGATGTACAAGTGTGGATACCTTCAAAAAATGGCAACACAGCAGACTATAACCTCTATTATAAATTTTCATTTAAGATACAGTTTGCAAAACTTACAGACTTACCAGAGTTAATAATCTCATATGATGGGACTTCAAAAGTACTTACAAAGTCAGTTCAGGATATTGAGGAAACAGAATATATTAAACGTTGCGTGTATGGTCAAAAGACGTTTAATTACCAAATGGACCTCGATACAGAGGACAAAGAAGAGTTTTACAACAGTATAGATTTTAGTCAAGCATTTCCTATATTCAACTTACAACTCGCAAGAGCTTTAAACACGCCAATTGAAGAACCAGAAAGACCAAAAAACAAATATCAAAAGTACGTTACACTCATTACCAATTTTGCAGAAAAGTATTTGTTTACAGAAGAATTTAAAGCCTTATTCCCGTTTAAGCAAGATGCTTTTATAGATGTTCCTGGTAATCGTATTAATCACATAAATCCTAACTTGGGCTTATTGGAGTTTGGTAAAGACCAATATGGTAATAAGAAAACCCATTTAGTACCTAAAAAGGCAATGAATATCTTAAGCCCATATCGCAGACCAAACAATCAAAATATCAAGATATTTTTTATTTGCCACAGCTCTCATAAAAACGATGTATTGAAGTTTTATGACAATTTTAAAAATGGTGTACAAACAGAGAAAGTCTTTTACAAAGGTTTAGAGGCTTATGTAAACATCAAAGCATCATCATCTAAAGAACATTTTATTGAGTTTACCAATGAAAGTGACCCTATCCCAGAGATAGTTGAAAAGTTAGAAAGCTTAACCTTCGACCACGATAATATAAAATACGCAGCATTTTATTTAAGCCCATTCGATAGGTTTACACCAGATCCTGACGACCGCGAAATTTACATCCGTATTAAAGAATTGTTTTTAAACGAAGGCATTGTCACACAAGTGGTCGATTATGAAAAAATGGTCATCAATATTGAAAATCAATACAACTTCCAATTTTCATTACAAAATATGGCATTGGCTATCCACGCCAAATTAGGTGGCGCACCTTGGAAGCTGGCAGTAACCGATAAAAAAGAATTGGTTATAGGTGTAGGAGCATTTACCAATCAAGGAGAAAACAGAAGGTATATAGCCAGTGCCTTTAGCTTTCAGAACAATGGCTTGTTTAGAAATTTTGAATACTTCAACCAAAACGAAACAGAGCTACTGGCAGGGAGTATTTTAAAAGCGATTAGGGATTTTACTTCAGTAACTCAAGCAGATAAGGTAGTGATTCATTTTTACAAGGAAATGAAATATGAGGAGTTAAAACCTATAATAGAAGGGATGCACAAACTAAAATTAGGAGTGCCTTTATACATACTAAACATCAATAAAACAGAATCTGAAGACATTATTGCCTACGATTTAAATTGGGATGACAAGCTAATGCCGGTTAGTGGCACATACATTCGCATTGCCGAAAATCAGTTTTTATTGTTCAACAATGCACGTTATCCAAGTGACCGATTTTATTCAGATACCGATGGTTATCCTTTTCCAATAAAGATTAAGATAAGCAGTCCGGATGATGATGCATTTGAAGATGTTGAGGTCATTGAAGAATTGTTAACCCAAGTATATCAGTTTAGTAGATTGTATTGGAAATCGTTAAGGCAACAAAATGTCCCAATCACAATCAAATACCCTGAAATGGTAGCGCAAATAGCACCTCGTTTTAATAATGGCATCCCTAACGAGGCTAAAGATAAATTATGGTTTTTATAGCAATTTTAAAGAAGTTAAAGTTAGTAATATTGTACAAAACAATCCCAGCATAAATACGATAACCGATAACATCAATACTCTTTGCTTTATAGCGATAGTCTTACCCAGAAAATAAAGATCCATAATCAATTCGTCATATACTGTCTTGCCAGTACTCATAATTCTATCAAATTCCTCTTTAAATTCTGTTAGAGTTTGAGTGGAAAAATTTTCAGCATAAAGGGTTCCTTTATATCCACTCTTTCTAAAAGTCTTCCCTATATACCTGTGAGGTAACATACTGGCAATAGCAAAAATCATAGACAACATACTGCAAATCACCAAAATTTTTATGGAAATACTGTGTTCTGTTATTTTAGCTTCCCAGTTCAAAATTTGTATTCCAAAAAGCAACGAAGTAATAATGGAATTTACAGTAAGTACAATCCTCGCTTTATTGTCAACCATTTTTAATAGGTTATAATGGTTTTTACTAACCGTTCTAAATAAGGTTTGTATCCCACGAGCATCGTACTTGTGTAGTTTTTCGTTAATCGGCTTATCTTGTTCCATTGGTAAAAGTGTCATAATGTAACAGCTTACCCATTTCATTTTTGGTTTGCCGTATTCTATTTGCTGAAATATTCAAGTTTTGCAAAACTTGAATATTATAATAAAGTTCCTTTAAAAGAATAACATCTCTTGTAATAAGTTGCTGCTTTTCTTTTTTGGTCAAGGTAGTAAGCGCTGTTACGGGATATAGACCATAGCTATCAATATTGGTTTTTATGCCATTTCCTTTTGGATAATCCCAACTTAAGAGTGTCAAGCCAATACACTTTCCATAGTCAACGGCATCTTTAGTAAAACGTGTATTGGTTACCAACCAACCTTGTTTTAAATGCGTTCCGTTGTTAGAGTTGCCATTCCAATGTTTTTGTACGTCTAAAAATCTGGAGTTGATATACAAGGGCACCTTTACATTGCTCGTTGCCCTTGAATCGGAATGAAATTTACATTCTATGGCATAAGCAATCCCATCTTTTTCTGCCAACACATCAACTTCGTGGGTAACACAATGGCCTTGTAAAACCACACCAACTTTAGTTTTGAAGCCTTTTTCCTTTAATAGAGCACTTATTAAACGCTCAAACGGATAACCTGTTGGCCCTAATTCAAAAAGGGCACGTTTAAGACTATATCTTGAAGCGAAAGTACGGTCAAACTTTTTTAAAATTGAAAAGGCCTTTTTATAGATGTCGTTGGTTGTAATGCCATTATAAATATGAGCGTTTATCTGACTGATTATGACATCAATCTGGTTGTTGGTTGCACCGCAGGAACGTAATGAAGCTCGTAATTTATCTTCTGAATAAAACTCTTTTTCTTCAGAATTTTTGGTTACTATTATTTGTTTGGCATTCATTGTTGAAGTTGTTAAAAGCGTAAAATTTCGGTCATAATCCCAAATCGTATGACGTCTAATTGATGTTGAAAATAAATATTGTAATAATCCATACCGTGATAGAATTGCACAAACAATCCAATATCTTCCAAAAACTGGGGGTGATAGTAAAAGGTCAATCCCGCATTAATACGGTCTGCATCAAAAAAGTCAAGATTATTGTATTGGTCCAACATCAATGTAGTTTCCAATTTCACCGAAAAATGAGGTCTTTGGCTGCTTCGGCTATTACCAAAAGGTATCTTAAAGGCAGTAAAAGCGTTATGCCACCGCAAACCGCTATATGAACCTTCAAGTTCTTCAAGCATCCAGCTTTTTGGGTGTGCTTCAATAGAGCTTTTAAAAACTTTTATGGCATTGAGTCGAGAACTGTAAGAAGATTTTAAAATCCCCAATTCAAAATAATTTGTTGCAAAATTTCCAGTTAGTAAATTTATAGTTCCATCTTCATTATAAAACGAACCATCTTGTCCATTTGAATGGTGTGCAATTTTACCAAATATTGAAAGACTATTATTGGCATTATCTTGTTTGGCCAAATAATAAAAAGAAATTTGCGGGATGTAGCTTGGTGTTCTAACAGGGTATGATTCTTCATTGTACATCCTAATGATAATCTGTGGCGTTAAAACAGCCATAAGTTTAGAATCTTTCCGTTCCCTGATAATGAATGAAGGATTTACATTGGCTTCAAACATTAAAGGTTCTATGTTTCCTATATCCAATGGAAACGTAATATAACTATCGGTCTGGTTAACAAGAGCAATTTTGGATAAGGTCAGCTCGGGAAAAATAGAATCTATCTCTTGGGCAATCGCATAAAAATGACAGCTTATAAACAATAACAGTATGTATAATCTGCATTTCATTTCTATTTATAAATTACTTTAACCGTAATGGTCTTGTCCTTTTGTAAATCAAAGCTGGCATCTTTGAAGTTTGGCCGATTGGATAATCCAAAATCATCGTAATTCGAAAACCCTATACCTTCTTTGGGTAAGGGAAGCATAAATTTCTTGTCAATCTTGCCATTGTTGTTTTCGTCGTGTAAAACAGTAACCGCATAGTTACCTTTAGGTAGGTCGTTAAATGTGGCCTTGATGTTTTTATCATCAATTTTTACGCTCTTCTTTTTATAGTAGCGTTCAAACTTTTCATCTGGCAAACTACCTTCAGAATTGTAGAGTGAAAAAATCAATGTGCCTTTCGTGTTTTTCAAATTCTCAATGTTCACAGTAAGGCTATACGCTTCTGTAATTGAATTGTTGTTTGGTATAAATACCCAACTGCATATTAGTATCGTTAATAAGGTTTTCATTTTTTAAATATTTTTTTAGCAATTCCAAGAAGAATGATGGTGAATACAATCCTAAAAATCATTGCACCAACAGTTTTTGTTTCATAAAGGTTTCCGGTATTAATATGAATTAACAGCCCAACAAAACCTAGTAGTAGAATAATCAAAGCAGTCAGTAAGACTTTAACAGTCCAAAGCTTTCTAATAATGAAACCGTAAGCCGCTGTTAAATAGAGGATAGCACACGAAAAATTGATACCTACAATAAACAGCACATAATTTCCTTGTTTTGCCCTTACGTCAAACCAATCAAATAGGATAGAGCTACTTAAATACAAGGTCAAGAGCCCAAAGGCTACCAAAACAATAGCACTAATGATTCTAATAAAACTATTCTTATTCATTTGCTTTTAGTTTTTCACCAAACCACCATTTTGGTTTGGGTGCTTTTTTTGTCAGCCCAAATTCCTTTACCGCATATGTGTCTATATGTCTAATAAGGTCATCTATAGAATCTGTAACATACAACAACTTCAAATCTGCTTCACTAATACTTTCACGTTCTGCCATTAAATGGATGTGTTCACATAATTCTTTGTGATATGCTGTATCAAAAATCACCACAGGAAAATTTTTGATGATTTTGGTTTGTATTAATGTTAGTGCTTCAAATAACTCATCAAGAGTGCCTATACCACCAGGCATCACTACAAAAGCATAGGAGTACTTAACCAATATGACTTTTCGAACAAAAAAGTATGGGATATCAATCCATTTGTGCAAAAAAGGGTTTGGTGTCTGCTCAAAAGGCAGTACAATATTACAACCAACAGAATAGCCTCCTGCTTCATAGGCTCCTTTATTGGCAGCTTCCATAATACCTGGGCCACCACCTGTCATTACGGTAAATCCCATTTTGGAAAGTTCAGCTCCTATTTTTTCAGCATTTTGATAATGTTCGGATTCTTTTGTAAAACGTGCTGAACCAAAAACGGTAACACAAGGACCAACAAAATGCATAACCCGGAAAGACCTGATAAAATTGAAGAATACTTTAATGGCAAATCCCAATTCCCTAAAACGGGACAAAGGACCTCTTATAAACAGTGATTCATTGGTGACCAATTTGTTTTTATGTCTGATACTGTGATTCATTTTATGTTGTTTTTTTGTAGCTCCAAACAGCCAAACCGTTCATTACAATCGCATAGGCCAGTGTTTTTATGGCCAATGGGAAAATATCGGTAAACCCAGACCCTTTGAGCATTACCATTCTAATGATTTCCACAAAATATTTAATGGGATTAAACTCCGTAAGTATTTGTGCCCATTTTGGCATACTTTCAATGGGTGTAAACAAGCCACTCATTAATATAAATATCACTATAAAGAACCACGCAATAAACATTGCTTGCTGTTGTGTATCAGTGTAGTTTGAAATAAAAAGTCCCATTCCTAAAATCACCAAGATATAAACAGAGGTGTAAGCATATAGCAGTCCTAAATTACCTAGCATAGGCGTATTAAAAATAATTTTGGCGAGTATTAAACCTATGGTCAACAGTCCCATACCTATTATCCAAAAAGGGAAGAGCTTACCTATGATAAAATGACTTTTTCGTATGGGCGTAACATTGATTTGTTCCAAGGTGCCTATTTCTTTTTCCCTAACAATGTTCATTCCAGATAAAAACAGGGTAATCATTGTTACGAGCAAAACAAGAATACCTGGCACCATAAATGTTTTGTAGTTCAAGGTCTGGTTGTACCAGAATAAAGGAATACTATCGATACTATTTGGTTTTTGTACAGTATCTGAAATCTGTATCAAATCCATCGCAATATTTTTGTTGTAGTTCTGTATAATTTGGGTTATATAAACATTGATAACTCCAGCTGCCGAACCATCAATGGCATCAATAAATACGCCAATGTCTTTAGTTTTGTCTTTTTGTAAATCCCGTTCAAAATGCACTGGAATATTCAAGTAGGCATCAATCGTACCTTCCTGCATTGCTTGGGAAGCCTCCTTTTCAGAAGGAAACTTTTCTGAAACATTGAAATAAGTCGAAGCTTCAAATTGTTCTATCAACCCTCTAGACGTGCTACTGTTATCGGAATCAACATATCCAAATTGTATATTTTTTATTTCGTAGGTAGCCGCATTGGATAAAATGACCAATTGTAGCACAGGTAAAATAAATATGATGGGTAGCATTCCTTTATTTCTAAAGATTTGCTTAAACTCCTTTTTTATAATGTATAGTATTATTTTCATCTTACTCCAGTCTAATTTTATATTTCTTCACACTTACACCAATGAACAATAATGTCATTAAAAGAAGAATCAAGGTTTCCTTTAAAACAAAACCAATTCCAATACCTTTTAACATTATGCCTTTTACAATGATTATAAACCACTTTGCAGGTATGATGTTGCTAATAACCTGAAGCGGTAATGGCATACTGCTAATAGGGAAAATAAACCCGGATAGTAATATGGTGGGTAACATTAAGCCCATAAGGGAAATCATCATAGCTGTTTGCTGTGTTGCCGATATGGTAGAAATTAAAATACCCAAAGCCAATGATGTGATGATAAACAGGACACTTTCAATCCCTAATAAGAATAAGCTGCCATTAACAGGCACATTAAACACGAAAATGCTCAACAAGACGATGACTACGGCATTGATAACAGATAGGAAAATGTATGGAAACACTTTACCTATAATTACCTGAAATGGTTTTAAAGGGGAAACCAATAAAATTTCCATTGTACCTTGTTCTTTTTCACGGGTGATGGAAATAGAAGTCATCATTGCTGAAACCAACATCAGAATAACAGTCATAACCCCTGGAACAAACATATAAACACTTTTCAATTCGGCGTTATAAACCATCCTGCTTTGCGGTATAATCTGGTAATCAATGGAAATATTTTCGTTTAATTCTTGCTGATACTTTTTAAGTATTGACGAAATGTAATTACTTATGGTACTGGCCATATTTGGATCCGTGGCATCTGTAAGTACTTGTACGTTGGCCTGTTTTTCTTTAATGAGGTTATTTCCAAAGTTATTTTCAAATTGAAGTACCGCTTTTACTTTGCCTTTTTTGAATATGGATTCTATGGATGACTCTTGTTGAATAATATCAACAATGCTAAAGTGTTTTGAAGCGGCTATTTTATTGATGATTTCTTTAGATGTTACATCATTGGCCTGGTCTAAAATGGCTATATCAACATTGTTGATTTCATTGGTGATGGCGAAACCAAACAATAATATTTGGGCTATGGGCATCCCGAATAATATAAATAGGGAACGTTTATCACGGAATATGTGATAAAACTCTTTTCTTACAAAACCTATAAATCGTTTCATCCTCTGGCCAGTTTTAAAAATACATCGTTCATTGTGTCAGTTTTATAATGTTCTTTTAGCTTTTTTGGGGTGTCCAGAGCTTCAATTTTTCCATTGACCATTATGGAAACACGGTCGCAATATTCTGCTTCGTCCATATAATGGGTAGTTACAAAAATGGTAGTTCCATTATGGGCAGCTTTATAGATCATTTCCCAAAATTGACGTCTTGTAATAGGATCTACTCCGCCAGTAGGCTCATCCAAAAAAACGATTTTAGGCTCGTGCAATAGAGAAACCGAAAACGCCAACTTTTGTTTCCATCCCAAGGGTAGCGAAGCCACAAGACTGTTTGTGACTTCTTCAAGCCCTAATTCCTCAACCAGTTCACATCGTTTTTGATCTATTTGTTTTTTGGTCAATCCGTAAATACCACCAAAAAATGTGATGTTCTCTTTTACTGTCAAATCATCATACAAGGCAAATTTTTGACTCATATACCCAATATTTTTTTTGATGGATTCGGTTTCCTTATAAACATCAAAACCGGCAACCGTCGCGGTTCCCGAAGTAGGGGAAGAAATCCCAATGAGCATTTTCATTGCTGTGGTTTTACCAGCACCATTTGCTCCCAAAAAGCCAAATATTTCCCCTGTCTTTACCTGAAAACTTATTTGGTTTACCGCTGCAAAGTCCCCAAATAACTTGGATAGATTTTCTACTTGTATAACGTTATTATCTTTCATCATTTAGCTAATTCCATAAAAGTGTCTTCTATGGTAGGTTGGGTTTTTTCAATTTTAATATCTGTAAGACCTTGAAATTCCAGATAGGTTTTCAAACTTGCCTTATCTATAGGTTCACGCTTGTCGGTATAGTGTACGAACTCCCCAAAAGGAAAAATACTGTAGGTGTGCTCGTAATTAGTTAAACTCTCAATGAGGTTGTACATATTCTGGGCACTGATGTTGTATAACGGTTTTGGAAAGTGGCTAACAATTGCGTTTGGCGTTTCTATTTCAAGGATGTTACCATCTTGAATTAATGCGATGCGGTCACATAAGGCAGCTTCATCCATATACGGGGTTGATACTAAAATGGTAATTCCTTTTTTCTGTAACCGTTTGAGCATTTCCCAAAATTCCTTTCTCGATACGGGGTCCACTCCAGTTGTAGGCTCATCCAGAAAAAGGACTTTCGGTTTGTGTATCAACGCACAGCTTAAGGCAAGCTTTTGTTTCATACCACCTGATAGTTTGCCTGCTCTACGATTTTTAAAAGGTTCTATTTGTACATAGATGTCTTTTACCAAATCATAGTTCTCTTCTATGCTCGTACCAAAAATTGTAGCAAAAAAATTCAAATTTTCCTCTACGGTCAAATCTTGATAAAGTGAAAAACGCCCAGGCATATACCCAACACTATTTCTAATGGATTTATAATCGTTAAGCACATCATAACCAGCTACGGTAGCTTGCCCATTATCTGCTATCAACAGCGTGGTAAGTATGCGGAACAAGGTGGTTTTTCCTGCACCATCAGGACCTATAAGTCCAAAAAGCTCACCAGGTTTTACATCAAAGGAAATATCTGATAATGCGGTTATTTCACCATAAGATTTTGATATGTTGGATATTGTGATGCCCATAATTATTCAAAATAATCGTCATAAGCATTTACGTTTTGCTCAATGCTCTTATAAATATGTTGTGCTTCAGCCAAGGTGTTAGCTTCTTTTAAAGCATCAATTTTTTCAATTAACGGAAGCAGCCATACGTGTAAATTATCGTGTGAAGGTCCTTTCATAGTACATTCTTTAATGACATAGTTTTTTTCTTTGTTAAGTGCACCGGCGATGGTGTGATAATCATTCAAATCTTTTAGGTTACTTGTTGTTAATACGGATTGCATTCTAACTACACCTTCATTTGTTTCAGGATTCGCAGTCCATTTAACTCCATTATTCAATTTTATTTCTTGCATCCAGTGATTGCCAACTAAATCATTTTCACGTTGATGCTCTGTATGTTCAACTTTATTGTTTTTTACTGTAGTGCTTTCTTTGGGTAGGTCTTTACAACCTGTAAAAAGTAGTGATACTGCAATGAGTACGATTATTATTTTATTCATAATTTCAAGTTTAAAATTTATTGATTTGATTTTGTGCTTAACCACATTTCAGCTGGCATTCCTATTTTTATACTACCATCATTTTTTACCTGTATCTTTACCGCATAGACCAAGGCTACACGTTCCTCTTTGGTTTGAATAATCTTTGGGGTAAATTCTGCTTCTGAAGCAATCCAACTAATAGTTCCTTCATAGGTTTTCATCCCATTTTGGTCATCGATTTTGACACTTACACTTTCACCTATGAAAATATTGGCCAATTGAGTTTCGCTTACATAAACCCGTAGTTCCATGGTTGATAAATCGGCAATCTTATAGAGTGGTTTTCCAAAAGCTACAATCTCATTGGATTCGGCATATTTAGATAAAACCGTTCCGTTTATTGGATTAATAATTTTGCTTTTTTGAATTTGGTCTTCTAATTGTTGCAATTGTACATCAATAGATTTCAATTCGTTCACTACCGGGGCATTTTGGGTTTCTACACTCCTTATTTGGGTTTTTATGACATCTATTTCACCTACCACATCATCCAGTTGTTTTTGAGTGCCAGCACTATCTTTAATCAGGTTTTCTACTCTGTTCTTATTGATACTCGCTGTTTTCAATTTGGCCTGCAATACATCAATCTGTGATAAAACACCTTTGGATTTGGCGTTAATTACATCCTTTTGCACCATAAGTTGATTTTTCTTGAGATGTAGAGGAATGGTGTCTATATAGCCAATAAGTTGGTTGTGTTCTAGTACAGTACCTTCCTCAATAGTAAAAGCCATTAGTTTCCCAGTGTTTTCGGCTGATACCGATATTTCAGTAGCTTCAAAATTTCCATAGCCATCGGCTTTATCTCCGTTATTATTACAGGCTGTTAATACATTTATAACGGTTAGTACAATTAGTATTTTCTTTATGTTTTTCATCATTTTTCTATTTAGTATCTCCCTTAAGGGTATTGTAATTGGCTTTGGCTAATTCCAATTGGGTTTTATGTTGATTGAACAAATTTTCTGTTTCGTAAAGTTTGGTAAGCTCTGTAATGTATTCAGAGGTCGTAATAACACCATTCCTCAATTGAGATTCGGAAGTATTAACTACTTCTTGTTGTAAAGAAATTAACTGCTGGTCAATAGCAATGGTGCTTTCAAGCGTTTCAATTTCTTTTTGTTGCTCATTTAAAGCGGTGTTTGTGTTCAGTCTAAAAACTTCTTCTTGATTGCTTATCAATTCTTTTGAATAATCTAATGCTTGCCTCTCTTTCTTATTTCCATTCCAGTCGAACACGTCCCAGTTTAGCTTTAAACCAACGATGTAGTAGGATGTAAAGTCATTTTCCAACATATTTAATCCCGGATTACCATAACCGCCAGTTGCAAAACCTTTAAGTTCGGGAACCAATGATTTGGATAGTATATTTTGTTGTTGTCCTATCTCTTGTTTCTGTAAGTTGAACAAGCCTAATTCCGGTCTGTTCAAATCTGAAACTGTATTTATTAATAGCAAAGGCTTTTGAAATTCTGTTTCATCAGGAATAGAAACTCCTATTAATGAAGATAAAGATGCAATAAGTTTCGACTTATTGTTGGTTGCTTCTTTCGTTTGCTGTAAAATTTTCAACAATTCAGCTTCAATGATTTTATCTGAAGTAGGCAACAATACACCGTTTTCTATTCCAGATTTCACTTCCTTTAATTTACTATTCAATTGTTGCTCTCTTACGTTTAACAATTTAGTTTGGTCTTCAATCAGAAGAATTGAAAAATAAAGTTGATTAACACGTTGTTTCAATTGATACAGATTGACTTCGACCTCTTGTTGCTTTCTTTCAGTAACGGTATTTTGTAAACCTTGCGATGCTTTAATTTTTCCACCATCGAAAATCAGCTGATTAGCTGTAAGTGTGGCACGATATTGGTCGTTATTCAAAGGCTCTATGTCTATATTTGGTACTGGAACCTCGGTAACATCACTCTGATAGGTCGCCTGGGCATTAAGATAAAGCTGCGGTAATGTCTTTGCTTTTATAGCCGAAAGTTCGACCTCCTTCTGTTGCTCTAAAATAACACGTTGTTTAGAAAGAGGATAATTTGTTTTCAAACCTTCGTAACATTCGTTTAAACTAATTGTGTTTTGGCTGTAACCGAAAATCGTTGTTAAAAAGAATAGTCCGAATATATATATAGCTTTCATAGATTTATTTTTTTATGGCATTAATAATGAAATCGGACACCTCTTTTTTACGAGCTTCTAAAAGAGATTTATAATCGTTGTCATCAACATCCGTGAAGGCTTTAATTAATGGAGTGGCTACAAAAGGAAATATGTTTAAAGCTAAAATGTTTATAAACAACTGTTCTGCACTTATAGGTATAATGTTACCAATATTAATTTCTTTTTGGACTTGCAGTTTAAACTTGTCAATACTTGGAAAGGCGACATTATTCTTAATTTTTTCAATGAATTTTGGATTTCTGTTAAGCTCTTGAATAATGAAGTTTGGTAAATAAGGATGTTTTATAATAAAGCTAATGTAGTTGTGGGTAAAATTTTTGATTTTATCCTCTAATGATGAATCATCATTAAGAATGGCATTAAGCTGTGGGGCTAATAAGGCAAACGCCTTTTTAAAGACCGCCTCAAATAAAAGCTGCTTACTTCTGTAATAATAATGCAACATTGCCTTATTGATGCTTGCTTTATCTGCAATTTCCTGCATCCGTGCACCATCCATTCCTTTAGCTTGGAAAATTTTCTGGGCTGCTTCCAATATTTGTTCTTCAGTTTTATTGTCTTTGTGTTTTGTCATTATATAACCATTTAGTTTAGCCGTATGGTTAACAAAAGTAAATAAAAATAATTAAAAACAATTATGTTAACATAAATTTATGCTTTTACAAAGGGTGTTATTTCTAAATGATATACCTTTTATAGAGAATTAAATAAATGGGAGTAGCAGGTAATAAGGTGTTCGTCAGTTGTTCCATTTTGTTCCATAAAGCATAATCACAAATGCGTTGCATTGGTGCTTACCATACATAGTACTACTGCGGTGGCACATCCTCGTTAGCACTATGTATTTGCTTTACTTCACACATTACACAACTTCCTCACCCGCAGCTACTCTTGCACCCCAAACCCCAATAAGGTGTGTGCTTGTGGCACACTAAATACAAATTGGGGTACAACCGCTGCTTCATAATTTGGCTCGCCTGCTGTTCGCTGCGGGCAAAACCCACAGGTGGTATGAGAGCGTCGTGATGAGAAATGTAAAACACAAAAAATAAATCATGTTGAAGTTTGAGCATAACAAGACCGTATGTGATGACTTCAAAATGAAGCGTAGCGTTTTATTTTGAAGTGGTTTCATTTCGGAATAGATGGGCTTATGCCACCTGTGGGTTCACGGGTGTCACAGTTTTTGATGGCAGCCATTTTGCATATACAATAACCGCTTCAAGAAATTTGAAATTTCCAAATACTTATAAAACTGCTTTAATAACTGATTAAATAGTCTTTTAAATCCAAAAGCGGATTATTCTATATTGCAAACGCACAGCAAGAGTAACGCATTCAGTCAGCTATTTCAGCCACCTCACAACCCATTTTTAAATTGGCAATTGCTCGTTAGGTGAAATCAAAATCCTCAATTTCCTTAATCTACTTAATTCCTTATAAATTAAATGATGATAAGTACTCACAATTGCTAAAATTTAAAAACGGTAACCATCCTTCAATAGCTTCATTCAATTGTTACACTTGCTTTCCCTCGCTACACCCAAGCTGAATCCAACGGCATCAAAAACCTGCGCCACCCTTGCGTTTTCAACGTAGGCGTGGTAGCCCTATCGGGCAATTTTCCCACACCACCCTTGCTCAACTCGCTGGCGGCTCGCTATTATGGCTATCGCCATACGCTACGCGATTACCTGCTACAGAAACATTGTCGAAAAAAGAAAACCCTCGAAAAGAGGGCTTTATTGTTATGTTGATGATTTTAGTTTAAATTTAAACTTCCACAACAGAAGCATTTGGTGCATTAGTTTTAACAGAAGCTATACCATTTTCCATTCCAGAGGAAGACTCATACATTTCACTGGTCCCAATCACTTGACCATTACTGGCCTTTAAATTGAAATAATGTTTACCATTACTTGATATTTTTCTATCGAATTTACTGTCATCTTGTGAATTTTTCCGAACAGATTCAATACCATTCATACAACCAGCTTTTGCCGAATAACCTTCACTTGCTAATATGGTTTGACCATTGTTAGCTTTTAATCTAAAACGATACTCATTTCGAGCATCTTGATATACTTCAAATTTTGCCATAATGCTTTTATTTATAATTACCCTTAAATATAAGGAAAAGGAAAAAAAAGATTGCAAAGATAGATGGCTTCCTTCATCCCACGCTCATCATACTATAAAGTTCAAGCCCTACGGGTTTTGAAAAAAATATTGCACCTGTGGTCAGGCGCAAATTTCAAAACCCTTTCCATTGGCAATATTTTTTCCAAAAAACTTGACAGTATGTCAACGCCATCAAAGAAACGGCTTTCTTTTTTCTCTTTTTCTTTGTAAAAAAAATGTTCATTTTTTTATTTCTGATGCAAAAGGAAGTAATCTGAAGCAACAAAATCCATATCCAACGAATAGCATAAAAGTTGCCATATATTTCAATGGAAGGTACAACTTCGTGTTAAGTCCGTACCAAGTCCGAAGAAAAGTAAGTTTCATTTAAATTATTTATGTTATGGGTAAAATTGCTCAAGGAATTTTAGGAGGGCTTTCCGGTAAGGTTGGAAACATTATCGGTGGAAGCTGGAAAGGTATTGACTACATCAGAATTAAACCTTCAAGTGTAGCCAATCCAAGAACTGTAGGTCAGGTAAACCAAAGAAATAAGTTTACTGTGACTTTAGAATTTATTCAAGCTGTTAAACCATTTATCCAAAAAGGATATAAGTTTTTAGCAGTGAAGAAAACAGCATTTAATGCTGCGATGTCTTATGTGTTGAATAATGCCATCACAGGAGTCGAACCAGACTTTGAGGTGGATTATGCAACCGCATTAGTAAGTAGGGGAGGTTTATCAGCTGCTTTGAACCCTTCTACAGATCTTGCAACAGCTGGAGAAGTAACTTTTAACTGGGATGATAACTCTGCTGAAGGTAACGCAAATGCTACCGATAAAGCAATGTTATTGGTTTACAATCCATCAAAGAAAGAATCTATTTCTTTAACAGATGGAGCAGACAGAACAGTAGGAACTCAAATTGTTGCAATACCAACAACCTACGCAGGAGATACTGTAGAGCTATTTATAGCATTTATAACTGCCGATGGTAGCCAAGTATCAAACAGTACTTATTTGGGCTCTGGGATAGCCAATTAATAGCTTGGTGCTTTTATTTGAAAACCGCTCAAATCGAGCGGTTTTTTTATGTTATATTCGTAAGTGAATTTATTAATGATTGCTCTTGTTTTACTCTTTTTATGCATTTTTTGTATCCTATTTGTTGCCCAAATGCTGTAACTATCGTAAAATCAAGGATAATTACATATTGTATCGGAAAGTAACCACCACAAAAAAAAACCTTAAAACCTTGGCTTATGGTGTTCAAACTACCAAGTTGTAGCAAATAATTTAGTAGTATGTCTTATTAAATAGACTTGGTTACGCAGCCTTTAAAAATCGTAAGGGAGGACTAAAAATTTCTTTGGTTTTAAACTGTGAATGGATAAACTTCTGTTAAACAAACGTCTGGTTTACTTAATTTTTGTAACTTCGACATAATTATGAAACAGACACCTGCTAAAATATTGGCTTTTGTGATGGCTTTTGTAGTATTATTCTCTACAACGTCATTTGCTATGCATATGCATTATTGTGGTGGGATATTAGTGGAAACAGCTATTTTCCATAAAGCCAAAGGTTGCGGTATGGAAAAGGAGAAACCTGCTACTGAAGGATGTTCTATTACCAATAAAAATTGTTGCGATGATAAACAATTAGCAATTGAAGGTCAAGACGAACTTCAACAGCAAAGCGCTAAAATTTCTTTTGAACAACAGGTATTCATTACTTCATTTGTTTACACATATATTAACCTTTTTGAAGGTATAAAAAATAATGTAGCTTCTTATGAGGCGTACAAACCGCCGCTCGTTATAAGGCAACTCTACAAAATAGACGAGACGTATTTAATTTGATTTTTAAACAATAGACTGTGTTATCCTATGGCTTTACGTTATACGGATAATTTGTTGTATTCGGTGTTTTTTCAATACCAATGTCTAACTGTTTAATAATCAAACTATATGCTGAATAGAAGCATCAAATTTTTTATAGAAAATAAGCTCGTTGCCGTATTACTTCTTATACTGTTTATAGGTTGGGGAACTGTAAACGCGCCCTTTAATTGGGACACCGGATTCTTACCATCAAATCCAGTAGCCGTGGATGCCATTCCAGATATTGGTGAAAACCAACAAATCGTGTTCACATCATGGGAAGGACGATCGCCTCAAGATATTGAAGACCAAATTACGTATCCCCTAACCACTTCATTACTCGGTATTCCTGGTGTAAAAACCATCAGAAGTTCTTCGATGTTTGGCGTATCTAGTATCTATATTATTTTTGAAGAAGATATCGAGTTTTATTGGAGCAGAAGTCGGATTCTCGAGAAACTAAACTCCTTATCTAGCGGTTTATTGCCCGATGGTGTTAATCCTACACTAGGTCCCGATGCTACGGGATTAGGACAAATATTCTGGTACACCCTTGAGGGCCGGGATAAAAACGGAAAAGTAACTGGTGGTTGGGATTTACACGAATTAAGGAGTATTCAAGACTATTACGTAAAGTATGCTTTATCCTCCGCAAGCGGCGTTTCTGAAGTCGCCTCCATTGGTGGTTACGTGCAGGAATATCAGGTGGATGTCAATCCAGAACTCATGCGCCAATACGATATTGGGTTACATCAAGTAGTAAAAGCTGTTAAGGCGAGTAATAAAGAAATTGGGGTACAAACCTTAGAAATAAATCAGGTTGAATATTTGGTGCGTGGTTTGGGTTATATAAAGTCTATTTCAGACCTTGAAAATGCGGTGGTATCCTCTAAGAATTACACATCGATTCGCATTAAAGATATTGCTAAAGTATCCTTAGGCCCTGCCGCGCGAAGAGGCATTTTGGATAAAGAAGGTGCTGAAGTTGTTGGCGGTGTTGTGGTGTCTCGTTATGGCGCAAACCCTATGGAGGTTATCAATAATGTTAAAGACAAAATTAACCAGTTAAGCGCAGGTTTACCTTCTAAAGTTCTGGCAGACGGCAGTACGTCGCAAGTCACTATTGTTCCTTTTTACGACAGAACAGAGCTTATTCAAGAAACCATAGGCACACTTAATGAAGCCTTAACACTACAAATTTTAATTACCGTTTTGGTTATTATCGTTATGGTTTTTAATCTTCGTGCTTCAGTTTTAATTTCGGGATTACTACCAGTTGCCGTTTTAACGGTATTTATTGCCATGAAACTGTTTGATGTCGATGCCAATATTGTCGCCCTTTCAGGAATCGCCATTGCTATTGGTACCATGGTGGATGTTGGTGTTATACTTTCTGAAAATATTATTCGTCATTTAGACGCCGAAAGTGAAAATGTCATTCCTACAGAGCGTCTTACGAGCGACGAGGAACGTGAGTTCAGCGAAGCGAAATCTCATGATGAGGTTCTTCACGCTGTCCAGAAAGACAAACGTTCAATAAATCAAATTGTTTATAATGCCACCTCAGAAGTTTCTGGTGCCATACTCACGGCGGTATTAACAACCATTATTAGTTTTATTCCGGTTTTTACTATGATAGGCTCTGAAGGTAAATTATTCAGACCTCTAGCCTTCACAAAAACCTTCGCTTTAATAGCTTCTATAGTGGTAGCCTTGTTTTTAATTCCGCCATTCGCCGCGTTTTTATTCCGAAGAAAACCTATTAGGAAACACGTCGCTTTAATTATTAATCTCGCTTTAATTATTGCTGGAATTACTGGCGTGATTTACGGTTATTGGTTGGGTATTATTTTAATAGCTTATGGGATAGTAAACCTTCATAAATTATTTAATTTTTTACCTTTAGAAAACCTAGCTTTCGGAAAGACACTATTAGCAAAGGCAAATGGTTTGATTTCGGTAGTGGCCATAGTCTTTCTATTGGCAGAATATTGGAGACCTCTAGGCGTCGATAAAAGTATTTTTTGGAATCTCGTTTTTGTAGGTGTTATTTGCTTTGGCTTGTTGAGTGTTTTTACGATATTTAGAAGGTATTACACTCGTATTTTACGATGGTGTTTAGATCATAAACTATTATTTTTATCTGTTCCTTTAGCTATTGTTATTGCAGGTTTTTTCATCATGAAAAACACAGGAAAAGAATTTATGCCGTCATTAAACGAAGGTTCTTTTCTTTTAATGCCCACCTCTATGCCGCACTCTGGAATAGAAGAAAATAAACGCGTTTTACAGCAGTTGGATATGGCCGTGGCCAGTATTCCAGAAATTGAATCTGTCGTGGGTAAAGCTGGTAGAACCGAATCGGCTTTAGATCCCGCGCCGCTTTCTATGTATGAAAACATTATTCAGTATAAACCTGAATATATGTTAAATGACAATGGTGAACGTGGGCGGTTCAAGGTTAATGATGATGGCTTATTTGAATTGAAAACGAATGTCATTCCGACAGAGCGAGGAACGAGCAATGAGCAATCTCATCAAGAAATTCTTAAAGATGATCAGAATGATGAAGCAACACGTTACATTGCTTCTGGAAATTCTGTTAAAAGGTCTCAACTAATTGAAGACAAAAACGGCGAATTCTACCGCAACTGGCGACCAGAAATTAAATCGCCAGATGATATTTGGAACGAAATTGTACGTGTTACCAAATTACCAGGCGTAACATCGGCTCCAAAACTACAACCTATTGAAACCCGTTTGGTGATGCTTCAAACCGGCATGCGAGCACCAATGGGAATTAAGGTAAAGGGTCAAGATTTAAAACAAATTGAAGCCTTTGGCGTACAATTAGAAACGATTATTAAAGAAGCCGAAGGCGTTAAAAAAGAAGCCGTTTTTGCAGACCGCATCGTGGGTAAACCGTATATGTTAATTGATATTAATAGGGCTAACATTGCGAGATATGGGGTTTCTATACAAGACGTACAAGATATATTACAGGTGGCCGTTGGCGGCATGGTACTAACCCAAACTGTTGAAGGCAGAGAGCGCTATGGTGTTCGTGTGCGTTATCCGCGAGAATTACGTGCTAATCCATCCGATTTAGAGCAAATTTACATACCCAGCGCTACTGGTAACCCTGTTCCATTAAGTAAACTTGCCGCTATTCGTTATGAGCAAGGGCCTCAAGTAATAAAAAGTGAAGACACCTTTTTAGTCGGTTATGTATTATTTGATAAATTAGACGGTTTTGCAGAAGTTACGGTGGTCGAAAATGCACAAGCTTTAATTCAACAAAAAATTGATTCTGGCCAATTAATCGTTCCAAAAGGTATCAATTACCAATTTACTGGAACCTACGAAAATCAACTGCGAGCCGAGAAAACCTTATCGGTTGTTGTGCCTTTAGCTTTAGCCATTATTTTTATAATCCTGTACTTTCAATTTCGCTCGGTAACCACATCTTTAATGGTGTTTACCGGCATTGCAGTGGCTTTTGCTGGAGGATTTATCATGATTTGGCTCTATGGTCAGGATTGGTTTTTAAATTTTAATTTCTTTGGCGAAAATATGCGCGACTTGTTCCAAATGCATCCTATTAATTTAAGTGTTGCCGTTTGGGTTGGGTTTATTGCTCTTTTCGGAATTGCTACCGATGATGGTGTGGTTATGGCCACCTATT
Source organism: Bizionia sediminis (assembly GCF_042684585.1). Taxonomy (NCBI): domain Bacteria; kingdom Pseudomonadati; phylum Bacteroidota; class Flavobacteriia; order Flavobacteriales; family Flavobacteriaceae; genus Bizionia; species Bizionia sediminis. The sequence continues at coordinate 170,999 of NZ_JBHULS010000004.1, forward strand.
TAACCCAAACTTTCGAAAAAAACACACCAGAAAACAGAAGCGAAATTAGAGCTTCTATTGTCGAAGCCGGAGAAAAACGAATCAGACCCTGTTTAATGACGACAGCAACCACCATTTTAGCTTTATTACCAATTTTAACCTCCACAGGTCGAGGAAGTGATATCATGATTCCTATGGCAATCCCGAGTTTTGGAGGCATGCTAATTGCGCTGATTACGTTGTTTGTAGTGCCCGTTTTGTATAGCTGGAGAGCGGAGTTGGTTATATATAGAATAAAGAAAAAAGAGAATAGAGAATAGAGAATAGACTAAAATAATCTACAATGAGAAACCTTAATTTACAAATTATCCGAAAAGCTGTCTTAATTCTTTGTTCTTTATTCTTTGTTCTTTCATCTCAAAGTCAAGAACTAGAAACACTAATAAATGAAGCGCTTGCAAACAGTCCTGAAATCCAAAAATTCGATTTAAAATATAAAATTGCTTCCGAAAAGGTAAACGAAGTCAATAGCTTACCAAACACCGAATTTAACTTGGGCGTTATGGCTGTAAAACCTGAAATGGACATGCCTATGGAACGTTTTCGAGTTTCTGTCATGCAAATGCTACCTTGGTTTGGTACCATAACAGCCAGAGAAAACTACGTTAGTTCCGTTGCCGATGCGCAGTATGTTAAAATTATAATTGCCAAGCGTAACTTAATGGCTTCGGTTTCGGAAGTTTACTACAATTTATACGCCAATAAAGCCAAACAAAAAGTGCTAACCAATCATGTTCAATTATTAAAAACTTATGAAACTTTAGCCCTAACCGCGGTAGAAATAGGCAAAGCGTCCGCAGTAGATGTGTTGCGCTTGCAAATACGCCAAAACGAATTAAGGCAATTAAAAGATGAATTAAGGCAACAATTTTTAGCAGTGCAAACTAATTTAAACAAGCTTTTAAACAGAAAACATACTGTTGCCATAACCGTAGTAGATAGTTTAATAATGCCTTCCGAAGATTTTGAAACGCCTTCCGAAAATTTGGCGTGGCATCCGGAATTGTTGCGCTACGATAAGCTTTATCAATCCGTAGAGCAATCGGAATTGTTAAACCAAAAAGAAATGGCACCCATGGTAGGTATTGGTGTGGAATATATTAGTCAAGAAAACAGCCCCATGATAACCAGTGCGTATAAAGATATGGTTATGCCAATGTTATCGGTGTCTATACCCATTTTTAATAAAAAGTACCGTTCGCAAAGCAAGCAAAATGAGTTGAAACAACAAGAAATTTCAACTCAAAAACAAGAACGCTTAAACACTTTGGAAACACATTTAGCCAAAGCTATAAGGGAACGAATTGCGGCCAGATTAAGCCACGAAACGCTTATTAAAAATTTACAACACGCCCAAAATGCCGAAGCGATGCTTCTTAAAAGTTACGAAACAGGAACAATAGATTTTAAGGATATTTTGGATATTCAAGAACTAACATTAAAGTTTCAAATAAAACAAATAGAGGCTGTTAAGGCTTATTATGTTCAAACAACGGTTATTAATTATTTAACTCAATAAAGCTAACAGGTTAATAAAAACCTAATAGGTTTTTAAAATCTGTTAGGGCTAGAAAACAACAAGCATGATACACACATATCACATACACGGCATGACTTGCAACGGTTGCCGCAGTCACGTTGAAAACATACTTTCAAAAGTAGAAGGTGTTTCAAAAGCCACGGTTAATTTAGAAAAGGCAGAAGCAGTAATTGAAACGGATTCGCATATTCCTATTGAAGTTTTTCAAAAGGCCTTAAAAATGGATGGTGACACTTATACGATTCACATTCAAAGCATTGACGAAAAGGTACATACCTATCACATACACGGCATGACCTGCAACGGTTGCCGCAGTCACGTTGAAAACATACTTTCAAAAGTAGAAGGTGTTTTAAAAGTCACGGTTAATTTAGAAAAGGCAGAAGCAGTAATTGAAACGGATTCGCATATCCCTATTGAAACCTTTCAAAAAGCATTGAAGGATGATGGTGGAAATTACAGTATTTATAAACATGGCGATAAACCATCTGAAGTTGAAAAGGTAGAAAAACCAAAAGGTAAAGGTACTGGCGTATTTTATTGCCCCATGCACTGCGAAGGTGACAAAACCTATAACAAAGCGGGCGATTGTCCGGTCTGCGGCATGGATTTGGTAGAAGAACAAAACCTTTCAACTAGCTATTCAGAGCAATGGACTTGCCCAATGCATCCAGAGGTTGTTAAAGACGAATCTGGTTCGTGTCCTGTTTGCGGTATGGATTTAGTGCCCATGCAACCGGCCTTATCTTCAGAAGAAAAAACCTACAAAAAATTATTGAAAAAATTCTGGTTAGCGTCAGCATTTACCTTGCCCATCTTCATTATAGCCATGAGTGAAATGATTCCCAACAATCCATTATACCGTATCCTGGAGCAAAAACATTGGAATTGGATTCAGTTTGCATTATCCATACCAGTCGTGTTTTATGCCACATGGATGTTTTTTGAACGCGCCTACAGAAGTATCAAAACCTGGAACTTAAACATGTTTACGCTTATTGGCATTGGTGCGGGTGTAGCGTGGATTTTCAGTGTATTTGGCTTGTTTTTTCCAGGGTTTTTTCCGGAGCAGTTTTTATCAGAATCGGGCGCCGTTCATGTATATTTTGAAGCCGCAACCGTAATTTTAACCCTTGTGCTCTTGGGGCAACTGCTAGAAGCGCGCGCGCATAGTAAAACCAATTCGGCCGTAAAAGAATTATTAAAATTGGCGCCAAACAAAGCCACAAAAGTTGTAAATGGCGAAGATGTCGAAGTCAGTATCGATAAAATAGAATTAAACGATATTTTAAAAGTAAAACCAGGCGATAAAATTCCTGTAGATGGTTCGATAACCGAAGGCAAAACCACTATTGATGAGTCTATGATTACGGGCGAACCCATTCCAGTAAATAAATCGGAAGGCGATAAAGTAAGCAGTGGCACCATAAATGGTAATCAAGTATTCCTTATGAAAGCCGAAAAGGTTGGTAGCGATACATTGTTATCGCAAATTATTCACATGGTAAACGATGCGAGTAGAAGTCGCGCCCCAATTCAAAATCTAGCCGATAAGGTTTCCGGTTATTTTGTGCCAGTTGTGGTTATCATTTCATTAATAACCTTCGTAGTTTGGGCTATTTTGGGGCCAGAACCTGCTTATGTGTATGCCTTTGTGAATGCCATTGCCGTTTTAATTATTGCCTGCCCCTGTGCTTTGGGCTTGGCAACACCCATGTCTGTTATGGTGGGTGTCGGGAAAGGCGCACAAAATGGCGTGCTCATAAAAAATGCCGAAGCCCTAGAAAAAATGGACAAGGTAGATACCTTAATTGTAGATAAAACAGGAACCATTACCCAAGGCAAACCAACTGTTGAACACGTGGCAGCTTTTGGTACTGATTATTCCGAAGAAAAAGTCCTGCAATATATCGTATCCTTAAATAGTAATTCGGAACATCCGCTAGCTGAAGCTACTGTAAAATATGGAAAAGAACAGAATACCAAGGTGTTAAAATCTGAAAATTTTAGTGCCGTTACGGGTAAAGGTGTTGAAGGAACAATAAACGGTAAACGGGTGGCATTAGGCAATCCAGAAATGATGAATCATGCAAAGGCAGAAATTTCCTCAAAAATGGAGGAAGTAGCAAAAAACCATCAAAAACAAGGGAAAACGGTATCGTATGTAGCCGTCGATAATGTGGTTGTTGGGTACGTGGTTATAGGCGATAAAATCAAAACCACAAGTGCCAAAGCCATTAAAGCGCTTCAAGATAAAGGTATTGCTGTTATAATGCTTACAGGCGACAACCACAATACCGCACAAGCCGTTGCTACGGCATTAAATTTAGCCGATTTTAAAGCCAGTATGCTACCAGCAGACAAGTTAAAGGAAGTTGAAAAACTACAAGCTCAAGGCAAGGTCGTTGCTATGGCTGGCGATGGCATTAACGATGCACCAGCATTAGCAAAAAGTGATGTAGGCATTGCTATGGGAACAGGAACCGATGTTGCCATTGAAAGCGCTATGATTACTTTAGTTAAAGGTGATTTACACGGTATTGTAAAAGCTAAAAATTTAAGTCATGCGGTTATGAAAAACATCAAACAAAATTTATTTTTTGCGCTCGTTTACAACACTTTCGGCGTCCCTATTGCCGCAGGCGTTTTATTCCCATTTTTTGGCGTTTTATTATCGCCAATGATAGCAGCTTTGGCCATGAGTTTTAGTTCGGTTTCTGTTATTGGTAATGCCCTGCGATTAAGAACCAAATCAATTTAAACAAATATTAATACAAAAATTTAAAATTATGAATACGCAAGATAATACAAGCAAAAACGGATTGGGTAATTACACAACCTTCTTTTTAATGTTAGCCTGCTCATTTGTTGCCATGTACATTACCATGTACCTAAATACATACGAGTTCGATCATGTGTGGTTCAGTTTAACCAGATTTTATATGGTCTGTTTAGGAATTGCCGCCATGGCCTTAATCATGTTCTTTTTTATGAAGACTATGTATACCAACAAAAAGAAAAATTTCGGAATAATTATAGGTAGTATCGCCCTATTTCTTGGAGCTTTAGGTTTGGTGCGCGACCAAAAAGCAACCGTTGGCGATGTGTTGTGGATGAAAGGCATGATTCCGCATCATTCTATAGCTATTCTAACAAGTGAGCGGGCCGCTATTAAAGATCCAGAGGTTAAAAAATTAGCCAATGATATTATTAAAGCCCAACGTAAGGAAATTGAGGAAATGAAAGCCATGATAAAACGATTAGAAAACGAGAAATAAATGTATTTGGGCGCTCGAGCGGGCTTTCCGCTATATCTTTTTTTGTAAAAAAACAAAAAAAGGATGCCGCTTCAATCCCTAGCGCAAAAACGCATACAAATCTAAACAATATAAACTATGAATAAATACATCATATACCTGGCAATTTTGGTTTTTGGCATCCTGTTAGGTTGGTTCATTTTCGGGGTAAAAGCCACTGAAGAAGCAGCACACCATCACGATACCGTAGCAGCAACCAACCAAATGTGGACCTGTTCCATGCATCCACAAATTATGCAAGCCCAACCCGGCAACTGCCCCATATGTGGTATGGATTTAATTCCAGCCGAAAGTGGCAGTGATGGCTTGTTGGCGCAGCAATTTAAACTAACCAAAAACGCCATGGCATTGGCAAATATTCAAACCACTGTTGTTGGTAAAGGAACTAGTGATGGGAGTACCGTGAAGTTGTCAGGTAAAATTGCGGAAAACGAAGCAGCCAACGCCGTGCAAATTAGTTATTTTTCGGGTAGGATAGAACGCTTAAATATTAGTTTTACAGGAGAGGCGGTTCGTAAAGGTCAGTTATTAGCAACCATTTTTTCGCCAGAACTTTATGCCGCACAGCAAGAATTAATTACAGCCGCAAGCTTAAAGCAATCGCAACCTGCCTTGTATAAAGCCGTTCGTAATAAATTAAAACTATGGAAGCTTTCAGATAGTCAAATTAATCAGATAGAAGAGTCTGGTAAAATAACCGAAAATCTGCCAATTTATGCTACGGTTTCTGGTACGGTAACAGAAAAACTTGTGGAGGAAGGCGATTACGTTAAACAAGGGCAAGCTTTACTTAAGTTAGCCAACTTGAATACGGTTTGGGCGAATTTTGATGTGTATGAAAATCAAATAGATTTATTTAAAAAAGGACAGGAAGTTCTGGTAACAACAAACGCCTATGCTAATAAAGTTTTTACAGGTACGGTAGATTTTATAGAACCGGTTTTAAATGCCAACACCAGAACAGTAACCTTGCGCGTGGTATTAAATAACAACGAAAACATTTTTAAACCAGGTATGTTTGTAACAGGTAGTATTGAACGCAATTTGGGTAGCCATGATGAACTAATTACCATACCAGCATCTGCTGTGCTCTGGACAGGTGCGCGTTCTGTTGTCTATTTAAAAACCAATCCTAATGAGCCTGTTTTTGAAATGCGCGAAATTGTTTTAGGAAATCAAATAGGTCAAAACTACCAGGTTTTAGATGGCTTGTATGTGGGCAATGAAATTGTTACCAATGGAACGTTTACCGTAGATGCAGCAGCCCAATTACAAGGTAAAAAATCCATGATGAATAAAGATACCAAAAAAGGCGGTATGGAGGTGCAAAATAAAAAATGGGAAGCTAAAAATGAACGGGTAAATGTTTCAAAAGTATTTCAAAATCAGCTAAAAACCGTTTTTAATAAATATGTTTTGGTAAAAGATGCTTTAGTGCAGGACGATGCAAAAACCGTGCAAAGCCAATCGAACGAATTATTAAAACATGTATCCATCATGGATATGAAACTTTTACAAGATCATGACGTTCATAATCATTGGAAGGTTTTGGAAACCGACATAAAAGCGGCAGCAATGGCTATTTCTAAAACAACCGAAATTAAGGCGCAACGTAGGTATTTCAAAGATCTTACAACACCATTAGCCAACGCTATTAAAGTGTTTGGTGTTAATAAAAAAGTATACCATCAATATTGCCCCATGGCCGAAAATAACACAGGAGCCTACTGGTTAAGCAAGGAAGAAACTGTATTAAATCCGTATTTTGGCGATGCCATGTTAACCTGCGGCGAAGTAAAACAAGTAATCGATTAATTAAATTAACAATAACTCTTAAATTTTAAAACTATGAATGACTTACAGAAAACGCAAACAACCCGAAACAGGCCCGTACTTAATATGGGTAAAAAACTAATTTTAAGTGCTGCAATACTAGCTGGATTGGTATTTACAAGCTGTAAAAACGATACTAAAACAGACAATACAGTTGAGCCAGAAACCTCTGAAATGACTCAAGAAATGGCCATGAAAAATTTATCGTTTGGCGTAAGAGGAAATTGTGGTATGTGTAAAAGTACCATTGAAAAAGCAGCCAATAGTGTTGAAGGTGTTGCAAGTGCCAATTGGGATGTCGATAAAAAGAAAATGGATGTTTCTTTTGACGACACCAAAACCAATGCTATGGCAATTCATCAAGCTATAGCGGCATCGGGTTACGATACCGAAAAAGTTGCAGGAAGTAAAGAAGCGTACAAAAACTTACCAGCCTGCTGCCAATACGACCATAGTATGATGATGCATCAGTCTGGCAACATGCATTCGGAGAATCATATAAATCAGTCACACTAAATTAATACAAAAAGAGCCTTTTAAAAAAGGCTCTTTTTGTATCTCTTAAAATAACACGAAAAGCTAAATAGAGCTCGTGAATAGCCAAATTAATTAATAATAAAAAAAACGAAAACAAAACTCCAGTATCATTTGTCATTCCAAAACATGAAAAACTGGGTGCCATTTGTCATTCCGAAGTATGAGGAATCCCATAAACTAGTAAAGCAAAGAAAAAACGAAAACAAAAAAACCCGGCATCATTTGTCATTCCGAAGCATGAGGAATCACATACCAAATATTGTTACAAACCATAAGAAAACCCAGCACCATTTGTCATTCCGAAGCATGAGGAATCCCATGCCAAGTGTCATTCCAAAACATGAAAAACTGGGTGCCATTTGTCATTCCGAAGCATGAGGAATCCCATAAACCAGTAAAGCAAAGAAAAAACGTAAACAAAAAAACCAGTACCAAGTGTCATTACAAACCACAAGAAAACCCAACATCAGTTGTCATTCCGAAGTATGAGGAATCCCATAAACCAGTAAATCAAAGAAAAAACGAAAACAAAAAAACCCGGCATCATTTGTCATTCCGAAGCATAAGGAATCCCACAAACCAGTAAATCAAAGAAAAAACGAAAACAAAAAAAACCGGCACCATTTGTCATTCCGAAGCACAAAGAATCCCATGCCAAGTGTCATTCCAAACCCCAATAAAACCCAGCACCATTTGTCATTCCGAAGCATGAGGAATCACATACCAAATATTATTACAAAGCATGAAAAACCTAGTACCATTTGTCATTCCGAAGCATGAGGAATCACATACTAATGATCATTCCAAACCACAAGAAAACCCAGCACCATTTGTCAATCCGAAGCATGAGGAATCCCATAAACCAGTAAAGCAAAGAATCCCATAAAACCATAAAAAAAGTCCCACCAAAGGCAGGACTAAAGATTTTCATCTACGGCATATAGCCTTATTGTGATAAGATTAAAGATTAGAAAGTTTAATCTAACCCAAATATAGGAAAATATTTTTAATTATCCATCCCGTTTTTTACGCAAAAATTAATAACTATTCTATATCTTAAAGGCTGTTAAATTTTAAATATCATGGCAAAAATTTTAGGTTTAGATTTAGGAACCAACAGCATTGGTTGGTCGCTTGTAGACGATAGTAAAAATGAAATAGTAGGTATTGGAAGTAGAATATTCCCCGAAGGTGTTGTTAATTTAGGTGAGGGAGAAGGTCGGGAAGCTTCAAAAAACGCCAGTAGAACAGATGATAGGGGTGCAAGGCGCCAATTTTTTAGACGTCGTTTGCGCAAACGTTATTTGCTTCGAGAACTTGCCAAACATAATATGTGCCCTATTGATTATAAATCTGTAAAAATTTGGAATCAAAAAGAAATTTTCAATAATGAAAAACTTCAAGAATGGCTAAAATTAAATCCTTACGAGTTAAGAGCTAAAGCACTAAACACGCAGATTAGTTTAGAGGAGTTAGGGCGTATTTTTTATCATATGATTCAACGGCGAGGTTTTCAAAGTAACAGTAGAACCGCTGGGGCAGAAAACAATGAGAAAAGTGTCATTTTTAAAGGCGATGCGAAAGCAGGAAAAATAGGAATTGCCGAAACTGCAGAAAGCATAAAGGAAAGTAAAACATTGGGTGCATATCTAAATGAAATTTATCCGAAACAAAACAAACCTTTTTCGGGTAAACAAGAACGAATTAGAAATCGTTACACCACACGACAAATGTATATTGATGAGTTTGAAACAATTTGGGAAACACAATCTAAATATCATCCAGAACTTACAAACAACCTGAAAACAATATTTGGTGGCCGGAAAAAAGACGATTATCCAGAAGATGGTGTATTATTCCATCAGCGGCCACTGCGCTCTCAAAAACATTTAGTGGGTAATTGTACTTTTGAGCCTAAAAAAAACAAATGCCAAATTAGCGCCATCCCCAATGAAGAAAGACGTATTTACGAATGGTTAAATACTCTAAAATGCGATTTAGCAGGGGAGAAAGTAGCGATTACAGCTTCGGATAGAGAAAATATTATAAAACTCCTGTTTTCAAAAGAGAAGGTTAAATTTAAAGAAATAAGAAAAGCCGTTAATAAACAGGATGGCAATTATCAGTTTAACTACAAGGATGATGATCTTATTTATGGTAGTCACACGATTAGTAATTTATCTAACAAAAAATTTTTTGGTGAACAATGGTTTAGCTTATCAGAAAAAGAACAAGAAGATATTTGGCATGTGCTTTATAGCTTTGACGACAGAGATAAACTTAAGCAATACGCTATTAATAATTGGAATTTTGATGAAACACGAGCGGATAAAATATCAAAATTTAATCTAAAAGATGGATATGCTAATTTAAGCAGAAAAGCCATAAACAACCTACTGCCATTTTTAAAACTCGGGTTTACTTACGATGTAGCTGTTGGTTTGGGTGGTGTTAAAAACGCTTTAGGAAAAGATTGGGAGTTGCATGAGCAGTTTTTACTAGATAATGTACCCGAAATAGTACGCTCAAATATGAAAGGCGGTTATATAGAGCCTTTAAAAGAGATGTTAAAAAAGGAATGTAATTTAAATGATAAAGCTTTATCAAAACTGTATCACCACAGCAGTAATATAGAAAATACCCAACTCCTAAATAGTCTTCCAGTTGGTCCGAAAGCCGATAAAGAAATACAGCGCATAAAAAATCCTGTAGTAATTACGGCACTTTTTGAAATAAGAAAATTAGTAAACGAAATTATTATAGATTACGGAAAGCCAAATGAAATTAAAGTAGAGCTTGCACGCGATTTAAAAATTTCAAAATCCAAACGAAATGATATAAGAAGAGAGCAAAAACGTTTAGAACAGCAAAACGATAGGGTAAAAGCAGAGTTGGATTATATTGGGCAACGACCAACACATCTTAATATTCTAAAATATAAACTTTGGGAAGAATGCAACAAAACATGCCCTTATACAGGGAAACCCATTGAAGTAAACCAATTATTTTCGGGCGAAGTTCAAATTGAGCACATTTACCCATGGAGCCGATCGCTTAACGATAGTTTTATGAATAAAACACTTTGTTTTGCCGATGAAAATAGAGCAAAAGGCGATTTAACACCTTATGAGTTTTACAGCAAGCAAGGCGATGAAGCTTGGCAAAATAAAAAATTACAGGCATTAAGCTGTTTTAAAAACAAACCTAACTATCCAAATGCCTATCAAAAATTTAAACAATTTGTCAAGCAAAAACATGACGGCGATTTTATTAGCAGACAATTAAACGATACGCGTTACATAAGTAAAGAAGCTAAAAACTATTTAGCCAAAATATGCGATAAAGTTACCGTGGCACCAGGACAAATGACATCCAATTTGCGTCACCATTGGGGGCTTAATACCATTTTAAATAAGGACGATGACCAAAAAACAAGAGAAGACCATCGGCACCATGCTATTGATGCGCTAGTTATGGCATGCGCTAACAGAAGTCATTTACAGGAATTAAGCAAATGGAACAGATACGACAGAAGCTACGAATTAAACAATTTCCCCAAACCATGGGAAACGTTTAGAGAAGATGCGGAACGCGCTGTAGATAATATTTTAGTTTCCCACAAAAAAACAAAATCAATACTTACCGTCAGGACGCATAAAACAAAAAGAAACGGCCAAATTTATAAAAATGTTGGTGTAGCCGCCCGTGGGCAGTTGCATAAAGAAACCGTATTTGGTAAACAGAAATCGCCTAATAAAGAAGAAGCCTATCATGTTAGAAAACCAATAGACAGCTTAACAACTGAAAAACAATTAGAAAAAGTAGTAGATGAAACAATTAAGCAATTAATTTTTAAGCGTATTCATGTATTAGGTGGCTTTGTAAAAGGTAAAATACCAACTGAAACATTTTTTGTTGTAGATGAAACAGGAATTAAAAAACCACAGATTTTTCTACCAAATAAAAATGGAAATCCAGTTCCGGTTTTAAAAGTTCGTATGCGAGAAAACATTGGAGGTGCCGAGCAATTAAAAGACGATTCAAACCAGTGGGTCAACCCAAGAAACAACCATCATGTATTAATTTATAAAGATGAAAAAGGCAACTTACAAGAGGATGTGGTTACTTTTTGGACGGTGGTAGAGCGTAAACGAAAAGGCTTTCCTGTCTATCAATTACCAGCAAACGGAATAGAAATTGTAACCACCATGCAAATTAACGATATGTTTTTATTAGGGCTTAATGAGGATGAAATTGACTGGGAAAAACCAAACAATAATCTTTTGAAAGCACATTTATATCGTGTGCAGAAGTTTACATCCGGTGATTATTATTTTAGGTTAGCTAAAACTGCCTCTATTCAAAATAAGGAAGAGAAGCAACAAATTAATAGCTTTGGTTTTGGAAAGAATGGATGGTCAAATCATAACCCCATAAAAGTTAAAATTAGCGTTTCAGGTAAAATTGAAAAGTTGTAGTTTATTGTTACAAACCATAAGAAAATCCAGCATCATTTGTCATTCCGAAGCATGAGGAATCCCACAAACCAGTAAAGCAAAGAAAAAACGTAAACAAAAAAACCAGTACCAAGTATCATTCCAAACCACAAGAAAATCCAGCATCATTTGTCATTCCGAAGCATGAGGAATCCCACAAACCAGTAAAGCAAAGAAAAAACGTAAACAAAAAAACCAGTACCAAGTGTTATAGCAAACCAAAAAAAAAACCGGCATCATTTGTCATTCCGAAGCATGAGGAATCACATACCAAATATTGTTACAAACCATAAAAAACCCAGCATCATTTGTCATTCCGAAGCATGAGGAATCACATACCAAATATTGTTACAAACCATAAAAAACCCAGCACCATTTGTCATTCCGAAGCATGAGGAATCCAATAAACCAGTAAATCAAAGAAAAAACGTAAACAAAAAAACCAGTACCAAGTGTTATAGCAAACCAAAAAAAAAACCGGCATCATTTGTCATTCCGAAGCATGAGGAATCACATAAACCAGTAAAGCAAAGAAAAAACGAAAACAAAAAAAACCAGTACCAAGTGTTATAGCAAACCATAAAAAACCCAGTATCATTTGTCATTCCGAAGTATGAGGAATCCCATACCAAGTGTCATTGCAAAGCACAAGAAAACCCAGTATCATTTGTCATTCCGAAGCATGAGGAATCCCACAAACCAGTAAATCAAAGAAAAAACGAAAAAAAACCAGTACCAAGTGTTATAGCAAACCATAAAAAACCCAGCATCATTTGTCATTCCGATGCATGAGGAATCACATGCCAAGTGTCATTCCAAAACATGAAAAACTGGGTGCCATTTGTCATTCCGAAGCATGAGGAATCCCATAAACCAGTAAAGCAAAGAAAAAACGAAAACAAAAAAAACAGTACCAAGTGTTATAGCAAACCATAAAAAAACCAGCATCATTTGTCATTCCGAAGCATGAGGAATCACATAAACCAGTAAAGCATGAAAAACCCACCATCATTTGTCATTCCGAAGCATGAGGAATCACATACTAATGATCATTCCAAACCACAAGAAAACCCAGTACCATTTGTCAATCCGATGCATAAAAACCCTTAAACCACTAAACTATGTTACATTTTAATGAAAATAAAGGTTATCATAGCTATTATGTTTACATAATAACAAATCCGTATCGTTCTACATATTACATTGGCATTACCAATAACCTGGGCAAGCGTTTGCTCCAACATAGAGAAAACATAGAAAAAGGTAGAAAAACCTTTGCAGCAAAGTATAATTTAAAGCATTTAGTGTATTATGAAAAATTTAGCTGGGTGCAAAATGCCATAGCCAGAGAAAAGGAATTAAAAGGGTGGAGGCGCGAAAAGAAGTTAAACGTAATTCGAGCATTTAATAAAAAGTTCGAATTTTTGGAAAGTCGTTTTATATAAAGCTAGTAATTGTTATTCCTAAAAAAAGTGAGGAATTGCTTAAGGCGAATTAAGCAAGTATTAATAGAATTACCTAAAAAGAATAAAAAACGGATTATGAGATTCCTCATGCTTCGGAATGACAAAACAAGTTGTTTCACTTACTTTTAGTCTTAAACATCCAAACCACAACGGAAAATTGCCTTTTGTAATTTTTTACAACTATTTTCCGTTGTGGTTTGATTAAAGATTAGAAAACACGATATTATTTGCTTACTCTATCATTTGTGCTAACCCGTTGTGGTTTGATTAAAGATTAGAAAACACGATATTAAGTTCGCGCCTGTTAATAGTTGGCAGCCCGTTGTGGTTTGATTAAAGATTAGAAAACACGATATTAAACTACAAAACAACTACTCCCGAAGCGCAGTTGTGGTTTGATTAAAGATTAGAAAACACGATATTAAACACATGGAACGGCCAAACTCCAGAACTGTTGTGGTTTGATTAAAGATTAGAAAACACGATATTACCTGCGCTTGTATGCTTTTAACCATTCTTGTTGTGGTTTGATTAAAGATTAGAAAACACGATATTCAAACATGAGTTTTCCAACAAAACAATTTGTTGTGGTTTGATTAAAGATTAGAAAACACGATATTGAACACTACATTGAGCCTATGTACATACAGGTTGTGGTTTGATTAAAGATTAGAAAACACGATATTAAAATTGGAAATATGACAAATAAAGAAAGTGTTGTGGTTTGATTAAAGATTAGAAAACACGATATTCGGTAATTTAAACTAAAAATATGCAAACAGTTGTGGTTTGATTAAAGATTAGAAAACACGATATTCCTATAATTAACCGGATATCGCAACTTTTGTTGTGGTTTGATTAAAGATTAGAAAACACGATATTCAGGGCGTGTTTTGCCTGTTCCTGGTTCCAGTTGTGGTTTGATTAAAGATTAGAAAACACGATATTCTTGCGCATTAGTAACATCTGAACTAACTAGTTGTGGTTTGATTAAAGATTAGAAAACACGATATTTTAGCATTTTTTTTGAGACAAACCACATTAGTTGTGGTTTGATTAAAGATTAGAAAACACGATATTTCCCTAACGGCAACAGTTTAACTGCTGAAGTTGTGGTTTGATTAAAGATTAGAAAACACGATATTAGCGATGTTCGTTGGAAAAGCCCAATGGATGTTGTGGTTTGATTAAAGATTAGAAAACACGATATTGCGATGCGGATTTAAAGTCTATTGAAAAAAGTTGTGGTTTGATTAAAGATTAGAAAACACGATATTACGGTGGTAACAATTCACGCCGCCTCCGTAGTTGTGGTTTGATTAAAGATTAGAAAACACGATATTTTGCCGAAATATATAAAGATATAGACTACTGTTGTGGTTTGATTAAAGATTAGAAAACACGATATTTGAAGCCCGTAATGCCGATTTTGAAAAGTTGTTGTGGTTTGATTAAAGATTAGAAAACACGATATTCCTTTTTTCTTGAACCGTATTTTTGTAGTTGTTGTGGTTTGATTAAAGATTAGAAAACACGATATTTTGTTTAATTTACTTAAAGCTGTTTTCGGAGTTGTGGTTTGATTAAAGATTAGAAAACACGATATTAAGCATAGAAAATTTACATTATTTAGAGGAGTTGTGGTTTGATTAAAGATTAGAAAACACGATATTAAGGCAGTTAAAAGGGTTTTGTTAAGACATGTTGTGGTTTGATTAAAGATTAGAAAACACGATATTTGGTTTTTGTCAATTGTGTTTTGCATAATAGTTGTGGTTTGATTAAAGATTAGAAAACACGATATTGAAAATGGCATGTTGCCTATTGTAGTTATTGTTGTGGTTTGATTAAAGATTAGAAAACACGATATTTAAGGATAAGGATAGTTTTTCTGAAAATGGTTGTGGTTTGATTAAAGATTAGAAAACACGATATTCGAGTACCATACAGGTATTGTAGATATGGCGTTGTGGTTTGATTAAAGATTAGAAAACACGATATTATGATTAGATGACTAGAGGCTAACTAATTAGTTGTGGTTTGATTAAAGATTAGAAAACACGATATTAAAATAAACAATTACGCAGTTGATCCTGCAGTTGTGGTTTGATTAAAGATTAGAAAACACGATATTCTGTTTTTGTTAATGTCTAAAAACGTGTATGTTGTGGTTTGATTAAAGATTAGAAAACACGATATTGTTAAATGTATTGAATTAGAATGCAGAATTGTTGTGGTTTGATTAAAGATTAGAAAACACGATATTAGTACGCTTTTAATGAAATAAATAATGTATGTTGTGGTTTGATTAAAGATTAGAAAACACGATATTATGAATATGCTTTAACCAGGTTTCAAATTGTTGTGGTTTGATTAAAGATTAGAAAACACGATATTTAAAAACGGGATAAAAGCAAAATAATTTTGGTTGTGGTTTGATTAAAGATTAGAAAACACGATATTAAGATTTACGAACTTTTGCACCACTTACTGGTTGTGGTTTGATTAAAGATTAGAAAACACGATATTAGCGACTACGACCACGATACAGTAAAACCAGTTGTGGTTTGATTAAAGATTAGAAAACACGATATTTATTAAACAACCATATAACAAACGTAGTTGTTGTGGTTTGATTAAAGATTAGAAAACACGATATTAGGTGGTATGTTTACTATCCTAATTTACAGGTTGTGGTTTGATTAAAGATTAGAAAACACGATATTGGTGGAATGCCGCGTACTATAATAGTCAAGGTTGTGGTTTGATTAAAGATTAGAAAACACGATATTCTGGTGGCGGGTTTAAAACGAGAACATTATGTTGTGGTTTGATTAAAGATTAGAAAACACGATATTCTTTCAGCGCTTATCGCTTGTTAATCAAAGCAGTGTGTTTAAATATCGGTTAAAAAAATGCTTCTTTTTTGCAGTGATAAGGCATTCTTGAAGCATTTTTTTGTTTCAATAACAAACAGTTTTTAAAATAATTCTAATTGCGTAGGCTGGGGCGCTTTGGGTATTTCAGCACGTCCCCAAAAATTTATAATATTTCCAAATTGTTTATCTGTAATACGTAAAATACTTACCTTGCCTAAAGGTGGTAACAATCGTTTTATTCTTTTTTCATGTACATCTGCACTTTCGCTGCTGGCACAATGCCGCATATAAACAGAATATTGCATCATGGTAAAGCCGTCTTTTAGTAAGTTTTTTCTAAAGCCCGCTGCATCTCGCCTGTTTTTGGCTGTTTCTGTTGGTAAATCGAAAAAAACAAATAACCACATAATTCTGTACGCATTTAATTCCATAATTGTGGATACTTTATTTTTTTTCGTTTGCCAGTATAACACTGTTGCAAAGAACTAGCCGTTTTTTGTAAGCCAACCATTAAAGGGCTTTTTTCTTCTTTAAAATAAACCGTTCTAGTGAGGGTTTGGAGTAAAACCGATTTAATTTCTGTATTTAGTTCTTGTTCATCGTAATGTTGCATTATGGTATAAACAGCTTCATCAATTATTGGTCTGAATGGTTCCATAATATCATCAGCTAAAGCAAACGCATTGTATTTGTTTTTATGATGAATGCCTAATGTATTTAATAAACCACTACCAGATAGTGCTCTGGCTGTGGCAGCTCTTAAAATAGCATAACCGTAATTAAGAAAGTTGTTAGGATAGGCTCCAAACCGTTCGCGCTTAAAATTGCTTTTAAAAAAGAATTTCCAATAAAAATTAGCAGCTACACCTTCCATATTTGTGGTATCGCCACTAACAACCTTGCTCGCTAAAAAATTAAAATTATTTTTAGTTTTCGTGATTTTTTCTAAAAGTAATCCTTGATTTAATATTTTTTCTTTTACTGTTTGTTGCCATAATTGTTTTTTTAAAGGCACACTGGCCTCTATTTGCTTTCGAAATAATTCTTGTTGTATATGATGGCTGTTTAAATTTAAAAATAAACCGTTGGGTAAATGCGTTTTACCACAAATAATTACCGCACTGTTATTTTCAATCAATAGGTTTAAAGCGGTTATACTTATGTATACCTCTGGATTATCAATAATAAGAAAGCCAATATCTTCTATTGGTATGCTAGCTTGGCGAAGGTCATTTTTTATCTGTAATTGTAAATGTTTTACCGTAATGCTACTTTTTTTTTCTACAAGTAATGTTTTTTTTAACATGCGTTTATGGTTAAATTTGGGACAACTTGGCTTTCTAAAATAAGCATTTTAAAACAATTCAGTTATTTTGGCCTTATAATTCAAGAAAAGTAATTAAAACAAACACAGTTTTTAAGGTAGTAATAAGTATCGCACATCTTAAAAACGTGTAAACTAAATTAATGTGGTATGGAATTAAATGTTTTAGGAACCCCTTTAGAACCATGTTGTACCGAGCCTGCAACAGGTTATTTTAGAGATGGTTTATGCCGCACCATTGCAGCAGATACTGGCACACACGTGGTATGTGCCGTAGTTACAGATGCTTTTTTAAGGTATACAAAAGGGAAAGGAAACGATTTAACAACCCCTATACCACAATGGCAATTTCCGGGTTTGGTAGCCGGATCCAAATGGTGTTTGTGTATTTCCCGTTGGTTGCAAGCGGAAAAGGACGGCGTTGCACCGCCCATAGTTTTGGAGGCTACACATAAAGAAGCACTAAACTACACCTCATTAGAACTATTAAAACAGTACGCGTTTAAAAAATAAATTTGGTAAAAATTTATGAGTGCTCTTGTTTAGATATGGCCTCTATAACGGCTTTTGCAGCGCTTTCCCCAGATAGCATAGCGGCATTTAACGAACCGTTTAACATGGTGTCACCAGCTAGAAAAATATGCGGTGTTAGTTGGGTTTCGTTGGGCTTGTTGCTGTATTTTAAGTTATTTAAATCGGGTAATGCTTGTTTTATATGGTAATGTTTCAAAAATTTAAACGGGCGGTTGCCCAAATACTGAACAAGTTCCTTTTCAACTTGGTTTTGTAATGCCTGTTCTGAAAGTGTGTGTTTTTTAACTACCGTTACCGACAATAATTCACCACTTCCTGCCGAAGCCGTTTTTAAAGCGGTATGATACACAATATTATTTATGTAGGCTTCCTGATCTGCAATGAGTCCAATAAGTGGTTTTTTAATGGCGCGAGTTTTGGTTTCGTAGTAAAAGGTATGACAAGATTTCCAGGGTGTTTCTGGATGCGTGTTGGTTTCAGTTAAGCTATTTGGTTGGGTCGCAATTATGGTAAAATGACTTTCTAAAACGCTTCCGTTAGCTAAAATTATCTGGGATTCTTCAACCTTTTTAACAGGCGTATTTAAATGTATGGTTGTTTTATTCAGATTTTTTTCCAGTTGCTTTGGAATGGCTGCAATACCCGCTGTTGGTATAGCTGCGTAACCACTACCAAACATTTTGTACACAAATTCAAACATTCTACTAGAGGTGTTTAATTCTGTTTCTAGAAAAATTCCAGCAAAGAAAGGTTTAAAAAAGTTGGAAATAATTCCTTCCGAAAATCCAAAATCTACTAAATAGTTTAAGGTTGTTTTTTCAGGTTTGTTAAAAATTGTCTCAATACGCGTGCTTTTTAATTGTGCATTTAATTTTAAAATTCTTTTCTTATCCGAAAAGTTACCAATGCCCGAAAAAAGTGTTGGTACCAATAAGCTTAAATTCCTTAATGGATCGCCAATAGTTTTTTGCTGCCCTTTACTAAAAATAGTAGCACCAGGTAAAAAGTGCTGTAAATTTAAAGCGTTATAATCTAAATATTTTTGGGCGGCAGGATAGGAGGTAAGTAAAACCTGAAAACCATGGTCTAACTGGTAATTGGAAACAATATCTGTTTTTACACGACCGCCAATAGCGTTACTAGCTTCTAAAATTACAGGACTGTATCCTTGGTTTTCTAAAACATGTGCTGCTATTAGTCCGCTTATACCTGCACCAATGATATGAATATTATACGCCTCTTTTTTCATTATAATCGTTGTCGTTAAGTCTAATTATTGGCAGCTGTTTTACAACAGCGCTATTTAAAACAAAATTACTAAAATATGCTCTAAAATAGTGACAAGATTTCTAAACTTAATGGCATAAAAAACCTTCCGGAAATTTAAAAACAAAAAGGCCGTCCTTACAGACAGCCTTTTTTATGTTATGCGTAAAATAAACTTGGTTATTTTTTCAATATCTGTTTTGTTAATTTACCACTATTCGTAGTAATTAGCATAATGTAGGAGCCACTGGATAATTCAGATAAATCAATTTGGTAATTCTGATTTGTGCCAGCATCTAAAAACGTTTTTATGTCGCGTCCCGATAGGTCATAAACGGTTATACTATTTATTAGAAGTCGTTTTGAGTTATTAAGAGTCATAAAATTAGTTACCGGATTTGGGTAAACCGAAATGTCTTGTAAGCTGTTTTCAGGAACACTTAATTCATCTTCCACTACTACAGCCGCACCCGTTACATCCAGCGCAGCACACAAACCGATACTTGTAACTAAATTCAGCACATCGCCACCGGTAGTGACACCAAAATTAATTACAGAGGTATCCAAATAATTCGGATCGTTGGAATCGCTTAACTCTGCAACTAACGTGTGAATGGTATAATTTCCAGCGCTAGTCACGGTAAATTCTGGTGTTGCAGCCAATTGCTCAATAATAAGTGTGGTACCAGATGTTAGCACATAAGC
>NZ_JBHULS010000004.1:191030-266223 GCF_042684585.1 Bizionia sediminis
CACAAGTTTCCACTACTACAGCCGCACCCGTTACATCCAGCGCAGCACACAAACCGATACTTGTAACTAAATTTAGCACATCGCCACCGGTAGTGACACCAAAATTAATTACAGAGGTATCCAAATAATTTGGGTCGTTGGAATCGCTTAACTCTGCAACTAACGTGTGAATGGTATAATTTCCAGCGCTAGTCACGGTAAATTCTGGTGTTGCAGCCAATTGCTCAATAATAAGTGTGGTACCAGATGTTAGCACATAAGCCATTTCATAATTGGCAGGAATAACAGGAGCCGCATCTTGGGTAGCACTAATGGCTACGTCGGCACCAGCCAATTGTACTGGCGAGGCATCGGCTGTTAAAGTTCCAGCGTCAGCAGTACAAGTTTCCACTACTACAGCCGCACCCGTTACATCCAGCGCAGCACACAAACCGTTGCTTGTAACTAAATTCAGCACATCGCCACCAGTGGTGACACCAAAATTAATTACAGAGGTATCCAAATAATTCGGATCGTTGGAATCGCTTAACTCTGCAACTAACGTGTGAATGGTATAATTTCCAGCGCTAGTCACGGTAAATTCTGGTGTTGCAGCTAATTGCTCAATAATAAGTGTGGTACCAGATGTTAGCACATAAGTCACTTCATAATTGGCAGGAATAATTGGCGCCGCGTCTTGCGTGGCACTAATGGCTACGTCGGCGCCAGCCAATTGCACTGGCGAGGCATCGGCTGTTAAGGTTCCAGCCCCTGCGGTGCATTGGGCGTGTAGGGTGTAGTTAAAGAATAAACTAAATAGAAAGAATGTTCCGAGTAGTTTAATTTTTTTCAAATTTCCGAAAGTTTGGGGATTGTAAAGATGTGTCATAGCAATTTTGTTTAATGATTTATTCGTAAAGCTAAACAAAATTACAATATGATGCTTTTTTAACCGTGTTAAAAAAAGTATAAATTCACTTTTAAAATTATTTTTAGTAATTGGTTTTTAAGTATTTAGGGTTTGAATACGCTGTTTTTACTGACTTCGTTCAGCCAAACAGCGGTTGTTGACTAGAAGTTTTTTTTTATTTAAGCCTTGCAGTAAAAACTGAAAATATTTTTTGTAACTTGGAGTGTATTAGGATTCCTATACTTTTGTAAGTACACTAATTAAAAAAGCATTTATTACAAGATGATGAGAGACGATAAGCAGCTGTTAGTTCTAACCCATTTGAGTCAGTTATTAACCTATGTAACCGGTTTTGGCGGCTTAATTGTGCCACTAATAATTTGGGCCACCCAAAAAGACAAAGTTCTTAAAATGGATGCTCACGGAAAACAGATTATAAATTTTCAAATTAGCATTTTTATTTATGCCATTTTGTGTATTCCTGCTGTATTACTGCTAGGTTTGGGTATTATTGCGCTACTTATAATAGGTGTTATTGCTTTAGTTTTTCCTGTGTTAAATGCTATTAAGACGAGCAATGGCGAACCAATAAACTATCCGCTCACAATAAACTTTATAAAATAAACCAGCACCTTACTTTTTTGAGGAAGCATGACAGGCCGTTTCGGAAGTAATTGATATTTTTTCGGTTTACATTGTGTTCAGAAAGGCATAGTAACTGAATAAGCTAAAAGCTTTTTAACAAAAAAACCACAACAAATAACGTGTTGTGGTTTTTTAATGATTTATATGTCTGTACCAGATTTTAACTGTTTAGCATTACCGGCATAACCAACATTGTAACTTGTTCGCCTTCATCCAAGCCATCTACAGGTGTTAAAATTCCTGCACGGTTTGGTAAGCTCATTTCTAATTGAACATCATCGCTAGTTAAGTTATTTAGCATTTCAGTTAAGAAACGCGAATTAAACCCAATTTGCATGTCGTCGCCTTGGTAGTCGCAGGTTAAACGCTCTTCGGCTTTGTTTGAATAATCGATATCTTCAGCAGAAATATTTAATTCTGCTCCCGCAATTTTTAAACGAATTTGATGGGTTGTTTTATTGGAGAATATACTTACACGACGAACCGAGTTTAAAAATTGATTGCGGTTTATAACCAGTTTGTTTGGGTTTTCTTTAGGAATAACCGCCTCGTAGTTTGGATATTTACCATCAATTAATCGGCAAATTAACTGAACGTTCTCAAACGTAAATTTTGCATTAGAATCGTTGTATTCAATGGTAACATCGTCATCGCTAGCAGCTAAAATGCCTTTTAACAAATTGAGCGGTTTTTTAGGCATGATGAATTCTGTAACTTCCGATGCTTGCACATCCGCGCGTGCATATTTTACTAATTTATGCGCATCGGTGGCAACAAACGTTAAGCCTTCTGTTGAAAACTGAAAAAATACACCACTCATTACTGGGCGTAAATCGTCGTTACCAGCCGCAAAAATAGTTTTGTTAATAGCGGTTGCCAGGATGTCTCCGTTTAATGTTGTGGACGAGGCATCCTCCAATGTAACGGGTTTTGGAAATTCGGCACCATCGGCATAAGCTAAGGCATACTTTCCGTGGTTGGAGCTAATTTCAATGGTATTATTATCGGCAACTGTAAATGTTAAAGGTTGCTCGGGAAATGTTTTTAAGGTGTCCAATAAAAGTCTAGCAGGAACGGCCACACTACCACTATTATCACTTTCTACAGTAAGTTTAGAAGACATAGTAGTTTCTAAATCACTTGCAGAAATAAGAAGTTCAGATTGATTTAAATCGAATAAAAAATTATCTAAAATTGGTAGGGTGTTGGAGTTATTAATAACGCCGCCAAGAACTTGCAGTTGTTTTAATAAATACGTGCTGGATACTATAAATTTCATCTATGTGTATTACGTTTTAGCTTTCAATAAACTTGTCTTACAAATATATCGTAATCCGTGTAATATTGGAAACAAACTTATTAACATTAATTTTATCAAATATTGATTTTTGCATGCGGCGTTTTAACGGTTTTGTTTTAAAAAGCCGGATATTTTTACAAGCCGTGTAATTGGTTTAAAGGCCTACTAAATAAGGTAGTTAGCAATTTTGTTAATACGTATTTTTGCTTCTTTAATTTTTGTGAAAACTTTAAAATTTTTAAATCAAATTTGGTAGTTGGCACTTTTTAATGTTTATAAGTAGCAACTTACAGCTACTTAAATTCGCCAATTTATACCAAATTACGGCCTGTTATGCGGGTTTTTAAGATGCGTATTTGCGTTTTCTAAACCAATTAAAAACAAAGCCAAACAGCCCTAAAAGGAGCAAAGGAAAGCCCATATTTATGAGTTGCCAGGTAGTTTTTTCGGCAGCTACTTTTTTGTAATCCAGAAATGCAATAGATAATTCTTTGGAGCGAATATAAATAAGCCCATTATCGTCTAGAAGGTAATTTACAGCATTTAATAGAAAATCCTTATTGCCATAACTTTGGCCCGTCCATCTGTCGAAACCAAGTTCCAAAGGTCCATTTCTGCCAATATCATTTTTAATAACATCGCCATCGGCTATAACAATCATTTTGGTATCTGTACTTTCAGTTTTAAAGTCACTAATATTAAATGGTTTTATTCTGTTTTTGTATACAGATGTAAATTGCCCCTCTAGAAGTACCGCCAGATTTTGAAAACCTTTGGTGTATAACTCGGGGTTGGGCTCCTCATTAGTCAATTCTAAATTAATTTCGCGAGGCGTGCCGTCTAGCTTGGTAAGTATGGAACTTTGCAAAAGCAGTGTTTTGTTTACACTGTTTTTTAAGGTATCTATCTGGTTGGCAAAGTCAAATTTTATCAAATTTAAGTTTTTGGTAATAGGGTGGGCGGATGTAGGGTTTACCAAAGGTGCATAAAACCAAGGTAACTGTTGGAATTGCGATTGACTACCTTCGCCTGAAGCGAGTGTAATGGGAGCAGAATACAAATCGTTTACTAATACCGGATTTATACGCACACCGTATCTAAAAAAGAAATCGGTTAAATTTAGGTCGCGTGGCATGGCGATAGTTTTTCCCGCTGGGTTGTACAAGCTATCTTGCTCTATGGCTACCTTATCTAACAGCCACAGACTCTTACCGCCAGACATGGTGTATTGATCCAGCACTAGCTTTTCTGCTTCCGAAAAGGCTTCCGTTGGTTTGGCTGATACAATGAGGTCGTATGTTTTTAAATCCTCAAGCGTTTTTTGTGGGTTTGTTGCTACGCTATCCAATGTAAAAGCTGCTATGTAGTAATAATCTTTTATACTCGTAACAAAGTCGAAAATGGCGCCATCGCGTAACTGATTATTGCCTTTTAAAATGGCAATTTTTCGGCGTTTTGGATTTACTAATTTACTCAAGCCATCGGCAAAGGCATATTCTAAATGCTGAATTGAGTTTGTTGCAAGTTCTTGCACATCTGCTCCAATTTTATTTTTTATTAAAGGAATTTCTACGGTAACATTATTGTAGCTTGCTAAGGCCCAAGGAAAAATAACTTCTTGACTAGCTTTCCCCGACTCCTGCACCGTAATTTGCATGGGTTTTAGGCCGCGCTCTGTTAACTGCTGTATGTTTTGCTCCTGGGTTGCTTCATCTGCAAGTGGGTTGATAAAATTGAAGACAATTTGCCTTTTCTTAGCCTTGAATTCCTCTAGTAACTGCCTCGTTTCAGTTTTAAGACGTCTAAACTCCGATGGTAAGTTGGAGCCATCTAAAAAAACATCTATTACAATAGGATTTTCAACTGTTTTTACAATATCCAGAGTAGCTTGGCTTAAGGTGTAACGTTTGTCTTGGGTAAGATCCAAACGGATATAAGTTTGTTGTGTTATTACGTTTACTACCAAAAGCAAAATAGGTGCCAAAAGCACAACCGTACGTGCGCGTTTATTGGCAGGTTTATTGCTTATTTTTAGCGTGGTTAGCAGTAAAAACACAGTTAAAATACTTATAAAATATAGTAAATCTCTGCTATCTATAACACCTCTGCTAATGCTTTTGTAATGCGCACTCATACCTAGTTGATCTATGGCATTACTGGCTGTAAAATCGGCTAACCCTTCAAAACCAACATAAAAAAAGAAGCATAAAAAAACGGCTGTAATAAAGGCTACAATTTGATTGTCTGTAATACTGGAGGCAAAAACCCCAATAGCTGTGTAGGAAGCAGCTAAAAATAACAAGCCCAAATAGGAGCCAAAAGTACTCCCAAAATCGATGTTACCCGCCGGATTTCCTAAAATAAAAATAGTGTAAACGTATAGCAAGGTTGGTATTAAGGCAATAATTATAAGGAAAAAAGCGCCAAAATATTTTCCTAAAACAACTTTGTAAAGCGGTAAAGGTTTTGTTAGCAGTAATTCTAAAGTTCCTTGTTTTTTTTCATCCGAAAAGCTTCTCATGGTAACCGCCGGAATTAAAAATAACAAGATCCAAGGAGCCAGTAAAAAGAAGCTGGACATGTCTGCAAAACCATTATCTAAAATGTTAAACTCGCCCTTAAAAAGCCATAAAAATAAGCCATTTAAAACAAGAAAAATGGCAATAACTAAATACCCAATGGACGATGCAAAGAAGGTGTTTATTTCTTTTTTAAGTAATGCTAACATATGGTTGTTATGAGTTTCTTATTATGGGGTTTAACACATTATTGTAGTACCAAGGCTTTATACAGAAACGGTTTCTAATTTATTGACACTCCAAGCCTCGGGCTTCATATTAAACAAAGGTTTGGTAGCTGCCCAAATTTGCTGGAACAAGTCAGATTGCCTGTAATGTTCCAAATGTTGCGCAGACCGCCAATAGCTATATGTAAAAAATACGTGCTTGTTTTGGTTGTCTTGGTAAAGTTCTAAAAACTCACAGCCTTCAAAATTTCTAATAGCCTGCTTATTTTTATGAAAATTGGCCGTAAACGTATTTATATGTTCTGGTTTAAAGCCTAGTTTAACTATTCGTATTAGCATGGTTTTTAGTCTAAAAAATTAACAGTTACCGTATCCATTAACCCCAATCCAAGCAAGGATGATGCACTACCAGTGGTATTTGGATTGCTTTTGTACACAGCAATTTCAATATAACCTGAAGCGTTAAAAACAACCATCCGTTGCCCTTCAATATGTCTGTCTTCGGGTGCTTTACTAAAATCTATTATATCGCTATACCGATTGTATATTTTATTAAAACGTTTATTGCGTGCCGATATTTCAAAAGCACGCCCGCGCTGAATTTTTTCAAAAAATGGCTGTTTAATGTTGCTTATAACATTGCCGTAATTATCAATATAAATTATGTGACCAATAATTTGAGTTTGATCGTCGTTTACAAACGGGTTAATATTTTTTATGGGCTTAATGGTGTGCACCACTTTACCAACCACCTCCAGAGTACCACCCCTAGCAATGTGGCAAGCCACTTTAACAAACACATCCAAAACTGGAAAACTGGTAACAATTTTGTCATGAATATTTATTTCAACAATTTTTTCAGGAGCAATTTCAGCACAAATCATGCTCATTATCCCATTGTTGGCACAAATAAAATAATGACCATCTAGCTTTACAGCAATGTGTTTGTTTTCGTCGTTTAACTCGGAATCTACACCAATTATATGAATGGTGCCTTTAGGAAAACTACTGTAGGCATTTAAAATAATATAAGCAGCCTCGGGAATGCTAAACGGCGAAATAGAGTGCGAAATATCTACAATTTTAACATCGGGTAATTCTGTATAAATTGCCCCTTTGGTTGCACCAGCAAAATGATCCCGTTCTCCAAAGTCCGTAGTTAATGTAATAATGGCCATCTATAATTGTTGAAATTTTTAACAAAACACGTATTAATTTGTGTATTTTTGTTTAAGCACAAAACTAATAAAACTTAATAGATTAATTTAATTAAATCTCTCAGCTTTTGAATGAAATTGAAATCGAATTAAATCAGGTATCACCAAAAGATTTTTTTGGTGCGCAAAACCGCCACATAGAGCATCTTAAAACGTATTTTCCTAAATTAAAAATTGTAGCTCGGGGTAATAAAATTAAGGTTTTTGGCGATGAAGAAATGCTGGAGGAATTCGATAAGCGCTTTCAAATGTTATTAGATCATTTTGTAAAATACAACAAACTAGACGAAAACAGCATTGAACGTATTTTAACCAGCAACAGCGAGCAGGATTATGAAACCTCTGCCAAAAGTGGCGAGGTTATTTTGCACGGTGTAAGCGGTCGTTTAATTAAGGCGCAAACCGCTAACCAGCGAAAACTGGTAGAGAGTGTGCGTAAAAACGATATGGTTTTTGCTATTGGTCCGGCAGGAACAGGTAAAACTTACACTGGGGTAGCTCTGGCTGTTCGTGCCCTAAAAAATAAAGAAGTAAAACGAATTATTTTAACGCGACCTGCTGTAGAGGCCGGTGAAAATTTAGGATTTTTACCAGGCGATTTAAAAGAAAAATTAGATCCGTACATGCAGCCGCTGTACGATGCATTGCGCGACATGATTCCGCCTGAAAAACTAGCACATTATATAGAAAATGGTACTATACAAATTGCACCGTTAGCTTTTATGCGTGGTCGCACGCTGGACCATGCCTTTGTTATTTTGGACGAAGGACAAAATACCACACACGCCCAAATGAAAATGTTTCTAACACGTATGGGCAAAAATGCCAAATTTTTACTTACCGGCGATCCTGGTCAAATAGATTTGCCGCGGCGCACGCGCTCTGGTTTAAAAGAAGCCTTATTAATACTTAAAGATGTAGAAGGTATTGGCATGATTTATCTAGACGATAAAGATGTAATAAGACACAAATTGGTTAAAAAGGTCATTTCTGCATACAAGAGTTTCGAAAACCTTAACCAAATATAAAAAGCTACCTGGTTACTACAGTCCTAATTTAAAGATTTGTTCGTCTTGTTTTTAAAAGCAATGGGTTGCTGTTTAACGTCAAAATAGTCTGTTTCTAGTAATTTCTAAAGGTTCTGTAAACAATGCCCATAATCTTGTAAGGGATAAGCTTACAAGTTTTGGAACTTTGTAATCTAATCAGAAAAACAATAATAATATGAAGAAATTACTAGTAGCAGTTGCATTTTTAGGATGTCTTTCTGCATTCGCTCAAACTGAAGATATTGATATTACACCTAATAATTCGTGGTTAAAAGCAGGAATTACAGCAGGAATACCGTTGGGTGATGCTGAAGATTTTTCGTCTTTTGCCCTGGGAGCAGATGTAAGAGGACAGTACTTATTTAATCCAAATATAGCCGTTGGTGTGGCATCTGGGTACACCCATTACTTTGGAAAAGATAATTTTGAGGATATTGGTATTATACCAGCCGCAGCCTTTTTCCGATACTATTTTACACCAGATGGCTTGTTTTTTGGTGCCGATGTTGGCTATGGTTTTTTAACAAACGTCGATAATAATTCTGGTGGCCTGTATTTAAATCCACAAATTGGCTACCATAACGAAGATTGGAATTTTTACGCGTATTACCAAAATACCATGGCCGAAAACGATATTAATATTCAAAATATTGGTGTAGGTGTAACCTATAATATTCGGTTTAAATAATTAATATAAAATCTTTCAGATACTTAAAAGGAGAACTATTTAGTTTTCCTTTTTTTATTTAGATTTGTCCCTTACTAATTTTCAACAAAGCCTAACCAAGCTATGAATACAATTACAGATACTAATTTTAATTTCCCAGGACAAACCAATCTTTATAAAGGGAAAGTTCGGGAAGTTTATACCATTAACCACTCAAAATTAGTAATGATAGCAACCGATAGGTTAAGCGCTTTTGATGTAGTAATGCCTAAAGGTATTCCTTACAAAGGACAAATTTTAAACCAAATTGCTACAAAAATGATGGAAGCCACCGCCGATCTAGTTCCTAATTGGTTGGAAGCAACTCCCGATCCAAACGTAGCCGTAGGGCATTTGTGTACCCCTTTTAAGGTGGAAATGGTTATTCGTGGCTATTTAGCAGGGCATGCAGCCAGAGAATACCATTTAGGGAAACGCCAACTGTGTGGTGTGGCCATGCCAGATGGTTTAAAAGAGAATGATAAATTTCCAGAACCTATTATAACACCCGCCACCAAAGCCGAAATGGGCGATCATGACGAAGATATTTCGCGCGAGGATATTATAAAAAAGGGCCTAGTGTCCGAGGCAGATTATGTAGTGTTGGAAGACTATACACGTAAACTTTACAAAAGAGGTTCGGAAATTGCTGCTTCCCGTGGTTTAATTTTAGTAGATACAAAGTATGAATTTGGCAAAACACAAGACGGTAAAATTGTTTTAATTGATGAAATTCATACACCGGATTCTTCCCGATATTTTTATGCCGAAGGCTACCAAGAACGGCAGGATGCCAATGTAGCGCAAAAACAACTTTCAAAAGAATTTGTTAGGCAGTGGCTTATAAAACATAAATTTCAGGGGTTACCTGGGCAAACAGTGCCACACATGTCCAACGAATATATACAATCTGTTAGTAATAGGTATATAGAACTTTACGAAAAAATTACAGGCGAACCCTTTGTAAAAGCCAATGTGGCCGATATTCAAAATAGAATAAAGCATAATGTTGAAAGTTATTTAAATAACTAAATTCACTATAAATTTTAAAACTGGCAATATTAAGTAACGATACCGCACGTATTTTTTCGTGCTAACTAAACTTATGTCAATTTTAAAAGATTGCAAATTAGCTTTTTAAATAATACATCTGCTAAAATTAACAGGGTCTTCGGTTTGTAATACGTGGCAAGTGGCTGCTTTTTAGAATTTCATTTTTGATTACTCCAACTAATATTTTATCTTTTCAGTTTAAAATAGAGCTACCATGAGTAATTACCACATAAAACATTTAGAAGAATATTATCAAGTTTATAGGAAATCTGTTAGGGAGCCTCATAACTTTTGGGAAGAAATAGCCGAAGAGCATTTTTTATGGCGTAAAAAGTGGGATACTGTTTTGAGCTGGGATTTTTCCAAACCAGAAATAACTTGGTTTGAAGGGGCGGAACTCAATATTACCGAAAATTGTTTAGATAGACATTTAGCTACTCGATCCGATAAAACGGCCTTGTTATTTGAACCTAATAATCCGGATGAGCCTGCGCAGCACATTACCTACAAACAGTTATACCACCAAGTAAATAAAATGGCCAATGTGCTAAAAAGTAAAGGGGTGCGCAAGGGGGACCGTGTTTGTGTGTATTTACCCATGATACCCGAATTAGCCGTGGCTGTTTTAGCTTGTGCTAGAATAGGCGCTATACACTCCGTAGTATTTGCTGGATTTTCGTCTACAGCTTTAGCAACACGCATAAACGATGCTAATTGTAGCTTGGTTATTACATCCGATGGCGCTTACAGAGGCGCTAAAACAATCGATTTAAAAGGAATAGTGGACGATGCACTAAATAGCTGCCCAGATGTGAAAACGGTTTTGGTGGTAAAACGCATTCACTCCAAAATAACCATGAAACCCAATCGCGATTGTTGGCTTCAACCACTTTTAGATGCCGCACCCAATGAGGCAAAAGCTGAAGTTATGAAAGCCGAAGATCCGCTATTTATTCTATACACCTCTGGGTCCACTGGAAAACCAAAAGGCATGGTTCATACCACGGCTGGTTATATGGTGTACACCGCATACACCTTTAAAAATGTGTTTCAGTATAAAGAAAATGATGTGTATTGGTGCACCGCGGATATTGGTTGGATAACAGGACATAGCTATATTATTTATGGGCCGCTTTGTAATGGGGCTACTTCGGTTATGTTTGAAGGTGTACCTAGCTATCCAGATTTTGGCCGCTTTTGGGATATTATTCAAAAACATAAAATTAATCAGTTTTATACGGCACCAACGGCTATTAGGGCGCTAGCTAAAAACGGAACAGAATTAATAGACACCTATAATTTAAGCTCTTTAAAAGTACTAGGGTCTGTAGGCGAGCCCATAAATGAGGAAGCTTGGCATTGGTACAACGATAATGTGGGCAAGCGAAAAAGTCCGATAATCGATTCCTGGTGGCAAACTGAAACTGGCGGCATAATGATTTCGCCGTTACCCTATGTAACACCTACCAAACCAACCTATGCAACCTTACCTTTTATTGGTATTCAACCATGTATTATGGATGAGCATGGCACCGAATTGCAAAACAACCAAGTAGAAGGACGTTTGTGTATTAAGTTTCCTTGGCCAAGTATGGCGCGTACCATCTGGAACGACCATAAGCGCTACAAGGATACCTATTTTTCAACGTATAAAAACATGTATTTTACAGGCGATGGTGCCTTGCGCGACGAAGTGGGTTACTACCGTATAACGGGACGCGTGGACGATGTTATTATTGTATCTGGCCATAATTTGGGCACCGCACCAATTGAAGATGCTATAAATGAGCACCCAGCGGTTTCAGAATCTGCCATTGTTGGGTTTCCGCACGAAATAAAAGGCCATGCTTTATATGGCTACGTAACACTGAAAGAAAAAGGCGAAAGCAGAGACCATAACAACTTGAGGAATGAAATTAATCAAATTATTACCGAGCATATTGGTCCTATTGCAAAACTGGATAAAATACAGTTTACACCAAGTTTGCCTAAAACCCGCTCAGGAAAAATTATGCGACGCATCTTACGAAAAATCGCAGAAAAAGATACGTCCAATTTAGGTGATATTAGTACATTGTTAAATCCAGAATGCGTTCAAGATATTATTAAAGAGGCCTTGTAACTTCTTAATTAATATTAACGTGTAGTTGGTACCTATTGGAAGCATGTATTTTCAATTAAGGTCTTACTATTTCTATTAAAATAATGATTAGAATCTGGTTTTAGTTAAATTTATATCCGGGCTAACGTAAACATATTTTTTACCTTTGACCTAAATTTCTGCTTATGGCGCTTCAAACACTATTTTCATATATAAATAATTATGTTTCATTAACTTCAGAAGAAGAGCAACTAATAGCAGAACATGTTACCGTTAGAAAGTATTTAAAAGGGCAATTTATAGTGCAACAGGGCGATATTTGTCAATACAGCAGCTTTATTATTAAAGGCTGCTCAAAAATGTATTTTGTAGATGCCTTGGGTCAGGAGCACATTATAATTTTAGCAGTAGAGGGTTGGTGGGTTTCAGATATAGCCAGTTTTATAAATCAGAAGCCGGCCGATTTTAATATTCAGTGTTTGGAAGATACCGAATTGGTTCAATTTCATTACAACACCATCGAAAACTTATACGATGCTATTCCCAAGCTGGACAAGTTTTTTCGAAAAATACTGGAACGTGGTTTGGCTGCTTCCCAACAGCGCATAGTTAGAAACTTTAGCATGACGGCCAAGGAGCGCTATTTGTATTTCAAAAATACCTATCCAGAAATAGAAACCCGGATCCCACAATATTTGGTAGCTTCCTATTTGGGTATTACCAAGGAGTTTTTAAGCAAAATTAAACGCCAACTGGCCTACGAGCGCTAAATGTTAAACTAGTTTAATAGTATTTAATAAACTAGGTCATTTTTTAGATAGGGAATCTGTTGCATCTTTGCATCAGAAATAAATAAAAAATTAAATAACACATACTATGAAAAAATTATTTTTAACAGTTATGGCCTTTGTAACTGTAGGCGCAGCAGTTGTAGCACAAAACAAAGCGGTAAAAGCTTCCGAGAGTAAAGTGGTTTGGAAAGGTTACAAAGTAGCTGGATCGCACGAGGGAACCATTAATATGGTTGCTGGTAATTTAGAATTTAAAAACGATGTTTTAAAAGGTGGTGCTTTTGAAATTGATATGGCATCTATTGAAACAACCGATTTATCTGGTGAGTATAAGGATAAATTAGACGGACACTTAAAATCGGACGATTTCTTTGGTGTTACAAAATACCCTAAAGCAAACTTGGTAATGACAAAAGTGAAGCCAAAAGGTAAAAATGCTTACGATGTTACAGGCAACTTAACTATTAAAGGTCAAACACATCCTATTCAGTTTGTAATGTCTGTTTATGGTAGTAAAGCAACCGCAAACTTAAAAGTAGACAGAAGTAAATACGATGTTCGTTACGGATCGTCTAGCTTTTTCGATAATTTACAGGACAAAGTAATATACGATGAGTTCGATATTATTGCCGACCTACAGTTCTAAAAAACTGTTATTATTTAAACTCCTAAAACCGTTTCATACAAAATGAAACGGTTTTTTTGTGTTCAAAATTAACCGATTGTGTACCTTTAAAGAAATTTTAAACAGTATGGATATAAAATTAGCAGTTCTTATAGATGGCGATAATATTCCTTCGGCATATGTAAAAGAAATGATGGAAGAAATTGCAAAATACGGGAACCCAACTATTAAACGTATTTATGGTGATTGGACCAAGCCGCATTTAGCAAAATGGAAAAACATGTTGTTAGAAAATGCCATTACACCCATTCAGCAATACGGCTACACCACCGGTAAAAATGCTACGGATAGCGCTATGATTATAGATGCTATGGATATTTTATACAGCGGAAAAGTTAATGGCTTCTGCTTGGTTTCTAGCGATAGCGATTTTACCCGGCTAGCTACCCGACTTCGTGAGGCAGGCATGCAAGTTTACGGAATAGGCGAGAAAAAAACACCAAAACCATTTATAGTGGCTTGCGATAAGTTTATTTATATTGAAATTTTAAAACAAGCATCCAATAGCGATGATGACGATGCTAATGCAGATGAAACAAGCAAAAAGAAAACAACCCAAACAAATACATACGATAAAATAACCCAAAAAGATATTCAGTTTATCTCGCAAACTATTCAAGATTTAGCCGACGACGATGGCTGGGCCTTTTTAGGCGATGTGGGTGGTTTACTTCAAAAAAAGCAACCAAATTTTGATTCGCGTAATTATGGGTTTGCAAAATTAACGCCTTTAATAAATTCTATTGATGCTTTTGAAATTGATAAAAGAGAAAGTGGTAATGGCCGTTTTAAATTAGTGTATGTGCGCCTTAAAGAAAAGAAAACAAACAGCAAAACGCGCCACAAAGGGAAATAAAACAAGCAACCTAAAAGCTTTAAATAACCTATTGCTATAACAGCTTTCTAAAACAACCTGTTGGCGTTACGTGTTACATTAACCGCTTAAAATTAATGCGGTTCGTTGGTACGTAGCAAACTATTTTAAGGTGTGTTTTACCAGTCCTTTTATACGGACTAATATTTAGTGCTTTTACGTACAGGCAAGACAAGGTTGTTAGCTGAATAAAACAAAAAGACTGCCAGAATACCACAAACAGAAAACCCAATAAATAAAGGCAAAACACTTTCGGTTACAAAACTACCTATAAAACTGGCAATAGGCACGGCCATAACCGTACTAAAAAAGCCATTTATGGCAGAGCCAACGCCGGCAATATGTCCAATTGGCTCCATAGCTAGGGATCGTAAATTGCCAAACAAAAATCCAATAGCCGTAAATTGTAAAGCAAAAAATACTACCAAAACAGGCAAACTAGGGTTAACACCAGACCAAAATAGGAAAACATATAATAAGGATACCGTGCTAAAACAAACCGCGGCAACAATGGCAATACGTTTCATGCCAAAGCGCATTACTAAAGTGCCGTTTAAAAAAGTAGAAAAACCTACCGAAATGGCCAAACTAGCAAAAATATACGGAAACAAGTCTGCTAAATTATATTGTTGCTCAAATATTTGTTGCGAGGTGCTTAAATACACCATAAAAGACCCCGTAATTAACCCTGAAATAATTGTATAAATAACGGCATCTTTATGTCTGTAAAATTCTTTGGCTCCAGCCATAAATAGTTGAGGCGTTAGTTTGGTTCGTTTGGAAATACGGTGCGTTTCGGGTTGTCTTTTCCAGAACCAAATCATAACTAAAACACCAAAAAGTAAATTAATGTAAAATATAGAGCGCCAACTGTAAAAACTAATTAGAAACTGCCCTAATGTGGGTGCAATAATTGGAATTAAAATAAAAATCATGACCACAAACGACATTACTTTGGCCATATAATCGCCGCTATACGAGTCGCGAACCATGGCAATGCTTATGGTTCGTGGAGCAGCTAATCCCACGCCCTGAAGAACCCGCCCCAAAATAAGCAGACTAAAACTAGCTGTAACCACACACAGTACGCTAGCAGCTATAAAGAGTAAAAATCCAGCGTAAATAATGGGCTTCCTACCAAAGCTATCAGATAGTGGCCCAAAAATTAGTTGGCCAAATCCCAAACCTAAAAATATCATAGTTACTAATAGTTGGTTGTCCGAAGTGTCTATTAGTTTAAAATCGCTTGCAATATTTGGTAAAGCAGGCAAAAGCGTATCTATGGAAAAAGCAACAATAGCCATGAGTGCAGCCATCATTGCTACAAATTCTATATTAACTTTTTCTGGTGTAATGGGTGTCCGTTGCATCCTGCAAAAATACTGGAAAACACAGCAATTTAGGGCATAATTTTGTTTAATAGATTGTTAATTCTTCCTATTGTTGGTTAGTAGCTTGTTACACATAGTGCTCATGCAGCTAAATAGCCCATAATTTTGGGTTTTTCAGAATTAAAAAATGTATTTTTGTTTAAATATTAGGCCTATGGCACCTCTCATTTCAGCGGAAGAAAAACTAAACGAACGCATTAAAGAACTTACTTGCCTGTATGCAGTTAGTTCGTTTATTGCCAATTCTAATCTGGACGATTTGCATCCAACCCTAAAAGCAATAGCCAGAAGTTTACAGGGAGCGCTGTTGTACTCGGAAGAGGCCTCGGTTGAAATAAAAATTGAAGAAACCATATTTTTTGCGGGTAAAAAAACGGCCGAACAAGTGTTTATTATTTCGGCTATTAAAGCCTTCAATATTCCTATAGGGGCTATAAAAGTAGGGTATTCTAAAGCAAAATTCACAAGCAATAGTTTTTTAAACGAGGAAAAACAACTACTTCATAAAGTAGCTTTTGAAATTGGCAACTTATTTGAACGCAAGCAAATTATAGAAAAAGAAATGCTGTCCAGACGCCAAGTGGAGCGTGCAGATAGGTTGTCTATTTTAGGCGAAATTACGGCCGGAATAGCCCACGAATTGAATACACCTTTGGCTAATATTTTAGGATATTCCGAACTTTTAAAAGAACAGTTTCAAGATAATAAGGCCGTTTTAAACGATTTAGAAAAAATTAGAAACAGTGCTATCTATTCCAGAGAAGTGGTTAAAAAACTTATGTTTTTTTCCTGCGACATGCCGCACCAAATGGCGCGTACCAATATAACCACGGTTATTAAGGATGCTATAAGCCTGTTAAAACCAAATTTTTCTAAAAAAGGTATTACCTGTCAGGTAGCTATTCAGGAAACTAATATTCCGTTTAGGGTAGATAGTATTCAACTAACTCAAGTTATTTTTAATTTAATAATTAACGCCATTTACTTTTCACCGGAAAAAGGTGTTATTACCGTAAAAGTTTCGCAAACCAGTACCCATATTATTATTGAAATAAGCGATCAGGGTACCGGTATAGATAAAACCATTGGCGATAATATTTTCAATCCATTTTTTACCACAAAACCGGTAGGCGAGGGGTCTGGTTTAGGATTAAGTGTGGTGCATGGCATTGTAAAAAGTCATAAAGGAAGTATAAAGCATAGCCCAAATTCGCCAAAAGGTACTATTTTTACCATACGGTTTCCTAAAAACTAATCATGGCCTTAAACCTGGAAAATATTTTACTTGTAGACGACGATGTGCACATACTAGAATTATTGCAACGGCATCTTCAAACCTTAAATTACCACACCTACAAAGCGGTCTCTGTTAAGGAGGCTATTGCCATTTTACAGGATAAAACAATCGATTTACTAATAACAGATTTGAAAATGCCTGGTGTAGATGGTTTGGAATTGGTTAAGTATGTTTCCGAGCATTTTCCAAGTATGCCAAAATTAGTTGTTACGGGTTACCCTTCAATTGATGGCGCTTTGGAAGTCATGAAATCTGGCGTAACAGAGTATGTTACGAAACCATTTACCAAAGAGGAACTAAAAACGGCCGTAAAAAAAGCACTGGATAGTCGGCCTAAAAGTCTTTCAAATTCGCAAGCCAATACCGTTTCAAGCACAGAATCAAGCGGATTAATAGGGCAGTCCGATGCTATTAAAAAAGTTATCGATATCATAAACAGGGTTAAAAATAACAAAGCTACCGTGTTTATTACTGGCGAAAGTGGCACAGGAAAAGAATTGGTAGCACGCTCCATTCATTATTCCGGTAAATTTTCAAAAGCACCATTTATAGCTGTAAACTGTGGTGCTATTCCAGAAAACTTACTGGAATCGGAATTATTTGGTTACGCCAAAGGCGCTTTTACTGGTGCAGAGGCTAACCGCGACGGTTTTTTTCAAGCCGCCCAGCAGGGCACTATTTTTTTAGATGAAATTGGCAACGCCTCATTGGCTACACAAGCCCGTTTGTTGCGTGTGTTGCAAGAAAAAGAAGTCACGCGCGTGGGATCGCAAAAAGTGGAACCTGTAGATGTACGTGTGGTAGCGGCAACCAATGTTAATTTAAAAGAATTAATAGCTAAAGGCACTTTTCGTGAAGATCTTTATTACAGACTCACTGTGGTTGAGGTAGCAGTGCCACCCTTAAAGGAACGCAAAGAAGACATTGCTTTACTTGCTAACAAGTTTTTGCAAAAATATGCCGTTGAATTTAAAGACACACGCATGGCTATGGCGCCTGGAGTTATTGAAGCACTAGAAAGATACGATTGGCCAGGCAATATTAGAGAACTTGAAAATGTTATTCAGCGTGCCGTTATTATGAGCGATAAGGAAGTTACCATTGCCGATTTACCCGACCAACTAAAATACCATATTGAGTTCCCTGAAGTAGAAGAAGCATTTTTACCACTAAAAACCGTTGAGAAAGAGTATATTCTAAAAGTGTTGCAAGCAACCAATAATAACAAATCTAAAGCCGCTAAAATATTACAAATAGACAGAAAAACATTAAGTGAAAAAATTAAGTAAGGTTTAAAATGTGGGTAATTATGACACAGGTGTACAAGAATACCCCAGAACAAAAAAAAGCACACAAAACAATTTAATTATATATAATTGATTTTCAATGATTTAAAATTAAATTATACATGTTAGTTATAAACTGGCACAACAGTTGCCTTATGGTAGCCGAATTAAAACAGATGTAATGAATCATACCGTGGAAAATAGTTTGTGCCAAGATTGTAAGTTTATTGACACCTGTATATTAACCGCAAATAAAAACTTTATTTGGTCTTGTAGCGAATACGAAGTCGTTGCCAAGCACCACAAACCAAAACAAAAGCAATTAATGACGCACTAAAGCAACAACCAGCAAAAATGCGATCATGCACCTAAATTTAAACACAAAAAAATGACATTAACAAAAAAAGTAAAAAAGAAAGAGCAAGCTAAACAAGGCATGTTTGAAAATGTTATGAAGCAATTTAATGCTGCTGCAGACATGGTTGAATTAAATCCAAACATCCGAAAAATATTAGCCGTAACAAACAACGAATTAATTATCCATTTCCCCGTTCGTATGGATAATGGCGAAGTAGAAATTTTTAAAGGCTACCGCGTACAACACAACAACGCTTTAGGTCCTTATAAAGGTGGTTTGCGTTACCACCCAACCATCGATATAGATTCTGTTAAGGCATTAGCTATGTGGATGACCTGGAAAACATCTTTAGCCGGTTTACCTTACGGTGGTGCTAAAGGAGGTATCCAAATGGATCCAACAAAATATTCGCAATCAGAGCTGGAGCGTATAACCAGACGTTTTACCTATGCTTTAGGCGAAAACATTGGGCCAGAACACGATATTCCAGCACCAGACGTAAATACCAACGCCCAAACAATGGCCTGGATTGCAGATACCTACATGTCTACAAAAGCGCCTTCAGAGCGTTCTAAAAATCAGCATGTGGTAACAGGAAAACCAATTGGTTCAGGCGGTTTAGAAGGCCGTGACCGTGCCACTGGTTTTGGTGTTTATTTAACCATTAAATATTGGGCAGAAAGCAAGCAAGTAGACCTAAAAGGCAAGCGCTTTATTGTGCAAGGTTTTGGTAATGTAGGCTACTGGGCAGCGCACTTTTTAGAAAAAGATGGTGCAAAAATGGTAGGCGTGCAAGATGCCTATGGTACCATTAGCAACGAAGAAGGTATATCAGTAGATCATTTATTCGAATTCACAAAAAACAACAAAGGCGCAGTAGTAGGTTTCCCTGATTCTACGGCTGTTGTTAAAGAAGATTTCTTCGGAATTGATTGCGATATTTGTATTCCTGCCGCATTAGGTAACCAAATTACAGAAGATAATGCCGCAAGTATAAAAGCCACACTAGTTGCCGAAGGAGCAAACGGACCAACAACTGTAGAAGCTGAACAAATTTTATTGGACAGAGGCATAACCATTATTCCAGATATTTTATGTAATTCGGGTGGTGTAATTGGTAGTTACTTTGAATGGTTGCAAAACCGTAACGGCGAACTATGGGAATTAGAAGAAATCCTTGCTAGAATTGATAAAAAAATAAGAGAAGTGTTTAGACGCGTTTTAAAAGCATCGGAAGATAAAAATTTAGACATGCGTTCTGCCGCTTATTTTATAGCCATAGAGCGTATAGAGAAGGCTTACATACAACGTGGTATTTTCCCATAAATAAAAAAGTAATTTGAAATGAAATACGGAAGTTTGATATTAGAAAAAAAGGAGTATGTTATTTTAAAGGGCTTATTAAATTTATCTAAAAATTATAAAGAAGATACGCGCACATACTCCGTAAAACGGCTTGATGCTGAATTGCAGAATGCAGTAATTAAAGATGCAGAATTAATGCCAGATGATGTTATTAGGTTTAACTCTATTATTACTGTAGCTACAGAGGATGGTTGGGAAAACACTTTTGAGTTGGTAACACCCAACGAAAAAAACCCGCAAAACAATAAAGTTTCAGTTTTAACACCAATGGGTGCTGCCGTTATGGGCTATGCCGAAAATGATGTTATGGATTGGGAGTTTCCGGGCGGTGTTAAAAAGCTCCGTATTGTGAAAGTAATTCAAAACAAATCTAACAAACAATACCAAGTATAATGGATACAAACTCTTTTAACAACCCAAATACAGACGAAGAAATAATTCTAGCCAGACGCAGTCAAGAATTAGAAGTATGGATTTCGCATCTGAATTATGTTACAGATGAAAGCGATCAGCTAGCCAAAATAGCTTCCAATAAATTGGGAGATAAAGCGCTACGCGACCAGTTGCTTGAAAAAGCTGAACAAAATACGGTTATTTTAAACGAGATGCACAATTATAAATCTTCCATTGAAAAGTATAATGAATGCGACGATTTGGAATGCGACATTTATTATGTTAACCTACATGATACCTATAGTGCTAAATACTTGCGTCATTTAGAGGCATACCGGGCCATAAAAAACCAGGTATTCGCTAAATTATTGCAATAATTTAACCAAGGTTAATTGGAAATAACAAGCCACACGCTAAAACGTGTGGCTTGTTTTGTTTGTATTTAAAATTATTGCTTTGTGCTTTTAAAAAGGCTTATAAAGGAATATTACCGTGCTTGCGTTTTGGTTTATTTACTGTTTTGTCCTCTAGCATGGCAAAGGCTTTTATTAGCTTATGTCTGGTAGTTTCAGGTAAAATTACTTCGTCAACAAAACCGCGTTCTGCTGCGCTATAAGGGTTAGCAAACAGTTTAGCGTATTCAGCTTCTTTTTCTTTCCAGGTAGCTTCTGGGTCGGCAGCAGCATTAATGTCTTTTTTAAATATAATTTCCGCAGCACCTTTTGCCCCCATAACAGCAATTTCGGCAGAAGGCCACGCATAATTAATATCCGCCCCTATATGTTTGGAGTTCATAACGTCGTATGCACCACCATAAGCTTTTCTGGTAATAACGGTAATACGTGGCACGGTAGCTTCCGAAAACGCGTATAGCAATTTAGCCCCATGCACAATAATAC
Source organism: Bizionia sediminis (assembly GCF_042684585.1). Classification (NCBI taxonomy): domain Bacteria; kingdom Pseudomonadati; phylum Bacteroidota; class Flavobacteriia; order Flavobacteriales; family Flavobacteriaceae; genus Bizionia; species Bizionia sediminis. Next base: position 212,076 of record NZ_JBHULS010000004.1, read on the forward strand.
CATTCCATTCCTGATCTGTTCCTGGTAAAAAACCGGGAACATCTTCTAGCACTAATAACGGAATATTAAATGCATCGCAAAAACGAACAAAGCGTGCGGCTTTTTTAGAACTGTTTACATCCAAAACACCCGCTAAAAACATGGGTTGATTGGCAACTATACCAATACTTTTTCCGCCTAGACGCGCAAAACCTACAATAATATTTTCGGCATGGTCTTTATGAATTTCATAAAAGGAATTGGTATCTATAATACCGGCAATAACCGCATGCATATCGTAAGGCTTGTTGGCGTTATCCGGAATTATTTCTGCTAACTCTTGGCGTATTTCGTCCGTTAATTCAAACGGGTAGTCCTTGGCTTTTTCCTGATTATTTTGAGGTAAATAACTTAACAGCTTTTTAATATCTTCCAAACATTCCACGTCGTTGGTGGCTGTAATGTGCGCCACACCCGATTTGGTGGCGTGTGTGCTCGCACCACCTAATTCTTCGCTGGTAACGGTTTCATTGGTAACCGTTTTTACTACGTTTGGCCCCGTTACAAACATATAACTGGTATCTTGAACCATGATGGTAAAATCGGTCATAGCCGGCGAATATACTGCACCACCAGCGCATGGGCCCATAATAGCAGACAATTGTGGTATGACCCCCGAGGCTTGTACGTTTCGGTAAAAAATATCGGCGTAGCCACCCAAGGAGCGCACACCTTCCTGAATGCGTGCACCACCCGAATCATTTAGCCCAATTATAGGAGAGCCTACTTTTACGGCTAAATCCATAACCTTACAAATTTTTTCGGCATGTGTTTCAGAGAGAGACCCACCAAAAACTGTAAAATCTTGTGCAAATACATAAACCAATCTACCGGATATGGTGCCATAACCAGTTACTACACCATCGCCATAATATTGTTGTTTGTCCATGCCAAAATCCTTGGTGCGGTGAGTTACTAAAGCACCAATTTCTTCAAACGAACCGGTATCTAACAAATATAAAATACGTTCGCGTGCCGTTAGTTTTTTATTGGCATGTTGCTTGTCTATGCGCTGTTGGCCACCACCCAAATGGGCTTGTGCTAATTTTTCGTTTAGAGTTTTTATATTAGAATCCATAATGTTTTTAATGTTATTATTACCTGTTTTAGTTTGTACGAGCGCTAAATTTTAATGCAATTTAGACTTTCAAGATAGCGTTATGGCACAGGTAAGTAGTTGTTATTTCTTTTGGCGCTATTTATTTTTTGGTACTTTAACCACATCTATAGCCTGTAAATAGTGTTGTAAAGCCATGGCTGCAGCCACGTAAGCTTCATCTTTTTCACTTGCTTGAAGCGCTTCAGGCGAATAATAGTTTTTTACAAAATGCGTGTCGAAATTTCCAGACCTAAAGGCCTCGTGTTTGCACACAAAATCTCCAAACGGTAAGGTGGTTTCTATTCCTTGAACCTCATAATTAGCTATTGCCGAAATCATTAGTGCTATGGCCTCCTCGCGGGTGTTGCCGTAGGTAATAAGTTTGGATAGCATGGGATCGTAATAGATGGGAACATCCATACCTTGTTCAAAGCCATTATCTACCCGAATATTTTTTCCAACCGGTAATTTGTAAACTTCAAGATGTCCTACACTTGGTAAAAAATCGTTTAAAGGATCTTCGGCGTAAACGCGTAACTCAATTGCATGGCCGTGTATATTTAAATCCGATTGTTGCATGGGTAAGTGTTCACCACGCGCTACACGAATTTGCAATTCAACCAAATCGGTTTTGGTAATTAATTCCGTTACCGGATGCTCAACTTGCAAACGCGTATTCATTTCAAGAAAATAAAAATTATGTGCATCGTCCAATAAAAATTCCACGGTTCCAGCACCAATATAATGGCAGGCTTTGGCTACTTTTATGGCTGCTTCTCCCATTTTTTTGCGTAATTCGGGCGTTAGTACCGATGATGGCGCCTCTTCCACCACTTTTTGGTGGCGGCGCTGCACGCTACATTCTCTTTCAAACAAATGAATAATATTTCCATGTGTATCGGCCATAACTTGAATTTCGATATGGCGTGGCGATTTAACATACTTTTCAATAAACACAGCGCCATCGCCAAAAGCCGATGTGGCTTCGCTAATGGCCCGATTCATCTGCGATTCAAAATCGGCTTCACTTTCTACAATGCGCATACCTTTTCCGCCACCGCCGGCCGAAGCTTTAATGAGAATGGGAAAACCAATAGTTTTGGCAATTTTTTTGGCTTCGGCTATATCTGTTATGGCCTCTTCTGTACCGGGCACCATGGGAATATTGTAATTTTTAACAGCCTCTTTAGCGGCTAATTTACTGCCCATTACCCTTATTGCTTCAGATTTTGATCCTATAAATATAAGGTTATTTGCCTCGCATAATTCAGCAAATTCCGCGTTTTCCGATAAAAAGCCATAACCAGGATGAATGGCATCTACTTGAAGGTTTTTGGCAACCTCTATAATTTTATGGCCCAATAAATACGATTCATTGGAGGGTGCATTGCCTATTAAAACGGCTTCATCGGCGTATTTAACATGGGGTGCGTTTCTATCGATGGTGGAATATATGGCGACAGTTTTTAAACCCATTTTTTTTGCGGTTTTCATAACCCGAATAGCAATTTCCCCACGATTAGCAATTAATATTTTCTTCATTTATTTTAAATTTCTGTTGCTTTTAAAGCCTTTTCTAACGGCGTTTAAAAAACTGTTTTTAAAAGTGTTGGCTGGTTTGTTTTTATTCAAACGAAATTAAAAGTTGGTTTTTATCCACGGCATCGTTCGGTTTTACAGAAACGGACTTAATAATACCACTTCGTGGTGCTGTAATAACGTTTTCCATTTTCATGGCTTCCAAAATAAGGATGGTATCATTTTCTTGTACTTCTTGCCCTGCAGTTACCGCAATATCTAATATTAAGCCGGGCATAGGAGCAGTTATGTCATTAATTTGTTTAGAAGCGCCAATTTCGAAACCTAAATCTTTTATTAACAAATCCAATGGATCTTCTATTGCTACATTATAGGTTGTTCCGTTTACTTTTACTTGGTATTGCTTGGTTTGAAAATCCTGTTTTACAATAGCAATTTTGTACGATTTGTTTTCATGCAAAACATGATATGTGTTGGCCGCTTCATGAACGTAATCTAGCTTTGTTACGTTTTTGGGCGTCATTTTAAACACCTGATTATTATTGACGGTGGTTTGATAGGTTTTTGACATAAAATTAATTTTAGTGTGGTAAATATAAGGAATATGAACCGTTTTGATAAATTAGCGGGTTTAATTAATATGTGATTTATTATAATTTTTTAAAACCGTTATAGCCTTATTGCTAAACTAAAAATCTGGTTTTAAAGGGCCTGCAAAAGGTAAGTTTAAATTGTGTTAAACCCCATAAACTTGCAATTAGGATAGTTTCATCTCAATTGCCCGAAGCACCGTTAAATAGTAGTTACGGTTAGATGCAATAAAATGACCATTGGTTTGGCTGCTTGCTAAAAGGGATTTAAACTGATGTTGTGTTACAAGTTTTAAGGCATCTACCTCGCCTTGTTGGGGTTTTAAACTTTCAAGAGGGACCTGTAATTTGGCTATATAGGTATGATGAAATTCATTGTCTGAAATCCCATTCTCATAACTTCGGAAGCTGGGAAAAATGCCGATTTTGTATAAATCCGTTTTTAATATAGTAAGGCCTATTTCTTCTTGTATTTCCCGAATTGCTGCAGCTTCAATGGTTTCGCCAGCATCAACATGTCCTGCTACCGATACATCCCAAAGTAAGGGGTAAATAGTCTTTGCTGCAGATCGTTGCGCTAATAATATGGCGCCTTTTGCAGTATAGAACCAAATATGAGCTGTGTTATGGTAATAGCCTTTCGTGTGAATTTCCGATTTTAAAGCTGTTTTGCCCGTTGCTTCACCGGTTTCTGTAACAATATCTATGCGTGTTTCCATGGTTTAGGTAATAATATTCAAAAATAGATAATTACGGAATTTTAGTACCGGTATAACATGCAATTTTGAATGTTGAACAGTAACTCATGCATAAATTAATATAAAAGCACTTTTTTTTAAGAATGAAATAACAAATTTTTTGAGTTTTTTTGGTTTAATACTGTGTTTTTGTACATTATTCTTATTTTTGTGTATTATTAATCAATAAAACCATAAAAATATGACAAAAAAACACCAATTCTTTATAATCTTGTTACTAATGGCAACGCTTACGCAAGCACAAGTAATGAATGAAACTTTGGGTTCGGATTCGGGAACCAGTTTAACGTTTGGCGACTATAATACAGCTGTGGGCGATTCCACATTAACAAGGTTAACATCAGGAAGCTATAATGCAGTACTAGGAACGTGGGCTGGAGCTAGCCAAACAACTGCTTCGGATAATGTTTTTATTGGTGCTTATTCTGGGTACAGTAACCTAATTGGTACTGATAACACCTTTGTGGGTAAAGAAGCTGGCCGGTTTAATACAGCTACAGACAATGTATTTGTAGGCACAAAAGCCGGTAATTTAAACACCACTGGTAATGACAATACGTTTATTGGAGAAGAAGCTGGTGAACATAATACCACAGGTAGCCATAATACCTTTTTAGGGGAAGATGCGGGAATCACTAATACCACAGGTAGCTATAATACCTTTTTAGGGGAAGATGCTGGGTTTTCTAACACCACTGGGCACTCTAATACTTTTGTAGGTGGAGATGCACGCTATGTTGAGACCTTCGGCGATTTGGAAGGATATGTCTTTCAGTCAGGAAAAAGTGCTGGTGCGGATAACACAACGGGATATTATAACGCTTTTTTTGGCGCAGGAGCTGGCGGCGATAATGGAATAGGTGTTGCCAATACGTTTTTGGGTTATGGCGCCGGTGGCAATAACGAATACGGCATATTAAATACTTTTGTGGGCTTTGGTGCAGGACATGATAACAACAGAACTAATACAACATACGATGCACGAAGAAATACCTATGTAGGTGCAATGGCAGGAGGCAGGAACAGAGAAGGTAGCGATAATGTAGGGATGGGACATTTTGCTGATTTTAAGCCAACAAACGATTATGTTTTTAGGTACGAAAGAAATGTGTTTATTGGATCGGATAGTAGAGTATGGGGTAATGATAATGTGGTACTAGGATACGCGGCTAAAGCCATTGGTTCACAAAGCTCCACTAACCGTATTGCTATTGGCGCTTACAGTGAGGCAAATGGCAATAACGCCATTGCTATTGGTGCCAACACCATTGTTAATGAAGCAAATACTATGGCGTTAGGTGGCGACACAGAAAGCAGTAGAGTTAGTGTTGGTATTGGTACAATGGCTGCCAATAAAAATGCGTCTTTGGAATTAGCGGATACTGATAAAGGATTTCTTGTTAACAGATTAACCACCGCGCAACGTATAGCTCTTGAAACCACACCAGCTTCTGGTGTGGCCCTAGATAGTACCGATATGGGATTACTAGTTTACGATACAGATTTAAAAGCATTACACGCTTGGAATGGTGCCGCTTGGTCTAGTTTAGGTGGCTCCGAATCAGCGCAAGATTTAAGTCTAGTAAGCGATTCTTTAAGTATTACAGGTAGCGCAACAATAATCGATTTGAGTCCGTATTTAGATAATACAGACGCTCAAGCTTTAAGTTTAACCAATGATTCGCTGGCTATTACTGGTAATGACACACGCATAGATTTAAGCCCGTATTTAGATAACACTGATAATCAAGAGTTAGCACTAGTGTCTCATGTATTGAGTATCAGCAACGGTAGTACAACAATAGACTTGACACCATATTTAGACAACACCGATGCGCAAGCCTTAAACCTAACAGGTACTACCTTGGGAATTTCAGGGAGCACAGAAACTGTAGATTTATCGGTAATACAAGACGGCACCGGAACAGATAATCAGGAATTAGCTTTAAATAGCAATACGTTAAGTATTTCGGGTGCTAGTAATACCATCGATTTAAGCAGTTATTTAGACAACACCGATGCGCAAGCTCTAAACCTAACAGGCACTACCTTGGGAATTTCAGGAAGCACAGAAACTGTAGATTTATCGGTAATACAAGACGGCACCGGAACAGATAATCAGGAATTAGCTTTAAATAGCAATACGTTAAGTATTTCGGGTGCTAGTAATTCCATCGATTTAAGCAGTTATTTAGACAACACCGATGCGCAAGCTCTAAACCTAACAGGCACTACCTTGGGAATTTCAGGAAGCACAGAAACTGTGGATTTATCGGTAATACAAGACGGCACCGGAACAGATAATCAGGAATTAGCTTTAAATAGCAATACTTTGAGTATTTCGGGTGCTAGTAATACCATCGATTTAAGCAGTTATTTAGACAACACCGATGAGCAAGCTCTAAACCTAACAGGTACTACCTTGGGAATTTCAGGAAGCACAGAAACTGTAGATTTATCGGTAATACAAGACGGCACCGGAACAGATAATCAGAGTTTAACAGCAGCCACTTTAAATGGTACAAACTTGGTTATAGAAATAGAAAATGGAGCGAGTACGTCTGTAAATTTACAGCCTTTAATAGCCTCACAACAGAATGCTATTTCAAATTTAGAAACTTTAGTTAACAGTCAGGCAGCGGTAATAGCCGATTTAACCACTCGTTTAGAGATTTTAGAAGAATGTGCCTGCTCCACGTTAACAGTTACCAATCCAGATGGTGTTTCTGGTAAGCCACAAGGCCCAACTTTATACCAAAACATACCTAATCCGTTTAATGGCACTACTTCTATAAAGTATTATGTGCCAACTAATTATAAAAATGCTGCAATAGTTTTCAGCAATACATCAGGACAAATTATTGATAATGTGGCCTTAAAAAAATTAGGCGATCAGGAATTGTTTTTTAATAGTGCCTCTTTACAAATGGGTGTTTACTATTACACGCTATATGTAGATGGCCGAAAAATAGACACCAAGAAAATGGTTATTAATTAATAATTACTAATTCATAATTTAAAAAAGGGTTGGCACTTACAAGTGCCAACCCTTTTTATTTTGAGAACTATTTTTCAGAAAATGAGTTGCGCTCTTTTATTACCACTTTAGTCGAAGTAGGAGTAGGTTTCCCCTGCTTTCATTTTTAAAAGCGTTTCGTAAATCATTTTAATAACATTTTCTACATCCTCTCGGTGCACCATTTCTACGGTTGTATGCATATAGCGTAATGGTAAAGAAATTAAAGCAGAAGGCACCCCACCATTGCTATACGCAAAGGCATCGGTATCAGTTCCGGTAGCTCTAGATAGCGCTGCACGCTGAAACGGTATGTTTTTTTCTTCGGCTGTATTGGTAATTAAATCGCGCAATTTTTGCTGTACTGCTGGTGCATAAGCAATTACAGGACCGGCGCCTAGTTCAACAAACCCTTGTACTTTTTGCTCAATCATGGGCGTGGTTGTATCGTGCGTAACATCGGTAACTATAGCGGCGTTGGGTTTAATGGTTTGTGTAATCATTTCAGCACCACGCAAGCCAATTTCTTCTTGTACAGAGTTGGTAATATACAATCCAAAAGGCAGCGTTTTTTTGTGCTCTTTTAATAGACGTGCCACCTCGGCAATCATAAAGCCACCCATTCGGTTATCTAAAGCACGACACACAAATTTATCGCCATTTAAAATGTGGAATTCATCTGGGTAGGTTATAACACAACCAACGTGAACGCCCATTTTTTCGACTTCCGCTTTATCTTTTGCGCCCACATCAATACAAATATTATCGGGTTTTGGCGCTTCTTCTTTAGCTTTATTTCTGGTATGAATGGCAGGCCAACCAAATACGCCTTTTACAATACCATTTTTAGTATGAATGTTTACTACCTTACTTGGTGCAATTTGATGGTCGCTGCCCCCATTTCTTACCACGTAAATTAGTCCGTTGTCTGTAATATAATTAACATACCACGAAATTTCGTCGGCATGGCCCTCAATAACCACTTTGTATTTAGCATCCGGATTTATAACGCCTACAGCGGTACCATAGGTATCGGTTATAAACTCGTCTACATAAGGTTTTAGATAGTCCATCCATATTTTCTGACCCTCCCATTCGTAACCCGTAGGAGCGGCATTGTTTAAATAGGTTTTTAAAAAGTCCATAGACTTTTCGGTAAGTATACTCTTGTTTGCCATATGATTTAATTTTGCACTAAAATACTAATATTAATAGTATTTTAAGGTTAAAGGTTTTTTAAATTATTAATTTTACAGTGCTTTAAAACTGGCTGCATTTATTCTGTTAACCTATGAAACACCTTGCGTATTTCCTTTTGATACTGCCATTAAGCCTATTTGCTCAAATAGAGGAGGAGGTCGCGGATACCACCGCTGCTTTTTATATAATTGTTGAAGGCGATTCAATTCCTAAAAGTGCTATAAACCTGAATGAAGTGGTGTTGCTACATCGTTTAAAATTTGACAATCAAGCGGAAAGGCGTGCCTATTTAATTTTACGCCGAAAAACAATAAAAGTATACCCGTATGCTAAATTAGCAGCCGAACGCTTAGAAACGCTAAACCAGCGTTTAAATAGTTTGGAACGCCCGTCGGAAAAGAAGCGTTATGCCCGTATTATTCAGAAATATATTGAAGATGAATTTTCAGCCGAATTAAAAAAATTAACCAAAACGGAGGGGCAAATTTTAGTAAAGTTAATTCATCGCCAAACGGGTATTACTACCTTCGATTTAATAAAAAATTTACGCAGTGGTTGGCGTGCTTTTTGGTTTAACAATACTGCTAGGCTCTTTAATATATCTTTAAAAGAGGCATTTAATCCGTTGGAGGTAAAAGAAGATTATTTAATTGAAGATATTCTGGAACGCGCCTTTCAGAGTGGTTTGTTAGAGCGTCAAGAATCGGCTTTGGCGTACGATTTTTTAGAATTAACAAATGTTTGGCGTCGGACAAAAAGTGAAAATTAATGCGAAAACAAAGTCCATTTGAAGAGCGTTTAAATACCATAACACATGCGTTTGGCGCACTATTTGGCGTTTTGGCCTTGCTACTTTTAGTAAGCCAACAAACCACTAATGTGCCTTGGCATTTTTTTGCCGTATGGGTATACGGATTAAGTATGGTTTTACTGTTTAGTGCTTCTGCTTTATACCATTATGTAAGGAGTGAACACCTAAAGCATTATTTTCGTATTCTAGACCACGTAAGTATTTACATTTTAATAGCCGGCACCTATACACCGGTAACATTAATAACACTAGCGCCTAGCAGAGGTTGGTACTTGTTTCTAATTGTATGGAGTATTGCCGCTTTTGGAACACTGTTAAAAATTTTCTTTACTGGCAGGTTTGAAGTATTTTCTTTGGTTTTGTATTTAGCCATGGGTTGGCTTATTGTTTTCGATTTTACCTACCTCGCCACGCATCTGCATGCCAACGGTTTGTTTTGGCTTTTTGCAGGCGGTTTAGCCTATACAGTTGGTGTGTTGTTTTACGCCATACACCGTATTAAATTTAACCATGTTATTTGGCACTTATTTGTGCTAGCAGGTGCCATTTGCCATTTTATTATGGTGTATAAGTACGTTATTTAAGATTTCTTTTTACGGTAAGTTAAAGGTAATTTTAATACCTTCAATAATCATGTTGGTACCAATAATAGCAATAATTAAACCCATTATTTTTCCGACCACAGAAATAACATTATATCCAATTTTACGCACTATAAAGTTGCTTAACCGGAAGGTAACAAAGGTTAAAAAACACATTAGTGCAAAAATTAATAGCACCAAAATAATTTGTAATAGGTTAGCATCCGACACAAAGTTCATGGCAGTAACAATGGTGCCAGGCCCGGCCAAAATAGGAATAGCTAAAGGCGAAACAGCTATGTTTTCGTCTATATGTGTATTTTTCAGGTTTTTTATGCTGGATTTTTTCGACTGAAGCATGTCAAAACCAACATAAAATATTAAAATACCACCTGTAATTTTAAAGGCAGGAATAGTAATACCAAAAAGTTCGAAAATAAATTTTCCTAGAATAACAAATACGGCTACAATAATAAAAGCTATAAGTACTGCTTTTTTGTTAATGCGAAGTTTGGCTTCATCGTTAGCGCCACCCACCAAAGATAAAAAAATAGGTAGGTTGGAAATAGGATTCATAATGGCAAAAAAACCAGTGAATACTGTAATAGAAAATGTAATAAGATGATCCATGTTACGCGCAAACGTTTTTAAATTAAGAAAAAACAGGTTTCGTCCTGGTTTAAAGGCTGCAAATTTATAAAAACACAATGAGATAATTAATTGAAAATGAATAATTAAATTACGCTTTAACAAAAACGTAACGTGCGGTATTTGTAAGCGCCTTTAGTGGTTTGCATACCACGCCTTTAGCGTTTTTATGCTTTTGGGTAGCTATTCGGGTTTAATGATATCTTTATAATCTTCAAAAAAAGCTTCAAATTGCGGCATGGTTGCGTTAAAAAATACCATAACTGTTTGCCAAGTGTTTTTATTATGAATGGAAACTTTTTCGTTTAAGGGCACAAAAATGCGCGAAATTTCTTTACCGTTATCTAAAAAATAAGTTTCCTCAAAATGAGCTTCGGGTAAATAATCGGTTTTAATAATGGTTTTTAAGCTTTCTAATTTTTCCCAAATATTAATTCTGTTTTCCAAATCGTCCTCTAAATCCAGCGCTACGAAGGCTTTTTTAGTGTCGAAATAGAACTTAAATTGCAACCCTTTTATTTTGGTGTCGTATAAAATCCATTTCCTTGGAAAGGATTTGCCAAAACTTGTCCAAAAAGTTTGTCGTAATTGTCTAGATTCTTCCTTTGAAAACATACTTAAAACATAAACGCGGCAGCAATACCTAAAACAATAGCTACCAATTTAGTAAGATTAAATTTATGGCCTTCGCCACTTTCAAATAAAATAGTTGTAGAAATGTGTAAAAATATACCAATAACAACCGCATTTATAGCTGTAATATACGCCGTGGCAATATTCATGTGATTGGAAATGTAAGTTCCCAGAGGTGTCATGAGCGCAAATATGCTTAAAAATAAACCCATTTGAATTTTGGAACATTTGGAGTTAATTAGAAAGCTGGTAATAACTGTAGCAATAGGAATTTTATGCACCAAAACACCATAAACCATGTCGTTGTGTTCGTGAATAGGGAAACCTTCTAAAAAACTATGGATACACAGGCTTATAAACAAAGCCCAAGGGAAGTTGTTTTCGTGGTTGTGGTGATGTACATGGCCGTGTTCGGCTCCTTTAGAAAAAAATTCAAGAATAATTTGAATTAAAATCCCTAACATAATATACAAACCAGAAGCCTTGGCATTTAAGTGGTGGTACACTTCCGGAAGTAATTCGAATAGGGTTAAGGCTAATAAAAAAGCCCCACTAAACGCTAATAATAATTTAAAGTTAAAATAGGTTTTCGTTCGCGTAAAAATAACTAGAATGGCTCCAATTAAAACGGCTAGAATGGGTAATAAATACTGTAACATTATTTAAAAATCATGATTAAACGTTCCGATGTTTTGGCATTAAATTTTTGCAGTTTATAGTCTCCAAAAATATCTAATAAATACACTCCTGCCTGATTAAAAAGCGCCTCAAAATCGGCCAACGTAAAGGCTTTTACGCGCTCTTGGAATGTATAATTTTGTCCGCCATCGGTAAAGGCTATGTTTTTTATAATGTAGCCGTTTTCTACATATCGTGTTATGTGAAACGCAATATCATTTACTGTTTTTATCTCTTTAGGAACTAAATTTTCGATAACATAGTCGGTATTCATAAAATCTATTACACCAAACCCCGTTTCGTTTAAATTGGCTTGAATGGCTTTAATTGTGTTTAAATTATCAGCTTCGTTTTTAAAGTAACCAAAGCTTGTGAATAAATTAAAAACGGCATCAAATTGTTGGTTTAGCGGCTTGCTCATATCGTGCACTATAAATTGTAAACGATCGTTTTCAAATTGTTTGGCATGCAAAATACTGTTTTCCGATAAGTCTGCACCCGTTACCTGGTAGCCCAATTTGTTTAAATAAATGGCATGCCGGCCTTTGCCACAAGCTAAATCTAAAATATGGGCCTGTTCCGGCAGATTTAAATAATGTGTTAGGGTATCCATAAATAGTTGGGCCTCCTTGTAATCTCGGTCCTTATACAGAATGTGATAATAAGGTGTATTAAACCACGAGGCAAACCATTGTGTGTTATTTTCCATAGGAATATTCCCTGAAAGGGGTATTAAACTTTTAGTAAACTAGTTATATACAAGGCGCTTTTGTTTGTTAGCTAAAACCTGTTGTCTTGCCACAAAAATACTGTATTTTTGCAATCTATTTAATGAATGTCATGGAGAATAATTTTAAAATGGTAGCCAAAACCTTGTTTGGCTTTGAGGAATTACTGGAAAACGAACTGCTGCAATTAGGGGCACAAGATATAGAAAAGGGCGTGCGTATGGTTGGTTTTACCGGGGACAAAGGTTTTATGTATAAGGCAAATTTAGCCTTGCGCACCGCTATAAAAATTTTAAAACCTATAGCTAGTTTTCGGATTAAAGACGAACAAGATTTATACAACCAAGTGTATAAAATGGACTGGAGTGCGTATATGAAAGCTACCGGTTCCTTGGCTATTAGTGCAACAGTACACTCTGAAAAATTTACGCATTCGCAATTTATTGCATTAAAAACTAAAGATGCTATTGTAGATAAATTTAGGGATACCACTGGCGCGCGCCCAAATATAGATTTGCGGTTTCCAGATTTAAAAATAAACGTTCATATAGATAGAAATCAGTGTACCATTTCATTGGACTCGTCTGGAGAATCGCTTCATAAACGCGGGTATAAAACAGCTACCAATATTGCACCAATTAATGAAGTGCTGGCAGCAGGTATGATTATGCTGTCTGGTTGGGATGGCCAAACGGATTTTATGGATCCTATGTGTGGTAGTGGCACTATACTGGCAGAAGCCGCTATGATTGCTTGTAATATTCCGCCAAATTTAATGCGAAAAGAGTTTGCTTTCGAGCGCTGGAATGATTGGGATGTGGATTTGTTTGAAAAAATAGAAGAGTCTTTATTAAATAAAACACGCGATTTCCATCATCAAATTATTGGTTACGATAAATCGCCCAGCGCAGTAGCCAAAGCACAGGACAATATAAAAAATGCGCACTTGGAAGCTTTTGTGAGTATTAAGCATGAAGACTTTTTTAAAACACAAAAAGGAGGCGATAAAAAACTACATATGGTTTTTAACCCGCCCTACGGCGAACGTTTGGATATTGATATGGAAAAATTTTATGCCGCTATTGGCGATACGCTTAAACAGCATTACCCAGGTACCGATGCCTGGTTTATTACCTCCAATCTGGATGCCTTAAAACATGTAGGTTTGCGCCCTTCCAGAAAAATCCATTTAATGAATGCCAAGTTAGAATCGCGTTTGGTTAAATATGTTATGTACGAAGGCAGTAAAAAAGCAAAATATAAAAAATAGGTTGCCAGCTTGTTAATTAACCAGCAATGTTTTGCCTATTAAGCTAATGGGTTAAAAAAACAGATGCTCGGTTAATTGGCTTTTTTGAAAATAGGAATTAAGTACGAAATGGTGTAACCGTAGCCAAAACCAAAGCTACCACTATCGTAGGTTTTATTATAACCCGGTATATAAATGTTTTCCAGATTTTCAGCTTCTTTTTGAGTTATAATGTATTTAAACTGAATGTTTAATCCTAAATATAAGTTGTTTAAAACTTCAACTTTTAAACCGGCTATAAACTCGGCCCAAACGGCATTTAAACCACTGTAAGTGGTACTATTGGAAGACGTAAATTGTGGCGCCCAATATTGGTTTTCGGAATATACACTAAAACTATTTAGTTCCTGACTAAAATTGCTGGCACCCACTCTAAAACCGCCGTAAATAAGGTTGCTCATACCGTACCAGTTTTCGTAAGCATTATAATCTGCGCCCAGTTTTATATAAGTTCCAGATGCGGTGGTATTCAAATAATCGTTAGTGGTTTGTTTTTCTTCGTAACCAAACTCTCCGGCTACATACCATTTTTTGGTAAACCTAAAATCGCCTTGAATTTCAAAACCAGTATAAGCATCATCAACAACGGACCGAAGTAATTTACTGGCATCTGCACCAACACGCAAGCCGTACTTTTCTTTCTGTACGGTTTTGGCAGCTGTTCCATTACCAACAGGAATACTATCGTTTTGAGCAAACGACCCCGAACAGCACAACAAGCCCAATAAACAGCTTTTAATGAAAAATGTTAAAGTTGGTTGCGTTTTCATTTTCTAAAATTTGGTTATCGTTTACAGATTGGATAATTTTTATCCATTTGTCGCCATCGTCGTTTACTGTTATATTAATATTTTTAAAAACAGTTTTAAATCCGCAGGCTCTCGATACATATACCTGTTCTGTTATATACGAAATGGTTATAATATCTTCATTACCCGTAACAACGCCCGCATCGGTTTGTTCATAATTGTTGTATATGCTGTATTGTGTTTTGGTATCGGTTGTTTTAAGGGGTAATGAAATTACTTGTCTGGATTGCGCGCCGCTAAGTTCAGGCAGCGTTTGTTCGTTTCCAATACCTTGCACGCGACAATTAAATACGTTTTTTGGGTTTAATTGTTCTGGATTTTCTGCACTGTAAAAGGCAATAGTTAAGCGTGGTGTAGTGCCTGTTTCGGCGGTGCAAATATCGTCGCGTTCGCAGCCAAATAAGAACAGGCAGGTAAGTACTAATAAGGTATATAGGTATTTCATCATATTATCTTCGCTCTAAAAGTACAACATTTTCTACATGATGCGTTTGCGGAAACATATCCACAGCTTGCGTGCGGGTTACCTTATAATCCTTGTCCATAAGCTGTAAGTCGCGGGCCTGTGTAGCAGAATTACAACTAACATACACTATTTTTTTTGGCGCGATATTTAATATTTGTTGCACGACATCCTTGTGCATACCATCGCGAGGCGGATCTGTAATAATAACGTCGGGCACACCGTGTGTTGTTATAAAATTGGTATTAAAAACCTGTTTCATATCGCCCACAAAAAAATCTGCGTTAGTTACCCCGTTTAGTTTAGCATTGGCTTTGGCGGCTAGAATGGCATCCGGAACGGCTTCAACACCAATAACTTTTTTGGCATGTTTAGCAACAAATTGGGCAATAGTTCCTGTTCCGGTGTATAAATCGTAAACCAATTCTGTTCCTGTTAAACCTGCAAAGTTGCGGGTTATTTTGTACAATTCATAGGCTTGGGCGGAATTGGTTTGGTAAAACGATTTAGCGTTAATTTTAAATTTTAAGCCCTCCATTTCCTCAAAAATATGATCGCGTCCTTTAAAGCAAATCACCTCTTGGTCGTAAATGGTGTCGTTTGCTTTTTCATTTATAACATATTGCAAAGAGGTTATTTCAGGAAAACTATCTGCAAGGTGTTGCAACAGGAGTTCACGTTTGGTTTTATCGTCTTTAAAAAATTGAATAAGCACCATAATTTCGCCGGTTGATGCCGTTCTAATCATTAAAGTTCGGAGCAGACCTTCCTGATTTCTAGTATTAAAAAACGGTAGCTTATTGGCAATAGCAAAGGATTTAACCGCATTTCTAATAGCATTAGAGGGGTCGGCTTGCAGATGACATTTTTTAATATCTAAAATTTTATCCCACATACCCGGAATATGAAAACCAAGGGCGTTTTTATCGCCTACATCGGCATCAGATTGGATTTCTTCTAAAGTCAACCATCGGCTATCGCTAAAGGAAAACTCCATTTTATTTCTGTAAAAATAAGGCGTTTTACATCCTAAAATAGGTGTTATTTCTGGCAGGGTAATATGACCAATACGCGTTAGGTTGTTGGTAACTTCCTTTTGTTTGTAATACAATTGGTGTTCGTAACCCATATCCTGCCATTTGCAGCCACCACAAACACCAAAATGCTGACAAGCGGGCTGTACACGTTTATCAGACAAGTTATGGAAAGTAGTAGCCTTACCTTCGTAATAGGCTTTTCGTTTTTTATAAGTTTGTACATCTACCACATCGCCTGGTACTGCATTACTAATAAATATTACCTTACCATCAGGAGCTTTCCCAATAACTTTTCCTTTTGCACCGGCGTCTGTAATTTCGACTTTGGTAAATAATTGTTTTCTATTTTTTCTTGACATGCTGCAAAAGTAGTTTGTTTTTTCGTAGCAAAAAACATGTTCGAAATATTTTAAGAAGCAGCGGATATTTAGTAATTTGCGCCCCCTAGGGATGATTTCTCTCCCACGCTGAATTTTCGTTCCGACTAGGATCGGCATTTCGAAAGAATAAAGGTACAGAAGGAATGGTTATTTTACCAACAACTTAAATTTTTTTAAAATGGCTAATTTAGACCAATTAACATCACAACAAGCAATTGATTTAGAAAACGAGTACGGAGCTCATAACTATCATCCGCTTCCTGTAGTTTTAGCAAAGGGTAATGGCGTATATGTTTGGGATGTGGAAGGGAAACAATACTACGATTTCCTCTCTGCATACTCGGCAGTAAACCAAGGCCACTGTCATCCTAAAATTGTAGATGCCATGACCAAGCAAGCACAAACATTAACCCTTACTTCCAGAGCATTTCATAACGATATGTTGGGGCAGTACGAAAAATTTGCTTGTGAATTTTTTAAGTTTGATAAACTCTTGCCAATGAATACGGGTGCCGAAGCCGTAGAAACGGCCTTAAAAATTTGCAGAAAATGGGCGTATGAGGTAAAAGGTATTCCAGAAAATGAAGCAGATATTGTGGTGTGCGAAAATAATTTTCACGGGCGTACCACTACCATCATTTCTTTTTCCAACGATCCTGTTGCTCGTAAAAACTTTGGACCTTACACTGCAGGATTTGTAAAAATTCCTTACGACAATCTAGAGGCGCTGGAGAACACATTAAAAAACAACCCCAATGTAGCCGGTTTTTTAGTTGAACCAATACAAGGTGAAGCTGGCGTATATGTACCGGCCCCAGATTATTTGGCCAAAGCTAAGGCACTTTGCGAAAAATACAATGTTTTATTTATTGCCGATGAGGTACAAACAGGAATAGCCCGAACTGGCAGACTTTTAGCCACGTGCGGAAATTGTAGTTGTGCCGACAAAAATTGTTCTGGAGAACCGGAAGTTAAACCAGATGTTTTAATTTTAGGAAAAGCCCTTTCGGGTGGTGCTTATCCGGTATCGGCCGTTTTAGCAAACAATGCTATTATGAATGTTATAGGACCTGGAAACCATGGTAGTACCTTTGGAGGAAACCCTGTGGCAGCAGCCGTTGCTATGGCAGCACTAGAAGTGGTACGCGACGAGAAATTAGCTGAAAACGCCTTTAAATTAGGAGAATTGTTTAGAAGTGAAATGAATAAGTTTATTGAAACTAGCTCTATTGTAAGCTTGGTTCGTGGCAAAGGGCTTCTAAATGCTATAGTTATTAACGACCATGAGGATAGCGATACAGCTTGGAATATTTGTTTAGCGCTTCGGGATAATGGTTTATTGGCCAAACCAACACATGGTAATATTATCCGCTTTGCACCACCCTTGGTAATGACGGAAGCCGAGTTATTGGACTGTGTGGCTATTATTACAAAAACACTCAAACAATTTGAAGCTTAATGTTTTAAACAAACCAATAAAAATAGGTTTGAAACATACGGTATAAAACAAAAGCGACCTGGTTTAAGGTCGCTTTTGTTATTATTTAAAGCTAATTTACTTGCGCTTCTTGGTATTCTTTCATAAGCTCTTGAATCTCGTTTACGTAAGCATCCCAGCCGCCAAAAGCGTATATTTGATAAATACTCCACAGCAAGGTTAAAATATTTATAATAAGTATAATTAAAGCCACTGTTTTGGCCGTATTCATAGCATTTAAGGTTTTTAGTTCATAAGCTTCTGGTTCTAGCTGCGCTTTTTTAAGTTGGTTTAGTGCAATAACATAGGCAATAGCCGCCAATATAAAGCCGAGACCTGAAAAGCAGCAGCATAACAAGCCTAAAATAGCTAGAACATAAACAAGGGTTGGGTTTAGTGTTTGTTTTTCCATAAATGATGTTTAAGTGATTATTAGTTTAATTATAAAGCTTCCAATAATGAAGCCTATGGTTATAATAGCAAGTAGGTTTATAATTTTTATACCGTGCTTGAATTTAAAAAACATATGAAGGCCAATAAACAAAAAAAGTGCTAGTAACGGAAATACAGCCGGATACATTTTAAAGGCAGCTAGTATATTGCCTTGAAAAAGTAGCGCCACAGACCGTTGTAAGCCGCAGCCCAAGCAGTCAAAGCCAAGGATTTGCTTATTTAAACAAGGCAACATAAAATTTTCAGGTGTGGACATATGTTTAGTGCATTCAATTGTTTCAAAGTTAAAAAAAGAATGGAATAAAAGTAATTTTCAAAAAAAATACACTAAAATTAAATAATTATTGGTTACACTTTATTTTAGTAAAACCACTAATATTGTGCCTTCAATATTTATTTTTTTAATTACAAACCCATGAAAAAACACAACTATATTTCGTACTTTTTAATCCTATTGGGTGGCGGTTTGGCTATTTATGGCCAGTCTGGTGCAGAAAAGAATGTATTAGTGTTGGTTTTAGGTATCATTGTATTAATGTTTGGTATTTTTAGAATATCTAGTCATATTCCTAGTAAATACGAAAAAGAATTGGAGCGGGAAAAAACACAAGAAAACGAAGAAGATGAGCTTTGAAATAGGAGATAAGGTAGCCGTTTTAGACGATGATATTAGCGGTACTGTAACAGGTGTAAAACAAAAAAGCATTTGTATTGAAACAACTGATGGTTTTGAGTTGGTTTTTGAACCGCACGAACTGGTGCTTACTAAACCTATGCCTGTTCACTTACACAATTTGCAAGAGGTAATTAATGAAAAAGAACAGCCTAAAAGGCGCACACAAACTGGTAAAAAGCGAAAAGAAAAATTTCAACCGACTCTAGAAGTAGATTTGCATATTCATCAGTTAACACCAAATTCTAGCCGGATGACAAATTATGATATGCTTACGCTACAATTGGATACGGCTAAACGCCAATTAGATTTTGCCATAAAAAAACGCATTCAAAAAGTGGTATTTATACATGGCGTAGGCGCGGGCGTTTTAAAAACGGAATTGGAATTTTTATTTGGACGCTACGATTGTCTTAAGTTTTACGATGCAGATTATCAAAAATATGGTTTAGGTGCCACCGAAGTTTATATTTTTCAAAGCGCTGTAAATGCATAAAAAACTACAATTGTGGTGTAACCGACTTATTTTTTGTTAAACGGCTATCTGTTAAGGTACCCATATTAAAAACATCTTGTTGTATGGTAGAAAAACGCACATCTTCCACACGTAAACTAATAGTAAATACTTGGTTTATAAGATGGGTTCTGTAGGCGGTTGCTGGAACTGAAATGGCTACGTTTGGATTTAAATAATCGGCTATCTCTGGAGAGCTAAAGTCGTTTGCAGGGTTTTGGTCGGCAGACTCGTTTTCTTCCTCTATGGTTGGAACACCATCATTGTCGTCGTCTGGATCTAAATAATCTGGAATGCCATCAAGATCGGTGTCTCTAAAATTTGTTAACGGATCGTTGTCGCCGTCTTCATTGCTATCGGCAATTTCAATACTGGTTAAAACGTTGTCTCCATCGTCATCAACATCCAAGTAATCAGGAATGCCATCGCCATCGCGATCTGTTGGGTTGGTAGCAGGATTAAAATCGCCATCTAGATTTTCATCTTCAAATGCTGCTGGAATGCCATCGCGGTCGTCTTCTAATAAACTAACCGTAATATAGGCTTTACCGGCAACGCTGGATAAATCTTCATTTATTTGTATGTTGGATGGCGGTACATCGTTACAGAATAAACTACTCGGATTCCCAGAGTAGGACCGGTAGTTAAATTGGTTGGCTGCGCGCGCAATATCAACAACAAGGCCATTTTTATATACCAGCTCGTTGGTTACAGTGTCAATAGCAATAAGATCTTCTAAACTAATAGCCGGATCGCCAATTTTTAAAGACAAAGATTCGAATGGGTTTTGTTTTACCTGATAAAAAACCAATTCGCCGCAGGCTAAAAAGGTGTCATCAAAATTAAATTCAACATTCAAAATATCGCCATCATCGCAAGATGATATGAGAGTAAAAATAAATAAAATGGTAACTAATTTTCGCATGAACGAGCTATTTTAAACAAATTTAAAAGAATTGGTAAATATACAACGCCAACGCTTACAAATAATTTTATTTCTTGTAATTTTGTGCCTATTATTTTTTAATGCGAAAATTCCATTTATGAATCCAGTTTATTTTGATAGTGCGGCAACAACAAAGGTAAGAGACGAAGTAATAGATACCATGACGGCGGTTATGCGTAACGAATATGGTAATGCATCATCTACACATAGTTTTGGCCGCTCTTCCAAAGCCCTAATTGAGCAAGCACGCAAAAATATAGCGAAACAATTAAACGTTAGTGCCGGCGAAATTGTTTTTACTTCCGGAGGCACCGAGGCAGATAATTTAGCCTTGCAGTGTGCCGTGCGCGATTTGGGTGTTACACATGTTATTACATCTAAAATTGAACATCATGCCGTGTTGCATACGGTGGAGCAGTTGGAACAAAGTGGTAGTGCCAAGGTTAGCTATGTGAAATTAGATGCTCATGGCAGTGTTGATTTAAAAGATTTGGAACGCCTGTTACAAATACCCGAAAAAACTTTGGTTAGTTTAATGCATGTAAATAATGAAATTGGCAATATTTTAGATGTAGAACGTGTAGGCCAGCTATGTAAAGACAACGGTGCCTTGTTTCATTGCGATGCGGTGCAATCTATAGGACATTTTAATATGGACTTGCAGGCTATTCCAATCGATTTTTTAGCAGTTAGTGCGCATAAATTTCATGGACCTAAAGGTGTAGGTTTTGCATATATTCGGAAAAATTCAGGTTTACGCCCCTTAATTTTTGGTGGCGAGCAAGAGCGCGGTTTCCGAGCTGGAACAGAAGCCGTTCATAATATAGTAGGTTTGGAAAAAGCTTTTACCATGGCGTATGCTAACTTGGAAGCAGATAGAGCGTATATTTCAGATTTGAAACAATATTTTATTACCCAATTGCAAAGCAAACTACCAAATGTGCAGTTTAATGGTTTGTCTGGTAATTTAGAAAAAAGCACCTATACATTGGTTAATGTGCGTTTGCCAATTCCGCCAGAAAAGGCTTTAATATTGCTTTTTCAAATGGATTTAAAAGGCATAGCCTGCTCCAAAGGAAGTGCATGCCAAAGTGGGAGTAATAAAGGGTCTCATGTGTTAACAGAAGTTTTAAGCGATCGTGATTTGGAAAGCCCGTCGCTGCGTTTTTCTTTTAGCATATACAATACAAAAGCGGAAATAGATTACGCGGTGTCTGTGCTACACGATTTTATAACATCCTAAACGTTTAAAGCAGAATTTAAGTGTTCGTTATACTTAATGCTAAACTATTACAGGAACAATAACAAATTAAAAGGTTCAAAATAATTTATATTTTGAACCTTTTTTTATGTAATAATACTGTGGCGTTAAGCAGCCATTTTACTGGTGGTTAAGGCCGCAGTAATTAGGTTTTGCCATTTTTGTAATAAGGGGTGCTCGGTGGTCATTTCAAAGTTTACATCTACATTATAAAACTCCAGAACAACAGTGTCTTGCGCGTGTTTTGTTTTTAAAACTAAATTAAGACGTTCGGTTTCAACTTTGTTTGCAGTTTTTGTTTTAATGTGTTGCGTTACCGTGTCTATGTAGCAAGTTTTTATAGTGTTCAAATTCACCGAAAGCCACACCGGGTTTTCTTCTGTTTTTTTTGAATAGACTAAAACATTTTTCTGGCTGTCCAGACCTATACCGTAATAAGTCCCCCAAAAATCCATGTGGGATACTTGTATTTTATTTTGTTTGGCATTGTTTATAAATGCGGTTTTTGTTTTCTTTTTCTCAATTTTTTGCGACCATTGTATGTAGGCTATTGGCACAACAATAACAGCGGTTATAATTAACCCGATTATGATGGTATTTAAATCCATGATTTTATTTTTTAAATGAAACAATGTTTAGATGCTTATTAAATAAGCCTAAAAAAGAGACTAATAACTATTAGCCATTCAAAAATAAAAGCAGGGCTTTACGTAAAACTATGAAATGGAAAAATACAGGTTCGTGTATTGTAACTAGGAATAAGAAGCTTGCTGTTAGTTAACAACTGAACATCTTTGGCTACTAAATAGGCCTCTGAACTAGCCCAACTTGTAAATTTTTTTGAAATTGTTTTTAGCTTATCCGGATGGCTTAACTCTGTTGGGGTGTCGCTAAAAAACTCAAACGCTTTTGGGGTGTCGAAGGATTTAGTTGGTTGTTCAGATTGTTTGTTTGCGGTATTGTTAGCACCTTCAAATGCGGCTTGAGCATACCAAAAACTTGTGTGCACGGTTGTACCAAAATTTACCGCGTAAACAAGGAGTAACAAAAGGGTGATTGGTATTTTAATAACGTGCTTCACAAGACTAAAGTAGCATAAAATTGAATGGCTTTTTCCAAAGTTATGTTAAATTTATGAACTAATTTTATTTTAAATAAAGACTAGAATTGCATGCGTATTCTTACATTAAACACGCGTGGAGTCAGGTAATTAGGAATGGCGTATTGGCGTTTACTATACACGTCTCTAACCCATGTATTGGTAATTGAGTTTTGCACATCGAATACATTAAAAATTTCAACTCCTAACGATAGGTATTTAAAAGGTTTACGCCAGCCTTGTTGGTAATTGTCGGTTTGATCTACTATTACATATTGAAAGCCAACATCGGCGCGTTTATAGTCTGGTAGCCTGTTTTGATAAACATAGGGATCTGCATAACTAGGGGAGCCTCCAGGAAGACCTGTGTTGTATACCAAATTTAAATACATCTTCATTTTAGGAAGATTTGGCACATAATCTTGGAATAAAGCGGCAAATTTTAGACGTTGGTCCGTTGGCCGTGCAATGTAACCACGATTGTTAATGTTTTCTTCTGTTTTTAAATAACCAAAACTAAACCACGATTCGGTTCCGGGTACAAATTCGCCATTTAAACGCACATCCAATCCGTAGGCGTAGGCTTCTGCATTGTTATTGGCACGGTAACGAATACGCACGTTTTCCAATGTGTAGGGGTTTACATCAGATAATTTCTTATAGTAGGCTTCTGTGGTTAGCTTAAAAGGTCTGTTCCAAATATTAAAACTATAATCATTACCTAAAACAATATGATAGGATTTTTGGGCCTTTACACCGGGTCTTACCGTTCCAGACGAATCGCGTAATTCTCTGTAAAACGGTGGTTGGTAATACAAACCAGTACCAATGCGAAATAGCATGTCTTTTTTCCAGTTAGGCTTTATTGCAAATTGCGCACGTGGGCTAACTACTGTTTGGTTATTACTGGCTATATTGCTTCCTGTTACCGACCAATTATGAACACGAGCGCCCACATTAAGCCAAGCCTCGTTTGTGCCAATATCCATACGCTTACTCCATTGCACGTAAGCCTGTAAGCGGTTTAATTGCGTATTATTTTTAGATCGCACATTTTGAAAGGGCTCCAAAGGGCCTTCGTAAGGTGTGTAAGGTTGGTTATTAAAAGCATCGGAGCTTGGCGGATTTATAGAAAAACCAGCCGAATCGATAACTTCCCATTCTACCAATCTGTCCCGAATATCTTCATTCGTATATTTAACAGACCAATTAACATCATGGTCGTCTTTTTTGTAATTTCCCTGATGTTCTACGGTAGTAATTAAGGCATCTAAATTATTACGACCGTGATTAAGCTGGCCACCAATACCCTCGCTAAATTCTACTTCGCCTAAATCTTCATCGCCAATATTTGTATTTACTTCTCCCAAACGATATTGCGCCAGTATATCAAAATGTTCTTCTTCAATGGTGTGGTATGCAGAGGCAATAACATTTAAAGTAGTATGCGCAGAGGCTTTGTAACTTCCTTTTACAGCTCCAAAATAGGTTTGGTACGAGTCGCGTTCTTGACCTGAATAAAAAACTAATAGAGCCAAAGGGTTTTGTAAGGTTCCAAAGTTTGTTTGTCGTGTTTTGGGTTCGTAATTGTAGTTGTTTATGGAGGCATTTCCTAAAAAGCTTAATTGAAATTTATCTGAAAAAGCATAGGTTAAATACGTTTGTACATCGGCAAAAGTAGGATCGTAATTGGTTTCGGTTTCTTTGGCATTTACTAAAAGACTGTTATCTCGGTAGCGCATGCCTATGATTCCGGTAAATTTAGAATCCTTACTAGCACCCTCTGCCGACACACTAGCACCTAATAAACTTAAGTCGGCACGCGCTCCAAATTGATAGGGTTTTTTATATGTAATATCCAGTACCGATGATAATTTGTCGCCGTACTTGGCTTGAAATCCACCTGCCGAAAAATCTACATTTTGAACCAAATCGGTATTCACAAAACTTAATCCTTCCTGTTGTCCGGAGCGAATTAAAAATGGTCTGTAAACTTCAATACCATTTACATACACTAAATTTTCATCAAAATTACCACCACGTACCGCATACTGGGTACTTAATTCGTTATTACCGCTTACTCCAGGCAGGGTTTTTAGTAAATTTTCTATTCCTGAATTTGCACCCGGAATATTCCTAATAGTTTCGGGTTGTAAGGTTAAAATGCCTTCAACATCTTTTCGTGTTTTTCCAGATATTACTACGGTTGCAATTTGCGCTACAGTTTCGTTCATTATGGGATGAAACTCTATAACCTCACCATTTTTTAAATTAAAGGTAGCGGTAACAGATTTATAAATAATATGTGTAAACACTACGGTTACGCTTTTATTTGCAGGTAGGGAAATGCTGTAAAATCCATTTTCATTTGTTATGGTACCCGTGTTTCCAGCAATAATATTAACATCGGAAATAGGTGTGTTGGTATTGTCTAGAATAACACCCTGAAGTGTTCCTGTTTGCCCCATAGTGCTACAAATAGCTGTAAACAGAAGGACAACAAAAGCGGAAAAAGATTTATATGCCAAGTTATTTTGTTTTATTTTCGGAAAAAGGTTGTTTCAAAAGTAGAACTATTTCCAACATTATCCGTTACAATTAGTTTAAAATTATTTTTAGTTTCGGTATTTACACCATCGTTAAAGTCGTACACCAACAAGTTTGTTTTGTAATCGTATTCCATTAAAATCCACTTGCCATTAATAGTTGCACGATAACTAGAAATACCAGATTCGGCATCTTCTATTTTAAGTTTCAAAAACCGATATTTACTTAACCATTTGCCATCTGTAAAATTAATTGGTTTAATGGTTGGTGGCACTAAATCCTCGGTTAGGGCATAGGTTCCCAATATTTTAGTTTGGGTTTTAAGGGTGTTTTCTGTGCGGTAGGTGTTGGAGTATATGGTATACTGATTTTTCCAACCCGTAAGTCTTGCTATGTATAGCTTGTCGGTATTTTTATTCTGGTAATTACTAATATCGTATGTTATGCTAAAATTCTTCTTGGCAGGTACCGTATTGTCGTGTAAAAAAAGAGTGTCGTTACTAACTTCAAAATTGATATAAAAATCGTCGAAAAAAGTGTCTTGTGGGAAATGCACAGATATGTTTTTGTGTAACAACTCATTCGACTTTTGAGCATAAATATGATAATTTGTTTTTAAAGGAGCTGTTTTTTTTATGTCGTCAGATTTTTGGCCGTTTATATTTACGGTAAGCCAGACATCGTTATCGTGGAAGTCTTTTACACGCACTTTATATACAGATGCTGTGCTATCCTCTATAAAAATATAGCCAGCATCATCTGCATTTTTAAACATACTTAACGTATTACCAGATTCTATAAACAGTTTCTGAAGTCTTTCTTTGTTGCTGTGGTAATGTTCGTAATCTATAAACCGATTTATTAGTCTGGTTTCATCAAAAGAAAAGCGCCTAAAGTCCACTTCCAATTTAGGATTTCCATTAAAAAACGTTTGTATGTTTTCAATGCCATTTTTGTTGGTAGCCATATCCTGCCTGTCGTTGGCTTCTATGGCGAAGCCAATTTTGCCATAGGCATTTAAGTTTTCTACCATGTAGTCGCCATTTTGTGTTTTTACAAAGCGCAGTTTTTGTTTACCGCTGGTGTTGTTTACATGCGCATCCCCCGAGAATGTGTAGGCATAAACTTCCGTTATAAAAGGAACTGTGGTATCTTTAATATCCATGCCAAATAACAACGGATTAATAGGGCGTTGGTTATTATCGCGTATTTCGTAATGCAAATGCGGCCCGTTGGAGCCACCTGTATTGCCACTTAAAGCAATAAAATCGCTTTTAGAAACAGGTAATTCGTTTATATTAGGAAAAAGCTCTATTTCGTAAGTTTCTTGTTCGTATTGCTGCTTTTTCACATAAGCTTCTAGCTCTGGGGCAAGTTTTTGAAGGTGCGCATACACAGTAGTATAGCCATTTGGATGGGTAATATACAAGGCTTTTCCATAACCAAAATGCGCTATTTTTATACGGCTTATATACCCGTCGGCTGCGGCAAAAACTTTCAATCCTTCGCGTTGTTGGGTTTTTAAGTCAATGCCGGCATGAAAATGATTTGGTCTTAATTCGGCAAAGGTCCCTGACGGAATTAAGGTAATATCCAACGGATGCCTAAAATAGTTTTCAGGATAAGGATTTTGTGCCTGACCACAAAAAGTAATCAGAACGAAAAGGAATAGGAATTTTTGCATGGTATAAAACTTAAGGCTAAAATATTAATTTGATTCAAAATGGACAAGTAAATAGTTAGGCTTTAATAGTTGACTGATTTTCAGATATCAGAACCAACCACAATTTTTATTAAAAAAGTATTGTTAATTAATTGAAGGAGTCTTAACTTTGTGTGATAAGTATGAAGAGGGTATATG
Source organism: Bizionia sediminis (assembly GCF_042684585.1). Taxonomy (NCBI): domain Bacteria; kingdom Pseudomonadati; phylum Bacteroidota; class Flavobacteriia; order Flavobacteriales; family Flavobacteriaceae; genus Bizionia; species Bizionia sediminis. Next base: position 239,225 of record NZ_JBHULS010000004.1, read on the forward strand.
AGTCAAATTGAAGAAACTGTAAGTGCGTTAGAATTTAAAATAAAGAAAATTTTAAATGAAAATAGCCGTTTAAAACAGGTAAACATATCGTTACAAAAACAACTTCAATTTACGCAACAAAAGCTTCAGTCTCAACAAGCAAGCCTTGTAGAATGGGAGGATAAGTATGAAGCTTTAAAAATGGCCAACTCCATGCTTGGCAGTGACGAAAACAAAAGAGAAACAAAACTCAAAATAAATGCATTAATTAGGGAAATTGATCAGTGTATTGCACAACTTTCCGAATAGTGATTACTAGTTTTTAATGTCAGAAAAACTAAAAATAAAAATATCGATAGCTAACAGGGTTTATCCGCTTACTATCGCGCCAAACCAAGAAGAGGGTTTGCGCAAAGCGGCCAAAAATATTGAAGCTATGATATCGCAATTTGAGCAAAGTTATTCTGTTCAAGATAAGCAAGATGTATTGGCCATGTGCGCTTTGCAGTTTGCCACACAAGTAGAACAGAAATTATTGGACAATAAATATGCGGACGAAGCCGTTTCGTTAAAGTTGGAGGCTTTAAACGCGCTTTTAGATGCACATTTAGACTCTGAACGTTCTTAAAAATAAATAAAGGTTTACTGCCTGCATTAGTTATTATTTTTGATAAACTCAACGCGAATTCTTTAAAAAGGGTGAGTTTAAGCTGTAAAAGCGCGCTGTTAATACTTATTTTATTAGTATTTGGACAGATTCTTGATCAGCTTGGTATCCCTAAACTTGTTTTAAGGAGTTTATACAAAACCATACTCTAGTGCAGGCTTTTTTTATATAAATTAATTAACTAAAAAATGGAGAATACAATAATTGTTGTAGGAGGAATATTATTAGGTGTTATTATCGGCTTTGTTGTTGCTAAAGTTTTAGAGCGCAACAATGCTTCGAAAGTCATAAAAAATGCTAAAAAAGCAGCTTCAGCTATACTCAAGGAAGCAAAAAGTGAAGGTGAGTCCATTAAAAAAGACAAAATACTTCAAGCTAAAGAAAAATTTATTGAACTAAAATCCGAGCATGAAAAAGTAATCATGTCACGCGATAAAAAGATTGCAGAAACAGAAAAACGGATCCGTGATAAGGAATCGCAAGTTTCGGGCGAGCTTTCAAAAAATAAAAAACTAAATAGCAGTTTAGAAGACAAAATTAAAGATTACAACTACCGCCTAGACGTTATAGAAAAGAAGCAAGAAGAAATAGACAAGCTTCATAAAAGCCAAATAGAGCAACTAGAGGTTATTTCCAGCTTATCGGCAGAAGATGCCAAAAGCCAGTTGGTAGAGTCGCTAAAAGGAGAGGCAAAAAACGATGCGATGTCCTTTATACAAAGTACCTTGGAAGAGGCTAAATTTACAGCCCAACAAGAAGCGAAAAAAATTATTATAAATACCATTCAGCGCATTGGTACCGAAGAAGCAGTGGATAATTGTGTGTCTGTGTTTAATATAGAATCGGACGATGTGAAAGGACGTATTATTGGTAGAGAAGGCCGTAATATTCGTGCCATTGAAGCGGCAACAGGCGTAGAAATTATTGTAGACGATACGCCCGAAGCCATTATTTTATCGTGTTTTGATTCGGTACGCCGCGAAATAGCCCGACTGTCATTACACAAACTAGTCACCGATGGCCGAATTCATCCAGCTCGTATAGAAGAAGTGGTACAAAAAACAACCAAACAAATTGAGCAGGAAATAATTGAAGTGGGTAAACGCACAATTATAGATTTAGGTATACATAATTTACACCCAGAATTAATTAAAATGGTAGGTAGAATGAAATACCGTTCGTCCTATGGGCAAAACCTGCTTCAACACTCCAGAGAGGTTGCCAAGTTATGTGGTATTATGGCTGCCGAACTAGGATTAAATCCAAAAGCAGCCAAACGCGCTGGCTTATTACACGATATTGGTAAAGTGCCAGATGCGGAAGTAGACATGGAAACACCACACGCCATTTTAGGTATGCAATGGGCTGAAAAATATGGCGAAAAGGATGATGTATGCAACGCCATTGGTGCACACCACGATGAAATTGAAATGAAATCGTTGTTAGCACCAATTGTTCAGGTGTGCGATGCTATTTCGGGTGCAAGGCCAGGAGCAAGACGCCAAGTATTGGATAGCTATATTCAGCGTTTAAAAGATTTAGAGGATATTGCTTTCGGTTTTGGTGGTGTTAAAAAAGCCTATGCTATTCAGGCCGGTCGCGAATTACGTGTAATTGTAGAAAGTGAAAAAGTGGACGACCAAAAAGCAGCCGATTTATCGTTTAGTATTTCGCAAAAAATTCAAACAGATATGACGTATCCGGGGCAAGTAAAAGTAACTGTCATTCGGGAAACGCGTGCCGTTAATATTGCGAAATAAACATTATTGCTACTTATAAATACTAAAAGTCCTTTACCACACTAAAGGACTTTTTTATTTTCTAGGATGGTAGGTTTGAATGGCTTTTTGGAGTTGTGTATTGTCTAAATGCACATAAATTTCTGTAGTTGTAATGCTTTCATGACCCAGCATAAGTTGAATGGCTCGTAAATTGGCGCCATTTTCTAGTAAATGTGTAGCAAATGAGTGCCTAAAGGTATGTGGTGAAATGGTTTTATTTAAATTTATTTTAACAGCTAATGCTTTAATGATGGTAAAAATCATGGCACGTGTTAATTGTTTGCCGCGGTTGTTTAAAAATAAGGTGTCTTTGTAGTCTTTCTGAATCTTTATAGAGGGTCTTACTGTTTTTATATAATTGGTAATGTAGGTTTGTGTAACGGGACTAATAGGAACAAAACGCTCTTTATTGCCTTTTCCCGTAACTTTTATAAAGCCTTCTTTAAAAAACAAATCCGATAGTTTTAACGCAATCAGTTCGCTAACACGCAAGCCGCAGCTATATAGTGTTTCAAGCATAGTGCGGTCGCGCTCACCTATTTGAACACCGTTGTAAAACTTATTTACATTTATGGCATTTATTAGTCTATCAATATCCTGAACACTTAAGGTATCGGGTAGTTTTCGGCCAATTTTGGGTGTTTCAATTAAATCTAAAGGATTGGTGCTTCGGTAGTTTTCAAATATTAGGTAATTAAAAAAGCTTCGAAGTCCTGAAATAATGCGGGATTGTGTTCTTGGGTTTACCGTTTTAGCCGTTTCGTAAATAAATTGAGCAACTACTTCAGTATCTATATTTACAGGGGACACGCTTAAGCTTTTAGCGTTTAAAAAATGAATCAATTTTTCTATGTCCAGTGTATAACCTGTTATGGTGTTCTCTGCCAAGCCACGTTCAATTTTTAAAAATAAACTAAAATCGGTTACTGCCTGTTCCCATGTCATTTTACGTCCTGTTTAAATGTGTTAGCAAGATACAAAAAGTATGTTTCTCCAATACAACTGGCCTTTGCTATGCGCTTAAAAAATGTCATTCATCGGAATTTTTTGGTGGTTTAGGCATTTAAGTTATATTTGCACCTATATTAATCTTAAATCATTATCATGAAAAAATTATTATTTACTGCAGCAATTGCTGTAATTGGATTTACGCAGGTGTCTGCGCAGGACTTTAGCTATGGGGTTAAAGCAGGTTTAAATATTGCAACTTTAAGCGGTGACGATATTGAAAACAACGATCCTAAATTAGGTTTGCATATTGGTGCTACTGGCGAGTATATGGTTACCGAAAAATTTGCTATTCAAGCGGACCTATTGTATTCTATGCAAGGTTTAAAGCAGTCAGGTTTCGAGGAAATTAATTTTAATGGCGAAACTAGCAGATTGGATTTAGAAAGCGATGTTAAGTTAAATTACATTAACCTACCAATAATGTTTAAGTATTACATTACAAAAGGATTTAATGTAGAACTTGGTCCACAAGTAGGTTTTTTAGTTTCTGCTAAAGCCGACGTAGAGTTAAAGTCTACTTCGTCAATAACTGGTACAGAAACTATTAAAATAGATCAAGATATCAAGGACCAGACTAAAAGTGTAGATTTTGCCCTTGCCTTTGGTTTAGGTTATAAGTTTGATAGCGGTTTAAATTTAGGTGCTCGTTTTGCGGCTAGTTTAGGTAATGCTTTCGAAGACACTTCAAATTCAGGTTCTGGTGATACGGAGTTTGATGCAACTGGATCTGATGCGCGCAATGGCGTAATTTCATTTTCTGTAGGCTATATGTTCTAAACCAGAAAAATAAGACAGTTTTAAAAAACACCAAAATAATTATTTTGGTGTTTTTTTTGCACCTAATTTAAACTAACAAAATAGAAGAGCAGACCATTATACCACGTTACATGTACTTACATATAAGGTTAAAAACACTTTTTTATTTGGTGATTTCCTTGCTTTCAACTACATTCGCCGGGCAAAATTAATTTAACAATTTTAACTTATGAAAAAACTATTACTTTCCGCAGCCGTTGCTGTAATTGGATTTACACAAATTTCGGCTCAAGATTTTAGCTTTGGAGCTAAAGCAGGTGCTAACTTTTCAACAGTAACTGGCGATGTAGATGATACCACAATGCGCGTAGGTTTACACGTAGGTGCGGTAGCAGAATACATGTTAAATGACAAAATGGCTTTACAAGCAGAACTTTTGTACTCTATGCAAGGCACAAAAAATGAGTACCAAGAAACCGAATTAGTAGACAGCTTTTTAGAAACCTATAAAGATGAAGCGACTGTAAAGCTAGATTACATTAACATTCCTGTAATGTTTAAATACTATGTAACCGAAGGTTTAAGTGTTGAAGCTGGTCCTCAAGTAGGCTTTTTAATTTCTGCAAAATTAGATTTAGAAAGTACATATACTTACAATGATGAAGGTACTATTGTTACAGAAAGCTCTAAATTATCTGATTTTGATGTAAAAGACACCTTTAAAACGCTAGATTTTGGCTTAAACTTTGGTTTAGGTTACAAGCTTGATAACGGTTTAAACTTTGGTGCACGTTACAACCTAGGTTTAGCAAATACATCGGATAACAGCGATAACTTTCCTGGCGATCCAGATTTAGATACAAAAAACAGTGTTATTCAAGTATCTGTAGGTTTTATGTTCTAAACCACTTTACAAGACAGTGTGAAAACCGAAGCATCGCTTCGGTTTTTTTTATACCTTTACTTTTATGAAAAAACTGATAATTATTAACGGACCCAATTTGAATCTTTTAGGAGTTCGCGAGCCTGACATTTATGGCAACTTATCGTTTACCGAGTTTTTGGATAACTTAAAACAGCGCTATCCCAACGTTACTATTACCCACTTCCAATCCAATATTGAAGGTGCTATAATTGATAAATTACAGGAAGTTGGTTTTTCATGGGATGGTATTATATTAAATGCGGCAGCGTATACACACACCTCTGTAGGAATTGGCGATGCCGTAGCGGCCATAAAAACACCTGTGGTGGAAGTTCATATTTCCAATACCTTTAGCCGGGAAGATTTTAGACATCAATCCTTTATAGCGCCACATGCTAAAGGTGTTATAGTTGGTTTTGGTTTACAGAGTTACGAATTAGCGCTTCAGAGTTTTTTGGCGTCGCATGTTTAAAGAGATAAGGAAATACTAGTATAACACAATGTAACACGCACCTACTTTTGGTGTGAGCGAAAAAAGCACAATTTTTAAACTTAAAATTGTGCTTTTTTTATTTCGGTACTATCTCATTTTGTAGTACCGTCAAATTTGTTTATTGCGGGGTAAAACCTTCAAAATTTTTTATAAGTGTATTACTTCGCCGTAAGCATCTGCAACAGCTTCCATGACAGCTTCACTCATAGTTGGGTGTGGGTGTACAGCCTTTAATACCTCGTGTCCAGTAGTTTCAAGTTTTCTACCTAAAACTGCTTCAGCAATCATATCTGTAACGCCTGCGCCAATCATGTGGCAGCCTAACCACTCGCCATATTTAGCATCAAAAATAACTTTTACGAAGCCTTCTTTGGTTCCTGCAGCACTCGCTTTTCCGGATGCGGAAAATGGGAATTTACCAACTTTAATATCCAAGCCTTGTTCTTTAGCTTGTTTTTCCGTTAAACCTACAGAGGCAATTTCTGGCGAAGCATAGGTACAGCCTGGTATATTACCGTAATCCAAAGCTTCTACATGTTGTCCAGCTATTTTTTCAACACACAAAATACCTTCAGCCGAAGCTACGTGAGCTAGAGCTTGTCCTGGGGTAACATCGCCAATGGCGTAGTAACCAGGAATGTTGGTTTGGTAGTAATCGTTTACTAAAATCTTATCACGATCTACTGCTATGCCTACATCTTCAAGACCAATATTTTCTATATTCGATTTAATACCCACAGCCGATAAAATAATATCTGCCTCCATAGTCTCTTCACCTTTTTTGGTTTTTATGGTTGCTTTAACGCCAGTTCCAGAGGTATCTACCTGTGTCACTTCGGAAGAAGTCATTATTTTTATACCACTCTTTTTAAAAGAGCGCTCCAGTTGTTTAGAGACATCTTCGTCTTCAACAGGAACTATATTAGGAAGGTATTCTACAATGGTTACATCGGTACCCATGGCATTATAAAAATAGGCAAACTCCACACCAATTGCTCCAGAGCCTACAACAATCATTTTTTTAGGTTGCTCTTTTAGGGTCATGGCTTCTCTATAACCAATAACTTTTTTACCATCTTGTGGCAAGCTTGGTAATTCGCGCGACCGTGCTCCAGTGGCAATAATGATATGATCGGCACTGTACTCGGTACCATTAACATCTACTTTCTTACCAGGTTTTAGTTTTCCAAAACCTTCAATAACATCAATCTTATTTTTTTTCATTAAAAACTTAACACCACCACTCATGCCTTCGGCAACGTTTCTCGAGCGTTTTACAACTGCGTTAAAGTCTTTATCGGCCTCTTTTACAGATAACCCATAATCTTCAGCATGTTTTAAATATTCAAAAACTTGAGCCGATTTTAAAAGGGCTTTGGTAGGAATACACCCCCAGTTTAAACAAACACCACCTAGGCTTTCTTTTTCAATTACAGCGGTTTTAAAACCTAATTGCGATGCTCTAATAGCAGTTACGTAACCTCCTGGGCCACTTCCAAGAACAATAATGTCGTATTTACTCATTGTGTTTTTTTTAATCATTTTTTCGATGCTACGAATTTACGAAATCGTATCCGATTATTAAATGATACTAGAAAATTTATTCCATACCACGGCAAACACCTACCAACCATATAAACAAGTTAATTAGACCTTGCTATTTTTAGCAAAAGCGAAAAGTAATACAAAAGAAAAGAATTGCTTTTAAATTAAAGCACTGTAGATTTTTAAAATATAGAAAGTAGCCTTTATTAATTAGCAGGTACAAATTTTAAAGCGACCCCATTAATACAATGGCGTTCGCCGGTAGTTTCCTTTGGGCCATCGTTAAAATAATGACCTAAATGGCCGCCACAATTTGCGCAATGTTCTTCATTTCTGGCATAACCTAATTTGTAATCGGTTCCAAAGGCCACGTTCCCCTCAATTGGTCTATCAAAACTTGGCCAACCTGTACCCGAATCAAATTTGTGTTCACTTTTAAACAAAGGGTGGTTACAAGCAGCGCAAACATACACACCTTCCTCAAAATTATCGTTTAACGGACTCGAAAATGGGCGTTCCGTTCCAGCCTCTCGCATAACGTGGTACTGTACTGCTGTTAATTCCTGTTTCCACTGGGTCTCTGTTTTTGTAATGGGAAAGCTTTTTTTAGCAACTTCTTTTTTTTGAGCAGCACCTGTGCAACTGGAAAACAAGGTAAATAAAAGCGTTATTGCTATGTATTTCATTGTTTTTATTGTTTTGGTCGAATAATAATCAAAAAAATAACACAGGTTTTTAAATTTTCTACCAATGCTATACTTTTGTTATGTAAATAAAAACCGAACACGTTTAACGTTATTTTATTTTTGTATATTCCGTAATGAAAATTAATATCAAATGACTTACAAACATTATTTATTAGGGCTTTCAGTTTTTATGTTGGCTGTGGCATGTTCTACCAATCCGTTTACTGGAAACCAAACAATGGCTCTGGTCTCTAACGATCAGTTGTTTCCTACCGCTTTTCAGCAATATAATCAGGTGCTTTCTGAAAATAAAGTCATTACAGGTACGCGCCAATCGGAAATGATTAAACGTGTAGGACAGCGTATAGCTGTGGCAGCAGAACGCTGGTTAAAAGCAAACGGACACGCGGGTTATTTAGAGGATTACCGCTGGGAATACACCTTAATAGACTCCGAAATGGTGAATGCTTGGTGCATGCCTGGAGGTAAAATAGCTTTTTACACGGGTATTTTGCCCGTAGCAGAAAATGAAACAGCCATTGCTGCCATTATGGGGCACGAGGTTGCGCATGCTTTAGCCAATCATGGTCAGCAACGTATGAGCGCCGCTTATATTCAGCAGGGAATAGCCTTGGCGGGAAATGCCTTAATTGAGGACGATAAAACCCGCGATATTTTTAATCAATCATACGGTATTGGTTCTCAAGTAGGCGTTATGCTGCCTTTTAGTCGCAGTCACGAAACAGAGGCCGATAAAATTGGCCTAATATTAATGGCTATAGCTGGATATAATCCAGAAGAAGCGCCAAATTTATGGAAACGTATGGATGCCATAAGCGGTGGGCAAGCACCACCAGAATTTTTAAGTACGCATCCAGCAAATGCTTCTAGAATAAGCACGTTAACATCTTTAATACCAAAGGCTAAAGTGGAGGCACAAAAATTTGGTGTTACAGAATTTAGACCGCTAGGAAAATATTAAAGGTTTAAAATTATTTGTTTACTTTAGACGCTGCTCCAAAAAGAGCAGCTTTTTTTTATGAAACAACCACTAGCTAAAGGAAGTAAAAAACTGTTAAATGCCTGGGCCTTTTACGATTGGGCCAATTCGGTTTATACACTAACCATTGCATCGTCCATATTTCCAATTTTTTATTCCGCCTTATTTCTAACCGATATAAAAAAAATATCAGCTTTTGGCTACGAATTTAAGAGCACTGCGCTAATAACTTTTGTAACGGCCTTTACATTTTTATTGGTTTCCGTGCTTTCGCCCATATTGTCTGGAATTGCCGACTATGTTGGAAATAAAAAAACGTTCATGAAGTTTTTTTGTTACCTAGGAGGCATGGGCTGTATTGGCTTGTATTGGTTTAGTTTAGAGGCCATTCACATAAGTTTGTTGTTTTATTTTATGGGGTTAATTGGTTACTGGGGGAGTTTGGTTTTTTACAATTCTTATTTACCCGATATTGCTTTTCCCGAACAACAGGATCGTGTAAGCGCCCGTGGATTTTCATTGGGTTATGTGGGTAGTGTGTTATTGTTGTTGGTTAATCTAGCCATGGTAATGAGTCAGGAAAGCGGCGAAGCTAAAATAACCATGATGCGCTGGTCCTTTGTAATGGTTGGTGTTTGGTGGATTTTATTTAGCCAATATACTTTCTATTTTTTACCAAAAGGCGTTAAAAATGGCCATAAAGTTACGCGTAATGTTATTTTTAATGGGTTTAAAGAATTGCGAATGGTATGGCAACAACTAAAAAACAACCTACTGTTAAAACGGTATTTAGCAGCTTTTTTTGTGTTTAGTATGGCGGTCCAAACCATTATGTTGATAGCTGTTTATTTTGGTGAGGAAGAAATACTATGGGCTAACGATGGTCAAAAAACTATGGGCCTTATCGTAAGTGTTTTGGTTATTCAACTTGTAGCTATTATTGGTGCGGTTTTAACCTCGCGTGCATCCGAAAAATTTGGAAACATAAAAACATTAATTGGCATTAACAGCATCTGGATGGCCTTATGTTTTTGGGCTTATTTTGTAGTTACACCCCTTCATTTTTACTTAACTGCAGGTTTTGTAGGTCTCGTAATGGGCGGTATCCAGTCGTTGGCGCGTTCAACCTATTCAAAATTTTTACCTAATACCGCCGATACCACATCCTATTTTAGTTTTTATGATGTAGCCGAAAAAATAGGAATTGTAATTGGTATGATTATTTTTGCAACCATCGATCAAATTACGGGTAGTATGCGTAATGCTATTTTATTTTTATTTGTATTCTTTTTGTGTGGTATTATACTTTTGTTTAGAGTACCACAAAAGGCAATAGGCAGCAAGTAGTATTTTAAAACAACCAACTTAATTTATTAATAATGACACAGTATTTTAAATCTTTATTTTTTTTAGCAGCATCCTTGGTGTTAATCACCTTTTCATCTTGCGATAACGAACCTTTGGATAATGGGCTTTTAGAAACTGAAAACCAACAAGTAGCATGTCAAAATGCTGTACAAGCAACCGTAGAGGCTGTGGGTAATTTAAGCAACCCTGGCGATGCCGATTACGAAGCCTTGTGTAATGCTTTGCGCCAAGCTTTAGTAAACCAACTTGAAGCTTGCGGCGACCCTACTGGCGAACTTCAGGAAACTATTAACACGCTGGACTGCCAAGGCGCCACGAATCTAACTTGCGAAGATGCCACAGCAGCCACCGCATTGGCAGCCACTGCATACAACGCAGAACCTAATAATGCTACATTATGCAACGCTTATAAATTAGCCCTAGAAAATGAAATTGAACTTTGTGGCGATCCTAATGGTACGTTACAAAATATGATAACCTCTTTAGGTAGCTGCGATGCTGGTGGGGGTAATTCTGCAGGAACTTTAAGTGTAACTACAGGAACTTTAAATATTGTTTTCACAACCTCCAGTGCCGAGCTAAATAATGGTAGGATTGTTGTAAACGGCAGCAGAATTGGAAATGGCGCCAATTACCTAATTTATTTTGAGTTAATTGAAAATGAAACTGGTGTAGATGTTATGCAAAATTTTAAATTAACAGTAAATGGTGGCGAGTTTTTCCCAAATATGGATGGTTTCGACGATTTTACCAATACAATTACCGTAAATGCCAATGGTATAATTCAAGGTAGTTTTGGGGGTATTGTTACTAGAAATGACGGTGCCGATTTAAGTTTATCGCAAGGAACCATAGATTTAGTATATTAAAACTAAATTTCCCGAAACACTAAAAAAAGGCTATCTGTTTAGGTAGTCTTTTTTTATATCTAAAAGGTTATTTTAAGCCTATTTAATTGTTTTAGTAAGAATACAATTCATGGCATATTAATTGAACAACAGGAGTAGATACTTGCTCATAGTAGTTCAATAAGTAGCTAGTAGTAAGTATTTTAATAAGGTGTTAAATTTAAAAACATAAAGAACGTTCTGTTATTATTAATAATTTTATGACAGAATGACTGATAATATATCTATGAAGAAATCTAATTTTTTAAGCCTTGACAGTTTGTCATTTCAAGATTTTGATGAAAATTCAGAATTAATACCCTTAATGACGCCAGAGGATGAAGAAGAAATAAACAACGAAGCACTACCTGAAGCGTTACCAATTTTATCATTGCGTAATACCGTATTGTTCCCCGGTGTTGTCATTCCTATAACTGCAGGCCGCGACAAGTCTATTAAACTTATTAACGATGCCAATAAAAGCACCAAAGTTATTGGTGTGGTATCGCAAAAGGATGAAGGTGTAGAAAACCCAAAAGCTACAGATATTCACCAAACGGGAACCGTAGCACGTATTTTAAAGGTCCTAAAAATGCCGGATGGTAACACTACGGTTATAATTCAAGGTAAAAAGCGTTTTAAAATTAACGAATTGCTGTCCGAAACACCGTATTTAAAAGCTACAATTCAAGATGTGCCTGAAATTCGTCCAGCACAAAACAATACGGAGTTTGAAGCTATAATAGATTCCATAAAAGATTTGGCGCTTCAAATTATAGAGGAAAGTCCTAATATACCAAGTGAAGCGTCATTTGCAATAAAAAACATTCAAAGTAAATCGTTTTTAATAAACTTTGTATCGTCCAACATGAACTTAAGCGTTTCAGAAAAGCAAAGATTATTGGAGATAAACGATTTAAAAGAACGAGCACTCGAAACCTTAAAGTATATGAACATGGAGTTCCAAAAACTGGAGCTTAAAAACGATATACAATCCAAGGTGCAGAGCGATATGAATCAACAACAGCGTGAATATTTCTTACACCAACAAATGAAAACAATCCAGGAGGAATTAGGAGGTGTGAGTCATGACCAAGAGATTGAGGAAATGCGCGCACGCTCCAAAAAAATGAAGTGGGGTAAAAAGGAAGCCAAGCATTTTGAAAAAGAATTGGCCAAGTTACAGCGCATGAATCCGCAAGTGGCAGAATATTCTATTCAACGTAATTATTTAGATTTATTTCTGGACTTACCATGGAATTCTTACAGTAAGGATAAATTCGACTTAAAACGTGCGCAACGTGTGTTGGATCGTGACCATTACGGCTTGGACGATGTTAAACGCCGTATAATAGAGCATTTAGCCGTTGTAAAACTTCGGGGCGATATGCGTTCGCCAATCATTTGTTTATACGGCCCGCCAGGTGTCGGTAAAACATCGTTAGGAAAATCTGTTGCCGAAGCTTTGGGGCGCGAATATGTGCGTATTTCGTTGGGCGGTTTGCGTGACGAGGCTGAAATTCGCGGACACCGAAAAACATACATTGGCGCCATGCCTGGGCGTATTATACAAAGTTTAAAAAAAGCAGGTACATCCAACCCTGTTTTTGTATTAGATGAAATTGATAAGTTGTCTAATTCGCATCAAGGCGACCCCTCGTCTGCAATGTTGGAAGTTTTGGACCCAGAGCAAAACAGCGAATTCCACGATAATTTTCTGGAAATGGGCTTCGATCTTTCCAAAGTCATGTTTATTGCTACTTCCAATAGCTTATCTACTATTCAACCTGCTTTGTTGGATAGAATGGAAATTATAAATGTAACTGGTTATACAATAGAGGAGAAAGTAGAAATAGCCAAACGGCATTTGTTGCCAAAACAACTTAAAGAACACGGACTAACAGATAAGGATTTAAAAATAGCCAAACCGCAATTAGAGAAAATTGTAGAAGGTTACACACGGGAGTCTGGTGTACGTGGACTGGAAAAACAGTTGGCCAAAATGGTGCGCTATGCCGCTAAAAATATAGCCATGGAGGAAAGTTACAATGTAAAAATAAGCAATGATGATATTGTAGAAATTTTAGGTGGCCCTAAAATGGAGCGCGATAAATACGAAAACAATCATGTTGCAGGGGTTGTAACTGGTTTGGCTTGGACCCGTGTTGGTGGTGATATTTTGTTTATTGAATCTATTTTATCCAAAGGCAAAGGCAATTTATCCATAACCGGAAATTTGGGTAAAGTCATGAAAGAATCGGCAACTATTGCCATGGAATATATAAAATCCAATGCCGATAATTTAGGTCTGGATCCCGATATTTTCGACAAGTACAATGTGCACATCCACGTACCAGAAGGTGCCACGCCAAAGGATGGTCCTAGCGCGGGTGTTACCATGCTTACATCGTTAGTGTCATTGTTTACCCAGAAAAAGGTAAAAGCTGGTTTAGCCATGACAGGCGAAATTACACTGCGCGGCAAAGTATTGCCAGTAGGTGGCATTAAAGAAAAAATTCTAGCCGCCAAACGTGCACGTATTAAAGACATTTTACTATGCGAGGATAACCGAAGAGATATTGAAGAAATTAAACCAGAATACTTAAAAGGCTTAACGTTTCATTATGTGTCTGAAATGCGTGAGGTAATAGATATTGCTATTACCAATCAAAAGGTAAAAAACGCCAAAAAATTATAACCTGATTGTTATATAGAAAAACCTCGAAAATTTTTCGAGGTTTTTTTTTGAGTTAAAAATAAATTATACTTGCAGCCGTTTAAAGATAGACGTACGTTTGTTGTATTGCATAATATGTTAAAAAATAGCGCCATTGGTTTTTTATTAATAGCTAGTTTGTCTGCTTTCGGACAGGTTGGGGGCGAGGCAACATATCAGTTTCTTAACTTAATAGCCTCCCCACGCCAAGCGGCATTAGGTGGTAAAGTTTTTACCAACTTGGACTATGATGTGAGCCAGGCATTAACCAATCCGGCAACTATAAATGCGGATATGGATAACCAATTGGCTATAAATTACTCCAGTTATTTGGGAGGTATAAGTTATGGTACTGCGGCTTATGGCTACACTTGGGACAGACGTACACTAACATTTTTTGGAGGAATTTCGTATATTAACTATGGCGATTTTGAAGGTTACGATGAGCAAGGAAATGCTACGGGTGCCTTTACAGGGAACGAAGCGGCTTTGTCCTTTGGTCATTCTAGGCAAATTGGGTACTCCAATTTTTACTTAGGGGGCACCTTAAAAGTTATTACCTCTAAATTAGAACAGTACACATCCTTGGGTGCTGCGCTAGATGCAGGTTTAATGTATGTAGATGAGGATATAGAATTTCAAGCTACTTTGGTGGTCCGTAATTTAGGTATGCAATTTACTACCTATGCCGGCCAAAACGAGCCTTTACCTTTCGAGGTGGCTTTGGGCTTATCGCAAACGCTGGAAAATGTACCGCTTCGTTGGCATGTAACTTTTGAAAACCTTCAAAAATGGCCCATTAGTGTTGCTAATCCGGCACGTGTAGAAACCGATTTAGAAGGCAATCAAACGTCAGAAAAAGTGGGCTTTTTTGGAAATGTTTTGCGACACACCATTTTAGGTGCCGAAATATTTCCAGCAGGTGGTTTTAATATTCGGGTGGGATACAATTTCCGAAAAGGCGAAGAGCTTCGAATTGTAGACAGGCGTAATTTTTCGGGAATTTCTGCTGGAATTGGTTTAAAATTGAATAAATTTCGCTTTAGCTTTTCACATGTACGCTACACAAGCGCTTCCAATGCTAATTTTTTTGGCATGCAAATAGATTTAAGATAGATGCAAAAAATAACAATAGCCATAGACGGGTTTTCTTCAACGGGTAAAAGTACCATAGCCAAACAGCTAGCCAAACATTTGGGTTATATTTATGTCGATACCGGTGCTATGTACCGTGCTGTAACGTATTACGCCATGAAATACGATTTCATTAATGCTACCCATTTTGATGTTGTTGGCTTGGTTTCCAAATTGCACGATATTGTTGTGTATTTTAAACTAAACCAAGAAACAGGTAGTGCCGATGTATACCTAAATGGTGAAAATATAGAGCAAGCTATACGCACATTGGAAGTTTCTAACTTTGTTAGTCAGGTTGCCGCTATTCCGGAGGTGCGATACCAATTGGTTAAGCAGCAACAAAAAATGGGCGCCAAAAAAGGCATTGTAATGGATGGTCGGGATATTGGTACGGTTGTGTTTCCAGAAGCAGAACTAAAAATTTTTATGACAGCTTCCGCCGAAACCCGCGCCACTCGCCGTTTTAATGAACTTATTAATAAAGGTGAAGTGGTTACCTACACAGATGTACTTCACAATATAGAAGAACGTGATTTTTTGGACTCCAATCGGGAAGATTCGCCATTGCGTAAAGCAGCAGATGCCATAGAAATTGATAACTCCAACCTAACCATTGCACAGCAATTTCAAGAAATAGTGAAGTTGGCAGAAGCAGAAATTAAAGCACGCAATTAAATAAGGTAGTCCGTTTAAGCTACAACCAAAACACCCTTTAAACCTGGTAAATTATATAAATTGGTAATATTTAGAAATTTACCTATTGTTTTATTCCATAATTTATAGTATTTTTGCACACCTTTTTGGCGACCGGAGAAAATAAAAAGGCCTAGAAACAAAATATATTTAATCCTTCTGTGTGTTAGTCGCTTAATTTTTCTAAAACAACACAGAATACAAAGCAACATGGTATTAGCAGTAAAATTTAAAAGTAAAATTGTAATACCATTAGAAATTTTAAATGGCTGAAAAAGCAAAACAGGCTGAAGTTGAAGCAACAGAAGCAACAGAAGTAAACAGTACAGATGCACCAGTAGTATCTGAAGCACAAGCAAATCCAGAAAAGTTTTTAAAGGAATTTAATTGGCACAATTACCAAGAAGGTATTGACGAGGTTGAAGATTCTCAATTAAAAGAATTTGAAAAGTTAGTAGCTGAAAATTTTGTAGACACTTTAGATGATGAAGTTGTTGAAGGTGAGGTTATTCACATGACAGATCGCGATGCTATTATTGACATTAACGCAAAGTCGGAAGGTGTTATTTCCTTAAACGAATTTCGTTACAATCCTAATTTAAAAGTTGGCGATAAAGTAGAGGTGTTAATTGATGTGCGTGAGGACGCAACAGGTCAGTTAGTATTATCGCACAGAAAGGCGCGTGTAATTAAGGCATGGGATCGCGTAAATGCAGCGCACGAATCTGGCGAAATTGTAAATGGTTTTGTGAAGTGCAGAACTAAAGGAGGTATGATTGTAGATGTATTTGGTATTGAAGCATTCTTACCAGGTTCTCAAATTGATGTGAAGCCAATTCGCGATTACGATCAGTATGTTAACAAAACAATGGAATTCAAAGTTGTTAAAATCAACCACGAATTTAAAAACGTTGTTGTTTCTCATAAAGCGCTTATTGAAGCTGATATTGAAGAACAGAAGAAAGAAATTATTGGTCAGTTAGAAAAAGGACAAGTACTAGAAGGTGTTGTTAAAAACATTACATCTTACGGTGTCTTTATTGACCTTGGTGGCGTAGATGGTTTAGTACATATTACAGATCTTTCTTGGTCTCGTATTAACCATCCAAATGAAATTGTTGAGTTAGACCAGAAATTAAATGTGGTAATTCTTGATTTTGATGAAAACAAATCTAGAATCCAATTAGGTCTTAAGCAATTATCTAAGCACCCATGGGATGCATTAGGTGAAGACGTTAAAATTGGCGATAAAGTAAAAGGTAAAGTTGTTGTAATTGCAGATTACGGCGCCTTTATTGAAGTGGCCGATGGTGTTGAAGGTTTAATTCACGTATCAGAAATGTCTTGGTCTACACACTTACGTTCAGCACAAGATTTCGTATCTGTTGGCGATGAAGTAGATGCTGTTATTTTAACATTAGATAGAGAAGAGCGTAAAATGTCGCTTGGCATCAAGCAATTAACACCAGACCCATGGACAGATATTACTAAAAAATATCCAGTAGGCTCTAAGCATACAGGTATTGTACGTAACTTTACTAACTTTGGTGTGTTTGTTGAACTAGAAGAAGGTATAGATGGTTTAATTTACATCTCTGATTTATCTTGGACGAAAAAAATTAAGCACCCAAGTGAGTTTTGCAATGTAGGCGATAAGCTGGATGTTGTGGTACTTGAGTTGGATGTAGAAGGTCGTAAATTAAGTTTAGGACACAAACAAACTACTGAAAATCCTTGGGACAAATACGAAACAGAATTTGCCGTAGGAACCGTGCACAAAGCGGAATTAACTGAAATAGTTGACAAAGGTGCAACTATCGATTTTAATGAGGATATTGTAGCGTTCGTTCCGTCTCGTCACCTTGAAAAAGAAGATGGCAAGAAATTGAAAAAAGGCGAAGAAGCTGAATTCAAAATCATTGAGTTTAATAAAGAGTTTAAGCGTGTAGTAGCATCGCATACAGCAATTTTCCGTGAGGAAGAGGCTGCTAATGTAAAAGCTGCTGCTAGTAACGCAGCTGCAGAAGTTAAGCCTACGCTAGGCGACGCTAATGATGCTTTACAAGCTCTTAAAGATAAAATGGAAGGAAAATAATTTTTCCAGCCTAATATAATACCCAAAAGCCTTCAAGAAATTGAAGGCTTTTTTTATACGTTGAACAGAATTAAATATCGTATTTTTTTGTTTTGAAAAATACGATACCCATAAAAACAGCACACTAAAACCATTGAGGAATAAAAGCATTGTACACTCAATTTTTTTACCGTAACTTTGTTCAGCAAACCCGATTAAATAGGCTATGAGTCAGAAAGTGTTACTTAACGCAAAAGAACTTAACATCATTCTTCATCGGTTGGCCTGCCAGCTTATTGAAAACCACAACGACTTTAGTAATACGGTGTTAATAGGCCTTCAGCCGCGCGGTAAATTTCTTGCCAATCGTTTAGCAACAATGCTAAAAGAAGATTATGAAATAAAAAAT
Organism: Bizionia sediminis; assembly: GCF_042684585.1. Taxonomy (NCBI): domain Bacteria; kingdom Pseudomonadati; phylum Bacteroidota; class Flavobacteriia; order Flavobacteriales; family Flavobacteriaceae; genus Bizionia; species Bizionia sediminis. The sequence goes on from NZ_JBHULS010000004.1 coordinate 257,352, forward strand.
GTTCAATTGGGGCTTTTAGATATTACCTTCTTTAGAGACGATTTTAGACGTGGCGAAAAAACGCTTGAAGCCAATACTACCGAAATTAATTTTTTAGTGGAAGACAAGAAAATTGTCTTTATAGATGATGTTTTGCACACAGGTAGAAGTATTCGTGCAGCCTTAACAGCCATTCAATCGTTTGGCAGACCGCACGAAATTGAACTTTTAACCTTAATTGACAGACGTTTTAGCAGACATTTACCCATACAACCCAATTACAAGGGCAGGCAGGTGGATGCCATAAATAATGAACGTGTAAAAGTAAATTGGACTGAAAATGAAGGTGAGGACTGTGTTTACTTGGTAAGCCACTAAACCAATGCAACAACATGAATACCAAAGGTACCGACTAGTCAACTATAAACCGCTACTGAAAATTAAAAGCATATGAGCGCATTAAGTGTCAACCACTTATTAGGAATAAAATATCTGAATACCGAGGATATCAAGCTTATTTTTGAAACAGCCGATCATTTTAAAGAAGTGATAAACAGGCCAATTAAAAAAGTCCCTTCGCTTCGCGACATTACCATTGCCAATCTCTTTTTTGAAAATTCTACCCGTACAAAATTATCATTTGAGTTAGCCGAAAAGCGTTTATCTGCCGATGTAATAAATTTTTCGGCCTCACAATCGTCTGTAAAAAAAGGCGAAACACTTATAGATACGGTAAACAATATATTAGCCATGAAAGTGGACATGGTAGTAATGCGACACCCTAATCCTGGTGCCAGCGTATTTTTATCGCAGCATGTAAATGCACGCATTATTAATGCGGGAGATGGCGCCCATGAACATCCCACCCAAGCACTGCTAGATTCTTATTCTATAAGAGAACATTTGGGAGAAGTTGCAGGAAAAAAAGTAGCTATTGTAGGCGATATTTTGCATAGTAGAGTGGCCTTATCCAATATTTTTGCTCTAAAATTACAAGGTGCTGAAGTTATGGTTTGCGGACCCAAAACCTTACTGCCAAAATATATTGCCAATTTGGGTGTAAAAGTAGAAACTAATTTGGAAAAAGCCCTGCAATGGTGCGATGTGGCTAACATGCTACGCGTTCAAAATGAGCGTATGGAGGTAAATTATTTTCCATCAACAAGGGAATATACACAGCAATATGGCGTAACCACAAATTTGCTAAATAAACTAGATAAGCAAATTACTATTATGCATCCCGGACCTATAAATAGGGGTGTTGAAATAACAAGTGAAGTGGCCGATTCAGATCAAGCAATTATTTTGAATCAAGTAGAAAATGGGGTAGCAATACGCATGGCCATTATTTATTTATTGGCATCAAAAATTAAACAATAAGTTTATGATTTTTAATACAGAAAACAACCTTACAATAATTACACAGGAAAAAGCCTCGGTTATCGAATTGGTTAAAAAGTTAGAGGTGCTTTATACGCGCTTCAAAAACGATAATGTAATTGTTAACTTATCTGGTTTAAAGCCAATTAGTGAACAGGAAATTACTGAATTTCTAGAAATATCTCTAAAACATAGGGCATCTAAACATTCCTTTGTTGTTGTTTCTAATTCGGTTAATCTGGATAACATCCCCGATGAATTAGTGGTTGTGCCAAGTCTTCAAGAAGCTCGGGATATCGTAGAAATGGAAGAAATTGAACGGGATTTAGGTTTTTAATAAAACTGGTAATTATTGGTACGGTATAAAGCTTTTTCAAACCCAAATAACCAAACCATGTTACGCAAATATTACGAATGAAACTTACCATTTTAGGTTGCTTTAGCGCTACGCCACGAACGGATACCAATCCAACAGCACAGGTATTGGAAATAAAGAACCATTTATTTTTAATTGACTGTGGTGAAGGGACCCAAGTGGAGCTACGCAGAAATAAAATTAAGTTTGCTAGAATTAAACATATTTTTATTTCGCATTTGCATGGCGATCATTTTTTTGGTTTGGTAGGCTTAATCTCTACCTTTCGGTTGTTAACGCGCGAAACGGAGCTGCATATTTACGGCCCCAAAGGTTTAAAAGATATTATTACCCTGCAAATGAAATTATCTGAATCCTGGACAAATTACCCATTAATATTTCATGAGTTAACGTCCAACCAGTCAGAAATAATTTTTGAAGATGACAAGGTGGAAGTACATACCATTCCTTTAAGCCATAGAATATATACCAACGGTTTTTTATTTAAAGAAAAACCCGGCGAACGTAAACTTGATATGAATGCCGTGTTAAATGCCAATATAGACGTGGCTTATTACCGAAAACTTAAACAAGGTTTTGATGTATATGATAATAGTGGACAGTTATTAGAAAATAAAGCCCTAACCAAAGCGCCTGTTAAACCAAAAAGTTATGCGTTTTGCAGTGATACGGCTTATTCGGAAGCTATAGTTCCTATTATTAGGGGAGCAGACGTGTTGTATCACGAGTCTACTTTTTTAGAAAAACACGCTCATTTAGCTAAACCTACTAAACACAGTACCGCAAAGCAAGCGGCTAGTATAGCCAAACAGGCAGAAGTGGGTAAATTGCTTTTAGGTCATTATTCTACCCGGTATAAAAATTTAAAGGATTTCCAGTTGGAAGCACAAACAGTTTTTGAAAGCGTAGAATTGGCTCAAGATGGAAAAGAATTTACATTTTAAATTCCTTTAAACGTTCCATCCAATAAATAGCCTCGTGCAAACTAGCACATCGTTTAATGGCGTTTTGGGAAAATTGTTTTTCTAGCGTGGCGTTCATAAATCCCATGTGGTTATATACCACAATTGCAGAAGCAACAATAAAGCCAAATTCTTGGTTAAATCGCTGCCAATGGTTTGGATTAATAGAGTAGTGGTTAACCCGGTTAGTTATGTGGCCAATTTTTTTTTGTTTGCCATAAAACGCTACTAAAAAGTTAGACACTTCCTTAATTTTTTTCCAGTCAAAATGAATACCTCTTGCTAATTCTGCAATAAAGTAATTTTCAAATAGATAGTACCTACCAAATGGAAAGTCCACTTTGTAATGCGCTTTTTTGTTAAAATAAATGCTTTCTTCAAATTTCATTCCATTATATATTGCGTAAATTTATGCTACAACAAGTTCATAATTTAATTTATAAAAACAAAAAATAAACCTAACAATCAATGGATAAAGATTTAAGTGATTACAGAAAAACGTATAACAAAGGCGCTTTGTTATTGGAGGAAACTCCGGACAACCCAATGGCGTTGTTTAAAACTTGGTTTCATGAGGTGGATACTAATTTTGAACAAGATGAAACCAATGCCATGACATTGGCTACAATAGGGCCAGACGGGTTTCCAAAAAGTAGAGTGGTACTTTTAAAACGATTTACTTACGAAGGATTTATATTTTTCACAAATTACGAAAGTGAAAAAGGGGTCGCTATTGCAAACAACCCCCATGTGTGTTTATCCTTCTTTTGGCATGGTGCAGAGCGTCAAATTATTATAAAAGGAACTGCGGAAAAGATTGCCGAAAATTTAAGCGATGGTTATTTTGAGTCACGACCGCGCGGTAGTCAATTAGGAGCTATAGCATCCAAACAAAGTAGTATTGTTAAAAGTCGCGAAGTTTTGGAATCGGATTTAAAAGAATTGGAGCAGGCCTACGAGGGGAAAGAAATACCAAGGCCGTCCTATTGGGGAGGCTATATTGTAAAACCTGTAACTATAGAATTTTGGCAAGGAAGACCCAACAGACTTCACGACAGAATCCGTTACCAATTAGATGCCGACTACAATTGGGTAAAGGACAGATTATCGCCTTAAATTACCGATGAATTACATGTTTTAGGTCGCTTCAACAATATTTTACCGATAAAAAACATTAAAAATCGATAAAATGCGTGTTTTTCATCGATTTTAACATAGTGTTAACGGTTGTTTAGATTTATTGGATTTACTTTTAAAATCCCAAATCTAAAATAACCTAAAATGAAACAGCCTACTTTACTACCGGTAATGGCGTTACTAGTCATGTTCATGATTTCCTGTTCGCCAGATGCAATTGACAACAATCCACCTAACATGGATGCGTCCAATTTAGTAGTTCCAGAAACTAAAACGATTGAAATTGAAATTATGGAGCTCATTAATGATCACAGATTAAGCAACGGTATGAATCCGTTGAGTAATGTAGATATTATAAAAGCCCAGGCGTTTAATCATACAGATTATATGGTTACAACGGGAAACGTTTCGCATGCTAATTTTGTACAGCGTAAATTGTTTTTAGAAAATTATTTAGGTGCGCAAGATGTTTCGGAGAACGTTGCCTATGGCTTTACATCGGCACAATCTGTTGTGGCAGCTTGGTTACGAAGCGACAAGCACCGCGAAAATATTGAAGGTGATTTTACCGATTTCGATATTTCGGCGGAACAAAACGAAAATGGTAAGTGGTATTACACTAATATTTTTGTTAAAAAATAATCCCTTATTGCTAGTTTAATAAGCGATATCGTTTGTTTTTCATTCAGTTTAGAATTGAAAAAAACATGTTTAGTAGTTAGTTTAAATTTAAAAGCCACTCCGTTTAAGGAGTGGCTTTTTAGTTAATAAAGATATTAGTTAGGAAGGGTTTAATAATTTGTAAGCTTATTAAATGATTTCACAAGTATCTTTTTAACTGCTAACATTTAAAATTTTACAACTTATTAATTGGCACCAGAAAGGATTATAAATTTAGAACGTCTGTTTTCTTGGTGTTTTTCTTTAGAACATTTAACACCATTGGAACATTCGTTAACCAGTTGGGTTTCGCCATAGCCAATAGCACTTTCAATACGTTCGGTGGCTATACCTCTAGAGTATAAATATTGTTGTGTGGACTTGGCACGTCTGTCCGATAATTTTAAGTTATAGCTATCGCTGCCGCGGCTATCGGTATGCGACTCAATTTTTATAACCATATTAGGATGTGCGCGCATAACGGATACAATATTTTCTAACTCGTAAGCAGCATCTGCTCGTATATCCCATTTATCGAAATCGAAAAATATAGGATTAATTACAATTTCATTATCATTAATTAAAGGTGTTAAATTCAGATCGGCTGTTTGTTTTTCATCTGTAACATTGGTTGTCTGGACATCTTTTTTATCATCCTTATAGTCTGCTTTCATACCTAAAACGGTATATTTTTGGTTACAATTGGCGTCAAATTCATACAAGCCATTTTCAGTACTTGTGGTTTCTGCAACTATTTTACCGGTTTCGTCTATTAGTTGTACCGTGGCGTTGGACAACGGTGTTAATAGCTTTAAGTCTCTAACCGTTCCTGTTATAACTTGCTTGCAGGGTTGGGCAATAAAGCCATAAATATCATCGCTACCTTTACCATTTGGACGGTTGGAGGAGAAGTATCCTTTTTGGGTATCGTTATTAATGTAATAAGCAAAATCATCAAAGCCACTATTATAAGGGGCGCCCAAGTTTTGGACATTTGCATTGGCATCGTTTAAAACATCGGTTTTAAAAATATCTAGCAATCCTAAATTTAAAAAACCATCCGATGAAAAATAAAGGGTATTATCTTTAGCTACAAATGGAAACATTTCGCGACCTTCTGTATTCACTTTTGGGCCTAAATTTTCAGGTGTTCCGTAGGTATCGCCATCAATGGAAACACGGTATATATCCGTTTGTCCATAGCCTCCTTCGCGGTCCGACACAAAATATAAGGTTTTGTTATCTGGGCTTAAAGCCGGATGACCAGTAGAAAAATTAACACCATTAAAAGGCAACTCAATAATATCTCCCCAGTTGCCATTATCTTTTTTGGTAGCTCTGTAAATATTTAAGTTAGAGGTACCTTGTTTATCATAAACGGCACGGTTTTTTTTGTTTACGTTATACCGTGTAAAATACATAGTCTTGCCATCAGCGGTAATGGCTACACTAGCTTCATGCACATTTTTACGATCTTTTCCTTTGAAATCTATTTGAATTGGATTTGAGATGCTATCCATACCGTCATTCATAGGTTTGATATCGGCCGCATAAATATCTAGAAAAGGTTCGTTATTCCAACTGTATATAGCATTTTCTGTATTTTGAGCAGATGCAAAATAAAATCTGTTATCAAATACATATGGACCAAAATCGGAGTAGGGTGTGTTAATATCTAAATTCACAGTTTTTACATCAAGCCCTTCGCGGTTTTTCAAGGACTCGTATAGTGCGATATTGCTAGCACGTAGTTCATCCACGCGGCTGTCATCGTTTTGGATGTCTTTAAATTGTACTAGCCACTTGTCGGCCTCTTCAAAATTACCCATACTTCGTTGCGTTTGGATATATTTATAAATGTACTCTGGGTTTATCTTATCGTATTTTTTTAGAGCCAGTGCGTACCAAAGTGCTGCATTTTCGGTGTCGGAATTGTTGTAATAACTATCGCCCAGGCGTGTTAAAACATGCATACTACTGTCACCTCTTTTAACTGTTTCTTTGTATAATTCGGCAGCTTTCACATAAGAGAAATTCTCAAAAAATATGTCGGCTACGCGTTTTTGCGAGAATAGAAACGTACTACTTAACGCAACAATGGTGAATATAATTTTAGTTTTCATGCGATTATATTTTAAAAGTATCTAGGTGATTTGATTCGTTTTGTTTTGAATAATTCAAACATGACCAATATTTCATGGGTACCACCGGTATAAGCATTTAAATCGGATATAGGATACTCATAGGCATAACCAATTCTGAATTGTTTTGAAACTTGAAAATCTGCAATTCCTGCAATAGCAGATGTTTGATTATCCACTCGGTAGCCACCACCGACCCAGAATTTTTCATAGAATAAAAAATTCGCTGTTAAATCGAAGGACACGGGTGCGCCATTGGTTGCTTTTACTAAAAACGCAGGTTTAAGCTTGGTGTTTTGGCTTAAGGTAAACACATAACCACCTGTTAGGTAGTAACTAACGCGCTCTAAAGCAGCATAGTCTTGCCCAATGCCATTCTCGTCGTTGTAATCGTTAGTTAATATGCGTGGAGCCGAGAGACCCAAATACCATTTAGCAGAATGCCAATATACACCGGCACCAATATTTGGATCCCAACGATCATCAATTCCATATATACTTGGGTCGTTACCAGATTGGTCCACGGCATTGCGGTCTAGGTTGTAGCTAGTAAAACCAGCTTTAATACCAAAGGCTAATTCTGTGTTGGAGCCAGTTTTTATAGTATAGGAGAAATCGCCATACAAATACGAAAAGCGTTCGTCACCTAACTTATCATTTATGAAGGATACACCTAAACCTATTTTATCATTCCTTAAAGGTGAATGCACCGATAGGGTTTGGGTTATAGGTCCTCCGTCAAAGCCAACCCATTGACTTCTATGCAAACCAACCACGCTTATGGTTTCACGGCTTCCTGCGTAAGCTGGGTTAATGGAAATCGTGTTGTACATGTACTGTGTGAACTGTGGTAATTGTTGAGCAACACCAACTGTACAACTAAATAACGCGATTGCAATAATGCTATATTTAAAAATTTTCATAGGTTAGAATTTATTTAGTTCCTACGTAGAAGTATCCTGTAATAGGTTTAAATCCACTATTTTTTACGTTTATAATATAATAGTATGTTCCGTTTGGTACCGTATCGGCACCACCTACAGATGCTTTGTGTGCTGTACCATTCCAGTCATTTTGGTAATTAGTTGCTTTGTAAACAATAGCTCCCCATCTGTTAAATACTTGAACATCGTATGTAAAGCCACAAGAGTCTACACCTGTAATTTCAAAGTATTCATTCCACTGATCACCGTTTGGTGTTATAGCGGTAGAGATTTTAATATTTTCTCTTTCACAATCGTCTGGTGCTAATACCACACAATCATCGTTAACGTTTATAGTTACACGGGTAGTAGTGGTACAGCCGTTATCCATAACGGTATAAGTAAATATATAGTCTCCTAGTTCTTTGTTCAGTGGGTCAAATAGACTACCATCAAGGCTTGTGTTGCCAGAAACAATTGTCCAGGTACCTGTTGTATTTGTTCCGTTGTAATAATCAAATAAATCGACTACTCCATCTTCAGTACAACGATCGTCATTTATGTTTACAATATTATTTTCGTTCGTTACGTAAACAGCTTGACTGTATTGTGCTTGGTTACCACAGGCATCTTCTACCGTCCAATTCCAAATTATTTCGTAGTCGGTTTCAGAGCCATCAGAGGTATTGACTTCTTCAAAGTTTACAATGTTTACCTCATTTGAGCACTCCTCAAATTCTAATTCCGGTACTTGTGGTATATCAGAACAATTCACGAATAAATCAGACAAGTCATTTAGCGCTACAGGAGCCGTAGTATCAGATACGGTAATTGTTTGAGAAACTGATGATGTGTTGTTGCAACCATCTGTAAATGTCCAAGTACGTGTAATGATAATGTTACAAGCATCTTCATCCATTGTAGAGTCTGTTGCTACACCAAATATTTCAGCACCACAGTTATCAATTGCTACTAACTCTTGTGCAGCAGGCACTTCCGAGATACACTCGTAAGTTACATCGGCAGGTGCAGCAGGTGCTACTGGAGCCGTAGTATCAGATACAGTGATTGTTTGAGAAACGGACGATGTGTTATCGCAAGCATCTGTAAATGTCCAGGTACGTGTAATTAAAATGTTACAAGCGTCAGTATTTTCCAGAACATCAGAAGACACACCAATAATAGTGCCACCACAATTATCTGTTGCGGTCAATTCTTGCGCCACTGGTACTTCCGAGATACACTCGTAAGTTACATCGGCAGGCGCAGCAGGCGCTACAGGAGCCGTAGTATCAGATACCGTAATTGTTTGAG
>NZ_JBHULS010000005.1:0-26476 GCF_042684585.1 Bizionia sediminis
GTAGGCCATTAAAGTTAATTTACTTTGAAGCTTGTTTATCACAAGAAGACGCATTAAAAAGAGAAAAATATTTAAAAACACATTACGGAAAAATGTATTTGGGAAAGCGCCTCAAATCTTATTTCACTGGTCAAGAAAAATAAAAATGAACCTAAAAGAATTTAAATCACTAGAAAATAAAAACATTTTGGTTACAGGGGGAGCTGGGTTCAACCCGTGAAATAAAGGCAATGGAGGGATTTTACTATACATATATTTTAGTAAGTGAAAAAGACGGTAAAAACTATACAGGATATACGTCTAACTTGCCTTTAAGATTTGAGGCACATCAGAAAGGTAAAGTACCATCTACAAAACACCGTAGGCCATTAAAGTTAATTTACTTTGAAGCTTGTTTATCACAAGAAGACGCATTAAAAAGAGAAAAATATTTAAAAACACATTACGGAAAAATGTATTTGGGAAAGCGCCTCAAATCTTATTTCACAAGTCAAGAAAAATAAAAATGAACCTACAAGAATTTAAATCTCTAGAAAATAAAAACATATTAGTAACAGGGGGAGCGGGTTTCATTGGCTCTAACCTCTGCGAAACCCTACTAAACCTCGGCGCAACCGTAACCTGTCTGGATAATTTCGCTACAGGCCATCGCCACAACATACAACCGTTTCTAGAAAACAAAAACTTTACATTACTAGAAGGCGATATCCGCGATTTAAACACCTGCCATACCGCCTGCCAAAACCAAGACTTTGTACTCCACCAAGCGGCTTTAGGCTCGGTGCCACGCTCGTTAGCCGATCCTATTACCTCGAACGCGGTTAATGTGGGTGGCTTTTTAAACATGCTAGTGGCTGCGCGCGATGCCAAAGTACAGCGGTTTATTTACGCTGCCAGTTCCTCTACCTATGGCGACCATGAAGCCCTGCCGAAAGTAGAAGATACCATTGGCAAACCCTTATCGCCCTACGCTATTACCAAATATGTAAACGAACTGTATGCCGATAACTTTTTTACCAGCTACGGACTCAACACCATAGGGCTCCGGTATTTTAATGTATTTGGCAAACGCCAAGACCCTAATGGCGCTTATGCCGCGGTAATTCCGTTGTTTGTAAAACAGTTTATGAACCACGAAAGCCCTGTAATAAATGGCGATGGCACTTTTTCGCGCGATTTCACCTACATAGACAACGTGGTCCAGATGAATTTACGCGCCCTAACCACCAGCAATACCAACGCCCTTAACCAGGTTTATAATACGGCGGTGGGCGACCGTACCACCTTGGTGCAATTAACCAGTTTACTAAAAGAACACTTAAGCACTTACGACCCCAAGATAGCCGACATACAAATTGTACACGGCCCCAACCGCCAAGGCGATATTCCGCATTCCTTGGCCTCTGTAGAAAAAGCCAAACGCCTCCTGGACTACACACCCAGTCATACCATTGCTAGCGGTATTAAAGAAGCAGTGGCTTGGTATTGGGAGAATTTGAAATAAACAAATAATGAAAAAGATTTTAATTGTATTTGGCACTAGGCCAGAAGCCATAAAAATGGCCCCATTAGTAAACGAATTCGAAAAGCATGCAGATAGTTTTGAAACACGTGTTTGCGTAACCGCACAACACCGGGAAATGCTGGATCAGGTACTTACCTTTTTTAATATTACACCGGAATACGATTTAAACCTCATGAAACCAGGTCAGGATTTATTTGGTTTAACTGCGGCTATTATTAACAAACTAAAACCAGTGCTAGACGATTTTAAACCCGATTATGTATTTGTGCACGGCGATACCACCACATCTATGGCTGCTAGTATAGCAGGGTTTTATGCGGGAGCTAAAATTTGTCATATCGAGGCTGGTTTGCGTACCCATAACAAATACGCACCCTTTCCCGAGGAAATAAACCGACAACTAACCGGGCGTATAGCCGATTACCATTTTGCACCAACTACAGCAGCCCGCGAAAATTTACTCAAAGAAAACACGCCCTTAAAAAACATTCAAGTTACAGGTAATACCGTAATCGACGCCTTGTTGCAAAGCGTTGAAAAAGTAAAAAAACAGCCTAGTCCGTTGGTGCAACAATTGAACCACCAATTGCAAGATGCCCCAGTATTATTGGTTACGGGACACCGACGCGAAAATCATGGCGATGGTTTTATCCGTATTTGCGAGGCTCTAAAAACCATTGCTTTGGAGCGTCCAGCATTACAAATAGTCTATCCCGTACATTTAAACCCAAAAGTATTGGAGCCCGTTAACCGTATTCTAGGTAACATAGCCAATATTCATCTTATTGAACCGTTGGCCTATCACGATTTTATTTGGATGATGGACCGTGCCAAAATTATTATTACCGATAGTGGTGGCGTACAAGAGGAAGCACCAAGTTTAGGAAAGCCTGTTTTAGTGATGCGCGACACTACCGAACGCCCCGAAGCTGTATACGCCGGAACCGTTATTTTGGTAGGAACCAACACCCAAAAAATTATAAAAGAAACCAATGCCTTACTGGACAACCAGCAGCATTTTAACGATATGAGTAGCCGCCACAACCCCTACGGCGATGGCAAAGCTTGTAAACGCATTGCCGAATTTATGCGAAGCCTGGTTTTAGAAACAACCAACGTATAACACCTAACAAACCCAAACACATAAAACCTAAAAAAGTAATATGACTCCAGACGTAGTAACCATAGGATTAGGCTATATTGGCTTACCAACTTCCGCATTAATGGCATCTAAAGGCATGCAAGTACATGGCGTGGATGTAAACCCAGAGGTAGTAAGCATAATAAACCAAGGCAAAATTCATATTATTGAAACCGATTTGGAAGCTGCCGTTGCAGAAGCGGTAAGCACGGGAAAACTAAAAGCCAGCACCAAAGCAGTACTGGCCAATACCTATTTAATAGTAGTACCCACGCCTTTTAAAGGCAATCACGAACCCGATATTTCCTATGTAGAAGCCGCCACGCGCGCTGTTATACCCTTGTTAAAGGCAGGCGATTTATATATTATTGAATCCACATCGCCCATAGGAACCACCGAAAAAATGAGGGAACTTATTTACAAATTGCGCCCCGAACTAACAGACAAACTCCATATAGCCTATTGCCCAGAGCGCGTACTACCAGGTAATGTTATGCATGAGTTGGTTTACAACGACCGCGTTATTGGTGGTGTAGATGAAGCCAGCACACAAAAAGCCATAACGTTCTATAAACAATTTGTTAAAGGCGCCTTGCATGCTACCAATGCCCGAACAGCCGAAATGTGCAAACTCACCGAAAATTCCAGCCGCGATGTGCAAATAGCCTTTGCCAACGAACTGTCGCTTATTTGCGATAAAGCAGGCATTAACGTTTGGGAACTTATAAAACTAGCCAATAAACACCCGCGCGTAAATATTTTACAACCCGGTTGTGGGGTTGGGGGGCATTGTATTGCGGTAGACCCCTATTTTATAACCTCCGATTTCCCTATGGAATCCCAAATAATAGGGAAAGCCCGCGAAATTAATAACTATAAAAGTTTTTGGGTAGCCGAGCAAATTACCAAAGCCCGCCACGCCTTCCAGTTGCAACACGGGCGCCCACCAGCTATAGCCTTAATGGGCTTGGCCTTTAAACCCAATATAGACGACCTTCGGGAATCGCCGGCCAAATACATTGTACAAAAAGTACTGCAGGACTCCCAGGACGAAACTTATTATATAGTAGAACCCAACATTACAGACCACCAGGTATTTAAAATTACCAACCATACCGAAGCAGTCCAAAAAGCCGATATTGTTGCATTACTAGTGGCACACAACGAGTTTAAAAATTTAAATTTGCAAAAGGAACAAGTGGTGTTGGATTTTTGTGGGGTAAGGGGATAATGGCATAAAATACAGTGGAAGTGAAGAAAAATAAGAACATATTAATAACAGGAGGCGCCGGGTTTATTGGCAGTCATGTTGTCCGCTTATTGGTAAAGCAATACCCTAATTACCAAATTTATAATTTGGACGCCTTAACTTATGCGGGTAATCTAGAGAATCTAACAGATATTGAGAGTGCCACTAACTATACATTCTTGCATGGCGATATAACAGATGAAGAATATATTAACAGCATATTTTTAAAACATCAATTTGATCATGTTATTCACTTGGCAGCCGAATCGCACGTGGATCGCTCCATTTCAGATCCATTAGCCTTTGCAAAAACCAATATTATTGGTACGATGGTTTTGTTAAATGCCTTTAAAAATTTGTGGCAAAATAACTGGGAAGGAAAACGTTTTTACCATGTAAGTACCGATGAAGTTTATGGAACTTTAGGTGAGAAAGGCCTGTTTACAGAAACGACTGCTTACGACCCTAATTCGCCATACTCCGCAAGTAAAGCCAGTTCCGATCATTTTGTACGCGCCTACGGTGAAACCTATAATTTACCCTATGTTATTTCAAACTGCTCTAACAACTACGGTCCCAATCAGTTTCCAGAAAAATTAATTCCTTTATTTATAAACAACATTATTAATAAAAAAGCATTACCAGTTTATGGCGATGGTAATTATACCAGAGATTGGCTATATGTTATAGACCATGCCGTGGCAATCGATTTGGTATTTCATAAAGGACAAAATGGCGAAACATATAATATTGGTGGTTTTAACGAGTGGAAAAATATCGATTTAGTAAAATTACTCTGCCAGCAAATGGATGAAAAATTAGGTAGAACTGTGGGAGAAAGTGAAAGCTTAATTACCTATGTAAAAGACCGGCCGGGGCATGATTTACGGTATGCCATTGATGCCAATAAAATTAATAAAGAACTTGGTTGGCACCCATCGGTGACTTTTGAAGAAGGCTTGTCTAAAACAATCGATTGGTATTTGGATAACAAAAATTGGATGGATAAAATAACAAGTGGCGATTATCTTAATTATTACCAGGAACAATATAAGTAGTTAAAAAGAAAAGGTATTTAGTTACCAAGTTATAAAAGTTAAGCCTCAAACTAGCAAACATAACCACATAACAACATAACAGCATAACAGAAAAAAGTTATCAAGTTATAAAAGTTACAATTTAAACTAGCAACCATAACTACATAACAAAATAACAGTACAATACCACAACAAGAAAAAATGACCGTTAAAAGCCATAAAGATTTAAATGTATGGAGAGAAAGCATGAATCTTGTGGAGGATATTTATGCCATTTCGAAATACTTTCCAAAGGAGGAGCAGTTTGGTTTAACAAGCCAAATGAGAAGAAGTGCGGTGTCTATACCTTCAAACATTGCGGAAGGAGCAGGGAGAAAAGGAGAAAGAGAATTTGCACGTTTTTTATATATTGCCCTAGGGTCACTTTCTGAATCAGAAACACAACTGGAAATAGCGGTACGGTTAAAGTTTGTTCCCGAGGAAATACAGACAACAATAACCTATGATAAAATAATTTATATCCGTAGAATGTTATCAAACTGATTAGTAGTATAAAGACATGAGCAGTAAATAAGAAAAAAGTTATCAAGTTATAAAAGTTACACCCTAAATTATCAGCCATAACTATATAACAGCATAACTACATAACAGCATAACTACATAACAGCATAACAGCATAACAGCATAACTACATAACAAGATAACAGCATAACAAGATAACAAGATAACAGCATAACTACATAACAAGATAACAACATAACTACATAACAAGATAACAGCATAACAAGATAGCAGCACCCATAACACAAAAACAACAACATGAAAGGCATCATACTAGCAGGCGGTTCTGGAACCCGTTTACACCCTTTAACACTAGCGGTGAGCAAACAATTATTACCTATTTACGATAAGCCCATGATATATTATCCATTATCCGTGTTAATGTTGGCTGGAATTCGGGAAGTTTTAATCATATCTACGCCACACGATTTGCCAAATTTCAAAAAGTTATTGGGTACTGGTTCGCAGTTTGGAATAGAATTAGAATATAAAGCGCAACCTAGTCCAGATGGTTTGGCGCAAGCGTTTATTTTAGGTGAAGAATTTATAGGAAATGACGATGTATGCTTGGTATTAGGCGACAATATATTTTACGGTGCCGGATTACAAAAATTATTAATTAGTGCAGTTGAAACTGTAAAAACCGAACAAAAAGCAGTTGTTTTTGGTAATTATGTAAACGACCCCGAACGCTATGGCGTGGCCGAGTTTGATGCAGATAAAAATGTGATTAGTATTGAAGAAAAACCGAAACATCCTAAATCCAACTATGCGGTAGTGGGCTTATATTTTTACCCCAACTCTGTAGTAAAGGTGGCAAAAAGCGTGAAACCAAGCCACCGTGGGGAATTAGAAATCACTTCTGTAAACCAAAGTTATTTGGAGAGAGAAAATTTAAAACTGCAAATATTAAGCCGCGGTTTTGCTTGGCTCGATACCGGTACTCACGAAGCCTTAACTGAAGCTACCGAATTTGTAAAAGCTGTTGAAAAACGAACTGGTTTAAAAATTGCTTGTTTAGAAGAGGTGGCACTTAATATGAAATACTTAAGCAAACAAAACATTCAAGAGCATATTAAAGACGCTAAAGGCAATTATTTCGATTATTTAAAGAAAATAACTTCAAGTAACTAATGTCTTTAAAAAAACAGACGTTTACAGGTATTATCTGGACCTTTGCTGATACATTTTTTGTTAGAGGTTTTAGTTTTGTAACCATGATTTTGCTAGCTCGCTGGATTGGTCCAACCGATTTTGGCCTAATAGGTATGATAGCCGTTTTTATTGCAGTGGGTAAAACATTAACAGATAGTGGCTTAACTAGTTCGCTAATTAGGACTAAAAAACCTAGTCAGGCGGACTTTTCAACTGTGTTTTTTGTAAATATTGCAATGAGTTTAATTGTCTTTTTTGTAATATTTACAGCTGCCCCGGTTATTGCCGATTTTTTTGGATATCCTATTTTAATAGACATTATTAGAGTGTATTGTGTCGTGTTTATTATTACCGCTTTTTCTGCCGTTCAATTAGCCATTTTAAACAAAGACATGAAGTTTAAAAAAATAACTAAAATAAATTTACCAAGTACGCTTATTGGCTCGGCAGTAGGTTTGTATTTAGGTTTTAATGGTTATGGTGTTTGGAGTATTGTTTGGATGTTTCTCACAATAGAATCGATTAAAGCTAGTTTATTATGGTTAGCTTCATCTTGGAAACCAAAAGCTATTTTTTCCAAAGCAAAATTTAAATATCATTATAACTTTGGTTACAAATTATTACTTTCAGGACTTCTGGATACTGTATTCAAGAATATTTATAATGTATTGATAGGAAAGTTTTTTTCAGCACAAACGCTTGGCTATTACGAGCGCTCAAAACAATTTAGTGAATACCCTTCCGCCACATTAACTGGCGTTATAGGCAGTGTAACCTATCCAATGTTATCAAAAATACAAGACGATTCCGAACGGTTAGAGCGTGTATATCGAAAACTCATACGTATTTCCTTTTTTGTAATTGCGCCTTTAATGCTAGGCGCGGCAGCAGTTGCAGAACCATTATTTTTATTAATACTGGGTAAGGAGTGGTTGCCAGCCGTTTTATTTTTTCAAATTTTAAGTTTAGCCATGATGTTGTATCCCATTCATGCCTATAATTTAAATATACTAAAGGTATATGGTAGAAGCGATTTATTTCTAAAACTAGAAATTATAAAAAAAAGCATTACTACTATTGCTGTTATAGTGGCATTTCAATTTGACGTTTTAGGCCTGGTTTGGGCTAGTGTATTTACATCTTTTGCAGCATTGGGCGTAAATATGTTTTACGCTAGTAAACTAATTAAGTATTCCATCCCCGAGCAGATGAAAGATTTAGTAGTTACTCTTTTTATAGCACTCTTAATGGCTGTGGCTATGAACACGGCGGTGCAAGTACTATCAGATACTGCACGCCTTATACAAATAGCGGTGGCCACAATAATAGGCATTAGCAGTTATTTGGGTATGAATTATGTAATAAAATCGAGTCCGTTGCACCAAGCTATCTTACTTTTAAAATCCCGAAATTTATGATCCCCATAACCAAACCTTTTTTACCGCCACAAGAGGCATATCAACAGTATTTATCTGGCATTTGGCAAAGACAATGGCTTACCAATATGGGGCCACTAGCTAGCGAGCTAGAAATGAAACTAAAAAATCATTTAAACGTAAAACACCTGCTATTTGTTACCAATGGCACCGTGGCCTTACAAATGGCCATAAAAGCACTGGATTTAAAAGACGAAATTATTACCACACCTTTTTCATTTATAGCCACCACTAGCAGTATTGTTTGGGAAGGTTGCCAGCCCGTTTTTGTGGATATAGATAAGGATACTTTAAATATAGACCCTGATAAAATAGAGGCAGCCATAACACCCAAAACTACGGCAATTATAGCTACCCATGTATACGGTAATCCTTGCGATGTTTTAGCAATACAGGAAATTGCAGACAAACATAACTTAAAAGTAATTTACGATGGCGCCCATGCCTTTGGTGTAGAGGTACACGGCAAGTCTATTTTTGAATATGGCGATATTGCTACCTGCAGCTTACATGCCACCAAACTGTACCACAGTACAGAGGGAGGTTTAGTAGTTACCAAAAATCCTGAAATTTTAAAAAAATTAGCCTACATGCGTAATTTTGGGTTTAATGGTCCCGAGGCTTTTGCAGAGTTGGGTATAAATGCCAAAAACTCGGAATTTCATGCGGCAATGGGCTTGGCTAATTTAAATTATATAAACAACATTCACGAAAAGCGCAAAGTTATTTCTGAACGTTATGATATAAAATTACAAAACCATAAAAGTAGAAAGCAAGTATGGCATGTGGCCTCTTCTAACAACTACGCTTACTACCCAGTTATTTTTGATACAGAGGATGCCATGCTAAAAGCTATGGAGTATTTAAAAAGTTCTGAAATATTTACACGCCGTTACTTTTATCCATCCTTGGCTAGTACATTACCATATTTAGAAGCGGTAAATTTGGAAATAACCGATGTTGTGGCTAAATGTGTTTTATGTTTACCATTATATCCAGATTTATCAATGGAAGAGGTGGATTTAATTTGTAGATTATTGTTTAGAATTCAAAATAATTAATAAAACCCTAAAAATTCTAATTTTAAAATTTAATATAGATATGAGTGTTGCAAAAAAAATACCCCATAGAGAAACTATTTTTATTTTAGGTGTAGGTCACAATACTAATGTCTATATAGAGTTGGCGGAAGCTTGTGGTTACAGAGTTGCGGGTTTATATCATTACAACGATGACCGTGTAGGAGAAACAATTTACAATATACCAATTCTGGATAGCACCAACAATTTGTTTAAAAAAACAACTTTAAACAATATGTGTTTTGCTGTTAGTGTAGGTAATAACAAAATCAGAGTTGATTTGATGAGAAAAATAAATAATTTGCAAGGCAAAACACCAACTTTAATACATCCTTCAGCAATAGTTTCTCGTTTTGCACATTTAGCAGAAGGTGTTGTCGTTAATGCCAATTCTGTAGTTCAGGCAGAGGCCACGATTGAGCCGTATTCAGTAGTGTCTTATAATGCTGCAATAACACATAATTGTACAATTGGCTTGGGTACCTATGTTAGTGCCGGGGCTATTGTGGGAGCATATGTAAAGGTGAGAGAACAAGTGTTTATTGGGCAAGGGGCTAATGTTGTAGGAGATAAGGTGAGTTATGTTAAACATAATGCATTTATCGGAGCTGGTGCCGTAGTTATTAAGAATGTGGAAGCTCATACCACGGTAGTGGGTAATCCCGGCAAATTACTAGAGAACAAGAAAAATACTAATCGTAATTAATTCGGAAGTTCTATTAGTTAATAATTTAGTCAAAATCATAATTTAAATAAGGAATATTTTTTAATTAATAATAGTTTACTTTCTAGAACTAATTTATTTCAAATACAGACACATGAGAATTGAATCCAAACAAATACGAGATATTTTAGAAGATTTAAAAATAAGCTATAATTGGCCAAACTACCGAGAGACTAGCTATGAAATAGCCTCCTTGTTCGAGCCAATTAACAATGGTTTTTATTTTTATATAGGTTCCTTAAATTTTAATTTTGAGTTAGCGGACTCCTTGATTTTGGTAAGTAGTAATACGGTGGTTAATAGTAAAAAAAATGATTTTATTTATTTAAACCACAAGAATCCTCAAGAGATTTTTTATAAAATTTTAAGCTACCTTCACAAACGAACCTCCAATGGCCATGTTTCAAAGACCTCTGTAATTAGCAAAACAGCTTTTTTAGATGCGAGTGTTCAGGTGGATGATTTTTGTGTTATAGAGGACCGTGTTGTTTTAGAAAAAGGCGTCATTATAGGCAGCCATTGCCGCATTCATGCTAATACAGTTGTTAAGGAAAATTCTATTGTAGAAAGTGGTAGTGTCATCGGAGCACAAGGAGTAGCTTGGGTTTGGGATGATAGCCAAAAAACTAAAATTGTGCAACCCCAACTTGGCGGAGTGCTCATAAACAAAAATTGTTTCATTGGTGCTGGTGCAATTATTGTTAGAGGCTCGTTAAATGAAAATACTGTTATTGGTGAAAACACCTTATTGGCTCCTGGTGTTAGACTTGGTCACGGAACAAAGGTCGGCTCCTTTGTTCATTTTGCGAACAATGTTGTAACTGGCGGCAATGTTGAAATTGGTGATTATTCCTTTATAGGATCCTCCGCCACATTATTGCCAAAAGTAAAAGTACACGAAAAAACAATTGTAGGAGCAGGAAGTTTAGTGGTTAAAAACACAGCCAAGTCAGGTTTGACTTTAGTGGGCTTGCCAGCCAAAGAAACAACCACAAAAGAAGCGCCTAAAGGTATGCCTAAACCTAAAGATTAACATTTAAATTAAAAATATGGAATCTAAAGCATTTAAAATTAATAAAAATTGTAAAATCCACAAACTTGCATACATCGAGGAGGATGTAGAAATTGGAGAAGGTACTGAAATCGGACCTTTTTGTATTGTAAGAAAAGGTGCAAAAATTGGATCTAACTGTAAGTTTACAGCTTACTGCGAAATAAGAGAAAATGTAGTGGTTGGTGATAATACTTCATTTGGTAGTCGCTGTACCATATCTGCAAACTGTAGGATCGGAAACAACGTTGTAATAAAGTACGGTTTTGTTATGACTGATACGCCTGACTTGGCTGAACATAATAGTAAAGTTTCTTCTTATATTGCTGATAATGTTTTAATTGGAGCCAATGTTTGCTTGATGCCAGGCTTTAACATTAAGCGAGGTGCGATAGTTGGGGCATGTTCACAGGTTAGGAGTGAGATAGGAGAAGAAGAAATTTGGTACGGAAGCCCAGCAAAGTTTTATAAAAAGAAAGCCTGATAATATTTTCTCTAATTAAAACAAAAAGTATTTCTACGCATACTAATTAATTTTATAAAATGTAATTAATTGTTATTCATATTTATGGAGAAAATTACCGTTTCAATTTGTTGCCAAACTTTCAATCATAAAGATTATATAGCTCAGGCATTGGATAGTTTTTTAATACAAAAAACCACATTCAAATATGAGATTCTTTTACGCGATGACGCTTCAACCGATGGTACTTCAGTAATATGTAAAAGATATGCTAAAGAATTTCCTGAATTGATAAAACTTTTGGCTTATAAGGAAAACCAATACCAAAAAGGAGTAAGACCATTAGCAGATAATTTAAAAAGAGCCAAAGGAAAATACATAGCTATTTGCGAAGGCGACGATTACTGGACAGACCCCTTAAAACTACAAAAACAAGTGGATTTTTTGGAGGCTAATGCGGATTGTTCTGTGTGTTTCCATCCTTCAAAATTTATTTACCAAAATAATCCTGCCAATTTTAAAATACATAAACCTAAAGCAGCTAATGGTAATTCTTTTTTTACTATGAAAGATGTGATTTTAGGCGGAGGAAGCTTTATGACCACCAATTCCATGGTATTTCGAAATAACTTAATAACTCAAAATTTAAGATGGGTCCAAGATGCACCCGCTGGTGATTTACCTTTAATGCTCCAACTAGCGTTAAAAGGAAGCATAGGCTACATAGATGAGGTTATGGGTGTTTATAGAGTAGTTAGTCCAGGGTCTTGGAGTAGTACAATGCTAAAAAGTACAAAACAAAATAGAAAACATTATAGGTTAATGATGACTATGTGGACAGAGTTTGATAATTGGACAAACAAAAAATACCATTATTATGTTTTACTCAAAAAATTTAAAAATAGTTTTTATTACAATCTGAAATTTATAAAATATTTTGTTCGTAATATTAAAAAACTGTCAAAAGTAAAAATGAGTTTATTTATTTAATAATTTTGACATTTTCTAAATTATTCCATTTAAAATGTTTAACGGTGGTGATTGAAAAAATTTTAAAACAAATGAAATATACCTATTATAAATATAGCACCACTGTTAATATTATAAAAAAAGATTTCAAGGATAAATTTCCTATATCTTTTTTTAATAAGATAGACCTTTGGCGCAAAGGGTTTTTAGCCGAAAAACAAACATTATACCAACTAGATAAAAACAATTATAAAGCGTATTTAAGCGATTATCATGCAGCCATGGCAAGATGGATTAACGAGCCTTATAATGAGTTGCTGACCAATAAGCTAATCTTTTCCGAGTTTGTAGGGAAATATATTAAAGTGCCAAAAACTTTTGGTGTTTTCATAAATGGTGAGTTCTTTTCTCAAGATAATAGATGTATTAATGAGCTTATAAATGAATTTGATGTTTTTGTTGTAAAAACAATTTCAGGAGGTGGAGGAAAAGGCGTGTATTTAATAAACAGGATTTCTGAAAATCAATTTGTTATAAATAATAGCATTAATTATACTTACGATGAGTTTTTAGATTTCTTTAAAACGCTTAACAATTACATATTTACTGAATTTATACAACCTAGTGATTTCTCAAAATCCTTAAACCATACTTCTATAAATACTATGAGGATTTTAACCTTGATGGATCCGAAAACCAATAAGGCATTTATTGCAAGAGCGGTTCAGCGCATTGGAGTTGCAGCTTCTGCTCCACAGGACAATTTTACAAAAGGAGGCCTAAGTGCCAATATTGATTTGGAAACAGGTCAATTGAGCGATTGTACCAGACATCCTAAATCTAAATTGCACCAACGCTATACGCATCATCCAGATACGAACGTGAAAATTGAAGGTGTTACCATACCAAACTGGAAATCTATTGAGTCAGAGATTATTGAAGCAGCAAATAAATTACCAATGCTTAAATGTGTGGGATGGGATTTTGTACTTAGCAATAAAGGTTTGGTAGCTATCGAAGGAAACCATCATCCAGATCCAGACGTATTGCAAGGGCATGAACCGTTATTAACGGACGCACGTATAAAAGCATTTTACAAATTCCATAAAATTATATAATATATGTGTGGCTTTACAGGCTTTATAAACTTAAATTGGCAACCTCTTAAAAGTCATGTACTAAAGCAAATGACTGATATTCAAGCACACAGAGGGCCTGATGATCAAGGTATGGTTGGTTTCTCCTTGTTCAAGGATAGTAAGGTTGCCATTATAAATAACGAAACCGCAGAGTTTAGTCATCTTCATGCAGGAATTGGCTTTAACAGGTTGTCTATTTTGGATCTTTCCAAAAAAGGCCATCAGCCCATGATTTCAGAATGTGGAAATTATATTTTGGCTTATAATGGTGAGACCTATAATGCCTTATCGTTTAGAGATGATTTAATCTCCAAAGGACATCCCATAAAAAGTAGAACAGACTCTGAAGTAATACTCTATTTATATATAGAATATGGTATCGACAAAACTTTAAAAATGCTCAATGGCATGTTTGTATTTATTATTGTTGACTTAAAACAACAAAAAAGCTATATAGTTAGAGATCAATTAGGTATTAAGCCTATGTATATCTATCAAACGCCAAGTATATTAATGTTTTCTTCAGAGATAAAATCTTTTACAAAACATCCTGATTTTAAGGCAGAACTCAATATAAAACACATAGACGAATACCTTTTGTTTCGATATTGTGCACACGATAGAACACTATATAAGGACGTAAAGCAAGTACCACCAGGGCATTATTACGAAATTGCTAAAGACCAGATACAAGTAAAGGAATATTGGTCTTATAAAATGGTAGATAAAAATGAGCTCATAAACCCTAAAGATGCGTTAGAGCAGCTAGACCAAACATTCAAAGAAAGTATCAAGTCGCAATTAATGAGCGACGTTTTAGTTGGTTGTCAATTGTCTGGAGGTATAGACTCGTCTTTAGTAACCACTTATGCTCGCGAGTTTTTTAATGCTAATATGGATACCTTTTCTATTGTGTTTTCAGACGAAAAATATTCCGAAGAAGAGTTCATTACCTATGTTACCAATCATACCAATTCAGATTCTCATAGATATCAATATTCTAACCAATACGCTTTTGAAAACTTTTTTAAAGCCACATGGCATTTAGACCAACCATTAAGTATTCCAAATACACTGGGCATTAAACGACTTGCCGAAAGAGCCAGAGAGAATGTGACTGTTTTATTAAGTGGAGAAGGAGCAGATGAATTATTTGGGGGGTATTCTAGATATCACGATTTGTCTTGTAGAGTTAATATGAATATACAAGGCTATTCCAAAATTCCGGTTATAGGAAACAAGATTCAAAATAAATTTGACACCAATCAATCCTTAGAAGATTTTTTTATCTTGAGTAGCTCAGCGCTGAACCCAAGTGACTATAATAAATTTAATGTTAAAAATACACTTGAAACTGTCTTAAGTCAAAGACAAGAATTGTTTCCAAGTGACGGTGATATCATCAAAAGAGCTTCTGTTTATGACCTAAAAACATATATGGTAGATTTATTAAACAGACAAGATAAAATGACCATGGCACATTCTGTAGAAAACAGAGTACCGTTTTTGGATAAGAACATGGTGGAACTGGTGATGCAATTGCCAGCGGAGTTATTGGTAAAAAAATGTACAGATATAAGGCATATCAACAAACCGAATACCTACACCAAACATATTCTAAAAGAACTTGCGGTTAAAAAGTTTAGTAAGGAATTTGTTTATCGCGAAAAAAGTGGTTTTCCTTTACCTATAAATGATTTATTTTTAAAAACCGAGATGAATGCGCTTATTGAGGATCAACTATTGCCAGGACTAAAAGATAGAGGTGTTTTTAATTTTAAGGAAGTCTCTAAAATATGGAATAATAAAGGCAATTTTTCAAGAGGGGATTTAAAAAACCTGTGGATGTTTTTTGCTTTTGAAACTTGGGCCCAAACCTTTTTAGACGGAAAATACGATGGTTAAACTAATAATTGGTGGAGATATATGTCCTACTAAAAGAGATGAAGAAGCTTTCTTGGAAGGAAATGCTATGCAGTTATTTAATGATGTATTGCCAAAAATAAAATCGGCAGATTTTGCCATTGCAAATTTGGAAACACCATTGGTTACGGAGTATTCTCCCATAAAAAAAAGTGGCTCTGTTTTTGGAAATTCGCCGAAACTGTTGAATGCTATTAAGCAAAGTGGGATTTCGTTTTTAAATTTGGGCAACAACCACATTTTAGATCATGGAGAAAAAGGCTTAAAAGAAACCTTAAACGCTTTAAGAGCCCAAGGTTTCCAATATGCTGGAGCAGGAGAATCTTTAGCGGATGCCTCAAGTCCTTTTATGACGACAATCAAAGGGAAAAAGATAACCGTTTTAAGCTACGCAGAAAATGAATTTTCAATTGCCGAAAACGGTAAACCTGGTGCAAACCCGGTTGATGTTATAGATTTCGTTACCCGAATAAAAGCTCTAAAAGTAACCAACGATTTTATTGTATTGCTATATCATGGAGGTAAGGAAAATTACCACTTACCAACACCAAAGCAGCAACGGTTGTGTCGGTTTTATATCGATCAAGGAGTCGATTTGGTTGTTTGCCAACACTCACATTCAGCAGGCGTTTATGAAAACTACAATGGTGGAAATATCTTTTATGGCCAAGGTAATTTTGTATTTGATCCTTACCCATTAAAAAAAAATTGGCTATATAAAGGCTTCTTATTAGAGGTTAGCCTGAATGAAGATAATACTGCAGCAATTAAATTAATTCCGTACATACACCACAGTCTTTATAAAGACGAGATTGGCATTAGAATGATGCGCTCTGAAGAATCAGAACCGTTCTTAAAATACATCGAAGAAGAATCTCAAAAAATGATTGACAACCCAAGTTATGTTCAAGAAGAATGGGAGAAATTATCAAGGTCCCTTGCAAACACTTATTTAAGTATTTTGAATGGAAATGGACGACTAATGCGTAAGATAAATGAAAAAAGTTCTTGGTTAAAACATATTTATAAAAACGATAGAAAATTATTGCTTAAAAATATTGTGACCTGCGAAACGCATCGCGAAATTGTTGAAACTATTTTAAAAGATAAGTAGTATGAAAAACAAACTCGTTTTAGTTTTAAAAAAAATTGTGTATTACTATTTCAATGTCTTCGATTATAGAGGGAAAAAAGCAATAGAAGATGCGTTAGATATTACAAAACAGGAAGTAAAAATATTTCCGGATTCTAAATATACCATGGGAATCATAAAGGAAAAATGGCACTTACATAAAAATTATATTAGGGCCTGTAATGAATTAGAAATATCTTATGTAATAATTGATTTCTTTTCAAAAGATTGGTTACTACAATTAAAATCTAAACCAATTGATATTTTAATTGCAAGACCGTCGGTTCAATATTTGCCCTGGAAAGATATGTTCGATAACCGCCTAAAGTTATTAAATGATAGTTATACCCTTAAGATTTTTCCTAATTATAATGAATTATGGCTTTGGGAAAGTAAGTTAAGAACTTTAGATTGGTTAAAGGTTAGTAAGCTTCCACATCCAACATCTTATATTTTTTATGATTTTAAAGAACTTAAAAACTTCGCGTCTACATGTGCTTACCCAATAGTTTACAAAGCCAGTAGTGGTTCTGGAGCGTCGGGTGTTAAAATTTTAAAAAATCCTGCGCAGTTAAAAAGAGTAGCTAACAAGATTTTTAAGAATGGCATAAGAAGTTATCGAAAGCACAAATTGGATAAAGAGCATGGATTTGTAATTCTTCAAGATTTTTTAAGCGATGTAAAAGAATGGAGAATTGTTAGAATAGGAGACTATTATTTTGGCTACGAAAAAATAAAAGAAGGTCAATTCCACAGCGGCTCTCAAAACTTTGGATACGGGATGCCTCCAGTGAAATGTTTGGATTTAGTTAGGTCTGTCACAAGTATGTATGATTTTAAATATGTAAATATTGATGTTTTTATAACAAAAGAGGGAGCCTATTTAATTAACGAGATTCAACCTTATTTCGGGCAAAAAGATGATAGAGAGTTACTACAGATTGATGGAGAACCAGGCCGTTTAAGCTACAGTGAAACTACCCAAAAATGGGGTTTTGAAAAAGGTGAATTTTGTAGAAATAACCTTTGTAACTTGCGTATTTTAGAATTGATTAAAACACTTGCTAATTGAAGTTACTAATTTTTCTTATAAAATGGGGTTTCCCACTTATGCTCATAACAGACTTAAGTTCGGAATTGTTAAACAGTGAATTTTTGTTAAATATTTCAAGATCATTACGTTTCATAATACTTTTATTGTTTATTAGAGTAAATATTTTTAATTTTCACATTATTCGTAAATTTCAATTTTCTCGATTTTTTTTTGCTTTTGCTGTTATTTTATTTTTGTACGTGTTTACAGATAAGGATTTTTTAGAGGGATTGTGGTTATACTCTAAAACCCTTTTCTGGATTTTAGGAATAAACGTATTATTTGTTCTTGGTTACAAAAACAAACTTTCATTTAATGATTTTATTATCGTAGTAAAGAAAGTAGTATTCATAGCATTTACTTTTACCTTAATTTTTTTCGCGACGGGCTACATTAAAGAAGACTATAATGTTGCATCCTATCTCGTACTTTTTATGTTTCCTATCGTTCTTCAAAGTACACTTGGGTACAGGAAAAATAAATTACTTATAACAATCGCTGCATTAGCTATTTTAATAACGCTCAAGCGGGGTGCTATTTTAGCTTTTGTTTTAGGTAATTTAGTTTATTTTTTCGGTATTTTAAGAATCGATTTTAGTGTTAAAAAGCTTGCGGCAGGAATATTATTGTTTTTGGTGCTAATTACATCAGGATTGTTTGTTTTCAATCAACAAAAAAATGATATCGAAGGACGTTTCAGCGAGGAGCAGTTTGATGTTAGTAACGAGCAGGCAGGCTCTGGGCGTATTGGTTTATATACAAATTTGACTGAAGCTTGGTTTTATTCTGATAATCGACTTTTTGGTTTTGGTAATCAAGAGGATTCACGCAGAAATCGAAATCGAATTCATGCGCATAGCGATATATTTGGCTTTTTGTATAATCATGGCATAGTTGGAATAATTTTAATTTTGTTTCTATATGTCAAAATCCTTAAATTCTATGTTTATTATAGAAAATATGATAAGAAAAATACGCCCATTATATTAGCGTTATTGATTATACTATTATTAGTAAATTTTTATTCAGGTATGTTTAGGACTACAGATGCAATTTATTTTTTTGCCTTGCTACCATACTTACAGTTAAAAAGAGATGCCATTAAACAAAGTATATATTTTAACAAATCCACTTAATCACGAGGGTGGTATTGTTAATTACTACAATTTATTTTTAAAATATTTTAAGTCTGATGTTATTACATTAAAACATGGATCAATAGGTTCTAGATCCTATTTGTTTTACTATCCATTTTTAAAACGATTACTTTATCCTTTCTATTATCTATTTGATTTATTAGTATATACACTGACATTAATTTTTGATCGGAATATCAAAATTGTTCAGGTTAGTCCATCATTAATACCTGTGCCATTAGTTAGAGATGCACTTTTGGTTATAATAGCTAAACTTTTAGGTAAAAAGGTAGTGGTGTTTTATAGGGGTTGGAAGTTACCTACCTATAAAAAAATTGCAGATAATCGTTTATTAAAATATTTTTTTAATACTGTTTTTCAAAAGAATAATTTGCAAGTGGTTTTAGCTTCATCTTTTAGGGAGGATTTATTGAATTTAAAAGCAAATAAAAATAACAATATCATTGTTACAACTACAGCAATCGATAGTACTGAAATAATAAATGAAGACTTGTTTAAGAATTCTAAACTCATTAACGTTTTGTTTTTGGGGCGAATTCAAAATTTAAAAGGTGTTGAGGAGCTTATAGATGCTATAATTGCACTTAATGAAAACAGTCAATTGTTAAATTTTAAATTCAATATTGTAGGTCATGAGAACAAAAAAGGTTATGTCAATGAACTCATGTCAAAATTGGAAAATAATAATGTTCCGGCGGACAAAGTGAGCTTTCTAGGTAGACTTGTAGGTAAAGATAAATTTCGCTTATATGCATCTAATGATGTTTATGTTCTGCCTTCCTACACAGAGGGTTGTCCTAATAGTTTATTAGAGGCTTTGGCATCAGGTTTATTTTGTATTACCACCAGAGTAGGAGCACTATCAGACTTAATAATTCCTAAAGAAAATGGCTTGTTTGTTAATGTCAGCGATAGTAAAGACTTGTTAAAAGCTTTCCAATATTGTTTTGAAAATCCAGCTTATAATAAAAACAGAAAAGCCAATGCCCAATTGTATTCTGAAGCATTCTCTATTAATAAAATAACCCAGCTTTTTGAAGCTCAATACATTAAATTTCTTGAAAAAAAATAAGTTATATTTAATAGGTCCTACTGAATCTATTCTTACCAAGCGCGGGAATAGGTTTCCCAACATAGCAAAATTTTTTGTAGCTGAAGGAGAAGACGTTGTTTATTATTCTTCGAATTTTTATCATGCGGAAAAACGCTTTTTTACTAAACAAGAAATTGAGGAGGCATCAATTAATTTAGATTATACACTAAGAATTTTGAGTGTATTGGGGTATTATTCAAACGTCTCTCCAAGACGCGTTATATCTAATTTATTATTTTCTATAAAGTTATTTTTTATTTTGTTACGCGAGGTAGCAAAAGAAGACAGAATATTGCTGCCATCGCGCCCCGTAGAGCTTATTTTTTTTATTGCCATTTTAAAGAGATTAAAAGGAGTTAAAATTTATTTAGATATCCAAGATGTTTGGCCAGACGCTTTAAACATAGACAATAAAAGAAAGAAAAAGGTTTTTGAAGTTTATTGCAATTTTTATCTTAAGCCATCATTGAAATATTACAACGAAGCATTACACGTTGCACCATCTTTTAAATTATGGCTTCGTCGATATGCTAGAAAAACACCTTCAAGTTTTGTTCCTCTAGGATGGGAAAACGAAAGATGGTCTGATGTTAAATTAAAGAGATATAAGGAAAGTTCTAGTATAAAACTCGTTTGTGTGGCTCAATTACAGCACCAAATTGACGTAATGCCAATTTTGGAGGTATTAAAAGATTCTACAGAACTACATTTAACCATATTAGGTGAGGACGGTACTGGCGAACGGTACAATGATGTTATTAATTATATCAATAACCATGGTATCAATAATGTAACAATATTAGGAAAAATTGATAGAAAAGATATGGTGCGCTATTTGGAAGATAAAGACATAGGTGTTTTACCTATGATTACATCTTCGATACCCAATAAAATATTTGATTATATGGCAGCAATGCTGCCCATTGTAGTGCTTGGCCAAAACGATAGCTCTAATTTTGTAGTTGAAAATCACATTGGATGGCAATGTGATTTTAATTCAAAAGATTTGGGCGTACTTTTAAAAAGCCTAAACTCTATGGAAATTCAATCAAAAAAGAATCAAGTGGTATCATTAAGAGATAACTTTTCAAGAGATATTTTACATAGAAAAATTAAAGATATAATTACATAATGCAACAACTCACACAAAAATTAGGCTCTGGTGACATGGTCATACAAGAACTGCCATACCCCCAAGTTGGCAAAGGGATGGTGTTAGTTAGAAACCACTATTCCATTATTAGCGCAGGTACAGAGGGTAGCACCGTAACAGCAGCCAGAAAAAGCTTAATTGGTAAAGCTAAAGAGCGGCCACAACAAGTAAAGCAAGTTTGGGATACATTAAAAAAACAAGGCCCCGTACAAACTTACCGTGCGGTAATGAAAAAACTGGATGCCTATTCCCCATTGGGCTATAGTTGTGCAGGTCATGTTTTAGAGGTAGGCGAAGGTGTTACAGAATTTAAGGTGGGCGATAAGGTGGCTTGTGCCGGCGCTGGCTATGCCAACCATGCTGAAGTTGTGGCTGTTCCTATTAACTTATGTGTTAAACTGCCCGATACGGCTAATTTAAAACAGGCGGCTTACAATACCTTGGGTGCTATTTCTATGCAAGGTGTTAGGCAGGCAGATATGCGCCTGGGCGAAACAGCTGTGGTAATAGGTTTGGGGCTTTTAGGTCAATTAGCGTGTATGATTTTAAAGGCATCAGGGGTTCAGGTTATAGGTATAGATGTGGCAGATGCGCCTGTAAAACAAGCGTTAAAAAATAATAGCGTGGCTGCTGCTTTTACAAGAAACACCGCTGGTATAGAAGCTAAAATAAATGCGCTAACTAGCGGTCAGGGTGCCGATGCAGTAATTATTGCGGCGGCAACCACTAGTTTAGATCCTATTAATTTTGCAGGTGCTATAACCCGTAAAAAAGGAAAGGTTATAATATTGGGGGCCGTGCCAACAGGCTTTGAGCGCGATCCGCACTGGTACCGAAAAGAATTAGAGTTAAAAATGGCTTGTTCCTATGGGCCTGGGCGTTACGATTTAAACTACGAAGAAAAAGGCATCGATTACCCGTATGCTTACGTGCGTTGGACAGAAAAGCGCAATATGGAAGCGTTTCAGCGTTTAATTGAAACTAAAACCATAGATATTGATTATTTAACCACACATGAGTTCCCTTTTGAGGACGCACCTAAAGCCTTCGATTTGGTAGTAAATCGTACAGAACCGTTTTCGGGTATTGCCCTTAAATATAATGTGGATACAGCTATTTCAAAAAAACCTATTTCTGTGGGCGTTGTGCAACCAAACGGTAAGGTAGCTATTTCGTTTATTGGCGCTGGTAGCTATGCGCAGGGTAATTTATTGCCTAACATTCCAGATAGTCATGCAGTTACACGTATTGGAGTGCTAACAAATACCGGAACCACTTCCAAACGGGTGGCAGAAAAGTTTAATTTTGGGTTTTGTGCCGCAAAAGAGCAGGATGTTTTGGACGATAAAACCAATACACTTTTTATTGCTACCCGTCACGATTCGCATGCTGAATATGTATTAAAAGGTTTACAGGCAGGAAAAAATATTTTTGTTGAAAAGCCTATTTGTTTAAACGAGCAAGAGTTAGACAACATTATTGCTGTTCAACAAAACGTACAGAAACCCGTTATGATTGGTTTTAATCGCCGTTTTTCTCCTCTAGTAACACAACTAAAACAAAAATTAGGTTCAGGCGCTATGAGTATGATATACCGTGTAAACGCGGGAAGCATCCCTAAAGATAATTGGATTCAGGATATGGAAATTGGTGGCGGTAGAATAATTGGTGAAGCCTGCCACTTCATCGATTTACTCACCTTTATAAATGGGAGTTTGCCAAAAACAGTGAGTGCTATGGCGCTGCCAGATCCAAATGGCTTAAACGATACCGTTACTATAACTATTCAATTTGAAAATGGGTCAACAGGCGTAGTAGCTTATTTTGCCAATGGCTCTAAAGAACTACCTAAAGAATACCTAGAGGTTTATGCTTCTGGCCATACGGCCATACTTTCAGATTTCAAAGAATTAAAAATATACGGAAAAGGAAAACCGTCTAAAAAGAAATTATTGAATCAAAATAAAGGTCAGAAAGAAATGGTTGCGGCATTCGTAAATGGCTTGCTAACTAATGGGCAATCGCCAATTCCAATGGCAGACATTTTTGCGGTTACGCGAGCAACCTTTAAAGTATTAGAATCCATTCAAAACGGAAGTCAGCCTTATGCCGTTTAATCTTATTACATCTTTCAACAAATTAAAATCCTACTGCGAAGCCGAAAACTTTGCCGGTTGGGATCCCTATGATGGCTTAAACTCTAAAGTATTTAAAGCGACGCCACTAAAGCATTGGGATTTGGCACGTTTAGCTTGGATTCAAGGTTTTAAACGCAGTCCTATAAATTTTAGAAAATTGCTTTTAGTACCCAAAGAACACAATGCCAAAGGAATTGGTTTATTTTTAAATGGCTATTGTAATTTATACAAATTAGCAGAGCAAGGAGACACTACCTTTGGAGCTAAAGAAGACATTCTAAAATACATCAATGAACTGGCAGAATTGTTGTTGGAAATGCAAAACAAAGACTATTCAGGTGCTTGTTGGGGTTATAATTTTGATTGGCAGGCTAGACGCTTATTTTTATTTCCAGCACATACACCAACAGTGGTAGCTACTTCGTTTTGCGTGACAGCCTTGTTACATGCCTATGAGATTACAAAAACCAAAACCTATTTAGATACCGCACTTTCGGCTGGAAATTTTATTTTAAACGATTTAAATAGAACCCCGTATAAATCGGGTTTTCTTTTTTCATATTCGCCTTTAAACGGAAATAATACGGTATTTAATGCCAGTTTGTTGGGCGCTAAAGTGTTAAGTCAGTTGTATAGTTACAACAAAAATGAAACCTATAAAGCTACCGCCGAAACAGCAGTAAGAGCGGGTGTGGAAGCTCAAAATAAGGATGGCTCATGGATTTATGGGATGTTACCGGTACAATCCTGGATCGATTCCTTTCATACAGGGTATAATTTAGATGCTATTCAAACCTATCAAGATAAAACGGGCGATACCCAGTTTCAAGAAAGCATTACAAAAGGCTTCAATTATTATATTGCTAATTTCTTTTTAGATGATGGTACACCTAAATATTATCATAACAAAACTTATCCAATAGATATTCATTGTCCCGGACAGCTGTTTGTTAATTTAGCTATACACAAAAAATATCCGGAGCACCAAGCTTTAGCCACATCGGTTTCAAATTGGGTTATTACTAACATGCAAAACCGAAATGGCTATTTTTATTACCAGCTAAAAAAAGGGATGAGTTCCAAAATTCCGTATATGCGGTGGAGTAATGCTTTTATGTTTAATGCGTTAAGTTATTTAATTCTAGAGCAACATGCTGTACAAAATACTTAATGGCGTAAAAACCCATGCGCCTGCGTCACGGACAGACCTAATAAATTTTGCCGAAAAAAATAAAGCGATTTTAGTGGCTATTAACGCAGAAAAAATATTGCATGCTACGCCAGAATCTCGTCAAATTATTAATAGGAATTTAGGCTATCCAGATGGTATTGGTGCGGTTTGGGCTTTGCATAAAAAAGGTTGCAAAGATGTGGTTAAAATCCCGGGCTGCGAGCTGTGGTTGGATATTGTTGGCAGGTACTACCAAGACAAAACCTTTTACTTGGTTGGTGGTAAGGAAGCGGTTATTCAGGAAACCGTTACAAAACTAAAAGCGCGTTTCCCGGGAATTAAAATTCTTAATTACCGTAATGGCTATATAAAAACCGCCACAGAAAAAAACGCTTTACTTCAGGATGTAACGCTTAAAAAACCAGATATTGTTTTTGTAGCACTAGGGTCGCCAAAACAGGAATTGTTAATGGAAGAAATGCAGCGCTTACACCCTGCATTATACCAAGGTTTGGGTGGTAGTTTTGATGTGTTTACAGGCCATGTAGAACGGGCTCCAGAGTGGTGGGTAAAGCATAATTTAGAGTGGGCCTACAGGTTGGTTAAGCAACCAAGTCGGATAAAAAGACAAATACACTTGCTTACATTTTTTGTGAATCTTCATTTAAATAAATATTAAGATCATACCCATACAGTAATAGCTTCCAACTCCCTAAAAAGGCAAATATGGCTTCCAAACCTAAAACCACCCACATTCCGTTGGCGCAACCGCTACTGGCTGGTAATGAAGCCAAATATGTTATGGACTGCCTGGAAACGGGTTGGATATCATCAGCAGGAAGCTACGTAACTCAATTCGAGAACATGGTGGCACAATACGCAGGCGCTAAATACGGCGTGGCGTGTATGAATGGCACAGTAGGCCTTCATATAGCTCAAGTTGTATTGGGTGTAACAGAACAGGATCACGTAATTGCGCCAAACATTACCTTTATTGCAACCCTAAACGCCATAAAATATACCGGCGCCCAACCCATACTAATAGATGTGGATCCGCGTAATTGGCAAATGGATTTGGATTTGTTGGAAACCTACCTACGGGAGCAAACGCAAACAGAAACTAAAAACAATAAGGTGGTTACAACCGATAAAACAACGGGCAAACGCATACGTGCTATTATGCCCGTGCACGTGCTGGGGAATATGGGTAATATGACACGTTTACAGGAATTGGCAAAAGCTTATCATATAACCATAATAGAGGACAGTACCGAAGCCTTGGGGACTACTTTTAAGGGGCAGCATGCCGGAACGTTTGGCAGCATGGGCGTGTTTAGTTTTAATGGGAATAAAATTATTTCTACCGGTGGCGGGGGCGTGCTAGTAACCAATAACGAAGCCCTAGCAAAACGTGCCAAACACCTAACTACGCAAGCCAAAGTATCTGCAATGGAGTATATTCATGACGCCATAGGCTATAACTACCGCTTGGTAAATGTACTAGCCGCTATTGGCGTGGCGCAAATGGAACAGTTTCCAGAAATTTTAAAAGCCAAACGCCACATGGATGCGTTTTATCGCGAACAACTGCGCGGTGTGGGCGATATTAAATTTCAATCGGTTTGCAATAACACCCAAACCAATGGCTGGTTGTTTACCTTTAGCACCAAACACATGCGTGCCTTGCTGGCCTATTTAAATGAAAACGGGGTGCAATCCAGACCTTTTTGGATGCCTATGAATCAGTTAGAAATGTTTAAAAACGACAGGTATATTACCAAAACCGATGTGTCCGCACATGTTTACGATACAAGTATTAGTATCCCAAGTTCGGCGGGTATTACTCCAGAACAACTGGAAACCGTGGTGAAGACAATTAAGGAGTTTTATGATTTATAAGGAATAGGGATTAGGGAATAGGGATTAGTCGTTAGTATGGTTTTGTATTACTACAATTGTCACTTCGAGTGATTCCGAAGCATGAGGAATTGTATCGAGACGTATTTTGCAACTAACCTGTTCTCGATATATTTTTTACTCCGTTGCACTCCGTAAAAAACACTCGAACTGACATATAGAGCAAAGAC
>NZ_JBHULS010000005.1:26569-116030 GCF_042684585.1 Bizionia sediminis
CTTCGAGTGATTCCGAAGCATGAGGAATTGTATCGAGAAGCAAATTTACAATCAATCATATATGAAACTAAATCTTATAAAGGTTCTCGATACAACGCTTCTTCGTCGCGCCACTCGAACTGACATATAGCGCAAAGACTGTCACTTCGAGTGATTCCGAAGTATGAGGAATTGTATCGAGACGTATTCTAACTTAAATTAACATTTGTAAAACCATTGACAATCCCACTTAAAAATTGAAATTAAAATAAGTATTTTGCCTATGACGCAGGTAGCATACAAACAAAAGAAAACAAAACACCACACAACACAACGCACAAAACATAAAATAATGAACATCATAGATATACCAAACTTTATAAAAACCCACATTACCAAACGCCAAGAGAGTCTGTTTGCTTCAGATATTGCTGCGCATGCAGACCTATTACATCAAAAAATAGCGGGGAAATCGGTTTTAGTTATTGGTGGTGCCGGCACGATAGGCTCGTCATATATTAAGGCCATTTTACAATTTAAGCCTGGCAAACTGTATGTGGTAGATACCAATGAAAATGGGTTAACCGAGTTAACGCGCCAATTGCGCTCCGATGCCACCATGTATGTGCCCGACAATTTTAAAACCTATCCCATGAATTTTGGCGATCCGGTGTTTCAGAAACTCTTTTTGGCAGAAGAGCGGTTTCATATTGTAGCTAATTTTGCGGCACATAAACATGTGCGCAGCGAGAAGGATAAATATTCTATTGAAGCCATGCTGGATAATAACGTGTTTAAAGCCAAAGCCTTTTTAGATTTATTGCTTCAGAAAAAACCAGAACATTTCTTTTGTGTATCCACCGATAAAGCGGCGAATCCTGTAAATGTTATGGGCGCCAGTAAAAAACTAATGGAAGAAGTTATTATGGCTTATTCCGGCGCCTTGCAAATTACCACTGCCCGTTTTGCCAATGTGGCCTTTTCAAACGGGTCTTTGTTGGCGGGTTATATAGAACGTTTGTTTCAAAACCAACCTATTTCTTGTCCCTCCGATGTGAAGCGCTTTTTTGTGTCGCCCGAGGAAAGTGGCCAAATTTGTATGTTAGCCTGTATGTTAGGCCATTCGGGCGATATCTTTTTCCCGAAGTTAGCAGCCGAAGACATGACGTATTTTAAAGCGATTACAATCGATTTCTTTAAAGCATCCAACCGACCAATTTTAGAGTGCGAGTCTGAAGAGGCAGCCAAGCAAGCGGCGCTTCATACCACCGAAACAGATCCTTATCCGGTCTATTTTTTCAATACCGATACCTCTGGCGAGAAACTATACGAGGAATTTTACACGGATACAGATGAGGTAGATCAAAATACGTTTTCGAGTTTGGGTGTCATAAAAAATGCGCGAAAATTGCCACAGGAAACCATTAGTAATACCATTCAAGAATTACAAGACCTTATGGCCTCGGGTAACTACACTAAAAGCACCATAGTTGGTTTGTTAAAAAAACACCTACCAGATTTTGAGCATATTGAAACCGGAAAAAGTTTAGACCAGAAAATGTAGCAAAAACTAACAGGTTGAAAGGCCGTTAAAAGCTTCAGAATATAGCAAATACGTGACATATTAATAGGAGTTAATTGTTAAATTATTATCTTGTTAAGCAAATAAATAAGCAGTCCATGAAACCATCAATCATTAAATCCTTGAATTTTTCAATCTCACACCACACGAATCCGTCAATCATTGAGTCCTTGAATCCAAGAATCATTGAATTTTTCAATCTTTGAATCATTAAATCCTTCAATCCATGAATCTTTCAGTCCAAGAATCCTTAAATCCTTCAATCTTTCAATCTTTGAATAAAACAATCCTTGAATTTTTCAATCCTTCAATCCTTCAATCTTTGAATAACAGAATCCTTCAATCTTTGAATCATTCAATCCTTCAATCTTTGAATAACAGAATCCTTCGATCTTTGAATAACAGAATCCTTCAATCTTTCAATCTTTGAATAACAGAATCCTTCAATCATTGAATTAAAAAATCAAGTACCATGTCTAAAATAAGCACTTTCGAGGACCTGAACGTTTGGGTTATGAGTAGGGAATTAAACAAGACCATGTTTACGATGCTTGCTGATAAGGACGACAAGCTTTACGGATTTTTAATAAACCATCTTTTTAAAACAAGTGGCAGCGTTATGGATAACATTGCAGAAGGGTTTGAGCGCGGGGGCAACAAGGAATTTATACTGTTTTTATCTTATTCCAAGGGTAGTGCAGGCGAATTAAGGTCGCAGTTTTATCGTGCATTAGATATGGCTGTTATAAATAAATCGGAATTTGATATTTTACAAGCTTTAGTTTCCGATATTTCAAAACAATTAAGTTTATTTATGAACTACTTAAAAAACTCCAATTACAAAGGTTCCAAGTTTAAAGAACCATCAGCTATTTACGGTAACCGTGCACCTAAAGACAAAAATAATCCATGAATATCAGAATCATTCAATCCTTGAATCTTTGAATCTTTCAATCTTTGAATAACAGAATCCTTCAATCTTTCAATCTTTGAATAACAGAATCCTTCAATCTTTGAATCTTTCAATCCTTGAATCCTTGAATCCTTCAATCTTTGAATCTTTGAATCCTTCAATCTTTGAATATCAGAATCCTTCAATCTTTGAATATCAGAATCTTTCAATCTTTGAATCCCTCAATCCAAGAATCATTCAATCTTTGAATCCTTCAATCCTTCAATCTTTGAATAACAGAATCCTTCAATCCTTCAATCTTTGAATAACAAAATCCTTCAATCCTTAAATAAACCAACCAGTAACAACCCCATGTACAAAGCCTTTAAAAGACTCGCAGATATAGTTGTTTCTGGAATAGCGCTACTAATTTTAGCCCCTTTACTAATTCCCATTATAATTGGGCTAAAACTTACAGGCGAGGGCTATGTGTGGTACAAGCAAGAACGCGTGGGGTATAAAAACAAACCCTTTTTAATCTGGAAATTTGCGACCATGCTAAAGGACAGTCCCAATATGACAGGCGGTATCATGACCACCAAAAAAGATCCCCGAATTACACCCATGGGTGGGTTTTTACGGAAAAGTAAACTAAACGAATTACCACAACTGATAAATATTTTTAAAGGCGATATGAGTGTGGTAGGGCCGCGGCCACTTACCAAGGTGTTTTTTAAGCTATATTCAGAAACTGTACAAGCCGAAATTTATACCATTAAAC
This sequence comes from Bizionia sediminis, assembly GCF_042684585.1. Taxonomy (NCBI): domain Bacteria; kingdom Pseudomonadati; phylum Bacteroidota; class Flavobacteriia; order Flavobacteriales; family Flavobacteriaceae; genus Bizionia; species Bizionia sediminis. The sequence goes on from NZ_JBHULS010000005.1 coordinate 29,804, forward strand.
CAGGTTTAACAGGTATTGGCTCCATTATTTTTCGAGATGAAGAAGACCTCATTACGCAGGTAAAAAACGCCGGAGAAGATCCCTGGGTGTTTTATGCCGAAAAAATACATCCGTTTAAAGGCGAAGTCGAAAAATGGTATCAAAAGCACGAATCGTTTTTAGTGGATGTAAAAATTATAGTATTAACAGCTTGGGTTATTGTAAATCCAACAAGTGAAGCCGTTTACAACTGGTTTAAGGACATTCCGAAGCGCCCGTTTTAGTAGCTATTATATTTACACGATTGCTTCTGACTAGTTGTTGTATGTACAAATTTATGGCAGTTGGTAAAGCGCCTTAACAGTCCAAACCCAAATTAATTCCAGTGCCATGCTAGGCGTTTTAAAGTGAATGAGCTAATTAAAACCAGCAAATCGCAATCCCTTTTTTTAAAACTTTAAAAACCCAAAAAGTCCTGCAACACGGGCAAAAAATTAAATAAAATATCAAAATTTGTGGGAACAAACAAGTCATTGCTCGTTTTCAGGTTAGCGCATACATTTAAATAAACACCGGTTGTTTTACCAAATCAACACCCTACAAATGAAACCCAAAATACCGATAGCCTACAAAACTTTGAAACAGATATCCCACACTTCCGTAGTTTTATATTCAGAAAAACCCCCAAGTACTAAATCAAATACAGAAAGCTAATAAAAAACGCGTAGAAAGGTTGTGGCATAGTAATTTGTTCTTATTTTTGCTACTTTGTGGCATACTAAAAAACCAATAAAAAAAGAATAAGCCCCTGTGCTAGAACCGAAGTCCCAAAGCATGATTACCAAAGAATTGGAGTACATAAAGCAACCTGCCAAGCAGCCTGTAAATACAGCTGCAACACCTGCCGCTGCTTTTGTGGTAAATACGCCATTGGATACTACCGCAACAGCGCTTTTAAAAGCCAGTTTTGAATGGCTTTTTGCGCTTTTGGTGTCTGTATTTGTGGTGTCGTGGTTGGTGCCTATTTTAGGTTTGTGCATTGTTATCGATTCCAAAGGCCCTATTTTTTTTAAACAGCGCAGGAGTGGTTTGCGCGGCCGTGAATTTAACTGTATCAAATTGCGTAGCATGAGGCCCCACAAACACGCTAACGATTTTAATACCGGCCCCGATAAATCGCAAATGACGCGTTTTGGTGCTTGGTTACGGCGTACCAATTTGGACGAATTGCCGCAATTTTGGCACGTATTAACCGGCCAGATGGCTGTAGTGGGTCCGCGGCCACACATGTTGGAGCACGATAAATACTATGCCCAAACCATACCAAACTACAACCTACGGTACACGGTAAAACCGGGTATAACGGGCTGGGCGCAAATTAATGGCTACCGTGGCGATATTACCATTTCTGGTGGGATGCTACCACGAATTCAGCATGATTTGTACTACATTCAAAATTACAGTTTTTGGTTAGATCTTAAAATTATGATAATGACAGCCTGCTGCAAAAATTACTATGCAACGAAACGGGCTAAAAATAAAGGCTAATAGCTGGCGCTATAGCTAAAAAAATAAAAGAGTATATGATTAAAATTTGCCTAAACAAAGGCGCACTTTGGGGGCTTATAGGCTTGCTGTTAAGCAGCTGCGTTAGTAACAAGGAAATCTTGTATTTTCAGGATGCCGATAACTACAGCGAAACGGCTATTACCTATCGCGAAAACACCTTTCAACCTAACGATATTGTGTCGGTTACCATTAGTGCGGCCATACCGGAAACCGCCATACCGTATAACCGAAATGCAGGTTCTAACGCCTTGGTAAACAACAGTAATTTAGAGGTGCTTAAATTACAAGGCTATTTAGTAAGTCCAGAGGGATTTATTTCCTTGCCTATTTTAGGTAAAGTGGCTGTAACCGGCCAAACAAGTACCGAAGTGGAAAACATGGTTGCCAATATGTTAGAAACAGGCGGCCATTTAATAGACCCGGTTGTTACCGTGCGATTACTTAATGCCAAAGTAACGGTTTTAGGAGAAGTAAGCCGACCAGGAACTTTTAGCTTCACCGAACAATATGTTACCGTGCCGCAAGCGCTTGGCTATGCAGGCGATTTAACCATAAACGGACGCCGAGACGAGGTGTTGCTAATTAGAGAGCTGGATGGTACACGCCGCATTACCCACATAAATTTAACAACAGCCGATTGGATGCAAAATCCGGAATACATGATTATGCCCAACGATGTGTTGGTTGTTCAGCCTAACAAAGCCAAAGTAAAAACAGCAGGGTATGTAGGTAACGTGTCTACTATTGTGGCCATTGCCTCGTTATTGTTAAGTGCAACCATATTAATTACGCGTTAAGTTATTTTTAAATGAACAAATCACAAATAGAATTCGATTCGGATAACGAACAAATAGATATTCAGGCAGTTGTTTACCGCTACCTGGCTTATTGGCCTTGGATTTTGGTGAGCATTGTGGTTATGGTATTAGCTGCGTTTTTGTATTTGCGATATACGCCAAATAGCTACAATACGGCCGCTAAAGTAAAAATTTTAACAGATAAAGAGGCCACCGATTTAGCCTTGGACCTTGATAAAATTTTAGGAAAGGGGAATGTTAATCTGGAAAATGAACGGGCGGTACTGAATTCCTTTCGCCTAAACCGCCAAGTGGTAGAGCGCCTAAACTTGCAGGTTAAATACTTTCAAACAGGACGCGTTAACGAGCGCCAAGTGTATTCGGCGCCATTTATAGCTAAATACATTCCCGAAACAGATACCAAAAACACCTTATTGGAATTCGATATTACCCTGCAACCACAGGGCTATAAAATGGTTAATTTGGAAACAGGGGCTACCCAAGAAACCACCACATTTTTTTGGGATACGCCAACAGCCGATTTCCCGTTTACCTTACAACCTAAAGATGCCAGCGCGCTAGAACCTGGAGATAATCCTAATTATACCCTGCGTATAGACAGCGAAACAAAGGCAACCCAAGGATTGCTTAACGCTATAAAAATTACGCCAGATGGTAAGGATAGCGATATTTTGGTGTTAAGCTTGGATGCCACAAACAAAAATGAAGCCCAAGCCATTTTAAATACGCTTATTGAGGTGTACACCGAAGATGGCATTCTAGACCGCCAGGAGGTTTCCAAACGAACCATTTCGTTTATAGACGAACGCTTTGAATTTTTGGCAACCGAATTAGATTCTATTGAAATAGCCAAAGGTGCCTACAAACAAAATAATAATTTAAGTATTTTTCAAGCCGATGCAGCGTCTATTATTGAAAAACGCTCAATTAAAGATGAACAACTTTTTGAGGCAGAAACGCAACTGCTGCTTGCTAATGAGTTGGAGAAAAGTGTTATTAAAATTGACGAATTCGAGCTGCTTCCAACTAATATAGGCTTAAATAGTGCGGCTATAAATAATTTGGTAGCCGATTATAACAAGGCGCTTTTAGAATACAATAAATGGAAAACAGGTGCCGGCGATAGCAATCCGCAAGTAAAAATATTAAAGCAAAGTATTTTAGATTTAAATGCCAATATAGCGAGTTCCCTAGCTGGATATAAAAGTCAGTTAGAACAAACTTTAAAGCAAAATGCACGCGCGCAAAGCTTGGCACAACAGTCCTTTAGTGCGTTGCCGAACAAAGAAAAAATTCTGCGTAGTATTGAACGCGAACAGTTGCTAAAAGAAAATTTATATTTGCTTTTACTCCAAAAACGCGAAGAGGCAGCTATTAATATGGCAGTAACCTCCGCCAATGTAAAAGTTATAGATTACGCCATTACAAACGCCATACCCGTGGCGCCTAAACGGCAAATTATTTTACTTGGAGCCTTTTTATTAGGCGTGCTTGTTCCTGTTGGAATATTGTATGTGAAGTTTTTACTAGACACTAAAATTTACACCCACAACGACGTGGAGGCCTTAAATCCGGATGCACCGGTATTGGGTGAAATTCCGGTAATGACTGCCACGGAAAAAGATGGCGGCGCAGCGCGTAGCAACTCACAAACGCAAGAGGCGTTTCGTACGTTGGCGCATAATTTAAACTTTATGCAGAGTTCGCAGCCCGATGGTTTGGGGCAGGTTATTGCCGTTACCTCTTCCATTAAGGGTGAAGGTAAAACAACCGTATCGTATAACACCGCCGAAACCTATTACCAACTAAAAAAACGGGTGCTGTTGGTTGGAGCCGATTTAAGAAATCCGCAGTTGCACCCCTTCATTAATGCGCCAAAAACAACAGCAGGACTTTCCAATTATTTAAGCGATCCGGACAGCAATTGGACCGATTTACTGGTGCATATCGATTCGCAAAAACAGCGATTTGATTTGTTGCTTTCTGGCGATATTCCACCAATGCCAAGCGTGTTATTAGCAAGTAATCGCTTTAAAGAGCTTATTGCCGAAGCGCGTAAGCAATACGATTATATTATTATCGATACGGCGCCAACATTGCTGGTAGCCGATACGCTTACCTTTACCAAATATGTCGATTTCACGCTGTATGTGGTGCGATCTGGCTTTACAGACAAGCAGTTAATTACCTATTCTAAAAAATTAGTCGATCAAAAGAAATTGGCTGCTATGGGGTATGTTATTAACGATATGAACCATAAAGGAACCTATGGCTATGGCTATAATTATGGCTATGGCTATGGCTATCACGCCGATGGTAAGAAAAAGCCATGGTATCAATTTTGGAACTAAAAAAAGTTTTTTATCTTGTAGGAACATACACCAGCAGGTCGCGAATAAAGCGCTGCAAAATAAACAGTTAATACCAATTAACACTTAAAATCACGCATAACCTAAATACAAACATAAAGTAGAGTAGTTTACTAATTTTTAAATCCCCATTCGTATGACACTTAAACAAACCTTTTTCATCATGGCTTTGGCCTGTCTGTTTAGCGCCCAAATACAGGCGCAAGAAACGCCTCATTTTAAAGTGGCTTTTGGCCTAAATATAATTGATAATAGTAACGAAACCACGCAAGCACCTTGGGGTATAAAAGATGCCTCGTTTTCTATGCCAATTTACATTGGTGTGGCATACCAATTTAACGAAAGGTGGGAGTTAGGCCTTAATGGTACGTTTAATGAAATGAAGGTACCTGCCTTATTGCCAGGTGCATTTGGCGATAAAATAGAATCCAATTTCTTCGCTTTAAATATTGATGCCAACTACTATATTATTGCAAGCGATTCCCGAAACTTCATAGACTTTTACGGTATTTTGGGTTCTGGTTTTTATTCAGCCTTCGATGGCACGGCCATGACCATTCAACCAGGTTTAGGTTTTAACTACTGGTTTACCGATAATTTGGGCGCTAATGTAACAGCAAAAGCGAACTTCGATTTAGGCAAAGACATACCAGAGGTGTCAAACTTTTATAAATATACCATTGGTTTAATTTACCGATTTTACTAAAATCAATTTCGTAAGGTCATGCCATGCACCTGCTTGTTAGGCTGCAGAACATGCCTATACAAATAGCTGTAAAAAAGGTGAATAAAGGATACTAATATGAATAGATCTCATCTTTTTTCGGTTTTTGGCATGGCAATATTTTTATGGAGCCAGTCCCTACAGGCCCAAACGGAACTCAAGTTTAATGTGGCCTCTGCAGCGCTTTTAATTCCTAATGTGGGTATAGAAATAGCCGTAAGCAAGCACAGCAGCGTGCAGTTGGATGTGCTGGCTTCTTTTTGGGATAGTTTTAACGGTAAGCCCTTACAAATAATACAGGTTTTTCCGGAGTATCGGTATTATTTTCAGGCCGAGCGCCAAGGTTTTTTTCTAGGGGCTCATGTAGGATTTGGCATGTTTACCATGCAAAAACCGGGTTTTGCTGTTATTTACGATCAGTACCAAGACCCAAGCACCTATACCAACCCCGATGGGAGCTACCAATCTGGTAGAGCCACCTTTTACGGCCTAACAGCAGGTTTTAAGAAACGATTTAGTAGCCGGTGGGGACTGGAACTTTTCTTGGGTGCCGGCTTGGCCCAATCCAATTACAAAGGGTATAACAAATTTCAGCGCACCGATGTTACCGAAACAAATTACCGCGATTTTAACGGCAGTGGCGAATGGCTGCTATATCGGGGCGGTTTAATGCTGGTGTATCGCTTAAACTAAATGGATGCCGTTTCTGCTTTTTTATGGGGTGGCCACGCACCTATAATATGTTTTCAGGCCCATAAGGTTCCCGTAAAAATTTGGTGGTATTAAAGGAGCCTAACTGGACACCTTACAATCCCACCTGACTTCACTGTTAATGATTCATTAAAATTGTATAAATTCTGACAGTTTTTGTATTTTTGTGTTGTGAAAAAAGCAAAATTATACAAGTTTTTGTCGGCTACAATGGCGCTTTTAGTGCTGTTTTCTACGGTTTCCTTTACGGTAGAAAAACACTTTTGTGGCGATGTACTTATTGATGCTGCTGTTTTTCACGAACCAGAAAAGTGCCAATCGGATAGCTACCTTGCGAAAGCAGCCATGGATTGCTGCACCGATACGGTAGATGTTGTTCAGGGGCAAGATGAATTAAGTTTTAAAAGTGATCAAGATGTTGTTTTTGAATCGCTCGTCTTTCTGGCCACGCTTTCAAACCTTTATGTGACACAGGTTGATAGCACGTTTACCCAAAAATTTTCACACCAACAGTATCAATCGCCCAGCCTATACCGCAATCTTCTTGTGCAGTATCAGGTATTTCTCATTTGATTTCTTCCTTAAAACAGGCCAATACAACGCTAATCACGGTTAGATTAAAACAGCGTGTATGCCCCATTTTGCGCCTAGTAAGCGTCCACTTTTGTTAAAATTATTTTATCAAACTAGTGCTTACCATAACCCGCGCCTAAAGCGACACACCTTACTAACAGTAATGTATACCGGTGCATAACCCATGTTTCGCAATACCGAAAGCGACCAAGCCTGTAAGCCACAAGCAAAAACGAGTACCTAACACAATTATGGACTAAAAGGAAGCGCACGGCTTTAACAAGGCCAGCTTCTTAAATGATAGAAATAAAATGAAAAAGATACTTTATACACTATGCATCCTGCTACCCATGGTAGGCATAGCACAAACAAATTTAAATGGGTTGGTTTTAGAAGCAACCGAAACCAATGCCGAAATCCCCATTGCAGGAGCCAACGTTTATTGGCTAAATACTACGGTTGGGGCAGTTACAGACTTTGATGGCGCGTTTTCAATTCCCTATCAACCAGATTACAAAAAACTTATTATTAGTTATGTGGGATACAAAACAGACACACTTACCGTCCAGTCTGCCAACCCCATTAAACACAGGTTGCAACCAACCAGCGCTTTGGACGAAGTGGTGTTAAGCGCCCGTAAGCAAGCCACAGCTAAATCCTATTTACAATCGCAAAACATCATGGTAGTTAGCAGCGAAGAGCTTTTAAAAGCAGCCTGTTGTAACCTGTCGGAGAGCTTTGAAACCAATCCCTCTATTGATGTTAATTTTGCCGATGCTGTATCCGGTACGCGACAAATTAAAATGTTGGGGTTAACCTCGCCCTATATTTTAATTGCCACCGAAAATGTGCCAGCAGTGCGCGGAGCCGCACAGGCCTATGGCTTAAGTTTTATTCCAGGCACTTGGGTTGAAAGTATACAAATAACCAAAGGTGCCGGTAGTGTTACCAACGGATTTGAAAGCATTGCAGGCCAAATTAACGCCGAGTTGGTTAAACCGACAACCGATTTGCCCGTGTTTGTAAATGTATATGCCGGTAGTAATGAACGTTTGGAGTTAAATACCCACTTAAATACACAAGTAAGCAGCAAATGGGATACCGGCTTGTATGTACACGGCAGCACCCAAAATAAAAAACACGATAGCAACGGCGATAGTTTTATGGATATGCCAACCTATAACCAGGTAAATATTATGAACCGTTGGCAATATACCAATCCCGAAAAAGGCTTTGTAGGCTTTGTTAATTTAAAATATTTAAATGATGACAAGCAAATGGGGCAAATAGATTTTAACCCCAAAACGGACCGCGGAACTACAAATGCTTGGGGGAGCGAAATTGATACCAGACGTTACGAAATTGCTACAAAATTAGGCTACGTAAATCCAGAAATCCCTTACAAAACAATAGGGGTGCAAACCGCTTTTAGTCGCCATGAGCAAGACTCTTACTTTGGACTAAACACGTACGATATTGCACAAAATAGCTTGTATGTAAATGCCATATACAACACCTTAATTGGCGATACCCGCCACAAGGTAAAAACAGGCTTAAGTTATACCTACGATCATTACGACGAGTTTGTAAACACGCAAGATTACGAGCGTACAGAAACCTCGGTAGGTGGTTTTTTTGAATATACCTACGATAATTTATCCAGCTTAAATGTATCGGCAGGCATTCGGGTAGATCAGCATAATTTATTTGGTTTTTTTATTACTCCAAGGTTGCATGCCCGTTATACGCCATGGCATAAATCGGCGTTTCGTGCCTCGGTAGGACGCGGTAAACGCAGTGCCAATATTTTTACTGAAAATCAGCAAATTTTTGCCACCTCCAGAACCATAAATATAGCCAATGCTAGTGGCGATATTTACGGATTAGACCCAGAAATTGCATGGAATTATGGACTGTCGTACCTACAAGGGTTTACGGTTTTTGGACGTCAAGGCGATTTTACATTGGATTATTACCGCACCGATTTTGAAAATCAAATTGTAGTAGATTATGAAAATCCACGTACTGTAAACTTCTCTAACTTACAAGGCAGTAGTTTTGCTAACAGTTTTCAGGCAGAAGTTAATTACAATGTATTGCCACTATTAGATGTGCGCTTGGCCTACAAGTATTACGATGTGCAAACAGACTACCAAACGGGTACCTTGGAAAAACCACTAACGGCAAAGCACCGGTTTTTTGCGAATGCTGGTTACCAAACACGGCCAAGCGACAAAGGTGCTTTATGGAAATTTGATGCCACTTACAATTGGTTAAGTAAACAGCGTTTTTCCAGCACACAAAATAACCCAGTGGCATTTCAGCTACCTACTTACACGCCCACTGTAGGCACTGTAAATATGCAAGTAACCAAAGTATTTTCTCCTAAATTTGAAGTATATTTAGGAGGCGAAAACGTAACCAATGTTAAACAAAACAACCCAATTTTAGCAGCAAACGATCCGTTTGGACCTAATTTTGATAGTACGTTTGTGTACGGACCCATTTTTGGTAGTATGTACTACGCGGGGTTACGTTTTAAAGTGAATTAAATTAAACAAGTATTAGAAACCAGAGGTTGCAATTTAGTAACTTCAAAAAAACAGAAATTATGAGAACAATAGGAATGATAGTCGTAATGCTTATTGGCCTGAATGCTTTTTCGCAAAACAAAAATGCCAAAGCCGTTATTGAAGTAGATGGCGTTTGTAATATGTGTAAAGAACGTATTGAAAAGGCTTGCATTAAAACAAAAGGTGTAAAATCGGCTGTTTGGAATGTGCAAACACAAGAGTTAAAACTAATTTATGACGAACGCAAAACAGACTTGCAAACCATTAACCAGAACATTGCTAATGTGGGGCACGATACCAAGGATATAAAAGCAACAGATGAAGCTTATAACAGTCTTCACGCCTGCTGTTTGTATCGCGATGCTGCCGTGGTAGACGATCATAAAACAGAATAACAAAGACCATATTCGTAACATCCAAAAAACCTTTTGCTATGCCGCGGAAGGTTTCGTTTTACCAGAAAATAGAACGGTAAAAAAATCTTGTTTTTAGGTGTACGTTAGGAGCACAAACGCGAAGGCTGGTATTTTACAGGGTGTTACTTTTTATAGTCTGTTGAATATAAAAAGCAAAAAAAAACGTTTCAAGTAATTGAAACGTTTTTTTATAACTGGGTATTTTGTAGGCATTACATCATGCCTGGCATACCGCCACCGCCCATTGGAGGCATGGCTGGTGCATCTTCTTTAATATCAATTAATGCACATTCGGTAGTTAAAATCATGCCCGCTACAGAAGCCGCATTTTCCAAGGCTACACGCGTTACTTTTTTAGGGTCTATAATACCAGCTTTAAGCATGTCTACGTAAGTTTCACTTTTTGCATCGAAGCCAAAGTCTTTTTCACCCTCTAATACTTTAGAAATAACAACGCTACCTTCGCCACCTGCGTTTTGAACAATTGTTCTTAAAGGCGCTTCAATAGCGCGTGCTACAATTTGAATACCGGTTGTTTCATCTAAATTGTTGGTAGTAATTTTTTCTAAAACCTTAATAGCGCGCACCAAAGCAACACCACCACCAGCAACAATACCTTCCTCTACGGCTGCTCTTGTAGCATGTAATGCATCGTCTACACGGTCTTTTTTCTCTTTCATTTCCACCTCACTTGCAGCACCTACGTAAAGAACGGCTACACCGCCAGCTAATTTAGCCAAACGCTCTTGTAGTTTTTCTTTGTCGTAATCGCTTGTTGTGGTTTCAATTTGTGTTTTAATTTGGTTAACACGGTTTTTAATAGCATCGGCATCGCCAGAACCATTTACAATGGTAGTATTGTCTTTATCAATAGTTACGGTTTCAGCAGTCCCTAACATGCTTAAATCGGCGTTTTCCAATGAAAAACCACGCTCTTCAGAGATTACCACACCACCTGTTAAGATAGCAATATCCTCTAACATGGCTTTACGACGGTCGCCAAAGCCTGGTGCTTTAACAGCGGCAATTTTTAAACCACCACGTAATTTGTTTACTACCAATGTAGCAAGTGCCTGACCTTCTACATCTTCAGCAATTATTAATAATGGTCTGCCAGATTGCGCTACTGGCTCTAATATTGGTAGAATTTCCTGTAGGTTGGATATTTTTTTGTCGAATAATAGAATGTATGGATTTTCTAAATCGGCAATCATTTTATCAGAATCCGTTACAAAGTAAGGCGATAAATAACCTCTATCGAATTGCATACCTTCTACAACATCCACATAAGTGTCTGTACCTTTGGCTTCTTCTACGGTAATAACCCCTTCTTTACCAACTTTATCGAAAGCCTTGGCAATTAAATCGCCAATGGTATCATCGTTGTTGGCAGAAATGGAGGCAACTTGCTTTATTTTTTCAGAGGAGTTACCCACTTGTTGTGCTTGTGTAGCTAGTTCGGCAATAATAGCTTCGACAGCCTTATCAATACCGCGCTTCAAATCCATTGGATTTGCACCAGCTGCTACGTTTCGAAGACCTTCTTTAACAATTGCTTGCGCTAACACGGTAGCGGTTGTTGTACCATCGCCCGCTAAATCGTTTGTGCGGCTGGCTACTTCTTTTACCATTTGGGCTCCCATGTTTTCTAGGGCATCCTCTAATTCTACTTCTTTAGCTACAGTTACACCGTCTTTAGTTACTTGTGGTGCACCAAAACTTTTACTAATAATAACATTACGACCTTTAGGGCCAAGTGTTACTTTTACTGCATTTGCTAAAGCATCTACACCGCGTTTTAAGCCATCGCGTGCATCAATATCAAATTTAATATCTTTTGCCATTGTTAATTTTTTTTAGTTCTGTATGTTCCGTTAATAGGTTTGTTACAAAGGAACATAACGTTGTTAATAATTTTTTTAAAACAAATAGGAATGTGTTCAGAGTAGCGCGCTATTTCGCTGCTCTGGGTAAACGTCATTAAATAATAGCTAGTATGTCGCTCTCGCGCATAATTAGGTAATCCTTACCTTCCAGTTTTAATTCGGTTCCTGCGTATTTGCCGTATAAAACGGTGTCGCCAACCTTTACGGTCATAGGTTCATCTTTTGTACCTTTACCTAAAGCCATAACCTTGCCTTGCTGTGGCTTTTCTTTGGCATTGTCTGGAATAATAATACCGGATGCTGTTTTTGTTTCAGCCGCCTCTGGTTCAATAAGAACACGATCTGCTAATGGTTTAATGTTTAGTTCCATTTTATGATGTTTTATAATTTATAAATAAGTTAATTGCTAGCTTCATTACTAAAAATGTGCCAATGCTTTCAGACTGACAAAATTTCATTTCATAAAGTAAGGGTATAAAAAAAGCCAACGTTTACGTTGGCTTTTGTATGTCATGCTGCGGTTTTAGTTTGATTCCGCTGGTGTTTCTGTATTGTTGTTGGTTGCTGGTGGCACAGCAGGAGCAACAGGCACAGTTTGTTCGGTATTAATAGCTTCAATGGCTTTAGATTCTCCTGTACCCGTTCTATTAATGGCTACATTGGAAACTAATATTAATACCAACATAATAGTGGCAAGCGTCCAGGTACTTTTGTCTAAAAAGTCTGTTGTTTTTTTAACACCTCCTAATTGTTGGGTACCACCACCGCCAAAGGAAGATGATAAGCCGCCGCCTTTTGGATTCTGCACCATAATTACTACCACTAGTAAAAAGGCCACCACGACTATTAATGCTAAAAATATCGTAAACGTACTCATATTTTATTGGTTATTTTGTTCTTGTAATTTTTTAACTGCTTTAATTTGGTCAGCAAAGAAACCACTTTTTTCTGGATATTTCAAACTTAAAATGTTGTAAGATTGAATTGCTTTTTTATAATTTTTTTGCTCCACATAAATCCGGGCTAATGTTTCGGTCATTAACGCCTCGGGTTGTATCATCTGCGCTTCGGCAATATTGGTAGTGGTAGCGCTGGTTTTGGTAGGTTTTAACTTGGGGTTTTTGCTTATAAACTGATCTATTAAATCGAATTTTTTAAGACGTTTATTTTGTTTTAAAGACGCGTTGCCAGAAGTGTTTGATGCTGTTTTTGAGGCTGTTTTTTGGGGTGGGTTTTGGCTGTCTGCTCTGTTTATAGGTTCAAACCGTGTTAGAGATAACCATTCGTTAAACGAGTGTTTTTCATTGGGATTGAACTGCAAAGGCTGGCCAAGTTTTAAAATATCTTCTGGTTTGTCTGTGTTTTCTGAACGGTTTTCAGGGGTACGACTTACGCTGTTTGCGGTATCTATGCTGTGGGCATCTGTTGGCTTATTTGCTGTTTCTGTAATTGGGGCAGCCTGTTTAGATGGGCGGTTAGGTTGCGCACCACTTATGGGTTGAAACAATTCAGGGTCCAAGGTGCCTTCGGTTTCTGTAATTTGTTTATTTAGAAGGCTGTCTATACGCTGTTTGTTGTTGGCTGCAACAATTTCGGTAGTTACCTGAACCTGATTTAGGTGGTTTTGATGTTTCTTGATGTGTTGCGAAATATCGTTCTGCAAAAACACTTCTGATGTAATAAAATCGAATAGGACACTACGGTCTGTGGTGTAAGCAGCTGTAACTTTTAAGGCGTTGTTGTATTTTACGCTACTTTTATTTTTTAAGCCTTTTAAATAGCTGGCTCTTGCTGCTTGAAAATAAGGGTATTTGGCCACAATGGCTGCCAGTTGGTTGGTTTGTTCTGGCGTAACCTGTTGCGGATTTTGAATAATACTATAAAATTCGGAAGCAGTCATTGGATTACCATTTAGCTAATGTAGCGTTAAAAATATCTTGTGTTAAGCGTTCAAAAATTTCTGCCAGGGCAGTGTCTTTTTGTGCTCCGGACAATAGGGCAGCACCGGCATAATCGTAAAAGAATGAAAACCGCTGTTCCAGGTTGTCTTCCTCGTCTTTCATATTAAAAAAGCGCACCAGCACGGTTACGGTTAGTCGGTTTTGTGCAGCCGTATTATTGGCAGTAGCGGTGGTTGGCGAAATGCGGTATTCAATTATTTCACCTTCGTAAATTAAATCGCCTCCAGATTTTACCAAATCCAAGCTGGTTTGGTTTAACAGTAAATCGGTTAACGCATTCGTAAAATCCCGATCCAATCCTGGTTCTACTAATATGGCGTTGTTTTGAAAGTAGTTAACTTGAAATGTTTTTACATCGGAGGCTATGGAGGCACCCGTAAACGAGTAACTGCCGCAGGCCAATACGGTTAGTAAAACAGCTAAAAGCGGTATTGTTTTTAAGAATTTCATAGGCTTTTGGTTCCTAATTACATGTTGTATTGTTTTATTTTACGGTATAAGGTGCGTTCGCTAATCCCTAATTCTGCTGCTGCCAATTTGCGTTTGCCATTATGGCGTTCTAAGGATTTTTTTATGAGCTCTAGCTCTTTATCGTGTAGGGATAAGGTTTCTTCTTCTTCAATTTCCTCGGCAAAATGATATTTATCGGCATGGCTATCGGTATCTTGATTTTGTGGAATATCCGAATTTTTCTCTGGAATAGATAAAATTTCTAAATCCTCGTAAGCATCTTGTGTTTCGGTGTCTACTTGACCGTAAATTTTATCGATTAAGCCTTCGTTTTCTTTCTGAACGTCTTTTACATTGCCTGTTTTCATAAGTTCCAGGGTTAGTTTTTTTAAGTCGTTCAAATCGCTTTTCATATCAAAAAGCACTTTGTATAAAATTTCACGTTCGCTACTAAAATCGCTTTCCGCTTTGCTTGTTTTAATAACGGCGGGTAATTGCGAACTTTCGGATGGTAAATAATGCTTTAAAGTGCTGGGGGTTATATCGCGGGTTTGCTCTAGTACCGAAATTTGTTCGGCCACATTGCGCAACTGACGGATATTACCGGCCCACCTAAAATTTAATAACACAGGAATGGCATCCTCGGTTAGCTTAATGGTAGGCATTTTATATTTTAAGGCAAAATCGCTCGCAAATTTTCTAAATAACAAATGAATATCGTCTTTCCTATTGCGTAGCGGTGGTAAATTTATTTCAACGGTGCTTAAGCGGTAGTATAAATCTTCGCGGAATTTATTGTTTTTAATAGCTTCAAACATATTTACGTTGGTAGCGGCCACAATACGCACATTGGTTTTTTGTACTTTGCTGCTACCTACCTTTATAAATTCGCCATTTTCTAAAACACGTAATAGTCGTACTTGTGTGGTTAAGGGAAGCTCGCCAACTTCATCTAAAAAAATAGTGCCGCCATCGGCAACTTCAAAATAGCCCAAGCGGGTTTGGGTAGCGCCGGTAAAGGCACCTTTTTCATGACCAAATAATTCTGAATCGATAGTGCCTTCTGGTATGGCGCCACAGTTTACGGCTATATATTTGCTGTGTTTGCGGTGCGATAAGGAGTGAATAATTTTAGGAATACTCTCTTTTCCAACACCAGACTCGCCGGTTACTAAAACGGAAATATCGGTTGGAGCTACTTGAATAGCTTTTTCAATGGCACGATTAAGTGCAGGGTCGTTTCCAATAATGCCAAACCGCTGTTTGGTTGCTTGTACTGATTCCATAATAAAAGATTCCCTTTAGTTGCTGCCTCCTTAACAACAGGGCAGGCAAACTAATAATTTGTTATTAACTAATAATTTATTCGGCATAGCCAACGGCCTCACCTATAAGTGTGGCGGTTGTGCAACTCGCTATTTTTACATTTACAAAATCGCCAATTTGATACTGTTCTTTTGGAAACACCACTACGGTGTTTTGCGAGGTGCGGCCCGACCAATGTTTATCGGATTTTTTGGATGCTTTTTCAATTAATACTTCGCAGATTTTGCCTATGTTGGCTTGGGTTCTAATGTGGCCATGGGCACGTTGCGCGTCAATAATTTCTTGCAGGCGGCGTTTTTTTGTGGCTTCTGGCACATCGTCTGTCATGTTTCTGCCAGCCATGGTGCCAGGTCGCTCCGAGTAGGCGTACATGTATCCGAAATCGTATTTTACAAATTCCATTAAACTTAATGTATCCTGATGGTCTGCTTCAGTTTCGGTTGGAAATCCAGCAATCATATCCTGACTAATGGCACAATCTGGTAAAATGCGTTTAATATTTGTTATTAGCGCCATGTATTCCTCCCGTGTGTGCTGCCGGTTCATGGCCTTTAAAATACGGTTGCTACCACTTTGAATAGGTAAATGAATGTGCTTGCAAATATTTTTGTATTTAGCCATGGTTTCTATCACATCTAAGGTTAAATCCTGCGGATTGGAAGTTGAAAACCGAATGCGCATTTTTGGTTGCGCTTCGGCACAGTAAGCTAATAGTTTGGCAAAGTTTACGGCCGTTGCTTTTTGCATGTCGCTAGCCTTGCTAAAATCTTTTTTAAGGCCGCCACCATACCACAAATAGCTGTCTACATTTTGGCCTAAAAGCGTAATTTCTTTATAACCTTTACGCCATAAATCGTTAATTTCTTCTATAATACTTTGTGGGTCTCTACTGCGCTCTCTGCCGCGTGTAAAAGGCACCACACAAAAAGTACACATATTATCGCAACCACGCGTAATGGACACAAAAGCAGTAATGCCATTGGAGTTTAAACGAACTGGCGATACATCGCCATAGGTTTCATCTTTGGATAAGAGGACATTAATAGCATCGCGACCGGATTCTACTTCGGCTAATAAATTAGGCAAATCTTTATACGCATCTGGACCCACCACCAAGTCGACTATTTTTTCTTCTTCTAGAAATTTGCTTTTTAAACGTTCTGCCATACAACCCAATACCCCAACTTTCATTTTCGGGTTTATCTTTTTTACAGCGTTGTATTTTTCCAAACGTTTTCTAACGGTTTGTTCGGCTTTATCCCGAATAGAGCAGGTGTTTACCAAAACCAAATCGGCTTCCTCCAGTTGTTGGGTTGTATTAAAACCCTGATCTGCTAAAATAGAAGCAACAATTTCACTATCGCTAAAATTCATGGCACAGCCATAGCTTTCTATGTAAAGCTTACGCGTATTACTGTCTTTTTGCTTTAAAACAAGGGTGTTTCCTTGCTTGCTTTCGTCTATAACTTTATCCATATGGGTTCTTGAAAATACGGGTCTTTTTATTGAAAGGCAAAGTTACAATTATTTTTTATCATTATGACAAAGTGTCAGATAATAAAAAAAATATTGCACAGGATATTTAATTAGGTTTAATTTGAAAGCACGACACACTAATTTAATTTATGATGCAAACAGTATTACAAAAAATAGCCCAAGCACCAACATTGGATTTTGGCACCCTATTTAACGAGGCTTTAAACTTATTTAAAAAAACCTGGTTGCAAGGCTTTTTACTACAAGTGTTTACGGCTATGTTGCTGCTGCCTATAATTCTTGTTTTTTACATACCGTTGTTGGGCGTGGTAATGGCTCAAGCCACAAGTGGTCATCCCGATAGCGAGGCTATGGCAGCTTATTTTGCCGGATTTAGCTTTTTTTATTTGGCGTTTTTTGGTGTGGGCTTGACGCTAATTAGCGTGTTGGTAATAGCCTTAAATGCCGGATTTTTCAGAATTATGAAACGTTTAGACCATAATGAGGCGGTGTTAACGCGCGATTTTTTCTATTATTTTAAAGCGGCCTATTTGGGTAAAATACTACTTATAATGTTGGCTACCGTTTTAATAAGTCTGTTAGCCGTGTTGCTTTGTGTGTTGCCCGTTATATATGTAGCAGTACCTATTTATTTTTTTACAATCGTGTTTGCTTTTAATCCGGAATTATCAGTGTCGCAAATTATAACGGTTAGTTTTAAATTGGGTAATAAAAAATGGTTATTAGTGTTTGGGTTAACCATAGTTGCATCCTTTTTGGCTCAAATTGTTGGGTTTTTGCTGTGTGGTGTGGGCTTGTTGTTTACAGCACCTTTTGTGTGGCACCCCATGTATTTGGTGTATAAACATGTTGTAGGGTTTCCTGAAGAGCAGCCTGTCGCCGTCATGGAATAAGGATTTATGCGGACAAAAAATTTGAGCGAGACCGTGCGTAAAAGCCCATTATTATTGCTTGGTTTGGCGTATGAAATTTTAAAAATTAGGAACATCTATTTTTTTTCATATACATTTGTAGCCTTAAAAAATATGAAATGGCAAAGAATTTAGTAATTGTGGAGTCGCCAGCAAAGGCCAAAACAATCGAAAAATTTTTAGGAAAAGATTTTAAAGTAGAATCCAGTTTTGGACATATAGCCGATTTACCTTCCAAGGAATTAGGCGTAGATGTTGACGGCGATTTTAAACCAATTTATGAGGTTTCTAAAGATAAAAAAGCAGTTGTAAAAAAGCTAAAAGATTTAGCCAAGAAAGCAGAAATTGTTTGGTTAGCTAGCGATGAAGACCGCGAGGGAGAAGCTATTGCTTGGCATTTAGCAGAGTCGTTAAATTTAGATAAAAACAAAACTAAACGCATTGTTTTTCATGAAATTACAAAATCGGCTATCCAGAAAGCCATTCAAAACCCGCGTGGTATTGATTACGATTTAGTAGATGCCCAACAAGCGCGTCGTGTATTGGACCGCATAGTAGGTTACGAATTGTCGCCTGTTTTGTGGCGTAAGGTAAAAGGCGGGTTATCGGCAGGTCGGGTACAGTCGGTATCTGTCCGCTTAATTGTAGAGCGAGAGCGCGAAATTCAAAATTTTACGCCGGAGGCCTCTTACAGAATCGATGCCGAATTTAGCAACGAAAGTGGTCAGAGTTTTAAGGCCAAGCTGCCAAAAAATTTCGATACTAAAGAAGCTGCACAAGCCTTTTTAGAAGCCAATGCCAATGCCACATTTAAAATTGGCTCCCTCGAAAAAAAACCAGCTAAAAAGTCGCCAGCCGCACCCTTTACTACGTCAACTTTACAACAAGAAGCCGCACGTAAGTTGTATTTTTCGGTAAGTAAAACCATGAATGTAGCACAGCGTTTGTACGAAGCAGGTTTAATAACCTACATGCGTACCGATAGTGTGAATCTTTCCGATGAAGCCAGACAGGGCGCACAAGCCGAAATAGAACGAGCTTACGGGTCAAAATACAGCAAGCCACGTACATACAAAGGAAAATCGAAAGGGGCACAAGAGGCGCACGAAGCTATTAGGCCAACCGATTTTTCCAATCATTCGGTTAATATAGACAGAGATCAGGCTAGGCTATACGATTTAATTTGGAAACGTGCCATTGCCTCGCAAATGAGCGATGCCCAGTTAGAGCGCACCAAAGTGAAAATAGAAGCCTCTACCCATGAAGATATTTTTACAGCGAATGGTGAAGTAATTACTTTCGACGGCTTTTTAAAAGTTTATTTAGAAGGTACCGACGACGAAGATGTAGAACAAGACGGTATGTTGCCCGCAATGAAGGCCCAGGAAACACTTTTAAACACCTACATTACGGCAACCGAACGCTACACAAGGCCACCAGCGCGATTTACGGAAGCGTCCTTGGTTAAAAAACTAGAAGAACTTGGTATTGGGCGTCCTTCAACGTACGCGCCAACTATTTCTACCATTCAAAATAGAAATTATATTGAAAAAGGGACCGTGGAAGGTGTGGAACGGAATTACACCTTGCTAACCCTAAAAGCGGGTAAGGTAACAGCCAAACAACTGTCTGAAAAAGTAGGATCGGACAAAGGGAAATTGGTACCAACCGATATTGGTATGATTGTAACCGATTTTTTGGTAAACCATTTCAATGCTATTTTAGATTATAATTTTACGGCTAAAGTAGAAGGCGATTTTGATGATATTGCCGAAGGTAAGGTAGATTGGACAAAAATGATGAAAGACTTTTATAAAGACTTTCATCCAGTGGTTGTAGATGTGCAAGAAAATGCCGACCGAGAGTCTGGTGAGCGTATTTTAGGAACCGACCCAGAAACAGGAAAACAGGTAAGTGTGCGTTTGGGTAAATTTGGCCCTATGGTGCAAATAGGCACCGTGGACGACGAAGAAAAACCACAATTTGCAAGCTTAAGTCCAGACCAACAACTAAATACCATAACTTACGAAGAGGCCATGGACCTGTTTCAACTACCTAAATCACTTGGTAGCTATGACGATTTACCGGTATCTGTAAATAACGGGCGTTATGGGCCGTACATAAAATTTGGCGAACAGTTTGTATCGCTTCCAAAGGGGACCGACCCGTTAAGTGTGGAACTAGATGAAGCCATTACGCTTATTAAGGAAAAACAAGCGGCAGACGCACCTATATATATGTACCAGGATTTGCCTGTACAAAAAGGGAAGGGTCGTTTTGGTCCCTACATTAAATGGAACAACATGTTTATTAATGTCAATAAAAAATACGATTGGGATAATTTGTCAGATGACGATATTGTTACATTAATTGAAGATAAAATTCAAAAAGAAAAGGACAAGCTTATTCATAATTGGGAAGAAGCGGGCATTCGCGTAGAAAAAGCACGTTGGGGCCGCCATCATATTATAAAAGGAAAAACCAAAGTAGAACTACCCAAAACGGAAGATGTATCAGAAATGACATTGGCAGAAGCGGAGGCTATTTTGGAAAAAAACGCGCCAAAGAAAAAAACAACCCGAAAAAAAACAGCCACTAAAAAAACAGCCACAAAAAAAACGACTAAAAAAACAACCAAAAAAGCAAGTACCGCTAAAAAGAAATAACCCGAATGAATTTTAATTTTTTAACGCCAGTACCCGACAGTGTTATTACGCATACCAATTTGTTAGCGCCGCAAGTGCTTGGAAAAAAAATTAGTATCCACTCGGCTCAAAATGGCATACCCGATTTAACAGGTGTCGAGTTAGCCATTATTGGCGTGTTAGAAAATAGAAATGCCGCCCAATATATAGGAGAAACGGTACACTTAAACGAAGTGCGCAAAGCCTTGTATGGTTTGTTTCCAGGAAATTGGCATACCCGCATAGCCGATTTGGGCGATATTGAAGCGGGCGAATCGGTAACAGATACTTACTATGCACTTAAAACGGCTGTGTCCTTATTAATACCAAAAGGCATTATTCCTATTATTATTGGTGGTAGTCAGGATTTAACCTATCCTATATATCGGGCATACGATGCCTTAATGCCCATGGTAAATATTGCCAATATCGATTCTAAATTCGATTTAGGCGATTCTACTCAAGCAATGAAAAATACGAGTTTTGTTGGTAATATAATTTTAGACGAGCCCTATAATTTATTTAATTACGCTACTATTGGGTATCAAACTTATTTTAACGCCCAAGAGGAAATAGACCTCATGGATAAACTTCATTTTGAATCCTACAGATTGGGAGCCGTAACTAATAATATGACTTTGGTGGAGCCTGCCCTTCGCGATGCCAACATTGTAACCGTAGATTTGGGCTGTATAAAAGGATCGGAAGTGAGTTTAAACCAGCAAGAATCGCCCAATGGTTTTGATGGTAAAGAAATTTGTACCATTACACGCTATGCGGGAATTAGTAATAAGGTAAGTAGTTTTGGTATTTTTGAATACAAACCTTCCTCCGAAGATCATTTAACCACTGGCCTCATAGCGCAAATGGTTTGGTACTTTATAGAAGGTGTAAATAGTAGGGTAAAGGATGACGACTTTACATCGGCGCATACGTATCAAAAATTTATCACATTAGTGGAGCACCAAGAGTTGGTGTTTTATAAAAGCATAAAAACCGGGCGTTGGTGGATAGAAATACCTTTTTCTGATGAAGTAAATAATAAATTAAAAAGACATACGTTATTACCTTGTACGCATCAAGATTACGAAGATGCCTGCAATAATAATGTGCCAGAGCGTTGGTATAAGGCTTTTCAAAAGAATTGCGTCTAAAACTTTAACGTTTTTAAGTAGGTTTTTATCGACAAAACGCACATTTTGAGCGATGAAATGTGTAATTTTTCAAAAAAAAAGTTGTTTTTTACGAATTATATAAATATGTTTACGCTCTTAAAATTTTTAAGACCAAATTAATTAACCTCGAGTTTTCTATGGATATGAAGAAACTAATTTTATTAACCGCAATTTTAGCTGTATTAACCAGCTGTGGATCTGGGGACAGAGGCCAGCTAGTAGGAGTTAAAGGAAAAAAATGGCATCCAGAAAAACCTTACGGCATGGAGTTGGTTCCTGGTGGCGCCTTTATTATGGGTAAGGCTGACGATGATTTAGCCGGTGTTCATGACGCCCCTGCCAAAACTGTAACCGTGCGTTCCTATTATATGGATGCAACAGAAATTACCAATAGCGAATACAGTCAGTTTGTGGAATGGGTACGCGATTCAATTATTAGAACCCGTTTAGCTATCCTTGCAGACGAAGAAGGATTAACCCAAGCCGATGCTGGAACTATAGGCGAGTATGCCTTTTTAGATTCAGAACCTGAAAATATGACGGTATACGAAAAGTATATGTACGATAATTATGCGGGTTTAGGGCCAACAGGCTACGAGGGTAGAAAGCTAAATAAAGATATTGATATCGAATTCGATACCGCTAACTATATTGATGAATATTACGCCGAAGTTATGGATACCATGTATTTGCCTCTAGAGGAGTCTTATAATGGTCAGCGTACTTGGGATGTTAAGAAATTTAAATTTCAATATACTTATATGGATATTGAAAAGGCGGCTAAAATGCATAACAAAGGTAAAAAGCGTTCAGAATTTTTAATTACAGAAGCGGTGGAGGTGTATCCAGATACTACTGCTTGGATTCGCGATTTTGCCTATTCTTATAACGAGCCTATGCACAACGATTATTTTTGGCATGCGGCTTACGACGATTATCCAGTTGTAGGCGTGTCTTGGAAACAAGCTAATGCGTTTTGCGAATGGCGTACGCTATACCATAATGCAGCCAGAAAACGTTCCAAAAAACACAATGTGCCAAAATACCGTTTGCCGTCTGAAGCAGAGTGGGAGTATGCAGCGCGTGGTGGTTTGCAAGCGGCAACTTACCCATGGGGTGGGCCTTATACCAAAAATGATAGAGGTTGTTTTATGGCAAACTTTAAACCGTTACGTGGCGATTATGCCGCCGATCAGGCCTTGTACACCGTAGAAGCTAAATCCTATGAAGCTAACGATTATAATTTATACAACATGTCTGGTAACGTAGCCGAATGGGTACACGCTTCTTACGATCCGTCTTCATACGAGTTTGTATCGAGTATAAACCCAAGTGTAAACGATATTAATAACAACCGTAAAGTGGTGCGCGGTGGTTCATGGAAAGATGTAGCTTATTATCTACAAGTAAGTTCACGTGATTATGAGTATGCCGATTCGGCAAGAAGTTATATTGGCTTCCGTACCGTACAGGATTATCTGGGCACAGATATTACATTAAACGGCTTAAACCGCTAAACAAACATTGTAAACTAAACTAAACTATAAACAACAATTAAACTAAACTAAAACTAAAAATTATGGCACAATCAAAAGGATTCAAGAAATTTATGGCAATGGCTTACGGATTAGGAGCATCTATTGTTATTATTGGCGCATTATTCAAAATTATTCACTTTGAAATAGGCCCATTAACAGGTAACGTGATGTTAACAATTGGTCTGGTAACCGAAGCTTTAATTTTCGCACTATCAGCTTTTGAACCAGTAGACAACGAATTAGACTGGTCTTTAGTGTATCCTGAATTAGCTGGCGGCGCAGCAAAAACTGCTAGCAAAAAGAAAGAACAACCTCAAGAAGCAGAAGGTTTATTATCTAAAAAATTAGATAACTTATTAAAAGAAGCTAAAATTGATGGCGAATTAATGGCATCATTAGGAAACAGCATTAAAAACTTTGAAGGTGCCGCTAAAGGTATTGCACCAACAGTAGATTCTATTGCTGCTACTAAAAAGTATGGCGAAGAGTTATCATTAGCAGCTGCACAAATGGAATCTTTAAACAGCTTGTACAAAGTACAATTAGAAAGTGTAAATCGTCAAGCTACAATTAACGAAGAGTCTGTAGAAAACGCACAAAAATTAAAAGAGCAAATGCAATCCTTGGCATCTAACCTGTCATCCTTAAATGGTGTATATGGTGGTATGTTATCTGCAATGAACAAAAACTAATTAAGTTTAGTAGTAACAATTTTAAGTAATTAACAAAAAACTAAATTAGAAATGGCAGGAGGAAAATTATCTGCAAGGCAGAAAATGATTAACTTGATGTATTTGATCTTCATTGCAATGTTAGCATTGAATATGTCTAAAGAGGTGCTTTCCGCTTTCGGCTTAATGAACGAAAAGTTAGTCGAATCGAACGAGACAGCAACCATACGAAACCAGCAGTTTTTTGCAGGTTTAGAGCAGCAAGCTGCGGATAACGAATTAAAGTATGGTCCTTTAAAAAATCAAGCAGATCAAATTAATAAATTATCAAACGATTTTGATGCTTACATAGGTGGCATTAAAGCACAAATGGCTGCTACCGTTGAAAATCCGCAGGATTACGAGGTAATGGACAAGTCAGATTTTTTAAATAATCTGTGGTTTAAAGGCGATAAATTAAAGCCAGAAGGACAAGAATTTGTAGATAAAATTAACGAATACCGCGAAGGTGTTACAGCAATTTTAAGAACAAACCCAGAAATGTCTGCTATTGCAGCCGATGTTGAAAAGAAATTTTCTACAGAACCGGTTACAAACAGAGATGGTAACAAAATAGATTGGTTAGATTACCACTATCGTGGGTTCCCATTAGTAGCTTCATTAACAAAAATGACAGCATTGCAAGCAGACATTAAAGCAACACAGTCTGAAGTATTATCGTCTATGTTAGCAGGAAAGTTAAAGGTAGAAGCGTCTTTAACTAATTTTGATGCCATTGTGGTACCAGACAAAACAGCTTTTTTTACAGGTGAAAATTTTACAGGTAGAATTATTTTAGGTAAAAAAGATAATACCTTAAAAGCAGATAAAGTAGTTGTTAACGGTAATGAATTATCGCAAGACGCTATGAAGGCCGGTGAAACCTTTTTAGATTTCCCTGCTGGAGCTGTAGGTGAGCAAGATATTAAAGGTCAATTTACCTTTATGGAAGGTGGTGAGCCAGTAGTTATCGATTTTGAAAGTACTTATGCAGTAGTACCTAAACCTAATTCGGCTACTATTTCTGCAGACAAAATGAACGTAGTATACCGTGGGGTTGCTAACCCAATGACTATTTCTTTTGCAGGTGTACCAGACAATAAAGTGTCTGCAACAGCACCTGGTTTACAGAAAGGTTCTGGAGCTGGTAAATATGTTATGAACCCAGGTTCTGGTCGTGAGGTTACTATAAATGTATCCGGTACGTTACCAGATGGTACATCGGTAAACGATAAAGCAACTTTCCGCATTAAGGATATTCCAAAACCAACAGGAGCTATTAGTGGTCAAACAGGAATTGTTAAATTACCACGAAATAGTGTTGAAATTTCAACTATTGGTGCTGTGTTAGACGAATTCGATTTTGAATTACCAATTCAAGTTACTTCGTTTAAGTTAAAAGTACCAGGACAACCTTCTGTAAGTGTAAACGGAACCAAGTTAAACAGTCAAGCAAAAAATGCCTTACGTAAGGCAAGACGTGGAGATCAAATATCAATTTTCGATATTTCAGCGCAAATTAAAGGGAATTCATCGTACAAGTTAAAAGGTGTTTCGCCAGTAATTGTTGAATTAGCAAATTAATATTGGTTTTAACATCTGATGTAATCCCAAATAATTAAAATTAAAACAGATGAATTATAAAAGTTTTTTATTAATCGTTTTAGGAGTGTCTTTCATGACAGCATCCTTTGCACAGGCAAATTTGTTAAGTGCTAAATCGCCAGACGAAATTGGCGTGCGCACAGAGGCACAAAAAATGGTGGACAACGATAAGCCTTTAGAGTATGGATATGTGGATGACCGTGATATCCTGTTTTCTAAAATGACTTGGGAACGCGTGATTTTAGATGAACGTGTTAACTTTCCGTTGTACTACCCAGTGGATACAAATAATATTGGAAAACACAGACGTTCCTTATTTGATGTGCTTTGGAAAAACGTAAAAAACGGTAATATAAAAACGGTTTATGACGATTCTTATTTTACCGCACAGCGAACGCTGAAGGATTTACGAACTAGCATGTCCAAGGTGGATACCCTGGATATTGGTTACGATCAATTTAATGCCGATGGTTTCGTATCTCCAGAGTACATCATTAAAAGAGACATTACGTCCTACGATGTTAGCGCATATCTTATTAAAGGTTTGTGGTACTTCGATAAGCGTCAGGCGGAGTTAAAATTCCGATTAATTGGTATTGCACCAGCGGCTCCAGACGTTAACTTTATCGATTCTGAAGACGAAGCAAACAAAGAACCAATTCCATTATTTTGGGTATTTTATCCAGATGTACGCGACATTTTGCATGAGGCAAAAGCGTTCAATAATGAAAACAGTTCAGTACCATTTTCATTCGATCACTTGTTAAATTCCAGACGTTTTAACGGCATTATTTACAAAGAAGAAAATGTTTACGGCGACCGTCAGGTAACCGAGTATATTTCGGAAAACGCCTTAATGCAACTTCTAGAATCGGATAGAATTAAAGAAAAAATTCGAAATTTCGAATTAGATATGTGGTCCTATTAACACTAGGAAACAAGCAATACAAAACGCCCACCTTACAGTGGGCGTTTTTTTATGGGGTAACCTGTAATTTGTTCTAAATCCATAGTACCTTTGCATACATGAAAGTAGATTATATTGTAGTTGGCTTGGGTTTAGCCGGTATTGCGTTTTGCGAACAATTGCGCCAAGCTAAAAAGCGATTTGTAGTTTTTAATAATGCCTCACAACAGGCTTCTTTGGTAGCTGCAGGCATGTATAATCCTGTTATTTTAAAACGGTTTACCGAGGTTTGGATGGCACAAAAGCAATTAGATATTGCACTGCCTATGTACCAAGGTTTGGAGGCACTTTTAGGCCTACAGTTGGACTATAAAATGAATGTTTATCGCCGTTTGGCATCGGTAGAAGAGCAAAATGCCTGGTTTACCGCTATGGATAAACCAAATCTAGAACCTTTTATGGCGCCAAAACTGGTAAAAAATACCAACGACCTTATAAATGCGCCTTTTCATTTAGGCGCGGTACAGCATGCGGGTAGGGTGGATACAGCTGCTTTAATCTCGGGATATAAAGCTTATTTATTAAAAAACAAGCAATTGCTTTCGGCTAGTTTCAACCATGCAGAGCTTAAACAGCGTGGTACAGAAGTTTCTTATACGGATATTCGGGCGCAACATGTGGTGTTTTGTGAAGGATTTGGCATGGCCCAAAATCCATTTTTTAACTATTTGCCCTTACAAGGCAATAAAGGCGAGGTGCTTACTGTAAGGGTTCCAAATTTACACCTTAAAGATGCCATAAAAGCCGGTGTGTTTATTATGCCTAATTCGGACACCGATTATTATGTTGGTGCTACCTACAATCGGTTTGATGTTACTAACACACCTACCCAAAAGGGTAAAGACGAGTTGTTACGGAAGTTACAAGTTTTTTTAAAGCGGTCGCCCAGTATATTAAAGCATGAGGCGGGAATACGGCCAACGGTACCAGACAGGCGTCCGCTGGTTGGAAGCCATCCGGAGTTTAAGCAGTTACACGTTTTAAACGGTATGGGCTCGCGTGGTGTTATGATTGCGCCATATGCTGCACAAGCGCTATATAATTACATAGAAAATAAGTGTCCTTTAAATCCGGAAATAGCCATTAGTCGCTTTTAACGTCTTATTTTAGTTTTATCGAACTTAACAAACATATTAATCCAAATATTTCTGGAAAGACGCATAATTACAGGCGCAAAAACGACTAGCGTACCTACTATGGCAATAAAAGCGGTTACTAAATTGCTTCCTAAAAAAAGATAACTAATTATAAAAGCAGCCACTGCAAAGGCGATGCCAACGGCATAGCTAACATACATAGAGCCATAAAAAAACGAAGGCTCGATATAAAATTTAAAGCCACAATGCGTGCAATTTTCGTGCATTTTTTGCACTGTTTTTATAGCATACGGGTTGGTATTAACATACATAGATGCCTGATGGCATTTTGGGCATGCCCCTGTAAAAATACTATAAAGCTTGGTTCCTTTTGTTATCATGTTTATTAGTTTATTTTTGTATCCGTGGCAAACACGGTGTCTAATAAAAGCCTTTCTTGTTAAAAAAGACTAGCACAAAATTAGGCAATTTATTTAATACACCCCTGTAACAATTGTAACATAATGCTTAATATTCATAATCTTTCGGTGTCTTTTCAAGGCGATTATTTATTTGAAGATATTTCTTTTAAAATTACCGCTGGAGACCGCATAGGCTTAATTGGTAAAAATGGCGCAGGCAAGTCTACCATGCTAAAAATACTAGCCAAAAACATGGAGCCCGATTCTGGCCAGATGGCAACCGATAAAAATTTGCGTATTGGGTTTTTAAAACAAGATATCGATTTTGTAGCAGGCCGAACCGTATTGGAGGAATCCTACGAGGCTTTTAAAGAACTTAAAAGCCTGGAAATGCAGTTAGAAGCTATTAACACCCAGTTAGCTACCCGCACCGATTATGACAGTGATGCGTACCATGAATTAATGGTAGGCGTTAACGATTTGCAACATCAGTACGAAATTTTGGGCGGTTATAATTACCAAGGCGAAACAGAAAAAGTGTTGCAAGGTCTCGGTTTTAAGCGAAGCGATTTTGATAAGTTAACCGATACCTTTTCGGGAGGTTGGCGCATGCGTATTGAGTTGGCAAAGCTTTTGCTTCAAAATAACGACTTACTGCTTTTAGATGAGCCTACCAACCACTTGGATATTGAATCTATTATTTGGTTAGAAGGCTTTTTAGTAAGTTATCCGGGTGCTGTTGTTATTGTTTCGCACGACAAAATGTTTTTAGATCATGTTACAAACAGAACTATTGAAATTTCATTGGGGCGTATTTACGATTTTAATAAACCGTATTCGCAGTTTTTAACATTGAGGCAAGAAATAAAGGAACAGCAGTTAGCTACTCAAAAAAATCAGCAAAAGGAAATAGAACAAACCGAAAAACTTATCGAGAAATTTAGAGCAAAAGCCTCTAAAGCAACCATGGCCCAATCCTTGATAAAAAAGTTGGAACGTATGGATAGGATTTCGGTAGATGCAGACGATAACAGTGTTATGTCCTTACAATTTCCAGTTTCTATTACACCGGGTAAGGTGGTTGTTGAGGCCGAAAATATTACCAAAACCTATGGCGATTTAACGGTTTTGAAAAACATAAACTTACATGTAGCTAGAGGGGTGAAAACAGCTTTTGTTGGTCAGAATGGTCAAGGAAAATCAACTTTAGCAAAAATTATAGTAGGCGAGTTGTCCTGTCAAGGGAGCTTAAAGCTGGGGCATAATGTGCAAATAGGTTATTTTGCCCAAAATCAATCAGATTATTTAGATGGCAATAAAACGGTATTAGATACCATGATTGACGCCGCTAATGAAACCAATAGAAGTCGTGTACGCGATATTCTTGGCTCTTTTTTGTTTCGTGGCGAAGAGGTCGATAAATACGTGCGCGTATTGTCTGGTGGCGAACGCAATAGGTTGGCTTTGGCAAAACTTATGCTACAACCGTTTAATGTTTTGGTTATGGATGAGCCCACCAACCACCTAGATATTCAATCTAAAAATGTACTAAAAGAAGCGCTTAAAAAATTTGAAGGAACGCTTATTTTAGTCTCGCACGACCGCGATTTTCTGCAAGGTCTCACCGATACGGTTTACGAATTTAAAGACCATAAAATAACCGAGTATTTAGGAAATATTGATTTTTATCTAGAACAGCGCCAAGTAGATAACTTACGCGAGGTAGAGCGCCGCGAAATAGCCAAGCAATCGCCCAAGGAAAGCAATAAACAACAGTACGAAAATCAGAAGAAACGGAAATCACTCAATAATAAATTAAGTAATATAGAATCCAAAATTCAGCAATTAGAAAAAACAATTAAAACACTAGATGTTGCTTTAGCCACTAATTACGATGAGACGGTATCCGATCCGCAATTTTTTGAAACCTATCAAGCAAAAAAAGATACACTGGACACCCTAATGATGGAATGGGAGCAGGTTCAAGAAACACTAGACGCGTTGCATGACGCGGATGCTTAACGAACTAGGGTACAAAATGATGTATTTTATCGATTAAATTTGTTTTTAATCTATATTCTGTCTAATATTGGTTTATAAAATCAAGCTAATAATCAATATTATGAAAACCTACGCATTATCAATTCTTCTTGTATTGTTAAGTCCCCTAATACAAGCGGCTGTACCCAACAGCGAAAAAGAAGCCTTATTGGCACTATATAACGCTACAAACGGAAACAACTGGACACACACCTGGCATTTGTCTAAACCCATAAATACGTGGCATGGTATTACCGTTAAAAACAATCGGGTAGTAGCAATTAATTTGGAGTTTAATAATTTGGAGGGCAGCTTACCCGATGCTTTGGGTAATTTAACCTATGTAACCAAGTTAAATTTTGGTTTAAATAATTTAAGTGGCCCTATTCCGGAATCCATTGGTCGGTTAAGTAAGTTAGAATATTTAAACCTAGCCATGAATAGTTTAACCGGGCATATTCCAGAAACTATTGGCAATCTTACAAATTTGAAGCACCTAGAATTAGGCAGTAACCAATTATCAGGAACCATTCCTAAAACTATAAGTTCCTTACAAAAGTTAGTAAAATTAAGTTTAATTGATAATAAGATAAGTGGCGAAATTCCCATAGAGATTATGGCTTTAGTACAATTAGAAGAAATTGTATTAGCCAATAATATGTTAACGGGCAATGTTCCTTTTGAACTGTCTTATTTCCCTAATTTAAAAACATTTATGGTAAACGATAACAAACTCAATCAGGAGTATATTAGCGTTATAAACGGAAATAATCCAAACTTAATAGATTTAAATTCGGGTTCTGTCATAACGGACAACGATTAGAGCAACTAAAAGTAGCAGAAAAGCCAAAGAGATTATATTACATAATCTCTTTTTTTTTTATTTTAGCTATATGGATGAACATACATTTCAGTGCCCATATTGTTGGGAAACAGTTTCCATGCTTTTAGATAGCTCCATATCTGAACAGCAGTATATTGAAGATTGCGAAGTTTGCTGCAATCCCATAGAAATTACAGTACATTTTGACGATCAAGTTTTAGTAGGTTTTCAAGCCGAAAGCATTGAACAATAATTTTTATTCAAATCTTGTTGGAATATCTAAAAAGCTTTGTATATTTGCAGTCCGAAACAACAACACCGAAAGTTATGATTTGGTTTAGTTAAAAGCTAGTTAGTTGTTTTGGAATTTAAATCGCGGGATAGAGCAGTAGGTAGCTCGTCGGGCTCATAACCCGAAGGTCACAGGTTCGAGTCCTGTTCCCGCTACTAAATAAGAGTAATCAGAAATGATTACTCTTTTTTTATGCAGTAAATTCAAGGATTTACACGCTATCTTCTATTTCTGTAAAAACCTTCATAAGCTTAATACCTTCATTTAAAGGTGCACTTTTCGGTATCAATTTTTAATGTCGAGGTATCACTTTTTTAATATACCCTAAAACACAGTAAACAATGAATACACATAAATTAAGAATCCTCTTTGTTATTGCATTGAATAGGATTAAGAAAAATAACCAAGCTCCTATATTTTGTAGAATTACATACAATCAAAAAAGGAAGCAATTTGCAACTGGAATTTCTGTAGCCCCCAAAGATTGGGACAGGAAAAAACAGATTGTAACTGCTAGTGATAGCAATTTTAAAGAGATTAACACTAAGCTAAGTCTGATTAAGCAAAAAACTAATCAGGCTTTTTTGTTGCTACAAGTTAACAATGAGAGTTTTGATGTAGAGGACATCTACTTACAATATGTAGGAAAGAATGTAAAGGCAAATAAAACGCTTTTAGAGGTGTTTGAATTGCATAACAATAGAATGAAGAAGCTAATAGGTGTTGAGTATTCAAAGTCTACTTATAACAAGTTTACAGAGGCAAGAAACCATGTTTCAAACTTTATCAGATTCCAATACAAGAAAGGAGATATACTACTGGAGTCTATCAATCAAAATTTTTTAGATGATTTTGATTTCTACCTAAAATCTGAAAAGAAACAAAAACAGATTACTATTAATAAGAGTATTCAACGTGTTAGAAAGATTATCAAATTAGCTCTAGCAAAAGGCTATTTGAAGAAAGACCCATTCATACTTTACAAACCTAAAAAATATGAAAGTAAAGTAGTTTACCTAAATCAAAAAGAATTAGATAAACTCGAAAATCATACTTTTAGACAGGCTAGATTGAATCAAGTTAAAGATATGTTTATTTTCTGTTGTTATACAGGGTTGGCATATCAAGAAATGTCAACTTTAAAGGAGGAGCATTTAATAAAAGGGTTTGATGGAGGCATCTGGATTGAAATGATGAGACAAAAAACTAAATCTAAAGTGTCAATCCCTTTGTTACCTACAGCTTCTAAAATACTGGATAAGTATAGACCTGAAGGAAGGTTACTTCCTGTGATTAGCAATCAAAAGTTTAATTCTTATCTAAAAGAAATAGCTGAGTTGGTTGAGATTGATAAAAGATTAACTCACCATATAGCTAGGAAGACTTTTGCGACTACAGTTTTGCTTTATAATGATATTCCTATTGAAACAGTATCTGAGCTTCTAGGGCATTCAAGTATCTCTATTACACAAAGGCATTATGCTAAAGTAGTTCAGCATAAAGTAAGTAGTCAAATGAGTAAGTTAAGTAAGAAATTGAAGAAAAAAAGATAATAAATTAACTGTGTTGTAATACATTTATAGCACAGTTAAATTTTCTAAATGATTTTACCTAACATATATTTTGAGGGAACACCTATTGAGTTTAAAGAAATAAATACAAAAGATTTTGATAACAACTTTTATAAGGTAAATCCAAAAGAGGTTTTAGAACCAAATGAAAAAGGATACATAAGTGATGAATTAAGTGCTAGGCTTAAAACAGACCTTGACAACCAAAATACTACTATTATTAATGCTGGTGTAGGACAAGGAAAAACTAGAGCGATAATAGAAGTTCTAACTAAGTATGCTAGTAATCCAGATTACATTATCATAATAGCGGTTCCTTATAAGAGTCTAATAGAACAATACGTTAAAGACTGCTCAAAGTATATCTCAAAAAATGAAATTTTCAACTTATCTAAATATGAAACCAATATTCAAGAAGGTGTTAATAAGACCAAAAAAGAAAGTTGGGGGTATACAAATGATGTAGACATGTTGCCTATTACAGCTAGAGTAAGAAGTAAAATACATGTTATGACTATTAATGCTTTAATAGGTAATCCAGGAGATGATAACCTGTTTACTTCTAAAGTTAGGAGTAACTACTTTAAATTATTAAAAAATTATTGTGAGGGCACTGATAAAAAGGTGATTTGGTTAATGGATGAGATACATGATAGTATTCATAACTTTAAAGAACAGTTTGTTTTCAATCTTTGGAATTTTCAAGGTTTAGTACATAAGGCATATATTATAAGTGCTACATTTAATGAAGCCTCAAAAGAGGTGATAAAGTATGTGTCTGAATTTACAGATAAAAACATATTTATTATTGAGTCTAAAAGGTTGCCCAAACCTTCAAGAGAGAGTAATCTACATCTTAACTTTTATGTAGACCAAAAACTATATCAAGATTCTAATTTGGTAAGTTTAGTTTCAAGTTTAGTTAAAGAAAAGAAGCCTTTTGATATTTTGGTTTACTCAAAGACTTTAGTTGAAAAGCTTATAAATACTAACAAAACATCAAACTCAAAAATCAAGAAAGTTAGTGATGTTTTTAAAGACCAAATCCATCAAGTTAATAGATGTTATTCAGATGCTTTTAATCGAAAAGCGAATAAAAAATACATTGATAGTAAAAATGTAATCAATATAGGAACTAACTTTAGTACAGGGGTTAATATTGAGCAAGAAAAACATACTCTAATAATACTATTTCCTAAAGACTTGTCAGTTGACTATGTAAACAATAAAGGTGTGTTTACAAATGGTTCAAATGTTATTGTACAGGCTTTAGCTAGACAAAGAAAAAATGGAGATATTCACATTTTTATACCCAATCCTAATGGTTTAAGTTTAGAGTCTTTACCATATACTGAAATTCAAAATAAAGAAATGTATGAATGTTTTGAAACTTATAAGCGAGGTAGTGATAAGTACTCAAATTACTCTTCAATTAATAGTCAATCTAAACTTTTAGAGAGTGCCTATGAGAAGTTGATTGATGATGTAAGTTATGCAGAAGAAAAGCTAAGAACAACCAACAGAGCAGGCTTAAATCGATTACTTTATCCTGCAAAAGAGATATTTATTCTTAATCAAGGAGAAAAGTATATTACAAAGGAATTTTTTGGAGGGAACTTATCTGCTTACATTCTTTGGGCAAGTATTGGTAATCAATTTCTAAACTGTAAATTAAAATCCATAAAAGCTTCAACTAAATTGAATTTTGATAAAGAAAACTTATTTGATGATGTTAAGAGCTTTTTAAATTTTGAGTTAGAAGAGCTTAATAACACATTTGAAGAGTTCAATCTTTATGATAGCTTTAGTGCTTATGAAAAGTTAGAATTTATAGAGAAACTAACAGGGCAAATGTTGGTTAATTTAGATTCTAAAAAGGCTACTCAAGCAGAAATCAATAAGATTTTGTTAATGATTTTAAGTGCTGTGTTCTTTGAATCCAATGACTTTGTTTTAAGGGAAGCTAAAGTAGAAATGTATAAGCTTTATCTAAAGTCATGCTTGTTTTATAGTAATAACCTTCATGAAGTTAATGAGAATCTTAAAACTAGAGATTTAACTAGTGTGAAGGTTTTTAAGAAATGGTATCAACTTATAGAGTTGATTGATAAATCTAAAATTGAAAAGGATGATGGTGTTTTTAGATTGCCAATAACTCCTAGTGATAAGTTTGAATCTGAGTTTTATAAGATTGATTTTAAAGAGAGTTTAGATTATCTTCTAAATAATGATTTCCTACTTGGAACAGATGTTTTTCAATTTAAGAATACAATTATTACTGCTATAAAGAATAAGACTCTAGTTGATACATTTTACAAAATTTGTATTAAAGTGTGTTATCTGCCTAAAACAAAACAAACTTCTAAAGATGGAAAAAAAGTCAACTACTATGAAGTAGCATCACTTAATTTCAAAAACTTACCTAATCTACTTTACAAACCATTACCAGAAGTAATTTTGTAATAGTCCTTCTTTTTCCAATTTACTATATAGGAATAAGGAAAAATAAGGACTTTTCTAAACCATATTAAAGACTCTCATTTTATGAGGGTCTTTTTCATTATATACTGAATCTATTCAGATTCAACTTAAAAATAATTCAAATTAATATTAACCTTCAAAAACATAAATTATGCAATTACGAAAATCAGAAAGACAACAAGCAAAAATTAAAATGGCTCTGCAAGGTTCATCAGGTTCAGGCAAGAGTTTAAGCTCTCTTTTATTGGCTAAAGGACTAACTAATGACCAATTAGATAAAGTGGCTGTAATAGATACAGAGAATGGTTCAGCAGACCTTTATGCTCATTTAGGTAACTACAATGTATTACCATTACAACCACCTTATACACCAGAGAAATTCATTCAAGCTATTTCTGTTTGTGAAGAAGCAGGGATGGAAGTGATTATATTAGATTCCATCTCTCAAGTATGGGATGAGCTTTTAGATTACCATTCTAAACTACCAGGGAATTCATTTGCTAATTGGAACAAAGTTACACCAAGACAAAAAGCATTTATCAATAAGATTTTACAATGTGATGCACATGTTATAGCTACAATGAGAACAAAGCAGGACTATGTACTGCAACAAAAAGATGGAAAATATGTTCCTGAAAAAGTTGGACTTAAAGCTGTACAAAGAGATGATGTATCTTATGAATTTACCATAGTATTTGATATAGATATAAAACACTTTGCAATAGCGAGTAAAGACAGAACTAATCTATTTTCTGGAAAGCCTGAATTTATGATTAATACTTCTACAGGTAAACGGATTTTGGAATGGTGTACTTCACCTGTAAAAGAAGAAGATGTAAAACAGCGAATAGAAGAGTGTTTGTCTGTTAGTCAGTTAATGGAACTGTATAAAGAGCATCCAAGTTTTCAGTTGTCATTAAAAGCTTTGTATCAAGCTAAAAAAGACCAGTTAGAACAATTAGTTAAACCAGAAAATTTTAGTCAAAATGGAAATAGTATCAGTAGCAGAGCTTAACAAGCAACGTAATGGAGCATTTAATAATCCTGAAGGTATTCCTGAAATTGTGCATCCTTTGCAAATACCTTCAGAAAATAAAGTGTATCCACATAACCCATTTATAGTGGCTAACACAAAAGAGGTTAGCCTTTCTACTTTAAAGCATGATTGTATTATACCTGTGTTTTCTAAAGATAATGAGAAAACATTAGCACATCAAGAGTTTATAGAGATAGCACAAGACTGTGTTGGTAAAGTGTTTTCTCATCATACAATAGAAGTGCCAGAAGTTAGAGTTTCTCATCAAATTAAAGGCAGAACTGCTGATGCTATATACAAGCCTGTAAAGGAGCTTTTAGAGCATGAGAAAACCCAGTATTTTGAAAGAATGGCATTTATCATTAGAATACCATCTATTACAGAAAACATAAATGGTCATGATGTGTCATTAACTGTTGGAGGTGTTAGAGCTTACAATCAAGAAAATCTTTATAACAGGAAAAGTTATGAGAAATTCAAGTTCTTTATTGGTTTCCAAAATATGGTGTGTTGTAACCTATGTATTTCTACAGATGGTTATCAAGATGAAATGCGAGTAGGAAACTATTCTGAATTACAGTCTAAAATTATGGACTTAATAGAGGGGTATAGTGCACAATCCCATTTACAGGATATGAAGCAGCTATCACAGCATAATTTAACTGAACAGCAATTTGCTCAGCTTATAGGTAGAGCAAGATTATATAACTTTTTACCTAAAGAGGAAAAGACTCTAATTCCAGAATTAATGCTTAATGATGGACAGATTTCTACAGTAGCTAAAGACTATTATTTAGATGATAGCTTTTGTAGAAACGAGAATGGAGATATTAACCTTTGGAATGTATATAATCTCTTCACGGGAGCTAATAAGAGCTCTTATATAGATTCTTTTCTATCAAGAAATGTCAATGCCTTTGATTTTACAAAAGGATTGGCTAATGCTATCAATGGTGATTCTAAACATCGTTGGTTTTTGAGTTGAGTAATGCCCAACTTCTTTAGTTAGAAGTTGGGTTATTTTTATTAACTTTCTAGCTTATAATAGATATTACATTTAAATGGAAATTAAAAATTTTGATATAAAAACCCCAAATGATTTTTATAAAAATTTAAGACCTGAATATTTTTCAGATTCAGAAATAATTTATAAAGTAAAATTACCAAAAGAGACTTTAGCTTATGAGATAGAAAGTATTTCAATAAACCAAAAACAAGACCAGTTTGAGTCCTTAGCAAGAAAACTTTCTGAAAGATTTATAGCCCCAAATTTAATACCTCAAGTTGGACCAACTGGAGGTGGAGATGGGAAGACTGATACTGAAACTTATCCAGTATCAGAAAGTATTTCAAGTAAATGGTATATACCAGAAAATGGATGGAAAAAAGATGAGAACTGGGCTTTTGCTATATCTAGTAAAGAAGATTGGAGAGGTAAATTAAGGAGTGATATAAAAAGTATTTTATCAACAAAAAGGGGGTACACTAAAATTTATTTCATTAGTAATCGTAAAATATCAAGTAAGAAAAAGAAAGATGTACAAGATAAATTTGGTAAAGAATTTGGTGTTGAAATTATTATTTTAGATGGCGAGTGGATTATAGAGAAGATAATTAATAATGACTTAGTTCATCTAGCGGTAGAATCCTTAGGAATGTCAAATGAATATAACGATAAAGAGTGTGTCCAAGGAGTAAATGATATTGAGAGAAAAAAAAGGATTAAAGAATTAGAGGCTAATATATTAAGTCCCAATAGATATTTTGAAATAGACTATCAGCTTATTGAAGATTGTTTAGAAAGTGCAACTTTATCAAGAGAGATTGAAGAATCTAGAGAGATTATAGATGGGAAGTTCTTGAGAGCATTAAGGTTAGCTAAAAAATTAAATAATAATAATCAACTCTGTAGAATATATTATCAACAAGCATGGACTTCATTATTCTGGTTTAATGACTTTGAAGCCTTTGTAGAGAACTTTAATCAAGTAAAAGAGCTTGTTAATAGTGATTCTAACATTAATTCAATTCAATTATATCATACTTTATTTACAGTAATAAAGCCTCATGAGAAGGAAGTAAGCAGTTTATTGAAGTTTGAGGATGAGAAAAATCACTTGTACGATTTATTATTGACAAAATCCAAAGACAGTAATCATCGTACAGCTGCTTTAACTGCTAAAACACTACTTAAACTTTCTTTGATACATGACTATTTTAAAGAAGAAAAAGATTGTGAGATAATTTTTTCTGATTTAAATAAAATTCTGTCTAGTATAGAAGGTCATTTGTCTTACCCATTTGATACTGTTTATAAATCTATAATGGTTTATGGTAAATTATTTCCTGAAAGCAAAGAGTATGATTGTTTAATTGATGAGTTAGCTAGAATCAACCAAAATAGAAATTCTGAGTTAGCTGCTAGTGATGTATTTATCAAAAGAGCAATTAATAAATATGATGCTGGTTTATATAATGAAGCAATATTTTATTTAGGCAAAGTTATAGTTAAGCTTTCTAAAGAAGAAAGCGAACAAACTCTAATTATATGCCTTAGAGTACTATCTAATTGTTACAGAAATTTAGGACTGCTTTGGGCATCTAATAACTGTTTACTTTTTGCTTCATCTATGTCTTTAAAAACATGGTTTAAAGAAGGGTATCTTAATAAGAAAACGTATAATATAGCTATGGAGTTAGCCAAAAACGAAGTTCTGTTAGGTAGAATACCTTCTTTGCTTTCTTTTTGTGAGTTAATAGATGTTATATCTAGACAAGTTGAAATTGATACTAAAAAAGAAATGGATAATACTCTATCTTTTTTAGATTTATCATTAGCTAGTCGACTATTAAATTCTAAAGTAAATATCAATGAATTTAAAAAAATCCCAAATGCCCTTGAAGGAGTAGGTTTAGAGTTTTCAGCTGACTCAATACTGTATGTATTAGGACATACAGATGAAGTGATTAATTCAGTAAATGATTCAAAGTTTAAAGAAAAAGAATTGGATGATTTTATGTCTAGTATTATAAGTCAGCCTATTAAAAAACAACTATTATATGAAACAGATTTTTTAAATGAAGAAGAGGTTACATTTAAGTCAAAAATATTAGGAGCTAGAATTGATGTTACTTTTGTTAAGGATAAAGAGTTGTTTATAATAGCTGAATCCATACTAGCCTTTTTAGAAAGTTTTTTGGCTACATCATTTGAAGGTATATTGCCTTTAACGGAGGAAATTAAAATATTATTAAAAGAAAATAAATCAATAGAAATTTTAGATACGATTCCACAAGAGCTATCCAATGAGATAATATTAGAAGTTAACAAAACCAACTTTTTCGAATTCAATTTTAGAGATGAGTTATGGAACAGAACCCTAGATTTTACTGCCAAAATTTTATATGGAAATTTTTATATTGATGACTATAAAAAAATGTTGAAAGACCTTTTTGAAAAGGAGGAAATTTATCAAAGAGTTTCTTTAGCCTTTAACCATAAGGCTTTTGTATTAGATTTTTATGGTGAAGAGCCAAAAATATTTTTTGAAGACTGGTATAAAAAAGAAAAACATAAGATTTATGATGATTTAAGAAAAGAACCAATTAATTGGATAGTAAAAGATTTCGATATTGAAGTAAAGGATAGTTCAGAGGATGAAATTAATTTTAAGAATACTCCTCATAATAAAAGGAAAGTACATTCTGTAATTGATAGTCCATTATGGGACATTGCCAAATGGAGGGCTTTTGGCTTTTTAATTGATAGAAATCAAAGGTTAGGTTTAACCATTCTGTTTGAAGATTTTGAATCTGCAAAAAAAATATTTGATGGTTGGAGGAATAGTTTAGGTGAGATTGATGAGAAAGAAAAAATTAGAATATCTATTATAAAAGGAGTTAACAAAGACAATCCTCATTGGTATAGAGTTCATATTTGTAGTAACATAATAGAGCCCAAAATAGATGGAGAGGTTTCTTTTTTTTCGTCTAGGTTTCATGAATTGAATGCAACAGATTCAAAAAATTTGGATAATCTTATTCAATTTTATAAGAAGTTTAATTCTTATATTCTATACCCGGCATATATTAATAGTGAAGGTCAGTTTACACCAGATTTAACAAGAGGGATTGAGAAAAAAGAATTAATCATAAAGAATGCTTGGGAAATTTCGTTAAATGAAATTGATAGTGTAGCAATAAGAACGGAAGATAAAATATTAATTCCTGAGAATGTGAAAAATGCACCTGTATTAGAAGTCTTAAAAAGAAAAATTAATTCTTAATAATATTAAGATAATTGCTTCTTTATTATAATCCCTTAAGAACCTCAATCACACTCCTAGCAGTATAAGTGTTCTCTACTTGCTTGGTTTCAAATACCATAAAGTATTTAAAGTTATCTCCTGCTTTTTCAGCCCAAGTCTTACCTAAAATATTTTTATTTCTACTATCATCATTATCATAGACATCTCCTTTGGTTTCTAATAGTATGATATTTCCTTTTTTGGTGTAAAGAATAAAGTCTGGATAATGGTTAGAACTAAACCCATTTAAAGCAAACCCTTTACCTCTTTCAAGGTTTCTATGCCAAAAGACTATGTTTTCAAGTGAAGCCACTTCCATAATCATATTTTGCTCATAATTGTTCATACTAGCTTCTCTATCATAAAGAGATTTGCCAATAGTGGTACTAGGGTTTAAAAAGGTTAATGTTTCAGGAAATTCAAAATTGTCTTTTACAATAATCTTATTACTATCTATAAGTACTTTAAAACGTTCTTTAGCATAATCATTAGTTAACTCGCTAATTTTATCCCTAATCTTTTTGACATAGATAAAATCATTATCAACTATGTCCCTTATTTGCTCACTAGAGAGGTTGTCAAAAACTCGACTTACATATTTTTGTAATTCTTGTTGAGATATAGGTGTCATATCTCCCAATTTGGAAACTATGATACTACTTATTTGATTTATTTGAGATTCTTTAGGTTTAGAAAGAATTGTATCTACAAGAATATCCTTAGCTCTTTTACTTACTTTTTGAGCAGTAGCAGTCTTTTTTTGCTCATTAAAATCTACTGCGTATATCTCTTTAGAAATATCATCAAAAGTAACTTGTGTGCTATAATTTGATAACTTAAAACCATCAAGTAAACTTACCTTATTAAGGTATTGGTCTTCAGAATTTAATTCCTCAAATAGGCTAACCTCTCCAAGTTCTCCTTCTTCCACTTTTTTAAAGAATTGAGGTAATTTAATAGTAGTTGCAACTTCTTTAAATTGGGAGTCTAATTTATAAACTTTAGGTGCAGTTTTC
This sequence comes from Bizionia sediminis, assembly GCF_042684585.1. Lineage (NCBI taxonomy): Bacteria > Pseudomonadati > Bacteroidota > Flavobacteriia > Flavobacteriales > Flavobacteriaceae > Bizionia > Bizionia sediminis. Next base: position 71,310 of record NZ_JBHULS010000005.1, read on the forward strand.
ATAATATCTGTAAAAATAGAAGTGGTATCATCAATCTCAATATCATTTACTTTCTGTTCAAAAGTTTGTCCTTCAACTTTTGCCTTTTCAGTAATATGAGATACTAAAGTGTTTTGTTGACTAATAGTATCTAATGTAACTTCTTCCTCTGGATTAAACGCAATAGCTTCCACATCAAAATCTTCATCAGATTTAACATAGTCATCAGGTTTAGGTTCTTCTGCAAATAAATCTTGAGTTAATACTTCATTTGGAGTTAACTCTTCCTCTGGAGCTTCTTCTGCATAATAATCATCTTTACTAAAACCAGATTCTTGCAAACCTTTAACAATGCTATCTAAGGTCTCATTGAACTTTGCCGAAGCCGTTAACACAAAAGACATGTTTAATAAAGCCTCTTTATGTTTTACCACATAAGGCTGTCTTAAAACTCGACCTAAAATTTGTTCTACTTCCACAGGAGAAGATTTATCTGCTAATGATGCTAAAATGTATGCATTTGGGCAATCCCAACCTTCTTTTAAAGCATTTACGGTAATAATATATTTAACAGGACAGTCTTTAGCCATTAGGTCAATACCTTTTAGCTCATCAATGCCACTTGTTTTTATTTTTATTTGTTCTTCTGGAATCTTAATTTTTATTAACTGCTCTTTAATCTTCTGAAAAGTAGTGTTGTTCTTCCCTTTAATGTTAGATTGAGCTTGGAATAACACTATAGGTCTTATGTATTTTCCTGTTAGCTTTTCTTCTTCAATAGCTAGTAGTTCTAACTGTCTTTGTAGGTGCAATGCACTAGTTATAACCTCTTCTTTTTTATGATGATTATAAACCACAACAGGAAGCTTTACCATACTTTCCTTTTTAAGAGCCAATGCATTTACAAAAGAAATAATATTACTGTTTTCTTTTGGAGTAGCAGTTAAATCTAAAACTAAAGAAGGGTTTAAGTTATTCAGCATTTCAACACTTAAATCACTTTCAGCATTATGGCTTTCATCTACAATTACAATAGGGTTGAGGCTTCTTATAACATTAATTAAAGCAGTTTCATCTGTATCTGGCAACACAAGGTCTTTATCTACAATAGTGTTTCTAAAAGACTCTAATGCACCATTTTCTTGAAATACTTTTCTATCATCTTTCTTTCTCGAATTTATACGTAAACTGCTAAAATTGAAAACAAAAATGTTGAGTTGTTCTGTTACAGAAGTAGGGTTAAAATTTGCACCTTGTAAGAGTTGGTCTTTTTCATACACTTCAACTCTGTTACCAAATAGACTATTTAACTTTTCTCTATATGGGTGATTAGAGTCTGAAAGGTTTTTTACTGTTTGTTGTAATAAATTAGACCAAGGGACTAACCAAACAACTGCTTTTGCATTACCTTGATAAAAATGCTTGTTTATAGTGTGTATAGCATTACAAGCAATAAATGTTTTACCACCAGCAGTAGGCACTTTTATGGCTATATGTAATGCATTTGGAATATTATCTTTATAAGGTTTCATACCTGTAAAAGAACCATCTAATTGTGGGGTATAGGGTATACCTAACTTATCTTCCCAATATTGATTAAATGCTTTAGCAGGTGTAGCCTCTTTTTGTGTATAGGACAAAAAATGCTCTAAATCTTTTATTACTTTATGTTGGTATGGTTTTAATTCCATTTATTTGTTTTACAAATTATTAGTTTTTTTATATGTATTTAATCTAAACAGTAAATCATTTATTTTTAATAGTCTTTTTCCAAGGTCATTAATAGTATTAGAATTGTCTAATAAACTTCTTGTAGGATGTGCTATTTTATTTCTTAATTCATTAATACTACTGAAAGATTTCCAAACTTGTTTTGACAATAACAATTCATTGTGTAATCCATAACTTTTAATAATATTAAAAAAATCAACCAAAAAAAGATGCTCTGTAAGCATGTTTTCTAAACCTTGTGCTGCTAGAGTATTGTAGGTATTAACTATCTGTGAGTATTTATTCTCCTTCTCTTCTGAACCTTCAGATTTTTCATTAAGCCATTTCAAAATTTCATCGTTGTTAAGGTGAAAGTTGAGGAATATAGCTAACTCTCTTTCTAATTCACATACTAAACTAAATACATAAACTTGAACCTGTTTACAATTCAAGTTCCCAATAGTTATTAAGCCAGAAATCTCCTTATTAAAACTCAAAAAATAAAATGATTTTTTTTCTTTACAAAACTTATCAATTACAGTGTCAATTGTAGTATCTATGGGTAATACATCTTCATGAGAAATTAGCTCTTTTTCTATTTCTGTAAAATTATCTGGAGTTTTAGTTTTGTAGAATTCAGTGATAACACCATTATTTGGAATAATAGGTAAATGGTCTATCCTGTATTCAGACATTTTCTCCCTATGCTTGCCTCCATCATCTTCATCTTCAGTTATAGCAATCCATCTTTTTTTACTGATACCTACTGAAGCAGCTAGTATTTTTACTTTTCCTTCATCTTGAAAATAAATATCTTCTATCATAATTATTCTAAAATCTAGTTATATCTCTTGGTATCTTTTTAAAAACAATATTATACTTATCCATAATGCTTTGGTCTAGCAAACAATTATCTGCATAAATAATGTATTGATTAGCTTTGGTTTTTATAGACCTTAAGAAGCTTTCATCTAAAGTAGTGATACTGTCTTTTTGGTAATAGAAATAATAAGCAGTATCATTTTTAGCACCTAGTAGATAATCTTCTTTAGGTTTAGTAAAAGGAGTTTTAGCTTCACTATACCAAACATACTCTAGTATTTTATCTAAGGCAATATCTTCATTTAAAAAGCCATTATCTAAAAATAAAGGTTCTCCTAACTCATAGTATGTAAAATCTCCACCAGTACCTTCAATAGCTTTAGAGCCTTCTCCATAGCCATTAATTACTCTTTTTACACGTTCAGCAGTAATGGTATTGGCGTAGTCTTCCATTTCTACTAAAATGAATTTTCTGTTACCACCATCTTGTTGGTTCAGGTTTAGAATTGAGTGTGCAGTTGTACCTGAGCCTGCAAAAGAATCAAGAATAATTGAATTTTTATCAGTAGAAATTTCAAGAACTCTTTCAATTAATTCTATAGGTTTTGGTGTATCAAATGGAACATCATTATCAAAAATTGTTTTTAAGAGTTTATTAGCATCTCTTGTTGTTCCAACATCTTTTCCAAACCATATACTTTCAACCACTCTACCCTGTTGCTGATTTAAATAAATTTTTCTTGTTATTTTCGTTTCATCATCATTAAAAATGATTTCTCCAGTTTTAATTTTTTTTGCAATTAATTCCTTACTCCATCTCCAACCTATATCAGGTGCTTTAATCTTTTTTCCAGATGGTGTGATAATGTCATAGATTAAATTTTCTCTTAAATTAGGGCTTCTAACATCCCCAGACCTCCATTTTCCATTAGGGTCATTATCAGGGTTAGAGTAGGCTTTATTGTGCTCATCAGTTCTTTTTAATCTGCCTATTTGAAAATCTTTTTTACAATAAACAAATGTATGATTATGATGTAATGATATTTTTTTAGCATCATTTTTTCCTTGAATACTATGTTGCCATATTATATCTCCTACAAAGTTCCCAATACCAAAAATTTCATCACAGATTAATTTTAGATTTGCTTGTTCATTATCATCTAATGAAATAAAAATAGCTCCATCATCAGCCAAAAGTTTATGTAATAATTTAAGTCTTGGGTACATCATACATAACCATTTGTCATGCCTAGATAAATCTTCACTTTCTTTACCTACAACTTGCCCTAGCCACTTTTTTAACTTTGGGTCACTTACATTATCATTATACACCCAACCTTCATTTCCTGTATTGTATGGTGGGTCTATATAGATACATTTTATCTTACCTTCATATTCTGGCAATAAACTTTTTAATGCTTCTAGGTTGTCACCATGTATAATTTTATTTTGTGAGGTAGCAGCTTTACTCACTTTACCATTAGTAAAAGTATATTGGGGTTCTAATGTTTTATAGGGTACATCTTGATGATGGTTTATTACTTTTTCTTTTCCTATCCAGTTTAATGTTGGCATACAGTTAGTTCTTTTCTTCTGATTTAATTCTTTTTAAGGCTATTTTAATGGCACCTATGGCAACTTCTTCCCCTTTTACATCTTCATATACTTTCTCGCTAAGCCATAACTTTAAAAGTTTACTATGTTCAATATCTAGTGCAATAGCTAATTTATCTATTTGCTCTCTAGTAGGCTTTCTATCTCCTTTTTCAATTTTACTTATTAAAGCAGTATCTGTATCTATCATAGAAGCTACTTCTCGCAATAATAGGTTTTTAGTTTCCCTTTTAGATTTTAGTAATTCTGAGAGTATCATTTGGTAGTCAAATTAGTTCTTGTCAAATATTGTCTAAATCTAACTAGAATTATTGATATAAAAAATTTTTGAAAAATAATTTTTTGGATGCTATATGAGAGAGCTGAGTACCTTACTCAAATGACCCCTACTGATTCACAGGAGGAACTTCCCCCTACCACTTATATAGTAAAGATAATTTTCTAGCAGGATAAATAAATTCAAGTTGATAGCTGTAATTTATATTCTATGGAAGATTGATTTTCTGTGTGGTGTACTACAACTCAAAAATTTTAGAACAATGGTTAGAATCGTAAACTACAAAGAGAGACAAAAAGAGGATGGAACTTCATTCTTTGTTTTGGAACTGCAAGGAGGAATTGAAATGGTATTAAGCAAGTCTACAGGTAACTTCTACGCTACTGCAAAGCGTGCTTTTATCCCAAGTACATTTGATGAACAAACTTGTACTGGACTTATTGGCACAGAAATGCCAGGAAGCATCATTAAAGAGGACTGTGAGCCTTTTGAATATGTTGTAAAGGAAACAGGGGAGGAAATAACATTATCCCACAGATGGGTGTATGTTACAGAAGATGCTGTAAAGCCAAAACAAACTGCTGTAAAGTATGAGCAGAATGTTATTGCAAACTCTGATGTGTTTTCAAAAAATGGTATTCTTGAACATGCAGAGTAAAAATATAAGCCTAGTCTATGTAAATAGATTGGGCTTTGTTTTTTGAGTTTTAAAATACCCTTACTTTATTATACTTGTTTGCTCATACCTTCATAAATAAAAGATAGTCTAGCTGTAGTTAGTTTACACTATTACTATAAGGATATATTATTAATCTTGAAGGTAAGAATAAGATAGTATAAATAGGTTTTAATTCTGCTTAAGAAAGAAAAAGAACCAAAAAGAAAGAAACTTCATAGCTCTTCCCCTCTAACCATATTTATATACTTTTTGCGAAGAATTGTTCTGAAGTGTTTCAGAAAGAAACTTCTTTGGCAAAGGTATATGTTCCAAAATTAAGATGCAAGTAAATTGATAATTATTTTCCTAGGAAACTAAATTTAAAAATATGAAAATTTCAGAAATAAGTGTCTCATACTCAAATAACAGGAGTGATAGACTAAAAATAAGTAATAGTAAGCAGTCTTATGATATTATAAGAGCTTGTTGGAGTGATTCTACTATAGAATTACAAGAGGAGTTTAAGATTTTAATGATGAATAGGAGTAACCAAATTTTAGGTGTTTATCCGCTTTCTAAAGGAGGTGTTTCTGCTACTGTGGTAGATGCAAAATTAGTGTTTAGCGTAGCTCTTAAATGTAATGCTTCAAACATTATCATTGCTCATAATCATCCTTCAGGAAATCTTCAGCCAAGTGAAGCAGATAAAAAATTAACACAAAAGCTAAAACAGGCAGGTCAGTATTTAGATATAGTACTGTTAGACCACTTGATAGTAACTAAAGATGACTTTTATAGTTTTAGTGATAATGAAATGATAAAATAGTCCTCTTTTTTCCATTTCTATATATAGTGAATTGGAAAAAGTGGGACTTTTTGTCTTTTGTTTATGTATGAATGAGTGTGTGAGTAGTCTTTTTAGGAGGAAATTTGCAGTTTGAAAGACCTGTAGATTAGTATTAATAGCTAAATCTTACTTTTTATCCTCTAGGTTTACAATATCACATAAAGTAATTCCTAAATTATCAGCAATCCTTTTTAAAGTGTATAAAGTAGGGTTGGTTCCACCAGCTTCTAAACGACTAAAGTTAGATTTTTCAATATTACATTTAGCAGCAAGGTCTTGTTGAGCAATTCCTTGCTTTTCTCTTAACATTTTAACTCGTTTTCCAATTGCTACTTGAAGTTGGTCTTTATCATCCATTTTAAAACACTTATTATCTAGTTGTCAAAAATGATAATTAAGTGCAGTGTTTTGGTTATCATAAATGATAAAATAAGTATGTTTGTTAAATGTATAATGATACAATATGAAGCTAAATATTTCAAGAATTACAGAAAACAAAGACTCATTGAGGTCTAAAGAAAATGTTGTTTTAGACCTTTATAAGGATAAAGAAGATTCTATTAGTTATGAGTTGAAGGGCTCTAAAAACAAAGCTAATAGTTTGGTTTTTGTGAATACAAACCATAAAAACATGTTACATAAACATTTGATGTTTGAGCATTTTTATGTTGTTCTATTAGTGCTTTTAGTTGTAAGTGGATTAGCATTGTTTAGTAATAGTATTTTAATGATGCTACTGTCATTTGTGGGACTTTTTTATATCCCCTATAAAATGATTTCATCTAGTGAAGTGCCTTATAAATTAATTTTTGAAGGTCTTAATGTTTATGAATTGAATCATGCAGGTAAAAGAATACTAGAGTTCAGCCCAATTAATGTAGAAAGTTCAGATTCTGATAAGTTTGAAAATGACTTTATCTTTTTTAGTGCTTCAAATGGTAGTAATGGAAGTAAGTCGATAATGGTATATGAAGGTTATTCTTTTAAGGAGAGACAATTGTTTATAGAGTTTTATAGTAAATTCAATTTTAAAAATTCTATAAATAGAATAGGTTAGTATGAGGTTTAAAGAGGTAATGGAAGAGCTAGAAGCTTTATTAAATCTTGAAGGTCTTTGTAGTAGGGATAAAGTTGCTTGGTGGTTGCTTAAACATGAAGAAAGATATATAGCTTTAAGTAAAATTAGAGACATTTTAAGAGCAGAATTTCCTGACAGAAACTTGAGAGAGCATAAATCCTTTATAATAGAATTACTATTCACAGAGCTATATGAAGATGTAAACAAGAGTTTTGAAACCACAAAACCATCTAGTAAAGAAGAGGTATATCTTAAAGATATTATAATGAAAATTAAAACGTCAACAAATGGACTTAATAGGAAAGATAAAAATTTTAAATGGGACTCAAGTCCTAGGTGATAATGGCTTTAGAAAAAGAGAGGTTGTTATAACTACAGAAGAGCAGTATCCTCAACATATTTTAGTAGAGTTTATACAAGATAAGTGTGATTTGCTAGATAGCTTTGATGTAGGTCAAGAAGTAAAAATTGCTCTTAATTTAAGAGGTAGAGAGTGGGTTAGTCCAGAGGGAGTATCCAAATATTTTAATACAATTCAAGGTTGGAGAATAGAGCTAATAAGTAGTCAAGAACCAATTGCCAATAATTTACAAGAACAAGAATCAGCAAGCTTTATAGATGAACCAGATAATGACTTGCCATTTTAACAAAAAAATCAATTAACCAATAAATAATAAATTATGAAGAATATTTTTTTAGCATTAATAGCCATTTTTATGTTTACAGCCTGTTCAAGTGATGATGACAATCAGGAAGAAGAACAACAAATTAGTCAATCTCATATAGTAGAGTTTACAACAGGAACTCTTGAAAGTTGGGTGTCTGTAGGGTTAACAACTATAGTGACTTTAGAGGATGGTACAGAGTCAACAATTAATTCAGATTTCGATTATACTCAAAATATAGTTAGTGTAGAGATTCCAGAGAATACAGCAAGCTTTGAGTTAGAATTTTATATAGAAGATTCATCTCAAGCTGAAATGCGTTTTTATGGTTCTGTGAATGGTGTTAATGTACATCAAGAAACTATAAGCCAACAAAGTTATCAGTATCAATATACTTTTAATTAAGGTATGTGTAATTCCTTATTAAAAGAATTACCATTTAAGATTGGAGAACAATATGAGTTAAATGAATTTAATCTTAAGACTTTAGAATCAACTTTTAGTAATGGATTAGAGTATGAAAATTATGAGTATATAAAAGGAGATTTTAAAACACTACTTGGAATAGCTTTTTCTAGTAATCCAATTTTACAATATAATGGAGATATACTCTATGGCGTAATTTGCGAATTTGAGCTATCTCATTACAGTTATCTAAAATCTAAAGTTAATCAGTGTGCATTTAAAGAGGTAACTATTAAAGTTCTAATCAAAGATAAATACCATTGCCAAATAGTATTGCAGAGTAAATAAGGCACACTTTTCGGCATCACTTTATAAATGGCTATTAATATTTATGAAGGTCTATGATAAATATAGAGTGTTAAAGTGTTGATATTTATAGGGATAGAGCAGTAGGTAGCTCGTCGGGCTCATAACCCGAAGGTCACAGGTTCGAGTCCTGTTCCCGCTACTAGGCAAGAGTAATCAGCAATGGTTACTCTTTTTTTATGCGGTAAAGTCAAGGGTTTGGCAATTATTTTAGATTCTTACTTTAAGTACAGATTACCTTCATTTAACTAAAAAAAGGCACACAAAAAAGGCACACATGCTACTAGTGAGTTCCGAATTCAGCTGAAACCTAAATTTAGCTATTAGCATGTGTATGAATGTTACAGTACTCCTTGCAAGCCGGTGCGCTTGCTTTCAGCAAAACGCAATCTGGTTTACACAACTACGTAAACGCAACAATTGGGCGGCTGCAAATAAGCTTATTAAAAAGCAACATTTGGTAAATACCAAATAGAGCCATTTTTGGTGTCAAACGTTTTTAATTGGTTGCTAGCTACTAAAGCGTTTAAAAAGGGTTCAGATTCCTGTCTCGATATTCCTGAAAGTATGGCATATTCCTTGGCTGTAAGCGTTGGATAAATATGGAATAAAGCTTCCCAGCTACGCGAATATTCCTTTGCCTTTATATTCGGATTTAGTTTTAAAATAGCCGCCTCGTAATTGGCATACGGGCGAGCACCGTATACGGCTGTTTCTACTTGGTTGTTATTTATAAAAAAAACCGTTGGAAACCCCCGAACGCCTAATTGTGAGCCTAATTTTAAATCTTCTTGAAACAAGTTGTTAGCGGTATTTGACTCGAAATCAGTTTTCAATTGGTCCACATTTAATCCAGCATTTTCGGCAGCATCATGAAGGTGGGACCATTTTGTAATATTCATTTTTTTTAGAAAAACCATTTCACGCAAACGGCGCAAAAATAAAATGGCCTTGTTTTTGTCCTGAATTTGTGCAGCTTTGAAGGCAACAGACGGCGGAAAGGAAGAACTTAATGGGTCTTCCAGCCACAAATCGCCGTTTATGGGCATATCGTAATGCAGACTTACCTCATCCCAGTGTGAGGCAACGTCCGAGGGTTTGCTTATACCCCCACTATTATAACTCCAATTTGGAAGTAAACCACCCATGCGGTAGTCAATTTCTATACCATGGCCATAGGTGAGCTTTAGTTTGCGTAATTGAGGCTCTATACCCCAGCAGGAGGAACAGATAGGATCTGTATAATAAATTAATTTCAGAGGGTTTTCTTCGGGTAACGCGGTGTGCTGTAAATGACTTTCCGTATGGTTTTCTTCGGTATTACATAAACCTGTTTCGATATCGCAAATAAGTGGGTTGTTTTTATCTTCTAACATAGCGCTTAAATTTAAAAGTTATTTGTTTAAGTGGTTCTTACACGGCTTAAAATAGGATTAATCAAAAAAAAATTAGGGTTAATACACGTGGCCTTGGTCTGTTTTACTTCTGTTACCTTACAGCGTAGTTGTGTGCTTAAAAATGTACCAAAAAAGGCTTTAAAAACTAACGTAAATATTGGCAGCTTATGTTTTTGTGTTCCAGCTTAAGCCCATTTTAGTATGCGAAAACACCACCAAAAGACGGTTTTAGTGGTGTTATTATTATTAATATATGCCGTTTTTAAAGTTTAAAGGTCATTACTGGAAGTTTGGATTGGTTGGCTAAATCTTCGGATATACTACCCTTTAATAATCTGTTTAATCCTTTTCTGGCATTAGTACTTATAGCAATTAAGCTTGCATTGGTTTCTTCGGCGTATTGCATTAAGCCGTCTTCAATGGTATGCCCTGCAATAAATTTTACTTTTTCTGGTCCGCCAGCTTCTGTAAAGGCCTTTAATTTGGTGTTAAACTCTTTAGAATTTATAAAGTTATTATAAGGTCTGTTTACATAAACAGGTTGCAGTGTAGCTCCTAATTTTGAAAATAATGCGACTGCTTTTTTGTAAGTAGGAATGCTTTCCAAACGCATATCGGTACCAAAAATTACATTGTCTAGATTAAAGTTTGTTGGTGCCGATTTAACAATTAACACCGGTGTGCTACTGTTACGCACCATTTTTTCGGCATTAGATCCGGCAAAAATACCATCTTGCAGTGTAATGCCTTGGGAGCCCATTACAATTAAATCGGCGTCTACCTGACTCGCAAAAGCGTCTACTTCGTTATATACTTTATGGCGTTTTATAACAGGTTGAACGGTTACTCCTTCTAAATATGCTTTATCTAAAAAAGGCTCAAATTTCTTTTTAGTTAGGGCAATCATAAACATCATTTCATTTTTGCTTTGATTTTCTGATTGGCTAATTAGCGAGTCCGATAATTCAAGCATATGCAATACGTGTAAGGTGGCATCGTGTTTTTTAGCAATAATAGCAGCTGTTTCTAGAGCAAATTCCGATTGTTTGGAGAAGTCTACGGGAATAATTATGTTTTTCATGTTAAAAGTGTTTATTGGTTAAACATACTAATTTTATGTGTGTAAACCTTAAATTTCTACTAAAAGATTGACGCTTTTAAGTGGGGTTTTTGTTGTTAATGGCTGGTTTCTTTTTTCATTATAACGGTTCGGTATGGGAAAGGAATTTCGATGCCTTCTTTTTCAAATCGTTTTTTTATGCTATCTAAAACATCAATTTTTAACTGAAAGGCATCGTTGTAATTTCTTGCCCATGTCCATGCACGAATGGTTACAGAATAGTCGTTTAATTCTATTAATGCTGTTTTTACAATAGGCTTGCCTTGGTGAATTTCTGTTTGTGTCCGGTTGTCTAGAATAAGCGGATGGTTTTCGCATTCTTCACGCATAATTTTTTTTGCTAATTCTACATCGCTATCATAGGAAATACCTATTTCAATACGTTCAGAAATTTTTAGTTCGCCCATATCGTAATTAATAAGCTTCTCTTTGTTAATTATGGCATTGGGTATAATAATCATTTTGTTTTCGAAATTTCTAATAATGGTATGCCTTAAAGTAATATCGGTAACGCGGCCAATCATGGAATCGCTTATTTTAACTAAATCGTTAATTTTAAACGGCTTAAATAAAATAATAAATAAGCCACCAATAATATTTGCTAATGCCTCCTGTGCAGACAAACCTGTAATTATGGTTAACACACCTGCGCCACCTAAAGCGGTTTGGGCAATGGTTTTTAAAGATGGGAAGGCTAACAGGCACAGCACACCACCAAAAAAATAGATGGCTGCTAGCGCTACATATCGTAGAAATTTGTAGCTGGTAGCGTCGTAGCCACTTTCTGTTTTCTTTTCAATATCGTATAAAAACCACATATTTGCGGTTGTAGCAGCAATAATGGTTAAAGCTAAAACAACGGCTACATACACGGCTGTTTTAAAATCTTCGGATAAACTATTATGCTGGCTTTCATCTGCTATAATATAGCTTAAGGCTATTAAACCTAAAACAATCCATAGGGTGTTTAAAATATTTTTTAACACACGCAACGGCCGGGAAGGTCTGGTAGGCGATTTTAATTGCTTTTCCTTTGAAAGCCATTTGTGTAAAGTGTTCGTTATCCATCGTAAAATAATAACCCCCGTAATAATTATAAGTCCGTGAATAATATCCTTTTGGTGCGTTTGTAAAAATTCTAACATAAATAAAATTAAAGTTAAGCTTTATATGGAAACGACTTTTTGTTTAGTATTATCGTTTCATGAGTAATTTTACATTTTTTCTTTTAAACGTTTTTAGCATACTTATTTTTTATGAAAAATGCTTGTATGCCTTTTAATTATAGTGATATATGAAACGTGAAAGTTACTAAAATTTGAAGAACAATTAACTAAAAGTGAAAGCGACTTTTATAATATTGGCTTGTCTGGATTAGGTTTTATAGAATTTAAAATGCGCCATTCATACCTGTTATAAACTTAAAAAGGCATATTACCATAGCGGTTTCCTGTTTTAAAACTACAGATAGCCTTTGCTTTATTAATAAAAAAAAACACCGCAATAACCATGTTGTTTGTTACGGTGCTTTTTTTTGAAGGTGTTTTGCGCTAGCCCATTTTTTTGATGTTATGGATAACACCACCGTCCACTAAAATGTCTGTACCCGTTATAAAACTCGCAGCATTACTAGCTAAAAATTGAATAACATTGGCTACATCTTCGGGTTGGCCGTTTCGTTTTAAAGGCGTTGCCTGCTTAATTTTTTCCATGCGCTCTGGGTGTTCTTCAGCAGCTTTTAATGCCATGGCCGTTTCAATAACACCAGGTGATACAGATACTATTCGGGCGCCTTTATCGCCCCATTTGTTGGCGTTTTTTTGGGTTAATAGTAAAACGCCACGTTTGGCAAAATTATACATCGTATCCGAGTCGTCTTGAACAAATTTATTAACAATGTTAAAGGAGTCGGCTTCTTGCGGATGCGTTAAAGCCTGGTCGTAAACCTCGTTAGGTGGAACGGCATGGGCCATCATGGAGGCCAGTAATATGGCTACAGAGTTTTTAGTAGCTATGTTGTAAAAAGCGTCCACTAACAAATTGGTGGCCACCAAATCTATGGTATACACTTTTTTTACATCTTTAACGGTTCCACTAACTCCAGCGGTATGTATTAAAGCTTTTAGTTGGCCAGCTTCCGAAACATAGTTAACAAGTTTTTCAATGTCCTTTGGTGCTGTAATATCGCAGGCAATACCAGATACTTCAAAGCCCTCGTTTGCTAATTTGCTTACTGCACTGTCTACTTTTTCTTGCGAATAGTCTGTTAATATAAGCGGATCATTTTTAAAGGCGCGCGCACAGGCTTGCCCTATGCCACCGGCACCTCCCGTAATAACAACTACTTTTTTTTGTGTTTTCATGATACTATTTATTTTTGTGTTATTAATATCTTGTTATGGCAACAAAGCCGTTATAGGCCTCTAATTCACCTTTAGGCATAAATACCACATCGCCGCCGTAACGCATATTTATTTCAATCATCTCATCGTAAATATCGTCTATTACATTGGAGTCGGTACGTTGGAACTCGGATACGACAATAACTTCTAAACTATCTGGTTTTATAATGGCGGGTTGGTAAAGTCCTTTTTCAATAAAAAGTGTTTGAACCCTTCCTTTGTTTAATGCTTTCCAAATATCAGAGATGTCATTTAAAAATCGGCCGTCGGAAATAGCCTTTTGTAGCGCTTCTTTACGGGCAATTGTATTGTTGCGGTTGTATGTTTTTATAACTTCGTAAGCATCTGCAACAATGGCGTGGTCCTTTTCGGTTATTCTATTTCTGCTTAAAAAAGTGTCTATAATACTGTGTTTTTCGTCGGCTATTTTTAAGTATTCCGAATAGTTTTCTTCCACCGTACAAATTAAAACCGGTAACGGATTTTGTTGTCTAATTTTATTTACTTCCTTGTCTACTTGATTAAAAAATTCGGCAATTAATTGGCGTTGTCTGGACGATACCACGGGTTCTGTGTTGTTTCTGGTAGGAAATTGGGTATTTTCCATAGGAAATACACCAGCAAATTCTTGCACAACCTTATCGTTTAATGCCTCAATGAAACGCACTTTATCCTGACTTAAAACTAAAACGTAGTAGTTAGATTCCGTGTGCATAGCACGAACCAAATCGCGCGTGGCAAAGGTGGTATCCAACACCACACGATCGGTTACCGGTAAAGGAAGTTTAATACATTCCGATACATCTTCATTTACAAATAGCATTAAACTATCTAAATTATGGTCGTGTTCTATTTTATCTGCCAAAGCTTCCAGTTTGTTAACCAAAACGTCTGTTTGTTGTTTTGATGTAGCGGCTAAAAGCCTATTTTCTGCCTCTTTAATTAGGTTTTTAAGTGCCAAGGCATCCTTTAAGTAGCCAGGTTTGGTTCGGTGGGTGTTCATAATTATGCTAATGCAATTTTCTGAACTCATGTTTTTGAGTTTTTTTAAGACTAAATTCATTGGGTATATATTTTATTGGTTAACAGATTTTACAGCTATTTATGCCCGCTTAAGTACCAATAGCCGCTGTAGTCAAGATACAATTTTAATTAGAATTAATCTATGATAAATGCTTTTAAAAGAGATATTTAACAAATAATTTGGTTTGTGTTTTTTAGCAGAAGGAAAGCGAGTTTTCGTTGCAATATTTTGGCAGCAAATTGATTAAAAAATGCTGTTTTAAGAAGTGTATTTTGAAATGTTCTTGCCTTGTTTTCCGTTTAAAAAAAAGCTGTAAAATTGCACAAACTAACCTAGTTTGTTTATGCCATTGAGCGTAATACTGAAGCCCATAAAACGGGGCTACTACCAACAAATGCCGCAGCCACCATACAGGCCGTGGTGTGCCATAGAAATACTTATTTTTTGCTTGATACCCTTGAAAAAAAGTTGGGGTATATTGTTGGCATCCTTACAGATTTGCAAGTTATGAATAGGCACTTTTTTATACTGCGAAACCAGTTGTAAAAGTTCTTGTTTTGTTTTATCCGACTGTGCTTGGTAGCTACTGTCATTAATTTTAAAAACCTTATGAATAAATTGTTTTTGGGCTAGGGTGTGGGCTATGGTACTTATACTATTTTTAGTAACAACCGATTGTGTTTGATAGGTTTGGCCCATAAAGCGTACCCAGCCTTTTTGATTTGTAAGTATGGTGCATTGTAATTTTTTTGGAGCAAACAGGCGTCCGCCATATTGCTGAATGTTTATTTTATAAGCAGCCTCTTTCATACTCCAAAGGCGCCAAACGGTAGTTGTTTGGTTTTTTGAATTATGAATTAGTTGTTGTTCTTGTTCAGTAAAAATTTTGTTCAAAAACCGCGGGCGTTTCCAATTAGATTGCTGGGCTGCTATATTTAAATCAACAATATCGTTGCCAATCATTGTTCTGCTAATTTTTGTTCAATAATTTCCATGGCAGCTTTTACGGATAGCATTTTTTCCATGTCCTCGTTTTCAATTCTAATATCAAACTCGTCTTCTACATCCAGCACAACATCTACTAAATTTGCAGAATTAATGTGCAGATCGTTTACAAAATCGGTTTCCTCTGTTAAATTCTGAAAGGCTTCTTCGTTTTGAATATACGGTTTAACAATTTTCTTAAGTTTAGAAATTACTAGGTCTTTTTTCATAGTTATTCAGAATTTTTTTTAAAGATAACACATCCGTTAACATCGCCAAAACCAAAACTGGCTTTTGCGGCGATATTAATAGTGGTTTTTAAACTTGTTTTGGGTACTTTTTCTTCGGCAATAAGCTGCGCAATTTCAGGGTGTAAGTCTGAACAGTTAATGTTTGGGAAAATGAATTGCTCCTTTATTTGTAATACGGTGGCAACACTTTCAATACTGCCAGCAGCTGTAAGGCAGTGACCTACTAGGGATTTTAATGAGTTGATATACGGAAAATCTGTTCCTTGTCTGTTTAAAGCGTTGCTCCAATTTTTAATTTCCACACTATCTTTAGTAGTTGCTGTTAAGTGGCCGTTAATGGTATCAATAGCGCTGGAATTAATTCCTGCATTACTTATAGCGTCGGTAATACAGCGTACCACAGCTTCTTCGTTTGGAGCTGTCATGGAGCCACCTTGTCGCTGGCCTCCCGAATTTAAAGCGCCGCCTAAAACTTCGGCATAAATAGGTGCTTGGCGTTCCAAAGCGCTCTCTAAAGATTCTAATACCAAAGCTCCCGCACCACTACCAGGAACAAAGCCACTAGCAGTTGCGCTCATGGGTCTGGAGCCGGTAGTTGGTGAGTTGTTATGTTTATAGGTCATAACCCGCATGGCATCAAAACCGCCCCAAATGTAAGGGCCGTGGTCGCTACTACTACCAACTAACATGCGTTTGGCTTTTCCCGATTGTACGCGTTCCATACCTAAAATAATTGCTTCTGTACCCGTGGTGCAAGCAGAGGAGTTTGTGGTAACTTGGTTTCCTAAACCCAGTATGCCTCCTAAAAACGCACTGACACCGCTAGCCATAGTTTGCAATACGGCGGTACTACCAAGGCGTTTTACATTTTTGGCATCTATTTTATAAATGGCTTCTCTAAACTTATCGACACCAGATGTGCCCGTGCCAAAAATGGTACCGCTATTATAGTCTAATGGGCTATCTGGATTTACCTCTAAACCGGCGTCTTTCCAAGCGTCTATTCCTGCAATGCACCCATATAAAATTCCCGAACTATTAAATCCGCGTAGTTGTAAGGGTGTAAAATATTGTAATTTTAAACTTTCAGAAATCTCTGGAATACCGCCTATGCAACAAGAAAACTGAAGCGCTTTTAATTCTTGGAAATATTGTATGCCAGAAGTCCCGTTTTTTAAGGCTTCGGTAAATTTAGGTAGTCCAACACCATTGGGCGCTACAACTCCCATACCGGTAATAACAACTCTATGTTTCATTTTGGGAAGATTTTATCATGCCGGAAATAACGCCTCTGCAAACCAATTCGTTTTTTGCGTTTTTAAGACTTACTCGACATTTAAGTTTGTTAAACCTAAAATATATTTTTTCAGAATATACGGTAACCAATTCCTTTGGCATAACTGGTAGAAAAAAATCTATTTGACTGCCAGTAAGGGCTACGTTAGTATTAGTTACAGTTTCTTTTTTGCAGTGTGCTAAATAAATTCCTAAAGAAACAAGACCTATTTGTGCCATACATTCTGTTAAAATAACGCCGGGTGTTACGGGGTTATTCTTAAAATGTCCGGCGTAAAAAAAGGCATTTTCTCTAAACAGATACTGCCCAGTAATGTTATTTTCGGATACAGCTGTAATGGCATCGACAAACAAAAAAGGTTCTTGGTAGGGTAGCAGCGATATAATTTGTTTTGATGTCATGTTCTAGTTGTTTAAACGGGTAGTTTTAGTGTAATTCGTTTGAAATCAGGATATGTGTTCGCCGCCGTCTACAGGTATTATACTGCCATTTATCCAGCTTGCCTCGTCTGTGCATAACAAATAAGCCACATTGGCAACGGCTTCTGCAGTGGTTAATTGTTTAAAGGGATTTCTTTGCAGGCTGTGCTTTATAATAGTTTGAGCGTTGGGTATTTTACGTAACGACGCCGTATCTGTTACACCAGCCTGTATGCAATTAGCACGAATGCCATAGGGTGCGAATTCTAAAGCTATATGTCTGCTTATGGCTTCTAGTGCTACTTTGGCAGCCGAAACAGCCGCATAATGTTTCCATGCCTTGGTATTTCCTTCACTTGTAAAACTAATAATGCGTGTATCCTTTGCGCATAAGTTGGCGTTAAAAACATCCGAGGTCCAGTTGTATAAACTAATGGCCATGGCGTTTATGGTAATTGTAAAATCGTCCTCCTTTAAAGTTGGTTGCCTAGCATCCGTCATAGGTTTCAAGTTGCCTTTAGCAATGCTGTGTATGAGGGTTCTAATTTTGCCTTTTTCGCCTAAAATTGAGCCTAATTCTGCTATAACATCTTTTCTTTTTTCTGGGTTGGTGGCATCTAAATTAAAGGATTTGAACTGGACACCACTGGCTTTAATATCATTAAAATGTGCTGTAATTTCTGGCAGTTGCGCGCGGGAGTTTCTATGAACCACACAAATATGCATGCCATGCGCCGCCAATTTTTTAGCTGTTGCTAATCCTAATCCGCTGGAACCTCCCAAAATAAGTGCCCAGTAGTTTTTGTGTTCAAAAGTGTTTACCATTCTAATAAAATACGTTGCGCTGAAAATCCGGGACCAAAACTTAACATTAAGCCCCTGCCTCCTTGCGGTAAATTTTTATCCATAAAGCGTTCCAAAACATACAGGACAGTAGCGCTACTTAAATTGCCGTAAAGTTTTAATACTGCTTTGGTATCGTCTATATTTTTGCCTAATGCACCAAATAAATCCTCTACGGTTTGCACAATTTTTTTTCCGCCGGGATGAAAAATGAGATGCTGTATATCCTGAATTGTTAAGTTGTTTTTAGCTAAAAAAGGATGAATTATTTTGGGGAAATGTGCGGCAATGGTTTCTGGTACGGAAACATCTAAAATCATTTGTAGTCCTGTGTTTACCAACTTGAAACCCATTATTTGTTCGGTGTTATAGAAATGGTACATGGCCTCATCTTTAATAGTAGGACCTATATCGTTTTCATAAGAACTTAAAATAACGCTGGAGGCACCATCGCCAAAAATAGCCGCGCTTACAATGTTAGCCATTGAAAAATCGTCTAGCTGAAAGGTAGCTGTTGGGGCTTCAACAGCTACCACGGCAGCACGTTTGTTGGGGTTAGCTTTTAAAAAGTTTTTGGCGTAAATAATACCCGAAACGCCCGCGGCGCAACCCATTTCGGTAACTGGTAGTCGCACAATATCTTGTTTCATGTGTAATTTGTTTATTAAATACGCATCTAAAGACGGAATCATGATTCCTGTACAACTTACCGTTATTATAAAATCGATATCCTTGGGTTTTAAACGGGCTTTTTCTAAAGATTTTGCTAGCGCTTCTTCTGCTAAAGCAATAGCCGCTGTAACGTAAAGGTCATTTTTTTCTTCAAAAGATGTTTTCATGAAAACCTCGGTCGGATTCATAATAGAATACCGTTTATCTACGCCGGCATTTTCGAAAATTTTTACAACTTTTCGTTTAAATCGGCTATTCTGTCCATCTAGCCAAATATCCAGAAATGGGAGGATTTCCGCGGTTGTTTTGTTATATTTTGGTAGCTGCTTTGCTACCGATGTTATTTTTACAGCCATTATTTTTTTTGAATTATCCATTGGTACCGGAAAGCCCATTTCCAGCTTATTTTAGGCGTTGCGTTTAGTTGTTTAGAGAAGGCAATTAGTTCCTTACGCTTAAATCCGCGTAAAATGGATGTAAGGCCATCATCTATTATCATTTGGTTTTTTATGGGTATGCATACTATTTTAAACAAATAATAAGCCCAGGCATGCCTGTGTAAATCGTTAATAATTATGCCTAGCTTGGCTTTCTGGGTTAGCTTGGTTAGGAGTTTTGTAATTTGTTCGTTTTCAAAATGATGTAGGAATAATGTAGCTAGCACAATGTCGTATTCTAGCGCATCAAATTGTTCCGATAAAATATTGCAAGCCACATAGCTAATGTTGGGATAGGCTTCCGATAATTGTTGGGCATAAACAACCGCCTCTTTATTGGCATCTACACCTATTAACTGAAACGTGTAGCCTTCCTTTTGTCCGTACTTGGCTATTCGTCTTAAAATATCGCCTCCGCCACAGCCTAAATCGATAATGGTAAGTGGTCGGTTTTTTGGGTAATTTGCTAAAAGGGATTTTAAAGCATTAAGTGTTACAGCGTTGCCGCCCAGCCATTTATTAATATTAGCTAGGGTGTTTAGGGTATCGTGCAGAATTGGACCTTCTATGGAAAAATCGTCCATAATTTCGGCATCATTTGTTCGGTATGTTGTGTTTATTAATTTACGCATTATACAACCATGGGTTTGCCGTGGGTTTTAGTTATTATTTTGGGTAGTAAACCAGGGATTTGTTGGGCCAATGGCATGAGCGTGTTGGCCAGAGTGCTGTTGTTTAAAATAGAAGCGGTAATATGTCCAGCTTGTAGTCTGCTTTTAAATTCCTTGTTCCAAGCCATTTTGTACGCTTGTTCCAGACTTGCTCGCGATGTTATCTGACCATTAAAATAGGCTAACAGTAAGGTAGCAGCCATTTGAGCGCTTCTAATAGCCATACTCATGCCATTGCCACATAACGGATGAATTAAACCAGCAGAATCGCCACACATAATAATATGGTTTTCTATAGGGTTCTTATTTGAAAATGAAATCTGACTTATCGTTAGCGGTGCTTTAAACACCGATTTACCAGACTCCAAAACCGTTTTTATATGGTTGTTTTTAAATAGTATAGCTTCTTGAAAGCTGTTAACGTCTTTATAAGCTTTAAAGGTTTTAAATTGAGTAATGTAGCACAAATTAATTAAGTCATTTTCTATTTTTGATATGCCGCAATAGCCGCCATTAAAATTATGAAGCGCTACTAAACCATCGGGAAAATGACCTTCAAGATGGGTTTTTACTGCTAAAAAAGGCGATTTTCGGTTCATAAAAGGGCGGTTAAGCTTTACGTCCAGATTGGAACGCTTACCGTGAGCACCAATAACAAATAACGCCTTGTAAGTAGCTTTTTTTGTTTCTACCACAAATGTATTGTTTGTAAAGGTAATATTAGTTACCGTGTCTTTTATTAGCTCCACGCCACTGTTTGTGGCTTTTTTTGCTAAAGCATGATCCAAGGTAAATCTGCTTATACCAAATCCACCCAAAGGCAAAGCGGCTTTTATTTGCTTGTTTTTAGAAGTGGATAATTGAAGCATATCTATTTTATGAGCGCCCAAAGCAAATACATCAATATTTAAGAAAGTAAGATACGGAAGGACTTCGTTCGAAATGTATTCGCCACAAACCTTATGTTTGGGAAACTTGTTTTTTTCAATAAGTAAAACCTTCACACCAGCATTAGATAAATGTATAGCGGCAGTTAATCCTGCCAAACCACCTCCAATAATAATTACCGAAAAAGACGCATATTGTGTTTTCAAGCCGCGCACTGTTTTTAAAATTTTACTAAAGATAACGTGTTTTAACTTGAAAATGAATTAGAAGCATTATAATATTCTGTTTTATGGGCTTCATTTACGGTATTTTAATTTTAAGTAGCTTTTTTTTAGCCGATTTATGGCTGTTTGGGGCAAGCCTATATTACAGGGTGCTTTAGGAATATTTAGTTCAATTTTAGGTTTATAAATGGTTTGAAAGTGGTATCAAGCTGTTTGAAATTTTAGAATGTTGGTTTGTAAACTAAAAAAGCCCTGAAACAGGGCTTTTAGGTTTAAAAAATAAATAGTAAAAACTAGAATTATTTGATAGGCATTTGCTTCTAGCTTTGTGATAAATCGAATCTGTCCGCATTCATCACTTTGGTCCATGCGTTTACAAAATCGGTTATAAATTTTTCTTTATGATCATCTTGAGCATATACTTCGGAGTAGGCGCGTAAAATAGAATTAGAGCCAAATACCAAGTCTATGCGTGTAGCTGTCCATTTTACTTGGCCTGTTTTACGATCGCGAATGTTGTACAAGCCCTTTTCGGTTGGTTCCCAACTGTTATTCATGTCGGTTAAATTAACAAAGAAATCAGTGCTTAATACACCCGGTTTATCTGTAAAAACACCGTGTTTTGTGTTGCCGTAGTTGGTGTTTAACATTCTCATGCCACCTACAAGAACCGTCATTTCTGGAGCTGTTAATCCCATTAGCTGGGTTCTGTCTAGTAGCAACTCCTCTGGGCTTACTACATAGTCTTTTTTGCTCCAGTTTCTGTAACCATCTGCAAGTGGCTCAAGTGGTTTAAACGATTCGGCATCTGTTTGGTTGTCGGTGGCATCGCCACGACCAGGAGCAAAAGGTACCGTAATGTTGTAACCGCCAGCGCTGGCTGCTTTTTCAATACCTACATTACCAGCTAAAACAATTGTATCCGCTACGCTAATATTATATTGTTTGGCTATTGGTTCTAAAACGGCTAATACGCGCGCGAGTCTTTCAGGTTCATTGCCTTCCCAGTTTTTTTGTGGGGCTAAACGAATACGGGCGCCATTTGCACCACCACGTTTGTCCGATTGGCGGTATGTACGGGCACTATCCCATGCGGTTGCAACCATTTCTGAAATAGATAAACCAGAAGCCGCAATTGCGTCTTTTACCTCATCTACGTTGTAATTAGACGTTCCGGCAGGAACTGGATCTTGCCAAATTAAATCTTCTTGTGGGGCATCTGGGCCAACATAGCGCGTTTTTGGACCCATATCGCGGTGTGTTAATTTAAACCAAGCACGGGCAAAGGTTTCTGAAAAATAATCGTGATCCTTCATGAATTTCAATGAAATTTCTTTGTAAACAGGATCCATCTTCATGGCCATATCAGCGTCCGTCATCATGGGGTTTAGTTTGATGCTTGGGTCTTCAACATCTACTGGTTTGTCTGCTTCTTTTATAGATACAGGTTCCCATTGCCAAGCACCGGCTGGACTTTTAACAAGCTCCCAATCGTGTTTAAATAGCATATCAAAATACCCGGCATCCCACTTGGTTGGATGTGTTGTCCAAGCGCCTTCAAGTCCACTGGTAACCGTATATCTGCCTTTACCTGTTTTATGAGGGTTGTGCCAGCCTAAACCTTGTTCTTCCAAATTGGCTGCTTCTGGTTCTGGTCCTAACAAGCTAGCATCGCCATTTCCGTGGGTTTTCCCAACGGTATGGCCACCCGCTGTTAAAGCAACTGTTTCCTCGTCGTTCATAGCCATTCGTGCAAAGGTTTCGCGCACATGGGCTGCCGTTTTTAAAGGGTCAGGTACACCATTTACACCTTCTGGATTAACGTAAATTAGCCCCATTTGAACGGCAGCCAATGGGTTATCCATAGTTTTAGGGTCGTCTATATCGTCGTAACGTTCATTACTTGGTGCTAACCATTCTTTTTCTGCACCCCAGTAGGTGTCTTTTTCTGGATGCCAAATATCTTCTCTTCCAAAGCTAAATCCGAACGTTTTTAGTCCCATGTTTTCGTAGGCAATGGTGCCGGCCAAAATAATTAAATCGGCCCAACTTACTTTGTTGCCGTATTTTTTCTTAATTGGCCATAATAAACGTCTGGCTTTATCCAAACTTACGTTGTCTGGCCAAGAGTTAAGCGGGGCAAAACGCTGACTTCCAGATTCACCGCCACCACGGCCATCAGAGATTCTGTACGTACCAGCTGCATGCCATGATAAACGAATAAACAAACCGCCATAATGACCCCAGTCTGCAGGCCACCAATCCTGGCTATCCGTCATGAGTGCATGTAAATCTTTTTTTAGTTGCGGAACATCTAGTTTTTTTAGTTCTTCACGATAATTAAAATTTGGTCCTAGCGGATTGGTTTTGGTATCGTGCTGGTGCAAAATATCTAAATTTAAAGCATTTGGCCACCATGCCATTGTAGGTGTTTTTGTTGAGGTGTTACCACCGTGCATTACCGGACATTTAGCTGCAGGCGCTTCTTGGTTGGTTTCTGCCATAACTGCTTTATTACTGGCGTCTTGGTGGTAAGGGCAGCCGTTTGCGGCTTCAGAATTTTTGTTAGGTTCCATATGTTGTTAATTTTAGGGTTTCACTTATTTTAATTGGCTCAAATTTAGAGATACTTTATGCAGCAAAAACGAATTACCGATTTTTTAATACTATTTATAAATAACTAAAAACTATCGTGCTTAAAAAAACAATAGTTTTTAAGTATTAAAATATTTCTTTACTCCAGCAAGAAATTTATGGGCATCGTTTTTTAGATAAACTATTTTAAAGCAAGGCCTTTAAACTAGCGGTAATTTACGAAATAAAAAGGAGCTAGTTTAATACGCCTAATTTTTGGACGGTTTAATTAGCTGTTTCGGAAAATGCAACTGTGGTAGTTTTCTGCGATGGGCGTGTTTGTGTAATTATTATAAAAACCTGTTTGAATTTTTTAGGGAAGCTAATCTTTTTTTGTCTGATGTGTTTTCGATTCTGTCAAGCAACGTCCTCGTGGCTTATTAGCTTTATGAAGTACAATTTCAGAATGTAAAAATTCAGCAGCGGCAGCAGAGTCTTTTACTTTTATGGCGCTCCGGCTTAACATGTCTTTTTCAAAGGTTGGTAAAACGCTGTGTCTTAAACCTTGGGTACGCCAAGAAGTGCTGGTTTTACAATAAGAAAAAATTGTGCGTGCCAGCAAAAGGGCGTCTAGCAGGGCTTGATTAGCACCTTGTCCTTTAAACGGACTCATGGGGTGTGCGGCATCGCCAATTAAGGTAACGGCCTGGGCTTCTTCAAAATTGGTGGTTTTTAGAAGTGCGCGATCGTAAACAGGATAACCTGATATTTTGTTTTCATGAGTAGCGGCAATTATTTCTGGAATGGGACTGTGCCATTTGGTGCGCAAAATAGCTTCGGCTTTCAGGGCTTCCGATCCTTGTTTGCTTAATTGTTTGGCGGCTGCCTCTGTAATAGGAAAGCTTAACTGCCACATAACACTGTGCTGGGTAAACGGCATAACGTAAATCCGATCATGCCCATTGGCAGTTTGAAACACGGTTTGCGAGTCCAATAAGTTACTTGAAATATTAGTAAGCGCGGATAGCGGACAAATACCTAAAATAACCATACAGTTTAAGTACCGCAACGGCGTAATCCCTTTACGGCCAAATAAAGCCTTGCGTACGGTACTCCGTATGCCATCTGCACCCACAATTAAATTGGTTTGCACTATTTTTTCTTCACCATTAACAGAAAAGCGTAAGGTGTTTTTTCCTGTTTTAGAGCTGCTAAAATCAATTAACTGATGTCCCCAAAATACATTGTTTGTTGTGCCTAATTGCTCTAGCAAAGCCATACGCAAAGCTTGTCTGGCAATGTGGATATTAGTGCGTTTTGCTGTTTTAGTTTCCTTGGATTCCAACCATTTTCTCATACCCCATTCGCCAACAATAGTACCATTGGTGTTGTGTACAACATGCCTTGTAGATACAATGCCTTCTTCTAAAGAAAAAATGCCAAAGCCAGCAATGGCTTTACTAGCTTGTTGTAAGGTAAGGCCATAACCTTGCGAGCGAACATTAAAATGTGTGTCGCGTTCAAATAATGAAAACGGAATACCACGGTGTAAACAAGCAACTGCTAAAGCCACGCCGCCAATACCAGCGCCTATAATGGCTACGTGTGGTAGGTGTTCTGTATCTGGTTTGGTTGGAGCTTCAGCCTTAATTAATCCGGAGCCTTGGCAAGACGGGCAATTGTATAAATGGCCTTTAGGTTTTACTGGTGGCGTTCCCTGTTTGCCAGATTTTTCAAAATGATAACAAGCAGCCTTATATTGCAGACGCACTTTTTTACGCAAGCGCTGTCTCTGTTTTCCGCGACCACGGCAAGCGGGGCAAATAGTCCAGTTGGTTTTGGTTTGGTTGTTTGCTTTCACTGGTAAAATAAGGTTTGGTGTAACGTACGACGGTTATGGCTGGCTACGCATTAATACACGAATGCAAAACTAGGGTTAAAATTAAATATTTTTAAATAATTCTATTCTAAATAGCCTGCTTAGTACCATTTAAGTTTTACCGAGTATTTTATTGGGTGCGTTTCTGCTGGGTTATTTATAAACGGTATTTTAAGTACCAAATTTGTAGTCTGTAGGACGAAGCTCTTTTAAAATATATTTAAGCCATAAATCCTGTTGTAATCCGTACTTTTGCAAACATTTAGCTTTAAAA
The DNA here is from genome assembly GCF_042684585.1 of Bizionia sediminis. NCBI lineage: Bacteria > Pseudomonadati > Bacteroidota > Flavobacteriia > Flavobacteriales > Flavobacteriaceae > Bizionia > Bizionia sediminis. The sequence continues at coordinate 97,087 of NZ_JBHULS010000005.1, forward strand.
ATATGCAACATTTCAATAAAACATCTAAAACTACAAACACACAAAAGCCAAAGGTAACCATGAAGCAGGCTTTTATAACCATAATTTGGCCACGCCGAAATTTGGTGTTTATAGGTCTTATATTAATTGTAATTAGAAGTCTTTCTGGCTTGGTATTACCGTGGCAAAGTAAGGTGTTATTAGATGAGGTGGTGCCTAACAAAAACTATTCGGAGTTATACACACTTATTATTTTGGTAATTAGCGCTATTTTTATTCAGGCCTTAAGTTCTTTTTTGCTAACCAGAATATTAAGTGTTCAGGCGCAATATTTAATAAGCGAACTCCGCTTAAAAGTGCAAAAGAAAGTGCTTTCATTACCAATTAGTTTTTTCGATAATACAAAATCAGGTGCTTTAGTATCCCGAATTATGACAGATGTTGAAGGTGTTCGGAATTTAATAGGTACAGGGTTGGTACAATTGGTGGGTGGGTCGTTTACGGCCGTGGTATCGTTAATTATTCTTATAAAACTAAACGCTTGGATGACACTTTTTGTATTTGTACCACTTTCCATATTTGGTTACATTGCATTGCGCGCGTTTAAGTACATCCGGCCTATTTTTAGAGCACGCGGAAAAATTAATGCCGAGGTTACCGGCCGTTTAACCGAAACACTTGCTGGCGTGCGTGTAGTGAAAGCATTTAATGCCGAGGCGCAGGAAAGCGTGGTGTTTGAAAAAGGTGTAGATAAACTGTATCAAAACGTGAAAAAAAGTTTAACAGCTACAGCTTTAATGACCAGTTCGTCGGTTTTTTTAATTGGTGTTGCTACCACCGGAATAATGGGTATTGGTGGCTATTACATGATGATTGGTGATATGACTACCGGTGATTTCCTGTTTTTTACCTTGGTATTAGGATTTATGATTGCACCTATTGTGCAAATGAGTAATATTGGAAGTCAGTTAACAGAAGCATTAGCAGGTTTAGATAGAACCGAAGAACTGATGAATATGGCTGCCGAAGCAGATAATGAACACCGCACCATACCACTAAATCGTGTAAAAGGAGCCATAGCTTTTAACGATGTGTCTTTCTTTTACGACAAAGGAAAAACGGTATTACACAATATAAACTTTAATGCACCAGCAGGATCGGTTACTGCTTTAGTGGGGAGTTCGGGCTCGGGGAAATCTACTATTGCCGGATTATCGGCCAGTTTTTTAACACCAAAATCTGGAACAGTAACTATAGATGGTTTCGATTTATCGAAGGTAAAACTAGATACGTATCGCCAGCATTTAGGCGTGGTTTTGCAAGACGAGTTTTTATTTGAAGGGACTATTCGTGAAAACATTAAATTCCCGAGGCCAGATGCCACAGAAGCCGGACTACTGCATGCCGTTAAGGCGGCTTATGTTAATGAGTTTACAGACAGGTTTGACAAAGGTTTAGATACCTTAATTGGTGAGCGTGGTGTAAAACTTTCTGGCGGGCAACGCCAACGTTTGGCAATTGCACGCGCTATTTTAGCAAATCCGAATATTATAATCTTGGATGAAGCTACCTCCAGTTTGGATACCGAAAGTGAAGCTTTAATTCAGAAAAGTTTATCTGAACTCATGAAGAACAGAACCACTATTGTTATTGCGCACCGGTTAAGTACTATTCGTAAAGCCGACCAGATTTTAGTGGTTGAAGCTGGACACATTGTGGAACGTGGCACCCACGACCAATTAATTGCAAAGCAAGGCAGGTATTACGAGTTGTATACCTACCAGGCTAAAATTTAATAGCGCTGCCGGCTAATGGACTTGTGCTGTGTTAAGCAAATTAGTTACAGTTGTGTACGCAGTATTTTTTGAATATCTAAATTATCCTTTTGCGTAATTAAAAAAGGTTCTAAATCGTCTGTACTTTGTATCTGTTCGGTTTTATCTACAAACCCGTAACCAAGATAAGTACCATTTTTAAGTAATATAAAAGCTTCCTCGTTTGCTGTACGGCCGGGCTTTTTTATTATGTTATAAGGGCTAACCTTTGTGGTAGTTTCTATGGCCAGAGTAACACGTTTATTGTAATGAGTAACCATTTCGTTGCCAGCACAAACCCCTTTACAGGTTTTAATTGCATAATGGCAACAATGCGTTACGCCTTCTTGTAAATGACAATATTTTGGACATAATTGATGTGTTTTACAAAGTGCTTCTAAAAACATGCGGCATTCGCGTATGGAATGAAATACTTTAATAGGGTTGGAGCAGGATTTTAGCGGGTTAAACGCCAAATGTAAAATACCGTTCCGATCCTGATAACTAAAAATGGCATAGCTTTTTGGTTTTCGTTTGGCTTGTTTGTTGTACTTTGGAAAGTGTTCTTTTATGGCGGCATCCTCCATTAAAAAAGCAATAAGTTCGCTACCGGCTAACTCAAAATCGATGTGTCTGGTTTCGCGACACATATCTAAAGATGCTTGGGTTTTACTGTAAAAATGACTTAATACGCGCTTTTTTAAATCTTTAGCCTTACCAATATAAATAATATCGCCAGTTTTGTTTCGGAAATAATAAATACCAGCTTTATGGGGAATGGCGTTAAAAACGGCAGTGGGCAGGTGGGCAGGCAGTGTGGCTTCGCGAGATGTTTTGTTTAAAAAGCTGCTAAAAACCTGTCCTGTTGTGTCTTTCTCTAGTAATTTTTCGAATAAAACAACGGTAGCCTCGGCGTCGCCCCGTGCCCGATGCCTGTCTGTTAGTGGTATATGAAGGCTTTTACAAAGTTTTCCAAGACTGTAAGAAGGCAATCCTTGAAATAGTTTTCTGGCTAACCGGACGGTACATAGTTTTTTCCTATTAAAATCAATAGCCAACAGTTTAAATTCATTGCGTATTACGTTATAATCGAAATTAACATTGTGAGCTACAAAAATGCTATCCTTGGTAATGTCCAGAATGTCTTGTGCAATGGTTTTAAAAGTTGGTGCATTGGCCACCATGCCATTATCTATACCAGTTAGGGCTGTAATGTAATCGGGGATTAAAATTTCTGGATTTACTAAAGATGTAAATTCTTCTAGAATTTGATGGCCGTCGTATTTAAAAATAGAAATTTCGGTTATTCTATTGGATTGTCCGGTTGTTTCAACGTCTATAACGGTATAGGTCATTTTAAATGCTGTTCTAAAGATTTAAGTTCCACGCCTAAACTATTAAACATGGTTATAATACTGCTAATTTTTAATTCTTCCTGGTCGTATTCTTGGGTGTTTATACTGCAGGTAAACTCCCAGAGTTCCAAAACATCCTCTATGGGTATTTCGTAAGGTTGGTATAAAGGGTTGTCGGATACTAATACTAGGGTGTTGGCTTCTTTTATTTTATTAATAACTCGTTTGTAAACCATGCCGTCGTTACGCGTTAGTAATACGTAGGTTTTATTGCTTGAAATATCTTGGCGGTCTTCTACAAATTTTCCTACCACATAGGCGCCATCTTTTAAAGGCAACATGGAGTCGCCTTTAATAGGAAATGCCCGGTGTTTTCCAGAAGGCAAGAAGGGGAGTTTAATGCGCTGTAATTGTTCAATATACTCGGGGTCGTCGTAACCCGATAAATATCCTGCAGTTGCTTTTATAGGAATCACTTCAATTAGGTTTTCGTTATCGGCATCCACGGTAATAGGGAATAATACCCGTTTATTGCCAATATCTATAAAGGAGGTGTCTTTGGATTTGGTTAAATCGTTTTTAATTAAAATATCTACCGGAATTTTAAAGTAATTAGATAGCTGAATAAGCATGTCAATAGAAGGTGTGGAGCGTCCCTCTTCGTACGAGCTAATCCTGGAGCGCGTAACTTGTAAATCTTCAGCAAGTACTTCTTGGGTTAGTCCCTTAAGATGCCGAAGGTGCCGAATGTTTTTTGTAATGTTTTTCATAATGCTACAAATATAAGCAATAATTGCTTAATAATGTAGCTAACTTTGTATGGTAAAATAGCGCTATTTAAAACAACAAAATAACAGCTAAAAAACAGGGCGTAAACAGCCTTGTAATTTTTAAAAAAATACAACAGACAAATACACATGAACAAACAGGTTTTACATTTGGATTTAGATACGTTTTTTGTGTCCTGCGAACGATTAATTGATAGTCGTTTACAAAAACGGCCACTGCTTGTTGGCGGCACTGGAGATCGGGGTGTGGTAGCAGCTTGTAGTTATGAAACTAGGCGTTTTGGCGTACATTCTGGCATGTCTATGAAGGTGGCTAGGCGCCTGTGTCCGGAGGCTGTTGTTATTCGTGGCGACTCATCTATTTACACAAAATATTCGCATTTAGTTACCGAAATTATTAAAGAACGGGTACCTGTTTTTGAAAAAGCAAGTATAGATGAGTTTTATGCCGATTTAAGCGGTATGGACAAATTTTTTGGGAGTTATAAATACGCTTCCGAATTGCGTCAAGAAATTATAAGAGAAACAGGTTTGCCTATTTCCTTCGGGTTGTCGGTAAATAAAATTGTATCTAAAGTAGCTACTGGCGAAGCCAAGCCAAATAATCAAATACGCATTGACCAAGGATTTGAAAAATCGTTTTTAGCACCGTTATCTATTCGTAAAATCCCATCGGTAGGCGAAAAAACGTATCAGGTTTTAAGAAATTTAGGAGTAGATAAGGTGCGTACTATTCAGCAAATGCCATTGGAAATGATGGTAAGTGTTTTGGGGGCTAATGGAAAAACTATTTGGAAACGCGCCAACGGTTTAGATAACCCTCCTTTAATTCCTTTTCACGAGCGTAAATCGATTTCTACTGAACGCACCTTTACCAAAGACACCATTGATGTAGTAAAATTGCGAACCACTATTTTTGCTATGGCAGAAAATTTAGCGTTTCAATTGCGCCGAGCCAATAAACTAACAGCTTGTATTGCAGTAAAAATTAGGTATTCAGACTTTAATACGTATACCAAACAAATTAAAATTCCGTATACCAGCGCCGATCATGTTATTGTTCCAGCAGTATTAGAACTGTTTGATAAGTTATACAAACGCCGATTGTTAATTAGGTTAGTAGGTGTAAAATGCAGTCATATTGTTGCAGGAAATTACCAAATAAACATGTTTGACGATACCGAGGATATGCTGCGTTTATACAATGCCATGGACACCATACGAAATAAGTATGGCGAATTAAGTATTCAGCGCGCGGCCTCTATGGGAGCCAAAACAATAGGACGTTTTAAAAATCCGTTTAACGGCGAACCGCCAGCCATTTTAGCACATCGTAAATACTAATGTTTCTTAATTGTCATACATACTATTCCTTGCGTTATGGTACTTTTTCGGAAATTGAACTTCTGGAATTGGCTAAACAGTATGGGGTTACACAGCTGGTGCTAACAGATATTAATAATACATCGGCCTGCCTAAATTTTATTAGAAATGCCAAGGAGTACGGTGTTACACCACTTGTAGGAATTGACTTTAGAAATGGTGCCAAACAGCAATTTGTAGGAATAGCTAAAAATAATGCGGGTTTTCAAGAGCTAAATACTTTTTTATCTGAACACCTCCATCAAAAAAAAGCAATTCCTAATACAGCGCCTAAATTCCAGAATGCCTTTGTTATGTATCCTCTGGAGCAGGTTATGCAGTTGGAAAAAACAAAGTTTGAAACTTACGAATTTATAGGTATTAGCATTAACGATCTTAAAAAATTACCTTTTACAATTTATAAAGATTACAATGAAAAATTGGTTGTACAACAGCCAGTAACTATTCGGAATAAAAAAGATTTTAATGCTCACAGACTTTTGCGAGCCATAGATAATAATACCTTATTAAGTAAATTATCGAAAACAGAGGAGTGTAGTGAAAGTGAAAAAATGTGTTCTGAAACCGATTTGGCAGAGTGTTTTCAGTTATTTCCGTTTATTCTAGAAAACACAAAACAGCTGTTAAATGCATGTGCCATTCATTTTAGTTTTGGTGCAGATAGAGAATCTCAAAACCAACGTTTGTATTTAGATTCCGAAGAAGCCGATTTTAATTACTTAAAACAACTGTGTCGGCAAAAAATACACAAGCGCTATCCAAATCCTTCTAAAAAAGTGTATGCTCGCTTAAAAACAGAGCTTAAAACTATTAAAGCCCTTAATTTTGTATCCTATTTTCTTATTAATTACGATATTATAAGCTATGCAAAAAGTAAAGGGTATGTGCATGTAGGGCGCGGAAGTGGCGCCAATAGCGTAGTGGCTTATATTATTGGTATTACTGATGTGGATCCTATTGAGTTGGATTTGTACTTTGAACGTTTTATTAACCCTTTTAGGAAATCGCCTCCCGATTTTGATATCGATTTTTCGTGGAAAGAACGCGAAGATGTTACCGAATATATTTTTAAACGCTTTAAAAATGTTGCCTTGCTAGCAGCCTACAACACCTTTAAGTTTAAAGCTGTTGTTAGAGAGTTAGGAAAGGTTTTTGGTATGCCCAAAGCGGATATAGATAAAATATGTACGGGCAAATTTCAAAAACCAGAATACGACCAAATTGGTGCATTGGTTATTAAATATGGTAAATTAATTCAAGGGTTTCCTAATTATGTTACCGTGCATTCCTGCGGTATTTTAATATTACACAAACCTATTCATTACTATTCCGCAACCAATATGCCGCCAAAAGGTTTTCCAACCGTACAATTTGATATGATTATTGCGGAAGATGTAGGTATTTTTAAGTTCGATATTTTAGGGCAACGCGGTCTGGCAAAAATAAAAGATACGCTAGATATTATAAAATACAACCAGCCCCATGCGCCAGAAATAGATATTACAGATGTCGAAAAATTTAAAAAAGATCCTAACGTAAATGCATTGCTAAAAAACGGAAAAGCCACGGGAGCCTATTATGTTGAGTCGCCTGCTATGCGCGGGCTTATGTGTAAACTTCAAACCCAGGACTATTTAGGATTGGTGGCAGCAAGCTCTATTATTAGGCCGGGAGTTTCTGGTTCTGGCATGAAACAAGAATTTATAAAACGCCACAGGCATCCAGAGCGCCGCAAGGAAGCCAATGCAAAGCTTCTAGAAATTATGCCAGAAACCTACGGTGTTATGGTGTATCAAGAAGATGTGCTAAAAGTAGCCAGCCAATTTGCGGGTTTAACATTAGGGGAAGCCGATGTGTTGCGACGCGGTATGAGTGGTAAATTTAGATCGCGTGCCGAATTTCAAGCTGTAGAAGCCAAATTTATAGCCAATTGTAAAGCAAAAGGATATTCAAATACCTTAACACAAGAGGTTTGGGAGCAGATAAAAAGTTTTGCTGGTTATGCGTTTGCAAAAGGCCATTCGGCTTCTTATGCTGTAGAGAGTTACCAAAGTTTATATTTAAAATGCTATTACCCGTTGGAATTTATGGTAGCAGTTTTAAATAATGGTGGTGGCTTTTACAGTACCGAACATTATATACACGAGGCTAAAATGTGTAATGCTACCATAAAAGCACCTTGTATAAACAACAGCGATCATCCTAATATTATAAAAGGTACTACCATTTATTTAGGATTTGGTTATTTAAAAAATTTAGAACACTACACCATAAAACGTATTTTAACAGAACGCCAATTACACGGCTTATTTAAGTCTTTAAACAATTTTATAGATCGGGTAGCAATTAGTATTGAACAACTAACTATTTTAATAAGAATAGGAGCCTTTAGTTTTACAGGCATACCCAAGTCCGAACTACTTTGGAACGCCATTTTTAAGGTCAATAACACGAAAACTAAAACGCCCCAAAGACAACTGTTTCAACCCCATCATAAAACCTTTAATTTACCAAAACTCAATTCTAATTGGTTGGAAGATGCCTACGACCAAATGGAGTTATTAGGTTTCCCGTTATGCGATTATTTCGATTTGGTTAGTGAGCCATTTCAAACGCATATAAAAGCCAAAAATATGCAGTTATATACCAACCAAGCAGTGTTGTTATACGGCAAGTTGGTAAATACGCGGTTTCATAGGGGAGCTACTGGAAATTACATGCGATTTTGCACATTTGTAGATAGCGAAGGAACTTATTTTGATACCGTACATTTTCATAACACCGTAGAAAAATACCCTATTAATGGTATAGGTGTTTATGCTTGCTATGGTAATATTACCGAAGAGTTTGGTTTTTATAGTGTTGAAATTATTTGGACACAAAAAATGGCTTTACACCCAGACCCCAGATTGGATTAAACTGTCATGTACACCTCGTAAAGTGGTGCTTTTAGTATTTTACTTTGTAGCCCGTTCTAAACGGTCGTTAACAGATTTTCCCAAACCTACATCTGGAAGCCGTTCGGCAACTATAATGTCTAAATTTAAAGTATCTAATTTATGTAGTGTTTGGTATAATTTGGCTGCAGCTTCTTTTAAATTACCAGTAGCAGAAAGTACTTCGGTATGTGCTACATGTTGGTTTGATAACGGATTTTTAAAACAGATAACACCAATGCGTTTATTGGGATGCGATTGTATAAAATCTTCCAAATTATTGGAAAGGTATGTTTTTGTTTTAGGAGCGTAGTGTTTAGCCAGCATACCAGGCGCGTTAGGTGTTGTTTTGCTGGTAGTTTTTATCTGTACTTTACCTATAACAGCTTCAATATCTTCAATAGAGATGGCACCAAATCGGTATACCACGGCGGTGTTGTTTTCAAATCCTATTATGGTAGATTCTATCCCATTTTTGCACGGACCACCATCCAAAACTAGTGGAATACAGTTATTAAAATACTCTTTTACGTGTTGCGCAGTGGTAGGGCTAATTCTATTAAAAGGATTGGCGCTTGGTGCTGCTAATGGTGTGTTTAGTGCTTTAAGCAGGCTTAATGTTGTAGGGTGATTAGGCATTCTAATGGCTACGCTGTTTTTTCCTGCTGTAATTATATCGGGAACGGTATCTTTTTTTGGTAGAATTAATGTTAACGATCCAGGCCAAAACGTTGTTGCTAATTTTTTAGCCTCCGGAGGAAATTCGCTCACCAATTCATCTACTTGAGCCATGCTATGCACATGCACAATTAACGGGTTAAAAAAGGGGCGTTGCTTTACTTCAAATATTTTTTTTATGGCTTTTTGGCTGTAAATGTTTCCAGCTAAACCATAAACCGTTTCCGTGGGTATGGCCACAACATCGTTACTTTTTAAGATAGTAACGGCTTCGGATATGTTTTTTGAAATTCGGGTCATTTTCTAAAATTCTACTAAATTTTAAAGGGTTTTAAACGCACTGGCGCTTAACATAGGGCAAAGGTATGAATTAATTGGTTTGTGCTTTTAAAATAGCAGCAACGGCTTGCCTATATTTTACGGGATTGGACGCTTTTTTAATGGCTTTATAGCTTTTTTGAGGATTGGAAGTTACTTGTGCAAAAAACTCCCAAAACCCCAACATTTTCATTTTTATGGGTGTTGGGCCAGACAGGTAATCGTCGTACTGTTTGTAAATGCTATCGTGGAACTCCGAAAAAATATCCCACCTATTTGAAGGGTATTCGGTAGTATTGTTTTTAATCATACTTGGTAAAAACGGATCTGCAATTAATCCGCGCCCTATTAAAAAATGATTAATACTAGGAAACCGCTCTTTAATAGCCTTAAATGCCGAAACACTTGTTATATCGCCGTTGTAATATAGTTTGTGTTTGGTACTTTTTACACACGCTTCAAAAGCATCCAAATCTACTGGGCCTTTGTACAGTTGTTTTCCAATTCGGGCATGAATAGCAATACTTTTAAGCGGATATTGATTTAGAATGGGGAAGGTTTCTAAAATTTCTTGTGCATTTTCGTAGCCCATTCTCATTTTCATAGAAACCACTATGTCGGTTTCATTATGTGCCCGATGTAAAATATCGTTTATTTTGGTAGGATTGCAAATTAGTCCAGAGCCCATACCAGATTTTGTTACCATAGGATAAGGGCAGCCTAAATTCCAGTTTAGTTCTTTATAGCCAAGGCTTTGAACGTATTTAGCAACAAATAAAAACTCGTCTGCATTGTTGGTAATTACTTGCGGAATAACAGGTATCGTGCTGTTGTTTTCTGGCAGCAAATCTGTTTGGTAGGATTGTTTTATTTTAAGCTTCCCATTTAACCTAATATAGGGAGCGTAAAAAGTATCTATACCGCCAAAATACTTATGGAACGCATTGCGAAACCTAAAGTCTGTAAAACCTTGTAAGGGCGATGAAAGTAATATATTGGCCATATTGCTGTTTGGTGCGCAAATATAGAATAATTAGTTTATGCTAGCTCCTACAGCATGGTATTTACATTGTTTAAAAATCGATGTTTCTTAAGGCTGTTTGTTAGGAGGTATTGGCTTTTAGTTTTGGGCGCTAAACAAACTTAAGTCTTTATTTTTTAGGGCTTTTTTCATTTGTTTATATCCAATTTCGTAAATGGCATCTACGCTTTTTTGGTTGAAAATTCCGTAGCGACTCAATTTTTTTGGTGCTATTAAAATATCACAATCTGTAAATTTCTTTTCATCGCTTCGTGCTATTCGTAAATGGATGGCACGTTCCACAACATTATAAAAATGTTTTAATTCGGCGTTTGAAACCGATTCAAAAAGGTTTAAATAAATACCAATTGTTTTTTGGCAGTCGTTTTTTACCAACTCTACGGGGAAATTATTTAGAACGCCACCATCTATATATAATTTATCGCCAATAGAAATAGGAGCAAACAAACCGGGGAAAGCAGACGAGGCTAAAACAGGTTTAATAAGTTGCCCGGAACTAAAAACTTCTAGTTTGCCGTCTGTTAAATTTGTGGCGGTAATGAACAATTTTTTTTTGAGCGCACTAAAATTGTCTTCTGGAAATTTAGCCGTAAAAAAATTAGCGTATTTTTCGGCATCTAAAAAACCAGGTTTATTAAGAGCGTATTTTTTATAGTCCAATAACTGCACGGTTTTGAAAAAAGTAAGCATTTCTTCGCAACTGTACCCATATGCATATAAGGAACCTACTATAGCACCGGCACTAGCGCCTGCTATGTGTGTTGGATAAATATGATGTTCTTCCAGCGCTTTAATGGCGCCCACATGTGCCACGCCACGCATGCCACCTCCAGAAAGTGCTAATCCAATTGTCATGTTTTGAAGTTAAAAGTTAGTAAAAAAAAAATAGTTGTAAAAAAACCGCCAATGCCCCAGGCTGGAAACTTTTAGTTATCTAGTTAATGTGTTTTAGTGCGCATTTATTCTGTGCTTTTTTGGTGTCGCATTTTACCGGTAGTTTCGTAGATATTAATTTGAAAAATAATAGGTAAATTATATTTATTAATCTGACTGGAAAACTCGTTTATAAAGTCCAATTTTCTGTGCTCTTTGTTAATAATTAAGTCTTTTACCCCTAATGAAAACTGGTGTAATTTGGCAAGCGCTTGGCTTCCTGAAAGCTCCTCATAAACGCCGTATGCCAGCACAGATTTCCAGTTATTTACCGAATCTATTTCGGTTACTAGAACCGAAACATCTTTATTTTCGCGCATAGCCGAAATTTTATGGCCTTTGGCAGAATAGCCTATTAGTGCTTTGTTTTTAAGGTCGTAAAAATAGGTTATGGGCACTATATAGGGTTTATTGTTGTGTATATAGGATAGGTTGCCAATGTAATTGTTTGCTACTATTTGTTGGCGCTCTTGAACATCTAAATCTCGTATCATAATTTGTTTGGTTTTAATAAAGGTATCTATTATTAAACCAATTTTGTATGATTAAAATCAGTTACCTTTATTTTGGGGTTAATAGCTGGTAGTTTTTGGGTTTTACCAAAAATGTAATTAAAAGTAAGAAGTATATACTATCTTTAAAAGCAAAATACGTTTTAATTTAGTGTTTTTAATGTAACCACCCAGTATGCGTAGCTATTCTTTTTTTACCATTTTACTTTTGTGTTTTGCTATTTTAGTGATAGATGTATTTGCATTTTATTGGCTTCAAATGGTTACAGAGCTCATTACCACAAAAGCTTTAGTGTGGGTAATAAATGGCGCTTTTTGGATTTTTACTATTGGTTTAATTTCTGCTATTTTATTACTTAAAATCCGGTTGGATGCCGTTAATCCTATTAAAAAACAGCTTATTATTTCTTCACTTTATGGTTTAACCATTTCGTCGTTTATTCCTAAAATTATTTTTGTTGTGGGGTCTGCTGTTTTAAGTGCAACCAATTATGTGTTTTTAGATTCCAAATCGTTAGTAGTTGTGCCATTGCTAGCTTTAGCTTCTGGTGTGTTGCCTTTTTCTGTAATTGTATTTGGGATTTTAAAAACAGTTTATCGTTTTAAGGTGCATACCACAGAGGTGTCGCTTCCATTGTTGCCAAGTGCTTTTGATGGTTTTAAAATTGTGCAAATATCAGATATTCATATTGGCAGCTTTAATTTTCGGTATGCTATTTTGGAACGGGCCGTTAGGTTAATTAATAATTTGGAGCCCGATATAATTGTTTTTACTGGCGATTTGGTTAATAATTATGCTTGGGAATTGCGCGGATGGGAAACTGTTTTTAATAAGTTGAAAGCAAAAAATGGCAAGTATGCTGTTTTGGGGAACCATGATTACGGCGATTATAGCAGTTGGGATTCCAAGGCAGCAAAGCAAGAGAATTTTTTGGCAATTAAAAACTTCTTTGCTAAAACAAATTTTACGCTGTTGTTAAATGAAGGACGGTTTATTGAAAAACAGACAGATAAGCTAGCTATTTTGGGTGTTGAAAACTGGGGCATGCCGCCCTTTAAACAATACGGTAATTTAGGTGAGGCTTTGAAAGAAGTTTCGGAGGTTTCTATTAAAATTTTACTGTCCCATGATCCTTCGCATTGGAGCCAAGAGGTTGTGCCAAAAACCGATATTGCCTTAACGCTTTCGGGCCACACACATGGTATGCAAGCAGGGATAAATGTAGGCACTAAAAAATGGAGTCCCATTCAATATAAATTTAAGCATTGGGCAGGTTTGTATAAAGAAGGAAACCAGTATTTACATGTTAATCGCGGTTTAGGGTGGTTGGGTTTTCCTGGCAGGATTGGTATGCGACCAGAAATTACGTGTATTACATTGCGCAAACACGGGCGAAAACACTAAAAAAATAGGTGTTTGGAATTGGTATTTTGAGAGCAAAAAATACTTATGGATGTTTTAAAACTAGGAAACACGAAATGGATGGCCACCTTTAAAAGGTTTCAATGAATCTTTATAAAAAGCTTTCCTAGGTAGGGTTGTTACAAAATGTGTTTTGGATATTTTGGGCGATTTTTTAATGATTTTTAAGTACTCTAAGTAATGAGCAAGATTTATAAGTGCGTAATTTTCAAATTAACATGCCTTAAAAAGGCCGGTATATTTGTTTAGGTGTTGGACGCACTGGTTTTTCGAATAATTTTAACAATACGATTAATAATAATTTCAGATAAATTCCATTGGTAACCATTAAAATCGGTTGTATTCATAAATTGAACTACTACCGTGTCAATATCCTCATGATATTCCGCTAAACTTTGGTAGCCCACAACCAAACCACCATGATTGTATTTATAAGGATACAGTTCCTGTTCATTTGCATTAAAAACGGAGCCATCGTTTAAAGCGCGTAAAAAGATACCAACATCTTGTGCCGTGGCCAACATGCCATTTTCTTCGGTTTTAAAATCTTCAGTGTAGCCAACATAATAACCGCTCATAACATCGTCTAAATTTACGTCGGTAAGTGAGAAAAATGTGTTGTGCAGGTTTAAAGGTATTAAAATTTTTTCTTTAATATATTCCTGGTGGTTATACCCTAATACCGTATCCATTATGCGCCGGAGCAGCCAATAATTTGTATTAGAATATTGGTAACTCGTGTTTGGCTTGAAGCTAGCTGGTAATTCCAGAGCAAAATCGAGAGGCGTTTTTTGAGAATCTGTTTCTTTGTTCCAAAAATTGGGATTATCTGTATAATTAGGAATACCGGACCGGTGTTGTACCATCATTTTAAGCGTTATTTCGTCTGCATTGTCAATTTTATCTTTTAGTTCTGGTAAGTAATGGGTAAGTGTTTTATTTAAGAATAGACGTTTTTCTTTAGCCAATTTGGTTATGGCTACCGCTGTGTATAATTTGCTAATACTGGCAATTTTAAACAAGGCATTTGGTTGAGCAGGAATTTGTTTGTCTCTATTGTTCCAGCCGCCAGTATAAAATGCGGGAGGTTTTCCGGCTTGATCTACAAAAACAATCATGCCATCAAAACCGTAATTAATAGCTTCGTTTACCTGATCTTGTACGGTATTTGGCAATGGAAGTATCCAAGCTTTAACCAAAATCCATGGAACAAAAAATAGCGATATAGCCGTTGCTGTTAATAAAACAACTTGTGTCATTCTTTTAATTTTTTTGTTTTTTATCATGAGTCAGTTATTTCAGAAAATTAGTGACTTGGTAAGTCGTGTTTTCAGGTTTAACGGGTGGGGTTTTTCTTTGTAACAGAACATCCTATTCACATGGAATACCTGCTTAACGGGTATAAAGTTAATTTTTTTATTTAGAAGCTATTGTTTTGCAAAGGTATGCGGCAGCAAGCTAGCTAATGGGGTTTTGGTATTAATTGCAATTTAGTAGTGGCGCTAGTTTTGTTTTTGTGGGTGTTGATACTTCTACAAGGCAATTTTTTGTGTTTGCCGACTATAAATGTACTTAAAGTAAAAGTTAGTTTTAACCGTTAAGCGTAGTAAAGAAAAAAAACTAGTCCGCCGGATATTCTAATTTTTTTTAAAATTTTATTTGATCTCCTTTATTAAGCAGCGTAGTTAATTGGCTAATGCCTTCATAAGACGCAACGCAGAAAATTTATTCAGCGTATTTTTTATAGGATTTTATTTTAGTTTTAAGTCTGGTGTTGAGGTAGTCGTTTTTATTTTTTAGCAGCGTGTTAATTAATTGCGCTTCTTTTAGGTAATTCTGTATTTTCTCCTTATTCCAGGACTTTGGTGGTTTTTGCAAGTTGGTAATTCTGTCGGCTAACTTAACGATTGCGACTTCTTTTTCTAGATGGTTAATGCGGGATAAACTATCCATCATTTTTTCTTCTTTAGTGTTTAGTTGGTTGTTTTTAGTTAGCGCTTGCACACCGCTGGCCACTTGTTGTCCAAAAAGTTCTTTAAGTTCGGAAAATTCAGTGTCGGTGTCCTCCAAAGTATCGTGAAGTAGCGCCAATTGTATGGCATAATTTAAATTAAAAACTTGGCTTGCCTTATGCGCTAAAATAACCTCCATGGCTACGTTGGATAAATGAAGTAGGTAATTAGCGCCAGTGCCTGGAACTTTTTGATTTTTATGTTTTTCTGCAGCAAACGAAATAGCTTTCTGATAAATGTCTTGTGTCATTTTAAAGGATTTTAACTGTTGTTAATTAGGTATTTATTTTTTAGCTGTAACTGGAAAAATTACGATCTGTTAAGAGCTTGGTGAGCGTGTTTGTGGTGATTATTATTTTGAGGCTACTAGGGTTTTAGTATTTGGCGGTTGTGGTTATAAATTTGTATGCATGTTTTTTGCATAGGTTATTTTTGTGGCCCCGGGTTATTTCAAATTTGCTACGGTTTAGAATATTAGTGGGTAGATGCTAAATAAAACAGTTTAATTGAATTGTTTTCTATTAGCTGTTCAATGTTTTTTATGTCCGTTTGTTCAATTTTTTTAAACTAGTAGCAAGTGGTGGTTGGGCCTTTTTTAAAAACCGAAGATAGCAAATAAAAATCGAAAAGAAAATCGGCTTTAACCCAGTGTAACCTATTGTTGCAACAACTTTTGTAAGTGTGTTAAAACCAGTTGTTAGTTATTTATGGTGTTTTTCAATGCTTTGTTTAATTTTTTGATGTAGTCTTTTTGAAGGAGCAAATCATTTATATTAGCCTCAAATGTTTTGGTTTTTTTTAATTTGGGAAACGATAGTTTGTTTTTAGCTAGTGAACTTGAAATTAAAATATTGAAGTAGTTATAATGTAGCATTATTTTTTGCACGATGTCGGTTTCAACAATGTGAAAGCCAATTTTTTCCGCTGTTCTTTTATTTAAAATGTAGCTTGTGCCTCGAATTTTAATGTTTTTATCATGTTTATGAGCTTCTATTAAATGCAATAGACCTTCCAAATACTGTTGGACTATAAAATTGGTTCTTTCTTTTCCGTTCAATTTTTTATCTATTACAAAATAGTAATCAAATAAGGTGCCGCCATGAATTTTTATAAGTCCGTTTTTAGTTTTTTCAGCAATAAATAAGGGTGAATAATAAATCATTCGTCCACTTTTTTTCAAGGACGGCATATCAAAAAAAGGTGCAACGACAGATAAGGTTATGGTAACTGTTAAAATTCCAATTAAATATATTCCGGAATAAATGGCTATAATAGCTGCAGTTAATATAATTAAAAAGGAACAAAGCGCTATGGTAATGAGGATTTTGTGTTGTTCTTTTTTAGGTTTATTATAAAATTTATGATTCAATTTTTTTTGAAAGTGTTTTTTGCAGCAGTATTAATTTTGCTGTATTAGCTTATTTTTGTGGTTTAGGCCTGTAATGTAAAAAACAAAAGCTGAATTGACACGAGCCCAGCGAACTGGAGCAAGCAAAATTCAGGAGGATTTCCGGAAGTAAGCGCGTAGAAGCAATTACTGATAGCCCTTGTTGCGCAATGGTTTTGTTTTAACAATTGGTTTAATGCTTTTTTTTCGTTTTAAATTTAAAAAGTAACTTTCGTAGTATTTATATGAAACATGAGCTATAATAATGGTTAATGCTATTACGGATAAATTTATACTAATGATATCGAATGTATTTTGAAATCCAAATTTAGAAATTACTTTTAAATAAATAAATCCTACCAATTGCATAATTATGGCATGATACATATAAATACCATAGGATATTTTACCGAGATACTCCATGGTTTTATTCTGAAGAATTTTAATGGGTTTTGTAGCTAACACTGAAATTGTTAACCCAAATACTATGAAACTAAAAAGATTGTAAAAAAAAGGATTAAAATTATTTGTGAATATGCCTGTTGTGAAATACAGGATAACTACTATAAGTATGGGGTATTGGAGTTTTTTTATTAAAGTTTGGAATAAATTATGACTGTGTATTATAGCACATAAACCAGCAGACGAAAAATAAAAAAATAGCATGTTATATTTTTTTAGAAAAACTGCATATTCTGAAAAATAGATTAAAAAATAGATGGCTGTAAAAGCAACTAAAAACAATATTATTCTTTTTAACGGTAGTAACAGAAATACTGGGGCAATGAATAAATAAAATTGCTCCTCAATACCAATGGACCATAAAATTTCTAATATTCCGCCAGGTGCGTAAGTGCTAAATATGTTTGCGAAAAAGGTGACGGATAATAATATTCCAGTTAATAAGTTATAATTATTGTCAAATTCAAAACCAAAAAATGGCAAAACAAGTTGATAGTATAAAAAGCCAATAGTTAATACCAAATAATATAAAGGAAAAATGCGTAAAATGCGTCTTTTATAGAAGCCTTTTAAGTTAATTGAATTGGTGTGTTTTTTTTCATCAAAAAGTTGTTTAATAATTAAAAAACCGCTTAAAGAAAAAAACATGTATACAGCCTCTGTTCCTTTATGAAAAATTGGAAGATCATTAAAAAATGGAAACCCTCTATTTTCACTAAATTGAGGGATATGAAATATAACTACCAATAAAGCTAAAATGAAACGAATGGGCGTTAAATTTGGGATGCGTTTAGATTCTTTTAAATTAGCCATTAATGGTTCTTTAATAAATAGTGCCTAACAGACATGTACAGCGTTTAGTTGCATATTTTAATTTATAAAATTAGCAAATAATTCCCGAGCAAAGAAAGTAGGCTAGAATTTTTGTAAGTAGGCGAGGGATAGCCAGTATTTATAAGTGGTGTAGTAGCCCCAGTTATTTTAGTTTTTCAATAATCTTAATGATGTCATTTCCTTCTCCCATTTTCAATTCTTCTCCTTCTTTGCTCTCATATGGGATTCCACCTTTTACATATTTTAAGACTCCATTTTTATCTAAAAACAAATTCATAGGATACGCTTGAATGCCTAATTGGTTAATAAATTCTTTAGCATTAATTAGATGTTCAAATTCAAATGGATGCTTTTTAAGAAACTTTTGAACAGCTTCTTTTTTCTCATATGTAATGGAAATAAAATTAAAGTCGTCTTTGTACTTTTCTTTTATTTTATTTAGGACGGGCATTTCGTCAATACAAGGCGCGCATCTTGTAAACCAAAAATTAATCATAGTTGGTTTCCCTTTTAATTTTTCTGAATCAAAGTTTTTATCCGCTAGTGTGTTTAAGTCAAATTTTGGAAATTCCTTGTTTTTGTAATCAGATAATGGTCCAGAATTTATTAGATTATCAGACTTTTTATCACTAATTGCAAAGGTTATTCTCGAAATTATAGAATCTTTTTTGATTTCTGTGTCATTTATGGTTAAACTACCATATAATTGTTTTCCCATTACGTCACTCATTTTAGCAACTTGGTCAGATAGTATTTTATTCGCTTCGGCTTTTGTAATCCGGTTTTTTCCGTCAGTTGTGTAGTAAGTTGTTTGAGAAAATGACGTAATAGAAATTAAAAAAAATAATGTTATTATTAAATGTTTCATATTTTGGGTGTATTATACTGAAATAGGTTGACCATTTTTTTGTTAATTTTTGTGTTCAAACTATTTTTTTTAGCCGTTTGGAAGGCAAAAAACAGTTTGAACTAGGTCGTTTTTTAAATTGTTAATTCAAGTAAATTTACTTTATTTTTTCGATACGATTTATATTTAATGTTAGGATTGTTATGCACCTCAAAAGGTTTTCTTAAATCAAGGCTAAAAT
>NZ_JBHULS010000006.1:0-52603 GCF_042684585.1 Bizionia sediminis
TTAAAGTTAGTAAATAAAAACGAGATTTAGGTATTCGATAATTTTTCGCAAGCAGGTAAGAACCAGCAATGAATTATACACATTGTTAGGCACTGGTTTTTAGGTTCAGATTTTCGCTTGTTGGTTTTTTAAAATTTTTCGAGTTAAAAATTACTTTATTAAACATCAAAAATATTGTAAAAAAAATCGACACTAGCGGGAGGATTTTCTGAAGCTGCTTGGTCACTGACCTTTTATTTTCGGTAGGCGAATCACACGTTATCAGATTAAAACTTAATGGTCAATATTCATGAAGTAGCTCGTCAATTTTTGTCGTTAAAGGTGATAAGCCAAAAGTTGAGTTTTTTCCAGAAAGTTCTATGAATAAAAATGACCCTGGGCGGGTTTGGAATCAGCTTTTGCGAGCGGCTAATCACTCAGAGTGATTTAATCAATCGTAATGAGTTTTTTTAATTTCTTAAAGTTTGCGAGTTTGCTAGGTCCGTTGCTGCTCGTTTCAACTTGTGCCTAACGTTCTGGTGTATGGTTAGTTGCGTGTTTCAGCAACTAATTTAGCAAACAAATCACAGATAGAAAATTCCAGCGGAATTTTCGTAAGTCGGCAGTAACCTAGCAATTAATTATACACGTTGTTACCTGCTGGCTTTATTTCCGTTTTTAAAATCAATTTTTGGGTTTTTCCACCAGTCAATTTGGTCAGTATTCAGAATATGCTTTTTTAATTCCGAATCCAATCTGTTTATTTTTTCTTTAAACTGATTCAGAAGTATGTTTTCCGAAATCGGTTTATGGTCAATTACGTTTTGTATTTTTTGCCTCGTCCATATATCATAGTCAAATTCATATTGCCATTCCAAATAATCCTCTTCTTCAATATCATTCAGTTCCGCTATCAGAATTTCATATTGCGACAATAAATTCGCAGGACTTAATTCAGTCAAGTTTTCAACTTCCTTGATGAATTCAGTATAATCTTTCCAATATTTTTCGTCTTTTTCGGGTTCCATTTTTCAGCTTGCAGGTAACGGTCAAGTATAAGCGTAGTGCGGGATTTCGGAGCAATTCACTGTCCGCCCACCACAAAGTTTCTTAGGAGCAAAAATGCTCAAATTTAGCAGTTCAGCCCGCATTACGCTTATACAATGTTGGCGGTAGTTTTTTTTATTCAATTCTCCTTAATACCCCCTTTAATTTTGCTTCAACTCCAAGATTATCAAAAAGTTTTTCAGTCAATGTTAATGTCTTCTTGAAAGCTGTTTTAATATCTGTCGGATCTAATTCTGATGTTGTCTCCTGAAATAACGAATACCAATCTGGGTCTATGTCTTTTTCCAAGCTTTTTGTTGGACTTTCCCAATGTTTGGTTTGGTATGTTTCAATTCTTATTAACCAAAGTAAATATTTTTGAACATTTGATAAGCTTTGGTAAGCGTGAGCAAATTCCTGTCGTTTAATTAAGTTGCTTGTTGTAAGTAAAACATTCAACAATGATTGGCTCAACCACAGGATATTTTCATTTGTTGTTCGATCAGGTACTTTAGTTTTTATTTCTTTGAGCGTGTTAGTCAATAAATCTTCTTTATCTACTAAAATCATCTTGTCAAAGTCGCTAAACTCTACCAAACCGTCCCACGATTTGATAACTTCCATTTGGTCGTTTGTCAAAAAATGAAACTCCCCCCTTATCATATTTTCAAAAATGGCAACTTCACTTCCATACTCGTTGGTAAAATATAATGCCAAAGGATGAATTTGGCTTACCCAATTTTCAGCGGAAAAATTTTCTTTATCCTTCAAGAAGATGTAGAATTCAATATCTGAATATTTGTCCCCTTCATTTTTGGTAAATGACCCGTACATAAATACGGCAGAAATATTTTTATCATTTTGAGCTATTGACTTTGTTTTGTCAATCATTTGTAACTGTGTCATTTTCTAATTTTTTAATATTAACAATCGCCCTTTCTACTTTGCGTATTAAAGGATATTTCAATTCTTATTCTATCTTACAGTTACTTATAGCTTCATTTTCTTGAATGTTTTTCGTTGTTAATTGTTTCTTCAAATTACCGCCAACGGGTTGCGGCTATGAAAAGTAGCGTGCAAGTACACGCAAACCTTTCCGAGTAGCTTTATTGGTTTTAAAAGTACAAAAAACTTTGGATTAATCCTTTTGTAGCTATTTTTCATAGCCGTTGTTGGGCACTGGGTTTTCTGCGTTCTGCTTGGCAATTCCGCCGTATTTTTCTTTAAAAGCACTAAACGAGCAAGCTCTTCCCGCTTTTTAAGCCGTTGGCTTTTGCGTTGGGAAAAGCGGGATGTGCTTGCGGTAATTTGTTTCCATAGTTTATTTGTTAGCGTGTTCAGGTACATTTTGCCAAAATTAGAAATTCACTATCTTTGACAGATTTATGGAAAAACTCTATCGAAGAATCCCTTATTTATTGACCGCTGTTATTATCATCACAATAGCAATGCAATTGTTTTGGGGTTATTCTGAATATCAAAAAAACAGTACGGGCTTTAAAAGTGAAATTCAGCAGGCGTTAGATGTTGCCCTTGATAATTATTTTGTAGAACTCGCAAAGGAAAGTTCAATTTCTGTTAAAGCTAAAAAAGAGCTTCTGACCGAATCGGGGAAAATAATCATAACGGGAAATGACAGTCAAAAAATTATCGATAAAATCCATCCTGAAAGCATCAAGGAAATAAATGTAAAGGAACTGTCCGATAGCTTGAAAATACTGGATGAAATAAAAGACATCTACATATCTGTCAATAAAGATTTCATCGATTTTAAAAAACTGAAAACACTTTTAGATGGTGAATTGAACAGAAAAGAGTACACTATTCCCTACACGCTTAATTATTATAAAAACGACTCGCTTTTTGCAACAGCGCACAAAGGGAATTCATTTTCAAAACACTTTTCTGCAAAAGGAAAGTCCACTTACTTAAAAACAGGCGAAAGCATAGAAATACAATTTCCCAATGCGGTAAAAACCATACTTAAAAAAAGCTTGTTGAGCATTTTCCTATCGCTTTTATTAACGGTTGCTATCCTATTTGCACTGTTTTATATGCTCTGGGTAATGAAGCGACAAAAACAGCTTTCTGAAATAAAAGACGATTTGATAAGCAACATTACCCACGAGTTCAAAACGCCTATTTCTACCATTGGGGCTGCATTGGAAAGCATTCGGAATTTTAATGCAAACAACGACACCGAAAAAACCAACCGATATTTAGACTATTCCAACCAACAACTGGAAAAACTGGGCAAAATGGTAGACCAACTTATGGACACGGCACTTTTAGACACCAATAATTGGACACTTAACAGGCAAACTATCGATGTAGAAGAATGGGCAACTGCCATTGTTGAAAATTATAAATTGAATTCCGCAGAAAAAAACATCACTTTGCATTTATCTGATAATTCTCAAAAAGAAGCTTTTATTGACTCGTTTCATCTCGGGAATGCGTTTGGTGCTTTGTTGGACAATGCCATAAAATATGGTGGAAACCAAATAGAAATTACAATTGAAAACAGTGTAGTCTTTTCAATTTCTGTAACCGACAGCGGAAACAGCTTAAAGAAAGAACAGGCGACAAAGGTTTTTGATAAATTTTACCGCGTGCCACAAGGTAATATCCATAATGTCAAAGGTTCGGGAATTGGTCTGTACCACGTAAAAAAAATAGCGGAAAAACATCTCGGCACCGCCAAAATATCTTTAAAAAACAACGCCACAACATTTACCATTTCAATACCTAATGAATAAAAAAACATCTATATTATTGGCAGAAGACGAAACCGCACTTGGGCAAATCTTGAAAGAAAGCCTTGAAACCCGTGATTTTGCCGTTCAACTTTGCCATAATGGTGAAGAAGCCTATCAATTGTACCAAACCAACCGCCCCGATGTGTTGGTACTTGATGTTATGATGCCCAAAAAAGACGGATTTACCTTAGCTGAACAAATCAGGAAAAACGATGATGAAACGCCCATTATTTTCCTTACCGCAAAATCGCAACCGCAGGATGTGGTTACGGGCTTTAATACCGGTGGCAACGATTACCTGAAAAAACCCTTTAGCATTGAAGAACTTATTGTGCGCATAAAAAACTTGTTGAGCAACCGGAATACTTCCAATAAAAACAACGATATTCTAATTGGCCAGTACAAGTTCGACCCCAAAAACCAAACCCTTCAATACAAGGAAGAAAAAAAGGAAACCCTTACCAATAGGGAAAGTCAGTTGTTGTTGTACTTGGCCCAACATAAAAACGACACGATAGACCGAAATGTGGTTTTGGCTCAATTGTGGGGCAACAGCGATTTTTATTCGGCCAGAAGTATGGACGTGTTTATCAGCAAGCTCAGAAAACGATTGTCAAAAGACACAACCATTAAAATATTGAATGTAAGGGGCGTAGGTTATAAATTGGTTGTATAAATTTAGAACCTGTATTTTATGTTGAAAAGCACATAAGCAGGCATCAGTTTCAAACGCTTTTCATAAGACGTAAAAGAATTGATTTGCTGAATAAGGTATTCTTCTTCATTCAAAAGGTTATTGAAATAAAGCGTTCCAGACCATCTGCTTTTCTTCGGCTCGTAGTTAATGGTTGCATTTAAAAAAGCGTAATTTTCGTTGTTCAGGATGTAATATTCGTTGTTTACGGTAGCTTTTAAGGCTTCCGAGATTTTTAAATTGAAATCCAAGAAAGCCTTTTTGGTTTCAAAAGAATTCAAATTCCCTTCCACTTTTGAAGATGAAAAACGATACGAAACACCACCAGAAAAATTAAACCATTTTTTAAAGTACGAACTTGCGGAAAAAGCATAGCTTCCCGAATAGTTTTTAAGGTTGCTAACTTCCGATTCATTAACCGAAAAGGGCGATTGGATAAAACTTTGGTCGGTTTCCCATTTAGTAGCTATTTTCAACTTGCTGAAATAGTTGGTCAGGCTTGCATTGGCAAGCGTGTTTTCACCACCTGCGTATGGTATTAAACCGTTAAAAATAAAATTACTGTTAGTGTAAGCATTTGGGGCATAGCCCGAATGGGCAATGGTGTGAAGCAATGAGCTGTTTATAGAAAACCCTTTAACATCGTTGTACAAGCTGTAGTTAAACGAGAAAATAGAGTTTTTTAGCTTTGTTATTTCATTTGTGCCACTTACAAAATCTTGGTATGAGTTTAAAGCAAAATCAGATAAGAGCATTTGCGCTTTGGGCAAATCTTCTTTATAGTTGTAGTTTAACTTAATTACCCCAATGTTTTTTAGCTTTTGCCTAAACGTAAAAGAAACGTTTTTCAGTAAAAAATCATCGTTGTTAAACCAATTTTGTGTGAGTGAAAGGCTTCCTTTTACATAGTTGTTTTGTTTCAGTTTAAACTTTAACGCTTCGGAAACCGAAAGAAAATTGTTGTCGATTTTCAAATTGTTCATATAGCCGTCAAAGTTGTTTTCAGTTTCGGTAAAAAGCCGGCTCGATGCATTTTCATTTTCAAAATGGGCGTGAAACTTCAGTTGGTTTTCCCATTTGTTACGTTTGGTCAGCATTGTACTTTGCAGACCGTAATAATTGAACTTGTTATTGACATCCTGAAAAAACGGCTCCGTGTTTTCCGTTTCCAACAAATCATTCAACAAAGGATGTGATATTTCGGCATTTTCCTGCGAAACGCCATAACCAACATACAAGTAATTGTACAATGCGGTGTTGTTCGTTAAAAGGTACGTATGTTCCAAATGGTTATAAAACGTTTCTGAAAAAGCATCGTTTTCTTGCGAAACACCTATGTTGCCCAACATTATGCCATTGATTGTATTATGCGGATTTCGGTTGTATGTTGCCGTATTTACGATATAGTTTTTGGCATTGGGCGCATATTTTAATTCCAATTCCGTAGAGCCAACCTTGTTCTTGTTTTCGTAATTGCTTATTTCTGAAAAAGTTGTGTTGTTTTCTCCTGTATTGTATTGGGTTATGGCTTGGTAATCTTGCTCTGTTTTGTCTGAAATGAAGTTTGCAGAACCCCTAACAGCCAACTTGTCGTTTACTTTTGACGACATCCCAAGTGAATGAAGCATTGATGTATTAAAAATACTTCGGGAATTGAAAACGTTTTCTTCTTGTTCGTCTATTGAAAAAATTGAAAATGGTTTTTTCTCTATTTTTTGAAACATTTGCGATAAATCAATCACAATATTTTCGTTTTGTAACAAATTAGACGCCTTGTTACCTGTGTTGTTGATGTTGCTGAATTCCAACAATTTTATCCGCTTTTTCAACAAGCCCAAAGTCAATGCCGATTGATAACGGTTTTCAAGTCCGTAGCCCGCTGAAACATTACCAAACCAAATGTTTTTAAAATCGCTTTTCAACTTTAGGTTTATGGCTACTTTTTCTGAATTGGAAAGACTTTTGAAAATGGGGTTTTCTTCGTAGTTGTCCAAAATTTGAACTTCTTCCAATGTTCTTGCATCCAAATTTTTGGAAAGGATTTTATAGTTTTTGTCCAATATGTTTTCACCTTCAACCAAAAGGTTTTCAATGGGTTTTCCGTGTGCTTTTATGCTGCCATCGGGCAAAACTTCTATTCCGGGCAGGCGTTTTAGCACATCTTCAACTGTTTGCTCGGTCTTGGTGGTGTATTGCGAAACCCTGATAAAAGTTGTGTCGGCATTTACTTTAATTTTTTGATGAGCTTCTACAACAACTTCTCTTAGGTATTCTGCCTTTTCTTCCATTTTAAAGTTGATGTTGTAGGTGGTTTGGTCATCAATGTTGATTTCCCTTTCAATGGTAGCATATCCCAAGCTTGAAACTTCAAGTAAAAACGATTGCATATTGCCCGATTCAAATTCTATTTTATAAAACCCTTTTTCGTTACTGTAACTATAGCCCAAAACTTCATTTTCTTGGTTTTTGGCCATTACAACAACACTTTCAATAGGTTGAAATTGGTTATCGGTTGTTAAGCCCGAAACAACAATATTTTGGGCATAATTGCCAACCGATATAAAAAGAAAAACAAGGGGCAGAATGGATTTCATAAAAATATCTGTAAAAAATGAAACTCCACTTTTATATGGGGTTTTTGTCCATTAAAATAGTTTGAAATTATTCAAATAACTCTACGCTAAGTGTTTCAATTCCACCTGAATTTACCGTTACATCGCCACCCATTTGTTTGGCAATCAATATGGCTTTGGTTTTGTTCTTTTCCACTATTTTTTCAAGCAGTTCTTTATATTCGTCAATTGAAATCCAATTGTATTTATTGTCTTCTTTGGGTTTAACAATTGGCCCCACTGATAAATTTTGCTGAGTAGGATATTCAACCGATTTAAAATAAAGGTACATTTCTTTTTTCTCGTCATAAGCTTCAAGAATTAGCCCCGGAAGCCCTTGAAGTTTCCAAGGTCCGTAGGGCAAGGGTATTTTTTTTGTGTACCAAGCCGTGTAAGTTTTCCCCCTGAAAACTCCTGTGGCTTTATGGCAGATAAGTCCGCCAAAAGTTTTTGTTTCAGCTTCCAGTTTCCAGTTTATTTTTTCTCTCTTTTCGCGACCGTAAACGGGTTCCTTATATTTTTTGTTCCACCAAAGGCTGTCTTTTTGTCTATTGTAGTACACTTGTTTGCCTTGCGGTAAAGTGTGTTTGCCCAGATAGACTTGGGTTTTCCCATTTACTTCTTTGGTTTGCTGTTTTTCCAATTCAGATTGATTTTCAAGCGAGTCTTTGGCCGTTACGTAGTAAGACGCTTCTTTGTCGAACACTAAATAGGCGTTAAAGTCAAGTCCTGCTGGACCACCTTTTCCGGGGCTTTCTATATGCCCATAATAAACAATGCCCCGACTTTGGGCATTACAAACTGAAATTGAAGCTAAAAAGTATAAAATTATCAAAAATCTCATTGTATTATAATTGTTTTTAATTGAATAAAACCCGTCTCGGCAAAGCCGAGACGGGTAAATGAATTTAGCTACAAAGAGCCCAAGCAATACCAATCAATTGGGCAGTACTACAACTGCCACAACTAACAGTATATGAAGAACCGTCTTCACAATTTACTGTGATTTCAGCCCTTACAGCATTTTCCGCTGTTTCGGCTTCTACAGTTTCCACACTGTTTTCGATGGTTTCTGCATTGGCTTCAGGAAGCTTTGGGGCTTCTTCTCCATTTGAGGCAAACGCCCCAGCGGACATTAGTCCGAACATTGAAAGAAAAACTAATTTTCTCATAGGTTAAAGTATTAGTGATTAATAATGATCCAAAACAAAGCATATAAAAATCAAAAAACAGTTAACGAGTGTTATTTAGTGTTAAGAAGTGTTAATTGGAGGAAATAAATTTCCAAGAGAGGAAGTCAGTCGTGATGTTTTAGTTGGTTTGATTTGGTGTCAGCGTTGGCAGGGCAGGCTCTTTTGGTTTTTTTATGTGGTGGGAGTTGCGGAGGGAAAAAACCAAATGTGCCTGCCGAGGGTTGGCTTTTTTTCAACCTTGTGCCCAACGGTCTAGGCTATGAGTAGTTGCGTGGGTTAGCACTAAACTTTGCAAGTACACACCAAACTGAAAATCCGCGAGGATTTTCAGAAGTAGGCGAGAACAAGCAATTACTTATAGCCATTGTTGTGTGCTGGCTTTTTTTCGGTTAAACATTTTTTTTATATTCGGACTAATTATTAGCAATATTAAATAGTCAATTATTAAACTTACAATCAAATATACATATTGATAATTCAAATCAATTTTATCTCCTAAATTCCCGTCTAAATATTCGCTAAAAACTGTTGTTGGGATAATTCCTTTTGCATAATATAAAATAAAATAATTCCACGCAAAACTTTGTAGGCCTGCAATTTTTGAAGTCGGTTCAGGTAAAGACAGATAAAGAATTAGAAAAAATATAATTTCAATTCCTAGAAGTAAAAGCAAGGATTTTTTAGTTTGATTAAGTCCAATCAAATTCCGATTTGGGTTTTTGAATCCAAATATTATCCAAGGAATTAATAATAGTATTGAAATCATCCTTCTTCAGTCCACTTTTTTGTTGACGACTTAAAAACTTTAGATTCTCCAACGCTCAATCCATACCAAACTATATAAGTTGAGTCAGTTTCCATTTCATAAAATGCAGGACTATCCATTTTTTCATTTAGTCCAAGTTCAGTTACATCTTTTGGCAATCGGTTATTTGTTTTCTTAAACTTCTCAACTTTTTCAATTAGCATTTCAGCATATTCTTGTCGGTCATTTTTGAATTCGCAACTGTAGGTACCAATTAATAGAACTATGGTCAATATTTTAATTATCGGTTTCATTTTTTTAGCTTGCACACAACTGGTTATATGAGCATAAATATACACGTTTATTTGGTAAATTGTCGGGATATCGTAACTTTTTAGTGTTGTTTAGCAAAAATAGTTAAGCCAAGTGTTTAAGTTTATTTCCGCAAAAAACAAGCACCTTTCGTAGCTAAAACAATAAAAGCGGCACCTAAAAACAATAAAAATACTCTTAAGTAATTACCGCACTAAATTAGTTTTTATGTTCTAAATAAAATAAAGTCAGGGTTTATTTGCTTCAAAATAAACAAACAAAAATGGTAGCTAAATTTAAAAACCCTTTGATAGCAAAGCTTTCAAAGGGTTTCTGTGGAGTCGGAGGGAATCGAACCCTCGTCCAAACAAGTCATTAAAGGGCTTTCTACACGCTTATTCTTTTCTTGTTTTTTCGTGCGTAAGCTGGTTAAAGACAACCTACTTACGCCTTATCTTCTTTAGCTTCACACATGTGTCAAAGCAGCACATATGCTATATTAACTTTTACGATGCCTCTGTTAGAACGCCGTTAATCAAGGCTTTCTGGAGACATTTAGCTTGTACACCTTGTGTACCGTGGCCAATCTTACTGTAATTCAGATTAGGCAGCTAAAGCGTAGTTATTCTCGCCGTTTATAAAGTTGACCTAGCCTTTTACGTGTTTCAATGTCATTACACGACGTGCTTACCGTTTAAATAATCTCGCTGTCAAAACCAGTCGACCCCATTTAAGTATGGCATGTTTAAAACCATAAACAACCACTTGCCTTTTTTAGGTGTTTAAAATATAATGTCATTTCAAACTTTCAAAAGGACAGCGAAGTTAGCAAAAAAAAGTTGTGCAACAACGCAAATCCACGTATTTTCGTGCAAAATATATACCAAATTTAGGTTGTTGGAATATTTTAAACAAAAAAATAGGACAATAACCTACAAAAAGGTAAATCTAATCTTTTAAATACGTTAATAGCCATGAAATTTGCCATTATTAAGGAGCGAAAAAACCCACCAGACAGGCGTGTGGTGTTCTCGCCAGAAAAATTAGCTCAAGTACAAAAGCAGTTTCCAGAAGCACATTTTATTATCGAGTCTAGCGATATTCGTATTTTTCCGGACAGCGCCTACAAAAAATTAGGTTTCACTGTAACCAACGATATTGGCGATTGCGATGTTATGTTAGGCGTTAAAGAAGTGCCTACAGCAAATTTAATTCCTAATAAAAAATATTTTTTCTTTTCGCACACCATAAAAAAGCAGCCATACAACAGGAAGCTTTTGCAGGCCATATTGGAAAAAAATATAGATTTGTACGATCATGAAACCATAATTGATCAAAATGGCTCCAGGTTAATTGGCTTTGGTCGTTACGCTGGCCTTGTAGGTGCTTATAACGGTTTTAGAGCCTTAGGCTTGCGCGATGGTTT
Organism: Bizionia sediminis; assembly: GCF_042684585.1. Lineage (NCBI taxonomy): Bacteria > Pseudomonadati > Bacteroidota > Flavobacteriia > Flavobacteriales > Flavobacteriaceae > Bizionia > Bizionia sediminis. Next base: position 10,768 of record NZ_JBHULS010000006.1, read on the forward strand.
GTTTACCCTGCCTAAAGTAGAAACACTTCCCGATTTGCAGGCTGTAAAGAAAGAATTGGATAAAATTACCATTCCAAATATAAAAATTGTCCTTACCGGAACAGGAAAGGTTGCCTATGGTGCTAAAGAAATTTTAGATTACCTTAATATAACCCAGGTTTCCGATGCGTTATACCTAACAAGCCAATTTTCAGAACCGGTTTATTGTATGGCAGATGTTATGGAATACAATAAGCGCACAGACGGTAAAGTAGGTAACAAAGCAGAATTTTATCAGGATCCAACAGGATACGAAAGCAATTTTATGCCTTATGCTAAAGAAACCGATTTTTTTATTGCAGGTCATTTTTACGGAAATAATGCGCCTTATTTGTTTACACGACAGGAGGCGAAACATCCAGACTTTAGGATAAATTTAGTAGCCGATATTAGTTGCGATATTGATGGTCCCGTGGCTTCCACCATACGCGCATCTACCATAGCCAACCCGTTTTATGGCTACGACCCGCAAACGGAAAAAGAAGTGGAATTTAACGCAAAAAATGCCATTACGGTAATGGCTGTAGATAATTTGCCTTGCGAACTACCAAAAGATGCCAGTGAAGGCTTTGGAAATATGTTTATGGAACACGTATTCCCCGCTTTTTTTAATAACGATAAAGACGGTATTTTAAACCGTGCCAAAATTACCGAAAACGGAAAATTAACAAAACGCTTTGCATACCTTCAAAATTATGTAAACGGAAGTTAGTTAGCGCGCTTATTGTATCTATAAAAATAAAGCCCTTTTTTAAGTTATTAACAAAGGGCTTTATTAATGTTTGTTTAGAATTAAAAATGTTTAAAACATTGTTTAAGTTTCCAATCATTGCTTTGTGAAAGTTTGATGGCTGCAAGCAATTATAAATTTTTGTAAATGCCTAACATATCAAAAGCAACCCCTTTTAAATGCTTCCGATATTTTTTTTCTACCTCGTAAAAATAATCATCAAAAAAAGGTAAAGCGCTGGGTACAATATTGGCCTTTATTTGGTTGTAACCTTGGCTAATGGCACGGGACTCCATAACGCGCAACAATTTTGCGCCAATGCCTTGGCGCTTGTGGCTTTGCTGTACGTATAAACCGGCTAGCATATTGCCTTGCGTAAAATAGGCAAAACCTACAATATGGTTTGCTTGTTCAGCAATTATAAAGTAGTCCTTTTCAATACGTGTGGTCCATTTTTTTGTGTTGTTGGCGCCCAATGCCCAAACATTTAATTGTTGTTCTGTTAACTGCTTGCTACTAATTTGGCTAATAGCATGTTTGTAAACAGATAAAATTTGGGGCAAATCGGTTTGTTTGGCCTCACGTATTTCCATGGTTTAATGCGTTTTTTTGGATACTCAAGCAATTATTGGTTTAAAAAAGTAATTTGGTGGCTTGTTTTAACTTTCCAAAATACCACGCAAATATAGCTTAAAATTTGCTTGGGTTTTTTTATCCTAATAATTGGGTTAGGTAAAACTAGCGTATACTTGTTAAATTCTGAAGGTGCCACCTACAGATAGTACACTTTCAACAAACAGAAAATCTTGTTTAGCACTGTCAAAAGCGGCATTTGTTGTTTTAATATCGGGCATATTTATATAGCCACCTCTTAAGTCTGCTTGAATAAAAAAGTATTTAAAAAAGGTTAAATTTAAACCAGCAGTTACCGATAGGCCATAACCAGATATGTGAAAATCGTCATGTCTTTTTTTCTGTAATAGGGTGCTATTTGTTTTTGGAAACAAAGCACCAGCGCCAAAACCTTCGGTAATATTTATTTGAAAAATATCTGTTTCTGAAATTCCAAAAATAGAAGAAATATCGTCAAACCTGCCAATTTCAAAATAAACATAGTTTAAACCATCGGTGTGTTCAAACATTAAAAAATCTTCAGTGGCTTGTATGGCGGCTTGGTTATAGTTCCCGTTGTAGGCAGACCCTGGAGCATCATCGGGTAAGTTTATATACCCATTTATATTGGTAAATTGGTTTTGGGTCATAACATATTTCATATGATCCACAGCAAAAGCCAAATAATAATGGTCCGAAAAAAAGTAACCTATTTTAAAATTAGTTTGTGGTATGGTTATACGTGTTGGGTTTATATAGTCTATATGCCAACCTTTTGGTTTGTCGTGCGCCTGCACGTTGCTTAACGTAAAATCGTAGTTTTCACCCTTAAACCTAATATCAGATCTGGAGTAGGCTTCACGGTTACCACCCCAGCTAAAAAACAGCTTTCCTTTTTGATGGGCGGTATAAGGTACTTTTATGTTTTCCTGCGAAAAAACAGGTATCATTATCAGGCTAAAAAAAACCAATATTAGGCATTTGTAAATAGGTGTCATTTTTCTGCTTTACCATGTTATAAGCAGCGTTAGACGCATAAAAGGTAGCTTCCTTAACAGGTAAATTGCAAAAAAAATGAAATTAATTTATAAGCCTCTGGTTGTCAGATTTTTCTGACTACAAAAAAGTTTCTTAAAAAGGTTTCGCCATAAGTGCTTATAAATTTACAATGGTTTTTCTAATGGCTACTAAATTGGTAAGTAATTTTTCAAGATTATCTAAATGTAGCATATTAGCCCCATCGCTTTTGGCTTTAGCTGGGTCGTAATGAGTTTCTATAAACAGGCCATCTACATTGTTAACAATACCGGCTCTTGCTATAGTTTCAATCATGTCTGGGCGTCCGCCAGTTACACCAGCAGTTTGGTTAGGCTGTTGCAAGGAGTGTGTTACATCTAGTATGGTTGGCGCATATTCCCGCATGGTTGGAATGCCTCTAAAGTCTACAATCATATCTTGGTACCCAAACATAGTGCCGCGGTCTGTAATCCATGCTTTGTTGCTACCAGAATCTTTTACTTTTTGTACGGCATGCTTCATAGCCTCCGGACTCATAAATTGTCCTTTTTTTAAATTTACAACTTTACCTGTTTTAGCTGCAGCCACAACCAAGTCTGTTTGGCGCACTAAAAAGGCTGGAATTTGTAAAACATCTACATAGGCAGCGGCCATAGCAGCATGGGAAACTTCATGAATATCTGTTACGGTTGGAATTTGAAATGTTTCGGAAACTTTTTTTAAAATTTTCAACGCCTTTTCATCACCAATACCCGTAAAACTGTCTATCCGGCTCCTGTTTGCTTTTTTAAAACTACCTTTAAAAATAAACGGAATTTCAAGCTTGTCGGTAATGCTTACTATGCGTTCGGCAATGCGTAGCGCCATAGCTTCATTTTCAATAGCACAAGGACCAGATAAAAGAAAAAAATTATTGGCAGCGGTGTGTTTTATATTCGGGATGGAGTGTAATGTCATTTTAATTGTTATTTAAAACACAAAGTTACGCATTTAAATTCTAATTTTTTTGGTGCCTAATATGGCTTATTCTGCAAATTAAATTATGCGTAATAAAAATACTTAAAACCTAAATTTTTGCTTCTCAACCTCACGTAAACTATTTTAAATTTGGATAACTTGTAACGAAAGGTTGGTTTAAAGTTAGGTTTAAATGCTAATTAGCTACAAGGTAAAAACTATATATTTTTACGAAGAACGGACGCAGGAATTGATTTGTTTTGAAGTATTTTCCTACAAAATATGACTTCTAACTGCAATATTACGAGCTCATTAACATTAATTAGGTCAGGTCTTTAATACCTAAATAATTTAATGTACATTTGCCCGCTCAAAATAAGGCACAATATATGGCTCAAATTAAAAATATTGCAATCATTGCTCACGTTGATCATGGTAAAACAACTTTGGTCGACAAAATTATGTTTCACTGTCAGCTGTTTCGTGAAAATGAAAACACAGGCGATTTAATTCTGGATAATAACGATTTGGAACGCGAACGGGGTATAACCATTACATCTAAAAACGTTTCGGTTATATACAAAGGCACAAAAATTAATATTATAGATACGCCTGGTCACGCCGATTTTGGTGGCGAAGTGGAACGTGTTTTAAATATGGCAGATGGCGTTTGTTTGCTTGTAGATGCCTTTGAAGGGCCTATGCCACAAACCCGTTTTGTATTGCAAAAAGCCATCGATTTAGGTTTAAAACCTTGTGTGGTAATTAATAAAGTAGATAAAGAAAACTGCACCCCAGACGAAGTTCACGAAAAAGTATTCGATTTAATGTTTGAATTGGGCGCAGAGGAGTGGCAACTAGATTTTCCGGCAGTGTACGGATCAGCCAAAAATAATTGGATGAGCACCGACTGGAAAAACCAAACTGAAAATATAGAACCGCTATTGGATATGGTGGTAGAACATATTCCTTCGCCTAAAATTCCGGAAGGAAACACCCAAATGCTTATTACGTCGTTAGATTTTTCATCCTTCACTGGGCGTATAGCTATTGGTCGTTTAACTCGTGGCGAACTTCATGTTGGTCAGCAAATTTCGTTGGTTAAACGCGATGGTTCCATTGTTAAAAATAAAATTAAAGAATTACACACCTTTGAGGGTGTTGGACGTAAAAAAGTGGAGTCCGTAGCTCCTGGCGATATTTGTGCCATTGTGGGGCTGGAAGGTTTTGAAATTGGCGATACCGTAGCGGATGCCGAAAACCCGGAAGGTTTAAAAACAATTGCCATAGACGAACCAACCATGAGCATGCTTTTTACCATTAACGATTCGCCATTTTTTGGTAAAGATGGTAAATTTGTTACCTCACGCCATATTAAAGACCGCTTATACAAAGAACTTGAAAAAAACTTGGCATTGCGGGTTGAAGAAACCGATAGCGCCGATAAGTTTATGGTGTTTGGTAGAGGTGTTTTGCACCTATCGGTTTTAATTGAAACCATGCGCAGAGAAGGTTACGAGTTACAAATTGGACAACCACAGGTTATTATTAAAGAAATTGATGGTGTAAAATGCGAACCGGTTGAAGAAATGACTATCGATTTGCCAGAACACGTGTCTGGAAAAGCCATAGAAATGGTAACCATGCGTAAAGGCGAAATGACTAGTATGGAAGCTAAAGGCGACCGTATGGTGTGTCAGTTTGTGGTACCATCGCGAGGTATTATTGGTTTGCGAAATCAATTATTAACGGCCACCGCCGGCGAGGCTATTATGGCACACCGTTTTAAAGAGTATCAGCCCCTAAAAGGCGGTATTCCAGAGCGTCAAAATGGGTCTTTGGTTTCCATGGAAAAAGGACAAGCCATTCCGTATTCTATTGATAAGTTGCAAGAACGTGGTAAGTTTTTTATAGATCCAGGTGAAGATATTTACGAAGGTCAAGTAATTGGTGAAAACTCGCGTGGCGACGATATGGTTGTAAACGTAACCAAAACTAAAAAATTAAGTAACGTTAGAAGCTCTGGTGCAGACGATAAGGCGAAAATAGTTCCAGCTATTAAATTTTCATTGGAAGAAGCGCTAGAGTATATTCAAAAAGATGAGTATGTAGAGGTAACACCAAATCATATTCGCCTACGAAAAATATTATTAACGGAAGTAGAGAGAAAGCGAAACAAAGCAATCTAATTACATTCTTATTTTAAAAACTATTAGAGGGATTTGTGAAAACGAATGCCTCTTTTTTATCTTTATTTAGTATGGACGTGTTATCTGGAATTCCGCTTACCGAATGGGTGGGCTACCTAGCCATGGCTGGGTTGCTTATTTCTTTCACGATGAAAGATGTTAAAAATTTGCGTATCATTAATACCATTGGTTGTATTTTGTTTGTAATTTATGGCTTTATGCTGCAAACAGCATGGCCTATTATTATTTCCAATGGCGCAATTGCGTGCATAAATTGTTATTATTTGCTTAGTAAGAAAGTATAGACTTTACTATATTTACACCACAGGAGTTAAGTACAGTGTAAAAAGCGATCTAAAAAATTACCATAAATAGGCGCGGCTTAAATTCTGAAATTACTAATAGTGTTTCTTAAATAATGAAAAAAGTAGCAATCCTGTTACCTTGTTATAACGAAAGCTCGGGCATAGTCCTGCTTCATAATAGGCTATTGGAAATTCTGGAAACACAGCCTTTTTTGTTTGAACTGGTTTATATAAACGATGGCTCGCTGGACGATACCAACCAACACATACAAGCCTTAAGCGTTCATAACAAGAATATAAACATAACGCTGCTGCCCTTAGCGTTTAATATGGGGCATCAACAGGCTATTCAGCAAGGCTTACTTTACGCACAAACACAAACGTTTCATCATGTTATAATTATGGATGCCGATGGCGAGGATAATCCCGAAGCCATTCCAGCATTATTACAGCACACCCAAATGGACTTGGTTCAAGTAGTACGCGGTAAACGCAACGAAAATTGGCGTTTTAAATTTTTTTACCGCTTGTATCAAGGGCTTTTTAAGTTGGTAATTGGTAAGCGCTTAAATTTTGGTAATTTCTGCATGTTAAGTCCAAAGTTGGTAACCATTGCGGCGCAAGGGTCCTTTGTGCATTTAGCTGCTTTTCTGGATAATCAGGCATGTGTAAAAACAAAAATAAAATGGGATCGGGCCCAGCGTATTGCTGGAACTTCTAAAATGGGTTTTAAAAATTTATTTTACCATGCCGTAAACTCTTTCGTGGAAAACGCACAAAGTTTACTGTTTGTGTTTATAAAACTGTCCATGGTTTTAATATTGGGAATTCTTGTGCTTACCGGCTTTATTCTGTATAAAAAATACGCTATTCATGTGGCGGTGCCTGGGTGGAGCAGTACGCTTATGGCCACACTATTTAACTCGCTGTTAATTAGTATTGGGGTTTTTGTGCTAGGCTCACTTCAACTAAACATATTAAGTAAACAACCGCTTAAGAAAAAAGTAATTCAGTTTACACCAGTACCTATCATAAAAAAATGGTAAGTTTATTGCACCAAAAACTTTAAAAAAACGAGCTAAACACCATGCTAAAAGATAATAATATTATTTTCATTTCAGTTTTTGGTTTATTGGTGCGACTCATTATTTTTTTTGGTTTTTACACACATGTAACTATTTACCCAGATAGCTCGGGTTATATAGATTTGGCAGAACGCATTATGGCACTGTCCTATGGAAATTACGACGGCATGCGTACGCCCGGCTACGCGTTACTATTGGCTTTAAGTTCTGGAAATTTACACGTGGCAGTAGCCTGCCAATTTTTATTAGGAATAATAACGGCTGTTTTGTGGTATTTACTTTTGTTGAATGTAACATTCTCCAGAAAACAAAGCTTTATAATCACACTATTTTTGCAGTCCTTTATAAATGTTTACTTCTTTGAAACGGCCATTCTCATGGAATCTTTGGTTCTGTTTCTACTTTCATTAGTTTTTTATCTAATTACCAGCGGTCGTAAAAGTCTGACTTTTTACCTGTTATTAGCGCTGGTTTTTGCCTATTTAATTTTAACCAAGCCATTTTATCTGTTCATACCATTTTTACTATATGGCTTTTGGTTTTTAAAAGAACCCAAAAACTGGAAAGGCTTAATAAAACGCTCGGTAGTGCTTATGTTTCCAGTATTAACCTATTTAGCTTGGTCTGCAGTTATTAAAAAACACCATGGTAATTTTTCGTCTACCACATTAATGGGGGTTTATTTGTCTCAAAATGTGGTGCGTTTTGCCGAAAATACATTCGATAATTATAAATGGCTTTATGAACCTTATGTTGCGTACAGAAACGAAGCCATAGCTGCCAACAAAAATATTGCCATGTCTATTTGGTATGCTTACGACAACGGCGCTTACCAAGCGTATAATTTGGAGTTTTCTGAATTTAGTCAGGCCTTATTAGCCTATGCCAAAGATACCATAGCCAAAAACCCGCTGGCGTATTTGGAACAGGTGCTTTTTTATTCATGGGCAGATTTTTGGAAACCTACGCTGTATTGGAATTACAACGATTTTAATTTTAAACACGCCAATACATTTTTTACAGCCATTTGGACCATGCAAAAAGTAATTTTGTACTCATTCAGAATAGTGTTTTTGTTGCTGGTGCCACTGTTTGTTATACAGGCTATAAGAAATAAAACTATAAATTGGGGTTTTATTAGTATGTCAGTTATATTTATAGCATCTGTACTACAGGCATTGCTAACCTACGGAACAAACAACCGATTTAGCTTCCCTTTTGAATTTTTAATTATTATTTGTGTAATATTATATTTTAAGAATAAAAATTGGTGGTTTTTAAAGCCACTGGTACATAAATTTAAACTTTAGTTTTGCAAAAATCTATGCTATCAGCTTATTCGGTACAATACTATAACGCCTCATGTTACCAGCAGTGGAATAATTTTATTGCCAATGCCAAAAATGCTACGTTTTTGTTTCATCGGGATTTTATGGAATACCACCAAGACAGGTTTGAGGACGCTTCTGTGTTGGTGTTTAAACAGGATAAACTAGTGGCTATATTACCTGCAAATAAAATAGGAACCACGGTGTTTAGTCACCTAGGTTTAACCTACGGTGGATTAATTTACAGTGCTAAATTAAAGTTTCAAACGGTGTTGCAGATCTTTCAGAAGGTTCTTCAGTTTTTTTATACAGAAGGGTTTGAGCAACTGGAATTAAAATTACTACCTAGTATTTACGCAAAAGGGCCTAATCAGGAACAAGATTATATCATGTTTTTGCTTCAAGCAAAATTGGTTCGACGCGATATGTTGTCTGTAATCAGTTTGTCGGAAAACTTACCCTTTTCCAAGGACAGAAAGGATGGTGTTAAGCGCGCGCTAAAACACCATTTAGTTATTAAAAACGACAACAATTTTACCGATTTCTGGCAAACCATTTTGGTGCCCAATTTACAACAAAAGTACGGCGTAAAGCCCGTGCATTCTGCAGAAGAAATTACCCTGTTACACAACCGATTTCCAGATAATATAAAACAATTTAATGTTTACTTTAATGAAAAACTGGTGGCAGGAACTACTGTTTTTATTTCAAATCGCGTGGCACATTCGCAGTATATTTCGGCAACAACGGATAAAAATAAATTAGGGAGCTTGGACTTTTTGCATCACGTGTTAATAACAGAAACGTTTAAAAACAAACCATATTTCGATTTTGGTATTTCCAATGAAAATAAAGGTAAACAGGTAAATGCAGGTTTGGTTTACTGGAAGGAAGGTTTTGGCGCTCGGGCTATTGCTCAAGATTTTTATAGCATTCCCACAGCCAATTACAACCATTTAACTAACGTCATGTTATGATAAAGTTTTTAGATCTTTCAGCTGTCAATGCCCGTTATGAAGCGGCCTTTCAACGTAAATTTCAAGAATTTTTACGGCAAGGTCAGTATATTTTGGGAAATGAAGTTTCGGATTTTGAAAATGATTTTGCTGCTTATTGCGGATCAAAACATGCTATAGGGGTAAGCAATGGTTTAGATGCCTTAATACTTATTTTAAAAGCCTATATAACATTAGGTAAGTTGGAGCCAGAGGATGAGGTTATTGTGCCTGCAAATACGTATATAGCCAGTGTTTTAGCAATTATTCACGCTAATTTAAAGCCAGTTTTTGTGGAGCCAGATATTAAGACCTATAACCTATCGGCTGCCGAAATTGAAAAACACCTGTCTCCTAAAACTAAAGCCATTTTGGTAGTACATTTGTACGGGCAATTGGCTCCTATGCAATCCATTAATACGCTGGCTCACAAAAATAATTTATTAATAATAGAAGATGCGGCCCAAGCGCATGGTGCAACCAATAGTTTAGGTAACAGGGCCGGAAATTTAGGGCATGCAGCTGCCTTTAGTTTTTATCCGGGTAAAAATTTAGGAGCTTTGGGCGATGCGGGTGCTGTTACAACCAACAATATGGCTGTGGCACAAACCATACGAACATTAAGAAACTATGGTTCTGATAAAAAATATGTAAACAGGTTATTAGGCGTTAATAACCGTTTAGATGCGTTGCAAGCGGCATTTTTAAATATAAAATTAGCAGATTTAGATGCCGATAATGCTATAAGGCGGCAAATAGCAATGCGCTACCTATCCGAAATAAAGAATTCAAAAATAGTCTTGCCCTATTACAATAATACAGCCAATCATGTATTTCATTTGTTTGTGTTGCGTGTTGAAAATAGAGCCGAGTTTATAAATTATTTGCAAGAAAATGGTGTAGAAACCGGAATTCATTATCCCATAGCACCACATAAACAGGATGCTTTAAAAAGCTACGCCCATGTACACTTGCCTATTACCGAAATGTTGCATACACAGGTGGTAAGTTTGCCAATAAGTCCTGTTTTAACCCAAGCAGAAGTTACTAAAGTTATTAGCCTTGTAAATAATTATAAATGAAACGCTTACTTAAATACATAAACAACAATGTATTGTTTAAAGTAGCTTCCTTAAATTCGGTGGCTATGTTGGTTAAAATTATTTCAGGTTTTTTAACCTCCAAAGCCATCGCCTTATTTGTTGGTGCCGAAGGTATGGCGCTAATAGGTAATTTGCGCAATTTTTTAAGTTCCATACAAGCGGCTTCCATTTTAGGCCTTTACACAGGAGCAGTAAAGTATGTGGCCGAATTTAAAGACAATACCATTGAGTTAAGTAAAACAATTTCTACGGTTTTCTACTTGGGGTTTGTTGCTACTATTGCCGTGTCGTTTTTTTCTTATTACAACGCCCAATTACTAAACGATTATGTGTTTTCATTTTATAACGATTATGCTTATGTAATTCGGATTATGGCCATAGCGCTACCGTTTTATGCCTTAAACATGTTTATTTTTAGTATTTTAAATGGTTTTTCAAAGTATAAAACACTTATTATTATAAATATAATCGGACAGATTTTTGGCTTGTCCATTACCTTACTTCTTATTTACAAAGAACGTTTGGATGGCGCTTTAATTTCGGTGGTTATATCAGAATCGCTTTTGTTTTTTTTCAGCTTGGTGGCTATTGCCAACCGGCGTAGCTTGGTGCCTCTAATTAAGGTTAACCGCATAAGTTTTAAATACTTAAAAAAATTAAGTTCGTTTTCAATTATGGCCATATTTTCAGCCTTTTTATTACCGCTGGTGGCTATAGCTATTCGTAATTATATTACGGACTCTGTTGGTTTAAAGGAGGCAGGTTTTTGGGAGGCTATGAATCGGATTTCCAAATACTATTTAATGTTTGTAACCTCGTTATTAACACTTTATATTTTGCCTCGCTTTTCTGAAATAGATACTAAATCGGAATTCCGTGCCGAAGTTTTTAATTTTTATAAATCTGTTATGCCCATTTTTGCTGTTGGCTTAATTGGCATTTATGTATTTCGTAATACCATTGTGCTTATCTTGTTCTCGGAGGAGTTTACGCCAGTGGCCAATTTGTTTTTGTGGCAGCTTTTAGGCGATTTTGTAAAAGTACTCTCTATTGTAATAGCCTATCAGTTTCTAGCTAAAAAAATGTTCTGGCATTATATGATAACCGAAGCATTTTCTGTAATTATTTTATACTTTACAAGTATTTATTTTATAGATATTTACGGTGTTGAAGGCGCCAACATAGCTCATTTTGCCACTTATGTACTTTACTATGGCGTTATTTTAATGTTGTTTAGTTCGTCGTTGTTTGGCGTTATTTCGGAAGATGAATTTGACGACAGCAATAACCAAAACGTTTCATAATAATTTAATCTTGCCAGTGTTGCAAGTAGCGTTTTGCTATACGCGTATAATGATGCTCTTTTTCTATAAAGGCACGCGCATTTTTACCAATAATTTGTAGTTGCTCTGGGTTTTCAATTAACCATTCTATTTTATCGGCTATGTGTGTGGCATTAGGTAACGCATTTATGGCTATTGTATTGGGGGCTAAATGGTAGTGAGTTAGCCATTCGGTTTCGGCACCAGTAAAAACAACTTTACCCTTGGCCATGGCCTCCAAAGCATTGTAGCCTTGGTCGTAAGCATACACCTGATCTAATATAATATGTGCCCGATTGTACGATTCTATGTATTGGCTGTACGGTAAATTTTCAACTTCTATAATGTCCACATGCTGCGCGTATTTACTTTTAATAATCGCCAAGGCTTCTTTAAAAATATCGTTGCCTTTTTTGTAAAAATTACGCGAATTGATGCCGTGAAAAATGACAATTTTGTCCGTTACAGCTGTGTTTTGAAAAGGTAGTTTATCCACATTTATCGGGTTAGGAATCATGCCTAAATACTGTTTGTGGTTTTGTAGTGGTATGTGGTAATCCAAATCCGATGCAATAACACCTGCTATATTTTTAAAAACGAATTTATGTAAGGTTTTTAGTGGCGGTGTTTGCCATTTTAAAACATGCCAAAACACCGATTTCGATATTTTTCCGGCTTCGTAAGGTGTGTAAATAGAGTATCTAAATTGTTTGTTAAAGGCATATTTAACGCTAATATAGTCTGTACCACAGGATAGTAAAAATACTTTTTTGTTATGCGAAAAAATATATTCAAGCAAGCGTTTTTCGGTTTTTGGTACCGTATTAAAAGGGTTTTCGTTTATTAATTGCACACAATCAAAACCTGTAAGCAGCTTTTTTTTTTGATTAAATTGTTTTTCAATATTTCTGGAGGTTACATCAATACCTGTTAGTTTATAAATGCTTTTTTTAAAAAAAAGAGGCAAACCGGTATTGTAGCGCTCTTTAAATACTATATCTACCGGATAATTCTTAAAATCGTCGCGAAAACCGGCAAGGGTAACTTGTATCCCCAAGCTTTCTAACCCTTCTTTAAGGGAGTTGTGTAGTCTGCTGTATTCGCCAATTAATAATATCTTCATTTCAAAAATATACGGGTGTAAACAAAGTTTGCTGGGTTTAACTAAATTTAGTTAACAGGAATTCGTTTACTATATTTGGTTTCTAAATATTGAATAGTGCAAAGTAACAATAAAAAGATTTGTTTAGTTGTATCTTCTTTAGGAAAAGGAGGGGCACAGCATGCCGCGGCTTTACAATCCACGCTTTTAGCCAAATTAGGATACAACGTACATATTGTTACAGTATTTAACGAGGTGCTTTATAACTATTCTGGCACCTTATTTAATTTAGGTAACTACAAAACAGAAACCAATTCGGTTACAAACAGGTTGGCACGACTATTTATGCTTCGGAAATACCTTAAAAGCGAAAATTTTGATGTTATCATCGATCACCGATCGCGCGTGCAAGGTTACCGAGAGTTCCTTATAACTAAATTCTTGTATCAGGTTCCTACGGTGTATGTTATTCATTCCTATCAGAAAACAATCATGTTTCCAAAACAGGATTGGTTGAGTAGGTTGTTGTATAAAAACGAAGTAATGGTAGGTGTTTCCGCGGGTATTACTAGGTATTTTAAATCCGAATATCAACTAAAAAGTATACAAACAATTTACAATGCCTTTAATTTTGAAGACATCCAGCGCATGGCCCAACTACCACTAAATAATCCTTTATTAAAAACGGTTTATATTCTTTTTTATGGCCGATTGGATTTAGCTTCTAAAAACTTGACTTTGCTTATAGACGCCTATCAGGCCTCTAAACTACCTAAAAATAATGTGAAGTTAGTTTTGTTAGGAAGCGGTCCGGACCAGGCAAGGCTTAAAAGCTATGTAGCAAATTTAGATTTGCAAGATATGGTGCTATTTTTGCCGCAAACGGCCAACCCTTATCCGTATGTAAAAGAAGCTAAATTTACGGTGTTAACTAGTCATTACGAAGGCTTTCCTTTGGTTATTCCGGAGTCTCTTTGTTTAGGTACCCCAGTTATTTCAGTAAATTGTAAAACGGGTCCTGATGAAATTATTCGCAATAAATTTAACGGATTGCTGGTGCCAAATTATAACGTTGAGGCATTAGCAAATGCCATGAATAGTTTTATATTTGATGAGGTTTTATACACCACCTGTAAAACCAATGCCCCAAAAAGCGTGGCACCCTTTGCTATGGCGCAAATAGCCCATGAATGGGAACATTTACTAAATAAAATAGCATGACAAGTAGGTTACACAACTTAAAAATTATAGATATTCCTAAAGTTCAAGATCCACGTGGAAATTTGGCTTTTATTGAAAAAGATGTTATTCCTTTTGCCATAAAACGGGTGTATTATTTATACGATGTACCTAGTTCTGCACATCGGGGCGGCCATGCGCACAAAAAATTATACCAGGTTTTGGTGGCTTTAAGTGGTAGTTTTGAAGTGCACTTAAAAGATGGCGAAACCGAAACTAAAATTACACTAAACAAACCAGATAAAGGCTTGCTTATTGTACCGGGCATTTGGCGCGAAATTGGTAATTTTTCCTCGGGTTCGGTTTGCTTGGTATTAGCTTCGGAAGATTATGATGAAAGCGACTATATTCGCAATTATGAACGTTTTCAGTTATTTAAACGGTCTTAAATAAATGCCCCATTGCTGCAATACATGTTGTAGTTTTTTGGAAGCTACTAAAACAGATTTATTTTGTCGCATTAAAAAACGTTGTTTTTTGTTTAAACTAGAAACCGAAATTTTATTAAAATAAGATAAAGCTTCTGCTTCTTGTCCATTTATACGGTGCTGAATACCTATGGCAAACCTGTTAATGTCTAGATATGTTTTTAATGACGGCCTTTGTTTTGCAGCGGTTTCGTATTGATCGAAATTTATAAAGCGGCGTAAATTTGTTCTGGTATGCGAAATGCGGTTTTCGGCTTGTAAATTATGTATGGCCGTAACACGGTTACTAAAAGCAACGGGATGTTTTAAGGCTATTCGCAACCACAAATCGGTGTCTTCTCCAGCGCCAAAAGTAATAGCTTCGTTAAACCCGCCCAGAGCATCAAGTATTTTTTTTGGTACCATGGTAGCCGAGGTCCAAGCCAAATTGTTTACCGTGCTAGCTTTAAAGTAATCCGCAACAATGCCTTGCCACACTTTGTTTTGTGGTATGGTATTGTAAACCGAATGGTAAAGTTTGCCGTGCTGTTTTTTGGCATAAGCGCTAGCGTATAAACCACAATTAGGAAATGCGTTTAGGAGTGTTTTTAAATTTTCTAAATGATTGGGGTACCAAAAATCGTCTGCATCAAGAAAAACTATATAGTCTGTTTTTGCCTTCTGAATACCAAAATTGCGCGCAGCAGAAACGCCTTGATTTTCTGTGCTATAAATGGAAATTCTGGAATCCGAAATACCTTCAACCACAGTCAAACTAGCGTCTGTAGAGCCATCGTTAACCACAATAACTTCAAAATTAGGCTCGCTTTGGTTTAGCACATGCTGCAAGGTGTTGGCTATAAAGTTGGCCTTGTTATAAAGTGGAATGACAATGGAAAAAATAGGATGCATGTGGTTTTGTTTAAACGGTATTTCAACTTAAATATAGGGCTTTGTTACACTTGTTTTAGGTTATTTATTCGGTTTGCAAGCTTCGTATTCTACAAAAATAACCCAATCTATATAAATCGAAAACAAACAAATTAGGAGCCTTATTTTTTGTAAGATATTTGGTAATAGTGGGCTCCATTAATAGCATTATTTTTCCAAATAATGTATGCAAATACAACTGTTTAAGGAATAAATAATATTTTAAGAGGCGTATGGGTGTTTGTTGGTCGTCATCTGGGTTTAGGATGTTTAAAGTTTGGAGACTTTGTTTGGTTTTCTCTAAAAAATCCTTGTTGGCATCAATGCCTAAATGATAAACTTCATTGTTGGTATGTTTTACGGCAATGTTGTGCGCTTTTAAGGTATTACCAAAAACATAGTCCATACCATACCTATGCGCTAAATTGTACTGGTTAGTTTTTAAAAATAAGTTTTTTTTAATAACAAAATTGGCCGAACAGGTTACGCGATATTCGGACTGTTGCCTAATAGCCGCAGGAACTACTTCGCGTTTACTACCAAATTTAAAACGAAGCGCATTTTCTGGCCTAAACTGATTTTTATGGTAAGCTATACCACCAAATATAACAGGTTGATTTTCCTGTAGCAAGGCTATGTAGTTTTCTAAAAAATTGGCCTGTTTGGGCATGACATCGGCATCTAGAAATAGGAGCCATTGGTAGGTGGCTTTTTCGGCTAGTTCTTGTCTGGTTTTCGTTCTGCCAGTATTTGTGGTTCGGGCAATAAAGCTGCAGTTTTCTATTGTGTTTATTGCTTCATTACTCGCTATTTCACTGCCATTGGAGCCGTCATCTATACAAATAATTTCAAAAGTAATGGCGCTTTTTTGGGCTTGTGTAACCAATGTTAGCACCAACGGATACACATTATAATTGTATGTAGGAATTAAAATTGAAAGCATGAGCGCATTACATTCGGTTTGCCAAAGCTAATAAATAATTAAACACTTTTGTTATACCTAGCTATTTATAACTTGATGTAATGCTTGGAAAAAGTATATATTAGCACATGTATAATTTATACGTCTTGGCCATAGGGGGTATATTATTTGTTTCAAGTAAGGTTTTATGCTATTTAACACTGTAGATTTTGCTGTTTTTTTTCCGATTGTCTTTCTGCTTTATTGGTTTGTTTTTAACAAATCTGTTTGGAGTCAAAATGGGTTTTTAATTCTTTGTAGTTATTTTTTTTATGCTTGTTGGGATTGGCGTTTTTTGGGGCTCATATTTTTTAGTTCGGCAGTAGATTTTACAGTTGGTAAATTTTTAAAAAATGAAACACGCCAATCACACCGAAAAGCCGCTTTACTGGTAAGTTTGTTGGTTAATCTTGGAACGCTTGGGTTTTTTAAATACTATAATTTTTTTATTGAAAATTTTCAACAGGTATTTGTTTTGTTTGGAAAAACACTGGAACCGGCAACGCTTCAAATTTTATTGCCAGTTGGTATTAGCTTTTACACCTTTCAAACTTTAAGTTATACCATAGATGTTTACCTAAAAAAAATAGAGCCAACCAATAACGGTTTGGCTTTTTTTGCGTTTGTTAGTTTTTTTCCACAACTGGTAGCTGGTCCTATAGAGCGCGCAAGCAATTTGTTGCCCCAATTTTTAAATAGCCGAACTTTTAAATATCATAAAGCCACGACGGGTTTAAAACTGATAGTAATTGGCCTGTTTAAAAAAATGGTAATTGCCGATAACTGCGCACTTGTAGTAAACGAGATTTTTAGTAACTACCAAAACCACAGTGGAAGCACGTTACTTATGGGCGCTGTTTTTTTTGCATTTCAAATTTATGGCGATTTTTCCGGGTATTCGGATATTGCAATTGGAACAGCAAAATTACTGGGATTTGATTTAATGAAAAACTTTAATCTGCCTTATTTGTCTAGAAATTTACGAGAGTTTTGGAGTCGTTGGCACATTTCATTATCCACGTGGTTTAGGGACTATGTGTACATTCCTTTAGGTGGCAACAGGGGTTCAAAAACACAGGTAATAAGAAATCTCTTCATTGTGTTTTTGTTAAGTGGTTTGTGGCATGGTGCTAATTGGACTTTTGTAATTTGGGGTTTTATCCATGCTGTTTTTATAATATTACCCATACTTTTTAACAGGCAAACCAATTATAACCATGTAGCTAATTTAGGGCGGGTGTTTCCTACTTTAACAACAGCTTTTAGCATAGCGGGCACATTTTTAATTGTTACATTAGCTTGGGTTTTTTTTAGGGCAGAAACGGTTACACATGCCTTGTTGTACTTACAGGGTATAGCAAACAGGTCCTTATTTACTATGCCGGCAGTTTCCAAAGGGTTTTTATTGGTGCTACTTGGTTATATGTGTGTAGAGTGGGTGCAACGCGACAAAAAGCATTTACTAATTATGCCGTGTATACCCTATAAACCACTGCGTATTTTTATTTATTACCTGTTGGTATTTTGTATTTTGTATTTTGCTGCAGATGCTCAACCGTTTATTTATTTTCAATTTTAATGGCGCGCTTTATAAAACATATTATTTGGTTTTTAATACCCATCTTTTTGGGTTTCTTAATTGTGGAAGGCTTTTATCGGTTTGTGCCCAATAATTATGCCTTCAAGCATGCCATGATAACCCAAAATAAAGCGGCTATTGAAACGCTTGTGTTTGGCGATTCGCACACGTTTTATGGTGTAAACCCAAATTACTTCAATTCGCATACGTTTAATTTAGCAAATGTTAGTCAGACATTGTATTTCGATACGTTACTCTTTGAAGCCTATGTTGCGGATATGCCTAATTTAAAAACGGTTATACTGGCTGCGGAGTACTCCAATTTAAGTCAGGAGGATAATACCCAAGAAGATATTTGGCGCAAATATTTTTATGCGCGTTACATGCATTTAAATGTGCCGCTTATTAAACCGTACGATGTAAAAAAATACAGTTTAGCGCTCACACAAAAGTTTGGTAAAACGGTTGGTTATATGCAAGCTTTCTTAAAAAATAAAACGCTTGTAGGGGCCGATAGTACCGGTTGGGGAAATACGTATAAAAAAGCCATAAGCGCAGCCGATTTGGAAAGGTTAGCAACTATAATTGCCAAAAAGCATGACGATGGCACCGCCGATATTTCAAAAAATATAGCTCGTTTAGAAACCCTTATAAAAAGCTGTCAAGAAAAAAATATAGCGGTTATTTTGGTTAATATGCCTGTTAGTTTACCTTATTTGCAGAAACTAAATCAGAACGAGGTTACAGCCATTACAGAAGCAACGCAACAATTGGCAAATAACTACAGCCATGTAACCGCAATCAATTTTTTAGGAGATAGGCGTTTTAAAAGAGTGCATTTTCACGATGCCGATCATTTAAACCAAGCCGGAGCCGCTTTATGTAGTAACATATTAAATGCGGTTATAAATAAGCCTTAAGCTTTGCGCTGCACAACTTCGTATATTTGGTTGTCGTCGCATTTTAATGTCTTACTCGGGTACTTTAAAAGCAAAGCATAATCGTGTGTTGCCATTAAAATAGTATTGCCGTTTTTGTTTATTTCGCGCAAAACCTCCATAACTTCAACACTGGTTTGCGGGTCCAAATTTCCAGTAGGTTCGTCTGCTAGTATTAGTTCTGGATTGTTTAAAAGCGCTCGCGCAATGGCAACACGCTGTTGCTCGCCGCCCGAGAGTTCGTGCGGGAATTTAAACCCTTTTGTTTTCATGCCCACTTTATCCAAAACTTCAGAAATTCGGGTTTCCATATCTTTTTTCACCTTCCAACCTGTAGCTTTTAAAACAAACAGTAAATTGTCGTTTACAGTCCTGTCTGTAAGTAGTTTAAAATCCTGAAAAACAATACCTAATTTGCGGCGTAAAAACGGAATATCCTTCTCCTTTAGGCCACGTAAGTTAAAGTCCACAATGCTGCCTTCCCCTTTTGTTAGCGGTAAATCGCCGTAAAGTGTTTTCATAAAACTACTTTTTCCTGTGCCTGTTTTTCCTATTAAATAAACAAAATCACCTTTGTTAATTTCAACATTTACATCGGATAAAATTAAATTATCGCCCTGAAAAATAGAAGCATCTTTTAAGTGAAGGATGTGTTGCATAAATGTATAGACTAAATTAAATTGCTTTTTTACCGCAGGACAAAGTAAGCAAATAAAGCCAAAAAGGGAAAGTAGAATTAAGAAATAGTTTTAAAGCTTTTACGCATTTGTTACTGTTGCTTTCTTTTTTACGAGTAGGTGCTTATCCCTTCAAAAAAAAACAGCGTTATGCATATAGGGGGTATTCAATTTAATAACTCTGTTTATAATTATAACATAATTCTAACGTTATAAAATACATATTAATTTATCTTTGATTTTAAATTAAAAAACGGTTTCATGTTTAAAAAAGTGGTTCTTTTCCTTGGTGTTTTAGGTTTTTTTGTAAGCACTAATGCCCAACAGTCTCAAGTTTATACCAACAGCTTAATGGATTACCAAAAGGCGGTTGATTTGTATAATAGTAACCAGTATCAGGCGGCGCAAATGTTGTTTAAAGACTTGAAAAAAGAAGCGCAAACAACTGATTTCGTGGCGGATTACGATTATTATATTGCCAATTGTGCCATTCGGTTAAATCAGAGAAATGCCGATAAATTGGTTATGGATTTTGTTGAAAACCATCCTACAAGTACCAAGCGGAATTCGGCCTTTTCCGATGTAGCCGACTATTATTTTGCAAATGGCGACTACCCAAACGCAAAAAAATGGTACGAGCGTGTTAACGAAAATGATTTATCCAGAAGTCAGCGCGATCGGTTCAGTTTTAACAAAGGTTATGTGGCTTTTGCGACCAAAGATTATAAAACGGCCAGAAATTATTTGTCGCGGGTAGAAAATTCTGAAACCTACGGTTCTCAAGCCAAGTATTATATTGGTTTTATGGCCTACGAAACCGACGATTATAACGAGGCAAGTACCTATTTTGATCAGGTAAGCGAAAAAGCGGGCTATCAAGAAAAGTTGTCGTATTACCAAGCAGATTTAAACTTTAAACTAGGTAATTTTAATGAAGCTATAAAATTGGCAAAAGCGCAATTGCCTAAAAGCACAGCAGCCGAAATTTCCGAACTTAATAAAATTATTGGCGAAAGCTATTTTAACCAACAAAAATACGCCGAGGCCATACCCTTTTTAACCGCTTACAAGGGTAAAAATGGTAAATGGAACAATACCGATTTTTATCAGTTGGGTTATGCTTATTATAAGCAGTCCGATTACGAAAAAGCCATTTCGGAGTTTAATAAAATAATTGATGGTAATAACGCTGTGGCACAAAATGCCTATTATCATCTGGGGGAAAGTTATATTAACCTCAATAAAAAACAGGAAGCTTTGAATGCTTTTAGAAATGCCTCGCAAATGGATTATGATTTAAAAATACAAGAAGATGCCTGGCTTAACTATGCAAAAATAAGTTATGAAATTGGTAATCCATACCAATCCGTACCACAAGTGCTTACCAACTACTTGGAACGCTACCCAAACTCGGGTTTTACGGCAGATATTGAAACCCTTTTAATAGATTCCTACATTACCTCTAAAAACTACCAAGAAGCCTTGCGTTTGTTAGATGGTAAACGCAGTTTTGCCCATAAAGAAGCCTTTCAAAAAGTAGCCTTTTACAGAGGCTTGGAACTGTATAACGAAACCAAGTTTCAGGAAGCAGCCAGTATGTTTAGCAAGGCAGTAAACGAAGCAATTAACGACGTTTACACAGCGCGGGCTACATTTTGGAAAGCAGAAACCGACTATAATTTAGCCAATTATAACAAGGCCTTGATTGGTTTTAAACAGTTTAAGCAATTTGAAAATGCCCCAGCAACACCAGAATTTAAAAACAGCGATTATCACTTGGCATACACCTACTTTAAATTAAAAAACTATACCAAATCTAGCGAGTTTTTTAATAGTTATTTGCAGCAATCCAATATAGATCCTATTCGCTTAAACGATACTTATTTGCGCGTAGGCGATGCTCATTTTGTATCTAGTAACTACAGCGCAGCTGCCGATGCCTACAACAAAGCGCTTAAATTGAACAAAGTAGATGCCGATTATGCCTTTTTTCAAAAAACATTAAGCCAAGGTTACCAAGGAAACACCAACCAAAAAATAACAGGTTTGGAGCAGTTTATTGCCAATTATCCAAATTCTACCCTGCGCGATGATGCCATGTACGAACTAGCTAATACCTATGTTAAGGTAAATAAAACCGATTCGGCAATTGCTTTATATAGCCAATTAACAAGTACGTACCCAATGAGCACGTTTGTTTCTAAAGCCATGTTGCGAAAAGGCCTAATTTACTACAATGCAGGAAAAAATGAAGACGCTTTAAAGGTGTTTAAACAGGTGGCAAGCGCATTTCCAAATACCCCAGAAGCAAACCAAGCGGTGTCCACGGTGCGCTTAATTTACATCGATCTAGGTCGCGTAGATAGTTATGCAGCTTGGGTGAATACCTTGGATTATATTACTGTTTCGGATACCGATTTAGATAAAGCTACCTACGAGTCTGCAGAAAAGAAATATTTAGACAATAAAACAACCGATGCCATTAAGCAGTTTAATGGGTATTTAAATCAGTTTCCAAAAGGAATTTATAATCTGCAAGCGCATTTTTATTTGGCACAATTGTATTTTAAGGAAGACTTAAAAGACAATGCGTTACCACATTACGAGGCTGTAACAAATGCCACACCTAGCGAATTTACAGAGGTAGCCTTAGCGCGATCTGGGCAAATTTATTTAGAACAAAAAAATTGGTCCAAAGCTATTCCAATTTTAAAGCGCTTAGAATCCGAATCGCGGTTTCCTCAAAATGTGGTTTATGCGCAATCAAATTTAATGAAAGCGCATTATCAATTAGAGGCCTACAAACAAGCTGTAGCGTATGCCGAACAGGTTTTAAAACAAGATAAAATTGACAACAAAATTATAAGCGACGCCTATGTTATTATGGCACGCTCGGCCATGAAAACTGGCAACGAAAGTAAAGCCAAAACAGCCTATGCTCAAGTAGAAAAAACAGCCACGGGCGAAACAGCTGCAGAAGCGTTTTACTACAAGGCTTACTTCGAAAATAAATCTGGCAATTTTGAAGCGTCTAATGAGTCGGTTCAAAAACTGGCTAAAGATTTTTCGGGGTATAAATATTACAGTGCTAAAGGTTTGGTGTTAATGGCCAAAAATTACCACGCCTTAAACGATGCCTTTCAGGCCACCTATATATTAGAAAGTGTTATTGAAAATTTTACCAGTTATACCGATGTGGTTGCCGAAGCACAACAAATTCTAACAGACATAAAAACAGAGCAGGCTAAAACTAATGCCTCTGTGCAAGAAATAACACCCAATGGTAACTAAAAGTTATTCAACCCAATGAAAAATTTGTTTCAATTTTTGCAATTTAAAAACACGTTTATGCGCAAGCACATATATTTTAGCTTTACCGGTTTATGCCTTTTTTCAACCTTGTTTTCCTGGGCACAAGAACGGGAAAATGATACCTTAAATACCAATGTAATTAATGTGGTAAAACCGTATACACCTACTATTTCCGATGCGTTTAAAGTGAAAGAAACACCCGTACTGGACGATGGTGTTACCACAGCAAAAAAAGCAGTAGATTATACTATTTTTTCAATTCCAGTTGCCTCTACTTTTACACCGGCAAAAGGAAAGGCGGCGGTTTTAGACAAACAAAAAGCGCCTAAATTATTCGATAATTATGCTAATTTGGCTTTTGGGAGTTATACCAGTGTTTTAGCCGATTTGTATTTAAATCACGCCATTAGTAGAACCGAAAATATTGGAGGGTATTTACAACATCAGTCAGCTCAAGGGGGTATAAATAATTTGTTGCTAGACGATGCTTTTTACAACACCAAACTACAAGCCAATTACGAACAAATAAACCGAAATTTAAAATGGGATCTTAATTTGGGCGGCTTACACCAAGTGTATAATTGGCACGGGATGCAGCAGCCATATTTTAACGAAACAGATGCCAAAGGTGTCGATGCAGGCCATACGTTTTACGGGGCTAATCTGGGAGGTAGTGTTCAGTTGGAGGATGCTTATTTAAGTAAAGGCGAAGCACATTTTCAATACTTTGGCGACGATTATGGTTCTGCAGAAAATCATTTTAAAGCCAAACTAATTTCCGATGTCACCATAAAGGACTACGACATTAATACCCAATTAACCATCGATTATCTTGGCGGAAGTTTTGATAGAAATTATTTTAATTCGGAAGCCATTAATTACGGTAACTTTAATATTGGCTTGGCACCTAGCTACCAATTAGTTCAAGAAGATTTAAGCGTCAATCTAGGCGTCTCTGTTGTGTATTTAAACGATACGGAAGCAAGCGAAAGCAATGTGTATATATACCCTAATATTGCAGCATCCTACCGCCTTGTGGACGAGCTGCTGCTGGTTTATGGTGGTATTGAAGGCGGGTTAACTCAAAATACGTATTACAGCGTGTCGCAAGAAAATCCGTTCGTGTCGCCAACACTCTTAATACTGCCCACCAATAAACAATATGACGCTTATGTTGGTTTAAAAGGAAAAATTTCAAGCAATATGGGCTACGATGTAAAAGCATCTTATAGAAGCGAGAAGAACAAGCAGTTGTTTAAAAATAATTTAATTCCTTACGATTTTACGCGTACCGAAGCCTATCAATATGGAAATTCATACGGCCTTGTTTACGATAAAATTACTACCTTATCCGTGGGCGGCAAGTTGCAGGTAGACCTTAATCAGGATTTTACTTTAGCGCTTACAGCCAATTATTTTATTTACAATACCGATGCGGAAGCAGAGGCTTGGAATTTACCCAATATGAAAGCGTCATTAATGCTGGATTATCAAATAACAAACAAATGGTTTGCAGGTGCTAATTTGTTTTTTGAAGGCGAACGTCAGGCTGTTTCCGGATTTGCTTTTGCCAATAACCCCGCAAATCCAATATTTACAAATAATCCCTTGCCAATAACACTGGATGGTTTCTTGGATGCAAATGCGCATGTAGGCTACCGCGTAAATAACAGGTTGGATGTGTATGCAAAAGTGAATAATTTGGCAAATCAAAGTTACCATCGTTGGCTAAATTACCCTGTGCAAACGTTTCAAGCCTTGGTGGGAGCTTCGTATAAATTCGACTTTTAATAAAAACCTGAAATTAGCTATGTAACATAAAAGTGCTCCAAATGGGGCACTTTTTTTATTTTTCTTAAAAGCTATTTTGTTTACAAAGTGTTTTGTTTTAAGTTTATTACCGAAAAAAAATAATAAATTAATTAACGCTTTTGCACGCCAACGCCATATGAAAAAATTGCTCGTAATTGTCCTTTTAGGAACCGTCTTAACTTGCCAAAAAGAAAAGCCACAAGTAGATACCATTGTTATAAATGCCCATATTTATACCGTTAATGATAAATTTGAAAAAGCAGAAGCCTTTGCCATTAAAGACGGGAAGTTTGTGGATATTGCAGCCGCCAACATATTACAAAGCAAATATGCGGCAGACACGATAATTAACGCTGAAGGAAAAACCATTTTTCCGGGATTTATTGATGCTCATGCACATTTTGAAGGTTTAGGGAATAATCTGTTAAGTGTGGATTTAATGGGAACCACCAGTTTTGACGATGTTTTAAAACGGGTTATTCGTTTTCAAAATGAAAAACAATTACCTTTTGTTTATGCCAGAGGTTGGGATCAAAACGATTGGGAAGACCAAAGTTATCCAGACAATGCGCTGCTAAATCAGCTTTTTCCAGATACGCCTATAGCTCTTGGCCGCATAGATGGGCATGCTACCTTGTTTAATCAGGCAGCATTGGATTTGGGTAAAGTAACCAATACCAGTAGTGTAGCAGGAGGAGCGTTTATTAAAAAAGAGGGTAAGCTTACTGGCGTATTGGTGGATAAGGCTCAAAATTTAGTTTACAATAATTGGCCTACGGCCTCAGTTGCACAACGCGTGGAGGCGCTTTTAGCTGCTCAAAAAGAATGTTTTAAATATGGCTTAACTACGGTTGTAGATGCAGGCGTACATGCAGATGCTATTGCTATTATGGATAGCCTATACCAGACAAATCAGTTAAAAATTAGACTATACGTTATGGCTAGCGGTACGGAACAACAAATCGATTATTACCTAAATAAAGGTGTTGTTAAAACAGACGGTTTACACATCAGATCGTTTAAAATTTCGGCCGATGGCGCATTAGGGTCCCGAGGCGCTTTATTGCGTGAGCCCTATTCCGATGCCAAACATACTTATGGTTTGCCTGTTACCAGTTTAGATTACCTTGAAAATGCAGCTAAACGAATTGCTAATTCTAATTTTCAACTAAATACACATGCTATTGGAGATTCTGCCAATCATGCTGTTTTAAATATATATCAGAAGGTTTTAGAAGGAAAAAAAGATAAACGTTGGCGTATTGAACATGCGCAAATTGTGTCGGCAGCCGACTTTGAAAAATTTAATAACATAATACCCTCGGTGCAACCAACACACGCTACAAGCGATATGTATTGGGCTGAAGATAGAATTGGCGCTGAACGCCTAAAAGGTGCTTATGCTTATAAAAAATTATTAGAAAGCTATGGTAAATTGGCTTTAGGAACGGATTTCCCGGTTGAAAAAGTAAATCCGTTTTTAACCTTTTATGCCGCGGTAGCGCGACAAGATTTAGACGCCTTTCCAGCGGATGGTTTTCAGAAAGAAAACGCCTTATCGCGAGAAGAGGCCTTGCGCGGTATGACTATTTGGGCAGCTTATGCTAATTTTGAGGAGGCCGAAAAAGGAAGCATTGAGGTTGGTAAATGGGCGGACTTTATTATCCTAGATCAAGATATCATGACAGCTAATATAAAACAAGTGCCTTACACCAAGGTTTTACAGACTTATCTGGGTGGGGTGCGTGTCCATTAATTTATAAAAACAGTTTGTTGCAACCTAAAAGTCTGGAAACGTTCCCGTAGCTAGACTTTTCTGTTTGCGCCCAGCGCTTAAAGTTTTGTTAGTTTCGCTAAATAATCAAAATGCGGTCCATCCAGTATTTTTTGGCAGGATAACCCAAGGGTTTCGCAGGCAAGTTTTAGGGTGTCGAAATCTAAATATAACCATTTCATAGGGTTTTCCTCTTCACCTTTATAACTTAAATAATAGTCCAATTCACCATAGTAATTTGCTTGGGTGTCTATCCAAAACCCACCATCCTCATCTTCGTACATATATTTAATATCCGAGGAATCTATTAATACCTGGCCATTTGGTTTTAGCAGTGATGTGATATGTTTAAGGTAGGCGCTAACGTGAGCTAGTTCCTGAAAAATTCCAGTACCATTCATAAGTAATAAAATGGTATCAAAGGTTTCAGTTTCGTCTAAAAGGGCTTTTTGTTGCACGTTTTTTACACCACGCTTTCGCGCTACTTCAATGGCTCCGGCAGAAATATCAATACCCTTAACAAGGAGCCCTTTGTTTTGTAAATACAAACTATGGCTTCCGGCTCCGCAGCCAACATCTAAAACAGTGCCTTTTGCCAACTGCAAAGCCTTTTGTTCTATTTTGGGCATGTTGCTAAAATTTCTGAAAAGATAAGGAATAGGCAAGTCATCTTCCTCCGAAATATTAGTATAGGTTACTAAATCCTCTGTGTAATTACCAGATTGGTAATCTACTAGCGCTTTTCCAAATAAATCTTTTAAAAACAAAGTTTACAGTTTAATAGTTATAGTTTTTGGGGTTTTTCTTATTTTGCGACCCCAGTAAATTTGAAAATCCCCATCATTTTGAGTGTTAGCCCTAAAATAGAAATGCTTCCAAAACTTGCCAAAGATAAGCATAAGGAATCCAAAGATTTCTTTAAAAAACTAAAAAAGAAACCACCAAAGCAACTGGATTACCTTATGCAAGAATTGCACGAAGCGGCATTTAAGGAAACCAATTGTTTAGAATGTGCTAATTGTTGCAAAACAACAGGGCCTTTGTTTACGGATAAAGATATTCAACGAATTGCCAAGCATTTTAAAATGAAACCCCAGCAATTTATTAATCAGTTTTTACGAGTAGATGAGGACAACGATTATGTTTTGCAAACCGTGCCATGTACTTTTTTAGGCGCCGATAATTTTTGTAGTATTTATGAGGTGCGGCCTAAAGCCTGCCGGGAGTTTCCACACACAGACCGTAAGAAGTTTCAACAAATTTCTAATCTTACGTTAAAAAATGTGGCCATTTGCCCTGCAGCTTTTAACATTGTAGAAGCCATGAAAAAACGCATCAACTTTTAATAACTTTTAGTATCTTTAAAGAAAAAAATTGGACGCTGTTATTTCATATTTCGAAACCATTCCTAGTTTGCATCGCAGTGCGTTGTTGGTTGGTGGTATTGTGTTTTTCTGGTTTTTGGAAGGCGCTTTACCTTTATTCCGGTTTTCGTACAAAAAATGGAAACATGCTTGGCCTAATTTGTTTTTTACGGCAACCACGGTGGTTATAAATGTGAGTTTGGCCTTTGTTCTGTTAAAAACAACCGATTGGGTAACGGCTCATAATTTTGGAATTATAAATTGGTTACCACAGATGCCGCTGGTTGTTTATGTGTTGTTGGGTGTGCTGTTACTCGATTTTTTTGGTGCTTATTTAGCCCACTTTGTGGAGCATAAAGTTCCCGCGTTATGGAAAGTACATTTAGTTCATCATTCAGACCATCATGTAGATACAACAACAGGAAACCGCCACCACCCAATTGAAAGTGTTATCCGGTTTGCTTTTACCGTTTTGGGTGTTTTTATAGTGGGTACACCAATAGCCATTGTGTTTTTATACCAATCCTTGTCGGTTGTGTTTACGCAATTAACCCATGCAAATATTAAATTACCGCGTACAACAGATAAACTTTTAAGTTATATTTTTGTGTCGCCAGACATGCATAAAGTGCATCATCATTATGTATTGCCTTATACAGATTCCAACTACGGAAATATTTTTTCTATATGGGATAGGATTTTTGGTACATATAAAGAATTGGATCGCGAACAAATTATATATGGTGTAGATGTGTTCCCAGATGCGGTAGCAAATGGCCAAATAAAAACGTTATTAAAACAGCCTTTTGTGCCTTATCAACACCCACCCAATAAAACGAATTAATAGCAATTTAAATAATTTATGAAATCCCCTCACCATTCAATAGCCTCTTTACTTATACCTTGGCGTTTACACCAGTGTTACTTTGGTTTAGCCAACAATACATCCAAACTATTATGTAAACTTAATACCCAAATGCCTCACAAAAAACTATGAATTTAAAATATAGTAACACGTTGCGTACGGCATTTTGCGGGTTTCTTTGTTTTGGATTTTTTATGTTAGAACAATCGGTTTTTGGACAAACCAGTTATACCGCAAAAATTGTAAAAAACACCAATATAAGTGCGCGTACTTTGGTACATGAGCTAAACACAACAAAAGATACGCTATTGCTGGCAAGCAACAGCCAAATTAATCATATATACTCCATAAACGAGGACTTTAAGCGGGAAATAGATATGCACCCGTTTAAAAAACAGTATAAATTACCACTTGCTAATTTTACAAAAGGCAAGCATGTTTTAGTGGTTTCTCAAGACGCAAAAAAAATTATTTTTGTGGTCTATATTACGGATCCAGAAACAACTGTAGAGCGCACGTAATGTGCATGCTTAAAGGATGTTATTTGCTTACTTTTGCCACAGCTATTAAGGATACAGTAAATACGGTTGGCGCATTTGGTTGTAAGCGCTTAAATTTTTTGCCCACGTTTGTGTAATTTCAGGTGCAGACATACCACTTTCAATTTGAGATTGTAAAGAGGCAGTGCCTGCTAATTTAGAAAAGAAGCTATTAAAAAAAGTGGCCTTATTTGCAGTAGCTTGGTAGGCGTTTACTAAGTAATTTAGGTTGAGGTTGTTTAGTGGTTTTGTCTGACTTAAATCCATACCATAGCAAAGCTTGTCTTGGTGTTTAGGAGATTTTGCTCCAGGGTTAGGTTGTGGTGTAAATTGATAGGTAAACATGCCGGAATTAGTTTTTAAATACGGACTCCCAAATATCTGGAATTGTTTATCTGTTCCGCGACCAGCACTTACATTTGTACCTTCAAAAAAACACAAACTGGGATACAAATTTATAGCCACGTCATTGGGCAGGTTAGGAGAAGGCTTTATTGGTAAGCTATAAGGTGTTTGGCGTGTATAATTGGCAACAGGAACTATTTGTAAACTACATTGCACAGCGTTTTCAAGCCATTTTTCGCCATTAATCATTTTTGCATATTCGGCAATTGTCATGCCATGAACCACAGGTACGGGATGCATGCCAACAAAACTTTTAAAGGCTGGTTCTAAAATAGGGCCATCTATGTAATGACCGTTTGGGTTGGGTCTGTCTAAAATTAAAAGAGGTATTTTTTGTTCGGCACAGGCTTCCATAACATAGTGCAGGGTTGAAATGTAGGTGTAAAAGCGGGCGCCAACATCCTGAATATCAAAAATAATAAGGTCTAAATCTTGTAATTGTACAGCAGTAGGTTTTTTGTTTGCGCCATACAACGAAATTAACGGCAGCCCTGTTTTAGTATCAGTGCCGTCTTTTATAAGTTCGCCAGCATCGGCAGTGCCTCTAAACCCATGCTCCGGTGCAAATACCTTTTTTACAGTAACATTTAACGCCATTAACGAGTCTACTAAATGTGTGTATGTGCGTAAAGAAGGGTCTTTAAAAATTACACTGGTTTGGTTGGCAACAATACCAATACGCTTGTTTTTTAAAAGAGGCAGGTAGGCCGTTGTTTGATTAGCACCCACCTTAGTAGCTGGTGTGCTATTTGTTTTTACTGGTTTTTTTACGACTGTTTTGGCCAAATTTTTCTCCTGGGTTGTTTGTGAAAAGTTTCCACAAGAAATGAGTACCATAACAAATAATAAAACAGTATTTTTGGACTTATTAACTAGTATTTGTATCATTTGAATTTCGAGTATTTTATAGCTAAACGTATTATTGATAGTAAAGCGTATAAAAGTAGCGTTTCGGCACCAATAATAAAAATTGGAATTGCAGCCATTGCCATTGGTATTATAGTTATGATGGTGTCTATAGCCACAGGAATTGGTTTACAACAAAAAATTCGCGACAAAGTAGTGGCTTTTAATGGGCATATTACAATCTCGAAATTTGGCATGAATAATTTGCAAGAAAGCGACGTGGCCATTTCAAAAAATCAGTCGTTTTATCCAGAATTTAATTCGGTTAGCGGCGTTAGCCACATTCAAGGTGTAGCCACTAAATTCGGAATTATGAGAACGGAAACCGATTTTGAGGCTGTGATTGTAAAAGGCGTTGGTACAGATTATAAATGGGATTATTTTGAAGAATATTTGGTGCAAGGTACCATTCCAAAATATACCTCAGCATACAGTCAGGATGTGCTTATTTCAGAATATACGGCCAACAGACTGCGATTGGAAGTAGGAGACACCATTCAAACATATTTTACAAATAACGATTTTAATAAACAACCGCGTATTATTCCTTACCAAGTTGTTGGTATTTATAATTCCGGATTTCAAGAATTCGATAAAACCTATGTTATTTCGCATTTAAAACATTTGCAACGATTAAATAAATGGGAGCCAGATCAGGTTGGGCATTTCGAAATATTTGTAAATAACTACAATAATTTAGATGCTATACGCGACGAGGTTTACAAACAAACACCGCCAGAGTTAAATACGATAACCGTGGAGCGTCAATTCGATTCAATATTCGAGTGGATAAGTATTTTTGTAAAAAATATTTATGGCATTTTAGGCATTATGGTTATTGTTGCTGGCTTTAATATGGTAACCGCACTTTTGGTGCTTATTTTAGAGCGCACACAAATGATAGGAATTTTAAAAGCATTAGGAAGTAACAACTGGCGTATTCGGAAAATATTTTTATACAATGCGTCGTATTTAATTGCTTTGGGGTTACTTTGGGGTAATACTATTGGATTAGGCATTTTATTGGCACAAAAATATTTCAAAATTTTTCCATTGGATCCAAACGTTTATTACGTTAGCGAAGCGCCCGTGTATATAAGTTTAAGCTATATTCTAGCTTTAAATTTAGGTACTTTTATATTATGCATTCTTATGCTTCTTATTCCATCGTATGTAATTACAAAAATATCGCCGGTTAAGTCTATTCGTTTTAACTAGGTCGTTTTGTTTTTTCGTTAAGCACGGCTTTAAAAATCTTTCGTGCTTTGCTACCAAAAACTTACCTTTGCATGTCTAAATTAAAAGCTCTTTAAATTTAGCGGAAGCTTTCATTTAATTTGCTTAACATTTGAAACAAGCTAGTATGGAATACGCAAATAATATTATTGAAACAATAGGTAACACGCCTATGGTTAAACTAAATAAACTAACAGCACATTTGCCGTGTTTGGTGTTGTCTAAATACGAAACCTTTAATCCAGGAAACTCGGTAAAAGACCGCATGGCCCTGAAGATGATAGAGGATGCGGAAGCAGATGGCAGGTTAAAACCAGGAGGCACTATTATTGAAGGAACATCGGGAAATACAGGCATGGGTTTGGCACTGGCCGCAATAGTAAAAGGCTACAAATGTATTTTTGTTATTTCCGATAAGCAGTCTAAAGAAAAAATGGATATCCTGCGTGCGGTAGGTGCTGAAGTAGTAGTTTGTCCTACCGATGTAGAACCAGACGACCCCCGAAGCTATTATTCGGTTTCCAAACGTTTAGGTGAGGAAACGCCCAATTCTTGGTACGTAAATCAGTATGATAATCCTAGCAATGCGCGTGCGCATTACGAGAGCACCGGTCCCGAAATCTGGAAACAAACGGATGGCAAAGTAACACATTTTGTGGTGGGCGTTGGCACGGGCGGAACTATCTCTGGTGTAGGTAAATATTTAAAGGAGCAAAATCCTAACATTAAAATTTGGGGTGTCGATACCTATGGTAGCGTTTTTAAAAAGTACCATGAAACGGGTATTTTCGACGAAAAAGAAATATATCCATACGTTACCGAGGGTATAGGTGAAGATATTTTACCAGAAAACGTAGATTTTAGCATTATTGATGGTTTTACAAAAGTTACCGATAAAGATGCCGCTATTTATACGCAGAAACTGGCTAAAGAAGAGGGTATGTTTTTAGGAAATTCTGCTGGTGCCGCCATAAAAGGTGTGTTGCAACTGGAAGATCAATTTACCAAAGACGATGTGGTGGTCGTATTATTTCACGATCATGGTAGTAGGTACGTAGGAAAAATGTTTAATAATGAATGGATGAAAAAAATGGGGTATTTAGAAGCGTAAATACGTCTATTTTTATTCTACAAACATTGTAAAGAGGCCCTCTAGGGTCTCTTTTGGGTTTGTGCAAATACCAACATGTGTAGGCGAGCATTGTATAACGGTACTTTTGGAGGCAGCCAACCACCTAAACCTATCCGATATATCTAATTGTTCAATGGTATTTCCTTGTAAATTTCCCTCGCAAATTAAGGCCCAGGCATTTAAATAGTTTTCTAATTCAGACACATTTAAGTCTTTCGAGAAGGCATTTAGTTTTTGAGGACAGATGTGGTATTTTATACCCAAAAACCTATTTCGTTTTGCGTAAAGAAGCACGCCAACATTAAAAAACTCTTGGCGTTCTACCCGCGGAACAACGCGAATAATGGCGTATTCGTAAGTAAGGTTATCTGGCATGATTGGCTTCGTTTACAAGTTTGTCTAGTATTGCAAGTTTTGCTTTTAAATAGCTAACATAGCGGGCTTTTAAATGTTACGGAGCTGTATTTTCAGAGGCCTCTATAAGCCAGTCATTAGGAATTAATGCTATAATTTCTTCAATTTTTGAAGCGTTTAATGCTACTTCTATCGCTTCAGCAGCTTTATTTAGCACTGTTGCAAATGGTAGCAACACATGATTTTTTATGAGTGGAAATGTACGTGTTAAGTGGTTTTCCCAAGTGGGCCAATTATGATGAAAATAAAAGCTGGCACCGTGGTCTATTACCCATATTTGGTTGTTCCATGACAGTAGGTTTGTGTTTTTGGTTGTGCGGTCTATATTGCTTATTAAACTATCCAAAATTACAATTTTAGAGGCTGTTAACGCATCTATTTGGGTGGCCAACGGGTCGAAAGTAATGGCATTTGCTAAATAATGAAGCCCAAGATTTAAACCCACGCTAAACTTTAGTAAATCTTGAATTTCCTCGTCGGGTTCGGTTTTACTGAAGGAGTCGTCCAGAGTCATAAAAACTAATTCTGGTACATGTAGGCCAATGGCACGAGCCAATTCACCGCCAATAAGCTCGGCAATTAAAGCCTTTTTACCTTGTCCGGCACCTCTAAATTTTAATACATACATAAAATCATCGTCGGCTTTTACAACCGCAGGTAGCGATCCACCTTCTCTTAAAGGTGTAATGTATTGCACAACGTTTACATGGCGGATTTCAATGGAATTCATGGTTGCGAAGGTATTAAAATGACAGGAAACACACCTGTTTCTGATCTTTAAAACGGCAGTAAAATTTGGCTATTTTAGTTAATTAGTTGAATGCTTTTTATTTCTAATTGAAATTCTTGTGCTTTTTTATTGCCAATTAAAAAGCCAATTTCCGATAAGGCCACACCGTTAAAATGAGGCATATTTAATTTGCGCCCTCTAAAAACGGGTAGTAAACTAGCGTAAGGAATATCTATTGTTTCCCATTTGGTTTGGGTGTTAAAAGTTGCAGCGTAGCTATATTGGTTGTTTTTATCGGATTTTACGCGAAATTGATAGGGCTTACCATCGCCTCGTAATACAATTCGGAAATAGGAAAAATTGGTCGTATTTTTTGTGCTAAATTGATGCCTTACAGACGAAAATCCGCCGTTATTTTCTAAAGACACCTTACCCTTAAAGACACCGTAACCTTCTGGATGAATTGTAAAACTTCCTACAGATTGGCCGCCCATAACAACATCGTCCAATGTAAACCAATCTGTTTTTTTGCTGTCAGCATTAAAAGTATAAATAGTCATAGCATTTTGTGGATGTAACAAACATAAAATAAGTATCAAATTTACCATACATTTTAGTGTCTTGTAATTAATGGAAACAAGATAAGTAAAATAATAAAGTAAAAAGGGGTTTATACATATTAGATTAATTTCCGTAAATTGTTAACATGCAAGAGGCTTTTTTACATTATTTGTGGTTGCATAAAAAAATGCCCATTACAAAGCTAAAAACAACTTTGGGTTTGCCTATTAGTATTATAAATTCCGGGCAACATAACGCATTGTCTGGTCCAGATTTTTTTGCCGCACAGGTAAAAATAGACAACCAACATTGGGCAGGAAATATTGAAATACATATTAAATCCAGCGATTGGTATGTGCATAATCATGAAACCGATCCTGCTTATTATAATGTTATACTTCATGTGGTTTGGGATCATGACACCGATGTTTTTAGACAGGACAACACTGCTATACCTACCCTAGAACTTCGGGAATATATAGATACTACCTTATTAGCAAATTACTATAAATTATTTTCTAAAAAACAAACATGGATTAATTGTGAAAAGGCATTTCATGAGCCGACGCAATTTTTAATAAACAACTGGCTAGAGCGTTTGTATATTGAGCGGTTGGAACGCAAAGCAACAACTATTAGCACACTTTTAAAGCAGTCTAAAAATAATTGGGAAGCTGTTTTATTTATAATGTTAGCAAAAAATTTTGGTTTAAATATTAATGGCGAAGCGTTTTATACCCTAGCACAATCTATTAATTTTTCTATAATCCGAAAACTCCAAAATAATGTTCAGCAATTGGAGGCTTTATTAATGGGGCAAGGGGGTTTGTTACGCGCTAACAGTCAAGAACCATACGAAAACAACCTGTTTAACACCTATCAGTATTTAAAAACCAAATATAATTTAGACAATACACATGTGTTACCGGTGCAATTTTTTAAATTACGTCCACCTAATTTTCCCACTATCAGGCTGTCGCAGTTAGCAAGTATTTATGCGCAAAATCACGGGTTATTATCGCGCCTTATTCAGGCTAAAACACTTCCGGAGTTTTATGATATTTTCCAGGTGGGTTGTACCGCTTTTTGGCAAACACATTACACCTTTCAAACCCCTTCAAAAGCCTCAAAAAAAATGCTTACCAAAAGTTTTATTAATTTGGTAATTATAAACACTGTTGTACCAATTACGTTCAGCTATGCCAAAGCCCAAGGACAGGATAATACTGCGGAAATACTGAATGTAATGGCACAAGTTCCTTCCGAAAAAAATCAGATTGTTAGCCGTTTTCACACCCTGCGTCCGCTTGCTAAAACCGCTGCTGTTTCACAAGCCCTAATACAATTAAAACAGCACTATTGTGTGCCCAATAAATGTTTAGAATGTGCCATTGGAAATAATTTAATAAGCAAATAAATTAGTATCTTGCAACATGAATTTTTTTTACAAAACCTTGCTGTATTTTCAAAAGCGCGGTTTCTATGTATGCCAGCGTATTGCGGACCGTTTGGGTATTCGTGCTAAAGTGGTGCGGACCTCTTTTATGTATTTAGCCTTTGTAACACTTGGCTTTGGATTTGCCCTGTATTTGTTTTTTGCTTTTTGGATACGTATTAAAGATTTGTTATTCACAAAACGTTCATCCGTATTCGATTTGTAGTTATGGTAAAATTAGCCATTAAGCTTTTTCGGTCCAAAATAATTACAGCTATTGCCTTATTATTTTTATTGCTAGTTACCGGCGTAATTGGTTTCGCTTTAATGTCTGGCTACCGGTTTATTGATGCCCTTTACATGACTGTTATTACCATTACAACAGTAGGTTTTGGAGAGGTAAGGCCACTGGACGATGGTTCAAAACTCTTTACTATTTTTTTAATTTTAACGAGCATCATTATAGTTGGTTACGCCATAACAGTTATAACGGAGTACATTTTAAGCAGACACACTATTGAAGATTTAAAACAAAAAAAGATGCAGAAAAAGATTGATAATCTTAACAATCACATCATTATTTGCGGTTATGGTCGAAACGGGAAGCAAGCAGCACAAAAGCTAATGGCCTACAAAAAACCTTTTGTAATTGTTGAACAAGATAAGGACGTTGTAGAAAAGTACAGGAGTGAGATGGTTCCGTTTGTTTTGGGCAACGCCAACGAGGATGAAACCCTGTTAAAAGCGGGCGTCGCGCATGCTTCAACACTTATTTCCGCGCTACCAAACGATGCCGACAATTTATTTGTGGTATTATCCGCTAGGCAACTTAACAAGCAACTTAAAATTATTAGTCGCGCATCGCAAGAAACGTCATACAACAAATTAAAACTAGCAGGTGCTAACAATGTTATTCTACCCGATAAAATTGGGGGTAACCATATGGCTTCATTGGTTGTTGTTCCCGATTTAATTGAATTTATTGATAACCTAGAAATTGGCGGTAGTGCACATGTAAATATTGAAGAAATAGATGTAAAATTACTACTGACTAATGAGGTTGAAAAATCCATTCGTGAACTGGATTTACGAAAAACAACTGGTTGTAATATAATTGGTTATAAAGATGGAAAAGGCGATTATGTTATAAACCCCGAAGCCACTCAAGCGCTGCATTCCGATGGTAAAATTATTGTTCTAGGACGTTCGGAACAAATTCAGAAATTAAAAGCAGTTTATAATATTACCTAGTGAAAAAGTGATTTTATGAATAGATTTTTCAAAAAATCAATTATTTTTAGCATCTTGTCCTACTAATTCTAAAAAACTAACTAATACATAATTCTTATGAAGAAAATTCTTCTTTCAATTTTCACTGTAGTTCTACCCCTAATGGCATTTGCACAGGATTTGGAAATATCGGGAGTTACCACAAATCCCTCCAAAACAATTAACGACGGGGCTATAACACTAACAGTTAAAGGAGGAGTAGAACCGTATACGTATCGTTGGAGCAACCAAAGCACGCCACTTACATCAAATATGGCTGTTGGCCTTACCGAAGGTATTCCTTATACCGTAGAAGTAACCGATGCCACTGGAGCCAGCAAAACAGCGAGTTTTAAAGTAAAAGCAGAAGCCATAACCGAGGTTTTTAATGGCACCATGACACCTGCCGTTGGCGCATTAGGATCGGTGTTGTTCTGGGATCCCTTTGCAGCCGTTGGGTTGTACGATCCTGTGGTTTACGCCGATGTTAAACTAGTTGGTATTCCAAATTGGACCAATGAAGTTGATAACGAATTTACGCTTAAAGAATGGCTGGTTGCGGCTGGCGAACATGTAGATAAAAACACTCCTATAGCTGTAATAGCGGACAAGAACGGAAAGGAAGTAACGGTTTTAGCCGCGGCAAAAGGACAATTGGAACATATAACGAATGCAGGTAACATTATTTACGATTCAAAAAATGCCGAACATGTTATAGAACAAGGTGCTCATTATTTTGCCCGAGTTAAGTACGATGAACCAAAAGCATTAACCCATCCCAACGGCGACCCCTTAACTAAACCGATTTCTTTTATTGTAATATGGTTGGTTTTTGGAGCTTTATTTTTCACCTTAAGAATGGGATTCATTAATTTAAGAGGCTTCAAACATGCTATCGATCTAGCACGTGGTAAGTACGACGATCCCAATGCACCAGGACAAGTTACGCACTTTCAAGCCTTGGCTACAGCCGTTTCTGGTACTGTAGGTTTAGGAAATATTGCTGGTGTGGCAGTTGCTGTGTCTTTAGGAGGCGCCGGTGCTACATTCTGGATGATTGTATGTGGTTTTCTGGGCATGTCCACAAAATTTGTAGAATGTACTTTAGGTGTAAAATACCGCGACATTTTGCCAGATGGACGCGTATTTGGAGGACCTATGAACTATTTACGCTATGGCCTGGAAAAACGTAACATGAAAGGATTTGGAAAAGTGTTAGCCGGTTTGTTTGCCATATTAGCAGTAGGTGCCTCTTTTGGTGGTGGTAACATGTTTCAGGCAAACCAATCGTTCGAGCAGTTGGCCGGACAGTTTCCAATGTTGGAAGGGAATGGATTTTATTTCGGAATTATAACGGCAATTTTAGTTGGTGTGGTAATAATTGGAGGGATTAATAGCATTGCCAAAGTAACCGGAAAAGTCGTGCCCGTAATGGCAAGTATATACGTAATTGCAGCCTTGGCAGTTATTGTTATGAATATTCAAAATATAGGGCCAGCCTTTTCAGCAATTTACGAAGGTGCATTTAGTCCTTCTGCTTTAAAAGGAGGTATTATAGGTGTGCTAGTGGTTGGTTTTCAACGTGCTGCTTTTTCTAATGAAGCCGGGGTTGGATCTGCCGCAATTGCGCATAGTACGGCAAAAACAAATAATCCGCCATCTGAAGGATTTGTGGCCTTATTAGAGCCTTTCATAGATACGGTTGTGGTTTGTACACTTACCGCTTTAGTATTAATTTTTACCGGAATGCATGAAGTAGGTGGCCTGGCCGGTGCACAACTTACTTCCGATGCTTTTGGAAGTCAAATTTCCTGGTTTCCATATGTTTTAGCGGTAGCAGTTTTTCTTTTTGCCTTTTCAACCATGATATCGTGGTCCTATTACGGTATGCGTGCTTGGACTTACTTATTTGGTAAGAGCAAAAAAATTGAATTTATATACAAAATGTTGTTTTTGGTATTTGTGGTAATAGGTGCTTCTGTGAGTTTAGGCGCTGTACTGGATTTTTCAGATATGATGATATTAGCCATGTCTTTCCCAAATATTATTGGTTTGTACATTATGTCTAATGAAGTGAAAGTAGATTTAAGCAAGTATTTAAACAAACTAAAGACTAATCAATTATACCGAAAGCTGGATAAAAAATAACCGAATATGCACAGATTAAAATCCCATTTTACGTTTTCTAAAAAACAACGGAATGGGATTTTGTTGTTAATAACCGTGATGGTTTTGGTGCAGGTGGCCTATGTTATTTACATGACATCCACCGTAAATAAACAATCAATTACCCCTGTAAGTAGCCAGCTTCAGGCCGAAGTCGATTCTTTAAAACAGCTAGCCGTAATAGCTTCGCAACCAAAAATATTTCCGTTTAACCCAAATTATATTACGGATTATAAAGGCTATAGTTTAGGTATGTCGGCCGCAGAAATAGACAGACTCCACGCGTTTAGAGCTTCAAACAAATGGGTTAATTCTGCACAGGAATTTCAAAAAGTAACACAGGTATCAGACTCGCTTTTGGCAATAATGTCGCCTTATTTTAAATTTCCAGATTGGGTAAACAAGCAAGCTAAAACACCTAAAGTAACTAGGTTTGACGAAAAAAAGCCGCTTAGCTACAATCAGAAAACCGATTTAAATACAGCAACCGCTACCCAATTAACGCGTGTTTATGGTATTGGTAGCAAGTTGTCGGAACGTATTGTTGCTTACCGAGAAAAAGTAGGCGGACAGTTTGCAGCTAATGCAGAGCTATCCGAAATATACGGATTGTCGCCCGAGGTTATAAGTAACATATTAGAGCAGTTTACGGTGAAAACACCGCGCGCCATAAAACAATATAACATTAATTTGGCCACTCGCGATGAGTTGGTAACAATCCCGTACATAGATTATGAGGTTGCTTTTAACATAATTGAAGAGCGCACGCTACGCGATGGCTTTAAATCGCTGGATGATTTAACGAAAGTTAAGGACTTTCCTATAAATAAGATTGAGATAATTAAGTTATCTTTGACAATCGAATAATTATACAAAAAAATTGACAATATGAATACTATGTACTTCACCGAAGAGCATAACTTGTTTAGAGAAAGCTTAAAAGATTTTTTACAAAAAGAGGTAGTGCCACACATTGAAAAGTGGGAAAAGGAAGGTAAAGTAGACCGATTTATCTGGAAGAAGTTCGGCGAGATGGGATTTTTTGGCGTAAACTACCCTGAAGCCTATGGTGGCTTAAATTTAGATTTATTTTACACTATTATATTTTTGGAAGAATTACAGAAAATAAATTCTGGTGGGTTTGCGGCTAACATGTGGGCGCATGCTTATTTAGCCATGACGCACGTGAATGCTGAAGGTAGCGAAGACATAAAACAAAAATATTTAACGGCGAGTATTACTGGCGATTTAGTTGGCTGTTTATGTGTAACAGAACCTTTTGGAGGTAGTGATGTGGCGGGTATGCGCACGACAGCGGAGAAGAAAGGCGATACCTACGTGTTAAATGGTTCTAAAACATTTATTACCAATGGTGTATACAGCGATTACCTTGTGGTGGCGGCTAAAACCAATCCGGAATTGGGTAATAAAGGTATTAGTATGTTTATTATGGATAGAGATACGCCAGGTATTTCAGCAACAAAACTGGATAAATTAGGCTGGCGCGCCAGCGATACGGCCGAAATAGCATTCGATAACGTAACCATTCCGGCTGCCAATTTATTAGGGGAGGAAAATAAAGGCTTCCCATATATTATGCAGCACTTTGCTTTCGAACGTTTAATAATGGGAGTAAACGCCCATGCACGTGCTGAATTTGCTTTAGACTACGCTAAAAAATACATGAGCGAGCGCTATGCTTTTGGGCAGAGTATTAATAAATTTCAGGCTTTAAGGCACAGTTTTTCAGATGCTTATGCGCATATGATTGTTTGTAAGGAATTTAACTACGCTATAGCATACCGTATGAACAAAGGCGAGTATGTAGTAAAAGAAGCTACGGTTTCAAAATTACAATCTACTAAAATGGCAGACGAGGTAATATATCAGTGCTTGCAGTTTTTAGGAGGTTATGGTTATATGGAAGAGTATCCGCTAGCACGTTTGTTACGCGACAGTCGTTTAGGTCCAATTGGCGGCGGCACCTCTGAAATTTTGCGAGAAATTATCGCCAAAATGACCCTAGATGGTAAGGACTATAAGCCAGCTACTAATTAATGTTGTGGTTGTTTTGGCGAAAATTCCCCACGGAATCGGCGCCAAAATGACCCTAGATGGTAAGGATTATAAGCCAGCTACTAATTAATGTTGTGGTTGTTTTGGCGAAAATTCCTCACGGAATCGGCGCCAAAATGACCCTAGATGGTAAGGATTATAAGCCAGCTACTAATTAATGTTGTGGTTGTTTTGGCGAAAATTCCTCACGGAATCAGCGCCAAAATGACCCTAGATGGTAAGGACTATAAGCCAGCTACTAATTAATGTTGTGGTTGTTTTGGCGAAAATTCCCCACGGAATCGGCGCCAAAATGACCCTAGATGGTAAGGATTATAAGCCAGCT
>NZ_JBHULS010000006.1:52701-111941 GCF_042684585.1 Bizionia sediminis
TTTTGGCGAAAATTCCTCACGGAATCAGCGCCAAAATGACCCTAGATGGTAAGGATTATAAGCCAGCTACTAATTAATGTTGTGGTTGTTTTGGCGAAAATTCCTCACGGAATCGGCGCCAAAATGACCCTAGATGGTAAGGACTATAAGCCAGTTACTAATTAATGTTGTGGTTGTTTTGGCGAAAATTCCTCACGGAATCAGCGCCAAAATGACCCTAGATGGTAAGGACTATAAGCCAGCTACTAATTAATGTTGTGGTTGTTTTGGCGAAAATTCCTCACGGAATCAGCGCCAAAATGACCCTAGATGGTAAGGATTATAAGCCAGCTACTAATTAATGTTGTGGTTGTTTTGGCGAAAATTCCTCACGGAATCGGCGCCAAAATGACGATGGCTAGGGAAGATGAGAAACACGTGATACGTTCACTGTAAAAGTAGCTCTAACAGAATGCTTTTTCATAAAAAGAAATTAGCACGTTTTAACTTTATGCGAAATTAAATAGGGAGGTATGTAATACAGCCTTTTCAAAAAAACAGATATCTATGTATGGGAATTTTAAATATGGCTTTGGTATAGTAATTAGTCTGTTATGTTTTAATGTTTTTTCTCAAAAAGAGTTAAGCAATACAGTTTTGGAGGGCAGTACATTTTTGCCCATTGAAAGTGCGAGTGTTTATGTTAAAAACACCACAATAGGTACAGTAACCAATGCCGATGGAAAATTTTTACTAACTGTTCCTAATGCTTATGCAAACGATACGTTAATAGTTTCTTCTATTGGTTTTAAAAGTTATAAAGTACCCGTAAGCGATTTTGATGCCTCCTTTGAAATTTATTTAGATGAAGATGTGGCCTCTTTGGATGAGGTGCTTCTAATTGCCGAAACCAGACCAAAAACTGGAAACGATATTGTATTAAGAGCTATTGAAGATTTTGGTAAAAATTTGCCAGATTCTTCCTATTTGCAAAAGGGATTTTTAAGACATAAAGAAAGAAACAAAAAAGAATTTAAATGGCTTATTGAAAGTGCTATTACCTTGTACGATTCAACTTTTGAGTCGAATCCATCAGCCCACTTAAAATTACATGTAGATCAGGTTAGAAAAAGTTACGACTTACGGGATGTGGACAGTTTGTTAGCGTACACAGCCTACCTAAAAAGTAAAACCAAAAATGCTCCACTCACTAAAAATAATCTTCGCAGAGATACCATTAAAACGGCTTCTTTGGTAGAGGCCATAAAATGGAACGATAAACGCATAAATGGTTTGGAAACGCTGTTTCAAGGCAAACTGAATATGGTTAGAAATGCCGGAAATCCGGGGGCATTACTGGGCGAGAACGTTTTAAGTACCCATCAGTTTACCTTGG
Organism: Bizionia sediminis; assembly: GCF_042684585.1. Classification (NCBI taxonomy): domain Bacteria; kingdom Pseudomonadati; phylum Bacteroidota; class Flavobacteriia; order Flavobacteriales; family Flavobacteriaceae; genus Bizionia; species Bizionia sediminis. The sequence goes on from NZ_JBHULS010000006.1 coordinate 54,077, forward strand.
ATACGGTATTGCTTGAAAATGATAAGAAAGTGTATAAAATTAAAATTTCGGAAGGGACGTCATACATCAACCTGGAAACACCTGGAATATTTAATGATGGGTACCATCCTAGAGGTTGGATGTATATAGATTGGGATACCTACGCTATCAAAAAAATTGAGTACCAATTAGTAGCGGCTTCCAGAGCCCAACGGAGTCGGAGTAAAACCCTATACGATACCGACGTAAATCATAAATTAGTGCTTACTTACAAAGCTTACAAGGATAATATGTATCTAAATTATGTGTATTACGAAACTCCTAAATTAGTTAATGTAGGTGTTGTTAAAGACGACCCTAAAACCGAAATAGACGAATCGGTTGCCAATAAAGACGAACGCTTTTATTATACGGTGCAAGAAATTTTATTTACCGAAATTATTACCAACCAAGATGTTGTGTCAGAAACCTTAAAAGGGCCTTGGGATGCCGATTTATTTTCACCAAAACCCTACAACAAGGAGTTTTGGACAAATTATAACACCTTATTGGAAAGCAAAGAGGAGGAGAAACTTATTCAAGATTTAACCAAACGTTACGCCTTGTTTAAAGAGTAGTAAGCTGGGTGCTTCTTTTTATGTATTTCCAGTCTGCTTTAAGGCGAAACGAAAAAAAGCTGTTTTACAATTTAGAAACTAACTAAAAAAGTGAATAAAAGATACGGTAATTAGCCACTCTATTCAAATTTAAAAGCGTCGAAATTAAAAATAATTATTTTTCATTGTTCAATTAAAAAATGTTGTTATTTTTGCGCCCTGAAATTCTAAAAGAGAGGAGGTTAAGAACTATGTTAATTATACCAATTAAGGAAGGCGAAAATATAGATAGAGCGTTAAAGCGCTACAAGCGAAAGTTTGATAGAACTGGTACCAAACGTGCACTAAATAGCCGAAAGCAATTTGTAAAGCCTTCTGTACAAAAAAGAGCTCAAATTCAAAAAGCACAGTACATACAGCGTTTAAGAGATCAGGAGCAGTTTTAAGTTATCTATTAGCTTAAACCGTTTTTAAAGCCCCGTTTTGTAATTCAAAAAATAGGGTTTTTCAAATTCAAATTATATAAGTCCCGCAATTTGCGGGATTTTTTTTTGCAGGATAGGCAATTGCCAATAAACTTTTGTAGTTTTACTTGAAGGACCAAATCGTTATGTAGCTTCAACAAATTTAAACTTTATGGCATTTAAGGCGTTTCTAGATTATATGCTTCTGGAAAAAAAATATTCAGAACACACCGTAAAAGCTTATGAAACGGATTTAAAAGCGTTTCAAACTTTTCTTGTTAGCACCTACAATACCAGCAATATGCCCGAGGTGCATTACGGCATAATAAGAAGCTGGATTGTTAGTTTGGTTCAGAATAAAATAAGCAACAGGAGTATTAATCGAAAAATTTCAGCGCTTACAGCTTATTATAAATTTTTACTTAAAACAGGCGATGTACAAACAAACCCACTGGCTAAACATAAAAGTTTAAAAGTTGAAAAGAAGGTCCAAATACCATTTTCGGAGTCAGAGGTGTCCGTAGTCTTGGATGCCTTAAATGAGGATACTAGTTTTGAAGGATTGCGCAACAAACTTATTGTAGAGCTATTTTACGCAACCGGTATTAGGCGAATAGAACTAATATCAATTAAATTAGAACATATTGATATTTCCAACAAAACCTTAAAGGTTTTAGGAAAACGCAACAAAGAACGCATTATACCTCTTATAAATCCGGTGTTATCCAGTTTAGACGCCTATTTAAAAGCCCGAAATAACTTGGAAAATAAACAGGATGCCGCTTATTTGTTTCTTACCCAAAAAGGCGTTAAAATTTATGAAACACTTGTTTACCGAATAATAAATGATTATTTTAGTTTGGCATCAACTAAAGTAAAAAAAAGCCCACATATTTTAAGACATTCGTTTGCCACGCATTTATTAAACCAAGGAGCCGATTTAAATACCGTAAAAGAACTTTTAGGACATGCTAGTTTAGCTGCTACACAGGTGTATACCCATAATAGCATATTAGAACTGAAACAAACATATTTAAAAGCACATCCGCGAGGTAACAAAACAACCGAATCCTAAATCATTGTTCAATTAAAAAATAGAACCGTATGAAAGTAAACACCCAATCCGTAAATTTTACAGCAGATCAAAAGCTGTTAGATTTTATTCAAAAACGCATGGATAAACTCGATTTGTATTACGATAAAGTAATCCAATCCGATGTGTATTTAAAAGTTGAAAATACCAGTGATAAAGCAAATAAAATTTTTGAAGCACGTGTAAATGTACCCGGAGATAGTTTTGTTGTAAAGAAACAATGCAAAACCTTTGAAGAAGGCGTAGATACGGCAGTAGCTAGTTTGGAACGTAAATTGAAAAAGCGAAAAGAAAAATTACGACCACATTTGTAAAAAAAAGATAAAAAATGTTTTGATTATTTAAATAAATATATACATTTGCAGTCCGTTAGAAATAGCGGACTTTTTTTAGGTCCTAAAAGCCTAATTAAAAGCCGATGTAGCTCAGCTGGCTAGAGCAGCTGATTTGTAATCAGCAGGTCGTGGGTTCGAGTCCCTCCATCGGCTCAAAAAAAAGTTTTTTGAAATAGTGAATTAAAGCATTAGGGGAGATACTCAAGCGGCCAACGAGGGCAGACTGTAAATCTGCTGACTATGTCTTCGCAGGTTCGAATCCTGCTCTCCCCACAAAGCTTTTAAATAAGCTGCCATCAAAAGTTTACTTTTGTAGTGTAGCGTTTAATAAGTTGCAGTAAGAATATATTCTTACAGAAATACTGGTAAAAAGCAGTATTAAAAAACATGTAAAAATTCGCTTATTTAGGATTGTAGTAGCAATCTTAAATTTGAAATAATGAACACCTTTTAAATTTAGAAATAAATTTAAAGAAACGCGAGAGTAGCTCAGTTGGTAGAGCGTCAGCCTTCCAAGCTGAATGTCGCCGGTTCGAACCCGGTCTCTCGCTCTAAATTTCCTGAATAGTTAGGAAACTCTTCTTTTTAGTGTTGTTTTAAATGGGCAAATAAAAAGTAGGGAATGAACGTTACGCCGGTGTAGCTCAGTGGTAGAGCGTTTCCTTGGTAAGGAAGAGGCCACGGGTTCAATTCCCGTCATTGGCTCAATTTTTTTAAAAGAATAATTAAGTACTAATATAAATTAAGATTAAATAAATTAAACATGGCAAAGGCAACTTTCGATCGTTCAAAACCACACCTAAATATAGGTACTATTGGACACGTAGATCACGGTAAAACAACTTTAACTGCTGCTATTACTAAAGTATTAGCTGATGCAGGTTTTTCAGAAGCAAGATCATTCGATCAAATTGATAACGCTCCAGAAGAGAAAGAAAGAGGTATCACTATTAATACTTCACACGTAGAATATGCAACGCAAAACCGTCACTACGCACACGTAGATTGTCCAGGTCACGCGGATTACGTTAAGAACATGGTAACTGGTGCCGCTCAAATGGATGGTGCAATTTTAGTGGTTGCGGCTACTGATGGTCCTATGCCACAAACAAGAGAGCACATCCTTTTAGGTCGTCAAGTAGGTATTCCTCGTATTGTTGTATTCATGAACAAAGTGGATATGGTGGACGATGAAGAGCTTATCGAGTTAGTAGATATGGAAGTTAGAGATTTATTATCATTCTACGAGTATGATGGTGATAATGGTCCTGTTATTGCTGGTTCTGCATTAGGTGCCTTAAATGGTGAGCAGAAGTGGGTTGATACAGTTTTAGAATTAATGGAAGCTGTAGATAACTGGATTGAGGAGCCACAGCGTGAGGTTGATAAAGATTTCTTAATGCCAATTGAAGATGTATTCTCTATTACTGGTCGTGGTACTGTTGCTACTGGTCGTATTGAAACTGGTATTGCTAAAACAGGTGATCCTGTAGAAATTATTGGTATGGGTGCTGAAAAGTTAACTTCTACTATTACAGGTATTGAAATGTTCCGTCAAATTCTTGATAGAGGTGAGGCTGGTGATAATGCTGGTATCTTATTAAGAGGTATTGAGAAAACTCAAATCTCTAGAGGTATGGTAATCTGTAAGCCAGGTTCTGTAACACCACACGCTAAATTTAAGGCAGAGGTTTATATCCTTAAGAAAGAAGAAGGTGGTCGTCATACACCATTCCATAACAACTACCGTCCACAGTTTTACGTACGTACAACGGATGTAACAGGTAATATTTCGTTACCAGAAGGTGTTGAAATGGTTATGCCTGGTGATAACTTGACAATTCACGTTGATTTAATTCAGCCAATTGCCATGAACGTTGGTCTTCGTTTCGCTATCCGTGAAGGTGGTAGAACTGTAGGTGCAGGTCAGGTAACTGAAATTTTAGATTAATAATTATCTAATACACTAATATAAAGTTAAGGTATTCCTCCCTTTTTTGTGGGACCACGGAATACCTTGACTTGTATTTACGGGTTTAGCTCAGTTGGTAGAGCACTGGTCTCCAAAACCAGGTGTCGTGAGTTCGAGTCTCGCAACCCGTGCAATTTATGAAGCAAAGAGTTTATGTTTTCTTTGCTGTGCATTAAAACAATTAAAAACAATGGCTGGAATAGTAAACTATATAAAAGAATCATTTGGAGAGCTAAAAAACAATGTTACTTGGCCAACTTGGGCAGAAGGACAAAAGTTAACTGTGGTAGTAGCAGTGTTCTCTATTATTTTCTCACTAGCTATTTGGGGTGTCGATACGGTTTTTAGCAAAGCCATAAGTACTTACTTTCATTGGATTAACGGTTAAAAATAGTTTTTATGTCTGAAGATAATGGAAAAAAGTGGTACGTCGTTCGAGCAGTAAGTGGTCAGGAAAATAAGATAAAAGCCTATATAGAAACCGAAATTGCCCGTTTGGGTTACGAAGATTTCGTAGAGCAAGTGCTCGTTCCAACCGAAAAAGTTGTGCAAATTCGCAACGGCAAGAAAACAAACAAAGAAAAGGTTTACTTCCCAGGCTACATCATGATTAAAGCGAACCTTACTGGCGAGATCCCTCACATAATTAAGTCGGTTACAAACGTAATTGGCTTTTTAGGTGAAACCAAAGGAGGCGATCCGGTGCCGTTAAGACAATCTGAAGTAAATAGAATGTTAGGTAAAGTAGATGAATTGTCTATTCATGCCGATACTAATGTGGCCATCCCTTACACAGTTGGAGAAACTGTTAAGGTTATTGATGGACCGTTTAATGGTTTCGATGGTACCATCGAAAAAATTAATGAAGAAAAGCGTAAACTTGAAGTAATGGTTAAAATTTTCGGAAGAAAAACCCCATTGGAGTTAAGTTATATGCAAGTAGAAAAAGTATAATAGTTGTTACGATTATAACCTGTAATCTTAAGCTTCTAAAATTGAGGTTACAACCAAACTAAATTATTAAAAATGGCAAAAGAGTTAAGTAAAGTAGTTAAACTACAAGTTAGGGGAGGTGCAGCGAATCCATCGCCACCGGTTGGACCCGCTTTAGGTGCCGCTGGAGTTAATATCATGGAGTTCTGTAAGCAGTTTAATGCAAGAACCCAAGATAAACCTGGTAAAGTTTTACCAGTGGTTATTTCGGTATACAAAGACAAATCATTCGACTTTGTTATCAAAACACCACCTGCAGCTGTACAATTATTAGAAGCGGCCAAAGTTAAAAAAGGTTCAGGTGAACCACACATTAAAAAAGTAGCAAAAGTTTCTTGGGATGATATCAGAGCTATAGCAGAAGACAAAATGCAAGATTTAAATGCATTTACAATTGAATCTGCTATGACTATGATTGCTGGTACTGCAAGATCAATGGGAATCTCTATTAAAGGTGGTACAGCCCCTAATTAATCTAAAAAAATTGTAAAATGGCAAGATTAACAAAGAAACAAAAAGAAGCTGCAGCTAAAATTGAAAAAGGTAGACTTTACTCTATTGATGAGGCTTCAGCATTAGTAAAAGAAATTACAAGCACAAATTTTGATGCATCTGTAGATATAGCTGTTCGTTTAGGAGTAGATCCTAGAAAAGCTAATCAAATGGTACGTGGCGTAGTAACATTACCTCACGGTACTGGTAAAGATGTGAAAGTTTTGGCTTTAGTAACACCAGACAAAGAAGCAGAAGCTAAAGAAGCCGGTGCCGATTTTGTAGGTTTAGATGAGTATTTGGATAAAATTAAAGGTGGCTGGACCGATGTGGATGTTATTGTAACCATGCCAAGTGTAATGGGTAAATTAGGTCCATTAGGTCGTATTTTAGGCCCACGTGGTTTAATGCCTAATCCAAAAACAGGTACGGTAACTATGGATATTGGCAAAGCTGTTAGCGATGTTAAAGCTGGTAAAATTGACTTTAAGGTTGATAAAACAGGTATTGTTCACGCCGCTATTGGTAAAGTATCTTTTAGCCCAGACAAAATTGCAGGTAATGCAAACGAATTATTACAAACAATAATAAAACTTAAGCCAACTGCCGCTAAAGGCGTTTATGTGAAGAGCATTTTTATGTCTAGTACCATGAGTCCGAGTATAGCTGTAGATACTAAAATAGGTTAAGTAGTTAAAAACTTTTATTATGACAAGAGAAGAAAAATCACATGTAATCAAAGAATTAACTGCCCAATTAGCCGATAACTCAAATATCTATTTAGCTGATATTTCCGGTTTAAATGCAGGAGCAACATCCGATTTGCGTCGGGCGTGTTTCAAAGCAAATGTGCAGTTAGCAGTGGTTAAAAATACCTTACTTCAAAAAGCAATGGAGGCGTCGGATAAGGATTTCGGCGATTTGCCTTCTACGTTAAAAGGCAATACATCTATTATGTATTCTGAAGTGGGTAATGCACCAGCCAAAGTTATTCAAAACTTCCGTAAAAAATCTCAAATGCCTATCCTTAAAGGCGCATTTATTGAAGAGGCTATTTACGTAGGCGATGAAAACCTAGATGCTTTAGTTAATATCAAATCTAAAGAAGAGGTTATTGGCGATATTATTGGCTTATTACAGTCGCCAGCTAAAAATGTTGTATCTGCACTTAAATCAAGTGGCGGTAAACTGGCTGGTATATTAAAAACACTATCCGAAAAAGAAGGGTAGTAGTTACAAAAACGTACGCACTTAATTACAATTATATTATTATTAAAAACTATTAAAACGATAGAAAAATGGCAGATTTAAAAGATTTCGCAGAACAATTAGTTAACTTAACAGTAAAAGAAGTTAATGAGTTAGCTACTATATTAAAAGAAGAATACGGTATAGAGCCTGCTGCTGCAGCTGTTGCTATGGCTGGTCCTGTTGCTGGTGGTGGCGAAGCCGCTGAAGAGCAAACAGAGTTTAACGTAATGTTAAAGTCGGCTGGTAGTTCAAAATTAGCAGTTGTAAAATTAGTTAAAGAATTAACTGGTTTAGGATTAAAAGAAGCTAAAGGATTAGTTGATGATGCACCAAGTTTAATTAAAGAAGGTGTTTCTAAAGACGAAGCAGAAGCTTTGAAAACTCAATTAGAGGAAGCAGGAGCAGAGGTTGAGCTTAAGTAATTTAAGCCTCCAAAAACATTACGGTTTAGGTCTAAAGTGAACACTTTTAGGCCTAGACCATTTTGCGTATATAATCGTTACATACGCTATTTTATTATTTTTAATCAAAATTCCGCCCATTGATGTTAGCAAAACAAGCTGAAAGATTAAATTTCTCGTCTATTGTAAATAGAACACAATATCCAGATTTTATGGATATTCAGATTAAATCCTTTCAGGATTTTTTCCAGCTAGAAACAAAATCTGAAGAAAGAGGTAATGAAGGTCTTTACAATACCTTTCTTGAAAACTTCCCAATAACCGACACACGTAATCAATTTGTTTTAGAATTTTTAGATTACTTTATCGATCCACCGCGTTATACCATCGAAGAGTGTATAGAGCGCGGACTTACTTACAGTGTACCGCTTAAAGCTAGGCTAAAATTGTATTGTACAGATCCAGAACATGAGGATTTTGAAACCATTGTTCAGGATGTGTATTTAGGAACCATTCCTTACATGACGCCGTCAGGTACGTTTTGTATTAATGGTGCCGAACGTGTAGTTGTTTCGCAATTACACCGATCTCCAGGCGTATTCTTTGGCCAATCATTCCATGCAAACGGAACCAAATTATACTCTGCCAGAGTAATTCCTTTTAAAGGATCTTGGATTGAATTCGCAACAGACATCAACCAAGTAATGTATGCGTATATCGATCGAAAGAAAAAATTACCAGTTACTACCTTGTTCCGAGCTATTGGCTTTGAACGTGATAAAGATATTTTAGAAATCTTCGATCTTGCAGAGGAAGTAAAAGTTTCTAAAGCTGGTTTAAAGAAAGTTTTAGGCCGTAAACTTGCTGCTCGTGTACTAAATACATGGCACGAGGATTTTGTTGACGAAGATACGGGCGAAGTAGTTTCTATTGAACGAAACGAAATTGTTTTAGATCGAGACACCGTTCTGGATAAAGACAATATTGAAGAAATTCTGGAAACTAGCGTAAAAACAATTTTGTTGCACAAAGAAAGTGCGCAACAAGGCGATTACGCTATTATTCATAACACACTGCAGAAAGATCCAACAAACTCTGAAAAAGAGGCTGTTGAACATATATATAGACAATTACGTAATGCCGAGCCGCCAGATGAAGAAACGGCACGCGGTATTATTGATAAATTATTCTTCTCGGACCAACGTTACTCTTTAGGAGAGGTAGGCCGTTACAGAATGAATAAAAAACTTGGTTTAGATATTGGTATGGATAAGCAAGTGCTTACCAAAGAAGATATCATTACCATTATAAAATACCTTATTGAGTTAATTAACTCGAAAGCGGAAATAGACGATATCGATCACTTATCTAATCGTCGTGTGCGTACCGTTGGCGAGCAATTATCGCAGCAATTTGGTGTTGGTCTGGCCCGTATGGCACGAACTATTCGTGAGCGTATGAACGTGCGAGACAACGAAGTCTTTACACCTATCGATTTAATTAATGCCAAAACATTATCGTCCGTAATTAACTCATTTTTTGGTACCAACCAATTATCGCAGTTCATGGACCAAACCAATCCGTTAGCCGAAATTACGCACAAGCGTCGTTTATCAGCTCTAGGACCAGGCGGTTTATCCAGAGAACGTGCAGGTTTTGAAGTACGTGACGTCCATTACACGCATTACGGCCGTTTGTGTCCTATTGAAACACCAGAGGGACCAAACATTGGACTTATTTCTTCTCTTTCTGTGTTTGCCAAAGTAAACGCAATGGGATTCATAGAAACGCCATACCGTAAGGTAACCGATGGCGTTGTGGATATTAAAAGCGATCCGGTTTATTTAAGTGCCGAAGAGGAAGAAGATAAATTAATTGCTCAAGCTACCGTTAAGGTAGATGATACAGGTAAAATTTTACACGATAAAGTTATTGCCCGAATGGAAGGCGATTTCCCTGTTATCGATCCTAATGAAATTCATTACACAGACGTTGCACCTAACCAAATTGCCTCTATTTCGGCTTCCTTAATTCCATTCTTGGAGCATGATGATGCCAACCGTGCCTTAATGGGATCCAACATGATGCGTCAGGCAGTACCACTACTGCGTCCGCAGGCTCCAATTGTAGGAACAGGTTTAGAAAGACAAGTTGCTTCAGATTCGCGTGTATTAATTAATGCCGAAGGAAGTGGCGTTGTTCAGTATGTAGATGCTAACGAGATTACTATAAAATACGACCGTACAGAGGATGAGGCTAAAGTAAGCTTTGATAGCGATACCAAAACATATCCGCTTGTTAAGTTTAGAAAAACGAATCAAGGTACCTCTATTAACTTAAAGCCTATTGTTAAAAAAGGCGACCTTATTGAAAAAGGTCAAGTACTATGCGAAGGCTACGCTACACAAAAAGGCGAATTGGCTTTAGGTAGAAATATGAAGGTGGCTTTCATGCCTTGGAAAGGCTACAACTTTGAGGATGCTATTGTAATTTCTGAAAAAGTAGTTCGTGAGGATATTTTCACATCTATTCATATAGATGAATACTCTTTAGAAGTTCGTGATACTAAATTAGGTAACGAAGAGCTTACTAACGACATTCCAAACGTATCGGAAGAAGCTACAAAAGATTTGGATGAAAATGGTATGATTCGTATTGGTGCCGAAGTAAAACCAGGCGACATACTTATTGGTAAAATTACGCCTAAAGGCGAATCGGACCCAACACCAGAAGAAAAATTATTACGTGCCATTTTTGGTGACAAGGCTGGCGATGTTAAGGACGCATCCTTAAAAGCATCACCTTCCTTAAACGGCGTGGTAATAGATAAGAAATTATTTGCTCGGGCGCTTAAGGACAAGCGTAAGCGTGCTCAAGATAAAGAGGATATTGCTGCGCTTGAAGCGTCATATGCTAACAAGTTTAGCGAATTACAAGATGTGTTAGTTGAGAAGCTGTTCGCTATTGTTGGCGGTAAAACGGCACAAGGCGTTTATAACGATTTGGGTGAAGAAGTTCTTCCAAAAGGTAAGAAGTACACGCTGAAAATGCTTAATTCCGTAGACGATTATACACACCTAACATCTGGGCAATGGACAACCGACGACGATACCAATAAATTAGTTGCAGATTTAATTCACAACTACAAAATAAAAGAAAACGATTTGCAAGGATCGTTAAGACGCGAGAAGTTTACAATCTCTGTTGGTGATGAGTTACCATCTGGTATTATAAAACTAGCCAAGGTTTATATTGCCAAAAAACGGAAACTTAAAGTGGGAGATAAAATGGCTGGACGTCACGGTAACAAAGGTATTGTAGCACGTATTGTGCGACAAGAAGATATGCCTTTCTTGGAAGATGGCACGCCAGTGGATATTGTATTAAACCCATTAGGGGTACCTTCCCGTATGAATATTGGTCAGATTTATGAAACAGTGCTAGGTTGGGCTGGACAGAAACTGAATAAAACCTATGCTACACCAATTTTTGATGGGGCAACACTGGATCAAATTAATGAATATACGGATCAAGCCGGTATTCCAAGATTTGGACATACATATTTATACGATGGTGGTACCGGTCAACGTTTTGACCAACCAGCTACAGTAGGGGTTATTTACATGCTTAAACTAGGCCATATGGTAGACGATAAAATGCACGCGCGTTCTATTGGGCCATACTCTTTAATTACACAGCAACCGCTTGGTGGTAAAGCACAATTTGGTGGTCAGCGTTTTGGAGAAATGGAAGTTTGGGCACTAGAAGCTTACGGTGCCTCTGCAACTTTAAGAGAAATATTGACGGTGAAATCTGATGATGTTATTGGTCGTGCTAAAACATACGAAAGTATTGTTAAAGGCGAACCAATGCCAGAGCCTGGTTTACCAGAATCTTTCAACGTACTTATGCACGAATTGAAAGGTTTAGGACTAGACATCAGATTAGAAGAATAACCAAGGTATGTTGCAATCGTTGGCTACCCATTTAAGTAGCCGACGAGCGCCTACAAAAAAGAAAAAACATGGCAAGAAAACAAGATAAAAATACAGTACAGAGATTTAATAAAATCTCCATTGGTTTAGCATCACCAGAATCTATTTTAGCAGAGTCGCGCGGTGAAGTTCTTAAGCCAGAAACTATTAATTATCGAACTCACAAACCAGAACGCGATGGTTTGTTTTGCGAGCGTATTTTTGGTCCCGTAAAGGATTATGAATGTGCCTGCGGAAAATATAAGCGTATTCGTTACAAAGGTATTGTTTGCGACCGTTGTGGTGTAGAAGTAACTGAAAAGAAAGTGCGTCGCGACCGTGTGGGGCATATTAATTTGGTGGTACCAGTAGCCCATATTTGGTACTTCCGCTCGTTACCTAACAAAATAGGCTACTTATTAGGCTTACCGTCTAAAAAGTTAGACATGATTATTTACTACGAGCGTTATGTAGTTATACAGCCGGGTAATGCAAAAAATGCTGAAGGAGAACCTGTTCAAAAAATGGACTTTCTAACGGAGGAAGAATACTTAAATATTTTAGAAACACTTCCGCAGGATAACCAGTTTTTAGAGGATAGCGATCCTAATAAATTCTTGGCTAAAATGGGAGCCGAGTGTTTAATTGAGCTTTTGGCACGTATAAATCTAGACGAATTGTCGTTTGAATTGCGTCACAAAGCTAACACAGAAACGTCTAAACAGCGTAAAACAGAGGCTTTAAAACGCCTGCAAGTAGTAGAGGCGTTGCGCGAATCAAATGAGAATCGCGAAAATAAAGCGGAGTGGATGATTATGAAGGTAATTCCTATTATTCCGCCAGAATTACGTCCTTTAGTTCCTTTAGATGGTGGTCGTTTTGCCACTTCGGATTTAAATGATTTATACCGTCGTGTAATTATTAGAAACAACCGTTTAAAGCGTTTGGTGGAAATTAAAGCACCCGAGGTTATTTTGCGTAACGAAAAACGTATGTTACAGGAGTCTGTAGATTCGTTATTCGATAACACGCGTAAGTCTTCGGCTGTTAAAACGGATTCTAACCGTCCGTTAAAGTCGTTATCAGACTCTTTAAAAGGTAAGCAAGGTCGATTCCGTCAAAACTTACTTGGTAAGCGTGTAGATTATTCAGCACGTTCGGTAATTGTTGTAGGTCCAGAATTAAAACTATACGAATGTGGCTTGCCAAAAAATATGGCAGCCGAGCTATACAAACCTTTCGTAATACGTAAGTTAATTGAAAGAGGTATTGTAAAAACAGTTAAATCTGCCAAAAAGATAATTGATAAACGCGAACCTGTAGTTTGGGATATTCTGGAAAATGTACTTAAAGGTCATCCAGTGTTATTAAACCGAGCACCTACCTTACACCGTTTGGGTATTCAAGCGTTCCAACCTAAATTAATAGAGGGTAAAGCTATTCAGTTGCACCCATTGGTAACAACCGCTTTTAATGCCGATTTTGATGGCGATCAAATGGCGGTGCATTTACCATTAGGTCCAGAAGCTATTTTGGAATCGCAATTGTTAATGTTGGCATCACATAATATTTTAAATCCAGCTAATGGCTCGCCGGTAGCTGTACCGTCTCAAGACATGGTTTTAGGTCTGTATTATATGACCAAAGAGCGTGTTTCAACAGACACCGTTAAAATAAAAGGGGAAGGCTTAACGTTTTACTCGCCAGAGGAAGTAATTATTGCTTACAACGAGGGTCGGGTAAATCTTAATGCTGCCATTAGGGTAAGAACGTATGCGTTTAATGAAGCAGAAGAACTAACCCTACAAATTATAAATACAACTGTTGGCCGTGTGTTATTTAACGAAAAAGTACCACATGCTGCAGGTTATATAAATCAGGTATTAACCAAAAAATCGTTGCGTAACATTATTGGCGATATTTTAAAGGTTACAAGTGTACCTGAAACAGCTGCTTTCTTAGACGAAATAAAAACTTTAGGCTATAACTTTGCCTTCCAAGGAGGGTTATCCTTCAGTTTAGGGGATATTATTATTCCGCCAGAAAAGCAAGCTATGATTGACGGCGCCAATACAAAAGTAGATGGTATTATGGCCAATTATAACATGGGTCTTATTACTAATAACGAACGTTATAACCAGGTTATTGATATCTGGACATCTACAAATGCGGAGTTAACCGAGTTGTCTATGAAGCGAATTCGTGAGGACCAACAAGGTTTCAACTCGGTGTATATGATGCTTGATTCTGGCGCGCGTGGTTCTAAAGAACAAATTCGTCAGCTTACTGGTATGCGAGGATTAATGGCCAAGCCTAAAAAATCGACTGCTGGTGGTGGAGAAATTATTGAAAACCCAATTCTTTCTAACTTTAAGGAGGGGCTTTCAATTTTAGAATACTTTATTTCAACACACGGTGCTCGTAAAGGTCTTGCCGATACCGCTCTTAAAACTGCCGATGCCGGGTATTTAACGCGTAGGTTGGTAGATGTTTCTCAAGATGTTATTGTAAACAGTGTAGACTGTGGCACCTTGCGTGGTGTGGAAGTAACACCTCTTAAGAAAAACGATGAAGTGGTTGAAACACTGTCCGAGCGTATTGTTGGTCGTATTTCATTAAACGATGTGTACAACCCATTAACCGATGAGCTTTTAGTATCTGCTAACGAAATGATTGACGATGCCATAGCCAAAGCAATTGAAAACTCGCCTGTAGATGCTGTTGAAGTACGTTCACCATTAACTTGCGAAGCCAAAAAAGGTATTTGTGCTAAATGTTATGGACGTAACCTAGCAACCGGTAAAATGGTTCAGCGTGGTGAAGCTGTTGGTGTTGTAGCTGCGCAATCTATTGGAGAGCCAGGAACCCAGTTAACCTTGCGTACCTTCCACGTAGGTGGTATTGCCGGAAACATTTCGGAGGACAACAAATTAGTTGCCAAGTTTGATGGTATTGCAGAAATTGATGAACTAAAAACCATTAAAGGAGAAGATTCAGATGGAAATGAAGCTAATTTAGTTATTTCACGTACATCCGAGTTAAAATTAATAGACAAGAAAACGGGTATTACCTTAAGTACTAACAACATTCCGTATGGTTCTACCATTCATATTAAGAACGGCGATGCCCTTAAAAAAGGCGATGTTGTATGTACATGGGATCCTTACAACGGTGTTATTATATCTGAATTTGCCGGTAAAGTTCGTTATGAGAATATTGAGCAAGGGGTAACATACCAAGTGGAAATTGACGAACAAACCGGTTTCCAAGAAAAAGTTATTTCCGAGTCGCGAAATAAAAAATTAATACCTACGCTTCATATTGAAGACGCTAAAGGTAATGCCATTCGTTCATACAACTTACCAGTTGGTGCACACTTAATGATTGATGATGGCGATAAGGTAAAAGTTGGTAAGATTTTGGTTAAAATACCGCGTAAATCTGCTAAATCTGGCGATATTACGGGTGGTTTACCACGTGTAACAGAGCTTTTTGAGGCACGTAATCCTTCTAACCCAGCCGTAGTAAGTGCTATAGACGGTGTTGTTTCCTTTGGTAAAATTAAGCGTGGAAACCGCGAAATTATTGTGGAGTCCAAGTTAGGTGAAGTGAAAAAGTACCTGGTAAAACTATCAAATCAAATTCTAGTACAAGAAAATGATTTTGTAAAAGCAGGTATGCCATTATCCGATGGTTCCGTAACACCAAACGATATTCTTAATATTAAAGGCCCTTCTGCCGTACAGCAATATTTGGTTAATGAAGTACAGGAAGTTTACCGCTTACAAGGTGTAAAAATTAACGATAAGCATTTTGAAGTAGTGGTAAGACAAATGATGCGTAAAGTAAGAATCATGGATTCTGGCGATACCACATTTTTAGAGAACCAGCTGGTACATAAAGCCGATTTTATAGAAGAAAATGATGAAATTTTCGGTATGAAAGTCGTAGAAGATGCTGGCGATTCTGAAAACCTGAAACCAGGCCAAATTGTATCACCACGTCAGTTAAGAGATGAGAACTCCTTATTACGCCGAAACGATAAGCAATTAGTAGTAGCGCGCGATGCACAACCAGCAACCGCAACACCAATATTGCAAGGTATAACAAGAGCATCCTTACAAACTAAATCGTTTATATCTGCTGCATCCTTCCAAGAAACAACAAAAGTTCTTAATGAAGCAGCTGTAAATGGTAAAGTGGATACACTTGAAGGCTTAAAAGAAAACGTTATTGTTGGACACAGAATTCCTGCCGGTACCGGTATGCGTTCTTACGACAACATTATCGTGGGTTCTAAAGAAGAATTCGATGAAATGATGCAAGCCAAACAAGAAGTTAATTTTAATTAATGATAAAAAAAAATAGCGTGAAATTTTCACGCTATTTTTTTACCATAAACACATATTTGTATGAGTGATAAAGCGAACCCTAAAAAGCAGGGTCAAATAAATATAGAGATTGACGAGAAAATAGCGGAAGGAACCTATTCCAATCTGGCTATAATTAACCATTCTGTATCCGAATTTGTGGTAGATTTTGTGAGTATCATGCCGGGTACACCTAAAAGTAAAGTAAAATCGCGTATAATTTTAACACCACAGCACGCCAAACGTTTGTTAAAAGCTTTAGGCGATAATGTAGCGCGTTTTGAAAATGCGCACGGCGAGATTAAAGATTACGAGCAACCACCAATACCCTTAAACTTTGGCCCAACTGGTCAGGCATAAAACGATTGTGTGTTAACGCTTTTGCAAAACACCTATTAAAAAACCTGTTATACCATTAAATATGATATTATGCGTATATAATCCATAAGCGCAAATTGGCTGTAAGGTATAAAACAATGCTAACAAAAGCATTGAAAATAGTTTAGCAATGCTTTAAGGCTATAAAGCTTTGGCTTCATGCCTAGCATTAAAAAATCCTATTACCATTAAAAGCTAATAGGATTTTTTAGTTTAACTAGCTTGCTTTTTATGATAGCTAAATTGCAGGGCACCCGACGGACATTTTTTTATTTGAGAAATAATATTGGCTGTCGTGTCTGCTTCCAAATTAATCCATGGAATAACGGCTTGCCTAAATACATGCGATAATTCGCGCGCGCAGTGCTCGGCATTTATACAAACTTGCGGGTTGTAGGTTACAGTAATTTCCTTATTACGAAACACATGATTGGGGTTTTCATAAGGCAGTAGATTTAAAGGTTAACGCTTTTAATTTCTGACTAAATAGTGCGGTAAACGGCATTATTAATCGATTAAATGTAGTAAAAAATCGATAAACTTCAAAATTGCCTGTAAAATATTCGATAAAAGACACGCTTTTATCAATTTTTAAAACTCCGATGTTAAATGAAATGTAATATTTGGATATTTTTCCTGTGTCATTTGTAAGGAAAATGGCGAATCTGCCAAAAACACTAATTGGTCTTGTTTATCTTTGGCTAAAAACCGTTGTTTCACACGTAAAAATTCTTTGTACTCGTCACTTTTTACATCTTTGGCTTCTACCCAACAAGCTTTGTGCACATTTAAGTTTTCATAGGTACATTTTGCACCGTATTCATGCTCCAAACGGTATTGAATTACTTCGTATTGCAGCGCTCCAACAGTACCAATAACACGTCTGCCGTTAAGCTCTAAAGTAAATAATTGCGCTACACCCTCGTCCATTAACTGATCGATGCCTTTGTATAGTTGTTTCGATTTTAACGGATCGGCATTGTTTATATACCTAAAGTGTTCTGGACTAAAGCTTGGTATTCCTTTGTAATGAATAGTTTCACCTTCGGTTAGTGTATCGCCTATTTTAAAGTTTCCGGTGTCATGAAGCCCTACAATATCTCCTGGATAAGAAATATCTACAATTTCCTTCTTCTCTGCAAAAAATGCATTCGGACTAGAAAATTTCATTTTTTTGTTATTTCTAACATGTAAATACGGCTTGTTACGTTCAAAGGTACCCGATACTATCTTTATAAAGGCCAATCGGTCTCTGTGATTTGGGTCCATATTAGCATGTATTTTAAATACAAACCCAGTAAAGTCTTTTTCGTCGGGTTGTACCAAGCGTTCTTCACTTTGTTTTGGTCTAGGTTTTGGAGCAATTTCTATAAAACAGTCTAATAACTCGCGTACACCAAAATTGTTTAGAGCAGAACCAAAAAACACTGGCTGTTGTTGCCCTAATAAATAGGCTTCTTTGTTAAATTCTGGATAAATACCTTCAACCAGTTCCACCTCGTCCTGTAATGTCTTGGCTGCTTTACTACCAACTAACTTATGCAAGTCATCCGATTTTAAATCGGATATCTCAACAGTCTCTTCAATATTTTTCCGACTGTCTCCGCTAAATAAATTAATGTTTTTTTCCCATAAATTATAAATACCTTTAAAATCGTAGCCCATGCCTATAGGAAAACTTAAAGGTACTACCTGTAATCCTAGCTTTTGTTCCACTTCGTCAAGCAAATCGAAGGCGTCTTTACCTTCTCTATCTAGCTTGTTTATAAAAACAATCATGGGGATATTGCGCATGCGACAAACTTTAACCAATTTTTCAGTTTGCTCCTCGACACCTTTTGCAACATCAATAACCACAATTACGCTATCTACCGCTGTTAATGTACGGAATGTATCTTCGGCAAAATCCTTGTGGCCGGGCGTATCTAAAATGTTTATTTTTATACCTTCATACTCAAAAGCAAGGACGGAGGTAGCAACAGAAATACCACGTTGGCGCTCAATTTCCATAAAATCGCTGGTAGCCCCTTTTTTAATTTTATTACTTTTAACGGCGCCTGCTTCTTGTATGGCACCACCAAATAGGAGTAATTTTTCGGTTAGCGTGGTTTTTCCCGCATCTGGATGCGATATAATACCGAAAGTTCGGCGTCTGTTTATTTCTGTTTTAAAACTCATATACTCTTGTAAAATGGTTGCAAATATACGTTTTAAATACACATATTTAAACAGGCTTATTGGGCTTTTTAAATTTATGAGAAGATTAGCATAGAATTACAATTTTAGGTGGTATTTTTGCTCAACTATGGAAGAACAGGTTATTTTAGTAAATGAAAAAGACGAGCAAATAGGGCTAATGGGCAAAATGGAAGCTCATGAAAAAGCATTGCTTCACCGCGCGTTTTCGGTATTTGTTTTTAACGATAACAACGAGTTAATGTTGCAACAGCGCGCAAGTCATAAATACCATTCACCGGACTTATGGACAAATACATGCTGCAGTCATCAACGAGAGGGCGAAAGCAATATTCAAGCCGGTAAGCGCCGTTTAATGGAGGAAATGGGTTTTGTAACCGACCTTAAGGAGTCTATTTCCTTTATTTATAAAGCGCCTTTTGATAACGGTTTAACCGAACATGAGTTTGACCACATTTTAATAGGCTATTATAACGAAGAGCCCCAGATTAATCCAGACGAAGTTGCTGCGTGGAAATGGATGAGTTTGGAAGCCGTTAAGGCAGACATCTTGGCTAATCCGGGTGTTTATACGGCCTGGTTTAAAATTATTTTTGAAAAATTCTATGAACATATAAATATTACAGAAGCATGAAAGTAACAGTTAGTAGAAAAGCGCATTTTAATTCGGCGCACCGTTTGTACAGGAAAGACTGGAGTAATGAGAAGAACGATGCTGTGTTTGGCAAATGTAATAACCCAAATTATCATGGTCATAATTACGATTTAATTGTAAGTGTCACGGGAGAGATTGACCAAGAAACGGGCTACGTTATTGACGTGAAGGTTTTAAAGGATTTAATAAAATCGGAAGTAGAAGATGCCTTCGACCACAAAAACTTAAATCTAGATGTACCGGATTTTCGCGATTTAAACCCTACTGCAGAGAATATAGCTGTTGTAATTTATAATAAATTACGACCTCATTTAGGTGCTCACTTAGATATGGAAGTAACACTTTACGAAACACCACGAAACTTCGTAACATATTCGGGTAAGTAAGTTTATATGGCAAACAAGTTATATCCCATAAAGTTTGAGCCCATATTAAAAACAAAAATTTGGGGAGGCAATAAGCTAAAAAACATGCTTAATAAAAATGCTTCTAGCCCTAATGTTGGCGAGAGTTGGGAAATTAGCGATGTAGCGGGTTCACCTTCGGTTGTTGAAAATGGGATTTTTAAAGGACAATCTATTAAAACATTGCTCCATACATACCAAGCAGAATTAGTAGGGGAGAAAAACTACCAGCAGTTTGGCAATACCTTTCCACTGCTAATTAAGTTTATTGATGCCAAGTCCGATTTGTCTATACAGTTGCATCCTAACGATGCCTTGGCGGCCAAACGCCATAACTCTTTTGGGAAAACCGAAATGTGGTACGTGATGCAGGCCGACAAAGATGCTAAACTAATAGTTGGGTTTAACCAGCCAATGGACATAAACACGTATCAAGAACATTTAAAAAATAAAACGCTACCAGAAATTTTGAACTTCGATTTCGTAAAAACCGGCGATGCATATTTTATTGACGGAGGCAGAATACATGCCATTGGTGCGGGAGTTTTAGTAGCCGAAATTCAACAAACTAGCGATATAACTTATCGTATTTACGACTGGGATCGGGTAGATGATACAGGAAATCCAAGAGAACTTCATACCGATTTGGCTTTAGAAGCGTTTAATTTTAATATGCCAGAGGATTTTCGGATTAATTATAATAAGGAGCCAAATAAAACCAACTTTATGGCTTCGTGCCCTTATTTTACTACCAATTATTTACGCATCACGGAAACGCTGTTACGTGCCAATACATACGACTCATTTATGATATATATGTGTGTAGAGGGGCATGCTACCATTACAGCAAACGGTGTTAGCCAATTGGTAGCAATGGGCGAAACAGTATTAGTACCAGCCAGTTTAACGGAAATAACACTAGCGTCCAGCCATGCTACTTTACTAGAAATTTATGTGTAACAAACCCTGTAAAAGGGCATTGTAATCATGCCGTTGCATTGTCGGGAATACAATTAAATTACCTACTTTTGTAAAAATTTTTAAACCTTATTATTATGGCAAATAAAAGAGATCTTAAAAAAGACATTAATTATGTTTTAGGAGATATTATTGAAGCAGTTTATGTGTGGGAATACACCAATACAGATAAAGATACAAAAGCTGGCGAGGCTATTATAGATGACGCCATTGCTACATTCGATTCGTTAATAGCCAAGGTAAACGACCGAAGTGCACAAGATAAGAAAGCGCACTTTAAGGCTATTAATACAGAGCTTGAAACTAAAGGGCGCGAATTGATTGAAAAAATTAACCAATTAGGCTAATTTTTTTAAAAAAATAGTTGCAAATAAAATTTTGAAGATTATATTTGCAGCCTGTTTGCCGATGTAGCTCAGCTGGCTAGAGCAGCTGATTTGTAATCAGCAGGTCGTGGGTTCGAGTCCCTCCATCGGCTCTTTTATTTAACTCCAATGCTTTACAGCTTGGAGTTTTTTTATGCCTAATAAGTCCTTCACTATAAGACATAAAAAGTTACAAATAATGGGTGTTTTCCGCAGTGTATAACTCATTTTAAACACAAAACAAGCTAGCCTGCACTGCCTATAAATTTTGAATACACTGGTAGTTACTGTGGGTATTTTAAAAATATAGAAATAGTTTTTTTAGTAAGTCTGCAGGGTAATTAACGTAACGCACTAGCAAAAAAAAAGACCCTTTGCGGGTCTCTTTTGTTATTGTATTTCTTGTTTACGCTTTGCTATATAAGCATCCAATTCTCTGCCGTATTTGGTTGCTTTAATCTCTGGGGTTAAGGCGTTATTTATAGTGTCCAACCATTTTATTTGTGCGTCATAAATTTCTGTTAAGGCTACATAAGGTGCTACGGCACTGTTGTTATTTCTGATAGCAAAATTGATGGTGTACAGGTATTTACTTTTAAGTAAATTTTGGAAAGCCTTTGCATTTTCGGCAATTAGTAGGGAATCGTTTTGTTTTTTAGCGTCTAATTCTCCTTTAATTAATTCTAAATTTTTATCGTTGTAACGCGCCATCATTTTTAAATACTCTTGAAAAAGGGCTTGTTGTTCCGAACCTTCAATTGTGGGATTTAATTCAAAATTTTTTAAAGTTGTTTGTATACTAGTAACTCCCTTATCCGCAAAAAAAGGAATTTTGCCATAAGCATCTTTATTTGTTTTATTTAGATGCAGAAAAAACACTTCAGGAGACTCAATTTCTGAACGAAGTTCGAAGTTAGGATTGCCATTCACCTGCACAGAATCTACATTTATGAATACCGAATCTTCTATTTTTTGTAAATAAACAGTACCTTTTTTTAAATCTTTAATTGTTCCTTTTACAATTAGGTTGTTCGTATCCTTTGTACAAGAAGCCAATGTGAGTAAACCAATAAGTGTTAAAATATGTTTCATGTTTGGTAAAAAATTAGAGAGGCCAAATATCATATAATTATTTTTTAAATACTAGCCAACAGCCGCCAAACGCATTAAAATAGTACAACCTATTGCAGCAATGGTGCCAATGGCGTAACCAAATACAGCTAACAGAACGCCTACTGTTGCTAATGATGGATGAAAAGCTGAAGCAACTATAGGCGCAGAGGCCGCACCGCCAACATTAGCTTGACTTCCAACTGCAAGAAAAAAGTAAGGAGCACGTATTAGTTTAGCCATAATTATAAGCAGTATAGCATGGATGCTCATCCAAATTAACCCTACGGCTATAAGCCCAGGATTGTCGAATATAGATGCTAAATCTATTTTCATACCAATGGTGGCTACCAAAATATATATAAATACCGATCCAAATTTACTGGCGCCCGCACCTTCATAATTTTTTGCTTTGGTAAAGGACAACAAAATGGCTATAAGTGTTGCAATACTAATCATCCAGAAAAACTTGGAGCTTAAAAACGTAAACGTACTGCGCATAGTTGGGGACTCCATATTACCAACAATTTTATTGAATAATGGCGATAAAAATTCCGATCCTATATGGGCAACACTTACAGTTCCAAACGCAATGGCAACAATAAGCATAATATCTGTTAATGATGGG
Organism: Bizionia sediminis; assembly: GCF_042684585.1. NCBI lineage: Bacteria > Pseudomonadati > Bacteroidota > Flavobacteriia > Flavobacteriales > Flavobacteriaceae > Bizionia > Bizionia sediminis. The sequence continues at coordinate 76,711 of NZ_JBHULS010000006.1, forward strand.
TTTCGTTTTACGCTTTGTTCAAACGAGGATACTTTTGCTTTTAAGGCTTCTATGGCACTATTATCTGCTCGTAACCATTTATCGATGGCTTTGGAACGACCAATGCCAATAAGAATAATAGCCATCCAAATATTGGCTACAACAATATCTACAAATACCATTTTGCCGTATTCTGCTTGGTTGTAACCGTAAATTTCTAGCATAGCGGTTTGGTTAGCACCGCCGCCAATCCAACTGCCAGCAAGTGTTGAAAGACCGCGCCACACGGCATCAGGGCCAGCACCACCAACAGTTTCTGGCGATACTATAGAAACAAGTAAAATAGCAATAGGACCACCAATTACAATGCCTAAGGTACCCGTTAAAAACATAACTAGAGCTTTCCAACCTAAATTGAATACAGCTTTTAGGTCGATGCTTAAGGTCATTAACACCAGTGCAGCAGGTAGTAAATATCTACTAGCCATGTAATATAAGCTTGTTTTTTCTTTGGTTACTTCGCCTGTAGCTGTTACGGTTTCCCATTCTGGAGCAATAAGTCCGGATGTGGTAAGCACGGCGGGAAGCATGTAGGCCATAAATAAACCCGGCACTATTTTATAAAACTTGGGCCAGAAACCCGTTTTAATAGATTCGGTGTAGAAAATAAAACCAAGGGTTAGCATTAAAAGGCCAAATACAATGGTATCGCTAGTAAATAAGGGTTCTTGCATGATTAATTAGTTTGAGGGTGCAAAATACCAAAATAAACGGGTTTAAAAAAGCAAGTTCAAGGCATGCTTTTGTGGATGGTTTATTTTTTTTATCAACACGGTTTGTTGGGTACCAAAACCATACTGGTTTTTTTCTTTTTTTATCCACTTCATTTTTAAAGCTTTTTACTTACACGAAAAGTGGTTTAGTGAGTGCTTTTTTTTCGTGGTACATTAAAATGTTTTCACTAGTGGCAGCAATACGGTGTTTGTACTGCAAATAAAGTTTACCATTAGCAAACTGATTTATCACAAAATTTACAAGATTGTTATGAGTGCATCTGGGGTGTTTGGTGTATTGGCCATATTTTATGTAAACAGGGAACATAAATAATATCTGGTTTTATTTTTCCTTTATGAAATTTTCCAGCGTATTAATAAGCATTTCCGATAGCGGAAAATCCGGATTTGTATAGGAACTGATGTTGTCTGCATCTGCCTCTATATGCTTAAGAACATGATTCATATTGGGTATAATAACTAATTTCGCCTGTGTGTTTGCTTGTTGTAAATTTTTAGCATCGCTTTCAAAAACTTGTAAATCTTTGGTGCCATTAATTATTAGGATGGGAATTGTTAATTTTTTTAGCTCTTCAACGGGGTTATAAGCCATCCAACTTATGAAAAAAGGTAAATTAGGTTTAGAAAAAATACTACGTAATTTCGGGTCTACCTGACTTACACTACCGGTTTCTTTTAGTTCCTTAAAGTGTTCTGCTGCTGTGCTTCCTAATGTGTCGTTTTGAATAGTTAATTGTTTAACAATAGCCACATCTACGGGTTCTGAAGGGCCTGCTAATGATACAAACTTATCCACCTTATCTGCTGCTAACATAGCCACTAACGATCCTTGACTGTGGCCAATTAGGGTAATTCCAGAAAACCGCCTATCGTCTTTAAAATTGTTGATAGCTATTTTAGCATCGTCTGCAAAGCGCTGAAAATTTAAATCGGCCATCATAAAGCGCAGATTTACCCAATTAGCAGAGCGTTTATCGTATCTGTAAAACGCAATTTCTCGTTTGTTTAAACTATCGGCAAGCTGCTTAATATAGTTAGCATTTACCGCTCCTAACTGATTTCCGTTCCTATCTACATTACCAGAGCCGTGAATAAAAATTACCAAGGGTTGTTGTTTAATAGCTTTGTTATAACTTAATGTTCCGGGTAAAATAATACTGTCATTTTTTAACATAACAGCTTCTTCAACTATGGAATCTTGAGCAAATAGGGTTGGGCTACTAATTAAAATTAAAAGGAAATAAACATGAATTTTTTTCATAATAAATGAAAGAGGTTACAGTTGGCGTAGTTGCCTAACCAAATAATTTTGCGTTTAAAATAATGAAAGATAAACTAATTTGTTAATTTTTACACATAATGTTATGTGTTTATATACAGCTTCTGCTTCAACTAAATGTTTTTAGGCGGCGTGTTGTTATGTAAAATTGTCATGTAGTTACATGTAAAATACCGATACACCTTAAAAATTTTAGGCGATATGCGTTGCCAACCTTGCTTGCTATTAAAACGTGAAAACCACAAAGTAACTAATTACAAATTTACACGGTAATAAGCTGTTTTTACAGCGAACAGTTTGCAATCAATATTTTTGGCACGACTATTGCTAATAGTTTAGTGCTGTTGTAATTTAGTTTACAAGTGTGGTTACTTGATAATACAACAGTAGATTTTCATATTTTTGGTTGGTTAGTAAGAAAAGCACTCTTTGTTTAAGGAGTGCTTTTTTTGCTTTACAAGTTTGTGGCTATCATTTTATAAAATCTTGCAGGGCGCTAATAAGTTTGGGAGCTAGTGGTCTAAACGATTCGTTATACGATTTTGAATTTTCCAAATCGCCACCTTCAATAATAAAAAGAACGTGATTCATATTTTGAATACTTACCAAATTACTGTTTGTTGCAGCTTGGTGAAGAAGTTCTGCTTCATGCATAGATACTTGTAAATCTTTGGTACCGTTAACAATAAGTATTGGTAAATTTAAATTGCTAATAATTTCTGTTGGTTGGTATTGCATCCAATTTGCTATGAAGTCCTGCGTATCTAAACTAAAAATATTACTTAATGCTTGCGGGTAGTTAGCGGTGGTTTTACCCGTACGTAAGACATTAAAAACACGCTCGGCATCTGTTTTTAAGCCTGGTGCTGTTTGTTCTATTTGCTCTAAAATAACAGCGTCTATAGGTTTGGCCGAACCTGCTAACGATACAAAACCCGTAACATGTTCGTTAATAGCCAGCATACCCACTAGACTTCCTTGACCGTGCCCAACAACATAAATGTTTGTATAATTGGCTTGGTTAACAAAATAATTAATAACGTCTTTAGCGTCCTTTACATAATCGTCAAAAGATAAACGGGCATTAATTCGGCCCTTTTTTATTTGCTTAACAATCCGTTTGTCGTAACGAAATGAACTAATGCCCATGTTAGCAAAACTATAAGCTAATTTTTTTAAGTTATTATTTTTTTGAAAATTTTGGTTTCCATTTCTGTCTGTAGGACCATAATCGCCAATAATAATGGCAAGTATATTTTTCTTGGCATCTGCTGGTTGCAATAAGGTTCCATCTACAAATGGTGTTATTTCAAGTTCTTCTTGGGTGTGGCTGTTTTCCTGTGCATATGTTAGCTCCGAGAAAAACATAACCATGCAAAGTGTACTTATTTTAATGATAAGTGTAAAAGGTTTTAGCATGCGTATTTAAATTTTTTATCCTAACGTAAAAATACATCTTTTATGATACATCCAACAGTAAAATCCTTCTGCTCACCAATAGGAAACCCATTGTGGCGTTCATTCGTTTTTCTGGTAAATAAATAAAGTGCTGGAACCCTGTTTTGATACCATATTGAAGCACTTACATATCTATAGGAAATAGGGACAACTAAACTTTTTTATGTGGCATAGTTTAGATTTTACAAAAATTAAGTTTTTATAAAAAAAATGGTTTTGGTCGGATAATTATGCTATTTAATCCGATTTTGTTAAAATTTTATGTATTTCATCGAATTAATAAACCTTTTATCGCTTTATTTTAATAAAAAGTATACATTTGGATCGTTCTAAAAAATATATGTTTTAGTTCAAATGGATTAATTAATTAGTATTTGCACTTTGTCGTTGATATGAGTCGCCCTAAATCTAAACGCATAGTAATTGCAAATAAAAAGAAACCGAGGTTGAGGGACCTCGGTTTTTTATTGAACCATATGCCACAAATTATTCTATAAAATATGCCTAAAAGTTAAATTTATTCGTGCCCCAATATTCTTTTTTGTTTTTGGTATTTGATGCAGCCAATAATGTTGCATTTCGCCACTCATAACCAATAAGCTTCCCGACTCTAGCACCAGTTTGTGCTTTTCTGTTTTAATATCTTTATGTTTAAAATGAAACACTCTAGGAGCACCCAAGCTAACCGATGCAATTACTGGATTAATACCTAATTCTTTTTCATTATCAGCATGCCAACCATTACTATCGCTACCGCTTCGGTATAAATTGAGCAATACGGTGGTGAAATTAGTTTGGGCCTCATTTTCAACGGCTGTTTTTATAGCCTTTAATGTAGGCGTAAAAGGCTTGGGGTGCATTGTAATGTTGGAGTAGGAATAACTTTTATTATTTGTAGCATACAAAGCGGTTAGTCGCGGCTGTGGGTATGTTTTACCAAAAACAGTTATGGTATCATGCTGCCAAGCAATGTTATTTTGTAGCTCATGAAATAGCTGTTGTGCAGTGTCAGGATTATAAAAATTAGGTATGTACACGAGGTCTGCCTGCGGTAAGTTTAAAACGACTTTTTGGGATTGAAATAAATTCATATCTTGGCTTCTTATTCAAATTATTTTTAAGCTATGATCAACAAAGTTATATTATTCGTTTTAATTTTATCCAGTTATACCTTTGCTCAAAAAAAAACATTACCCGACGGGTTTGTTTACGGTACAGATTTAATTCCTAATATTGATGTAACCTTGCGTTATTTTTCAACCAATAATTTTGTTGGCGATACCATTACAGGCTATCAGGCCAACACGCTTATAGTTACAAAACCAACTGCCGAAGCACTTAAAAAAGTACAAGCAGAATTGGCCAAAGAACAGCTTGGTTTGCGTGTTTATGATGCCTACAGACCACAACGCGCCGTAAATCATTTTATAGCTTGGGCTAAAAACCTAAACGATACACTCATGAAACAATCTTTTTATCCGAAGGTGGAGAAGCAACATTTGTTTCGCGATGGGTATATTGCCTCAAAATCTGGGCACAGTAGGGGGAGCACCGTGGATGTTACAATTATAGATTTAAAAACAAACAAAGCTTTGGACATGGGAAGCCCCTACGATTATTTTGGTGAAATGTCTTGGGTGGCCCATAAAAACTTAACGCCATTACAGAAAAAGAATCGAGCGCGTTTACAAAAGGTTATGCGAACAAATGGCTTTAGAAACTACGCTCAAGAATGGTGGCATTTTACGCTAAAAAATGAACCATTTCCAGACACCTATTTCGATTTTGTAGTGGAGTAGATGCAGCTTATTAAGCCTGTTTTGTGAGTTGCTAAAAGTTTAAATTTTAAACACCACACATTACTATAAATAGGTATAAGCCCAATACATTAACCCAAATTGAAGCGGTAAACGAAGCCATAAAATCCATTTTGGTATGCCTGCAGAAGCTTTCGGCTCGGTTATCATGTAAACATGTACAAGTAAAAAAACCACTAACATGGCTATAATACCGTAAACAGCTATTGCTTTAGTGGCACCAAAAAAGAGGCCAATACCCAAAACAATTTCAGCTAAACCACTAGCATAAACCAATAGCTTATGGGCAGGTAAATAGTTTGGCATGATACGGATGTAAATGTTTGGTTTAATAAAGTGCATGATGCCAGCCAATATGTACATGACCGCCATTATATATAAATGCCACGGATTATTCATTTTCGTATATTTTGTAGGTAAAACCAATACCGTAATTGGTTAAGCCTTTTTTTAATAAACCAGAATCAATATTGCCTGGCTTAAATTGTACCCATTGGTTACCATTAATAAAAACGCGTTTAATATAGGTATTATAACTTTTTATAGCATTTGTAAATGGCAGTAAGGGTCTAAAATTGGTTGGGATTTTTACGGTTCCTCTCGGACTTTTAATTTCTTTGTATTTTTTGTTAGGCAGTAACTTACCAGCCTTATCTGTGTAACCTAAAACTTGAATAGAAACAAAAAAACCGGTGTCTGGAATGGTAATTTGATACGGACTAACATCTAAATTATAAACATCGCCTCCTTTTTCGGTGGCCCTAAAAACAATGTTTTCGTAGCTTAACACTTGCCCAGGAAGGCCATTATTATTTTTGTAAAATTTCACTTTAAACAAGGTGGAAAAAGGTTTCTTTTCGGCGTTTTTGCGTTTGCGCTTGTTCCAATCTACAGATTCCAAAGTTACTGGAAAATGAATCGTGCTTAACTTGGTAAGTTCTTTGTGGGGGTTGGGAAAGAACACAGCTATTTCCGATTCAATTGTTGGCAACCAACAAGCGTAATAATCATCGTCTAAATAAGGTTTTAAAGTTTCTTCTTTATATTTACGGCCTTCCGCAATTAGGACTACCTCATCTAGCGTGCTTATTTCTTCGGTTAACAATACCGTTTTGCCTAAATTGGCAGTAAGTACGGTTTTATTGTGGTAACCCAAAGCCGACACAAAAAGTGTGTCTACATCTGGGTATCTGGTTTTGTTAAATATAAATAGGCCTTCATCGTCTGCAAATAAACCTTGTCCATCTCCAAATGAAATGGTGGCATAGCTTATTGGTGTTTTTGAATTGTTGTCTAAAACCGTTATCTGGCTATATGCCGAGACAGCAATAAATAAGCAACAAAATTGAAAGAATATCTTAAACATAAATCATATAATCAATTTAACCTTAAAGGTACCAATTTAAAATACTTTTAAAAAGTAAGCTTGCGTTAGGCTACAATAAATAATTTAATTGGTAACTAAGATTGTTTCTTTTTCTGAAAATACGTCCTATAATTAATTGAGGTGCCGCATTTAATACCAGCGCTTTTTTTTCTTTTTGGAAGCTGTACTTTTTCTGTTTTTTTTGTGTTTGGACTTTTGTTGTTTTGGTTTGTGTGTAACTGCCTTTTCCTTCGGGTTTAAAGGATACGGATTATTAGTAGCCTCGGGAATGTGGCTTTGCAAAAGCGTTTCAATTTTACCGACGTATGTTTTTTCATCTGGACCACAAAACGAGTAAGCTACGCCAGTGCTTCCGGCTCTTCCAGTTCTTCCAATACGATGAATATAGGTTTCTGGAACGTTGGGTAAATCGAAATTAATTACTGTATCTAATTCGCTAATATCAATTCCTCTAGCAGCTACATCGGTAGCTATTAAAATGGAAACAAGTCCGTTTTTAAATTTTTTAAGAGCCTCTTGCCGGTCGCTTTGCGATTTATCGCCATGAATAGTAGCTACCTGGTAACCATTTTTGCTTAAGGCACTTTCTAGTTTATCCACACCAAATTTAGTGCGTCTAAAAATAAGTATATTTCCTTTTACGTTATTACGCAACACATGTAAACACAATTCAATTTTGTGGCGTTTTGGGACATAATAAATTAGCTGACTTATATTTTTAGCTGTTATGCTAGAATTGGTAATGGCTACTCGTTCTGGATTTTTTAGGACAGTGTTGGCTAACTGAACAACTTTATGAGGCATGGTTGCCGAGAATAAGAGCGTTTGTCTGTTGGTTGGACATAGTTTTGCTATATGTTGCACATCGTCTATAAACCCCATGTCCAACATAAGGTCGGCTTCATCAAGAACTAAAATATTTATGTCCGATAAACTTAAGAGTCCCTGTTTTTCTAAATCTATTAATCGACCAGGTGTGGCAATTAAAATATCTACACCTTTCGTTAAAATGTCTATCTGGGGCTTTTCCGAAATACCACCAAAAATAATAGCGGTGCGCAGGTTGGTATGACGCGCATAGGCTTTAAAATTATTTCCAATTTGCAATGCTAGTTCGCGCGTTGGGCTTACAATTAACGCTTTTATAGCTACGGGGCGAGGTGTTTTTACTGTGTTGCTTTCTAATAATTGTATAATAGGAAGTGCAAAAGCAGCGGTTTTACCTGTTCCTGTTTGTGCCGACGCAATAACATCTTTTTTTGCTAAAACCAACGGAATTGTTTGGTTTTGAACCAAAGTAGGTTGTGAATAACCTTGTTCTTCTATGGCTTTTAAAAGGTTATCAGACAGCTTTAAATCTTTAAATAACATGCGTGTGTATTTGGCACAAAGATACACGAAAACTTTGGTGTTTAGCGTGTCACGCATAGGTGGTTTTACAGCATGGTATAAAAAAACACCTAATTAGATTGAAACTCTAGTTAGGTGTTAAAAATTTGTTATTGAATTAGTTTTTAAAACTGATAGGAAAGGCCCACGTTTGCAAACCCTTTGTAGCCTACACCTAGTTCTACCACAGCGGCTAATGCTTTTCCAAAGCGGAAACCTAGTGCATTTATCTGAAAATTTAAATACGTGGTATTATCCTTCTGCGTATTTTCCGGCGAAGTGTTTTCTGATGATGCTGTAGATAAGGCAAGTGCACCACCCGAGTACATTTGGAACCAGGTATTGGCTATATAATGATACTCTGTACCAACGCCAATGGTTAAATAAGTACGCTTTGATTCGCCTACTTTAGTGTTATTTAAAATAAGGTCTCCTTTGTTACTTTCAAAGGAGCCATCGGCGTATACAAACCAGTTGTTTTCTAAAGCTCTTTTATAGGTTACCATAATTGCGGGTGTGCTGGTTTCGTTAGCGTAACTAGCCAAACCAAATGGCGCGGTAACAATGGTTTCTAAAATGTCTAAAAATTCGTTACTGGTACCAAAACCTACAGCAACAGAAAGATCGTTGGTTCCTTTTTCCTGAGAGAAAGTTGCAACAGATAGTAGACTTGCGAGTAAAAATACGTGTAATTTTTTCATGGTAATTGATTGATTAAAAGGTTAAGTTTTTAAGGAATGCTTATTATTCCTGTTTTTATGCGGGCAAAAATAGATAAAAATAAATAGAACCTGTGTATTTGTATGAATTTTGTGTTTTTTTAGGTAATTAATTGTGTTTATCGCAAAAAAAACAGCGGACGTCCAAGTAAGTGTCCGCTGTTTTTTAATGAAATAAGTTCTAAGAGAAGCGTTTGTAAAGGCTTCAGTTAGCCAATTTGTAATGGTAATTTTAGCTAGTAATTTTATTTTTTTCAATCAGGCTAAAAATACCATCGGTGCTGCGGTAAACTGTTACCTGCCATACTTCTTTGTTGGAAAGTGTTAGCGTAAAAGTAAAATTTAGGCCATTAACAACTTGTTTTTTTGCCTCGGATATGTGGGCCACAGAAACCTGATTGTTTATAGTTTGTGCTGCAAATGTAGCTGCCTCTTTAATATCTAAATCTATTTCGGAATCTGTATATGCCCCAACCATATGGCCTTTTTCATAAACCACCTTACCTTCTTTTATCGTTTCTAAAACTTGAATTTTATGTATTGTTAAGGGGTCTATTTTTAAGGGGTTTTTATCTAAAATAACAAAATCTGCTAGCTTTCCTGTTTCCAGCGTGCCTTTGTAATCTTCTTCAAAATGCTGAATGGCAGCCCATTCTGTTAAGGTTTTTAAACCCTCGTACGGTGTTAGGCGTTGGTCTGGGCCTAATACATAATTTGTACGTGTAACCCGGTTAACGGTAGCATCTAAAACCCGTAGCGAATTAGGAAATGTTACAGGAGCATCGTGGTGCGAAGTAACGGTTAAACCAGCGTTAAGGACATCGCGAGTTGGCGAAATATAAGCTGCGCGGGCTTCACCTAAAACAGATTCGCGGTGCCAATCGCCCCAGTAAAACGTGTGCATTGGAAACAAAGAAGGTAAAATGTTTAAGGATACTAAACTAGGAATTTGGTCTTTGCGCAAGGTTTGACCATGAATCATAACACTTCTATGGTCTGGATAACCATGTGTGTTTATGGCGGTGCGAATAGCGTTTAGATACTGATCTATGGCCCTATCTCCGTTGGTGTGTGCTATTATTTGCCATTTGTTTTTAAATGCTCTGGTTACATATGCCGTAGCTGTACTATCTGGTAAAATAGGATAGCCTTCATAACAACCGTCTTCCCCATCAGGGTTTACATGATAGCATTTGGACAACCAAGCGGTTTTTCCTTGTGGCGAACCGTCTAAAACAAGTTTCACGCCACCTATGCGATAATGGTTTTTGTAGCGCTTGTTGGTTGTATAAAATTCGGAATTCATAGCTTCGGCATTCCAAATAATATCCGGGTAAGACACGACATCAATAAAAAATTTATTTTGAGCCGCCGCTATTTTATAGGCGCTAGTTACATCGGAACTGCTTCGGCCGTCCTGTGCTGTTGTGTAACCGTATTTGGCATATTCTTCTTGGCCATTTTGTACACTTCTTAACTGAAGTTCTTCGTCGGTATTTTTTGTTAGAATGGGTAAAATAGCATCAAAAAAAGCAGCCTCCTCTAAAACGCCCGTAGGGTTACCATCCTTATCGCGTTTAATTTTACCTCCTGCTACGTCTTTGGTGTTTTTATTGTAACCCACCATTTCCAAGCCTTTACTGTTTAAACAGCCTAAATGAGTGGACTGATGAATAACCATGACGGGCATTGTGGTCGAGATTTTATCTAAAAGTTCGCGTGTTGGGTGTGTTTTCTCTTTTAGGCGGGAATCGTCGTAGCCATAAATCATAATCCACCCTGTTTTAGACATTAAAAATTTGCCGTTTTCTGTGGTCATCCACTCTTTGGCAACTTCAACAATACTATTAAAGTCATCGCCAGGACCATCGGGAGCAGGAAGTACATTAGCAGCCATTGCCAACATACCTGTATTATACATATGGCCGTGCGAGTCAATAAAACCAGGTAACAAGGTTGCTCCGTTTAAATCTTTTTTAATCGGATTTGTGCCAGCTATTTTAAAGGCCGACTCCTGGTTGCCTACAAACTCAATTTTACCTTGCTTGGAAACTAAAGCTTGGGCGTATTGCGGAATACTATCCACCATTGTAATAATATCGCCATTAAAATAAATAGTGGCAGGACTGGAAGGTTCGGTTTGTTTGGCAGTTGTTTTGGTATCCTTACAAGACATGTAAAATAGCGCCAATAACAACACCCCAAAAAAGGTATTTGTTTTCATAAGTTCTGGAATAAATTTGGTTGGTTATTGTGTTAACACGAATTTAGTTTTAATTTTCAAGCTTACAAAACGTTTATCCTACTGTAAACCAGAATAATTTCGTGTATTTTTTAATTTTTTCGTTTCAAGCGTAATTTTTGGAATTTTTTGTTAAGGTTAAGTTTGGCATTCACGATTTTTAGAAACACCTTTCGTTACACCTGAATTTTTAATTTGAAGGCACTGTGATTACCAGCTAAACTAAAAAACCAATCTTTTTTTCTCCTGTTTTGAAACTTGAAACTTTGAAAATTATTCCTAGTATCAGCTGTGTCATTTATAAGGATAAGTGCAACTTGGTTATGAAAAGATATTAAAGTCTCGTGCTTGGTTTAATGGCTTATACCGCTAAATACAATTTTATGTGTATTAGTTTAAAACAAGTTGTTGCTTTTAGCTTACAGCCATTCGGTTTTAAGTTTTTTTAATTCAGATTCCAATATATTTAGTTGGTTTTTGGATAGCAATGCACCATTTATTGAAACCTTTTTTTTGGGCGTTACAAGTATATAATCTCCAGCAAATTTTTTAATTTGATAAACTTTATCCAGATTTATTTTTTTTCCAAAAGGACCGTTTAGCGTTAATTCATTGTTGCTAATAGTAACATAACCATATTTTTTCTGATAGAAATACATTGACAAATAAGATATAGCTATTACAGCCCAACCGTAATCTAGCCAATGCATGGTATTATTATAAAATAGTTTGAAGAAAAAATAACCCAACCAAATGGTACCAAAAATTAAATTGAATCGTAACTGCTTTTTTTGGTAATCTAATTTCATGCTATGGCGATTTTTAGAACGTTCATTAAAGGCTAAAATAAACAAATTTAATACGCTTTAAAATAGATGGAACTATAAAAACACCATCCTTGGTTTTGTAATATTTTTAGTTTTTGTTACATGCTAAAAACTTGTTATCCAGTTTACCAGTATCACTATTATTGGATAAAAAAATTGTATTTTTTTAATTAAGACAAGGCATTTGTTACCGTTTGCTTGCCTAATTTGAAATCCAAAAACTTGTGCAGTTTCGGATAATCTATGGCGAGCGAATCTAAATTTAGTGGAATAATATTATTTTTGAGTTTGGATTTAGCCGTTTTTCGAAAAAGGTATTTAAAATCAGCACGATTAGTATGTCCTTTTTGTGTTACTATTAAAACATGATTATTGCCCCTTTTGGTAATTGTTACCTCACTAATATCGCGCCATAAAATGGGCTTTTTAGTTATTTTCTGATGTATAATTCCTGCTTCAGACAGGATCAGTTGTGGGGTTTTATCTATTAAATTATACACGGCAACAAAAATGCCTACAACTCCTAAAAACAAGTTTAAAATTCCTATGGCTATTAGCATATAATTGGTGGCACGAATGCATACTAATCCAAATACAATTATCACGGAGGCTAAAAGTAGTAGCTTAAACATGCTTCGTTTAGATATGTAAAATGTTAATTTACTTTCCAAATGCCCTTTTTTGATGCGGTTTTTTTTTTAATTCTTATCAGAGTTAAGATATTAAAAAAAAAATAATAGAACAAGTAGCATTTTTGTTTAAGCATCTGGATAAACCAAAGGGGTTATAATAATCAATTTATGAAAGATTCAGTTATTTAGGAATTCATGAATTGTAACGGTATTTGTACCCATTTTAAAAACGCTTTTTGGTATTTAGCAATTTGCTGGTTTGTGTAAGGTTTACATGGTAAGCTTGTTATAAAACTTTTTGCGCAACCAAAAGGATAATTTTACCAAAACAATTAATGCGGGAACTTCAACCAGAGGTCCAATAACACCAGTAAAAGCCTGTCCAGAGTGCAAACCAAAAACAGCAATGGCCACTGCAATAGCTAATTCAAAATTGTTTCCTGCAGCTGTAAAAGCTACCGCCGTTGTTTGGTTGTAAGCCGCGCCTGTTGCTTTGGTAATAAAAAAACCAATAACAAACATAAGCGTAAAATAGATAAGAAGCGGGATAGCAATAATTACCACATCTAAAGGTATTTGCACAATTAACTCGCCTTTTAGTGAAAACATGACTACAATGGTAATTAAAAGAGCAAGCAAGGTAATTGGTGAAATAGCAGGCAAAAATTTAGCGATATACCAAGTTAAACCCTTTAATTTTACCAAAATTAGTCTGCTTAAAAAGCCCATTACAAAGGGAATGCCTAAATATATAGCCACACTTTTAGCAATAGTCTCTATTGGAATGGAAACAATGGCGCTTTCAAAACCAAAATAAGGGGGCAGAACCGAAATAAAAATCCAAGCGTAAAAACCGTAAGCAAAAACCTGAAAAATACTATTTAAAGCAACTAAACCTGCGGCATACTCGGTGCTTCCCTCTGCAAGATCGTTCCAAACCAATACCATTGCTATACAACGCGCTAATCCTATTAAAATTAGGCCTACCATGTATTCAGGATATTCTTTTAGAAATGTAATGGCCAAAAAAAACATTAAAAAAGGACCTAAAACCCAATTAAGAAAAAGTGAAATGGACAAAATTTTTGTGTTTTTAAATATTTTAGGTAGCGTTGCATAATTAACCTTGGCTAATGGCGGATACATCATTAAAATTAACCCCACAGCTATGGGAATATTGGTAGTACCACTATTAAAAGCGTTGATATTATTTGGGAAAGTGGGAAAAAAATAGCCAAGGCCAACACCTATTATCATGGCTAAAAAAATCCAAAGTGTAAGATGTTTGTCTAGAAAATGTAACTTTTTTGAAGCCATTTTTTACAAATTAATTTGTGAAAATACATAAAACATGCCGGTGGCAATTTGCAAACTGCGCTCGTGGTATTTTTCCTCCTGTTGCGCTGTCGTATCGTAAATTTTAGGATCTTCAAAAGTTATAATAATGCGTTTTTCAGCGCCGGCTATAAAAGGACAACCGGCATCGGCTTGGGCGCAGGTTACAACGGCTGCGAAGCCAGATACTGGATTAAAATGAGAATTTAATGCCTTGGAAAATCCTATAATCGGGTGTGAATTGCTGCCAAACTTTATGCTGTAAATAGGGTTTTCGGTTTCCGAAATTTTGTGAATTAAGAAACCCGAATTTTGTAGTGTTTTGGCTACTGTTGGATAAAGAGCGGTGGTTTCTGTTCCAGCCGAGTAACAAAATAGGTTTTCAATGTGAAAATAGGTGCCTATGGTTTGTGCCCAAATTTGGGCCAAATGACTTCGGCGGGAGTTGTGTGTACAAATAAAATTTAGCCGTATAGTCTCATTTTCTGAAGCCTTTGTTTGTATAAAATTAATGAGCGGTTGTAAAGCTGTTTTACGTTTATTTGAAATGGTGTTAGGATTTAGGGCGTCTATAAAGGCCTTAATTTCTGGAAATAAGGGTGTTTTTTTAGCAGTCATTTATTATTTATTTTAACAACAGCCGGATCCGGGTGTGCATTTGTTTTCTAATACCATTGGCGGTTTATCCTCTGAAATACCACATTTATCCTTGGCTAAACAATCGGTATAGGTATTTGTTAATAGGAAATATTGCCCATCAAAATCGAGTCCAAAATGTCCAATGGTATCGGATTGATAGGAAACTTCAATATCCAGATTTGGAAGCTTTAACGCTTTTTCCGAAAGGTCAATTATTTGCAAGAGTTTTTCAGAATGTAATCTGTGGTTGTAATCGTTGGCAGCCCAAAGTTGGAAATTTATTAGCGTTTCTTTTCTTTCCGTGCCGCCACAATCTATAAAGTGTTTTGAAATACGACCAATTTCAGTAATGTGTGCATGTTTAGGAACAAATTGCCCGTTTGGTAATTTGAAACTAATGGTTTTTAGGCTCTTTAATATTAATTTTAGTTCGGATAATGTCATAATATTTGTTTATTGCTATAATGCGATTAATTTGCTTAAATTTTTTTAACAACAATCCAGTTGTTCGGTTATATCTTGGTTTAAAAATGCCATCATAACTGTTTTCATTTTTTTCCAATTTTCGGTGTGTATACAGTAGCAAACACGCGTGCCTTCCACACGGCCCTTAATTAACCCTAAATGTTTTAATTCTTTTAAATGTTGCGAAATTGTGGGTTGCGCTAATCCAATTTCGTTTACTAAATCGCCACAAACACACGCATTAATTTTAAATAAATGCTGTAAAATAGCCACTCTTGCAGGGTGTCCAAATGCTTTGGCAAAAAGCGAAATTTCATTTTGTTGGTTGGAAAACATTTCCGTTTTAGCTAATCCCATACTATTTATTATTTGTTTATTGCAATATTACAATATATTTTATATAATTAAAAAATTGATAGTCTTTTTTTTACTACCAAGCTTAATTTATGCATGTTTTAGCTGCATGCGCCTGATTTGTTTTTTTATGCAAATGTTTAATTTGGGGAATGCAAACCAATTTTATTTCCTTCGGAGTCAATAAATAGAGCGTAAAAGCCACTTTCGTCTGCGTGAAGTGATTTGGGAACTAGTATTTTACCACCATTTTCTTCAATTTTATCTAAAATAATTTGAAGATTATTGCCACCATTTAAATAAATGGTTACACCATTGGCGGATGGCATGTAGCCCTCGGCTTTCATAATAACACCCGTAACCATGTGGTTTTCGTATGGAAATATGCCTATTTCCATGTTGGGCATTTTCATTTTTTCAATGTTGAGGTTTAAAATAGCTTCGTAAAAACTTACTGCCCGCGACAAATTGGTTGCTGGAATTTCAAAAATGGAAAGATGACTTTTCATGGTTTGCCTTTTATTAATGTGTGTATTAAAAATTTTAAAAAATATTTCTGCCTAATATGAATTGAATTGTAATAAGTTGGCAAGCCTGTGTTAACGTTCTATAAATTAAAGATACAGGTAATTTCATGTCGTTCTACAAGCTTATGTAACTATTTATTTTGGTGTTATTGTAACGCTATTAGATTCCTTGGATGTAAAAAAATTTAAGCACCAAACTCTATTTTAATTTGGTATTTTGATAGAAGACCAACTACCGTTTCTAAATCAAATTTAGCGCCTTTAATTTGGTTGTTTTCCGGATCGATTGTGAAGTTAACGGAACCTTTGAAATTTGTGTTTTGTAAGTTTGTATTTTCGAATACGGCATGCAGAAAATCGCAGTTTTTAAAAATGGATGCGCTTAAGTTACATCCGCTAAAATCCACTTCATGAAGTTTAGAATTTATAAACTCGGTTTTAGGAAATTGTTTTTTGTAAAAAGATGAGTGGCTTAATTGGCAGTTATTAACTTTTAAAGAAAACCCAAAGTCATTGCAGTTTTCAAAATGTAAACCTAACATTTTGCAATCCTTAAAATAGGCATCTTGAAATGCTGTTTGAACTATTTTGGCCGAGCTAAAGTTACATTCGTAAAATTCGCATGATACAAAGCTGATTTTTGATAGGTCGGCATTTGAAAAATTACAGTTTAAAAAGGTACACAATTCAAATGTGCCTTTTGGAAGTGTATTTTTAGAAAAGTCGTTCTTTTCAAATATTTTTTCTTCAGTAAACGTATGTTCCATATAATTATTATGTCAAAAATCGTATTTCAAATTACGAATTTAGTTATGGGTTTTATGGCCTATTTGGCACATCTAAAGTAGTAAAAAATAAGTTCTGTAAATTATGGGCTACTTTATACTGTACTTTATTGGTGCCAGATGTTATTTTTTTCTGTTCTAAAAATGCTTTTTATTTTTGGCCTTTTGCTTGCTTATTTAACCACTTATGTAAATAGCTGTATTGCCTGTATGATTTAAATTTTTTGGTATTTTTCCAAAATGTTATTGTGGCAATTTTCGTTATTTATAGCCGTAACTTTCAGTGAAATTTTGGTTTAATGATACGCATTTTTTTTGAGTGGCAGAAGACAACTAAATAGGTCTCAAAAAAGTGAGTTAAACCGCTCGTTATGTTTTTAAATAGGTTTGAGGCACGGTAGTTTTATGGGGTTTATGTCCTTTGGCGGTTACATTATGTTGTAATTAATTTCTGTAATTTTTAATTTCAACCAAGTCCATACGCCGTTTTCTTGTTCCCAGCTAGCCTCGCAGGCAACAGGAATTTTTATACCATTTCTTTCTTCAATTTGAGTAGCATTTACCATCCATTTTGTTGGTTCTATTGCATTTGAATCTTTAAAGCGCATGGCTACAAATTTTTTAAAGTTTCCGTTTTCGTCAAAGTGGAACTCTCCCGAACCCTTTGTTCCGTTGTATTCCAAAGTGGCCTTCGCAGAATAGCTGTTTATAGGTTGCCACGTTATATATTTACTTAATGAGGCAGAAGGAAACCAAACTATTTCGGCTAAAAACCGTTGTAGAGAAGCTTGGTTAACTTTATGGCTGTTTTTTGCATCTGCTACAGGTATGAGGGATAGCAGTTTTATGGTCATTTCTCCATTACCGGCCTCGAATTTATCGCGACCAACTATGCTGAAAATTGAATTTATTTTTGTGTTAATGGTCCAATGAAATGCCGGCGGATGTGTTGTAACATATTGTTCAGCTTTACCAGTGTTCCAGTTTTCTTGTTCGGGATTTAATTTAAGCTGTAACGCTTGTTTTAAATGCACATTGGAAACTGGACGTTTGCCTACGGTACCATTGTTTTTTAGCCACTTTTGAACACTTACAGGTAATTCCGAAATGGTTTTTTCAGTAATTACTTGTGCTCCGTTAGTTTGCGTATTTTTTAAAAGGATTGACCTTTCTGCTGCAATTGTATTGTTAAAGCTAAAACTTGCATACGCAATTAATGCAGATACCAGAATTATTAGGTTTAGAATTGTGCCAAATTTTGCGTCGTGCCAAAAATTAATAATTAAAAGCTGTGAGCCAATTACAGCTAAAAACGCAGGTAGCCACCAAATTTTGGACTCACTAATTAATAAGCTTACTGCTGTAGCAAAAACAATAAATAGTATTAGCCATAGCAGTCCTGAAGTTTTGGAAATTGGCTGTGAAATAGCATTAAATTTAGCAAGGTTAAAAGCTTTTAGGAATCCAAATAAATGAATAATTCCGTGTAGTGCAATTAGTATAATTAAAGCTATTCGCATTGCTGAAGTTTACTTAAGGTTAACGATTTTGGTTATGGCTTAAAGCGTTATTTTCGTATCTAATTTAGAAAATAAAAACCGAATAGACACGAACACAGCGAATTGGCGCAAGCAACATTCGCAGGAGTTTTTGTAAGTAGCCTAAGAATAAGCTAATAAGTTATATATACGGCTGTTTTATTCCAAATTTGTAATTATGATTTCAATTTCATAATAATTCTTTTCAGAATCCACAACATCATCAATTCGTGTCCAATATTTTATATCTTCAGATTTCAAAGGTTTTAATTGTTCCCAATTTACCTCTGTATCATTAAGTAAAATAATTCTTTCTGGTGGTGTGCCGCAATGTAGCGTCATGAATTTAGAAATTTCAATAATACCATTTTTTGCATTTTCACCCCAAAATCGTTTTAAATAATCTGAACCTTTTGGTATTATCATAAGGTTATTTGAATGTACTGTCTTAAATTCAAAAGAATTAAAGTCAATTTCAGAGAGTAAACCTACAGGTTTAGCATCTACAAGTATTAATGGGTTTTTTTCAACAAACCCTTTTTTAATTGCGTTTGCGCAATATGTTTTAAAATCTACCGCTGTGCTTTTTACTTGTACTGATTTACAGGAAAATAGAATTAATGTGAACGCTAATAACTTAAAGAACCTAAAATGTGTATGTTTTATTTCGATAAAAATATCAGACATGTTTTTATTATGAAATGTATAATAGGGCATAGGTTGTTTGCCAAGAAGGCTTGCATTTTAATTACAGCTAAAGCATTTGTGCAGGAAAGCTTACGTGCTTTGTTTTATGAATATAGTTAAAAAAAGACGGAACAGAAAATCTGCGAAGATTTTTTTAAGTAGGCGAGTACCGGGTGTTAATGCGACACGTTATATACTTTTGTACTCTTTATTAGGGTGTTAATTAGCGTCTTTATTTATTGCTTTTTATGGTTACAACCATTAACTAGTTTTAAGACACGCGATTATTGTGGCAACTAAAAAACCCTCGGTTTAACTATTTTGATATTATATGTTACAAGTATAGTTGCTGTTATTACAATTAATAGTCCGTTTTTAGTTTTTAAGTCAGTTTTGTTTTGGGTAAATCCAGCCAGTTGGTATGCTGCAAAATTTTGTAATCATGGTAGAGAAAGCCATTTTGAAACTGATTCAATTTGAATATTTAGTTGTAATATTAAGTTTCAAATTTCGATTGCGAAGTAGCGCTATGTTTGGGTTTTGGTTGTTGTTAAATCCTTTTTTTTTATTTCGTTTAAGTGTTAAACTAGAAAAAAACTACCAATTGTAAGGATCGTGCAAATAGCTAATGTTAAAATACTTATTACTAATGATAAATTTTTTTCATTTTTTACTACATATTTTACCCCAATGATAAGAAATACAATTTGTGCAATAAGAAAAGGGATGGTTAAAATTTCTTGGAAAACGCCAATTACAACAGAATCTACGTTATAAAAATTTAGTAGCCAAATTAGGATAAAAAATAAGACAATGGTAAAATTTACAATTGTTAAACGTTTATGTAGTACAACTTTTTTGATACTTTTTAATTTATGTTTTTAGGTTGCTTAATGTTTGCCGATTTATTTGTGATTTTTTAGTAAGCTAATTTAGGAAATACAATCTGAAGCATAAATATGTTAGGAGTTTTTTAAGTAGTTGAAAATTTGAAATTCTTGATGTTAGGTGCCGTTTTTTAGCTGCCAGCAAATGGTGATCCAAAAATTCCAACCGCAAGCTCGGCCCAAATAAGGAATAGGCTAACCAGTAATACCAAAGCAAAAATAATTCGGTTTTTTAATTTTTTTGTTTTTCTTAAAATAAATTCTAGTAATATTCCAGACCCAAATAACAAAACACCCACTACCACAAAATCGAAAAGAGTCCATGTTACGTCGTTGGTAAAGTTCATTGCTATAAGCGGGATAAAAAGTATTGTAATAGCAACAAACAAAATAGTTGCTAGTTTTTTGTTTTGATTAATTATTTCCATTGTAATAGTATTTGTTACACGAAAAAAGTTTCAGATTTTAGATGGACGACAAACGACAATAACGTCCGTTATAAAAAGGTTATTTGCTTTGCAATAGCCTTAATTTATGATAGGACTATTGAACTGTTCCTTTAAATCTTTGTCTATTTTTTATAGATATGGTTTTGGTCCGTAAGTCTTATCCTAAAGTTCTTTAACGGTAATAAGTTTTCTTGTGTTTTATCATCAATAACCTTTAATAATTTAAGAAGGCCCGACCCGCAAACAATTACGGGAAATTTATTTTTTAAAAATATTACTTTACCAACATCTCTATTTTCTATTTCTACGTCACTTTCTAATTCTGCCTCTAATATTCTAACTTTTTGTTTTCCGTTAATATAAGTTGATGCTCCCTTGTAAGGACTTGAGACTGCATTAATGAAATTTAAGATATCATCAGAATGCTTTTCCCAGTTAATCCTATAATCCTCTTCGTCCCTCCATAGGCTGTAAGACGCTTTATTTTCGTCTTGTTTAACAGCGACTAACTCATTTCCTTTCTCGAGAACAGAAAATATGTTTAGCACAACTTCAACATAATTTTCAGCAATTAAATCAATGGCTTTTGAAATTTTGATAGGGTACTTAATTCTTGTGGATGCTTGTGCTATAATATCGCCCTTATCATATTCATCTGAAGCAAATATTGCCGTAACACCAATTTCTTTTTCCTTATTACACAGCATATTTACAAGTGGCGCAAATCCTCTATATTTTGGTAAAAGCGAATCGTGAAGAACAATCAATTTTGATTTATTGTCAGGTATTAACCATCTCCAGGAAATTGCAATTGAATAATTGGACGTTATTTTAAAAGATTCATGTCTTTCTTTGTAATTTATATTGTTTTGATTACAAATTGAAATAATCTCATTGGCAAAATCATTGTCGATATTTTTATCTCTTCCTACTATTATTTCAGAAATAACAGGTGTTAGCTTCTTGTTTATTAAGGCATTTAACACGTTAAAGCCTTTTTGTGTCATTAAATACAGTGTTATTTTCATGTGCTTGGTGTTTTATTAATTGGCTACACGGGTTTTGTACATAATCTGTTGGGTTTGTAAGCGGTTAATTTAACAAATTAAAACCGAATAAAAAGTCCGCGAGGAATTTTGTAAGTAGGCGAGAACCAGCCATTACTTTTAGCTAATGCTGTAGTGCGTTTTATTCTTTTTCTTTAGTTCTATGTTCTGATAATTTTTTAACTATGACATCTGTAATTTCCTCAGCCTGTGCGACAAGGTCTTTAGTTGGATCAAAACTTAAACCTCCTAGTTTTTGAGTTTCATCAAATAACCCTGGATAATTATCAGTATACCAAATAGGAATAATCGAGTTAGTACCGAAACGCTCTTTAAAATTATCTGATTCAAATTTTGTCCAAATCTTTTTCGGGTAGTCTTTGCTTAATAATACTATGACAAAATAAGCTTCTGATTTATAAATTGGTGCAAGATACTCTTCAACATTTTCAGCTAATATTCTTGACTGTTCATTCTTATCATAAAATACTGAAATTTCGCGATCAAGTAAAAGGTCATTTATTTTAGAAGCAAGATTCCTATTTTCACCTGCAAAGGATAAAGCAAAATCATATTTGTTTGAGAATGTAAGGCTAATATAGCCAACTTTTTCAGCAAACTTAGACCACAGAACGTTTCGTAAATAAAACATAAATTTTGGGTCTTCTACAGCTAAAACCCTTGAATTAGGATCAAAATGAATTACATCTTTTAATTCCTCATTATCACGTATTATTGCTTCAAGAAATCCCTTGTCAACAATTTGTGTAATACTAAGCTTATTTTCAGGATACTTTAAATATAAATCATCAATCTGGATAGCCCATTCTTCAGAAATTGATAGCCAATAAAGAAGGTGTAAGTATGGTGCTCTACCTTCTCTCCTCAATCTATTACCAATTGCAAATTTCCTAGCTTTTGGATAAAATATTCTATCAAAGTCATTTAAAACT
Source organism: Bizionia sediminis (assembly GCF_042684585.1). Classification (NCBI taxonomy): domain Bacteria; kingdom Pseudomonadati; phylum Bacteroidota; class Flavobacteriia; order Flavobacteriales; family Flavobacteriaceae; genus Bizionia; species Bizionia sediminis. The sequence continues at coordinate 98,899 of NZ_JBHULS010000006.1, forward strand.
TTTTCTTTTATGACCTCAATACTTGATTTTAATTCTTTTGAATCTTTACAAGATTCCAAAATTTCTGAAGCTATACAAGTTTCTTTTGATAGTAATTGTGCAATATGAAAACTCCCTTTTGCCAATTGAGCAATATCCTCTTTTGTGTTTATTTGAATATTAAGAGCTTCTTCTCCAAGTTTAATTAAATCAATTATTTTATTTGGCGGATTTTGTTCAAATTTTACAGTATCAATTCGGTTATTCAAATCACCTGCTATTTGGACTAAAGAATCTCCTGCTTTGTTTATTCCAATAAGAATTAATTTATCTTCAATTCTTTCTTCATCTGCTAGAACTTTCATATAATCTGCAATAGAAGATTTTAAATCAAACTCCAATAAATGAAAGTCATCAATAATAACTGTTCCCATACCTTGAAATTCTGGTAAGAGTTTTATTATTTCCAAGTCATCTTTTTTTCGAGCTGTTAAAGAAGTAACATTTTTATTAAGACCTAATTCTTCAATAACTTTTATTACACAAGTTGTCTTACCAATTCCTGATGGACCTTCCACAATTAAGCATCTACCTTTAGTTCTTAAAGAAACTAATATTGTGTTATATTCATCAGGTCTTACGAATGTATAAGTCGGAATTCCTGATGTTTTAAATACATCTTCTAAATATGCTTTCATAGTTTTTTTATGCACCACAACGGTCTGGTGTATAATTTCGTTGCAATCTATTAAGTGTTAAAGTTAGCAAATAAAAACGAGATTTAGGTGTTCGATAATTTTTCGCAATTAGGGAAAAGTTAGCCATGAACTATTTATGGTGTTGGAAACAGTTATTTTAAACGATAGATTGTTTTATTTTTTTCTCCTATTTTTTCAAATAAATCTAATTCAACGCCTTTCTTTAAATCTCTACTTGCAGTTGCTGAGGAAATGTCTTTGAATATATCCATATAGTCTTTTCTCGTAAATTCTGTTTTATTTAATGAAACATAATATTCTAATCTATCTTTTTCATTTAACGTCCGATTATTAAAATCTAATAGCTGACTTATTGAAATATCAATTACGTTAAGCATATATTCAATAAACTTAGTTGACTTTCCAGATTTATCACTTTCAGCCAAAGCTTTATAATAGTTGCCCTGGTCAATAGTGATTAAAGTTTCAAAAGGTAAAAACTCAAATATTGGATGTTTTTCCATTAAAATTAAAGTTTGCCATAATCTTCCCATTCTACCATTTCCATCTAAAAATGGATGTATAAACTCCATTTCGTAATGGAAAACACAACTTTTAATTAATTCTATTTCATCAGACTTTTTCAAATATTCAAAAAGGTCTTTCATTAAGTATGGCACATTTTCATAAGGTGGTGCTAAATGGGTTACTTTAGAGCCTTTTACAATTCCTACACTTTGATTTCGATATTTTCCAGAATTTTCAATTAGACCTTCCATTAAGTTCTGATGTGCTTTTAAAAAGGATTTTTCGTTAGAAGGCTTGTAATCTTCTAAATTTTCATAGATTTTGATTGCATTTAAAACTTCAATCACATCTTTTTTAGGCCCAATAACTCTTTTGTTCTCAAGAAGTGCTGTTATTTGTTCCTCTGTAAGTGTATTTCCCTCTATTTTTAAAGAAGAATGAATCGTTTTGATCCTATTCTGTTTTCGCAATTTTGGCGAAGGCTTGTTTAATAAATTAGCATTTACTTCTCCTATTTTTTCTGAAATAGAAGTTATTAATTTTAAAATAGAAGATGTTATTTCGTAGGGTGGTTTCATCTTTGATACTATCATTTGATAGTATCAAAGATACAATCATTAAAACAGAATTATGGTATGAAACGGAATTTTTTAATTCCACACAATGTGTTTGTATATAGTTTGTTGCGTGGTTTAAGCACTAAATTTAGCAAATAAAAACCGAATAGACACGAGCGAAGGGAACTGGCGCAAGCAAAATCCGCGAGGACTTTCGTATGTAGGCGATAACCAAACAATTAATTTTATAGGTTGTTGGCAACTGGTTTTATTTTTCCGTTTTGATTCTCCTTTTGTTCTCGTAACTAAACGCCTCCAATTCTTTTAATTCAGTTGCTATGTTCTCTTTCCATTCCACGATTTTTTGCACGTTTCGCCCGCTTTCAGTTTCTTTTACCAATTCCAGACGACTTTTAGAAAATTCAGTCATAATGTCGTTGTTGATTTGGTTTATAACGTCAAAGCCTTTTGCGATTTGCCCTTTATTTTCCAATGCTCTTTTTCTAAATTTTCTTGCGTGAATTTCGGCAAGGTCAAATTGCATTTGTTGAAAGTCAATTTGTTTTTGAATGTTAGAAACTTTTGTGGTGTCTATCCACGAAGCATTGCCAAGAAATATATTTTCTATTTTTTGATTCAGATTGCGCTTCATAAAGTCAAATCCACCGATTGCGTGTGAAATCATAAATTGGCTGAAAACGACATCATTATTTTCATTGCTGATTTTGATTTTAAAATCGTCAATTGTTAGTTTTTGTTCAGAACTCCATCTTTTTTGTCCCTCTTGTAAATTCTGTCCAAAGGTTAAGTTTAGTGAACTAATTATTAAAATCAGTCCGATTATTATTCTATTCATACAGTTTTTTTCAACTTGTTGGCAACGTGTTTGTTTATGATTTCGTTGCGGGTTTAAGCTCGAAATTTAGCAAATAAAAACCGAATAGACACGAGCGCAGCGAACTGGCGCAAGCAAAATCCGCAAGGATTTTTGTAAGTAGGGGAGAACTAGCAATAAATTATATACGGTGTTGACATAGTTATTTTTTATTCCAATTCTGTTCAAACTGGTCGATATATTGTAAGTATCTTTTGTCTTTAGTTGCGTACTTTCTGGTTAATTCAGCCCATTCATCAAATTTTTTTTTGTTCTTGAGTTTGAAATAAGCTTGAGCCATATTAACTGACATTTCACTTTTTTCAAAATCATTATCGGATATTTTAATTCCTTTTCGATAAGTTTTTTCTGCATCCGCCACTTTATTTAAACCTAAATACGAATAACCTAATTCTCTGAAAAAGTAATAGTTTTTAGGGTTGTTCTCAATTGCTTTTTCCAAAATTGGAATGGCATTTTCGAATTGTCCCAAATGATTGTAAGCATATACTAATTCAAATTCCAGCCCATTAAAATGAGGCTCAATTTTATAAGCTTTTAACAATGGTTTTAGAGCTTGTTCACAGGCACCAACGTGGTTGTAGTGATAGCCCTCTTGTTTTAAATAATCCACTTGGTCGGAATTTTCTTTGTAAATCGCTAACCATTCAGGTTCGTTAGGTAAATTCAGAGCAGAAATTTGATTATCGGTCAAAACAGAAACTAAACTTGTATTTGGTTCAAGTCGGTATTTCATAAAACCGACTGTTGGGTCTCGTTTTATATTTATTAGCTCTTGGTCTTTAATTTGGAATCTAGTTTCGTAATTCAAAGTGAAACCTGCTTGATTATCCAAATAAATGAATCCGTATGCGTAAGTTGAATCCGTGTCTTTTTTAGGAAATGCAACCCATTTGTCAACTGCATTAAAATACTTTGTATCAAATTTTAATTCAGTCAAATCATTTTGAGAAAATCCAATATTTGAAATCAATATCAACGCTAAAATTGTTACCCTAATAGTTTTCTTCATAATTATGCACAACGTGTTTATATATGATTTAAACACCTAATTTAGTAAATAAAAACTGAATAGACACGAGCGCAGCGAACTAGTGCAAGCAAAATCCGCGCGGATTTTTGTAAGTAAGCCTGTACTAGCAATAAATTATATACGGTTTTGTGATGCGTTTTATTTGTAATATTTTATTTTTCTTTTCCAAACAAATAACTTTTCTCCATTTATTGATTTTACTTGTTTTACCCAATTATTTTGTTTGTCAAATGTATATTCAAAGTCAATAATTATTGGATTATTCTTTTCATTGAAAATTAATTTAATGATGTAATTATTTTCATTATAGAAATATTCTAATGTTCGGTTTTCATCAGGTCTATTTACATAAATTTTACTTTCATTTATAATTCTACCTTTGAAATCGTACTTGAATTCTTTATAGTTTGTTAATGTATCTCTAACTCTAATGTTATAAATATGTGTTAATAGGTTTCCTTCATATTTATACTTGGTTTTTCTCTGTAATTTAGATTTTTTATTATTGAATTCATTTGAATTAAAATGCCAAATTTCTTTCAGGTAATTATTATCATCATAAATTAGTTGTTGAATCAATTTATCATGTCCAATACTATCTCTTACTTGTGAAGACCCTTTATTGTTTTTAACCCAAATATTTGGGTTATGGAATATGATTTGTGTCTTGTTACCTTTTTCGTCGTATTTAAATTTTCTTCCAGTTGTCTCACCAAATTCGTCAAAACTTTTTATTTGTATAGGTTTAACATTTTCATAATAAATGTATTCCGTATATCTGTACTCATCAGGGTTTTCTGTAGAATAAGAAAGTGTTGAACGTAATTTGTTTTCAAAGTCATATTTATATTTTATGACATACTTGTTGTAATTTGATTCAGTTTCCTTTTCTTCTATTAGATTGGAATTTTTATCATATTTATATTCATAAATTGAAACTAAATCTCCGTTTAAGTAATACCATTTTTCTTTTTCTAGCTTACCTTTTTTGTTGTAAGTTTTTAAATTATTCAAGTAATGAGTCCACGGAGTTTCATACCACAAGTAATTAAATCTCTCTGTTGTAGCTTTTGGATTTCCAAAACCATAATGAGCTTCATAATCATAAGCCTGTTTTTTATCAATAAAAGTCAATTTTTCTCTGATTAATTTTACTTTGCCATAAATAGTGTCTTTTTGTTGACTAAATGAAATTGAAAAGAAAAAGAGTAGCGAAAAGGTTATGAGATCTGATTTGTTCATTATTGTTGGTTTTCAACTAGTTTATTTTACATGTATTAACCCAAAAGTATAAATGAGTGAAATAGTGTTATTGTCTAGTGTAACTGTTTGTTGGTTTAGTCAAATGCATTACGTGTTTGTGTAAGGATAGTTGCGTGGTTTAAGCACGTAATTTAGCAAATAAAAACCGAATAGACACGAGCGCAGCGAACTGGTGCACGCAAAATCCGCAAGGATTTTTGTAAGTAGGCGAGAACTAGCAATAAATTATATACGTGGTTAGCTACAGTTAATTTGTCATTTATTTCTTCTTATCATTAATTTTGTAAGCAACATAGAATAATTTTAAAAAATTAGAATAATAAGAAATTTATATTTACATTTAATAAACTTTAAATCAGAATATTATGAAAGCAGTTAATTTAAAAATTTCGTTGTTAGTATTTTCGATTCTTGGATTTACTATTTTATTACAAAGTTGTTCAGAAGATAATTCTACCGAGCAAATTGCAAATCAGACAGACAATTTCAATTTGATTTCTCCAAATGGAAAAATTCTTGCAAACAAAACAGATGACCTTAAAGAAATGATTTTAAGAAATTCTGAAATTCAAGTTCCAAAAGATGAGATTAATTTTGAGAGTATTAATTTCGTTGAAAATGAGAAAGCTACTTTAGCAATTATCAGTTTTATTATTGATAATGAGAATAAATCTATGTTAGTTCCTTTGGAAATTAATGATGGATATTCTTTGTTGATTGATAATGAAAATTTAATTATAAGAAAGAATGATAATTTTGAAAAGCAAAATTTTAATATTGAAGATGCAATTTTTTTAGAAGACGATATCAATAAATCAGAAAATTACGCTTCCAGAACAGCTTACGTATGCAATGGTGGCTGTTGTGGTTGGGCGGATATGGGAAATAACCATTATCATTGTGGTTGTCCTTCTGCAAAATTGATTTTAACAACCGGCGGAAATTGTCAAATACAAGTGATTCCAGATTAATTTAAATAATTAAATTTTAAAATGTGAAAGCAGTAATTTTTTTTACTGCTTTTTTTATTTGTCTTAATAAATTTATATAAGTTAGTTTTTATCTCAATTCTCCTGTTTTTTGAGTCAGTGTATTTTCAATAATTCGATTAGAATCTTCAACCCAATTAATCCGGTCGCTGTGAAAATATTTTAGGTTTTGATTATCGGGATTATTAACCCAAATTTGGTGGATATTTGGATTTTTATTTAAACTTCTTAAATAATCGTTTTTAAAAATCGTCCATTGAGTTTTTTTCCAAAATATGGAGTTTTAGGAGTAGAAGAAAGATAATTAATAACTAATGTTTTAGAGGAATCAATTTCTTCTCCAGATATTCGGGAAAGATATTCTGTCAATTGCTTTAATTGTGTATTATCTAATTTACCTTGATTCTTTCTTCTTACGAGCATTCCAATTATTAGTGAATCAGATTGAATAAAGACATCGAGATTAATATTATAATCTTTTTGTTTGTAGAACTGTTTTTCAGTTATTTCATTTTTATTAATATCTAAATATTTTTTTTCGAATTCCTGTGAAAATGAAAGAAGATGAATTAATAAAAATAAAATTAAAAAAAATTGTTTCATAGTTTTGTTTTAATGTTTGCCAACGTCTCCGTGTATGAGAAGTAGCAGTTAAATAAGCTATTCCTTTTCAGATTACAAACAAAAATAGCAGAAAAGAACAAACATTTGTTTTAGCTCTTAGCTGCTATTTTTTATATACTTTGTTGGCAAACGTTTTTATTCAAATAATCCTTTTTTCTTTAGAGTAAAGAGAATTAGAGTTGATATTACTAAAGTCGAAATATATAATAAAAACACATTTATTGAATCCATAAAATTACTGTAATCAACAATTAGAAAAATGGAAATTATTGAAATAGCAATAAAGATGCTTAGTAATACCAGAGTGCTTAAAGCAAATATTTTTTTCATTTTGATATTTTTTTTAAAGATAATAAATATTTACTAATATTATTTTATTCATCGCAACAATGAACAGCGATACCTACAACAAAAGCACAGCATCCTGGTGACAAAGCGTGACACCCTCCACAATCAACTAATAAGGATATGCTATTGGCACAAGCTTCTGCATTGCATATAATTCCTTTTTGAACATAATTACTTGCGTCATAATCAAATTCTTTAATCAATTCATCATACACGCCAGATTCAATTCTTTTTAAGGCATTTTTTGCTTCTTCATCCAATTCAGTTCTTATCAATTCTAAACCACTATTAATGTACAAGTTTATATTTTCTTGTTGTTCTGTGCTTTTAGAATCAAGTTCAATTAGATTGAAAAGTTCTTTGTTGAAAAATTTGTCAACAGATTTGTTTGTGTAAACAGTTTGTAATCCATTTAGATAAGTTTGAAAGTCATTATCCATTTTTTTACTTAACTCTTCAGTTAAGCTTTCTTCGTTTGATGTTTGTTCTTGTTCTGAACAACCTAATGTAGTTAAGATACATAATAACACTAAAAATTTTGTGATTTTCATAATATTAAAGTTTTATTTAATGCCTACTTTCAGTATTTAAGGTCGCTGTTTCAGCTATTCCGACCGTCAAATGTTTGCCAACGTGTTTGTATAAGATTAGTTGCTTATTTTAAGCACTTAATTTAGCAAATAAAAACTAGATAGGAAATCCGCGAGGATTTTCGTAAGTAGGCGAGAAGCCAGCAATAAATTATATACGGTGTTGCCACCAGTTTTTTTATTCATATTGGACTGTCACTCCTTTTTGTTCAAATTTTCCAATTGTTTCTTTTATTTCCGATTCGTCAAAATCATTTTCTCTTATTAGCAAATGGTTCAGTTTCGGTAAAGTCAATAATGTATCAGGAATTGAAGTCAAATCATTTCCATTTACTGCAAGACTTTCTAAACTCTTAATTCCGCCAATCCATTCAGGAATTGTTTTAATTTCATTATATCCAATTGTCAGTCTTTTAAGTTTCGGAAACTCTAAAATACTTTTAGGAAATACCTTCAGCTTATTAGAATGCACATTTAAATACTCAAGATTTCTCAACTCTAAAAGTCCGTTTGGAAGTTTAGTCAGATTCTGATAATTTATTAAAACCTCTTTTTGGTCAAGATAATTTCCGTTTTCATAACCTGCTTTTAGATTGTTTTTAAAATTTTCATTTTTGAGTTTTTCACAAATTAAATCTCCAATTGAATCTCTGTAACTATAATCAACTTCTCCCAAATCGCTTATTGTTCCAACAACGTAATTAAATTTGTAATTTTTTTCTCCGTAACAATTATATTGCTCAAAGTAAGTCGCTGAAAACTTTTCTCCACTACCAACTACAGGAAATCTATATTTATGCTTAAATGTTTCCTTTTTTGAAGAAGTAAGTAAAATTCCATTTTCGGGAATGAATATTTTATTATTTGTAAAATAATTACTTTCGAGTTTTGGTTGGTTCTCTATTCCGAAAACTATTATAAAACTCTGATTTTTTTCAACAAAAGGTTCATTTTCATTTGTGAAATAAATTTCACTTCCAACGTCCCAATTTAAATGGTACAAAGTGTGGGACAGAACATAGACAAATATTAAAGTCCATTCAATAATTTGTCGGTATTTGACTTTGAATTTTTTAAGTAAAAAACTTGTCAATACTAAAATTGAATAAATTCCAAACAACCAAAGTATAGCTCCAATTCCCCAAAATCCCATAATAAAGAAAATGAAAATTCCGAAAATAAAGACTATTATACTAAATGAATATATTGGATTTCTGATGTTCATTCATCAAATGTTTGCCAACGGTTTTGTGTATGATTAGTGGCGTGTTTAAGCACCTAATTTAGCAAATAAAAACTGAATAGAAAATCCGCGAGGATTTTCGTAAGTAGGCGAGAACTAGCAATAAATTATATACGGTGTTGGCGTGTCGTTTTTTTTATTCAGTTGTCTCGTATTCTTTTAAAGTTTTTCCACTTTTCAATTTCCATTCTCGAAGTCCATTTGCATTTCTACCCATTAAAATAGCAGCAGCAGTTGATGGACTTGAAAACTCATAATCTCTGTCAAATACAAGTCCTTTCTCTGATTTGATTATTGTTTTATTTTCAATTAATCTTTCTCTTATATTTTTAAGTGATTTCTGCATAGATTCAGTCGTGCTTGTTGCTACCTCACTATTTTTAAAAACAATAAATCCTTTTGAGCTTGGAATTCCAAATCCATTTGCTCCTCTTGCAGCATTTATGTAAAAAGTGTTAGATTTTTTAGTCTTATTAGCTTCTGCGTTAACCAATGTTTCAAAAACTCGATGTCCCAAAGTATTGGTAAGAAGTTTTATGTTTTCGATAAATTCCTCCATTTCGGCTATTTCGGATTCCGATATCGAAGATTTTGAAGGAACTGTATTATTTTCTAATTCGTAATGATTAACTCTTTTGGTAATCTCATATAAGCGACTTTCTAAATATTTAATATGTGCTTTATTCAGATTTTCGTCTTTGCTTATGAATAATATAACTTCAGTCCAGAATTCTTTTTGGGAAACGTGTTGTTTTAGTCTGTCAATTATAGTTTCAGCCTCTCCAATGTAAACCAATCCTTTTCCATCTTCATTTTCTCCAAAGAGTAAATATATTCCAGGATTCTGTAAATCTTCTCTTGAATATGATTCCTTAATCAGAATTCTCGGAATTTTATAGGCTTTTCCTGTCCAATTGGAAAGCTCACAAGTCATTCTTCCATTAGGTTCTCCATCTATTAAAAACAACTTAATTGTCTTTCCAAATTTTCTCATTTAGTTAGGTTTTTTAAATGCACGCCAACGGTCTCGGCTATGAGTAGTTGCGTGGGTTAGCACTTAACTTTGCAAGTACACACCAAACTGAAAATCCGCGAGGATTTGCAGAAGTAGGCGAGAACAAGCAATTACTTATAGCCATTGTTGGCAACAGTTTTTTTTAATTCATATTCAAGGTTGTTAATTATTATTTCTTTTTCATTTAGCTTTAGTTTTGTATTTATTACTTTTCCATTTTCAATAAGAAAAATTTTAGGGTATAAATTGAAATCCAGAATTTTCTCAATTTCTTTTTGGTCGACAGCATATAATTTATTGAAACTGTAGTTTAAAGATTCAATTTTTTTTGAAATATCTTCTAAATTTTTATCCCTTTCTGTAGGCACATTAATTGCATAAAAAGAAATATTGTCATAATTCTGATATTTTTTTGTTAGCTCATTGAACTTTGGAAATTTTTTAAAACAAGCTCCACAGCTTGTATTCCAAAAATCTATTACAATTATTTTTTTTTCGTCTAATTGAGTTAAATTACCATATTTATCAGTAAAACTTATTTGATTGATTTTAACACCAATACTTTTAGGATGATAAGTTCCTAAAACAAATTCAAAATAATTAGGAAAAATAAAGAAACTATTAAAAATGATAATGATTAAGATAAGTGGTAGTAATAACTTTTTATTGAATGATTTTTTTGTTAGATAAAATACTAAAGGTATAAATATTAAGTAAAGCATTCCTTTTGAAAAATTATTCTCAAATAACATTCCAATTAATACGAGTATTAAGAATAAAATAATACTATAAAGTAAAACCTTAATCTTTTTATTTTTAAAATAGATAAAAGTCAGTATCATAATAGAGATTTGCATATAGAAAATCAACCAAGTATGGGAATCACTAACAAAACCTAAAAGAATGAGGTATATTACTAATACTAATGAATAGTGAAATATTTTATTTATTACTACCACTTATGTTTAATTTATCATGTCCGTGTCCACTACAAATTTCATCACAACTTCCAAAACCAAGAAAACCACACCCAAAATCTGTTTCATCACAGGTTTCTTTTTCACAGTCTCCTCCATCACCACACCAGCCCCAATTACAATTGCAATCTACGTCATGTGCGACAGCAACCTTTGAAGATGAGCCATAAAAGTCATTATTAACCTGTTTCTCATTTTGTAAAGTACCAAAAGCATAAACCATTTTAGATTTACTCCAACCAGCTGCTTCTACTAAAGGTAGCAATTTAGCTTCAACTGCATAATATTCTTTATCACTCATTTCTTTGTCAAATTTTCTATTTGCTAAAACGTTCTCAACAAATTCGAAAAGCTTAATTTCTTCATCAGATTTATATTTGTTTTTCAAATATGAAATTTTGTCTAACCAAACAGAAGTTTTTCTTTCAGGGCTTAAAACTCTGAAGGCTGCTCTCTGCTTTTCTGCTGGCAATTGTATTATATCAGCTCTATCCATTTTACTTATCGACTCGATGTTTTGACGAGCCCAATTATCTACTGATTCATTACAGCTATAACATTCTTCTTCAGTTTGGCAAGAAGAAATTAGGGCAATAATCATTAAACATAGTCCTGTTTTAAAAAAATTTTTCATGATGTAAAGTTATTATATTATAGATGAAAATACAGTTTTTGGTCTTGATTTTCAAATCACAGATTTTCTGCTTTTGGACCTGTTGGCTTAAAATAAACAAAACAATTAATAATCTACTTATCTATATTAATCCGTAAGTCGGATGGTCTTTAAATTATTAATTTTTTTTCAAATTGTTGCCAACGGTTCTGGTATATGAAAAGTAGCAGATTTATATTCGCTGTTTTTCGGTTTAAAAACAAAGATAGCAGAAAAGAACCAAACCTTTAAGTTTAGCTCTTAACTGCTATTTTTTATATACAGTGTTATGCCACGTTTTAATTATTCAGAGCTTCTTTAATTTTTCCTTTGTAGAGATAGAATAATAGACCATAAAAAATAATTAACTGACCTATACCTGCAATCATTAAAACTTTTGCAGTTCCCTCTGACGACTTCCCGCTAACAAAAAAGTACGTACCTAGAATGAGAAAAAGAGTTCCAAAAATACCAAAACTCCAAAACTTAATTTTCGCAAATTTTTTCATAATATGTGTTTTTTAATTAACAAAAGGTATTTGGTCCAGCTCCAATACAAGAAGCTGCGAAACCAGCCATAACTTCCGGTCCAGCTACAACCAAAGCACCAACACATAACCAACTTTGACCACATGCCTCTACCGTACAATCCATACACGCACTCCAACCAGAAGCGTGTCTACAACAATCTTCTTCGGCAACTTTGGCAGATGAATTTATATTGTGTTTTTCCATATGTAATGAGTAAACTTTGTTGTTAAAAGCATTAATCTTTTCATTTTTTTTCTATGGAAATATTACCAAGTCTGTCCTTATCATCTTTTTGTAAAGAATAAAACATCTTGTTATCAAGTGTTTTTAAATTAAATTGCATTTTATTGCCTACTGCATAATATTCTGCTTTATTTACTTGATATAAGTTGTCATATTTATAAATGATGATTTTATTTTCTGAATTTTTAATCGAAATAGAATACATTATTACATCAGAGTTGTCAAAATAAAATTTCTTTACTTCTTTATTGTTGAGAGTAGATAAATCAACACCATTCTCTTTTGCCACATTGATTATTTCAGTTTTCTCTACATTATTTCCAAGTTTTTCGATTAAGTAGAAGTGATTATCGTAAAAATTAGGGCTTATGCTTGTTTTTGAAGATAAGTTCTCATAAATCACTTCGTTCATAGAAGTGGCGTTAGTGTTTAAATCATCATTATTATCAGAACAGCTATAAATTACAACTGAAAGTAATAATATTGATAATACCGAAATGCTTAAATATTTTTTCATTTTTAAGATTATTTAAATGTTATTAAAATTTGTTTACTCTTATGATTTTCAAACAATGCTCATAACATACTCGTATTTAATATTTTTTGATGTCGTTACAAAATCATTTCGACTTTGGATGGTCAGTCCGTTTTTGACCGCTATATTAGTGTATTATCCTGAAATAGGTTGACTATTTTTTTGTTAATTTTTGTGTTCAAACTTTTTTTTTAGCCGTTTGGAAGGCAAAAAAATAGTTTGAACTAGGTCGTTTTTTAAATTGTTAATTCAAGTAAATTTACTTTATTTTTTCGATACGATTTATATTTAATGTTAGGATTGTTATGGACCTCAAAAGGTTTTCTTAAATCAAGGCTAAAAT
>NZ_JBHULS010000007.1:0-110924 GCF_042684585.1 Bizionia sediminis
CACAGATTTTCTGCTTATGGACCTGTTGGCTTAAAATAAACAAAACAATTAATAATCTACTTATCTATATTAATCCGTAAGTCGGATGGTCTTTAAATTATTAATTTTTTTTCAAATTGTTGCCAACTGGTTATATGAGTATAAATATACACGTTTATTTGTTAAATTGTCGGGATATCGTAACTTTTTTTGCATCTTTTTTGGTGCTGCGAATGGCGTTTACCGTTACATCCAACGGATTGCTTATACGCATTAATTGGCTTTTTGCAACATGCGTATAAACCATTGTGGTTTCTGGCTTGCTATGCCCCAATAAAGTTTGTATGTATCTTAAATCTACGCCGTTTTCTAACATGTGTGTGGCATAACTATGGCGCAAGGCATGAGGCGAAATTGCCGGTGCTATGCCCGCTAGCTTACAGGCATCTTTTAAAAATCTTCTAACAGAACTAGCACTATACATAGCCCCATCCCGCCCCTCTATTAAGTACGCTTGCGGTTGGTAAGTGTTTATGTAATTTAATAACATAGGTTGTATAGTAGTAGCCATACCAACCATGCGGTCCTTCCGGCCTTTGCCACGCCGTATAAAAACCTGCTGGCGCTCAAAGTTTAAGTCGCTTGGTTTAAGCGCTAGCAGTTCGCCAACCCGTAACCCGCAAGAGTATAAAAGCGCTATAGCAACGCGGTGCTTTAAATTTTTGGTAACTTGTATTAACCTAATTACAGCCTCTTTAGATACTACAGTAGGTAATTTTTTATCCTTTTTTGGTCGTTTAAAGTCAGAAGCATCAAAATCGGGTAAATCCAACAAGCTGGTCAAATATTTAAAAGCGCTAACACATTGTCTGTGGCTACTAATGCTGTAATTTTCTTTGGCCATGACCTTACTCATAAAAGTATGTATGTGCTTGGTACGCCAGCCTTCTATTTGTAGCGTTTTAAATTCAAACAAAAAACGGAGAACAAAATAACTGTAAGTGTTTACAGTTGCTGCACTTAAACGCCTGCCCTTAAGGTGTAAAACATATTGCTTTAATATATTTTTATGTTGGAGGCTTAAAGCGTTGTACATTTTGGTTTTTGCAGGTGGTTTTACTGTTTCTGGTTTCTTTTTTATAAAAGCACTATAATCTACGTAATACCTTCCTTTTCTTAAATATTCAAATAAAGCATGTAATGCATGTGGCGCAAAAGCTACATAAAAAGTACTGTGGGTTCTGGACCATAAAACGCCTTTAAAACCTTTAACATAGGTTTTAACTGCATGGTTGTACGTAAAACCAATAGCAATTTGTGCTTTGTTTTTATGTTGCAGTGGTTTCAGAGTTATACTGGTTTTCATGATTACAATATAATAAAAAAAGCTTAAAATAATGGTATTTAGGTTGTTAACTAGGGTTCCTGAATGTAACAAACCAAGTAAGCAAACACTGGACTGGGCAGGGGTGTTTGGTAATGCTAACACTATTAACTTATACAGTTAACCAATGGCTTAAGTGCTAAAGTAGGTTTATGCGTTTTTATATTGCTTTTAGTAAATTGGGTAAACAAAAATCAACTAAAATTTGAAGTAAACACCTAATAAATAATTCAAGGTTGTAACTTTGCATTTGTAAAATCTACTAAAAATGACGCATAAAGCTGGTTTTGTTAATATTATAGGAAACCCCAATGTAGGGAAATCCACACTCATGAATGCCTTTGTAGGCGAAAAATTATCCATTATCACCTCCAAAGCGCAAACTACAAGACATAGGATATTAGGCATTGTAAATGGCGATAATTTTCAAATGGTGCTTTCCGATACGCCAGGAATAATTAAACCAGCTTACGAGTTACAAGCGTCTATGATGGATTTTGTAAAATCGGCTTTCGATGATGCAGATGTTTTAATATACATGGTGGAAATTGGCGAAAAGGAACTAAAAGATCAGGCGTTTTTTAACAAAATAACCAACGCCAAAATTCCGGTTCTTTTGCTGTTAAATAAAATTGATACCTCAAGCCAAAGTGAACTGGAAAGCCAAGTGCAACTTTGGTCCACGAAAGTTCCAAATGCCGAAATAATGGCTATTTCAGCTTTAGAAGGGTTTCAGGTTGAAACAGTATTCAATAGAATTGTTGCATTGCTACCAGAATCACCGCCATTTTATCCTAAAGATCAATTAACAGATAAACCCGAACGCTTTTTTGTGAACGAAATTATTCGCGAGAAAATTTTAATGCACTACAAAAAGGAAATTCCTTATGCCGTTGAAATTGATACTGAAGAGTTTCTAGAGGAAGAAACCATTATTAGAATGCGCGCTGTTATTATGGTAGAACGCGATACGCAAAAAGGTATTATTATTGGCCATAAAGGAGCTGCACTTAAACGAGTAGGGGTAGAAGCCCGAAAGGATTTGGAAAAGTTTTTTGGCAAACAAGTACATCTAGAACTGTATGTAAAGGTTAATAAAAATTGGCGTTCTAACCAACGGCAGCTTAAGCGTTTTGGTTATAATTAACCCATGCAACCGCTAACTTACAAAACAAAATTAAACCTGGTTTACAACGCATTTGGCCAGTTTACAAACTATTGCAAAAGGTTTGTTGTTAAGGAAGCTAAAAAAGTATGCTAATAATTAGCTGGTTAGCATGTTAATAACCTAACGTTTAAATTTTATTTAAAATAGTTTCCATGAAGTAATAAAGCTCCTGCATTTCAGTTTTACTGGAGTCCTTTCCAATTCTACCAGCAAAATACAAGGCAAACCAAACAAAAACCATAAAAGCCATAACACCCATTTGTAGGCTGTAGTTAGTGTTAAGTGTCCAATTGGAATAAGCCCAAATGCCAAAACCAATAAACAAACTGGCTACCAAAAAATGAAAAAACATAAACATCGTCCATACAGTTGGATTCGGACCAAATAATCCGTGTAAAATGGCTGCTTTCGGACCATTTTCTTTAATTTCTAAATGTAACTGTGGCGACCAAAATTGCTGTTTGTGCTTTGGTAACTTTAAAAATACATGATCGTCAATAACAGATATTATATACCTGTTTTGCGATTGCTTGGCTGCTTTAAACAAATCTAAAACAACCGTATTAGGCTGCTGTATGTCTCGCTTAAATCTGGGGCGCAGTACAATGTCTTTTTTTTGTAAACTCATTATAATTCAGGTGTTAACAGCTAATATTTAACTTAAATAAATGTTATTTTTTAATTCGCTGTTTTAAACAGGTACTAAATATAACGAAATCATTAGCTTATCGTTATATTTGCAGCAAATTTTATAAAAACATGAGTAATATTGTAGCTATTGTAGGTCGTCCAAACGTGGGAAAATCAACCTTTTTTAATCGGTTAATTCAGCGTCGGGAAGCTATTGTAGATGCCACCAGTGGGGTAACCAGAGATCGCCATTATGGAAAAAGCGACTGGAATGGAAAAGAATTTTCACTAATCGATACCGGTGGTTATGTTAAAGGAAGCGATGATGTTTTTGAAGTGGAAATAGACAAACAAGTAGAAATAGCAATTGAAGAGGCAGACGCCATTATTTTTATGGTTGATGTGGAATCTGGTGTTACAGGAATGGACGAAGATGTTGCCAAACTATTGCGAAAAGTATCTAAACCGGTATTTTTAGTGGTGAATAAAGTCGATAATAGTCAGCGTGCAGAAAATGCCGTAGAATTTTACGCTTTAGGCCTTGGCGACTATTACACCATAGCAAGTATTAACGGTAGTGGTACAGGCGATTTGCTGGATGCTCTTGTTAAAGCACTGCCAGAAAAGGAAGAAACAGTTCAGGAAGACTTACCACGCTTTGCAGTAGTAGGCAGGCCTAATGCTGGAAAATCGTCCTTTATTAATGCCTTAATTGGTCAGGATAGATACATTGTTACAGATATTGCAGGTACAACCCGCGATGCTATAGATACAAAATACAACCGTTTTGGCTTCGAATTTAACTTGGTAGACACTGCGGGAATTCGAAAAAAATCTAAAGTTAAAGAAGATTTAGAGTTTTATTCGGTTATGCGAAGCGTTCGTGCCATTGAACATGCCGATGTGTGTTTACTGGTAGTAGATGCCACGCGCGGATTTGATGGCCAAGTACAAAATATTTTTTGGCTAGCAGAACGCAACCGAAAAGGTATTGTGGTACTTATTAATAAATGGGATTTGGTTGAAAAAGAAACCCAAACCATGCGCGAATTTGAAAAATACATTCGCCAACAAATGGAACCTTTTACCGATGTCCCTATCGTGTTTATGTCGGTCCTCAATAAACAACGTATTTATAAGGCAATAGAAACGGCTGTAGAAGTGTATAACAACCGAAACAAAAAAATAAAAACAAGTAAGCTAAACGAAACCTTACTACCCATTATTGAAAACTATCCGCCACCTGCTTACAAAGGGAAATATGTAAAAATTAAGTACATTATGCAGCTGCCTACACCACAACCACAATTCGCATTTTTTTGCAACCTGCCCCAATATGTACGCGATGGCTATAAGCGCTTTTTAGAAAACAAATTGCGCGAACATTTTAATTTTCATGGTGTACCTGTAAGTGTGTACATGCGAAAAAAATAAAGCAAACCTGTGCTATCCTATAAAAAAACCATTTATTCCAGTAAATGGTTTTTTTTTATGGCAAACAACCGCTAACAACGTAAAAAATAAAATTTGCACTATACAACCAATATAAGAGCTAACATTTTCAATGCAAGAGGCATTGGTTCCGGCTAATTTTTTTATTGGTTTCTTAACCGTTAGTACAAAAATCAGCTATATTCGTTTTATATAAATAGCATGCCAATATTTTATTCTTTATGAAAAAAAGTCACAATTCATACATCGCACCTCTTTTCTTTTTGGTTTTATTTTTTACCGGCGCAACGCTTTTTTCGCAGATAAAACCAATTGAAATTTCAGGGAAAATTATAGCGGCAAACGACCAGTTGCCTTTGGAGTCGGCAACCATTCACCTAGAACGTCTTTCAGATAGCACCGTAATTACATACACCATTTCAGATAGAGCAGGGCAGTTTACCCTGGAGGATAGAATAGCCGATAAATCGGTTACCGTATACATTTCACATTTAGGCTATAAAACTTATAAGAAAAACATAGATTTAAAGCATTCTAAAATAGACTTAAAAACCATTCAGCTAGAATTAAGTAACGCCCTAGATGAGGTTTTAATTAAATCGGCTGCTCCAATAATTATTAAAAAGGATACAGTGGAATTTAACGTGCAATCTTTTAAAACCAAAAAAGATGCTACCGTGGAGGATTTGCTTAAACAACTGCCAGGTGTAGCCGTGGATACAGACGGGAGTATAAAAATAAATGGAAAAGCGGTTAATAAAATATTGGTAAATGGGAAACCATTTTTTGGAAACGACCCAACCATAACGACAAAAAACCTAACCAAAGATTTAATAGAAAAAGTACAGGTGGTGGATACCAAAACCAAAGCAGAGGCTTTTTCTGGCGAAACGGTAGATGGCGAAAATAAAACCATAAATTTAACCATAAAAGAAGAAAATAATAAAGGTGTTTTTGGACGTGTAGCCGCAGGAGCCGGAACAGACAACCGGTACGAAGGTGCAGGAATGTTTAATTATTTTAATAACAACAGGCGCATAAGTTTTTTGCTTGGCGGAAATAATATAAATTCCCCAGGATTTAGCTTTGGCGAAATACGAAAAATGTTTGGTGGTGGTTATAGCATGACGCGTTCAAGTAATGGCGCTTTTTCCATAGATGGGCGCTCCTTTGGTGGTGGCCAAGGTATTACCAAATCGCAAAATGCTGGTGTAAATTATGCCGATAATATTAGCGAAAAAACAGAGGTGTCTGCAGATTATTTTTTTGCAGGGAGCAGTTCAGAAAATAAAACAGCTACCCAACGCGAAAATATTTTACCCGATTCCCGATATTTTACCAATAGTAACACCACCTCATTAAACGATAGCGATAGCCATTCCGCCAATATGGGTTTCGATATAAAAATAGATTCTACCTTTTTAATAAATATCGATCCTTCTTTTAGGTACTCCAAAAGCACCAATTCCTATAAAGCTAATGAAACCAGCTTAAACACCGAAAACCAAATAACCAACGAGTCGGAATCCAATTCGTTTTCGGAAAATTTTGGTAAAAACTTTAGTAATGCTTTCAACATTACCAAACGATTTGGCCAAAAAGGCGCTTTTATACGCTTAGATATAAACAACCAAATTAATACGCGCGAGTCCAACAACAAGCTTACTAGCGTAACTAATGTGTATGGCGAAAATCCTTTAAACCCCAATAACCCTGATTTTATTTTAATAGACAACATTAAACGAAACCAAATAACTAAAGGCCAAGGGCAGATTAACAACTTACAAGCTTATATAAAATACCGCTTACCCCTTTTGGCTAAAAAGCTATTTCTTAATATGAATTTCGAATATGGTAGAAATAATAGCACCGACACTAAAAGCACATTTAATGCCGATACTGAAGGTAACTACACACTGTTTGATGCGGAACAAAGTACAGATTTTGAGTACCTAGATGAACGCGTGGTTCCAGGAGTTAGTTTAAGCTATCAAAACGATACATGGTCTGCTAATATTGGCGTGGATTATATTTATAGATTATTAGAAAACGCCGACATACTGCGCCCAGAGGCTTCTATAAAAAGACATTTTGAGGCTGCCGAATTAAGTGGCTATTTGCGCTATAAATTCAGTCCGAAGGCTTCATTTTGGTCAAGTTACCGCTTAAGTAACCAGCCACCGCAATTAAGCCAATTACAGTCTTTTAGTGATGTGTCCAACCCTTTAAATACCATAGTAGGTAACCCTAATTTGGAACCAGCTAATAACCATCGTATAAATTTTGGTTTTAATGCCTTCGATTGGCAGAAACGCACCGGGTTTTATTCCTATTTTGGCGGTAATGTTATTCAAAATCAAGTGGTAGCAAAAACAACAGTAGATGCTAATTTTGTAAGAACAACCACCTATGCCAATGTAAACGGAAGTTACAATGTATATGCCAACATGGATTACAGTAAGGATGTAAAGCTAGATAGTGTAAAAACCATTAAAGTAAGTGTAGGTATAAACGGAAGTTTTAGAAGAAATATTAACTTTAATAACAACGTGCAATACGCTAGCAAGGTGCAAGCCCTTTCGCCAGAAATTGGCTTGCGCTTTACATGGAACGATGTTTTGGAGTTTAGGCCGCGCTATTCGGTAGCTTTTACAAAAAACACCTATAACATTGCTAGTTTTGACAATCAAGATTTTTTAAACCACGACTTAAACTTGAATACCGCGTTATACCTTCCTAAAAAGTTTGAATGGCGAAACGATATAAATTTTAATTACAACCCAAATATTGCTGAAGGTTTTCAAAAAAGCGCTTGGTTTTGGAATACCACTCTAGCTTATACTGTTTTGAAAGATACAGGTACCCTAACGTTAAAAATATACGATTTGTTAAATCAAAATAGCAACGCAAGAAGAACAGCTACTGAAAATTTTATTCAAGATTCACAAAGTACCGTGCTAGAACAATATGTTATGTTAAGTTTTAGTTGGAAATTTAACAGTTTAGGAAGCAAAGGTACTACCAATTCGGGCAATGATTACCTGAATTAAAAACGACTCCAAAAACTAAATTAAACTAATGTTTACCAGCCGCCAGAAGCGCCACCACCACCAAAGCCGCCACCGCCAAAGCCGCCACCAAAACCACCGCCGCTAAAGCCGCCACCGCCGCCTCTGGAGCCTCCAAAACCACCCCGCCCCATATTGCTTAATATTATGGCGTCCCAAACATCAAAACCACCAGCTTTTTTGCCGCCAGAACCTCCGCGGCCACTACCTTTGTCTTTTTTAGAAATGGCTATAAGTATAAAGATAAAAATTAGAAATAACAGTAAAACCAGTACAGCAGGAGGGCCTTCCTTTTTTGTGGTAACCGATTTTGTGTAAGCACCTGTTAATACCTCGAAAATAGCTTCCGTACCACGGTTTAAACCACCGGCATAATCGTTGTTTCTAAAATAGGGAATAATGTCGGTTTCTATAATGCGTTTGCTCATAGCATCGGTAAGCAAATGTTCTACACCGTAACCAGTGTTTATGGCAATTTTTTTGTCGTCGTGGGCCAGTAAAATAAGCACGCCGTTGTCCGCTTTAGCTTGTCCAATTTGCCATTTCTGACCCCATTGGGCGCCCAAGTAGTTAATGTTTTCACCTTGAGTAGACGCGATAATAGCTACTACAATTTGTGTGGATGTTGTATCGGAATACCGTATTAACTTACTTTCCAAGGCGGCTTTTTCTGCTGGCGCTAGCAAGCCAATATAGTCGTATACACTGGTTTGTGTTTTAGGTATGGCCGGAATGTTAAATTGCGCAAAGGCAAACGGCATGCTAAAAAAAAGCATCCATAAACATAAAGTATATTTAGGTACGGCGGTAACTAACTTAAACGGTAATTGGTTTGGCATGTATATTATCCTTTTGAAATACTATTTGGTAGCTCGTTGGTATCCTGCTGTTCCCAAGGAAAATGCTGTTTTAACGCCATTCCAGCTTGTAAAACACCAGCTACTAATCCGTCTTTAAAGCGTCCTTCTTTAAAGGCGGACTGAATGGCATTGCGGGTGCTGTCCCAAAAGTCTGGTCCTACTACCTCATTTATGCCTTTGTCGCCAAAAATTACAAAATTCCTATCGGCAACAGCTACATAAATTAAAACCCCGTTTTGGTGCTTGGTGTTTGTCATTTTTAGCATGTGAAACACCTCAAGCGCTCTGTCAAAAACATCTATTTTAGCAGTTTTTTCAAGATGAATTCTTATTTCTCCCGATGTGTTTTTTTCAGCTTCTTGAATGGCCGCAATAATAGCTTGTTCTTCTTGCGGACTTAAAAAGTTTTCAATTTCAGACATCGTAGTTAAAATTCAAAGTTTACATCGGGGGCGTTTTCGCTGCCAGCATCGGCACTGTATCGAGACATGGCATCAAAACCAAACAGACCCGCTAGCAAGGTGCCTGGAAATTTTTTAATATGCTTGTCGTAAATATTTACCGCTTCGTTATAACGATCTCTTGCTACATTTATACGGTTTTCGGTGCCTTCCAATTGAGCCTGTAACTCCAAAAAATTCTGATTGGCTTTTATGTCTGGATAACGTTCTACAGTTACTAATAAACGCGATAAAGCACTGGTTAAGCCGCTTTGCGCTTGTTGAAATTCTGCAAGATTTTCAGGGGTTAAATTGCCTGCATCAATATTGGTGGCTGTGGCCTTAGATCGTGCTTCAATAACATCGGTAAGGGTATTGCGCTCAAAATCTGCTGCACCTTGTACAGTTTTAACTAAATTACCAATTAAATCGTTTCTTCGCTGGTACGCACTTTCAACATCGGACCAAGCTGTTTTGGCATCGGCTTCAAATTCTACAGCCGTATTATTAAATCCAACAGCCCATGAGTATAAGGCTACTACTAGCAATCCAATTACAATAACGGGGATTAACCATTTTTTCATAAATTTTAGTTTTGTTTAGTTTGTTTATGTGTAAAGTTACTTAATTTGTTTTAATCGTTTAAAATGAAGCCTCATTTTAATGCTTACTTATGTACCAACAGGATATGGGGTGGGTTCATTTTAAAATTTTCAACACCGGCGGTTTGGTGGGAAGCGCTATAACTGCTCTTTAATTTTTTGAAGCTGATTTTTTATGGATTCCAATTTTGCTATAATTTGAAAGGTATGTAAGGTTTGCTGTTTGTCTTCTTTTAAATGAATTTTGGCACCCTCCAAAGTAAAGCCACGTTCTTTTACTAGGTGATAAATAAGTTTTAAATAGTGTATGTCTTCTGGTGTAAACTTGCGGTTCCCTTTAGCGTTTTTTTTGGGTTGTAATACATCAAATTCTTTTTCCCAAAAGCGGATAAGTGATGCGTTAACACCAAAAGCCTTGGCAACTTCGCCAATGCCATAATACCGTTTTTCGGGCAAATTTATATGCATTAATCTAATGATTGGTTCTCCAATGATGCGTGTTTTAAAAGCTCTTCAAATTCTTCAGCCGATAGGTTTCCGTAGTAGAAGTTTAACGGGTTAATGCGTTTGTCGTCTTTAAAAATTTCGTAATGCAAGTGTGCCGCTTCAGACCGCCCCGTATTACCAACAAAACCAATAACGTCGCCACGTTTTACCTTCTGATTTTTTTTAACGTTGTACTTATATAGGTGAGCGTATAAACTAACATAACCAAAACCATGGTCTATTCGAATGTGGTTTCCATAGCCAGACGAACGGCTGTCTGCACGTACAACTACTCCGTCGCCTGTGGCGTAAACAGGAGTTCCGCGTGGCGCGGTAAAATCCATTCCATAATGAAATTTGCGTGCTTTGGTAAACGGATCTGTCCGGTAGCCATAACCAGAGGCCATGCGCGTTAGGTCTTCATTGCTTACTGGTTGAATGGCCGGTATGGCTGCCAATAACTTTTCTTTTTCTGCGGCAAGTTTGGCAATTTCATCCAACGATTTAGATTGTACAACTATTTGCTTGGTAAGCATATCCAAACGTTTGCTACTTTCTATAATCAGTTTGGAATTGTCAAAACCTTCTAAATTTTTATAACGATTTACACCACCAAAGCCTGCGCGGCGCTGTTCCTCGGGAATGGGATTGGCTTCAAAATACAAGCGGTAAATGTTGTCGTCTCGGTTTGCTATGTGCTCTAAAACGGTTTGCGCCTCGTCCATTTTTTTGTTTAACAGTTCAAATTGCAACTGCATATTGGATAGTTCGCGCTTAAGCGCTTTTTCTTTGGGCGATTCAATATACTGACTGGTAATAAAAACCGTTAAAAAGCCAAACAAGCCCGCGGCCAATAAAAATACGGCAATGTATTTTACCGTGCGCCTTTTTTTGCGCTCAATTTTCCTGTAGGAAAGCGTTTCGGAATCGTAATAATATTTTACCTTACTCATTGGCTAAATTTACTATTTTTGCAGATACATAAAATACATTTATTAATTATTCTGCGTTAAGGGCAGGCAAATTTACAAAATAATAAGAATACTATAGGTGTTTCCCGTTTGTAAGGAACACAATTAGCGCCAGGGAAACCGGTTTTTACTGTATTCGTAGGTTTGTTTTTTGTCCAGCAGCAATTTAACAATAGCTTACAAAGCAAGTTCATTTATGACATCTCAAGAAATTCGTGCTACCTTTTTACAGTTTTTTAAAGATAAAAAACACAGCATTGTGCCTTCCGCGCCAATGGTTTTAAAAGACGACCCAACCTTAATGTTTGTAAACTCTGGTATGGCACCTTTTAAAGAGTATTTTTTAGGTAATGCCCAGCCAAAAAACACCCGAATAGCCGATTCACAAAAGTGTTTGCGTGTTTCTGGAAAGCACAACGATTTGGAAGAAGTAGGTTACGATACCTACCACCACACCCTTTTTGAAATGTTAGGAAATTGGAGTTTTGGCGATTATTTTAAAAAAGAAGCTATTGCTTGGGCTTGGGAGTTGTTAGTGGATGTTTACAAAATAGATAAAAATATTCTGTACGTAACTGTTTTTGAAGGCGACGAGGCCGATGGCATCCCTATGGACCAAGAGGCTTATAATTTTTGGAAGGATTTAATTCCAGAGGATCGGATTTTAATGGGGCGCAAAAAAGATAATTTCTGGGAAATGGGCGACCAAGGTCCTTGTGGGCCTTGTAGTGAAATACATGTAGATATAAGGCCAGAAGCCGAAAAGGCCAAAATACCGGGTAAAGAATTAGTAAATATGGATCATCCGCAAGTTGTGGAAATTTGGAATCTGGTATTTATGCAATACAACCGAAAGGCTAACGGCACTTTGGAAGCCTTGCCAAATAAACACATAGATACTGGTATGGGCTTTGAACGTTTGTGTATGGTATTACAAGGTGTTACCTCCAACTACGATACCGATGTGTTTACACCAATTATTAGAGAAATTGAAACCATTACCAACAAAAAATACCAACATACAGATGTAAAAAGTAATTCCGAACAAGAAAAAGTGAACATTGCTATTCGGGTTATCTCCGATCATGTTCGAGCGGTAGCTTTTTCAATTGCAGACGGACAATTACCAAGTAATACAGGTGCTGGCTATGTTATTCGAAGAATTTTAAGACGTGCCATTAGGTATAGTTTTACTTTTTTAAATCAGAAAGAACCGTTTATTTACCGCCTTGTAGATGTGTTAAGTAAAACAATGGGTTTGGCCTTTCCAGAACTTAAAAGTCAAAGACAACTTATTGAAAATGTGGTGAAAGAAGAAGAGGCTTCTTTTTTACGAACCCTAGAGCAAGGCTTGTTGCTTTTGGATGGGGTTATAAAAAATACCACAGGCGATACAGTTTCAGGGGAAAAGGCATTTGAATTATACGATACCTACGGGTTTCCAATAGATTTAACCGCTTTAATTCTGTCGGAACAAGGCTTAAAATTGGATGAAAAAGGGTTTAATGCGCATCTAGAAAAACAGAAAAACCGCTCACGTGCGGCAAGCGAAATGACAACAGCCGATTGGACCGTGCTGGTGGACGATGCCGTTCAGGAATTTATTGGTTACGATGCTTTAGAGGCCAAGGTAAAAATTACTAGATACAGAAAAGTAACTTCTAAAAAGGATGGCGCTATGTATCAGTTGGTTTTTAACATTACGCCTTTTTATGCCGAAGGTGGTGGCCAAGTAGGTGATAAGGGTTATCTGGAAGATGCCAACGGTAATATTATTTACATTTTAGATACCAAAAAAGAAAACAATGTAACCATCCATTTTGTAAAAGATTTGCCTGAAAATATGACGCATTATTTTCAAGCGGTTGTAGATGCGCAACAACGCTACCGCACCGAATGCAACCACACAGCTACACACTTACTGCACCAGGCTTTGCGTGAAGTTTTAGGGCCGCATGTGGAGCAAAAAGGTAGTGCGGTGCACTCTAAATATTTGCGTTTTGATTTTTCGCACTTTTCCAAGCTTACAACTGAAAATATTCGGGATATAGAAATTTTTGTTAATGCGCGAATTACTAGTAAAATACCGCTTCAAGAACAACGTAATGTACCCATTGACAAAGCATTAGAAGAAGGTGCTTTGGCACTGTTTGGCGAAAAATATGGCGATACCGTTAGGATGGTGCGCTTTGGACAATCTGTGGAATTGTGTGGCGGTACCCATGTTAAAAACACGGGCGATATTTGGTTCTTTAAAATAATTTCTGAAGGTGCTGTTGCCGCGGGAATTAGGCGTATTGAAGCCATAACAAACGATGCTTTAAAAGATTATTTTATAGAAATAAACAGGGCTTTTATTGATATGAAATCGCTGCTTAATACCTCCAAGCCAATACAAGCCATACAAAATTTACAAGAGGAAAATAATAGTTTAAGAAAGCAGGTGGATACCTTACTTCAGGATAAGGCTAAACATTTAAAAGGGCATTTGGAGCAAGCTTTAACAACCATAAACGGCATGCAGTTTTTGGCTACAACAGTAGATTTGGATGCCGCAGGTATAAAAGATGTCTGTTTCGAACTCGGTAACAAATACCAAAACTTATTTTTAGTATTTGGATCTGAAAATAACGGGAAAGCCTTTTTATCTTGCTATATTTCTAAAGAATTGGTGGCCAGCCATGGGCTGCATGCTGGCAAAATAGTAAAAGAGTTGGGAGCACACATACAAGGCGGTGGTGGCGGTCAGCCATTTTTTGCCACGGCAGGTGGTAAAAATCCGGCGGGTTTAAACAAGGCTTTGGAGGCCGTAAAAGCCTTTTTGCCTAAATAGTTAGCGTTCTAAATAAGCATATCAGAACCATTAAAATAAACGCCCATATTGTAAAATGAAATTACAAACAAAGGTTCCTATAAAGCCACAGCAAAATACCATAGACTATCAGGCGCAGGTATTGCTGTTAGGATCTTGCTTTGTAGAAAATATGGGCCATTTGTTGGCGCAATACCAGTTTAAAACTACACAAAACCCTTTTGGTGTCTTGTTTCATCCGCTTGCCATACAACACCTGGTAAGTCGGGCGGTAAACAATGAGAAATTCACCATTACCGATGTGTTTGAACATAATAGCCGTTGGCAGTCATTCCAGGCGCATTCTTCTTTAAGCGCCACAGATTCTGGTACTTGTGTGGGGTTGCTCAATAAAGCGTTGCACCGCACCCACGTAGCGCTAAAAGCAGCGTCGCATATTATTGTAACCTTCGGGACTGCTTGGGTATATAACCATATAGAAACCAATAACGTAGTTGCCAATTGTCATAAAGTACCGCAGAAGCATTTTAAAAAAGAATTGCTTTCAGTGGCTGCTATTCAAAATACTATTCAAAATATGGTAACGGCTATCAATACCATTAATCCGTTGGCAACTATCGTGTTCACGGTTTCTCCGGTGCGGCATTTAAAGGATGGTTTTATTGAAAACACACAAAGCAAAGCGCATTTATTTGCAGCTATTCATCAATTTTTGAAGGATGCGCCAGCGCAATCTAAAAACTATTATCATTATTTTCCTGCCTACGAAATTATGATGGACGAGCTGCGGGACTATCGGTTTTATGAGCCAGATATGATACACCCTAATACCACCGCAATTGCTTACATTTGGAATGCTTTTAAAACAGCTTGGATTTCGGAAACAGCCTGGCCTACAATGGATTTGGTTGCTAGTATACAAAAAGGACTGCAGCATAAACCATTTAACCCAGCTAGTGAGGCGCATCAAGCTTTCTTGAAAAAGTTACAAGCGCAGCAGCGCGACCTCAAAGAAAAGTTTCCGCATATGACATTTTAGCAAACCACCTGCGCTACGCTAATTTTTTGTAAATTCACATATGAAAAAAATACTTTTAGGGATCATTGTAACGGTGCTCGCGTTATTTTTGTTTCAAACCTATAGCACCCAAAAAAAGGAGGAAGCGCAATTAGTGGCTAGTTCAGCACTTATTCAGGAGCAAATAAAACAAGTAGGAAAGCTTATTGTTACCGAAGGACATTTTAGTCAGGTGTTAAATTACAATAATTCCAAACAAATTTTAGGACCTTATTTAACTTCTAATAAAAAAGCCTTAATCGTAGTAAATGCCGATGTATTTATTGCTTTCGATTTGGCACAATTGGAATACGACATAAACCAAGAAACCAAAACGCTGTCGTTGTTAAACATACCCAAACCGGAAATAAAAATTCATCCAGATTTAGAATACTACGATATTGAAGCCGATTTCTTGAATCCTTTCGAAGCAAAGGATTACAACCATATTAATAGCATGGTAAAGGACGCCTTGCTTAAAAAAGTTAAGCAATCAGATTTACACAAAAATGCACAAAACCGATTAATTAGTGAGTTGGCTAAATTTTATATTCTTACAAACTCGCTTGGTTGGACATTGGAATATAAACAGCAATCAATTAACGGGCTAGAGGCGCTTCAAAATATAACCATACCACCCATTTTTTAAATCAGAAAAATTAAAGAAGTTAAAACGCGCCGAAATTAGTTGGCGTGCTGTTTTAGGAGTTGCTGCCAACCACCGCCGTTAATAGCGTTAATGTGTTGCAAATTTAAGTATTTGGCAGCCTTACTGGAACGCGCACCGCTAGCACAACATACAATAACGGGTTTGTTTAACTTTTTTATAGTCTCTATGCGGTTTGGTAACGTGTTCAACGGGATGTGCATAGCGCCAGGTATGTGTCCAGATTCCCACTCGCGTTTCGTACGCACATCCAAAATAACAGCATCTTGGTTCAAGAACGCTTTAATTTGGCGTTTTTTCACACCAAAAATAAAATCTAAAATACCCATAGTCTTTCTTTTTCTATACTTTTACCACACTTAATATAGTTAAATAGAAGCACACTTTCAAATTTAATAGCAACTTGAAAACAGAAACTAGAAAAGAAGAAATTATAAAAACAGCAACCAAGTTGTTTAAAGAAAAAGGGTATAGTGCCGTAACCATGCGCGACATAGCAACCGCCATGGGTATAAAAGCAGCTAGTTTATACAACCATATTAGTTCCAAACAAGAAATTTTAAACAACATTATATTATCGCTAGCGGAGGCCTTTACCGCAGGAATGCACGATATCAAACAAGCCAATACCAGTAGTATTCAGAAAGTGGAGGCTGTGGTACAATTACATGTGGCTATTACCGCAAAAAATCCCAATGGCATGGCTTCCTTAAATAACGATTGGATGCATTTAGAGGAAAATCGCGCATACTATTTATCTTTGCGAACGGCCTACGAAGCCGATTTTAGGAACATTCTCCAAACCGGTATTCATAAAAACGAAATCGTGGATGCCAATATCGAAATTATGCTGTTTTCCATATTATCCACCCTGCGATCGCTATATTTATGGATTCCTAAAAAAGAAGAGGTTACCACCACCGAACTCTCAAAAAGCTTAACCAACGTACTAATACACGGAATTAACAAATAATTAGTAATTTATTTTGTAAATTTGTAACCAAGACTAACGGTTGTTAGTTATATTAAGCAAAATTTCAATATGGCAGATTTTTACAACGTAGCAGTTGCAGATATTTATAAGGAAACAACCGATACCGTAGTAATTTCCTTGGATGTTCCAGAGAACTTAAAAGAGACATTTCAATTTAAGCAAGGGCAACATGTTACCCTGCGTACCCAAATTAACGGCGCCGATATCCGTCGTAATTACTCGCTTTGCACAAGTCCTATGGATAACCAATGGCGGATAGCAGTTAAGGCTATTCCGGGTGGTGTTTTTTCAAATTACGCCTTCAATACCTTAAAAAAAGGCGATGTATTGGGCGTTATGCCACCACATGGCGAGTTTTATGTTGACTGCCAGCCAGAAGTGGCCAAAAACTATATAGCATTTGCAGCCGGAAGTGGTATAACACCTATGTTGTCCATTATTAAAACGCATTTGCAATCGGAGCCTAACAGCACTTTCAAGCTATTTTACTTAAATAAAACGGTAAAATCTATTATATTTAAAGAGGAAATAGAACACCTAAAAAATGTGTTTTTAGGACGCTTTCAAGTATTTTATTTCCTAACAAAAGAGCAACGCGATATCCCGTTTTTAAACGGGCGCTTCGATAAAGAAAAACTAGCAGTTTTAACCAACAGATTTGTAAATGTAGCAGATACCCATCATGCGTTTATTTGTGGCCCACAAGAAATGATTTTTCTTATCCGAGACGAATTGCAAGCCGCCGGAATGCCTAAAGAGGCTATACATTACGAACTATTTTATTCTGGAAGCACAGCAGAAAAAAGTAAACATATAGCCCAAGCTCTGGAAGAAAAAGTAAACGGTACCCAAGTAACCATTATCGATGGTGGTAAGGAATTCCATTTTGTTATGGCAGATCATTTCGATAACATTTTGGATGGTGCCCTAGATGCTGGCGCTGATCTGCCTTACGCCTGCAAAGGTGGTGTGTGTAGCACCTGTAAATGCCAAGTTAAAGAAGGCGCCGTAAAAATGAAAATTAATTACGCATTAGACGATAAAGAGGTCGCTCAAAATTACGTACTAAGCTGTCAAGCCGTACCAACTACCAATAAACTAGTAGTAGATTTTGATGTGTAACCACAAATAATTAGGGCGTTACGCCACGTAGCTTGGGGCTACGTAGCGTCGGGCTTTCGGCAGTCGCTCTTTGCAAGGAGCTCCAACAAAGCCTCAATCCCTAACGCAAAAACCAGTAGTAACCAAAAAAACAAATCCCAGTAAATCCTGTTGTAAAACCGGTATGGGTGATGCTTATGAGTGAAGAAAATGTAAAAAATTTAGAAAAACAATTTGAAGCCCGCATTGCGCGCGACGAAAAAATTGAACCTAAAGATTGGATGCCAGAAAAATACCGCAAAACACATATCCGACAAATTTCACAGCACGCACACTCGGAAATTGTAGGTATGTTACCAGAAGGTAACTGGATTACAAGAGCACCTTCTTTAAGGCGTAAAGTTGCCTTACTAGCAAAAGTTCAAGACGAAGCCGGCCATGGTTTGTACCTCTATTCGGCCTGCGAAACACTTGGTGTATCGCGCGATGAGTTGTACGAGCAATTGCATACTGGCAAGGCAAAATATTCGTCTATTTTTAACTACCCAACAATTACCTGGGCAGATATTGGCGCTATAGGTTGGTTGGTAGATGGTGCAGCCATTATTAACCAAGTGCCGCTTTGTAGTACCTCTTTTGGGCCCTATGCCCGAGCCATGGTGCGCGTATGTAAGGAAGAAAGTTTCCATCAGCGCCAAGGTTTCGAAATCATGCTAAAACTAGCAAACGGTACACCAGAACAAAAAAATATGGCACAAGATGCCTTAAACCGCTGGTGGTGGCCATCCTTAATGATGTTAGGTCCAACAGATGCCGCTTCAGTCCACACCGAACAATCCATGAAATGGAAACTTAAACGCAAATCGAACGACGATTTACGCCAACAGTTTATAGATCAAACCGTGCCACAAGCCAATTTACTAGGGCTAAGCATTCCAGATCCAGATTTAAAATGGAACGAGGAACGCGGTAGCTACGATTTTGGCGAAATTAATTGGGACGAGTTCTGGCAGGTAGTTAACGGCCATGGCCCTATGAACAAGGAACGCATGAAAGCGCGTGTTGGCGCCTGGGAGCGCGGCGAGTGGGTACGCGACGCAGCAATGGCCTACTCACAAAAACAACAGGAACGAAAAGCAAAACAAGCGGTTTAAAACAGAATAAAAAAATTTAATTGCAATAAGGACATTTTAAACCTTGTTGAAAACAAATACATATGAAAAATAATTGGCCACTTTGGGAAGTATTCGTTAGAAGTAAAAACGGATTAGAACACCGTCATTTTGGGAGTTTGCATGCTGCCGATGCCGAAATGGCGCTGGAAAATGCACGCGATGTTTACACCAGACGTAACGAAGGTGTTAGTATTTGGGTTGTGGAGTCTAAAAATATTACAGCATCCAATCCAGAGCACAGCGGCGAGCTTTTTGAACCAGCACAGGATAAGGTGTACCGCCATCCTACATTTTACGATTTACCGGACGAGGTAAAACACATGTAACGCATCAAAATTTTCTAAAGCCAGTGTGTTTTAGGCTCTGTAAAATGGGCTAATATTGGTTTTTGTTGGCTGGCTTGCGGCTAAAATTGGTTTGCAGTCTTGATTTTAGCGTTGTACCCAGTATTAAGCCAAATAAAATAGTATGCTAACTCGTAGGCTGTTTGGTGCTATTAACAGCTTTAAAGGTACTTGATTTAAAATATCAAGTATCGGGTGCCGTTGTAAATCCTATTTATTTCAAATTTAAACGTAACAACATGAAAGATAATTTATATTCATACATTCTGGGCATTGCAGACAATTCGTTAATTCTTGGTCAACGAATGGGCGCTCTAACGGGACACGGACCCAGTTTGGAAATAGACATTGCCTGTACCAACATTTCTTTAGATTTGTTTGGCCAAGTGCGCAGCTATTACCAATATGCCGCCAAAATTGCCGCCGATGGGCGCACAGAGGACGATATAGCCATGCTACGCCAAGAGCGAGAATACTTAAACGTGTTGTTGGTAGAGCAACCAGACACCGATTTTGCCTATACCATGGCCCGTCAATTTTTGTTTGATGTGTATCACTTCCTATTTTTAACCGAATTACAAAAAAGTACCGATTTAACCCTGGCAGCCATTGCAAAAAAATCGATTAAAGAGGTAAGTTATCATAAACGTTTTTCATCGGATTGGATTAAACGTATGGGCGATGGGACACCTGAAAGTCACCAACGCATGCAAACGGCTATTAACGATTTGTGGACTTATACCGATGAGTTGTTTCATCAAACCGAAGCAGACAAGGCAATGGTAGTAGAAGGTGTAGGTGTGGATGTTTCCAAATTAAAAGAGGCCTACTACAACCAAATTTCTGAAACCTTAGAAACGGCTACACTACAAGTACCAGAATCTAAATACTTTCAAAAAGGTGGAAAACAAGGTATTCATACCGAGCATATGGGATATATTTTGGCTGAATTGCAGTACATGCAACGGGCTTATCCAAATATGGAGTGGTAACAACCAATGCGCATAAAACGGTATACGAACTTTTTAAACAAGCAGTATTAAAACCCACGAACGATATTTTAGAACTTATGGCAGCAACAAAACAACGCATCCATCCAACGTTAATTCCTATTCTAGAAAGCGTATCCGACCCCGAAATACCCGTGCTATCTATTATGGATATGGGTGTTGTCCGAAGCGCCTGTTTGGAAGACGACTTGGTAAAAATTGAAATTACACCTACCTACAGTGGTTGCCCTGCAATGGATGTTATTGGCGACGACATTAAAGCTGCTTTCAAAAAAGCAGGATATACTGCTCATGTAGATTTAATTTTAGCACCTGCTTGGACCACCGATTGGATTACACCCCGAGGTCGTAAGGCTCTAGAAGATTACGGTATAGCCGCACCCTTAAATGAGGAGGCAGATAAAGATGTTCTACTGCACGGCAAACGCTTGGTTACCTGCCCGCAATGTGGTTCTAAAAACACCAAAATGGTTAGTCAGTTTGGGTCTACAGCCTGTAAAGCACAATTCCAATGCGACGACTGCCAAGAACCTTTCGATTATTTTAAATGTTTAAAATAACACAAACACGATTATAAAAAAGACCATGCCTAAAAATATTACAAGGTTTGGTCTTTTTATTTAAACGACTTGTAAATTAGCAAACCAAACCAACAAAGAAACCATTTAATAATGAGCAACCCATCTATACTTTTAAATATTGAAAATAATATAGCCACCATTACGCTTAACAGGCCCGAGGTGTTTAATAGTTTTAACCGGGACATGGCGCTGCTTCTCCAAAAAACGCTGGATGACTGCGAACAGGACAAAACCGTAAGAGCCATTGTCCTTACTGGAACCGGAAAAGCATTTTGTGCCGGACAGGATTTAAAAGAAGTAACCAACCCTGAACACAATCCAGGCTTCAAGAAAATATTAGAGGAACATTACAATCCCATCATTACCCGTATTCGGAACATACAAAAGCCTATAATTGGTGCTGTTAATGGGGTAGCAGCCGGTGCTGGTGCTAACATAGCATTGGCCTGCGATGTGGTTGTAGCGCATGAAAAAGTGAGCTTTATACAAGCTTTTAGTTTAATTGGTCTTATACCAGATAGCGCTGGTACATTTTTTTTACCACGCTTGGTAGGTTTCCAAAAAGCATCGGCTTTAGCCATGTTGGGCGATAAGGTGGGTGCAATCCAGGCGGAGCATATGGGTATGATATATAAGGTGCTACCACAGGATACTTTTACCGATGAGGTACAACAGTTAGCTGTAAAGTTGGCGCAAATGCCAACCAAGGCACTTGGTTTAATTAAAAAAAGCCTAAACGCATCGCTTACCAACAACCTAGAACAACAATTAGCTTTGGAAGCTAAATACCAGATAGAGGCGGCTAACACTGCGGATTATAAAGAAGGGGTAACCGCCTTTGTAGAAAAACGAACGCCGAAATTTAAAGGGCACTAACCTATAAAAATTGAGCAAATTGGGTGGAAAAAAAAGATGTGTAGCGTTTTCTAAACCGGCATGGTAACATACGTTTCCCAGTGTTTAGAAAACGTTAAACCAAAATCAATACATTTTAAACTGCTGCAAATAATTTAAGTAGAAACAACCAGTGCTTGCATTGCCTAGCAAGTTCAGAATAAAAAGAGACCGTAACAATACAAAGAGTTTTAAAAATATGAGTGAAACTAATCACACAAAACCAACTAATAAACCAAATCAAATTCATGTTGTTGGTATTATAGGGGCAGGCACTATGGGAAGTGGTATTGCCCAAGTAGCAGCCACAGCCGGATGTCAAGTTAATATTTTCGACACCAATCAAGCTGCTTTAGACAAAGCTAAAACGGCTTTAGAGAAAATATTAGCACGTTTAGTTGTTAAACAACGTATAGATGCAACAGAAAAAAATAATATCCAAAATCGGATTAACTATGTAACTCAATTAAAAGATTTAGCCGATTCAAATGTAATTATCGAGGCCATAGTAGAAAATTTAGAGGTTAAAAAATCGGTGTTTACAGAATTGGAATCCTATGTATCCGAATCTTGTATTATAGCCACAAACACCTCAAGTTTGTCTGTGGCATCCATAGCCGCTTCCTTACAACAGCCAAAACGTTGCGTTGGGATTCATTTTTTTAACCCGGCACCACTAATGAAGTTAGTGGAGGTTATTCCGGCTATTCAAACATCTTACGAAACGCTGGAGCTAACCATCGATACAATTTCTAGTTGGAACAAAACCGTTGCGGTTGCCAAAGATACACCAGGTTTTATTGTAAACCGAGTGGCTAGGCCGTTTTATGGCGAAGCCTTGCGTATTTACGAAGAAGGGATAGCCGACTTTTTTACAATCGACTCGGCCATGAAAACCATTGGTGGTTTTAAAATGGGGCCTTTTGAGCTTATGGATTTTATTGGTAACGATGTTAACTATACCGTTACCGAAACCGTATTTAATGCCTTTTACTTCGATCCACGTTACAAGCCTTCGTTTACCCAAAAGCGTTTTTCAGAAGCTGGTTACCTGGGTAGAAAATCGGGTATTGGTTTTTATGAATACGATAATAACGGCAAAATGGTATTGCCGGAAGAAACCCAAAAACCTGCCAATACAGAACAAATGCAAAGTATTTGTAACCGTATTTTAGTAATGCTTATTAATGAGGCTGCTGATGCCTTATTTTTAAATATTGCATCGGCTACGGATATTGATAATGCTATGACTAAAGGTGTAAACTACCCGAAAGGTTTATTGGCTTGGGCAGATGATAAAGGCATCGATTGGTGCGTAACTGAAATGGATGCGCTCTACAATACCTATCGGGAAGACCGCTACCGCTGTAGTCCGCTGTTACGCCAAATGCAAACCGAGCAAACAACCTTTTTTTAACGAAAACAGAATTTAGTAAGACTTAAAAAAAAACAGGCTGATAACGGTATGCATGGAATAGAAATAATGCAAAACGGCCATGTTATATAACCTGATTTAATAGATTGACACAAACCCATGGACGGAGAAAAAATACCGCATAATATGTTGCGTTTGGATGCTTACAGCCAGTGGCTGGGCATAGAAATTTTAGACTGCCAAGTAGGCCGGGTAAAGTTGGGCATGACTATTAGAAAAGAGATGCTTAATAGTATGAATAAGGCCCATGGTGGTATTAGTTATGCACTAGCCGATACTGCCTTTGGTTTTGCGGCCAACACCCATGGAAAATACGCCGTATCTATTGAAACGAGTATAAACCATATAGAAGCTTTAAACGAAGGTGATTATATTATAGCCGAATCGGTAATAGAAAGCGTAAAAAACAAGCTTGGTTTTAATATAATTGAAGTAAAACGCGCAGACCAACTAGTAGCCCTTTTTAAAGGCGTGGTTTACCGAACTGGGAAAGAGTGGACTTAAAACAGACTGTTTACGAAGGATTTTTAATAAGTAAAAAGACTTTCTTAAATTTGATAAATTTTAAAAACAGGTAAAAGCCTGCATTAGGGATTGCAGTGGCATCCTTTTTTACAAGCTACTACTAATTAGTTTGGTTGAAAATTTAAAATAAATGACAAAGTGGATTGAAAAGAAGCCACTAAACATGTAAAAAAGATATAACGGAAAGCCCGACCTTTAGGGAATGCCAAAAAAACAACATTAAAAGACACCCAAATTTGGGGTATTACAAATGAAAGACGCATATATTATAGATGGTATTAGAACACCAATAGGAAGTTATCAAGGTACTTTATCTGCAGTCCGCACGGACGATTTGGCAGCATTGGTTATAGCCGAACTGGTAAAACGAAATCCAAACATTCCAGCAAGTGCCTACGACGATGTTATTTTAGGCTGTGCCAATCAAGCAGGCGAAGATAACCGAAATGTGGCGCGTATGGCTTTGCTGTTAGCAGGCTTACCAGTAACCGTTCCTGGCGAAACTGTAAACAGATTGTGCAGTTCTGGCTTATCGGCAATTATTCATGCTAACCGCGCCATTAAGGCTGGCGATGGCGATATTTTTATTTCTGGTGGTGTAGAAAACATGACCCGCGGGCCTTATGTAATAGCCAAACCTTCTAA
This sequence comes from Bizionia sediminis, assembly GCF_042684585.1. Lineage (NCBI taxonomy): Bacteria > Pseudomonadati > Bacteroidota > Flavobacteriia > Flavobacteriales > Flavobacteriaceae > Bizionia > Bizionia sediminis. The sequence continues at coordinate 24,281 of NZ_JBHULS010000007.1, forward strand.
AGGTTTTGGTACAGATGCCAAAATGTACGATTCTAGCTTTGGTTGGCGCTTTGTTAATCCAAAAATGCACAAACTTTATGGCACGGATGGCATGGGGCAAACAGCTGAAAATTTGGTAGATATGTATCAAATTTCTCGGGAAGACCAAGATAAATTTGCCTACTGGAGCCAGATGAAAGCTGCTAAAGCTCAAAAAAATGGCCGATTAGCAAAAGAAATTATGACCGTTGAAATTCCACAGCGAAAAAAAGAGCCTATTCTGTTTGCTACAGACGAATTTGTAAAACCACAAACAACCTTGGCTGTTTTAGGAAAGTTACGAGGTGCTTTTAAGCCGGAAGGTGGTAGCGTAACCGCCGGAAATTCTTCTGGTTTAAACGACGGTGCTGCCGCTACAATTATAGCTTCGGATGCAGCTGTAAAAAAATACCAACTTAAGCCGTTAGCACGCATTGTAAGTTCGGCGGTTGTTGGTGTAGCGCCACGTATAATGGGAATTGGTCCTGTAGAAGCAGCTAATAAAGCCTTGGAAAAGGCCGGTTTAACGCTGGCGGACATGGATGTTATTGAGCTTAATGAGGCCTTTGCAGCACAGGCTTTGGCCTGCACGCGAGCTTGGGGCTTGGCCGACAACGATCCGCGTTTAAATCCTAACGGAGGTTCCATTGCTATTGGGCACCCCTTGGGCGTAACAGGAACCAGAATTGCCTATTCGGCGGCGTTACAGCTTAAAGAAACTGGAAAACGATATGCCTTAATAACTATGTGTATTGGGGTAGGACAGGGTTATGCGGCTATAATTGAAAACGTAGCCTAACAAATTGCAGTTGGTTTTTGTTTTTTATAACAGCTTGTTAATGGGGCAAAACTAATTAGCAGTAAAGAAGCTAACAGCGTTTTAAAAAGTAACAATGAACAGAATTAAGCCTTAAATAAGACAAAACAAAGCTTATACAACTTTTAAGATAAGATATAAATTACTAAACAAGCCTTCTCTTAAGGAAGCATGGCACTAAAGATGAAAAAAATACAGAATTACGTAACAGGCAATTGGGTTGAAGGTACAGGCGAAGGCGTACCTATGTTTGATGCCGTTACTGGAGATATTGTGGCTTTGTCCGATACCGAAGGCCTAAATTTTGAAGAAATTCTTCATTACGGTCGGACGAAAGGTGGCGAGAAATTGCGAAAAATGACTTTTCAAGAACGCGGCAATATGCTTAAAAGCTTGGCGCTATATTTAACCAAACGAAAAAATCAGTTTTACGAATTAAGTTACCGCACCGGCGCTACAAAAATTGATAGTTGGATAGATATTGAAGGAGGCTTTGGAAATTTATTTGCAAATGCTTCGTTACGAAAATTATTTCCAAATCAATCATACCATGTGGAAGGTGATCCAATCGATTTGTCGCGTGGTGGTAGGTTTATGGCCCATCATATCATGGTCCCAAAACGAGGGGTTGCCGTGCATATAAATGCCTTTAATTTCCCGGTTTGGGGCATGCTGGAAAAATGTGCTAGCAACTGGATGGCTGGTGTGCCGGCAGTAGTAAAGCCAGCCACAAACACTTCTTTTTTAACAGAAGCTGTTGTGCGCGAAATTATTGCTTCGGGTATTTTACCAGAGGGTGCTTTGCAGTTAATAACGGGTTCGGCTCGTACTATTTTGGATACCGTAGAATCGCAGGATGTGGTGACTTTTACCGGATCGGCAGCGACTGGAAAAAAATTAAAAGCGCATAAACGTATTTTGGAGGAGTCTGTACCCTTTAATATGGAAGCAGATTCGCTAAATGCATCGGTATTAGGAGAAGATGCCGTGCCTGGTACCCCAGAATTCGACTTATTTATTAAAGAAGTGCGCAATGAAATGACCGTAAAATGTGGTCAGAAATGTACAGCCATTCGCCGTATAATTGTTCCAGAAAACCTAGTAGAAGACGTACAAATAGCCTTAGGGAAGGCTCTGGATAAAATTACCATTGGCGACCCGCGGTTAAAAGAAGTACGTATGGGCGCTTTAGTAAGTAAAGATCAGGTTAATGAGGTTAAAGACTGTGTTCAGGAGTTAGCAAAAACAGCACAAATAGTGTACGGTAATTTAGATACCGTGGAAACCATTGGTGCCGATGCCCAAAAAGGCGCTTTTTTAGCACCTATCTTGCTTCGCGAAGACCAGCCTTTTACCAATTTAGCGGTTCATGAAAAGGAAGCCTTTGGTCCAGTAAGCACCATAATGCCTTATAAAAATTTGGACGAAGCAATCACGCTGGCCCACATGGGTAAAGGTTCGTTAGTGTCTTCTATAGCAACTTACAATAACAAAATAGCAACAGATTATGTGGTGCAAGCAGCCAGTCATCATGGTCGGATTTTGGTTATAAACCGCGATATGGCCAAGGAAAGTACAGGGCATGGCTCGCCACTCCCTAATTTGGTACACGGTGGTCCAGGACGTGCTGGTGGTGGCGAGGAAATGGGCGGTATGCGTGGCATAAAACACTACTTGCAACGCACTGCTATACAAGGGTCGCCCACTACTTTAACCGAAATTACTGGTATTTATCAGCAAAATGCAGACTATAAGGAGGCAGAACAACACCCTTTTAAATACCATTGGGAAGATATTCAGCCGGGTATGTCGTTAAAAACGCATAACCGGACTTTAACCGATACGGATATTATTAATTTTGCCAATGTAACCTGGGATCATTTCTACGCGCACACCGATATTACCTCATTGGATGGCAGTATTTTTGAAAAACGAACCGCTCACGGTTATTTTATAATTTCGGCTGCGGCAGGTTTGTTCGTTTACCCTAACAAAGGGCCTGTTGCTGCTAATTATGGTTTGGAAGAATGTCGTTTTTTACGCCCTTTATACCATAACGATACAATTTATGTACGCTTAACTTGTCAGCAAAAAATTGATCGCGATGTGGCCTCCGCCGAGCATCCAAGTGGTATTGTAAAATGGTATGTAGAAGTTTTTGATGCACTTACACACGAAAAAGTTGCCTTTGCAACCGTACTTACTATGGTGGAGAAAAAGCAAACGGTTTTTGAAGAGCTTACCACAGAAACAATTACTAAATACCTTAAAAAATTAACACCAGATACAAAACCACAATGGGGTATAATGACACCGCAGCACATGGTTGAACATTTGGAGTTTACCTATAAAATAGCGGCGGGCGACATTCAAGATTTTGAAATAGCCACACCCGAAAAAATATTAGAAAAAGTTCACAACAGCTTATACAATTACGAGAAGTTTCCAAAAGGTACCAATTTTCCGTTGTTGGAAACAAATACTCTAGCGCCATTACAACACCCAGATTTAGAAACAGCTATTACTAAATTAATAGAACAGCGCGACAAGTATCTGTTGTATTTTGAACAACATCCAGAAGCTGTTTTAAAAAATATTGTGTTTGGCCATTTAAACAAATACGAATGGTATTTGTTGGAGCGTAAACATTTAAACCATCATTTTGAACAGTTTAAGCTGCTGTAAACATCAAGTTTTTATTAAACAGTAACCATTAAATTAACCGTATAATTAAAACCCTTTTTTAGGGAAAGCATAAAATTACAAATGGAACCATACGTAACACAAACCATAAACAATGGTATCGCGCACATCGAGTTTTTTCATCCAGCGCATAACTCTTTGCCTAGCAATGTTTTAGCCCAGTTAGCCCAAACCATTACCAATGCTGGTACAAATAAAGAAGTAAAAGTACTGGTTTTAAAAAGTGGGGGCGACCGCACCTTTTGTGCCGGCGCTAGCTTTAACGAGCTCATTAACATAAACGACGAAGCCACAGGGAAAGTTTTCTTCTCTGGATTTGCCAATGTAATTAATGCCATGCGTACCTGCCCAAAATTTATAATTGGTCGTATACAGGGTAAAACCGTTGGTGGTGGTGTTGGTTTGGCCGCCGCAACAGATTACTGTATGGCAACTAAATTTGCAGCCATTAAGTTAAGCGAACTAAACATTGGTATTGGTCCCTTTGTTGTAGGTCCTGCTATAGAGCGTAAAATGGGCTTAAGTGCTATGTCGCAAATAGCTATAAATGCCAATACCTTTTATCCGGCAGAATGGGCCAAACAAAAAGGACTTTATACCGAGGTGTACGAAAACACCCAGGCATTGGATGAAGCTGTGCATCAAACAGCGCAATTACTGTGCACTTATAATCCAGAGGCTATGGCCGAAATGAAAAAAGTATTTTGGACAGGTACCAGTAATTGGGATGCCTTGCTAGCCGAGCGTGCTGCCACTAGCGGCCGATTGGTGTTATCCGAATTTACTAAAGAAAAATTAAAAGGATTTAAATAATAAAATAGCAGGTATTTGCAAATTTGTTTTTGCAGACAAAACGCCCGTGCTATTTTGGGTTGCAGCGCACAAAACCAAAGTAAACAACCCCGATAAATATACGGCAAACTATGATTTATAAATTTAACAACTTTACCCCTGTGGTGCATCCATCAAGTTTTGTGCATCCGCTAGCTGCCGTTACCGGAAACGTAATCATAGGAAAAAATTGCTATATAGGTCCTGGTGCGGCTATTCGTGGCGACTGGGGGCAAATTATACTGGAGGATGGCGTAAATGTTCAAGAAAACTGTACGGTACACATGTTTCCTGGTAAATCTATTACCTTAAAAGCAAGTGCCCACGTTGGTCACGGCGCCATTATTCACGGCGCTAATTTGGGTATAAATTGTTTAATTGGCATGAATGCAGTAATAATGGACGATGCCGAAATTGGCGACGAAAGTATAGTTGGTGCTATGGCGTTTGTAAAAGCAGAAACCAAAATACCAAAACGCAGTTTAGTAGTAGGAAATCCGGCCAAGGTAGTTAAACAAGTATCGGACGCTATGATAGCATGGAAAACAAAGGGAACCCAGTTGTACCAGCAATTACCAGCCCAATGCCATGATAGCTTGCAAGCGGTAGAACCTTTGCGCGAGGTACCCGAAAACATGAAAATTCAAGAAAATGTGTATAAAACCTTACGCGATTTTATGAAAAATTAGTGGGGCGTTACCGCAGGGGTCGCGCTTTCACTACTCGCTTCACGACAAAAGTCGAGAGAGCTCAAACAAACCGTTCAATCGCTAACGCATAAAACACACACAAACTTGTAAAACAACCAGATAAAATGTAACAGATTGAAAACCGCTGTTAAAACAAGGTAAATAGAAAACATGAGCACAACCAATACATTTTCATTAAAAATGCCCAAAATGGGCGAGAGTATCACCGAAGGAACCATTATAAATTGGTTGGTTTCTGAAGGCGCATATTTTGAAGAAGGCGATATAATTTTGGAAGTAGCCACAGATAAAGTAGATAATGAAGTGCCAGCTCCCGTAAGTGGTAAACTAATAACGATACACCATAAAGCCAAAGATGTGGTTCCAGTAGGGCAAGAAATAGCTGTTATAGAAGTAGCAGAGGATGCAGAACAGGCCTTAAAACCAGTTAAAAAGTCTGAAACCAAAGTTGCCCCGGAAGCCCAAAAACTTAAAAAAGATGCCAACAAAGCGGCAGGAGCACCAAGCGCGGCACCTAGTTTTAAAACGGCTGCGGTTAATGCGAATACATTTTTTTCGCCGCTTATTATAGAAATAGCCAAACAACAACATATTAGTTTTGAAGAACTGGCCCGAATTCCCGGTACAGGACATGAGGGGCGTCTCCGAAAAAGCGATCTATTTAAGTATTTGGATACAGGCCGGCCTTATCAATTTAGCCAGGCAGTAGCCCATGATCCAACAGCTTACAGAATACCGCAATTGACCTTCGATAAAGGTAAAGGCAAAATTGTAGAAATGGACAGAATGCGCCAAATGATTGCGGATCATATGGTGTATTCCAAACACACGGCTCCGCATGTAACGGCTTATGTAGAGGCAGATATGACCAATATGGTAAATTGGCGCAACAAGCATAAAAAAGCTTTTGAAGAAAAATATGGCGAGCGTTTAACCTTTACCCCTTTATTTGTGGAAGCTGTAGCAAAAGCCGTAAAAGATTTCCCAAATATAAATGCATCTGTAGATGGTAATAAAATTATAATTAAGGACGCCATTAACATTGGTATGGCAACCGCGTTACCAAGCGGTAATTTAATTGTTCCGGTGGTAAAAAATGCCGATACAAAAGATTTAAGAGCGCTAGCCACAAACGTAAACGCTTTAGCAGCTAAGGCACGCGATAACAAATTGGCGGCGGACGATATTAAAGGCAGTACGTTTACTATTTCGAACGTGGGAACTTTTGGTAGCGTAATGGGCACGCCAATTATTAATCAGCCAGAAGTAGCTATTTTGGCTTTGGGCATAATTAAAAAACGTGCCGAAGTGATAGAAACAGAAACAGGCGATGAAATTGCTATACGCAGCATGATGTACTTATCCTTATCCTTTGATCACCGCGTTGTGGATGGTTATTTGGGAGGTAGTTTTGTGCGCCGGGTAGCCGATTACTTTGAACAGTTTGATGTAAATAGAAATGTGTAATAAGCAACAAACGACACATGTTTTTGTAAATAACAAGCATGTTTGTGTTGTATTGCGTTAGGGATTGATGCGGCATCCTTTTTTGGTTTTTCAAAAAAGATATAGCGGAAAGCCCGACCCCTTGGGTAACGCCATAAAAAAATAAGCTATGAGTAAAATAAACAAAAATATATTACAAAAAGGATTTTCCATAATTAGCACGGCCAAAAGTATGGCAGAGTTGTATGAGGCAAATTTTAAGCAAGTATCCAAATATGTGCATGCTACTTCGCGCGGTCATGAGGCCATCCAAGTGGCTTTAGGTATGCAATTGCTGCCACAGGATTATGCCTATCCGTATTACCGAGATGATGCGATGTTATTGTCGTTTGGTGTAAAACCTGAACAGTTAATGTTGCAATTACTCGCCAAAAAAGACGATCCATTTTCAGCGGGCCGGACCTACTACAGTCATCCCAGTTTAAAGGACGCCGATAAACCAAAAATACCGCATCAATCTTCTGCAACGGGGATGCAAGCTATTCCGGCAACAGGGGCTGCCATGGGTATGAAATATATAGAGCAACAGGGTTTAACCAATACGCATGTAGCGGTATCAGACATGGAGTTGGCTAAAAAACGGCCTATTACGGTATGTTCGTTAGGCGATGCCTCTGTTACAGAAGGCGAGGTGGCTGAAGCGTTTCAAATGGCTGCATTAAAGCAACTACCAATTTTGTTTTTAGTGCAAGATAATGGTTGGGATATTTCTGCAAATGCTGCAGAAACCCGCGCTCAAAACGCCTATGAATATGCCAAAGGATTTCATGGTTTGGAGGCTATAAGTATTGACGGTGCTAATTTTACTACTTGTTATGAAACCTTAGAAGCCGTAATTAATACAATGCGCACGGAACGCCGACCATTTTTAGTACATGCCAGAGTGCCCTTATTAAATCATCATACATCTGGTGTAAGAATGGAATGGTATCGCGATGATTTGGAAGAGGCCAAAACCAGAGACCCGTATCCAGTTATTAAATCGCAATTGGTGGATAATGGTTTTACCGCAGAGGCTATAGCGGCGTTGGAGCAGGCAGCCAAAAAAACGGTACAAAAGGATTTTGAAACGGCTTTACAGGCTTCCGATCCACAGCCCGAGGACTTGTTTACACACGATTTTGCGCCAACTCCTATTACCCAGGAGCAGGGTGAGCGTGCGCCAGAGGGTGCAGAAAAGGTGGTTATGGTGGACTGTGCCTTATTTGCCGTAGAAGAACTTATGAAAACACATAAAGAATGTCTTTTATATGGACAAGATGTGGGAGGCAGATTAGGTGGTGTGTTTAGAGAGGCGGCTACATTGGCACAAAAATTTGGCGATGAACGGGTTTTTAATACGGCTATACAGGAGGCTTTTATTGTGGGGTCTACGGTTGGTATGAGTGCGGTTGGTTTAAAACCGATTGTGGAAGTACAGTTTGCCGATTATATTTGGCCTGGTTTAAATCAGTTATTTACCGAGGTTAGCAGAAGTTGCTATTTAAGCAATGGTAAATGGCCCGTTAGTATGATTTTACGCGTGCCTATTGGTGCTTATGGTAGTGGTGGGCCTTATCATTCCTCCTCGGTAGAGAGTGTTTTAACAAACATTAGAGGGATTAAAATAGCTTATCCAAGTAATGGCGCCGATTTAAAAGGTTTAATGAAAGCGGCGTATTACGACCCCAATCCAGTTGTGATATTGGAACATAAAGGCTTGTACTGGTCCAAAGTACCTGGAGCACAAGGGGCAACCTCTGTAGAACCAGCGGAGGATTATATGCTGCCATTTGGAAAAGCTTGGGTTTTGCAAGAAATATGGAAACAAGAGCATATGGAAACGCTTACCATTGTTACCTATGGTATGGGGGTTCATTGGGCTATGAATGCTTCGGAAGAATTAGGGCTGCAAGATTGTATTGAAATTATAGATTTACGCACTTTATACCCTCTGGACGAAGACACGGTTATGGCGTCTGTTAAAAAAACAGGCAAATGTCTGGTAGTTACTGAAGAACCAAGTAGCAACAGTTTTGCTGGTGCCTTGGCAGGAAAAATTCAGGAGGTATGCTTTAAGCAGTTAGATGCGCCTGTTATGGTTATTGGAAGTGAAAATATGCCGGCTATTCCGTTAAATGCTACTTTAGAGAAGACCATGATTCCGTCCACCGAAAAAGTTAAAAATAAAATAACTGCATTATTAAATTATTAGTATGTAAGGTTGTAGTGACCTTGGTATGAAGATAGGGAAAACTAAATAAGCGAAAATACAACCAAATTTATACCAACAAAAAAAGCCTATCATGAAAATGATAGGCTTTTTAAATAAAGTCTTAAAAGTATATAATTAGATAACTTTTACGTTAATCGCGTTTAATCCTTTTTTACCTTCTGTTAAATCGAATTCAACTTGGTCTCCCTCTCTTACTTCATCGATTAAGCCAGAAATGTGAACAAAATGCTCTTTATTGTTTCCTTCTTCTGTTATGAATCCAAAACCTTTAGAGTCATTAAAAAATTTTACTGTACCAGTACTCATAATATATTTATTAAATTAAGTCACAAAGGTAGCGTAATAAATTGGTTCCCAAGTGGTTTTTGTAAAGTATTTTTATGATTATTTAAAACAGACTTTTTAATATGTTAGCGACTTATTACTAGGGAGTTGTTAGTTTTTTTTAATAAAAAATACGTTTTTGTTAAAATATGGATATATTTTGTATATTTAGACCTTATTAATCATGTATATAAATTTTTACTTATTATGAAAAAATACATTTCACTTTTTAGTTTTATAGCATTGTTTTTTGTGGGCATGCAAATGTCAAGCGCACAAACTGACAGACAAGTAGGTCCGGAGGCTATTGCGAAACAAAAAACATATGAAATACACCAGCTTGTGAATTTAACAGGCGATCAGCAAGGCGACGTATTTAAGGTGCTAGTTGATTTTGAGCAAAACATGAGTGAATTGCTAAAGAAAGATGTTTCGGATTCATTTAGACAAGAAGGTATTAAGACCATGAACCAACGTGCAGAAGAAGGTTTAAAAAAGGTTTTAACAGCTAGCCAGTTTAAAACATATCAAACTTCTTTACAGAATAAAAAGTAAACAAGTAAAGATAGTATAAAAAAAAGCGACATATTTTGTCGCTTTTTTTTTGTACCATTTTCTCAACATTATTTTTTCTGATGTGGCGGGTATGCTGCCAAAATACTTGTCACAAACTCTTGTATACGGGTTTCTTTGGTTTCCATATTTCCGGTTAGGTAACCAACCCCTTGGCCTTGCCATACTAAAGCTTTGTTTTTGGCATCAATTAAATCGATATACAAGCTTCCTTCTGTTGAGGTAGACACTGTATTGTAATTACCATAAAAATAAGGATTCCAGCCCCAGCCCCAACCACCGTAGTAGTTGTTATAAACGTCAATTTTTTCGCGTGAGGAGGCAATAATACTTACCAATAAATCTGGGTTTTCAGATTTAGTAAAACCTTTTGCTTGCATTTCGGCTTCGATAGCTCTTAAAATGCGGCGTTTATCTAAATCGTTAATTTCGGCTTTGTCTATCCCAGGCTTATAAAAAGCAAATGTTTTAAAGGTGTCAAAATTTACTTGTTTGTCGTAATCTGCAACTACTTGTACCGAGCTACAAGACGTAAAACTAACAGCTAAAACAAGCGCCATTACCGTAGTTAAAATTGTTTTTTTCATGATACCGATATGTTTAAAGGTTAAAGCGAATCCATTAATGCATCGTCTACTTTATTTGGTATGGTAACTTTTAAATTAGGTTCCGCTTCCATAGCCCGTTTTATAGCAAAGATAGCTTCGTCGTTTCGGGCCCAGCTTCTGCGCGAGATTCCATTGTTTACATCCCAAAAAAGCATGGACTTTAATCGTGTTTCCGCCTCTTTAGAACCATCAATAATCATACCAAAGCCACCATTTATAACCTCGCCCCAGCCAACGCCACCGCCGTTATGAATGCTTACCCAAGTAGCACCTCTAAAGCTATCGCCAATAACGTTATGGATAGCCATATCGGCTGTAAATCTGGAGCCGTCGTAAATATTACTAGTTTCTCTGTATGGTGAATCGGTTCCAGATACATCGTGATGGTCGCGGCCCAGTATTACTGGTCCTATTTTGCCCGCCGCAATAGCCTCGTTAAAGGCTTGTGCAATTTTTATGCGGCCTTCAGAATCGGCATACAAAATACGCGCTTGCGAACCCACTACAAGGTTATTTTCTTGAGCGCCTTTAATCCATTGGATGTTATCTGCCATTTGCTGTTTAATTTCTTCTGGTGCTTCTTTCATTATAGCTTCCAGAACTTGGCATGCAATGGCATCGGTTTTGGCCAAATCTTCTGGATTACCAGAGGCACACACCCATCTAAAAGGACCAAAGCCGTAATCGAAACACATAGGTCCCATAATATCTTGCACATAACTTGGGTATTTAAACTCGCGGCCGTGACTTGGGTGATCGGATAAAACATTGGCTCCAGCCCGGGACGATTCTAGTAGAAAAGCGTTTCCGTAATCGAAAAAGTAGGTGCCTTTTGCTGTATGTTTGTTTATTGCTTTGGCATGGCGACGTAATGTTTCTTGTACTTTTTCTTTAAATAATTCAGGATTACTAGCCATTAAATTATTGGCTTCTTCAAAGCTCATGTTTACTGGGTAATAGCCACCAGCCCATGGATTGTGTAGGGAGGTTTGGTCGCTGCCTAAATCGATATGGATATTTTCTTCATCAAATTTCTCCCAAACATCTACTATGTTTCCTAAATAGGCAATAGATACCACTTCTTTATTCCCCTTGGCGGTTTTAACGCGCTTAACCAAGGCGTCTAAATCGGTTATTTTTTCATCTATCCAACCTTGGTCTAGTCTAACTTGGGTTATTTTTGGGTTTACTTCGGCGCATACCGTAACGCAGCCAGCTATATTACCAGCTTTAGGTTGCGCGCCACTCATGCCACCTAATCCAGAAGTTACAAAAAGGTGTCCTTTAGGCGATTTATTTATTTTTCTGAAGCCGTTTAAAACGGTTATGGTTGTGCCATGTACAATACCTTGTGGTCCAATGTACATATAACTGCCAGCTGTCATTTGCCCGTATTGGGTAACACCCAAGGCATTGTATTTTTCCCAATCGTCTGGTTTGGAATAATTAGGAATCATCATGCCGTTAGTTACTACTACCCGTGGGGCATTATTATGAGATGGGAATAAGCCCATTGGGTGACCAGAGTACATAACTAATGTTTGTTCTTCGGTCATTTCAGCTAAATACTTCATAGTTAACCGGTACTGTGCCCAGTTTGAAAACACGCCACCATTACCACCATAGGTTATTAGTTCGTGTGGGTGTTGCGCCACCGCATGATCTAAATTATTTTGAATCATTAGCATAATGGCTGCAGCTTGCTTTGTTTTGGCCGGATAAGCATCTATGGGTCTGGCGTATATTTCATATTCTGGACGAAACCGGTACATATATATTCTGCCGTACGTTTTTAGTTCCTCCTTAAACTCGGGCAAAAGAGTTTCGTGATGTTTGGGCTCAAAATAACGCAGCGCATTTTGTAAAGCTAATTTTTCTTCTTCCGGACTTAAAATAGCCTTTCGTTTGGGGGCATGATTAATGTCGGGATTGTAGGGCTTTACTGGTGGTAAATTGTCTGGTATTCCTTGAAGTATTTGTTCTTGAAATGTCATAAGTAAGGTGTTATTTTTTTTTGTTAAAACCATAAGGGCAATGTCTGCAACCACTTTCGCAACAGTAGCCGCGCTTTAAATGGTATTGCTCTGTAAAACAGCGATATCCTTCCGGAGTTAGGTAGAAATCGCCCTCTTCTAACGGTATTATCTTTTTCATATTACAAATATAGGGCAAATTGGACGGTTTTTAAGAACAGCTAGCAACATTTTTGGCGGGATATAGTTTCAAATCTGGTAACGTATTTTACAATTTTTTGGTCAACAATATTAGGGTGACTTTAGGCTTGCAATTTGTTAGAAACCGTAGCTAAAAAGCTGCCTGATTAAGTGTTAAAAATAGCCAATTGAACGGGTTTTCTAAAAATTGCGGTTATTTTTGAATTTACAACCAAATAGCCAACTCCAAAACGAGTGCTAAACAATTAAAAAATGTTCAAAATTCCTGATATTTCTAACATTCAGCTGCAAAACCAATTGTATTTAAAACCCGAATACTTAATAGATCCGTTTGTTTCTGGTAACAAATACAGAAAGCTGAAATACAATATTTTGGAGGCTAAAGCGCAAAATTTTTCGCAATTAGTAACCTTTGGAGGTGCTTATTCCAACCACATTGCAGCAGTGGCAGCAGCAGGGAAGCGTTTCGGTTTCGGTACAATTGGTGTTATACGCGGCGAGGAATTACAGTATAAAAAACAACCTAATAGTACATTAACCTTTGCCGAAAGTCAGGGGATGCAATTATATTATGTTTCGCGTGAGGCCTACAGGCAAAAGGCTACCCCCGCATTTTTACAACTGTTACAAAACAAGTTTGGTAGTTTTTACATCGTACCAGAGGGCGGGACAAATGAATTGGCTGTTTTAGGCTGCGAAGAAATTTTAACACAAGCCGATGCGCAATTCGATTATATTACTTGTGCTGTGGGTACAGGCGGAACCATTTCTGGTTTAATTAATTCGGCAAACGTGCATCAAAAAATTCTGGGGTTTCCGGCGTTAAAAGGTGATTTTTTAACAAAAGATATTAGTAAATTTGCACAACAAAAAAATTGGGAACTAATAACGGCATATCATTTTGGTGGGTATGCTAAAATAAATTCGGAATTAATTAGTTTTATTAACAACTTTAAAGAACAATTTAACATACCGTTAGATCCCATTTACACGGGTAAAATGGTTTATGGGGTGTTTCATATGTTACAAAAAGGCTATTTTCCGGAAGGTTCCAAGATATTAATGATTCATACAGGAGGTTTACAAGGTATTGTAGGAATGAATCGTGTTTTAGAAAATAAAAACATGACAAAAATAAAATAAGAATGAGGCGTATTGTTATCTTGCTTATAATGGGGCTATTGCTTTTTGGTTGTGGTTCGAAAAAGAATATTCGTTCAAAATCTAAAAAACAACAGCATAAAAAGGAGCGTGTTGTTTCAAAAAAACCAGTAATAACACCCAAGGTAATTGCAGAAACGCCTGCTTCCAAACCAGAACAACCTGTGGCAAATTTAAGTCCTGTGGAAGCTTATATTGCTACCTACAGCGCCATCGCGCAAGATGAAATGCGTTTATATAAAATCCCAGCCAGTATTAAATTGGCACAGGGCATTTTAGAGTCGAGTTCCGGGCGTGGGCGGCTAGCTGTTCAAGCTAAAAACCATTTTGGTATTAAATGTCATGAATGGACTGGTGCTCGAATTTATCATGATGATGACGAAGCCCAGGAATGTTTCCGAAAATACACAGATGCCAAATATTCCTACCGCGATCATTCCTTGTTTTTAACCGAGCGCCGCCGTTATTACAAGCTTTTTGATTTAGATATTACAGATTATAAAGGCTGGGCACGCGAATTAAAGGCGGCTGGTTACGCCACCGATAGAAAATATCCGGATAAATTAATTAGCTTAATTGAGCGCTACAACTTGTACGAATATGACGAGGTGGTGGTAGGAAAAAGAACCACAGTATCCGCAGTATCTGAACCAATTAACGGTCATCGGGTGGTAAAAGGCGATACGTTATACTCACTTTCACGCCGCTATAATACATCGGTTGAAACCTTAAAAAAACTAAACAACTTAACTTCAAATAATTTACAAATTGGCGACATACTTATTGTTAAAGCCAACTAAATTTTAAGCAAATTATATGCAATATAAAAGAAGTAGTGCACTATTTGCACAAGCAGAAAAGGTAATTCCAGGTGGTGTCAATTCGCCAGTAAGAGCGTTTGGAGCCGTTGGAGGTTCACCAATTTTTATTAAAAAAGCGCATGGACCGTATTTAATTGATGCCGATGATAACACTTATATAGATTATATTAACTCATGGGGCCCCATGATTTTGGGTCATGCTTATCCGCCTGTTGTGGACGCGGTTATTGAAAAAACAAAACTAGGAACCTCCTTTGGGACGCCTACCGAAATAGAAACAAAAATTGCAGAATTGGCTGTTTCTATGGTTCCAAACATCGATAAAATACGGTTTGTTAATTCGGGTACCGAGGCTTGCATGAGTGCGGTAAGATTAGCACGAGGGTTTACTGGTAAGGATAAAATAATAAAGTTTGCTGGTTGTTATCATGGACACAGCGATAGCTTTTTAATTCAAGCAGGTAGTGGCGCCGTTACATTTGGTGCGCCTAACAGTCCGGGTGTTACGCAAGGTACGGCCAAGGATACCTTACTGGCTACCTATAACGATTTGGAGAGTGTTCGCACACTACTTAATGCCAATAAAGATGAAATAGCTTGCATTATTGTTGAACCTGTAGCCGGTAACATGGGGTGTATTCCTCCAAAAGGTAATTTCTTGGAAGGTCTAAGAGCCCTGTGTACCGAACATAATATTTTACTTATTTTTGATGAGGTAATGACCGGTTTTCGTTTAACCAAAGGCGGCGTACAACAGCTATTAGGTGTTGCAGCCGATATTGTGTGCTTTGGCAAAGTTATTGGAGGTGGATTGCCTGTGGGAGCCTTTGCTGCACGCGAGGAAATTATGAATTATCTGGCACCTATTGGGCCTGTTTACCAAGCGGGTACTTTAAGTGGAAATCCATTGGCTATGGCGGCCGGACTAGCCATGTTAGAAGCTTTAAATGCAGATAATGCTGTTTATAACAGGTTAGAAGAAAAAACAGCTTATTTACATAAAGGTATGGCTATGGCCCTAGAAAAACATCGGGTGGTGCATACTATTAATAGAATTGGTTCCATGATCTCTGTGCACTTTAGCAAAACACCGGTGGTAGATTTTAAATCGGCAGCAGAAGGTAATAACGATACTTTTAAAGCCTTTTTCCATGGCATGCTAAAAGAAGGGATTTATATTGCCCCAAGTGCCTTTGAAACTTGGTTCATAACTGATGCTTTGAGCTATGAAGATTTAGACAAAACTATTGAAGCCGTGAATGTAGTAGCTGCGAGCCTATAATTAAAAAAGCGATCTGAAAATCAGATCGCTTTTTAGTTTTTCAACAGGTGTAAATTATTCTCTTGGAATTAATTTATTAATTTTTTGTTCCTGACTCTCATTTAATATACTTGTTAGTTCCCTTTGAAACTGTGGTATATCTAAAAGTGCTCTATTAATTTGCTTAACCTGCTGTTCTTTATTTTGATTGGGCTGAAATTTGTCTGGTTTATTGGTAATAAGGTTTTTAAATTTTTCTGTTTTTAAATAGTTCAAAATAATGTTTTGAGCTTGTTCTTGTTGTTTGTCGTTAAGCTGCAATGCTTGGGCGAAATGGAGCACTTGCAGCTCTGCTGATTTAGCAATCAGCGCATCGCTATCGGCCATATTCTGTGCATAAAATGGCACGCTGCATATAAAAAGCACAAGTGTAAAAATGCGTTTTAAGTTCATGTTTTTTGGGGTTTTGGTTAGTAGCTTTTATAACAACAACGCACGCCTTTTTTTTGAAATACGTTGTATGTTTTTATGTTTTTTGTTATGTTATTCTAAAGAGCTTAAATACTGTCTAATTAGGCCATATCCTTCGTTGTGTACCATGCTAGTACCCGTTAAAGGCATACTAAACCCTTCGTTGTAATTGCGCATCCTATTATTAATACTACCGCTTCGCTCTAATATCATAGATTCGGCAAATGGGGTTTCGTAGGTTAAACGTAAATCCGATTGAATTTCGCATAAACCGCCATCGGAATGGCAATGGGCACAGTTTACATCAAAATAAGCTCTTGCTCGTTGCTCTAATGTGTAACTAGTATCCTCCCAATTAGGTAGGGTGGTTACATTATCTGGGTTTGTTAAGTTGGTTAAATAGCCAGCGTTAATAAAATCTTGTAGCTGGTTATTAAAATTCATGGTTCTTAATTTAGGACCAATAGGTGTAATTATGTTGTTATTGTTGTGGCACTCGATACATTGAGACATAGATGGGATACCGTAATTTACTGAAAGCGTTGCGCCTGCTGTGTTCGTGAATGAAACCGGAACCGTATGCGAATTACCATCTAAAACAGCATCTGTTTGCGCTGCGTTCCACTTGTAGTTACCCAGTTCCCATTCACCATTAATTTTAATTAGGATACGCGTTTCTATTATTTTCTTTCCTAACGCTTCATTACGCTCATCGTTGAAGTAAAAGAAGGTTTTAGAAATTAAGGTGTTATCTGGGAAGTCAGGAAAATCGTTATCCACATAATCTAAACTCGTGCCAGGAGGCAAGGCAATTAGGCGTTGCTTGTGCGCGTAGTCTGTAAATAATGGTGTGTTTAGGTTATATTCAAAAGCGCGCGAGCTCGGTGTTAAATCGGCTAAATTTCCAACAAATAAATTTAAGTCAGATAAGTTTGGTAATAGTTGTGGTATTACCATTGGTGCCGCGGTGGTAAAGTTTATAACCTCGGAATACATACTTACGTTATCTACCGTGCAGGTTGTTTTAAGGTATACATCGTAGGTTGTATTAGCTGCTAGGTTATTTAAAGTGGCTAACGGGTTGGTGCTATTTACAATGGTTCCCGAACCCAAACTAAACCCTGTAGGACCATATTCCAATGTAAAATTACTAACACCGTTACTATCGTTCCAAGTAATTTGCGCACTAGTATCGCTTATATTAATGGCCGTACCGTTGGTTGGTTTTGAACACTGTTGTACGGTAACTGTTTCGTCATCTTTGGAGCATGCCATAAGCACCAAACACATAAGTAAGAATAAACTAGTAGATTTCATTTTTATTTTTTTGGGTGTTAAAATACTATTTTTAAGACTTAAAAACCTAAATAAATGTAAAAATTTATCTAAAATATTAATTTTTTAGTATGAATTCTGCCTTTTTTTAATTGAATTTATTTTTATCAACCACAGGTGGATCAGAAAAATAGGGATGTTTTTAGGAGTAACAAACTATTGAAGTCATTTAAAAACAAGACGAAAATAGTTTTTTAACCTCATTAATTTTTGGTAACTTAAGGTCAATAAAAAAACAGATAAAATGGGAAAAGGCGATAAAAAAACAAAGCGAGGAAAAATTAACAGAGGGTCTTATGGCGTAAGGCGTCCTAAAATTAAAAAACGTGTTAGGCCGGAGGACAAAATTAGTGTAGACAAAAAAGCAAAGGCCTGAAATAAATCAGGCCTTTGTGTTTTTTAGCGGGTAAATACCAGTTTGTTTTTGGATGATAAGGCATCACTTAATCCGTAACCATCTAAATTAAACGCTTTTATATCGTCCAAGTTTTTAGCTTGGGTATCTATCACAAAACGTGCCATTAAGCCGCGGGCTGCTTTGGCATATACGGCAATTGTTTTGTAGGTCTCGTTTTTATATTCTTTAAAATCTATTTGTACCACAGGCACCTTTAATTCCTTCGTGTTTACCGCTTTAAAGTATTCATTACTAGCTAAATTTAACAAAATATCATCATCTTCCAGTTCGGCGTTTAAAGCGTCTGTTATTTTAGTTTTCCAAAATTCATACAGGTTTTTGTTTTCATCTACGCCAAGTTTGGTGCCCATTTCTAAGCGATATGGCAAAATTAAGTCTAGCGGTTTTAATACACCGTAAAGGCCAGACAAAATGCGTACCGTTTGTTGCATGGTTTCAATTTTATCTGCGGGAATGGTATAAGCGTCTAAACCGCGGTAAACATCGCCATTAAAGGCATAAATAGCTTGCCGAGCTGTTTTGGTGTTAAAGGGTAAAGCCCATTCTTGGTTGCGCTCATAGTTAAGCTGTCCTAAATTGGCTGAAATTGCCATAAGTTCGGACAAGTCTTTAGCCGATTTCGTTTTTAAAACACTGTTTAAGCGTTCGGCTTCGTTTAAAAAAACAGCCTCGGTATGTTTGGTGGTTGGTACTTTAGTTTCGTAATCCAACGATTTGGCTGGCGATATAAGAAGTTTCATGAATATAAAGCTTAAAATTTCAAATTAGTTCACTATCGAATTCCTGATATCTGTAAAGTTACAATTACAAACCGAATTAAAACCATGACGTTGGCTATTCTTTTTTATATTACTATAAATGAAACCTATTCGGATTCTTGATGTTTGGAGTAGTTACGCCATTTTTCTATACAAACCTGCATATCTTCCGGAATTTCAGAATCAAAACGCATGGTTTCTCCTGTTTTAGGATGTTTAAAACCCAGTGTTTTTGCGTGTAAAGCTTGTCTGGGTAAAGCTTTAAAACAGTTATCAACAAATTGGCGGTATTTTGTAAAAGTGGTACCTTTTAAAATACGTTCGCCGCCATAGCGTGCGTCATTAAATAGGGTATGGCCAATATGCTTCATATGGACACGAATTTGGTGTGTGCGTCCAGTTTCTAGTTTACAGGAAACAAGGGTAACATAGCCTAATCGTTCTAAAACGTGATAGTGCGTAACGGCGGGTTTGCCTTTATGGCTTTCATCGCCCAAATATACGGTGTTTTGAAGTCTGTTTTTGGGATGTCGTCCTATATGCCCAGTAATGGTGCCGGCGTCTTCTGCTACATTTCCCCAAACCAAGGCTATGTATTCGCGTTCGCTTGTTTTATCGAAAAACTGTTTGGATAAATGAGCCATAGACGCTTCATTTTTAGCAATAACCAACAAGCCGCTAGTATCTTTGTCTATCCGGTGCACCAATCCTGGTCTATTACTAGAATTGTTTGGTAAATTTTCGAAATGATAAATTAGAGCGTTAATTAAGGTCCCAGAATAATTGCCATGCCCGGGGTGCACAACCATACCAGCTTCTTTATTAATAACCAATAAATCTGCATCTTCATACACAATATTTAGTGGTATATTTTCTGGGGTTAGTAAATATTCGTAAGGTGGATGCTCAAAAAGAACCCGTATACTGTCGTGTGGTTTTACTTTATAATTGGATTTTACCGGTTGGTCGTTTACATAAATATTACCGTTTTTTGCTGCTGCCTGAATTTTATTGCGCGTGGCGTTTTCAATAAAATTCATGAGGTATTTATCTATTCGTAGTGGTGTTTGCCCTTTTTCGGCAGTAAATGCGTAATGTTCAAATAAATCGTCCGATTCGTTTGTGTCCTCTGGGGTGTAATTTGCCATAATTATTCGGAACTTGGTCTGTTGCCATTACCCAATACCAAATCTATTTTTGATGTTTTTGGTAATTCGTCGCCGGCCTTTAGTTCAATGCCGTTGTGTTTTAAAGTAACTACTTCATTTTCACCTAAAAAATCGGTGTAGGTAATGTTTCCTATTGAAAAGCCAAGCGCCTCTAGAGTTGGTTTTGCTTGCCTGAAAGTTTTTTCTTTAAGGTCCGGCACTTTTACTTTTCGAAAGCCAGACGGATTTAAAGTAACGTATATTTTGCGATTATCCTTTACTTTTTTTCCGGCAATAGGGTCTTGCTCGATAACTGAAAATTTAGGATAATCGGGGTTAAAATTTGAAGAGTCGAGAACTTCCAAACGTAAATTGTTGTCCTCAAGGTGCATTTTAGCCACGTCTATAGAAGCTCCTTTTAAATCTGGAACGGTTTTAAATTCGCCATGATTGGTAGAAATTTTTAGCCATTTTAGTAAAATGAAACATATAACAACTACCCCAACAATAGCCAGAATAATCTGCTTAAGAAAAACTTTACTCATTAAAAATTTTAAAAGGCTCATGCATTTGGTTTTATTGGACAAAGATATAAAAACAGAACTGTTTTTAGTTTTGATTTATATGTGATATTTTCGCTGCCATAATACTGCCTGTTGGTAGCTAGTAAATTTGGTTCAACTTTAATAAGGTTTGTACTTATTTTAATTCGTTTACGATGCAAAAAAAGGTTCCTGTTAGTAGTTTTTAAAAATATGAAAAAAAATATTGCCATTATTATGGGTGGTTACTCTAGCGAGTACGAAATTTCGCTAAAAAGCGGACAAGTAGTTTATGAAACCTTACAAGAATTAGGGGTGTACCATGTTTACAAAGTACATATTTTTAAAGAGAAATGGGTTTACGTTACCGATACGTCTGAGGAGTTTACCATTGATAAAAACGATTTTTCGGTAACCGTTTCCAACAAGAAAATTACATTTCACTGCGTGTTTAATGCTATTCATGGATCGCCTGGCGAAGATGGCATCATGCAGGCGTATTTTAAACTAATTAACATGCCTCATACCAGTTGCAACATGTATCAGGCTGCCTTAACTTTTAACAAGCGCGACTGCTTAAGTGTTTTAAAGCCATTTGGAATAAAAACAGCTGAAAGTTATTATATAAACAAAGGCGATGAGCTAAACGAGGAGGCCATAATTAATAAGGTTGGTTTGCCGTGTTTTGTAAAAGCTAACCGCGCTGGAAGTAGCTTTGGTATTACAAAAGTGTACAAAAAAGCCGATTTTAAAGCTGCTTTAGAAATTGCTTACAAAGAAGATAATGAGGTTATTATTGAATCGTTTTTGGATGGGGTTGAAGTGTCTGTTGGTGTTATTTCCTATCAAGGAAACACTACGGTATTACCCATTACTGAAATTGTAAGCGAAAATGATTTTTTCGATTACCAAGCCAAATATTTAGGGGCATCGCAGGAAATTACACCTGCCCGTATTTCGGAAGAAGATGCCGAAAAAGTGCGCCTTATAGCAAAAAAAATATACGAAATTTTAAAGATGACTGGTTTTACCAGAAGCGAATTTATTTTTAAAAACGGCGAACCACATTTATTAGAAATAAACACCGTTCCAGGCCTAACCAAAGCAAGTATTTTACCGCAGCAGGCTGAAGCAGCTGGCATTTCCCGAGCACAATTGTTTCAAAATGCTATTAACGAAGCTTTACAGTAGCCCAAGCAAAAGCAACTACAATAACTAAAAATTTACTAACTTAACGCGGATATGAAAAAAGCTATATTTCCTGGTTCTTTTGATCCTATTACACTGGGTCATTACGATATAATAAAACGCGCCGTCAATTTATTTGATGAGGTTATTGTGGCCATAGGTGTCAATGCCGATAAGCAATATATGTTTTCCTTGGCGCAACGCATTCAGTTTATAGAAAGCGCTTTTGCCCAAGAGCCGCGTGTAAAAGTGGTTTCATATAAAGGGCTGACGGTAGATTTCTGCCTAGAAAATAACGTCGATTTTATTTTGCGGGGTTTGCGTAATCCAGGCGATTTCGAATTTGAAAAAGCAATTGCGCATACAAACCGAGATTTAGCTCCTATTGAAACCGTATTTTTATTAACTGCTGCCAATACGTCCTACATATCGTCATCCATTGTTCGGGATGTAATTCGTAATAAGGGAGATTATACCAAATTGGTGCCTAGTAGCGTTCGGGTAAAATAGTTTTTGTTATTTAAAGGTGTACTCGGATAAGGGTTTTGGAAACTCCTCTGGATTAGCAGCTAAATGATAACGCGGGTCGTCTACATCTTCAATAATCAGGTCTTTAAATTTAGGACTGGCTTTTCGAAGCAATTGTTTACAGTCTTCGCTTAGGTGTTTTAGTTTTACAGACTTGCCTTCGGCTTCATATTTTTCTACTAAATTGTAAATGGCTTCTAATGCTGAATGATCGCTAACGCGTGATTCTACAAAATCGATTTCAATGTATTCTGGGTCGTTTTTTGGGTCAAATTTCTCGTTAAAAGCGCTTATACTTCCAAAAAACAAGGGTCCCCATATTTCGTATATTTTGGTGCCATCTTCACGCATGCGTTTGCGCGCTCTAATACGTTTTGCATTTTCCCAGGCAAAGGCCAAGGCCGAAATAATAACCCCAACAAATACCGCAATGGCCAAATCGAAAATTACGGTTACGGTGGATACAATTACGAGTACAAAGGCATCGGATTTTGGTATTTTTTTAATAATACGGAAACTGGACCACGCAAAGGTTTCAATCACCATTATAAACATAACGCCCACCAGGGCTGCAATAGGGACTTGCTCTATTAGTTTATCGGTAAATAAAATAAAGGTTAAAAGGGTAAGGGCCATTATAACACCCGATAAACGCCCACGACCTCCAGCATTAATGTTAATGACTGTTTGGCCAATCATACCGCAGCCACCAGTACCTCCAAAAAGCCCCGACATAATATTACCAGTACCTTGAGCAATACACTCTTGGTCGCCGTTGCCTCTGGTGTCGGTTAGTTCATCTACCAAGTTCATTGTCATTAAAGATTCTATTAAGCCCACAGAAGCTGCTAAAAATGCATAAGGCAAAATAAAATTTAAGGTGTCTAAATTGAGTGGTAATTTTTCCCAAAGTTCTAAATTTAAAGTCGGCAGTTCGCCTTTTAAACCCGTGCCGCCACCTTCAATAATATAGGAACCAACCGTAGAAACATCTAAATTAAATCCAATGGTGATTAAGGTTGTTACCAAAATAGCCGTTAAGGCAGCTGGAATTTTTTTTGTTAGTTTTGGTAAGCCCCAAATTATGCCCATGGTTAATAAAACAAGGGCTATCATAAGGTATAATTCTGTTCCGGTCATAAAGGTGCTTACGTATTCTTTTACACCTTCCTCTGAAACTTTTAAGGTTTTGTGCGAAAACATTTTAACCTGTGCCCAAAATATGACAATGGCCAAACCGTTTACAAACCCTAGCATGACAGAATGCGGAATAAGGCGAACAAAACGCCCCAATTTAAATACCCCAGCTAAAATTTGAATTATTCCCATTAAAATAACACAAGCCATTAAGTAAAAGAACCCCATGTTTTCAACGGGTTGCTCAAATAGCATGCCTTTGGTGTGGCCTTCTGCTATCATGCTAACAAAAATAACCGCTACGGCACCTGCGGCACCAGAAATTAAACCAGGTCTGCCTCCAAAAATAGCCGCAATTAAACCAACTATAAACGCGCCAGATAGTGCCATTAATGGATCTATTTGTGCAACAAATGCAAAGGCTACCACTTCAGGAATCATGGCTAACGAAACGGTTATGCCGCTTAAAATATCGTTTTTCGGGTTGTTTGTAAAGGTTTTTAAAAATGCCGTCATGATGCTTTTTTTTGAGGGTGCAAAAGTACAGTTAATATGTACACTTACAAGGTTATATTCCAATATTTTGCCTAATTTTACCCAATAAATACTCAATTATGCGTTTTTTTGGTCTGCTTTTTCTGCTGTTTTTTTGGTTTAATTTTACCAAGGCACAATCCACTACCAACACCTTTTTAACTGTTTTTGAGCAGAGTAATGGCACGGAAACAGCTACGTATTCCGAGACCATTCAATTTTATGAAAATTTAGCAAGCGCCCATGCCACAATTCATATTATGCCTATTGGTAACACAGATTCAGGTGAGCCGCTTCACCTAGTAACTTTTAATAGAGATGGCCAATTCGATTTTGAAAAAATACGCCGCAATAAGCGAGTGATTTTAATAAATAACGGTATTCATCCTGGCGAAAGTGACGGAATAGACGCGACCATGATGTTGTTTCGGGATATAGCACAAGGTGGAATTAGTACGCCACAAAACACCGTTTTAGTCACCATACCTATTTATAATGTGGGCGGTAGTTTAAATAGAAACTCCAGTACTAGGGCCAACCAAATAGGACCAAAGGCTTATGGTTTTCGCGGGAATGCCCAGAATTACGATTTAAATCGGGATTTTATAAAATTAGATACCGAGAATGCAAAAACCTTTACAGATATATTTCATTTGGTTCAGCCGGATGTTTTTATAGACAATCACGTAAGTAATGGTGCCGATTATCAGTATACACTTACCCATTTATTTACCCAACATAACAAACTTGGTGGTCCTTTAGGAGCTTTTTTGCAAACAACTATCATACCTGCTTTAGAAACCGATTTGAAACAAAAAAATTGGGACATAACGCCTTATGTAAATGTTTTTAATCGGCCGCCAGAACTCGGTTTCCAGCAATTTATAGATTACCCTCGGTATTCTACTGGGTATACAGCTTTGTGGCATGTTTTGGGTATGATGGTGGAAACACATATGCTAAAACCCTACAAACAACGTGTGGAAGGAACTTACGAAATTATGCGCAGCATGCTAGCCATTACCGAACGCGAGGGATACCGTATAACGGCTTTAAGAAAAGCTGCTTTTGAAGCACAAGCCAATGACCTGAACTATGTTTTAGATTGGGAAGTGGATACTACCAAAGCTACTGTTTTTAATTTTAAAGGTTATGAAAGTACCATGGAAACCAGCGCAGTAACGGGAAAACTACGATTAAAGTTTCATAAAAATAGGCCCTTTGAAAAACCGGTTAAGTATCAAAATACCTACCAACCAAAACAGGAGGTTTCCATACCAGAGGCATATATTATTCCGCAAGGCTGGCACCAGGTAATAGCGCGTTTAAAACGAAATAGGGTATTTATGAAACGCTTTAAAACCGATACTACAATGGCTGTTACATTGTATAAAATAACTAATTTCGATACCCGAAAAACGCCCTACGAAGGCCATTATCAGCATTACAATACGCAGGTGTCCGGCATTAAGGAAACACGTACATTTAGAGCAGGCGACTATTGGGTGCCTACCAACCAAGCTAGTAGGCGCTATCTTTTGGAAACTTTAGAACCAATCGCGCCAGATTCATTTTTTAATTGGAATTTTTTTGATACCATTTTGCAGCGAAAGGAAGGATTTTCGCCCTATGTTTTTGAGGATACAGCCGAAAAAATGCTAACTAATAACACTCCGTTGAGGAAAGCGTTTGAACAAAAGAAACTAACCGATACCGCCTTTGCTTCCAATAGCTATGCGCAATTATATTGGCTGTACGAACACTCCAGTAATTCAGAGCCCGCCTACAAGCAATATCCAGTTTATAGAGTCGATTAAATAACTGTTTTTTTTAAGTTTAGTACACTGAATATTAGTTATTTGTATTTTTATCTCATAAATTAAAAAACTTTTTTTGAAGATGTATTTTCTATTTAAAAAAAGACTAATTTTGATAAAAATACAAAATCGCTTGATGCGTAAAAATGAATAAATATATTGTTGTTAATCAACCAGAAAAATGGAATTTTTCAATTGAAAACATCACCGTAATTTCCTCACAAGATTACTTAACAAACCCAAAGTATGCGCTTTTAAAGAAAGCAAGAATTTTTAATCTTTGTAAAGATTACTCCTACCAATCTAAAGGTTATTATGTGTCTCTTTTGGCTGAAGCTAGGGGGCATTTGCCAATTCCTACGGTTAAAAATATTGTAGACTTAAAAGCTTTAAAACTGGTGCGTATTGTTTCGGATGAATTTGACGACGTTATCCAAACAAGTCTTAAAAACATTAAATCGCAAGACTTTACGTTAAGTATTTATTTTGGTCAGAATGTGGCACAAAAATACAAGGAGTTAAGCGCTTTATTTTACAAGCATTTTCAAGTCCCTTTTTTGCGCATTAAATTCAATCATACCACTAAATGGCATATACAAAGCATACGCGCTATTTCGGAATCGGAAATTCCTAACGAGCACATGGCCAGTGTGCATGAGTTTGCCAATCAGTATTTTGCTAAAAAGCGCTACGATATTCCAAAATTAAACAAATCGGATTTCGATTTAGCTATTTTGGTTAACCCCAACGATCCGGCGCCACCTAGCAATGCCAAGGCGCTTAAAAAATTTGTTGATTTGGCCGAAAAAATGAACATCTATGCGGAAATTATAGAGCCCAAGGATTTATCGCGTTTAACCTCATTCGATGCCTTACTTATTAGGCAAAGCACCGAGGTTAATAACGAAGCCTATGCATTTGCCAGAAAAGCGCAGCAAGATGGCATTGCTATAGTGGACTACCCAGATGCTATTTTAAAATGCTGTAATAAAGTTTTTATGGCAGAGGCTTTAAATAACGCCAATATAGCAACACCTAAAACAATTATTGTTCATAAGGATAACAAACATGAGGTTCTTGCGGCAGTAGGGTTGCCTTGCGTATTAAAAGCACCAGATTCTACTTTTTCGTTTGGTGTAAAAAAAGCTGAAACAGAAGCTGAATTTTTGGCACTTGTTACTAGCATGCTCAAGGAGTCCGATTTAATTATTGCTCAAGAATTTTGTCCGTCGGATTACGATTGGCGTATTGGTATTATAGACGATAAACCCTTTTATGCCTGTAAATACTATATGGCTAAAGGCCACTGGCAAATTTACAACTGGAATGCCAAGCGTAAAGACGACCAAGACGGTAATGCAGCATGTTTGCCTCTGGAAAAAGTACCCAAAAACGTATTAAATATGGCTTTAAAATCGGCCAAACTCATGGGAAAAGGATTGTACGGCGTAGATATTAAAGTGGTAAACAATAAACCAATGGTTATTGAAATTAACGACAATCCAAATATAGATTTTGGTGTGGAAGACGCCCATTATGGCGATGCCGTTTATACCACTATTTTAACGGCTTTAAAAAACAGAATTGATTAATTATGAGTGCTAAACGTTACCATTTGTTTGAGGTTTACGGTATCGAATTAGAGTATATGTTGGTTTATAATTCGTTTAAACCGGCACCTATAGTAGATAAGTTATTCACAAAAAAAGCGGGCAAACTTATGGCCGATATAGAGAATGGGCCAGTTGCTTGGAGTAATGAGTTGGTGGCTCATGTGGTGGAGCTAAAAACAAATGGTCCTGCACAAAGTTTAGATAATTTGTCGGAATTATTTCATAACAATATTCTAGAAATTAATAGGTTGTTGGAATACTTTCAGGCACATTTATTACCTACAGCGGCCCATCCTAAATTAAATCCATTAACCGATACAGAACTTTGGAAACACAGTTATAGTGATGTTTATCAGTTGTATAACAAAATTTTTAATTGCAAAGGCCATGGCTGGAGTAACGTGCAAAGTACACATATAAATCTGCCGTTTTATGACGATAAAGAGTTCGAAAAATTACATGCAGCTATTCGGGTGCTTTTACCACTTATTCCTGGTTTGTGTGCCAGTTCACCAATTTTAGAAGGTAAAAACACAGGGTTTCTGGATACCCGTTTACAATATTACAAAACCAATCAGAAAGCGGTTCCAGAGCTTACCGGTATGGTAATCCCAGAGCGTGCTTTTACGAAAGTAGATTATTACGCAACTATTTTTGAACCTATAAAACGCGCTATAAAACCGCACGATTCGCAGGGTATTTTAGATCATCATTTCTTGAATTCGCGTGGCGCTATTGCCCGATTTGACAGAAATGCTATTGAAATTCGTTTGGTAGATGTTCAAGAATGTCCAAAAGCAGATTTAGCTATATGCGCACTAATTATAGCTGTTTTAAAGCTGCTTGTTGGCAAGAAACTGGCGCCACTAAACGAACAAAAACAATGGCCCAAAGAAGATTTATTTGCCCTGTTAGATCCTATTATTCGGGAAGGAGAGCGGTGTCAAATTTCAAATACAGCCTATTTAAAACTTTTTGGAATTGCCCAACCTATCTCTGCTCAAGCGCTTTGGCAGCATTTGTATCAAATTTCCAAGGATAGTATTCACCCAAGTCATTACGAGGCTTTAGACTGTATTTTAAGTCAAGGTACGTTAGCCACACGTATCTTAAAGGCAGTAAATAACAATTATTCGGAAATGCATATAAAAAATGTGTATCAAGAATTGGCAGCTTGTTTAAATAACAATGTTATGTTTAAACCATGAGTTTACTAGTAACCTGTGAGCATGGTGGAAACTTTATTCCTGCAGCTTACAAGTACCTATTTGAAGGGCATGAAGCTATTTTAAATACACATCGTGGTTGGGATATTGGAGCTTTAGATGTGTACCATAGCTTAAAACCAGCAGCCGTATTTTCGGCACATAGTACAACATCTAGATTATTGGTGGAGTTAAACAGGTCGGTTCATCACATTCAATTGTTTTCCGAATATACCCAAAAGTTATCACAATCAGAAAAACAACAGCTATTGCAAACGTATTACACACCCTATCGAAGCGCTGTAATTCGGAAAATAGAAACACTTGTTAGTTTACAGCAAACCGTTTTGCATGTAGCGGTACATAGTTTTACACCTGTATGGAATGGGGTGGAGCGCCCTGTGGATATTGGGTTGCTTTTCGACTCAAGAAACGCAACAGAAAGGCAGGTTTGTAACTTTTTTAAAAAGGAATTGGAGAAAATGGTGCCTTATCGCATTCGGTTTAATAAACCTTATTTAGGGAAATCTGATGGCTTTCCAACTTTTTTACGCAAACAGTTCCCAGGGAATTATATAGGCATTGAGTTAGAAATTAATCAGAAATTTGCTGCCAATAATACCATGCCAAACAATCTTAAAAAAGCGCTTATTCAAGCGGTAAGCGCCACGGAAAGGCAGCTATATGCGCTTTTGTAATGTTACTAAAAAAGTAATTTAATATTGGCGTAACTATTTTCCAAAGCATGGGCTACTTCTGTTTCATTCAACCAAGCTACTTTAGTAATGCCTTCATTTTCTTGTGGTTCTAAAGGGCCAGCATAATTTGTAGTCATTTCAAACCAATAGGTAATTTTAATTTTATACTTACCGTGGCGTTTAAAAATATGATAAGTTGTTTCCAAGGGCTTGGTTATGCTTAAACCAGTAACACCTGTTTCTTCTTCTACCTCCCTAATAGCGGTAGTTTCTATGGGTTCTTTTTTTTCGGTTTTACCTTTGGGTAAGTCCCATTTATTGTTGCGGTAAATAAAAAGCACCGCGCCCTGGTTATTGTATACTTTGCCACCTCCGGCCACTACATTTGGTAGTTTTTTTAAAAAGTGTTTTAGTAATTTGTCCTCTTTTTCGTGTATTAAGTGAACCTCGTTAACAGATTTTTTATGAAGTGTTTTGATAACCTTTTCTATTGAAACAGATTTTAGCAAATAATTTTTAAATGCTGTTTCTTTTTCAACTTTTGTTGTTAAGATAATTGGTTTATCGTTAACAAAAACTTTATACATAGGGCTTTTAGTTGCTATTAAGTTTGGTAAATGTAAAAAAAATAAGAGAAGGCGTTACAATTAAAAAAAATATTTTAAAAGTAATTTAAAAAATGAAATTAGGTAAAAAAGTGTAATTTTGCCCGTATGATTTTTAATAAACACACCGCTCGTAAAACTGCTGAAGTACTGCTTCAGATTAATGCTATAAAATTGCAACCAAACAAGCCATTTACTTGGGCTTCCGGTTGGAAATCGCCTATTTATTGCGATAATCGCATTATATTATCCTACCCACCAATTAGAAATTATATTCGCGAAACCATGGCCAAGCAAATAGAAACGCTTTATGGGAAGCCAGACGTTATAGCGGGTGTGGCTACTGGTGCTATTGGTATTGGTATGTTGGTGGCAGAGTATTTAGGTTTACCTTTTATTTATGTGCGGCCAGAGGCAAAACAACATGGACGCCAAAATCAAATAGAAGGTCATCTGGAACCAGGCCAAAATGTGGTTGTGGTAGAAGATTTAATTAGCACCGGACAAAGCAGTTTAAACGCCATAAAAGCGCTTAAAGACAATCATGCCAACGTTAAGGGTATGATGGCAATTTTTACCTATGGTTTTGCTATTTCCAAAGAAAATTTTGACAAAGAGCAGCTTCAAGTTCATACCTTAAGCGACTACGAATCGTTGTTGGAAGAAGCCTACAATACCAATTATATATCAAATAAGGAACAAGCTGTTTTGGCATCGTGGAACGCGAATCCGTCCAAATGGCAAGCCCAATAACCTATTAAAATACAATAATATGCATTTAGAATCGCCAAAAACAACCATTCCAAAATCGGCAGATACAGTTTTTAACTTTTTGTCGGATATTAAAAATTTCGAAAAATTAATGCCTGAAAACATCAGCAAATTTGAGGTTTTAGGAGACGATAAATTTCTTTTTGCTTTAAAAGGCATGCCAGAAATTATTTTGAAAAAAAAGGAAGTTACTCCAAATAGTAAAATTGTTTTGGGTGCCGCTGGCGGAAAATTAGATTTTTCGTTAACCGGCCATATTCAAGAAATAGATGCCAATTCCAGTGAAGTGCAGCTTGCTTTTTCGGGCGAATTTAATAGTATGATGGCTATGATGATTAAAGGCCCTATTTCAAAATTTATTGAAACCTTGGCTACCAATATGCCAAAAGCTGTTTAATAAAGCAGCCTTATTTGTTTTAGGTCGTACGTCTCAATAGCGGCGTCTTGTTCCAACACACATAAACGACCTGAATCCGTAATGCCCTGAATGTACCCCGTTATAACCGAACCATCTATTTTTTTGAAAGTAGATGGTTTATTTTTTCTGAATAAAAAGGATTCATACTCCGCTTTTAATAACTTTTGTTTATGTTGTTTTAATTGTTCAAAATAAAATTTTAGGTGCGTAATGGTGCCTAAAAGCAAATGGTCTGGATTAAATGTTTTTCCGGTAATAAGTTGTAATGAGGATGCTTGTGGTAAGTTTTCAAAATATGTTTGGTGCACGTTTATGCCAATACCAATTATGCTGGAGCCTAAAGCATTCTTTTTAATATTATTTTCTATTAATATGCCAGCAATTTTTTTGTTTGCTGACAAAATGTCGTTAGGCCATTTAATGCTTAAATTGGGAATTAAAAAATCATTTAAAGTAGCCCTTACCGCTAAAGCCGTTACCACGCTAACAAAAAAGTTATCGGTAATAGGTATACCCGAAATGTCCTTTAAGACGCTAAATGTCAAGTTCTTTCCTGTTTCAGATTCCCAATTGGTACCCCGTTGGCCGCGTCCTTGTAACTGGTGTTTAGCTGTTACAACCGTATAGTCTTCTAGTTGCTTATTATTGCTTAATTCCCGTAAATACGAGTTGGTGGAATTGGTGGCATTAAGTTTGATTATAAGCATTCTAGAATTTATTGAAAACGTGCGTAAAAACTTATGATTTTTTTAGGTTATAAAGAACTAAAAAATAATAACTTTGCACAAATTAATTTTATTGAATGGCAGAAAAAAAAACCAATGCAGACCAGCTAATTGCAACCATTTTAAGCGGTATTGAGGACGTAAAGGGTAAGGAAATAAGAATTTTAGATTTACGCGACATTGAAAACACGGTTTGCGACTATTTCATAATTTGTGAAGGCTCTTCTAATACACAAGTAAATGCCATTGTAAACGCCGTACAAAAAAAAGTTAGTAAAGAACTTAAGGATAAACCATGGCATATTGAGGGTACTGATAATGCCGAGTGGGTGTTAATGGATTACATAAATGTAGTGGTTCATGTTTTTCAAAAGCACATTCGGGAGTACTACGATATTGAAGGTTTGTGGGGCGACGCAAAAACAACGGTAATTGAAACAAACTATTAAGGCATATTAATGACAAAGGATAACAAAAACAACAAAAACAAGAAACCTAAATTCAATATGTATTGGATTTATGGTGGCGCCATCGTAATTTTTTTAGCAATGCAAATTTTGGGAGGCAGTGGCTTTGATGAAGTCAAGCAAACAACGCCCTCTCAATTCATGACATTTTTAAGAAATGGCGATGTAGATAAAGTTGAAATAGTAAACAGGCGCGAGGCAAAAGTATACTTAACGCCCGAGGCAGAAACGAAAGAGGTTCACAAAAAATCCAAGCCAGCACCATTATTGCCCTCTGCAACAAAGGTGGCTAATTACCGTTTTGAATTTGGAGACCTTCAGAATTTCGAGGATGAAATATCTAAAATAATTCAGTCTGAAAATTTAGATCCGGAGCCCAAAATAGAATACAAAACAGAACAAAATTTGTGGGGCGACTTTTTAATTGGCCTACTACCTTTCATTATTTTAATTGCTGTTTGGATTTTTATTATGAGACGTATGTCTGGTGGTGCCGGTGGCGGTGCTGGTGGCCAATTGTTTAACATTGGAAAATCCAGAGCCAAATTGTTTGATGAAAATACAGAAGTAAAAACATCCTTTAAAGACGTGGCAGGTTTAGAAGGTGCTAAAGAAGAGGTACAAGAAATTGTCGACTTTTTAAGAAACCCGGATAAATATACTACACTTGGTGGAAAAATCCCAAAAGGGGCACTGCTTGTTGGCCCTCCAGGTACAGGAAAAACCTTATTAGCCAAAGCTGTAGCTGGCGAAGCTAAAGTACCTTTCTTTTCATTGTCTGGTTCAGATTTCGTAGAAATGTTTGTAGGCGTGGGAGCTTCTAGAGTGCGCGATTTATTTAAGCAAGCCAAAGAAAAATCGCCAGCCATAATTTTTATCGATGAAATAGACGCCATTGGTCGTGCACGTGGTAAAAACAATATGTCGGGTTCTAATGATGAACGCGAAAATACCTTAAACCAACTGCTTACAGAAATGGATGGTTTTGGAACCAATACCAATGTTATTGTTTTAGCAGCTACAAACCGAGCGGATGTTTTAGATAAAGCACTTATGCGTGCCGGACGATTTGACAGACAAATTTTTGTGGATTTACCAGACGTTCGCGAACGAAAAGAAATTTTTGAGGTGCATTTAAGACCTTTAAAGAAAGCAGACGATTTAGATGTCGATTTCCTATCTAAACAAACACCTGGTTTTTCTGGAGCCGATATTGCTAACGTTTGTAATGAGGCCGCCCTTATTGCCGCTAGAAACAATAAAAAAGCCGTAGATAAGCAGGACTTTTTAGATGCGGTAGACAGAATAGTTGGTGGTTTAGAAAAGAAAAACAAAATCATTACGAAAGACGAGAAAAAAGCCATTGCCTACCACGAAGCGGGCCATGCAACGGTAAGCTGGATGCTAGAACACGCGGCACCACTGGTAAAAGTTACCATTGTGCCTAGAGGCCGCTCGTTAGGTGCTGCATGGTACCTGCCAGAAGAACGTTTAATTGTACGTCCAGAACAAATGTTGGATGAAATGTGTGCGGCTTTAGGTGGTCGTGCGGCAGAGCAAGTTATATTTAACCAAATATCAACAGGTGCGTTAAGCGATTTGGAAAAAGTAACCAAACAAGCACGTGCCATGGTAACCATTTATGGCTTAAGTGATAAATTAGGAAATCTAACTTATTACGATTCATCGGGGCAAGGCGATTATGGTTTTACCAAGCCCTATAGCGAGCAAACGGCCGAATTAATAGACCAAGAAATTTCGCGAATTATAGAAGAACAGTACCAACGCGCTATTAATTTATTGGAGCAACACAAAGATAAATTAACGCAATTAGCAGAGGTGTTACTGGAAAAAGAGGTTATTTTTAAGGATAATCTTGAAAAAATATTCGGGAAACGACCATTTGATAAACATGTTATTTCGGAAGAAGAAGAATAATTAAAATTTTTCTGTTAACATTTATTTAAAATCTTAAATTAGCCTAGCGGTTCGTTTAAGATTTTTTATATTTGAAAAACACCCGAAAGTACGCATATTTAACAGTAATGCATAAATGAGTCTATTTAGAAAAATTTTTGGTTCCAAATCTGAAAAAACAGACGGCGAATTAAAATCTAATGAGCGCGGTAAGTACATGCCGGAAGTTAAATTGCCCATAGATGAACGGTTTACCATAAACTTTAAGGCTAATGGCGGTAAATTTCTGTATTGCGAAAATCTGGATGAAATTTATGACAGTTTAAACAATATCATTCTAGAAAACGATTGGGAAGAAAAAAAAGTACTTATTGTAGACGACCAACTGCAAGCACGTTTTAAACATTCGGGGTTGCATACTACCAAGCAAAGCGAAGCAGCTACCTATTTTTTACTTACATGCGAGAATTTAATTGCCGATGATGGTTCCATTTTAATATCGTCCAACCAAATTGCTGAAAAGCGTTTGGCCGAATTTCCCGAAAATTTTATCGTATTTGCTACCACTAGCCAAATTACGGCTAGTATAGGCGAAGGATTAAGAGGCATTAAAAGTAACAGTAGCAAAAAAATTCCTACAAATATTACAACCATTAAACATTTTAAAACATTGGATTCCACCGAGAAGGAAACTAATTTTTTAAATTACGGAAGCAGTTCCAAAAACTTATACCTTCTCCTTTTAGAGGACCTCTAGCATGAAAGAAATACTTTTAAGGTCTTTTACGGGCTTACTTTATGTTTCCTTGTTAATGGCATCTTTGTTAAACGAACATGCCTTAATTATACTCTTCTTTTTATTTGGCCTTATTTGTATGGCCGAGTTTAAAAAACTTATAAATTATAATTCGGTACTACCCTTTATAATTTTTACGCTGTTATATTTGGTGTTTGGATACTGGCAATTTTTTATGAAATCGGAGGCCGGTTTAACTGAAGCTACCCGTATTTTGCAGGTTATTACCATATTCGTGCAGCTCTTTTTAATAAAGGATTTATTTTCGAAAAAAGAAATACCTCTATTTATTTCCAAGCGGTTTTTAATAGCCACCTTTTACTTATCCAGTGCTTTTGTGTTTTTGGTTTTAATAGCCAATTACAACAGTACTTATAATCCGCTAATTTTATTGGGGTCTTTTATTTTAGTGTGGGTTAACGATACCTTTGCTTTTTTGGTAGGCAAAAACTTTGGTAAGCAAAAGTTGTTCGAAAAAATTTCGCCAAAGAAAACCGTAGAGGGTTTTATAGGTGGTTTGTTTTTTTCGTCGGTGGCTAGTTATTTTATTGCTACCTTTACGGGCACATTAAATTTTAATAGTTGGTTGGTTTTAGCAATTATAATTAGCGTTTTTGGCACCCTAGGCGATTTAATTGAATCCAAATTTAAGCGTCAAGCGGGTGTAAAGGACAGTGGTGTTATTATGCCAGGACATGGCGGATTGCTAGATCGGTTGGATAGTATTATTTTTGCAGCACCATTTATTCATTTGTTTTTAGATATTATATAGTATGTTTCACAAAGAGGGCCATAAAATTATAGTTGTTACACTTATCATTATTGTAGCACTGTTTTTAATTGTAGATACCTTTGTATTAATACCTTGGTTAAATATGGCCATTATGGTTGGCTTGTTACTTTTTTTACTGCTCATTCTGCAATTTTTCAGAAACCCGAAGCGGCAAACAAGTTATAACGACCATCACGTAGTTTCGCCTGTAGATGGTAAAGTGGTGGTAATTGAAGAGGTGATGGAAACCGAGTTTTTTAAAGAAAAACGCTTGCAGGTTAGTATTTTCATGTCGCCTATTAACGTGCATGTTACGCGCTACCCAATTGCAGGAAAAGTGCTTTATAGTAAATACCATCCAGGCAAATATTTAGTGGCGTGGCATCCAAAAGCTAGCGAAGAAAACGAGCGTACAACAGTTGTTGTAGAGAACGAAGTGTTTGGTAGTGTCCTGTACAGGCAAATTGCAGGAGCTTTGGCTAAGCGTATTGTTAATTATGCCAAACCCAATATGCAAGTAAACCAAGGAAGCGATTCAGGTTTTATAAAATTTGGTTCACGTGTGGATTTATTTTTACCTTTGGATGCTAAAATTAATGTAAAACTCAATCAAAAAGTGCGCGGTGCTGAAAGCATTATTGCCGAAAAGTAATGACCTCCAAAGAACTAGATATAGCCTTTAAGGAAGCCGTAGAGAAAATTAATGAGCACCAGGAACCTTTTCCTGCCGATTTTCTATTGCGTTTGTACGCCTATTATAAAAAAGCTACCAATGATTATAGTCAGCCAAGTCGTGGTAGCAAACCCTTAATTACGGCTTTTAAAACGAATGCCTTGTTTCAAATTCAAAATATTACTGAAGACGAAGCCAAACAAACTTACATTGATTTGGTAAATACCTATTTTTTGTACCGGAAGTAACCATCTGGTTTAATCTTCTGAAAACCTAAAAGCCACTGCTGTTAATTAACGTATCATTTTCCATTGCGGAGTGTCTGTACTTTTTGCCTTTTTTTATACATACAGTCTTAAACTTACAAACGTTACGTATTGGCATTAACCCAAACAGCATGTGTTTACAACTTATAATTAGTGCCATTTTTGTGGTCTAAACTAGCGTATAGTATTGGTATGTAGTTTGCTGGTAATTGGACATCATGGCACGTACAGGTAGCATCAATAAAAAAGACCTTTATATAAAGGTCTTTTTTGGTATTGTAAAGTCTTTTTTTTAGTTCGTGTTTATGGCTGCACCCAAAGGTCTGCCGGTGGTTCCACTAGGAAAACTAATTCCTAATAAGGCAGATATGGTAGGGGCAATGTCTGGAATAACTGTTTTCTCCAAGGAACTCCCGCTGTTAATACCTTTTCCATAAAACAATAAAGGCACGTGTGTGTCATAATTGAAACCACTACCGTGGGTTGATCCGGTTAAGCTGTATGAAATGTAAGCCGCGTCGGGAACCATTAAAATATCGCCAGAGCGTTTTTGATTAAAACCATTTTGTAGCAACGAGGCTACACCAGTTGTAAATGAAGTGTTACTCATGGCAGTGGCAGTGTACACCTTGTCTATGTTTTTGTAGGTTATGAGTTCGTTAACGATAAGCTCTTGAACATGCGATAAGTTTAGTTGAAGGGCTTTAATTTTTTCTCTGTTTAAAAATATTTGGTTGTTGCTAATATTTTCAACCAAATCTGACGCCCCAAAGGTGTCAGACATAAACAAGTTAAATTTTTCTCTGGTTTCTTTATTGTTTAAATATCCTGAAGGAATATTAACAGATTTCAAATAGGAAGGTACTTCCACCGCGCCATGATCTGCTGTTAAAAACACCGTGTATTCGCCTTTGCCTACTGTGGCATCTAGGTAATTAAAAAAGCGTTCTAAATCTAGGTCTAAACGTAAATACGTATCCTGAATTTCCTTGGAGCTTACACCAAAATTGTGGCCAACGTAATCGGTACTGGAATAACTTAAGGTTAACACATCGGTAAAGGCATCGGTGCCTAATGCTTCGCCGGCAATAGCAGCCATGGCAAAATCGGTTGTTAAGCTATTTCCGTAAGGGGTTGCTTTTAAAATATCATAGCCTTTGTTAGCATCTTTTAGGGCTGCTAAATCGTATGGGAATGTTGGCGTGCTTTTTCCTTTAAAGCCACCTTCAAAGGTATTTAAATCTGGTCCACTTTCGGTATAAGTTTCAATAGGGTATAAAGTATGCCATTCTCGTAAATATGAAGCGGTGGTATTGGACGCGTTAAAATCTGATACCCATTGTGGTAAGGCCGTTCCGTAAAACGTGCTACTTATCCATACACCTTCATTTTCACCATGAAACCAATACGCACCATTTGCAGTGTGTCCAGCTGGTAGTATGGCACCTCTGTCCTTAAGGGCTATGCCAATTGTTTTACCCTTCATTTGCGTAAACAGGCGATTTTCGTCGGCAAAAGAAGTGGTTTGCATACGGTGCGGCGACATTTGGCCTGCTTTGTCCGTGGTTCCCAAAGGTTCATAGGTATCGTCTCCTGCGCAATAAACACGTTCCTTTGTTTCTTTATCGTACCAATTGTTGGCAATTATACCGTGATATTTTGGTGTTGTACCAGTAAAAACCGAAGCATGTCCTGGACCTGTGTAAGTAGGAATATAATTAAAATGGTTGTTTTTAAAGTTAAAGCCGTCGCGCATTAGCCGTTTAAAACCACCTTCACTGTACTTGCTGTAAAAACGAGTTAAATAATCGTAACGCATTTGGTCCACAACAATGCCAACAACCAGTTTTGGATTGCTGTTATGGGGGTTTAAAGTTGCTGTATCTGAATTATTTACAGATGTTTTTTGAGCTTGGCACCCCGTGAATAGTAAGCCACTAAAAATGAGAATCGCTATTTTTTTCATTGCAAATTGTATGTTTGTAAATCAAAAGTAATGATTTTTAAATATCCCTATTTAAAATTACCGTTAAATACATTTTAGTTTTTTATTTTAGCACGAATTAAACTGCAAAATGAAATACCTGCACAACATTGGTACTTATTTTTTAATGATTAAAGAAATGTTTCGGAAGCCTACTAAATGGTCGGTAATGAAACGCTTAATCCTTAATGATATTGACGACTTAATTATTGGCTCATTGGGCATTGTAGCTTTTATTTCCTTTTTTGTAGGAGGTGTTGTTACCATCCAAACGGCTTTAAATATTACAAATCCGTTAATACCACAATATTTGGTAGGATTTGCCACAAGACAATCGGTTATTTTGGAATTTGCGCCTACTTTTATTTCCATCATTATGGCTGGTAAAGTGGGCTCATTCATTACCTCTAGTATTGGTACCATGCGTGTAACCGAACAAATTGATGCGCTAGAAGTTATGGGTATTAATTCACTTAACTATTTGGTGTTTCCAAAGTTTATTGCCTTGCTATTGTATCCTTTTGTTATTTCTATAGCCATGTTTTTGGGAATTCTTGGCGGTTTGGCGGCCTGTTATTACGGTGGCTTTAGTTCTGTAGAAGATTTTATTATTGGTGTGCAACTGGACTTTATACCATTTCATATTACCTATGCCTTTATAAAAACCTTTGTGTTTGCCATTTTATTAGCTACCATTCCTTCCTATTACGGTTATTATATGGACGGCGGTGCTTTAGAAGTAGGAAAGGCCAGTACAACGGCATTTGTTTGGACAAGTGTTATGATTATTCTTTGTAATTATATTTTAACCCAGTTATTATTAAGCGCATGATAGAGGTAAAAAATTTACATAAATCATTTGGCGATGCCCACATTTTAAAAGGAATTTCTACCAATTTTGAAAAAGGTAAAACCAGTTTGGTTATTGGCCAAAGTGGTTCTGGTAAAACAGTGTTTTTAAAATGTTTGTTGGGGTTATTTAGTCCGGAACAAGGCACTATTGCTTACAATGGGAAAATATACTCGGAATTAACAGAAGATCAAAAACGTAATTTAAGAGCCGAAATGGGAATGGTTTTTCAAGGGAGTGCCTTATTCGATTCCATGACAATTTTAGAAAATGTAATGTTTCCGTTACGCATGTTTACCAAACAGAGTAAAAGTGAAATGCAGGACCGTGCCGATTTTGTATTAAAACGGGTTAATTTGGACGATGCTCATAATAAATTTCCTAGCGAGGCCTCTGGCGGTATGCAAAAGCGTGTGGCTATAGCACGCGCCATTGTTAATAAGCCAAATTATTTGTTTTGCGACGAACCTAATTCGGGGTTAGATCCTAAAACGGCTATGGTAATAGATAATTTAATTCAAGAAATTACCGAAGAATATGATATTACCACTATAATCAATTCGCACGATATGAATTCGGTTATGGAAATAGGACAAAAAATAGTGTTTTTAAAAGATGGTTTAAAAGCGTGGGAAGGCTCCAATAAAACCATTTTTAAAACGGATAATGAAGCCGTAACCAACTTTGTTTATTCCTCGGAGCTTTTCAAAAAAGTCCGTCAAATGTATTTAGAGGAACGCGCGTAACGCGCGTAACACCTAATTAATACAGTTGTCTTACAACCAAGGTGTCCAGTTTCAACTTTACTTTTAGCCATCGCTCCAGCTTGCTTTGTTCCTTGGCTATTTCTGCATCAGATAATTTGCTGTTATCCCATTTTACGGTAAATACCGAAACGGTGTCTATTGATTTAAAATCCGATTCAATTTCGTTGGCGTAGTTAAACCGCTCTAAATTTTCGTAATTAATTTCAACTTCCTTTAGGACATCCTGAAATGGTATGGTGTTCTTTTCTAGGGCTTGCAATGCTTTAACACGGTTTTCTAACAAACTAATTTTTTGCGATTGCGATATTAAATCAATAGAATCCCGGTAGCGCAGTTGTTCCATAAATTTCATATTATCGTATTGCTCCGTTCTACTCTGGTTAAAAATAATACGGGTATTAGCTAGAGCAGGATAATCTGCGCGTTTACTACGTATAAGGCTAATAGTAGACTCGGGAATTTCGCCTAGTCCAAAGGTATTAAATTCTATATATGAGTCCCCATTGTTGTAGTTAGGAATGGTATTTTTTTTAATAAATTCAAACTGTGGTAATCCCTTTAATTCCCTATCTACAAAACGCTTTGCTTCGTTATTAAAGTTGCTTTCCTGTAATACCTTCCAGAAAGTAATACCTGCGGGAATCATTACTACAATGGCCAATACGGATGCTATTTGTGCGGTGCGCTTGCGTTTTTTTGAGTTTACGTATTTTAACATAGGAAAACGCAACGCTTTTAGCACGATAAAGGTTGCCAGCGCAATAAAAATGGTATTAATAATAAACAAATACATGGCGCCAAAAAAGTAGGGCAAATTACCTTTTGCCAAGCCATAACCTGCCGTACAGAGCGGTGGCATTAAGGCTGTGGCTATGGCAACACCAAAAATAGCCGAGGCAATGGTACCGCGTTTTGTTTTAGCAATTATTAGGGCTGCGCCACCAAAAAAAGCAATAAGAACATCGCGAATATCGGGTTGCACACGTCCTAGTAGTTCCGAAGTATCCTCGCTTAACGGAAATAGTAAAAAGAATAAATAAGCCGTTAATAAGCTTAAACCAATCATGGTTGCCAGGTTTATTAACGATTTTTTCATGGTATCAATATCGTTTATCGCTACCGATAAGCCTACCCCTAAAATAGGTCCCATTAGGGGCGAAATTAACATGGCACCAATTACAACAGCTGTAGAGTTAGCGTTTAAACCTACGGAAGCCACAAAAATGGAACAAACTAAAATCCAGGCAGTGGCGCCTTTAAACGAAATATCTTTTTTAATAGCCTCAACAGTTTCATCCCTGTCGGTATCTTCGCGAAAATCTAATAATTCAATTAAGAATTTTTTAATATTTTGAAATAAGCCTTTGGCATCCTTCTTAACCGCCTGTTTGGACTCGGCCATAGCAGCATCTTTCTTGGCGGCCTCACTATCTGGATTGTTTTTAGGTACTTCTTCAGAAAAGTTGAATTTATTTTCTTCCATAGTTTTAAACGAACTTACTGCCAAACTTGGCTTTTACACGTTCTAATGTTTGTTTAATATCCTGTTCTTTAGATTTTGGAAAGATAAGTAAAACATCGTTTTTATCCACCACTATATAATCGTTTAAACCATCAATTACAACGACTTTTTTTTGATCCGTTCGGATGATGTTTCCTGATGCGTTTTCCGTTAAGGTTTTTGCGTTAATTACCGCATTATTATTGGCGTCTTTATCCAATTTGTCATACAGACTTCCCCAGGTACCCAAATCATTCCAATCAAAGCTAGCGGGTAAAACAAAAACATTGTCCGATGCTTCCATAAGCGCATAATCCACTGATATATTGGGGGCATGACCATAATAATTGGCTATAAAAGTTGCTTCGGTTTCTGTATTATAATGCGCCATACCTTTTTCAAAAAGCGCATATAAGTCTGGCTGATTTGTTTTGAAAGCCTGCAAAACACTGTTAACGCTCCACATAAATATACCGGCGTTCCATAAAAAGTTGCCCTGTTTTAAGAAATTAGTAGCCGTTTGGTAATCTGGTTTTTCACGAAATTGCCTTACGGGTTTTATTGGTGTTTTTACATCTTTAGGATACTCTATATAACCGTAACCGGTATTAGGAAAGCTTGGTTGTATTCCTAGAGTCATTAGTGCATCGTTGGTGCTGCAAAAATTAAAAGCTTGTTCTACATTTTGTATAAAGGCGTCTTCGTTTTCAATCCAATGGTCGCTAGGAGCCACAAGCATTAAAGCATTCGGGTTTTCTTTTTTAATTTTTAACGAAGCATACAAAATACACGGTGCTGTATTGCGCATGGCTGGTTCTAAAAGTACTTGCCGTTTGGTAAGTTCTGGAAGTTGTTCAAAAACTAAATCGTTGTATTTTTCGTTGGTTAATATAAAAATGTTCTCTTTAGGAATGCACTTAGACAATCGACTAAACGTTTTTTGAATGAGAGTTTCGCCTGTTCCTAACATGTCGTGAAATTGTTTAGGAAAAGCTGTTGTACTAACGGGCCAAAATCTGGAGCCAACCCCGCCCGCCATTAAAATTGCATAATAATTAGTATTCATGTACTCGTATTTACTCGGTATTATTTTTTACGGCACTTAAGATACCGTTTTTTCGTTATTTAATAGCTCTACTTCGGCGTTTGGATTAAAAAGATATAGTTTGCCTGTTTTAATTTCGGTGCAGGCAATGCGTTTTACGCGTTTGTATTCTTTTCTAAAAATTTTACCGTTATATAATTTAAAAACTTGGCCATCTTTAATTTCAAACACATAGGTTTTATTATTGGGTGGGTCAAATTGCTTTAGTGCAAAGGCCAATGCCACATCGGTATCGCTACTAGCTTTTGGATTTTTAAAATGTTTAGCCAATAGGGGCAGCAATTTCTCCGGAAAAACAGTTGGATTTAGAAATGGCAACATAAGTTTCTGAAATGTGCGCTTCCAAGCTTTTCCATGCGGCTTTATACCAATACCATAATTTTTGTAAGCTTCCAAATGAGCTATTTCATGTATAAGTGTTATTAAAAAGCGATATGGATTTAAATTAGCATTAATGGTAATTTCATGGCGTCCGTTAGGCAAGCGCCTATAGTCGCCATGGCGTGTTTTTCGTTCACTTTTTATTGTTATTGTAACATTTTCATCCGCTAACAATGCTTGCACCGGCTTTACAGCGGCTTGTGGAATGTAGGATGCTATGGCATTATTCATATGGCAAAATAACACAATTTATAGTTAGGTTTTAAAAAAAAGAAACGCTTATTTTTTAGAGCTTATAGGTGGTTGTATACATAAAAAAGTCTGAAGTAATTGGATACTTCAGACTTCCTGTACTAATGCATTTCTTTTTGTTATTCTTTGTTTTGTTGGTC
Organism: Bizionia sediminis; assembly: GCF_042684585.1. Taxonomy (NCBI): domain Bacteria; kingdom Pseudomonadati; phylum Bacteroidota; class Flavobacteriia; order Flavobacteriales; family Flavobacteriaceae; genus Bizionia; species Bizionia sediminis. Next base: position 67,785 of record NZ_JBHULS010000007.1, read on the forward strand.
CTTTATGGTTTTTTTATTTATATCAAAATCGTTCGTTTTAATAGTGGTGTCACCAGTTGGGTTTGTTGGATTAGATTGTTTTTTGGTAGGTTTAAATTTTCTTTTGTCTTCTGTAATTCCCATAATATTAAGTTGTTTTGTTTTTGTTTAAGATATTAATTTTCAGGGCTTTTTGTATTAAAAGTATCTTAAATTACCTTGATAAAATGTTAAAAACAGGGCTGAATTACCATAAAAATTAAAATAGAAGCAGAGTAAGCACAAGGAATTAATTAAGTGTACCTTTGCGCCATACAAACGAAGTGACATTTTTTATAAGTCTATCACTTCACAAATAAACGATATGACATTTAAAATGTTAGGTTTGTCTGACGCCCTTTTAAAAGCGGTCAGTAAGCAGGGTTACGAGACACCTTCACCAATTCAAAAAAAAGCCATTCCCGCGGTATTAGAAGGACATGATGTGTTAGCATCGGCTCAAACTGGAACAGGTAAAACAGCAGGATTTACGTTGCCACTGTTGCATATATTATCACAGTCTGAAAGGTCCAAACAACCACCCATTCGTGCTTTAATTTTAACACCAACACGCGAGTTAGCGGCACAGGTGCACGATAACGTAAAACAATACAGCCAGTTTACACAATTAAAATCGGCAGTTATTTTTGGCGGTGTAAATCAAAAACCACAGGTGGCTGTTTTAAATAGAGGCGTAGATGTATTGGTGGCAACCCCCGGACGTTTATTAGATTTGCATAGTCAGGGAGTCGTATCTTTAAAACAAATTGAAATATTAGTTTTAGATGAAGCCGATAGAATGCTTGATATGGGGTTTTTACGCGATATTGAGCGACTAATGAATTTAATGCCAGTGAAAAGGCAAAACCTACTGTTTTCTGCTACGTTTTCCAAGGAAATTAAAAAATTAGCAAATGGTATTTTAAGAAAACCAGTTGTGGTGGAGGCGACACCCGAAAACTCTACTGTAGATGCCATTTCTCAAAAAGTATATCGTGTAGCAAAAGGCAAAAAAACAGGCTTAATTATTAAGCTTATTTCAGAAGGTAACTGGACACAAGTGCTTGTGTTTACGCGTACCAAACACGGTGCTAACAAGCTTTGTAAAAAAATGGTGAGTAGCGGTATTAGTGCCGCAGCCATTCATGGTAATAAAAGTCAGGGAGCTCGTACAAAGGCTTTGGCAGGTTTTAAAGCAGGAACTATTAGGGTGTTGGTGGCAACAGATATAGCGGCTAGAGGTTTGGATATTCCGCTATTACCACATGTTATTAATTTTGAATTACCAAATGTTTCCGAGGATTACGTGCACCGCATTGGAAGAACGGGTAGAGCAGGAGCTAGTGGCGAAGCTATTTCGTTGGTAAGTGCAGACGAGACAGTATTTTTACGCGATGTTGAAAAGCTGGTAGGTTTAAAAATACCCGTATCCATCGTGGAAGGTTTTGAACCAGACCCTAATGCTTCTACAGAACCCGTAAAGCAAGGTCAGGGGCGACAAAGAAAGCAAACCACCAGAAAGGCAAGTACCAAAGGCACGAAAAAAGGATCCGGATCGGGATTGCGAAACCGGTTTTCGGATGACCAAGGTAGAGGCGGACAATCAAAAAGACGAAAAGGGTAATATATTAGGTTAACAGGAGCAAAAAAAGCAACGTATTGGTATAATAAGGTAAACAAGCTTCTTATTTATGGAAGAACAACCAAACAATCCTCTGCATGGGGTTACATTAGAAAACATATTAGTGGCTTTAGAGGCGCACTATGGTTGGGAATATATGGGGCACCAAATAACCATTAAGTGTTTTACAAACAATCCGTCTGTAAAATCTAGTTTAAAATTTTTAAGACGCACACCTTGGGCTAGAAACAAAGTAGAGGCTATGTATGTTAATATGCTAAAAAAGCAGCAACATAAAAAAACGTAAACCAAATTCTGTGCGTATTTGTATTTACTAGGTTTATGGGTTAATTAAACTCCCAACCAAAGGAACTTTGGATAACATAATCCGATACAGAGCCGCCAGCTATTGGTTTACTATCGTAATTATAGGTTAAGCCTAGTTTTACAAAAAAATCCAACGGTAAATCGTATTTTAAATTTAATTTATAATCCGCTCTATACCGCCCACTTTCGGTTAAGCTGGGATAGAAAGAAAGATCTGTATTTAAATTAAAATCGTTAAAGTCGAACATATTCAACGTAATATTTCCATAGGCCTCCATGGAGTTTTTGTTTTCGATATTTATGGCAGAGAAGTTTTCGTTGTTCCAAGCCAATCCAAAGCCGCTGCCAAAAAACAATTTGTTCGAGCGAATAAAAAATTTACCCAAACCAGCCTCAACCGTCGATCGTAATTTAAGCTTTTGCTCGTCGTTGGATAAAAAATTGGTTTCTGACGAAAAAAACCAGTCCTTTTTCATAATGTACGTTAAACTTAAGCGTGCGTCGGTGCGGTGTGTTTCTGAAACCCCATCCTGGTTACTTCTAACCGAATTATAACTACCAGAAAAAAGCCATTTATAGGCGGTATAACTTAATTCGCTATTAACCGAAAATTGATTTAAATTATTGCTTTTTGTTTTATTAAATCCTAATGAAATGGAAGCAACCACCCGCGATAAAAAGTTAGTTTTAACAGGTTTAATGTAAACTATATCGGCAATAAGAACGGTTTTTTTTGTGGTTTCTTCTTGTAATGTAACGTAGTTAGAATTTTCGGTGTATAGGGTGCTATTTAAGCGTTCGCCATTTGACAGTGTTAGCAAAAAAGATTGCGCGCTTCTAACAAATTTAACATCCAGCCACGTTATTTTAAAATCGGAATCGCTGTAACTTGTTTTAAAGGTTACAACGCCTTTGTCCATAGATTTTATTTCACCTATTAATTGGTCGTTGTTTTTAAGTACAAGCGTATCGTTTTGGGCCCAAAAAACGGCCGAATTTAATCCGAATAGACAGAAAAAAACAACAATGTATTTCGAAGTAGAAAGGGGTTTATTAAAAAACATGAACACTTTTTTTATTAAAATGGCAGGGCTTATAAATTATTTAAAAGCATTTATTACTTGGCTTTGGCTCCTTTTTTTAAGCTTTTTACAACAAGTAGGCGTACCAATAGGATAAATGGAAAACCGTGAAAAAATAGATCGAACCAATCCATAAAAACCATACCATGTGCCCCACCGGCAAACCACTTTAGCTTTCCCCATAAATGAGGCTCTGGGAAAAACGGTGCTAAACCCAAAGTTGCACACAATATTAAAAGTAGTTTCCAATTATTTATAATGGTTTGCATAAGGTATTTGTTAGGGGCTAATAATTTGGTTCAAAGTTATAAATTCTTTACAAAAGAAGGTGTTTAAATGTATAAGGTTCTGAACATCTTAAATAGCCAGCCAATTAGCCAGCATGGTTTTACCTTGCGGTGTTAAAACAGATTCCGGATGAAATTGAACGCCGCGCACATCTAAAGACCGGTGTCTTAAGGACATTATTTGGCCTTGCGCATCTACCGATGTAGCTTCCAAACTTGTTGGTAAATTACTATCAACCACCCATGAGTGGTACCGGCCCACCTCTAAAGTTTTATTTAAACCTTTAAAAAGAGGTTCGTTTGTTGCGGTTATTTCAATTTTGGTAGCAACACCATGAAACACCGTGTTTAAGTTTATAAGTGTTCCACCAAACACTTCGGCAATGGCTTGCTGGCCCAAACACACGCCCAAAATACTTTTGCTACTAGCATAGGTTTGTATAATGGTTTTTAGTAGCCCAGCCTCATCAGGAATGCCAGGTCCCGGCGATAATACTATTTTATGAAAGGTATTTATAGCTTCTAATTGTACGGTATCGTTTCGTTTAACAGTGACACGGCAGTTTAAAGCTTCCAAATAATGAACTAAATTGTAGGTAAAACTATCGTAATTATCTATTATTAATACCGGGGTTTTCGTGGCCATTAATTTACGTTTATTGGTGTTAGCACCAATTATATTGCAGTTTGTTGCAAACTTTTTAAGTTTATAAGGGTGCTCGTTATGTTAGGAAACGGCTATATTTATTTATAAAAAAATCAAAAATAGCTAAAAAGAGTTTAGTTGCTTGTTTTTTTTTGAAGTTTACAGGTTGTGCTAATTTTTTTAATTCGTTTAAATAAAAAAGACTGCCAACAGCAGTCTTTTTTTAGTTGATATACATTACTGGGTTTCTACTAAATGGAACAATTTAGAACCCGTATGTTGTAGTTTATCTAAAAATAGTTTGTTTTCTATCGGGACCAACCGAAACCACTGTAATAGGAATTTCCAGTTCTTTTTCCAGAAAACTAATATAATTTTCTAAAGCTTTTGGAAATTGGGAGGCGTTGGTCATTTTTGTTAAATCTTCTTGCCAACCCTCAAAGTTGGTATAAATTGGTTTAATGTTTTCAGGTTCAATATTATACGGTAAATGTGTTATAGTTTCACCTTTATATTCGTAGGCGGTACAAATTTTTAATGTTTTAAAACCGGATAGCACATCGCCTTTCATCATCATTAATTTGGTTACTCCGTTTACTTGGCAGGCATACTTTAAGGCTACCAAATCCAACCAGCCACAACGTCTGGCACGACCTGTTACGGCACCAAATTCGCGACCAATTTTAGCCATGGCAGCGCCAACATCGTCAAAGAGTTCTGTAGGGAACGGACCAGATCCTACACGGGTGGTATAGGCTTTAAAAATACCATAAACATCGCCAATTTGGTTTGGTGCCACACCCAATCCTGTGCAGGCCCCTGCAGCAGTGGTGTTACTAGATGTTACAAAAGGATAGGTTCCAAAATCGATATCTAAAAGCGATCCTTGGGCGCCTTCAGCTAAAATTGTTTTTCCGCTTTTTTGAGCTTGGTATAAATATTCTTCGGAATCGATAAAAGTAAGTTCTTTTAATCGTTCTACAGCTTCAAAAAACTCGGTTTCAAGCTCTTCTAAATCGTATTGAATTTGTACGTTGTAGAAACTAATCATAGCTTCGTGCTTATTGGCTAGGGTGCGGTATTTTTCTTTCCAATCTGCTAATTCTAAATCGCCTACCCTTATACCATTTCTTCCAGTTTTATCCATGTAAGTTGGTCCAATTCCTTTAAGTGTGGAACCAATTTTGGCTTTTCCTTTGGCCGTTTCGCTGGCGGCATCAAGCATGCGGTGTGTAGGTAATATAATATGCGCTTTTCTGGATATTATTAGTTTCTTTTTATAATCTATGTTAAACTGGTCTAAACCTTCTAACTCCTTTACAAAAACAACCGGATCAATAACAACACCATTTCCGATAACATTAACCGAATTGGCATGAAAAATTCCAGACGGAATGGTTCGTAAAACGTGTTTAATGCCGTCAAACTCTAGTGTATGACCGGCATTTGGTCCACCTTGGAAGCGTGCAATAATGTTGTAGTTGGAGGTAAGAACATCAACAATTTTTCCTTTGCCTTCGTCCCCCCATTGTAATCCTAGTAGTAAATCTACTGCCATGTTGTAAAATATTATTTGGTTGTTTTTCTGTTGCCGTAAAAGTAGAGCGAGTGGTTGTTTATTTCAATATCAAAAACTTCTTCTATTGTTTTTTTTATGGATTGTATGCGTGGGTCGCAAAACTCAATTACCTCGCCTGTATCGGTTAAAATAACATGATCGTGCTGTTTGTCGAAGTACGATTTTTCGTAATGCGCCTGGTTTTGGCCAAACTGATGCTTACGTACAAGTCCGCATTCTAGCAATAATTCAATGGTATTGTATAACGTGGCACGACTTACGCGATACTTTTTATTTTTCATATTGAGGTACAGTGATTCAATATCAAAGTGTTCCTCGCTATTGTAAATTTCTTGTAAAATGGCGTAACGTTCTGGCGTTTTACGGTGCCCTTTCTCGCTTAAAAACGTAGTAAATACATTTTTAACAATTTCCTGGTTTTTTATATCGGTTTTTACACTCATAATTGGCTGCAAATTTACATTTATTTTTAAACTCTTTCTACTTTATCAATACCATTAATTTTTTTCAGATTATCAACCAATTTTTTTAGTATGGTATTATTTGTTACTACCACATTAATTTTTCCTGAAAAAATGCCGTCATCACTTTCAAAACTAATACTTTTCATGTTTACGTGCATGTTGGATGAGATAACATTTGTTATGGTGTTTACCAAGCCTAAATTATCGATACCGGATAGTTTAATTTGTGCTGGAAATTCCTGTTGCGAGGAATCAATCCATTTGGCTGTCATGATGCGGTAGGCGTAATTAGATTGCAAACTAACAGCATTTGGACAGTTTTTTTTATGAATTTTAAGGCCGTCGTTAATGGTTAGAAAGCCAAAAACGGGGTCGCCGGGAATGGGGTTACAGCAGTTAGCAAATTTGTAATTTAGTTTTTCTTCATCTTTACCAAAAACAAGCAAATCGTATTTGTTGGTAATTTCTTCTTTTTCAAGCTCCTCTTTAGGAATATTGGGACGTCGGGATATTTTGTTTTTCAAATAACTCATAAACGCATTGCTTCGTGAGGAGGCAAATGCTTTTAGCATAACGTTATCTATGGTGCCCGCACCAACTCTAAAAAATAGGTCTAAGCTGGTTTTTAATTTAAAATAATTAACAAGCTCATTTACAGATTTTTCATCTAGAGTAATTTTTAATTGCTTTAACTTTCGGCGTAAAATTTCCTTGCCATCTTCGGCAATACGTTTTTTATCTTCTTTTAGTGCTGATTTAATTTTGCCGCGTGCCTTTGCTGTGGTTGCGTAATCCAACCAGTTCGGGTTTGGCTTGGCATTTTCGGCAGTTAAAATTTCTAGTCTGTCGCCACTTTTTAGCACATGACTTAAAGGAACGAGTTTACCATTTACTTTGGCACCTCGCGTTTTCATGCCAATTTCGGTATGGATGCTAAAGGCAAAATCCAGGGGTGTTGCGCCTTTTGGCAGCGATTTTAAATCGCCTTTTGGTGTAAAAACAAAAATTTCTTTAGAGTAAAGATTTAGCTTAAACTGTTCTACAAAATCTACAGCATTGGTTTCAGGGTTTTCTAGGGTTTCTTGCAGTTTTGCCACCCATGAATCTAATGTTTCATCGGCGTTTTCGCTACCTTCCTTATATTTGTAATGCGCGGCATACCCTTTTTCTGCTATTTCGTTCATACGTTCGCTACGTATTTGTACTTCTACCCAGCGACCTTTTGGGCCAACTACAGTAATGTGCAGGGCTTCGTAGCCAGTAGATTTTGGCGACGATATCCAATCGCGTAAACGCGTGGGGTTGGGCCTAAAGTGATCGGTAACGATGGAGTAAATTTTCCAAGCTAAAAACTTTTCATTTTCGGGTTCGCTCTTGTAAACAATTCTAACAGCAAATTTGTCGTAAATTTCATCGAAAGAAACCCCTTGGTTTAAAATCTTTTTTCGGATGGAAAAAATAGATTTTGTACGGCCTTTAATGGTGTAATCCAGTTGTTCCTTATCTAGCGATGTGGATATTACTTTACTAAACTCACTTATATAGGTGTCCTGTTCTTCTTTACTGTCTTTTATTTTATGCAGGATATCGTAGTACACTTCTGGTTCTGTATATTTTAATCCTAAATCTTCCAATTCAGTTTTAATGTTATACAAACCAATTTTGTGCGCAAGCGGGGCATAAATATATAAGGTTTCGGAGGCTAGTTTTACCTGTTTGTCCGGACGCATAGAATCCATAGTTTGCATATTATGCAGACGGTCGGCAATTTTTATAATAATAACCCGAACATCGTCGTTTAAGGTAAGGAGCATGCGCCTAAAATTTTCGGCTTGCATAGAAATATCCATGTCCGTGTCCTTATTTATAAACGAAATTTTGGTAAGGCCATCTACAATTTTGGCTACTGTTTCGCCAAACATATCCTCAATGTCCTTCAACGTGTAGCGGTCGCAGTCCTCTACCACATCATGAAGCAGAGCAGCGGTAATGGATGTGGCGTCTAAACCAATTTCTTTGGCCACAATTTTAGCAACGGCAATTGGATGAAAAATATAGGCTTCGCCAGATTTTCGGCGTTGATCTTTGTGTGCATCTACGGCCACATCAAAAGCCTTTCTAATTTGAATTTTGTCTGCTTTAGAAAGGGTTCTGTAGCTTACGCGCAACAGTTCGCGATAGGCTTTTGCTATTGTGGCGTTTTCTTTTTCAATATCTATGTCTGTCATAAAATTAAAAGTAGTACTTACTGTTTTAGGTTACAACTTTTGGTTGTTTTTATTTGCTATTCTGGTTATTTACAGAAATATCGTGCTCTGCAAAGTTTTTAAAATCGTTAAAATACTGTTTGCTCTGTTTCTTAAAAGCATTTGGCATAAATATAAGCATGAGGCGCATTTTTAGACTTGTGGGTACGATGGTGTTTTCTGAAATCCACAAGGTTTTTGTGTCGCTAATGGCTTTAAATTGGTTTTTTTGAAAAGACACCACGCCTTCATTTTGAAAAGACATATCCAATTCGTGGGGTAAACTAACATGCGACATGGTTTGGATAAAATAAAAATCTTTATCGTTTATCCTGTAATGCAAACGCATTTTGGATCCTGTTTGCCCGTAAACACCCGTTATAAAATCGTAAGCTACAATATTGCGTTGCCAATGTTTCAGGTTTTCTGGATTGTTAAACTTTTTCATAAAAGTTTCCAAAGATACATGTATGGTGGTTTCCAGAGTGTAGGTCATACTAATGTCTTTTTACTCCTATAAATATACAATTTTTATAGCAAGCAAAGCTAATAATTTAGTAGTAGGTTAAAACTTTATAAGTCTGCTAAATTTGTAACTTGTATTATGGCTTAATATTCCTATTTTTGCATGAATTCAACAAAAAATTTTAAGATGTTTAGAAACCTTTTTTTTGTAGCTTGGCTGTTTGTAGGTGTTGCCGTTACCGCTCAAAATTCAGATAAAGCCATATTGCTTAAGGTGGCCAATGAGCCTGTTTACGACACAGAATTTGTGCGCATCTTTAAAAAGAATTTAGAATTGGTTAAAGATGATTCGCAAAAAGATGTAGATGCCTATTTGGATTTATTTGTGAATTATAAGCTAAAAATTCAAGAGGCAAAGGCCCAAGGTTTAGATACTTTACCAAACTACGTGCGGGAGCTAACCAATTACAAAAAACAGTTAGCAAGAAATTTTTTAACTGATACGCAGGTAACCGAAGCCCTGGTGGAGGAAGCCTATTTTCGAACAAAAAATGAGGTGAAGGCGTCTCATGTTTTAATTAAAATGGATGCTAATGCCCAACCAGCAGATACGCTTAATGTTTACAATCAATTGCTTAAATGGCGCAAAGATATACAGGAGGACGGTTTTGAAACACTGCAAAAGAAAATTCATGATGGCAAAACCATATACGCCGAAAATTTAGGTTACTTTTCTGCTTTTAAAATGGTGTACAATTTCGAAAATGCAGCTTATAATACACCAGTCGGTACTATTTCTATGCCGTTTAAAACGCGCTTTGGCTATCATATAGTTACAGTTGAAGATATACGTCCATCCAGAGGCGAGCGTAAAGTGGCACATATTATGATTGCGCATAACCGCAATGGCGAGGCGCAAACAGCGGAATCTCGTATTAACGATTTGTACACAAAAATTAAGCAAGGCGAAGATTTTGCCGTAATAGCCAAGCAATTTTCCGAGGATAAAAGTTCTGCCGAAAAAGGAGGTGAATTGGCTGTATTTAGTAGTGGTCAATTAAGTTCTTCAGATTTTGAAGATATGGCTTTTAGTCTTGAAAAACCAGGCGATGTATCGGCGCCTTTTGCTACTGAATTTGGTTGGCATATTGTTAAATTACTTGAAAAAATGCCGGTTCCAGATTTCGAAAGTATGAAATCGGAATTAGAAGCACGTGTAAAAACCGATTCGCGGTCGCAACTAATAAATACCTCCAGAGTAAACACCTTAAAAGAACGGTATGCGGTTGCAGATAACCCAGAGGCGCTAACTTATTTTACTACCATTTTAGACGATAGTTATTTTAATGGTACTTACACGCTACCAGACGCATTTACAGGGAAGAAACCTTTGGTTACTATTGGAAATTTGCAGTTATATTATGCCGATTTTGGTACTTACTTAATAAAAAATCAGCGTAAAATATCAGGTAAAAAACCACTTGCCAATTTGGTAAGCGATTATTACAACACCTTTATAAACACCAACTTGTTGCAATACGAAGAGGCTAATTTAGAAACTGAAAACCAGGCTTATGCCAACATAGTAGCGGAATACCGAGACGGACTGTTGTTGTTCGATTTAATGGAAAAAGAAATTTGGAACACTGTTAGTGCAGATTCAGTTGCCGTAAATGAGTTTTATCAAGCAAACAAAGCATCCTACACATGGCCAATTCGTGTAGATGCAGATGTGGCTTCTGCCAACGATAAAAAAACAGTAAAAAAGGTACGCCAAATGCTTAAGAACGGGACAAGTCCAGAAGCCATAAAAACTACTTTAAATACCAATGGTACCGTTCAGGTTATATTTACATCGGATGTTATGGCATTGGACCATCAGGCACTACCGCAGGACATGATTGTTAAGGAAGGTGTTTCAAAAATTTATAACCAAGATGGTGTGTATATTGTATATCAAATTAAAAACATAATTCCGGAAGCTTTAAAAAGTTTTGATGAAGCCAAAGGGCAAGTTATAAACGATTACCAAATACACAAAGAAGCCTTGTGGCTTAAGGACCTGGAAAAGAAATATCCCGTAGAAATAAACGAAGCGGTGTTTGCCAAAGTGAAACAAACTTTAAAAAATAACTAATTGAAACATACTATTTTTGGTTTTATAGCAAGTGCTTTTTTGCTCGTTTCTTGTAATTACTTCTACAAACAAGAGAGCGAAAAAAAACCTATTGCACGTGTAAATAATGTGTTTTTATACGAAGAAGATGTAGCACATTTGTTTACAGAAAATATGCCAGAAACCGATAGTATGCTTCAGGTTACTAATTTTATTAACCGTTGGGCAACCCAACAATTATTGGTAGCAGGTGCTGAAATAAACTTAAACGAGGACAAACTAGCACATTTTAACAGGCTAGCCACACAATACAAAAACGACTTGTATGCCACCAGTTATTTACAAGCTTTGGTGCGCCGTAGTTTGGATACCGTAGTAACAACTGCCGAGGCGCAATTGTTTTACGAGGCAAACATGGATATTCTAAAACTGAAAGAGGATTTGGTTAAATTCAGGTATATTCATCTGGATGAAACCATATCGGATTTAGAGGCCATAAAAACAAAATTTAAACGTTTTAATAGTTATGATATGGAAGAATTGGATGCCATGGCCATTCAATTTAAATCCTATGCATTTAACGATTCTATTTGGATAAATGTGAATCAAATTATTAATAAGGTGCCAGTTATTACAGCAGAAAACAAAAATGAATTGTTAAAAAAATCTAATTTTATACAACTCAAAGATTCATTAGGACTATATTTGATGCAAATTGAAGATGTTTTGGAGCAAAATAGCCCTGCACCTCTGGACTATATAAAACCAACTATAGACCAAATTGTTATAAACAAAAGAAAGTTAGAACTCATTAAAGAATTAGAAAAAGATATTACAAAAGATGCTATTAAAAATAAACAATTTGAAATTTACAACTAGCCCTGTTCAGGTGCTTTTTTGTTTAGCCATATGCTTACTTTCGGCTGGTTTACAGGCACAAGAAATTATTGAGGACGATGCACCTGCATCAAAAAAAGTAATAGATACGCTAGAGAATACGGGCGCAAAAAAAATAGATGGCGTTGCAGCGGTAGTAGGCGAGTATGTTATATTAGAATCCGATGTGGACGACAATATTATGCAGCTTAAAGCGCAAGGAGCCTCCTTGGATGGTGTTACCAGATGCCAATTATTTGGGAAATTACTAGAAGACAAACTATATGCACATCACGCTATTCAAGACAGTATCATTGTATCCGATGCCGAAATTCGGTCCAACGTGGACTACCAGCTACAACAGTTTATGGCACAGTCTGGACAAAGCATGGAGCAGCTTTTAGAGTTATACAACCAACCTAACGAAAAAGCGTTTAGAGAGGAAATGTACGAGATTAATAAAAGCCAAAAGCTTGCAAGCGAAATGCAGAAGAAGATTTTGGATGGTGTGGAAATTACGCCCGAAGAAACACGACAATTTTTTAGTCAGATTCCTGCAGACGAACGCCCAACATTTGGAACCGAACTAAAAGTGTCGCAAATAGTTATCGAACCAAAAGTGTCAGAAGAGGAAAACGAACGCATCATTAACCAACTAAAACAATTTAAAGCAGATGTAATTGAAAATGGCGCCAATTTCCGATCGAAAGTTGTTTTATATTCCGACGATAAAGCCTCTATACCGCAAGGAGGTATGTACACACTTAACAGAAAACGACCACGCATGGTAAAAGAATTTCGGGAGGTTGCCTTTTCTTTACAAGAAGGTGAAATTTCAGATCCTGTAAAAACAGATTATGGTTACCATATTATTTATCTAGAAAAAATTCGTGGTCAGGAATACGATGTGCGTCATATACTTTTAATTCCAAAAGTGTCGGAAGAGGCCATTGCCGAAGCACGCGAAAAGTTAACAAAAATAAGACAGCGCATTGTGGATGGCCATATTAGCTTTGCCGATGCAGCTAGAGAGTTTAGCGATCAGAAAGAAACCAGAAGCGAGGGCGGCTTATTAATTAATCCAGCTACGCAAGACTATAATTTTGAGTTAACCAAAATAGATCCAGAATTATACGGCCAAATTCAAGATTTGGAAGAGGGCGAAGTGAGCTTAATACAAACAGATCAAGATAGAACGGGCAATATTAAGTTCAAAATTTTAATGGTTAGCGACCGTGTAGAGGAGCACGTGGCAGACTATTCGCGCGATTATCTTAAAATAAAAGAACTTGCTTTAAACGAAAAACGTATTAAAGCAATTGAAAAATGGCAAAACGAAAAAATAATGGATACCTATATCAAAATTAATGGTGACTACAGAGATTGCGATTTTTCTAGTAACTGGTTAAAACAATAAATATGTCCGATGTAGCTGCAATTGAAAGCTTCGTAAAAAAATATAAAGCACTAAAAACCGAAATTGCCAAAGTTATCATTGGTCAAGAAGCGGTTGTCGATCAAATTTTAATAGCCATTTTTTCTGGTGGTCATGCCTTGTTAATAGGTGTGCCCGGATTGGCCAAAACCCTAATGGTTAATACCATTTCCGAAGCATTAGGTTTAAATTTTAAACGCATTCAGTTTACACCAGATTTAATGCCAAGCGATATTTTAGGTAGTGAAATTTTAGATGAAAATAGAAATTTCAAATTCATAAAAGGGCCTGTTTTTGCTAACATCATTCTGGCCGACGAAATAAATAGAACACCGCCAAAAACCCAAGCCGCTTTGCTGGAGGCTATGCAGGAACGATCTGTTACGGTTTCTGGACATCATTACAAACTGGATTTACCGTATTTTGTATTGGCCACACAAAACCCAATTGAGCAGGAAGGTACCTATCCGTTACCCGAAGCACAACTGGACCGCTTTATGTTTGCCATTAATTTAAATTATCCCACTTTTGAAGAAGAAGTGGCGGTCGTAAAGGCAACAACTTCAAACGTTACACATACCGTAAATCCGTTATTTACGGCGCAAGAAATTGTCGATATTCAACAATTACTTCGCAGAATGCCAGTGGCAGACAACGTGGTAGAATACGCTGTTAAAATGACGGGAAAAACAAGACCCGATAGTCCACATGCTGCCGATATGGTTAAAAACTTTATCGATTGGGGAGCTGGACCTCGAGCGTCTCAAAATTTAATATTAGCAGCCAAAACGCATGCAGCGGTTCATGGTAAATTTTCGCCAGATATCGAAAATGTGCAAGCCGTAGCGCATGCCATTTTTAAACACCGTATTGTTAAAAACTACAAGGCAGATGCCGAAGGTATTACAGAGGAAGCCATAATAACAAGTTTATTTTAAATGGTTCTAAATTGATGCTTTGGTAATATATCCGGTTTAAATTGTTAAATTATTAGTAATTATACGGTATTAATCAAATTTAAGCTGTAATTTTAGGTAAATTGTTATATTTATTTAAAATATTTCAATGATACCGGCTTTTCGTTACATATTTTTAAATCTTCTTTAAAATTTGTACTTTTGCGGTCCTCATTAACTTGGGAATTAATAAGTTTATTCATACTAAAAATTATAATATGGCATTCGATATTGACATGATCAAAGAGGTTTATGCAAATATGGCCGAGCGTGTAGATCAAGCGCGCAAAGTTGTTGGTAAACCACTCACACTTTCAGAAAAGATTTTATACGCGCACCTATGGGATGGTGCTCCAACCAAAGCCTTTGTACGAGGTAAGGATTATGTAGTTTTTGCACCTGATCGGATTGCCTTACAAGATGCTACTGCGCAGATGGCGCTATTGCAATTTATGCAGGCTGGTAAAGCAAAAGTTGCTGTTCCTACAACTACACATTGCGATCACTTAATACAAGCCAAGCAAGGTGCTGTTCCAGATTTAAAACGTGCCAACGAAACAAGTAACGAGGTTTTCGATTTTTTAGCTTCTGTATCTAAAAAATACGGATTGGGCTTTTGGAAACCGGGTGCAGGTATTATCCACCAGGTAGTATTAGAAAACTACGCCTTTCCGGGTGGTATGATGATTGGAACCGATTCACATACAGTAAATGCAGGTGGATTAGGCATGGTAGCCGTTGGAGTTGGTGGTGCAGATGCCGTAGATGTTATGGCAGGAATGGCTTGGGAGCTTAAATTTCCAAAGCTTATTGGCGTTAAATTAACTGGAAAATTAAATGGCTGGACTTCAGCTAAAGATGTTATTTTAAAAGTTGCCGGTATTTTAACAGTTAAAGGTGGAACAGGCTCTATTGTTGAATATTTTGGTCCTGGTGCTAAAAACTTATCATGTACGGGCAAAGGAACTATTTGTAATATGGGTGCCGAAATTGGTGCAACAACGTCTACATTTGGTTACGACGATTCCATGGAACGCTACTTGCGTGCAACCGATAGAAATGATGTAGCCGATGAAGCCAATAAAATTCGCGAATACCTAACTGGAGACGATGAGGTGTATGCAAATCCAGAAAACTATTTTGACCAAGTTATTGAAATTAATTTAGACACACTGCGTCCTCATTTAAATGGTCCTTTTACACCAGATTTAGCTACTGAAGTGGGCGAATTAGGTGAAAAAGCTAGAAAAAATGATTGGCCACTAAAAGTAGATTGGGGTTTAATAGGGTCTTGTACAAACTCGTCCTACGAGGATTTAACACGGGCAGCTTCTATAGCTAAACAAGCCGTAGATAAAAAAATTAAAGCAAAATCTGATTTTGGTATTAATCCAGGTTCGGAACAAATTAGATATACAGCTGAACGCGATGGCGTATTGAAAATCTTTGAAGATTTAGACGCTACCATCTTCACCAATGCTTGCGGACCATGTATTGGACAGTGGGATAGAAGCGACAGAAAAGGCGATGAAAAAAACACCATTGTACACTCGTTTAACCGAAACTTTTCGAAGCGTGCGGATGGTAACCCAAACACACATGCTTTTGTAGGATCACCAGAAATGGTAGCTGCTATAGCTATCTCCGGTCGTTTGGATTTCGATCCAATGACAGATACATTAATTAATGAAGATGGCGAAGAAGTGAAATTAGATGAACCAAATGGCTTGGAATTACCACCATTAGGTTTTGATGTAGTAGAGTCCGGTTACGTGGCGCCTGTAGCAGACGGTAGTCAAGTAGAGGTTTCTGTTAATCCAGAGTCGGAGCGTTTACAGTTATTAACACCTTTCGAACCAATAGGGAATACTATTAAAGGTGCGAAATTGTTAATTAAGGCCTTTGGTAAATGTACTACAGATCATATTTCTATGGCAGGACCTTGGTTGCGTTTTAGAGGCCATCTAGATAATATTTCTAATAACATGCTTATTGGTGCAGTTAATGCCTTTGGTAAGAAAACTAATTTTGTGAAAAACCAACTTACGGGTGAGTATGGTGGTGTTCCAGATGTGGCACGTTACTACAAATCTAAAGGCGTTTACTCTATAGTTGTGGGCGATCATAATTATGGGGAAGGCTCATCTAGAGAGCATGCTGCCATGGAACCAAGACACCTAGGTGTTGCTGCTGTATTGGTAAAATCTTTTGCCAGAATTCATGAAACAAACTTGAAAAAACAAGGTATGTTAGGTTTAACGTTTGCAAATGAAAGCGATTACGATTTAATTCAAGAAGATGATACGATTAACTTTTTGGATTTAGATGGTTTTGCACCAGATACGCCGCTAACAATTGAGTTTGTGCATGCCGATGGAACCAAAGATATCATAAAGGCCAACCATACGTATAACCAGGCACAAATAGATTGGTATAACGAAGGATCTGCTTTAAACTTAATTAAGAAGCAAAATAACGCTTAATTATATATTTTAGTAACCATAAAAAAACTCCTGTAAATATGCTTTTCAGGAGTTTTTTTGTTAGCAATATTAACTTTTCCCGACCTACCTAACTGATTGACTTATTATGAAAAAAAATAAATTCAGTGTCAGTAATATTGTTTTCGTGGTATTTTTGATGCTTTTAATAATACCGCAAACAAGGCAACCTATTCAAGTGTTTATCCAAAAAGGCATGGCCTTAATTAGTCCTTCAGAAATAAAGGAAGAAAAACGTGAAAAGCTAACCAATTATAGCGATTGGAAGTTAGTGGATGCCAATGGTAAGGTGTTTAATTTTGAAGACGCAAAAGGCAAAGTTGTATTTATTAACTTTTGGGCTACCTGGTGTCCGCCATGTATTGCCGAAATGCCAAGTATTAACAGCTTGTATACAGACTATAAGGAGTCGGTTTTATTTTTGTTGGTTTCCAATGAGGAGGTTGGTACAATTACAGCTTATAAGGCTAAAAATGACTATTCATTTCCGTTTTACCAGGCGTATAACCAAGCACCCGCACAATTACAAGCGCAAAGCATACCACAAACCTATATTATAGATAAATCTGGTTATATAGTAATGGATAAATCTGGTGCCGCAAATTGGAATAGTAGCAGCGTTCGAGCGGTGCTAGATACCTTAATTTTAGCGGAATAACACCTTAAAAAAACCCCTTATAAAATCTAGGGAATATAAGGATTTCATAATCTTTAAATCTTCAGAAAACGTAGATTGTTCGTCTAAAAATCGGAACATGGTTGGAATGGTATTTTTAGCATAAAATTGCTCAAAAATCCAGACCCCTTTTTTATTATTAGTATATAAAACGTGCAAAAATATTTTGTCGTAAATTTTGTATTTCCTTTTAAATAAATTGCTATGCGGTAAGTTACCAGTCTTAATATTAGCTATCATTTTAGCAACGTTTTTTTCAACGTGCTTAAAAGAATAACCGGTGGACGCTTTAACCCAACCTCCGGCTGTACCTATTTTAGTAATTTTTGCCGTGTTTTCTTTCCAAAAAGGAAAGTCCGTCATGGGAATATTACCTTGTTCAGTTTCAACTACCTGATAGTTTTTTATTTGTAAGTGCTCCGTAATGTAATGTTCTAAAGCCGTGTCATACACAGCTTCTGGTACAGTATCGGGCGTAAAAAATGTATATTCTATGAGCGCTTTCGTTTCGGAAAAAGGCAATACGTACATGAAACTTGTGCTGCCTTGGTACTGAAAGCGATAATCCATCATGGTAAACATATTGTTATTAAAAACAGGAACATCTGTTTCTATGACCCAACCTTTAAAGTGCTGTTGGACTAACGTATATTTATGTATGTTTTTAAAATACTTTTCCGGTAATCTGCTGTCAAAAACATGTGAAGCCGTATAGCTATTGTTTTTTCCAATAACACGAACTTTTGTATCTTCTTCCAGTGTTATAACCGCATCCTTAATAAACCGAATGTTATTGTAACCTGCTAATTTTGTTTTCGCGAAGTCATAAAAATCGATGGCACGAATGCTTTTATACTGGTACGGCTTTAAGGGAAGCACCAAATCTTTTTTAGGTGATTTAAATGAAGCCGTTTGCCATGATTTTTCTACAACTGGGTCCCATTCAGAGTAACCAATTTCCCAAAAACTCCAGGTTTTGTCGTTTTTAGTTTTGGTAACAGGGTCTATTAAAGCAAGTGTTTTTTTACTTAAAATGGGGTCCTGAATAAAAGCTAGCGCTAGTTGCAGACCTGCCAAACCATTTCCAACAATAATATAATCGAAATGATTATCGTTATGCATGCTAAACGCAATTTAAGTAATTACTTTTTGAAGTATTTAAAAGGAACAAACAACATACCAAAGCATTCGCTATCCTCTTTACCTAAATGCTTATGATGCATTTTGTGTGCTCTACGAACACCTTTGGCGTACCAGTTATTGGCATTTCTGAAAATTTTAAAACGTTGGTGTATAAAAATGTCATGTACAAAAAAGTAGGCACAACCATAGGCAAAAATACCTAATCCAAGCGGAAGTCCTGCCCAAAAACCCTTAAAACGCCAAAGTAGAAACAAACTAATACTTACCACGGCATAGAAAATAAAAAATAAATCGTTGCGCTCAAACCAGCTATCGTGCTTTTTATGGTGGTGGTCTTTATGAATACTCCATAAAAAACCATGCATGATGTATTTATGGGTAAACCAGGCCATGAATTCCATGAAAATGAACGTGCCAAGAAAAATTAGTATCCAGTATAGGGTATCCATAATTATTTTTATAGCAAATTTAATTGATATTTTACATAACTACGCGTTAACAGCTCAATTTTTTTGTAATTAGCAACGCGTATCCGCGTATTTTTTATTTGTAACGCTGGAGTTTTTTTCAATTTCTTTAATAACTGACTGTAATAACGGTAGGCCGTAAAAACACCAAATTTAGCTTCTATAGGAAGCTCTTTAATACCTTGTAAGCCTAATTCGAAATCGCGTTCAATTTCGTTAATAATAACAAGTTTTGAGGCTTCATCTAATTTGGTTAAATCGGTGTTTGGGAAATACGTTCTACTTAAATCTTCGAAATCACTTTTAAGGTCGCGTAAAAAATTCACTTTTTGAAAAGCAGATCCTAAATGCATAGCTGCATCTTTAAGACTGTTGTATTTTTCATTATCACCTTTTACAAAAACTTTTAAACACATAAGGCCAACAACATCGGCAGAGCCATAAATATACGTTTTGTACTCCGTTTCGGTTAAATAGGTGGTTTTATGTAAATCTGTTCGCATACTTTTCATAAAAGCCTCTACCATGTGTTTTTCAATACCGTAATTATGGTAAGTTTCTTGAAAAGCATTCAGGATAGGATTCATACTTATCTTTCTATCTATGGCCAAATAAAGATCTTTTTCAAACTCGTTTAAAAGAGTTTCTTTATCAAACTCATGAAAACTATCTACAATTTCATCTGCAAATCTTACAAAGCCATAAATATTATATATGTCTTGCCTAATTGAAGCAGACAACATTTTAGTGGCCAAAGAAAAAGACGTGCTGTAAGTCTTTGTTACCGTTTGGCTGCAGGAACGGGAAATTTGGTCAAAAATTGATTTCATGTTTTAGTGTTTTATTAATTGATAGCGACGATTCATTTATACCGATATTTTTTAAAAACCTTGTATAAACTAAACCGTATGGTACTTGTCTATAAGCTCTGAAACTAGCTTACCAGAGATTAAAGATGGGGGTACCCCCGGACCAGGAACGGTTAATTGTCCTGTAAAGTACAAATTATTTACCTTACTACTTTTTAATTTGGGTCTTAAAAATGCAGTTTGTAATAACGTATTGGCCATACCATAGGCATTCCCCTTATAGGAGTTGTAATCTTGAACAAAATCGTTTACACAAAACGATTCCTTAAATAGTACATTTTGGCGCACAGATTGCGAGGTAAGTTCCTCAAAACGGTCCATTATTTTAGTAAAGTAGCGCTCGCGTAATTCTGGTGTGTCGTTAAGTCCTGGTGCCAAAGGAATTAAAAATATGCCTGCTTCTTTTCCTTCTGGAGCCGCGTGGCTGTCTGTTATTGATGGAAAACTGGCGTAAAATAAGGGGTTTTCTGGCCATGCGGCCTTGTCGTATATGGTGGCTGCATGAGCATCAAAATCTACATCAAAAAATAAGGTATGGTGATTTACATTTTTAATTTTAGTGTTGAAGCCTACATAAAACAGCAACGAGGATGGTGCAAAGGTTTTGTTGCTCCAATAACGTTCGGAATACTGTTTGCTGGCCGCAGGTAATAATGTTTCGGTATGGTGGTAGTCTGCACCGCTTAAAACAACATCGCTTTTGTGCGTTTCTGAATTTACGACAACGCCAGTAGCCTGATTATTTTCTACTAAAATTTTACTAATAGCGGCATTTGTTATGATGTTTACACCCAAACTAACAGCCAATTCTTGCATGGCTAAAACCACCTGATACATCCCTTTTTTAGGATGAAAGGTGCCTAGGCCAAAATCTGCGTAGTTCATGAAACTATAAAAGGATGGGGTATCGCTAGGTTTTGCGCCAAGGAATAAAACAGGAAACTCTAAAATTTTAGCCAATCTGGGATTTTTAAATTCCTTACGGACATCTTTTTTTATGGTACTAAAAAATTGCCCCACCTTTTTAATGGTTTCTGGTGTTACCAATTCAAATGGAGATACGCCCGGATTGTAAACCAAATCCTTTATGGCAACATTATAATTATCTTGCGCTTTATGTATAAACTTCTTTAAAATTTTTGCGCTGCCCGGCTCTTCGTTTTCAAAAGCGACACATATTTTTTCCAAGGTATCCTCAATGGTTATGAAATCGTCTTTGCCGTAATAAACGGAATAAGCTGGATTTAGTTTGTCTAGTTGGTAATAATCTGAAGGCTTTTTGTTGAAATCGGCAAAAAAGCGTTCAAAAACATCGGGCATCCAATACCAAGTTGGACCAATATCAAAGGTAAAGCCATCTTTAATTAGTTGTCTAGCGCGACCACCAATGGTTTCGTTTTTTTCAAATACGGTAACCTCGTGGCCAGATTTTGCAAGGTAGCATGCCGCGGCTAGGGATGAAAACCCAGAACCAATAATTGTAATTTTCTTTTTCATATGTTTAACAAATATATAAAAAGACTAAACAAAAAATATGTTTTTCTAAAGATATTTATCGATGTCTTTAATTGCGTGGAATGGTTTAATAGCCTCATCCAGTTTTTGAGCGTCTAGCAGGTCTATCATCCTACCAAAAATCCATAATTCGTTTGTGTCGTGAAGTAATTCTTCTTTAAATTCTTGAAGGTAGGCCTCTAAATGTTCGGCTTCCGGTTTTACAGTAAAATAAGAAAGAAATGTTACGTTGTTGTAATTTTTTAAAACATCTTTCAAGCTAACAATAGGTACACTTGGTCCCAAATATACGGTGTGGTAACCGGCCTTACTTAATTTATAGTTTAAAAAGTGTAAGCCAAGGTCGTGAATTTCGTTATTTGGTAGAAATAAAACAAAAACACGTTCTAAATTTTTTGGTTTCTCGTATTGATGCTTTTCAATATTAACCAACATTTTTTGCTTTATTAACTCCGAGATAAAGTGCTCTTGCGCTGGCGTAACTGTGTTAGTTTGCCAAAGCAAGCCAATTTCGCTCATAAGCGGAACAAAAACTTCCATAAAAATTTCTGAAAAGTTTTTCTGTGCTTTAAGGTTATCGTAGGTTTTTAAAAAAAGCGACTTATCGAAATTTAGCATAGCCACTTTAAACATATTTATGGCGTGGTCATCCGCAAAATCCTTGGCAGATAAGGTACGCACCGTGTCTGCAATATCGTTTTCACTTATTTTAGCGATTTTCGATATCTTAAAACCATGGTTGTACAGAAAAGTTATGTTTAGCAACTTTTGTAAACTTTCTAAACTGTATTGTCTAATATTGGTATCTGTTCGGTTTGGCTCCAGAAGGTTGTAGCGCTTTTCCCAAATTCTTATGGTGTGCGCCTTTACACCCGATAAATTTTCTAGGTCCTTAATGCTAAAGTTATTCTTAACGTTGTTCATACTTTATTTAAAAAGATTAAACAAAAGTACTAAATTAATTCAAATAACCCACGGTGTTACCTAAAAATAAAAGCGAAGTAAAAAAGTGCGCACGAGAAGACTCGAACTTCCACGGACTAATGTCCACCAACCCCTCAAGCTGGCGCGTCTACCAATTCCGCCACGTGCGCATTAAAAATGTCTTTAAATAAAAAAAGTTAAGCTGAATGCTTAACTTTTTTTTGTGACCAGGCTGGGGCTCGAACCCAGGACCATCTCCTTAAAAGGGAGATGCTCTACCAACTGAGCTACCTAGTCGTTTTGTTTCTCCGTTGCGGGTGCAAATATAAGAGCATTTATTAATTATACAATACTTTTTTTTACTTTTTTTTCGTTTTTTTGCGCTGCAATTACCTATCTTTTTAATAATCAATTTATAGCGTTTTATGAAAATAATTATTTTTGGTTATATGACCTCCGGAAAATCGTTAATTGGCCCAAAATTGGCTCAAAAACTAGAAGTGCCTTTTTACGATTTGGATCAGTTTATTGAAGCAAATGAAAACATGTCGGTTTCAGAAATTTTTCAAACCAAAGGCGAATTGTATTTTCGGAAAAAAGAACATTCCTATTTACCAGCATTTTTACAACAACCTGATGGCGTTTACGCGTTGGGAGGTGGTACGCCCTGTTATGGTAGTAATTTAGATATTATTAAAGCGCAAGAAAACGCTAAAACGGTTTATTTAAACGTATCTGTTGCTCAATTAGGTCAGCGCTTATTTCATAATAAAGCGGAAAGACCCTTGGTAGCGCATTTAGGTACCCAAGCGGCAGTAACCGAGTTTGTGGGGAAACACCTATTTGAAAGACTCAGCTATTATAATCAAGCGGATTATAGCATAAATGCAAACGGAACGCCGGAAGAGACTTTAACGCAATTACTAAAACTTTTAGGCTAAAGTGGCTTCTAGTTGGTCGTTTTCCAAATTAACGCTTACGTGTTCATGCAGCGAAGTAGAGAGGGATATTCCTTTAAAATCGGCTTTAACAGGATATTTTTTATGATTTCTGTTTACCAGTACAGCCGTTTTAAACTGTTTTAGCGGTACGTTTAAAAAATGACGTACCCCGTAGGCTAGGGTGGTACCAGAGTTTAAAACATCGTCAATAAGGACTACCGATTGGTTTGTGTATAATTCCGGGGCTACAGATGTGGTAATAGGGTCTAGTGGTTTTCGTTTGTTTATGTACACCCGGCATAAAACTGGTTTAATGGGCGAAATTTCGCTTAAAACAGCCTGTAATCTCTCGGCCAGTAAAAAACCATTTTTATCTATTCCGGCTAAAACAACAGAAGCTTCATTTACATTATGCTCATAAATTTGATAGGCTATGCGTCTTATTTTATGAACTATTTCATCGTGATTTAAAATGCGATTGTTGTTGCTTATTTCCATAATTGGTGTTTTTTCAAAGGTAATACAGAAATTACTAATTTTTATAAATCGGGCGTATTTTCATTGGGTTCATCTAAATCAAAATCCTCGGTATAATCTTCCAAATCCCGCCTGTCTTTTTTAGTCGGCCTACCCGTTCCTTTTTTGCGGTAGTAGTCTTTGGCGTATTTTAATAATTCCAAAGCCTCAAAAGCTTCTTTGGGTGTGGTATCCGTTCGGTAAATGTCCACTAATTTTGCGCCTACACGGTTGGCAGGTAAATCGTTTACCGTAAGGGTATAGTGAATTTGGTTTTTACGTACCTCAATTTTGTCCGTGGCATATACTTCCCGACTGGGTTTTACCGTATCGCCGTTTACTTTTACATGGCCTTTTTTACAAGCTGTTGTAGCTATAGTTCTTGTTTTGAAATACCTAACACACCATAAAAATTTATCTACTCGCATATAATTCGTTTAAAAACTACGTTAATCTTCTTGTACAAAATTATTTAAAAATTGTATCTTGCTCGCAAAAATAAGTAATAATGAATTTAAGAAAAACTTTACTTTTAAGTATCGGGCTTTTAACTGTTTTTACAGCCTGTAAAAAAGATGATGATTTTGGTGAAGAGGTGCCGTTAAGAGACGCTACAGAGGTTTATGAAGAGGATATTGCAGAAATTGAAACTTACTTGCGAACACATTTTTATAATTATGAAGCCTTTCAGGAAAATGATCCATACAGTCCAGAAAACGATCAATTTCAGATTGTTTTCGATACTATAGCAGGCGCTAATAGCGATAAAATACCGTTAATAGAAATGGTGGAATCCATTGTGTATCCTTTTGATGGAGTGGACTACACGTTATATTATTTAAAAGTTAGGGAGGGCTTGGGCAATGAAGTACATTTTTCAGACCAAGTAACCTTAACTTACGAAGGTTTAAGTGTTGCCGATAACTTTGTTTTTGATAGTGCGGTAAACGAAACACAATTTAATTTGCTAACCGTAGGTACACAGCTTGGTGTTGTAACAGGTTTTCAGCAAGGGGTTATTCAGTTTAAAACAAGCAACGATTTTACCATAAATACCGATGGTACCGTTACCTATAGAAATCATGGAATTGGGGCTGTTTTTATACCTTCTGGTTTGGGCTATTTTAATCAGCCGCTAGATGGTGTTCCGGGGTATTCACCTATTATTTTTAAATTTAATGTGTTTAAACGTACCATTTTAGATCATGATGTAGACGCCATTTTCTCCTATATGGAAGATTTAAATAAAAATGGAAATCCGTACGATGACGATACCGATGGCGATTTGCTTCCAAATTTTATTGATAACGATGATGATGGCGACGGTTATTTAACTCGAGACGAATTGGACTACGCCGAATATATAATTATGATGGGCGATCCAGAACCCGTATTAGCCGAAAATGAATTTGAACGTACACGCGTTGAAAACAACGGTCAGATAACCATAAAAACAGTTATTGTTACCGATAGAAACGACGACGGCATTCCAGATTATTTGGATAAAAATACCATCCCATTGCCGTAAAAGACAGCCTTGAAAAAATACAAGGCAGCATATTAAACACAAAAAAAACCGCATTAATTGCGGTTTTTTTTATCATATATTTTTAGGTAAGTAATACACGCATCTTATTCATGATCATGCGGCTTGAGCCATGTAGCCAGATTGTTTTAAGTTAGGTTTAAAATTACCTAGTTTCGGGTATCTTTAAAATACCTTTTACTACCACGAGACTTTAGTAAAGTATTTGTGCAAGTAAAACCGCTTTTACAGCGAAAAGGACAAACTTAAAATTAACTGATCTGGTCGTGTATCAATGCGGCTAGTGTTTAAACCGTTATTGGTAACAAAACGCGCTTCATTTTTGTTTAGGCCACGCTCGTAACGCAGGTCTATGCCAATTTTTTGAAAACTAACGCCAACACCAACATTGAGTCCAACGGTAAAATCGTTTTTTATATCTTTAATAGCAATCTTGTTAAATTCACTATCAATAATATATTGTAAAGCAGGACCAGCAAACACATTGGCAAATTTAAATATGCGCATACCCACCAGTAATGGCGCATCTAGTTTTTGCATTTTAAAGTCGCCTTGCTTGTAAGCACTGGTTGTTTGGGTGTAAACAAGCTCGGGTTTCACAAAAAATTTACCGCCTGTTTTGTAAAAAGCACCAAAGTGAAATCCTAAATTTCTGTCTGGTTTTTCCGACGCGCTCACTGCCGATTCGTAATAGTTACCGTTACCGCTGTAATTTAATCCTCCTTTTATACCCAAGCCTTTGGCGTTTTGGGCTTGAATGGAATAGGTTAAAGCTAACGGAAGCACTAGAGCAAAAACAAGCTTTTTCATAAAATAAGGTTTTAAAGTGTTTTAAACGTGAAACTTACGTATTTATTTTCTTTTTATAATCTTTTCGGCTGCTTTTATAATGGCATTAGCGTTTAAACCATATTTTTCCATAAGTTGTGCTGGTGTTCCAGATTCGCCAAAAGTATCATTGGTGGCTACAAACTCTTGTGGCGCCGGATTATTGGTTGAAAGCACACGCGATACACTTTCGCCTAAACCACCTAAATAGTTATGTTCCTCTGCCGTAACGACACAGCCCGTTTTGGCAACCGATTTTAATATAGCGGCATCATCCAAAGGTTTAATGGTATGAATGTTAATAACCTCTGCAGATATCCCTTTTTCGTTTAGTGCTTTAGCCGCTTCTAAAGCCTCCCAAACTAAATGGCCTGTAGCAATAATAGTAACATCGGTCCCTTCTACTAAATGCAGGGCTTTCCCAATTTCAAAAGGTTGGTCGGCTGCGGTAAAATTAGGAACACTTGGTCTGCCAAAACGCAAATAAACTGGACCTTCATGTTCTGCAATAGCCAAAGTAGCAGCTTTGGTTTGGTTATAATCGCACGGATTTATAACGGTCATCCCTGGAAGCATTTTCATTAGGCCAATATCCTCTAGAATTTGGTGTGTGGCACCATCTTCCCCTAAAGTTAAACCCGCGTGCGATGCACAAATTTTCACATTCTTTCCAGAGTAGGCCACACTTTGTCTAATTTGATCGTATACCCGACCCGTTGAAAAATTGGCAAATGTTCCGGTAAAGGGTATTTTACCGCCAATGGTTAAACCAGCAGCTATACCAATCATATTTGCTTCAGCTATGCCTACTTGAAAGAAACGTTCTGGATGATTTTTTTTGAACGCGTCCATTTTTAACGAGCCAATTAAATCGGCACATAAGGCAACTACATTCTCGTTGGTTTTTCCTAGTTCTGTTAGGCCCGCTCCAAAACCTGAACGGGTGTCTTTATTTCCTGTATTTGTGTATGTTTTCATCGTAATTCCACTATGGTGGGTGTCTTTTTTATTAATACATGTTTTAAACGCTCTGTTTTTTAAAAAGAGCTTATAACAGCAGCTTTAGTAATCGCCTAAAGTTTCCGGGTTTTGTTCCAAACCACTTGCTAATTGGTCATCGTTAGGCGCTTTTCCGTGCCAAGCATGTGTATGCATCATAAAATCGACGCCATTGCCCATAACGGTTTTAAGTAGTACGCAAACTGGTTTGCCCTGACCAGTTTTTGATTTAGCTTCAGCCATTCCTTTTAAAATGGCTTCAATATTATTGCCGGCTTCAATTTCTACAACGGTCCAATCAAAAGCTTCAAATTTTGCTTTAAGGCTTCCCATTGGTAATACATCGTCTGTAGACCCATCAATTTGCTGATTATTTAAATCGATGGTAGCAATAATATTATCTACCTTATTTCCTGCGGCGTACATAATAGCCTCCCAATTCTGACCTTCTTGAAGTTCTCCATCGCCATGCAAGCTGTATACCAAATGGCTATCTCCGTTTAGTTTTTTTGCTTGTGCTGCACCTAAAGCAACCGACATACCTTGACCTAATGATCCTGATGCAATTCTTACACCTGGTAAGCCTTCGTGAGTGGTTGGATGCCCCTGTAAACGTGAATCAATTAAACGGAATGTATTTAATTCGGAAACCGGAAAATAGCCAGAACGGGCTAAAACACTGTAATACACCGGCGAAATATGACCGTTAGATAAAAAGAATAAATCTTCCCCAATTCCGTCCATATTAAACGTGTCTTTTCGGTCTAAAATTTCTTGGTAAAGTGCCACAAAAAATTCGGCACAGCCCAAAGAGCCGCCAGGATGTCCCGAGTTTACCTTGTGTACCATGCGTAAAATATCGCGGCGAACTTGGGTTGTTAAATCTTCTAAATGTTGTGTGTTCGACATGTTTGTGTTGTTTATTTTAAGTCACAAAAATAAGATTTTATAAGCAGTAATAAAGGCCGTTAATGGGCTTTTATTAACGATTTACACGCATTTGCTAACAATTTTGTTTTAATTAAGAACGACATCCTAATATCTTATTTATATTTGCTCCTTCATGATAATGCAAATATGACTTTCGAATTAAAACATACAGACCCAACTACAAAAGCACGCGCTGGAAAAATAACCACAGATCACGGTACCATTGAAACACCCATTTTTATGCCGGTGGGTACCGTAGGTACGGTAAAAGGCGTGCACCAACGGGAATTAAAGGAAGATATAAATCCGGATATTATTTTAGGAAACACCTATCATTTGTACCTGCGTCCGCAAACCGATGTGTTAGAAAAAGCAGGTGGGTTGCATAAATTTATGAATTGGGATAGGAATATTTTAACCGATTCTGGAGGGTATCAGGTGTATTCGCTTTCTGCAAACAGAAAAATTAAAGAGGAAGGTGTTAAATTTAAAAGTCATATAGACGGCAGTTATCATTTTTTTTCGCCTGAAGGTGTTATGGAAATTCAGCGCGCTATTGGTGCCGATATTATTATGGCTTTTGATGAGTGTACACCGTATCCATGCGATTACAAATACGCAAAACGCTCCATGCACATGACGCATAGGTGGCTGGATAGATGTATTAATCATTTAGAAAAGACACCTTTAAAATACGATTATAATCAGGCATTTTTTCCTATCGTTCAAGGAAGTACCTACAAAGACTTAAGAAAGCAATCGGCGGAGTATATTGCTAACGCCGGAGCTGTGGGCAATGCTATTGGCGGGTTATCTGTAGGCGAGCCAGCCGAGGCCATGTACGAGATGACCGAGGTGGTTACCGAAATACTACCACAGGATAAGCCTCGTTATTTAATGGGAGTGGGAACACCAATTAACATTCTTGAAAATATAGCGCTTGGAGTGGATATGTTCGACTGTGTCATGCCAACAAGAAATGCCCGAAATGGCATGCTTTTTACGGCTCATGGCACCATAAACATAAAAAATGTAAAATGGCGTGAAGATTTTTCACCAATAGATAGTATGGGTATAACCTACGTCGATACCCAATATAGCAAAGCCTATTTACGACACCTTTTTACCGTAAACGAATTGCTAGGAAAGCAAATTGCAACCATACACAACCTTGGTTTTTACATGTGGTTAGTGCGTGAGGCCAGAAAACAAATATTAGCAGGTACTTTTGCCGCCTGGAAAACCAAAATGGTAAAACAAATGGATAACAGACTTTAAAATTGAAAGGATAACATTGAAAATATTAGACTGGTACATACTAAAGCGCTATTTGTTTACATTTTTAATAATGTTGCTGCTTTTTATTCCAATTGGTATAACCGTGCATCTGGCCGAAAAAATTGGGAAGATTCTAGAGAATGAAGCACCTTTTGGCGAGGTTATGCTTTATTTTTTAGATTTTACAATCTACTTTGCTCATTTATTATTTCCGCTTTTTTTGTTTTTATCGGTTATTTGGTTTACCTCCAAACTAGCCAACAATACAGAGGTTATTGCGTTTTTAAGCTCGGGTGTTTCGTTTGCGCGTTTTTTAAGACCGTATTTAATTGGTGCTTCTATTGTATCGGTGTTTGCCCTAGTATTAGGACTTTATTTGGCTCCAGAAGCCAGTAAAGGATTTAACGATTTTACGTATAAATACCTTAAAAAAAATAAAAGCGCCGTAGACAACCAAAACGTTTACCGCCAAATTGATGCCAATACTATTATTTTTGTTAGCAGTTTTGATGCGCAACAAAAATTGGGTCAGAATTTTTCATTGGAATATATTGAAAACGACAAAATGCTGCATAAAATTACAGCAGGCTCTATTCGTTATATAGAAGAAGACTCAACGTACCGGTTAACCAATTATGTAAAACGTACAATTGGCAAAGGCGCTGATGTACTAGAAACAGCCAGACGTAAAGACACTATTTTTTCATTCGATTTAGAAGATTTAACACCCGTAGAATACATTGCCGAAACATTACGGTATTCCGAATTAATACGGTTTATAAAAAAGGAAGAGGCGCGAGGTTCGTCCTATATTAATAGGTATAAGCTAGTACAATACCGTATCTGGAGTTTACCGGTATCTATATTTATTTTAACTATAATTGCCGTTGCTGTATCCTCCATAAAACGCCGCGGTGGTATGGGAGTAAATTTGGCGTTTGGTATTTGTATTGCCATGGTATTTGTGTTTTTCGATAAAATTTTTGGAGTACTAGCGTCGCAATCAGACTTTCCACCTTTGGTAGCAGTGTGGTTCCCAAATGTTATATTTGCTATATTAGCAGCCTATCTGTTATACAATGCTAAACGATAAGCTTAAAAATTACGCCCACCTCCACGTATTGGTTTTTATTGCTGGTTTTACAGCCATTCTTGGGCAACTTATTTCCGTGGAAGCTGTTGCGTTGGTGTGGTACCGCATGCTTATGGCATTGGTTTTAATGGCTTTGTACGTATATGTTTCAAAAGCCAAAATAAATATTCCTTTTAGTTTTATTTTAAAATTAAGTTTTGCAGGTATTGTTATTGCTTTACACTGGATTACGTTTTTTGCGGCCATAAAAGTCTCTAACATTTCCATAACGCTCGCCATGTTTTCTACAGGAGCTTTTTTTGCATCGTTTATTGAACCTCTAATTTACAGGCGCAAACTTATTTCCTACGAAATTTTATTCGGTTTACTGGTTATAGTTGGGGTTGTTTTTATAACCCAAAGCGAATGGCATTATTGGTTAGGCATTGTTTTAGGTATTGTTTCAGCCTTTTTGTCGTCTTTATTCGCGGTGTTAAATGGTAAATTTTTGGAGCATCATTCGGCTACCGTCATTTCTTTTTACGAGTTTGTTAGTGGTGTGGCATTTATAACAATTTACTTGTTGTTTGCGGACAACGGATTTTCTCCAGCATTTTTTGCCATTCACCTTTCGGACATTCTGTACTTATTTATTTTGGCATCTGTTTGTACTGCTTATGCCTTTATAGCATCGGTTTATGTTATGCGCTATATAACACCATTTACCGTCGTGCTTACTTATAATTTGGAACCTATTTATGGTATCATTTTAGCCCTACTTATTTTTCCAGAAAAAGAAAAAATGAGTTTAAATTTTTACATTGGTGCTAGTATTATTATTAGTGTCGTGGTGCTAAACGGATTACTTAAAAACAGGAAACGCAAAAGAGCCAAAGTAGGCTTGGTTTAAGCAAAAACTAGCACTTATAAGTATGTATTTGGTAATTAGTAATTTTGAAAAAAGCATTATGCACGACTAATATTTCGTTTATTTTGTTCCGTATAAAAACAAAAAAAATATGTAGGTTTGTAGGCTAACTAATTTAAATTAAAAATTCCTATGGAATATTTAGAATTTGAACTTCCAATAAAAGAGCTAGAAGCACAATTAGAAAAGTGCGAAATTATAGGTAAGGAAAGTGAGGTAGATGTTACGGAAACCTGTAAGCAAATAGAAAAGAAATTAATTGCTACTAAAAAAGAAATATATAAGAATTTAACACCTTGGCAGCGGGTTCAAATGTCTCGTCACCCTAGTAGGCCCTACACGCTAGATTACGTGAAGGCGCTTTGTGGCGAATCGTTTTTGGAACTCCATGGCGATAGAAATGTAAAAGACGATAAAGCCATGATTGGCGGACTCGGAAAAATTGGCGATCAAAGTTTCATGATTATTGGGCAGCAGAAGGGGTACAATACCAAAACCCGCCAATACAGAAATTTTGGAATGGCCAATCCTGAAGGCTACCGAAAGGCTTTACGCTTAATGAAGTCTGCCGAAAAATTTGGTATTCCTGTTATTACCTTCGTAGATACCCCAGGTGCGTATCCTGGTTTGGAAGCCGAAGAACGGGGGCAAGGCGAGGCTATAGCTAGAAATATTCTGGAAATGACCCGTTTAAAAGTGCCTATTATTACCGTTATTATTGGCGAAGGCGCTTCGGGAGGCGCGTTAGGAATTGGCGTAGGCGATAAGGTGTTAATGCTTGAAAACACCTGGTATTCGGTTATTTCACCAGAGTCCTGCTCATCCATTTTATGGCGAAGCTGGGAATATAAAGAACAAGCGGCAGCTGCCTTAAAACTTACGGCAACAGATATGAAGCGCATGAAATTAGTAGATCAAATTATTAAGGAACCACTGGGTGGTGCCCACAAAGATCGTGAAAGCACATTCTTATCCGTTCAAGAAGCTATTTTAAAATCTTTTGAAGAACTTAAAAACTTATCACCAAAAGATTTGGTAAAAACCAGAATGGATAAATATCTTGAAATGGGTGTCTTTAAAGGCTAATCCTTTTCATACTTTATACTCTTAAAATCTGAAATATGTAGTTTCAGATTTTTTTATGCTTATTAACAATAAAATCAACTTATTAACAGTTAAATTGTTAACTTACGGTTAACAACGTAACGGTGCCAAAGCTGTTATTATAGCTTTGTTTTAATTACTTTCGCTAACATGAATCAACCAAAGCAAATAAAAGGGTATCCCATAGATAAAAGCACTCTAGTAAGCCTAGAGAAAGGTAAAATTCCACCTCAAGCTGTTGATTTAGAGGAGGTTGTGTTAGGTGCAATGATGATAGATAAAAAAGGTGTCGATGAGGTTATTGATATTTTAAGCCCCGAAGCCTTTTACAAAGAAGCGCACCAACATATTTTTGAAGCTATTTTTCAGCTATTCGAAAATAGTGAACCAATAGACTTATTAACCGTTTCTAGTCAATTAAAGAAAAATCAGAAACTAGATGTTTCAGGAGGCGATTTTTACCTCATTTCTTTAACACAAAAGGTATCATCTTCGGCACATATCGAGTTTCATGCACGCATTATTTTGCAGAAATTTATTCAACGCAGTCTGATAAAAATTTCCAGTGAAATAATTGAAGACTCCTATGATGAAACACAAGATGTTTTTGATCTTCTAGATAAAGCCGAGTCCAAACTTTACGAAGTTACCCAAGGTAACATTAAAAAATCGAGCGAAACGGCACAAAGTTTAGTTATTCAGGCTAAAAAGAAAATTGAGGAAATATCAAATAAAGACGGCTTAAGTGGTATTCCAACCGGTTTTACCAAGTTGGATAAGTTAACGTCGGGCTGGCAAGAAAGCGATTTAATTATTGTGGCGGCGCGTCCAGGTATGGGTAAAACAGCTTTAACGCTTTCCATGGCGCGTAACATTGCAGTAGATCAAAACATTCCAGTTGCGTTTTTCTCGCTGGAAATGGCTTCAGTTCAGCTTATTATGCGTTTAATTTCTAGCGAAACGGGGTTGTCTTCAGAAAAACTTCGAACTGGAAAACTGGAAAAACATGAGTGGGAACAACTAAACGTAAAAGTAAAAGATTTAGAAAAAGCGCCCTTGTTTATAGACGATACGCCATCCTTATCCATATTCGATTTGCGTGCAAAAGCCAGACGTTTAGCGTCGCAGCATGACATTAAACTTATTATGGTGGATTATTTGCAATTAATGACTGCTGGTGGTAGTCAGAAAGGAGGAAACCGTGAGCAAGAAATATCCACTATTTCCAGAAACTTAAAGGCATTAGCAAAAGAACTAAGTATTCCGGTTATTGCCCTGTCGCAGCTATCGCGTGCCGTTGAAACACGTGGCGGTAGTAAGCGTCCGTTATTGTCCGACTTAAGGGAGTCTGGAGCCATTGAACAAGATGCCGATATTGTTAGCTTTATTTACAGGCCAGAGTACTATAAAATAGACGAATGGGACGACGATGAACGATCGCCTACCGAAGGTCAAGCCGAATTTATAATAGCCAAACACAGAAATGGTGGATTGGATAATATTCGTTTGAAATTTATTGGTAACCTAGGTAAGTTTGACAATTTGGATGATTTTGATACACCATTCGATCATGAATTTCATTCTAAAATGAACGAAGCTGCCAACGATAATACCTTTAAATCTGATCATTTTCCTTCGGCAAACGATGCCTTTGGTGGGCCAGACGATGACGATGTTCCTTTTTAAAAGAGGTTTTAATTCGTATGTTGTACCAATGTAATTGTTATTAGGATAGTTTCGAAAATGTTGCAGGTTTTTGGAAGCAAACAGCTTTTTTTCTTGTAATTTTGCAGTTTTCTAAATCAGGGTATTTTTATGAATCAGTTGCGCACAACCAACTTACTATTAACCATAATTGTAATTCCGATAGTATTTTACTTATTAAAAATATTGTCCTTTATTTTTATTCCTTTAATTTTTTCCATGTTTGTGGCTTTACTGTTTTTACCACTAATGCGCTGGCTTGGGAAAAAAAATATCCCAAAACCAGTTAGTATTTTGGTCGTGGTTTTATTAATTGCAGCAGGATTAAAAATTGGTGCCGAACTGGTGCAGCTTTCCAGTAGAGAAATATTAAACTCGGAAACTGAATTTTTTGTAAAAGCCGAAGACAAGTTGGATGCCTTACTGCTTACCATTCAAGATACATTTGGTGTTGAAATTGATAGTAAAGAAAGTCTGGTTAAAAACTTTATTCACGAGGAATCCATTAGTTTAACCTTGGATTTTGTGCGTAAAACGGTTACCATGATTTTAATGACGGCCTTTTTTGTTGTCCTATGGTTGGCAGAATCCATAAACATTCAGCGTGCTCTAAACAATACCCTTTTAAAACTTAAACACACGTCTGTAAAAACGTTTTTAAAAATTGAAAAGGATTTAATAAAGTTTGTAAAAGTTAAGTTTTTAGTTAGTTTGGCAACCGGTATAGGAACCGGCTTGGCATGTTTGTTTTTTGATGTTAGCTTCCCTATTTTTTGGGGTTTATTTGCTTTTCTTATCAATTTTGTTCAAATGGTTGGCTCTATTATTACGGTTGTATTGCTGTCTGCTTTCGCCTTTATAGAGTTAGATCCAACCAGTATATTATTCTTTTTCATCCTTTCCATAACCGGTGTACAAGTGTTATTTGGATCTATTTTAGAGCCTGTTTTTATGGGTAAATCTTTCTCATTAAATATTATTACTGTATTGGTAATGCTTATGTTGTGGGGCTTTATATGGGGTGTACCCGGCTTAATTATGGCCATTCCTATTACGGTTTTCATTAAAATTATGTTGGAGCAGTTTAGTAGCACCAAAGTAATAGCTAGTTTATTGTCCGGCGAAAATTAAGGTATTGGCAGGTTAATTTTTTTTTAAATAAATTTGAAAGGTGCTTATTTTCTGTATCTTTCAACTATGAAAAAGTTAACATTCTTATTGCTACTGTTTTTATCGCTTAATAGCTTTGCCTCCTATATTTTAATTCCTATGGATGCGGAAAGCCAAAAAAATCATCTTAAGGCTTATGGTATTACGTACTGGACACTTAATAATCAGGTTAAGGTTAATTGGTTATTAAACTACAGAGGTGGGTCCTTTTTAATGCCCGATACAGAACGTATAAGACGCGAGTGCCAAATACGGGGTGTTTCTTTTGAAGTTGTATCCAATGCCAAAGCGGAGGCAATTTTATCTGAAATTGCAAGTCCGAGTAAAAATATGGAGTCTGTAATTTTAGAAAAAGCGCCTAAAATCGCCGTGTATTCGCCAAAAGGAAACTTACCATGGGACGATGCGGTTACAATGGTTTTAAGCTATGCCGAAATTCCTTACGAAACAATTTACGACGAAGCGGTCTTAAACGATGCCCTGTTACTTTACGATTGGCTGCATTTACACCACGAAGATTTTACCGGCCAATACGGAAAGTTTTATGGTAATTATAAAACGGCCGCTTGGTATATTGAAGAGAAAAAAACAGCCGAGTCCGAGGCCTTACGCATGGGCTTTAGCAAGGTTTCTGAACAGAAACTAGCAGTGGCCAACAAAATAAGAGAGTATGTAATTGGCGGCGGATTTATGTTTGCCATGTGTAGTGCAACCGATAGTTTTGATATTGCACTGGCCGCCGATGGTGTAGATATATGCGAACCTATGTTTGATGGCGACCCCAGCGAGGCCAATTACCAAAGTAAACTTGATTACAGTAGGACTTTTGCTTTTACCGATTTTATTTTAGAACGCAATCCAAATGTGTACGAATTCGCCTCTATAGATATGACCAGTAGGCGTCAAATTCCAAAAATGACCGATTATTTCACTCTAATGGACTTTTCTGCCAAATGGGATCCTATTCCAACCATGCTTTGTCAAAATCATACGGCTTTAGTTAAAGGTTTTATGGGGCAAACAACGGCCTATAACCGCGATCAAATTAAAGCAAACGTATTGGTTATGGGCGAAAACAAAACCAATGGCGAGGCCCGGTATATTCACGGTGTTAAGGGGAAAGGGTTTTTTACCTTTTATGGAGGGCACGATCCGGAAGATTATACGCATAAAGTTGGCGACCCTAAAACAGAATTAGATTTATACCCAACCTCTCCAGGTTACAGGTTAATTTTAAATAATGTTTTGTTTCCTGCAGCTAGAAAGAAGAAACAAAAAACTTAAAATGAAGTTTTATTTTACACTTCTTTTATCGTTTACAAGCCTTGTGCTATCCGCGCAAAACAACGCCATATTACATCATGGAACGCGTTTAATTTACGAAAATAAATTAGATGACGCCATATCCTACTTTAACGCTCAATTAGCGAAATCCACACAAGAAAAGGTGGAAATTGGCCTGCTTTTTGGTTTAGCCGATGTTTATAAACTACAATTAAATTATTCTAAAACCTATAATTACCTGCAGCAAGCTAAAGCAAAAATTGACCTTGTAAATGCCAGCGATTTAGAATTTTTATATCATGTAAAAATGATGGAGTTTTATAGAAAACGAGGGTTATATGCAGACGCTATAAAAAATCAGCAGGAGGCGCAAAGAATTTTACATAACACCCATATTCCTGATGCTTATAAAGCTGCTTATTATGGCAGACGTGCTGCAATTTTTTCCCAGCATTTTGGTCAGTTAGATTCTGTTTTGGTATACGCTAATAAAGCGTTGGATTTGGCAAAAAGAGCTAATGATTTAGATACTATTTTTTATGCATCTTTAGAAATAGCCAATGTGTATTACAGGCAAAACAATTTGCAAGAAGCTTTAATCTATTTTAAGCAGTTATTGGATTTTGCCCAGAGCAATAAACTTATTCAGCACCAGGCAGATGTGTATATAAATTACACAAATGCGTTAATTAAAAATAAGGATTTGGATGAGGCGCTGCAAATTTCTTTAGAAGCCCTAGCGTTCACAACAAAACATCATTTAGCGTATAATAGTATCATTATAAGCACCAATATTTTTGAAACTTACCAAAAGTTAAATAACTATAAGAAGGCTTACGAATACCTTTTACTACGCTCTAAATTAAAAGAAAAATACGATTTTCAGGAATACGATCGCTTTGTCTTGGAGTTGGAGGAGCGCCATAAACTAAAGGAAAAGGAAAATCAGATTAGGATAAATCAGTTGGAAATAGCCCAGAAAAATAAGGCCTTGGCCTCTAGTAGAACCAATTTCTATATTGGTATGGGTATGTTTTTATTAGCCATATTTGTTATTTGTCTCACAATTTATTTTCTTAAAAAAGCGAAAAAAAGTAATAAAAAACTTCATAAACTCTCTACAGAAAATGCCTTTCTTCTTAGTGAGGCCAATCACCGCATAAATAATAATTTGCAATTGGTAGTTATCCTTATTACCGATCAGTTAAAAAAAGCAAGTACTCAAAACAAATTTCAGCTTCAAAGTATTTTAACAAAGGTAGATGCTATTTCAATGCTGCATAAACACTTATATAAGCATGAAGATAAAAAGCGGGTTGATGCGTGTACATATCTGAACGATGTAAATAGTAGTTTTCATGAGGTTTTTAAGGAGCAGAAAATAACTATGATTTTTCATGCAGATGCGGTTAAAATTCCAATCGATTTTGCCATGTACTTTGGGTTATTGTTTACCGAGTTGGCTATTAATTCTGTAAAACATGCTTTTACTAACCAAACCAATAAACGTATTTTATTTGAGTTGCGGTATAAGGAGGCTACCCTACATTTTAATTATCAGGATAATGGCCAAAACGCTATAAACGCTGCAATAGCCCCCAAATTAATTGATAAAATATGCCGACAGTTGCAAATAGTATATATTATTGATACGGCCACAGGTTTTATGTTTTCATTTAAAAAGAATTATAAAAATGAAGGAGTATTTACAAACTAAAATACTTATTGTTGAAGATGATATACTCATTGCCGATTATATTGCTGAAATTTTACAAGACAATCAGTATTGTAATGTAAAAATGGCCCATAATGTAGAATCTGCACAATACCAAATGCGCCTGTTTAAACCAGATATTGTGTTAATGGATATAAATTTGGAGGGTACGAATGCGGGAATTGAATTGGCTAAACAAAAAAACAATGAAGCTGCGGTTATATTTGTTACTGGCCAGTTAGACGTACATTTAATGGGGCAGGCCTGCAAAACAAATCCGGTTGCTTATTTAACAAAGCCCATTAAACCATTGGATGTGTTGGCAACAGTAAATTTAACTATCCAGAAAAAACAATTGCAAACCTTTCAGTTTAAAGATGGTTACGACTTGGTTAGTCTTCCGTATTCTGATATTATTTTTATAAAGGCGAACGGTAATTATAGCAATATTTGTTCTGGGTCTAAAAAATACACTATC
This sequence comes from Bizionia sediminis, assembly GCF_042684585.1. Taxonomy (NCBI): domain Bacteria; kingdom Pseudomonadati; phylum Bacteroidota; class Flavobacteriia; order Flavobacteriales; family Flavobacteriaceae; genus Bizionia; species Bizionia sediminis. The sequence goes on from NZ_JBHULS010000007.1 coordinate 106,490, forward strand.
AGGCAGTCGTTAAACGCTATTGCAAAGCAATTGCCTATAGATACGTTTAAACAAACACACCGGTCGTATGTAATTAACACAACTTATATCCGCCGTGTTTCGGCTAATTCCATTTTGGTGGATACGCAATTAATTCCCTTGTCTAGAACCTACGCAAAACAGTTTAGGCAGTAGTTTGCATACAAAATGGCGTGTTTTAACACATAAATTATCAATTTAATTAGCCCAATAGTATCTTTACTTTTGTAAGCTATTAATTCCAGTGGGAAACCATTTTAGTTAGAAAAGGTTTTAAAGGGAACCTTTTATTTGATTAAAGGCAGCGAGAACCAATTGTGGTTGTTCGCTGTTTTTTTTGGCACAAAAAAAACCGAATCAGGAATGATTCGGTTTAATAATAAGCGAAATATGTTTTACAATAGGCGAAACGCCTTATTTTACTTTATTTACTACAGCCGCAAACGCTTCTGGGTTATTCATAGCTAAATCTGCTAAAACCTTACGGTTTAATTCAATGTTATTAGCTTTTAGTTTACCCATAAACTGCGAATAAGACATACCGTGTTGTCTGGCACCAGCATTAATACGCTGAATCCATAGTGCGCGGAATGTTCTCTTTTTGTTTCTGCGGTCTCTGTACGAGTATTGCATCGCTTTATCAACCGCATTTTTGGCTACTGTCCAAACGTTTTTACGTCTTCCAAAATAACCTTTGGCTTGTTTAATAACTTTTTTTCTTCTGGCTCTTTTGGCAACAGAATTGACTGATCTTGGCATAATTTAAATTTTTTTGTAGTAGGCGATCTAATTTAGATTCTTTTTGAGCCTAACTCCAGGGTTTGTAATTAATTTTAACCGAACGTTTTTACAATTATTTTAATCGTAATTGTTCTTTAATGCTGTTTTCATCGTTGGCATGTACCAAAGTACTATGCGTTAATGCTAACTTGCGCTTTTTAGATTTCTTTGTTAAGATATGGCTCTTAAAAGCGTGCTTTCTTTTTATTTTACCAGTACCAGTTAGTTTAAATCTTTTTTTGGCACTAGATTTTGTTTTCATTTTAGGCATTTGTTTTCCTAGTTTAAGTTATTTCGCTTACTATATGTTATTCAAACTTGGTTTTGTATCCAAGCTTTGTTTATTTCGTTTTTTTTGGGGCAATAAACATAGTCATTCGTTTACCTTCTAATTTAGGCATTTGTTCAACCTTACCTAAATCTTCTAAATCCTGTGCTAAACGCAATAATAAAATTTGGCCTTGTTCTTTAAAAACAATAGACCGTCCTTTAAAAAACACAAAGGCTTTTAATTTTGCGCCCTCTTGCAAAAACTTTTCGGCGTGTTTCTTTTTAAATTCATAGTCGTGATCGTCTGTTTGCGGACCAAAACGAATTTCTTTAACAACAACTTTCGAGGCTTTTGCTTTTAAAACCTTTTCACGTTTCTTCTGTTCGTAAAGAAACTTTTTATAATCCATTACTTTACAAACAGGAGGATCCGCCTTAGGTGAAATTTCAACAAGGTCTAAACCTTGTGCATCGGCAATGGCCAAGGCTTCTTTGGTTGGATAAATTCCTACTTCTACATTATCACCTACTAAACGCACTTTTTCATTTCTAATTTTAGAATTGATTCTGTGCTGATCTTCTTGATTTACTCTGCGAGGAGCTTGTCTTCTTCTACGTATTGCTATGGCTTTATAATTTTAGTTTAACTTATTTTTTAAAATTGCTTTAAGGTTTTTTCTATTTCGCTATTTAACAGGGTTTTAAAGTCTTCTATGGTAATCATACCCAAATCTTCCCCACCATGCTGGCGAACAGAAATTTTATTTTCTTGTTCTTCATTCTCTCCAACAATAATCATATATGGGATTTTTTTCATTTCGGCTTTCCGAATTTTCTTACCCATCGTTTCATTTCTGTTGTCGATTAGGGCGCGAATTTCGTTATTTTCTAGCACATTTAAAACTTTTTGAGCGTATTTTTCATATTTTTCACTAATAGACAGCACAATAACCTGATCCGGTACTAACCATAACGGGAAATTTCCTGCTGTATGCTCCAGTAAAATAGCAACAAAACGCTCCATACTGCCAAACGGTGCGCGATGAATCATAACGGGTCTGTGCAGTTCGTTGTCGCTACCTTTATAAGTAAGATCAAAACGCTCGGGTAGATTGTAATCTACTTGTATGGTTCCAAGTTGCCATTGTCTGCCTAGGGCATCTTTTACCATAAAATCTAGTTTTGGGCCATAAAATGCGGCTTCACCTGTTTCAACAACATAATTTAAATTTTTGTCTTTGGCAGCGTTAAGTATGGCAGCTTCGGCCTTTTCCCAGTTTTCGTTACTACCAATATATTTTTCTGGTTTTTCTGGGTCTCTTAAAGATACCTGTGCTGTAAAGTTTTCAAACCCTAACGAGCCAAATACGTATAAAACCAAATCAATGACATCCTTAAATTCTTTATCTAATTGATCTGGCATACAAAATATGTGTGCATCATCTTGAGTAAAGCCTCTAACACGTGTTAGTCCGTGTAGCTCTCCACTTTGTTCGTATCTGTATACCGTGCCAAACTCGGCAAAGCGCTTTGGTAAATCTTTGTAGGACCACTGGTTGCTATTGTATACTTCGCAGTGGTGTGGGCAGTTCATGGGTTTTAATAAAAATTCCTCGTCTTCTTTAGGTGTTAAAATAGGTTGAAAACTGTCCTCTCCATATTTGGCGTAATGGCCAGAGGTTTCATAAAGTTCTTTTTGCCCTATATGGGGTGTAATAACCATTTCATAACCTGCTTTTTTCTGTGCCTGTTTCAGGAAGTTTTCAAGACGTTCACGCAGAGCAGCCCCCTTTGGAAGCCACAATGGTAACCCTTGTCCTACTTTTTTCGAAAATGTAAACAGTTCTAACTCTTTGCCTAATTTTCGGTGATCACGCTTTTTAGCTTCTTCAAGAAGTTGTAAATATTCTGTTAGTTCTTTTTGCTTCGGAAAAGAAATACCATACACACGTGTTAACTGCTTGTTATTTTCATCACCTTTCCAATAGGCACCGGCTACACTTAGTATTTTAACTGCTTTTACAATTCCTGTATTTGGAATATGGCCACCACGGCATAAATCGGTAAAGGTATCGTGGTCGCAAAAGGTAATGGTGCCATCTTCTAAATTACCAATTAAATCTAGTTTGTATTTGTTAGAATCGCGGTAATAGGCTAGCGCTTCTAGTTTTGACACTTCACGCATGGTAAATTCGTGCTTTCCGCGCGCAATTTCCAACATTTTATCTTCAATACGCTTAAAATCTTTATCCGATATGGTTTCGTCTCCTAGATCTATGTCGTAATAAAACCCATTTTCTATTGCTGGCCCAACCCACAATTTTGCATTTGGATACAGTATTTCTATAGCTTGTGCCAAAATATGAGCAGAGGAGTGCCAAAACGCTTTTTTACCTTCTGGGTCATTCCAGGTGTATAATACAAGACTACCATTTGTGGTTAAAGCGGTTTTGGTTTCAACAATGGTGTCGTTAAATTTTGCTGAAATAACGTTTCTTGCTAATCCTTGACTAATGCTTTTTGCAATATCCATTGGGGTAGTGCCGGGTGCAACCGACTTTATACTGCCATCTGGTAAGGTAATCTCTATCATTATATATGGTGTAAATTTTGAAGCGCAAATATAAAGGGATAAATATTTACATACAATATATATAGGTCTATTAATTTGTAAAAGATGTAATTCGTTTTATGTTTAAAGTCACAATATGGTGTTTGGTTTTTAGTTTTGTTGAAATTGGACAATGCTTTTTTAGTTATATTAAAATTGCAATAGGTGTTTTTATGTAAATGAAAGCTGCCGGTTACATCTAAAAGTGAAAAATTTTAATTATATTTATAAGCTGTTTTTACCTCAAATTAAAAGTAGACGCTTTTTAGACGGTGTTAGAGGGGATTTTCTTTAAGCAACCCCACGAAATGAACAGCGGGTAATGCGATAAACACGACGCTAACGGTCTGTAATTCAAAACGCTTGAATATTGTGGTAAAAAATTATTGAAAAAGCTTTGTAGGAAGCAAAAAAAGGTTTCATATTTGCAGCCGCTAACGCAGGGTATAGAAATGATGCGTTAGGATCTTTGACAAGCGGGTTATTAGAAGTTGAAAACGGTTTAAAAAACATTTTCAAAAAAAAGTAACAAAAAGCTTTGCAGGAATAAAAAAGGTTGTATGTTTGCAGCCGCTAAAAACGGCAGTGTTTTTAGAGACGATCATGACAGTTTTGTTATTTAAATTTAGGAGTAAAAAAAGTTATTTTTTTTTAAAATTAAATTTGGTGGGTAAGAAATAAAGTTATTATATTTGCACCCGCTTAAGCGACAAGCTGGAAACGGTTTTTGTTGCGCGAGTAACAAGAAAGAAGATA
>NZ_JBHULS010000008.1:0-72159 GCF_042684585.1 Bizionia sediminis
AAATCTTAAAGGCAAGTTAGAAGTATATCCTGTATAGTTTTTACCGTCTTTTTCACTTACTAAAATATATGTATAGTAAAATCCCTCCATTGCCTTTATTTCACGGGTTGAACCCAGCTCCCCCTGTTACTAATATGTTTTTATTTTCTAGTGATTTAAATTCTTGTAGGTTCATTTTTATTTTTCTTGACTTGTGAAATAAGATTTGAGGCGCTTTCCCAAATACATTTTTCCGTAATGTGTTTTTAAATATTTTTCTGTTTTTAAAGTTGTGATTACTTTTTTGCATTGATCAAAAAAGTAACCAAAAAAATCTAGGCTGATTTTAATTTTCTTGAAAACGGCTTAAAACCTTTATCCTGCGGATGACAATCGCTGCGCTAGGTCATCCTCCGCTGCCCTAACTGCAGGTTTTAATTGTTTTACTACGAAAATGAAAAGTAGGCCAAATGTTGCGGTTTCAGTTTGTTTTGGCTTTTTGATTTAGCTTGATGCTTCTTCATGAAACTTTTATTTGTGGGTTTTAGTTTATTGGTTTCGGGTTTAATAACCGTTTTGATTTTTTAGCTTGTTATTACTTTTTTGCATTGATCAAAAAAGTAAGCAAAAAAATCTAGGCTGATTTTAATTTCACTAATATTTCAACCTAAAAAAACCAATTACCAGTAACCGTCAAGTAACCTTATAGCGTGGCTGTGGCTTGATTGCCTAACACGCCTTTAACATCATAAACAACCGCATTTTTAGTTTTGAGCGCATCAAAATTTAAAGTCATAAATTCCTTATGAGCCACGGCTAATACAATGGCATCATAGGTGTCTGTTGGTAGGGTTTGGGTGGTTTCTAGTTGGTATTCGCGCGCCACATCGGTTGGATCGGCTAACGGATCGTATATACATACCGAAGCTCCGTATTGTTTTAATTCGCTTACCACATCTACCACCTTGGTGTTACGCACATCGGGACAGTCTTCTTTAAAGGTAATGCCTAACATGAGAATTTTAGAGCCCTTCACTTTTAAATCGTTTTGCAGCATGCGCTTTACCACCTCCGAAGCAACATAGGTGCCCATAGAATCGTTCATGCGGCGACCTGCTAAAATAATTTCAGGATGATAGCCCACTTCTTGAGCCTTTTGAGCCAAATAATACGGATCCACACCTATACAATGACCACCTACTAAACCTGGTTTGAATTTTAAAAAGTTCCATTTGGTTCCAGCAGCTTCCAAAACTGCACGGGTATCAATATCCATGCGGTTAAATATTTTTGCCAACTCGTTTACAAAGGCTATGTTTATGTCGCGTTGCGCATTTTCAATCACTTTGGCGGCTTCGGCAACTTTTATACTGGGCGCTAAATGCGTGCCCGCAGTAATGACTTTTTTATACAAAGCGTCTACTTGTTGGCCTGTTTCTGGTGTGGAGCCAGAGGTGACTTTCAGGATTTTTTCTACGGTATGCTCTTTGTCGCCCGGATTAATACGCTCGGGTGAATAGCCCACAAAAAAATCACGGTTAAAAATTAAGCCACTGCACTTTTCCAATATCGGAACACAGGAATCCTCCGTGGCACCCGGATATACGGTAGATTCGTAAATAACAATGTCGTTTGGCTTTAATACCGCGCCCACCGTTTCGCTTGCCTTTAACAAGGGGGTTAAATCGGGTCTGTTGTGCTTGTCTACTGGCGTTGGTACCGTTACAATATAATGGGTACAATTTGCTATTAAATTGGGATTTTCCGTGCAAAACAAGCCGGAAGCCGCTTGGTTTTCTAGTAAGGCTTCTGGACTAGAAACCGTAACCGCTTTTAAGGCTTCGTCCGAAACTTCTAACGTGCTATCGTGTCCGTTTTGTAAGGCCGCTACGCGCTGGCTGTTTACATCGAACCCAATTACAGGGTATTTTGTTGCAAATAAACGGGCTAGTGGTAGGCCTACGTAACCTAAACCAATAATTGCTATTGTCATATACGGTGTTTTATGGTGTAAATGGTTGTTATTGTTATTGTTGTTGTTTTTATGTTTGAACTCCTTGTATTTTAAAATACTTGGGGTTTTTAAATTTTGAAACCTATTTTTTTAGGCTTTTTTAGGGTCTTTTTTTGCCTGTTGAAAAGTCGTGATACGCGTTATGTAATTTTTTCTTTTTGAACGACTTTTAAAGAAGGTTTTAATAACGCCTTTTTATTGGTTTCTGGTTTAATAGCCGTTTTGATTTTTAAGGTTGTCATTACTTTTTTGCATTGATCAAAAAAGTAACCAAAAAAATCTAGGCTGATTTTAATTTTCTTGAAAACGGCTTAAAACCTTTAGCCTGCGGATGACAATCGCTGCGCTAGGTCATCCTCCGCTGCCCTAACTGCAGGTTTTAATTGTTTTACTACAAAAATTAAAAATAGGCCAAATGACATGTTGTGGTTTAACAACGCTGTTTTTTTATTGTTGGTTTTAGCTTCTTCATGAAGCTTTTATTTGTGGGTTTTAGTTTATTGGTTTCGGGTTTAATAACAGTTTTGATTTTTTAGCTTGTTATTACTTTTTTGCATTGATCAAAAAAGTAACCAAAAAAATCTAGGCTGATTTTAATTTTCTTGAAAACGGCTTAAAACCTTTATCCTGCGGATGACAATCGCTGCGCTAGGTCATCCTCCGCTGCCCCAACTGCAGGTTTTAACTGTTTTACTACGAAAATAAAAATAGGCCCAATAACATGTTGCGGTTTTACTTATTTTGGTTTTTTTATTGTTGGTTTTAGCTTCTTCATGAAGCTTTCATTTATGGGTTTTAGTTTATTAGTTTCGGGTTTAATAACCGTTTTGATTTTTAAGGTTACCATTACTTTTTTGCATTGATCAAAAAAGTAACCAAAAAAATCTAGGCTGATTTTAATTTTCTTGAAAACGGCTTAAAACCTTTATCCTGCGGATGACAATCGCTGCGCTAGGTCATCCTCCGCTGCCCTAACTGCAGGTTTTAATTGTTTTACTACGAAAATTAAAAATAGGCCAAATGTTGCGGTTTCAGTTTGTTTTGGCTTTTTGATTTAGCTTAATGCTTCTTCATGAAACTTTCATTTATGGGTTTTAGTTTATTGGTTTCTGGTGTAATAACCATTTTGATTTTTAAGGTTGTTATTACTTTTTTGCATTGATCAAAAAAGTAACCAAAAAAATCTAGGCTGATTTTAATTTTCTTGAAAACAGCTTAAAACCTTTATCCTGCGGATGACAATCGCTGCGCTAGGTCATCCTCCGCTGCCCTAACTGCAGGTTTTAATTGTTTTACTACGAAAATTAAAAATAGGCCAAATATTGCGGTTTCAGTTTGTTTTGGCTTTTTGATTTAGCTTGATGCTTCTTCATGAAACTTTTATTTGTGGGTTTTAAGTTTATTGGTTTCTGGTTTAATAACCGTTTTGATTTTTAAGCTTGTTATTACTTTTTTGCATTGATCAAAAAAGTAACCAAAAAAATCTAGGCCAAGTGTTGCGGTTTTACTTTATGTTGGTATAACCGCTTTCATATAGTATGCCCACATGATTAGAATGTTGGCAAACCAAAAATGTATTTGTTTTTGGTACGTTTTATACAAAACGGCAACCCTAACAGCAACATGGAGGTTGGCAACATAAATGCAAAGGTTACATTAATGGATAAATCGTGTGTCGCATAAGCCAAAGCCGTCATGATAATAGTATAACACCCAATGGCCAACGTGGCGTATTTATGCGATAATCCCAAATCGATTAAATGATGATGTATATGATTCCGATCGGCTAAAAACGGATTTTTTCCCTTCCGAATGCGCACCATAAACACGCGTAACGTGTCTAATAATGGATAAGACAACAAGGCCATTACAAAAATGGGGGCGTTTTTAAAAACATCGGCTTGACTTTTAGCGCCCAAACTTAAGAACAATACAATTTGAAAGGCCAAAACAAACCCCACAACCATAGAGCCCGTATCGCCTAAAAATATTTTGCGCTGATGCGAAAAGTTGTAAACTAAAAACGCGCTTAACGACCCCACCAAAGACAGGGAAATGAGCGCGTAGAAAAAGTGGCCGCTTACATAAAACGTAACCGCCAAAACTGCCGAAATTACAGCACCCAACACACCGGCTAAACCATCTATACCGTCAATTAAATTATAAGCGTTTATAATAAGCACCATAACGAATACGCTAAACGGTAACCCTATATAGTTGGGTATATTTTGAATACCAAAAAGTCCTGAAAAACTAATTATTTGAATATTGGTGGCCACGGCGAAAATACAAGCAATGGCAAAAAGAAAGGCCATTTTTTTGCGCGGCGCTAAAGGCATTAAATCGTCTGAAACTCCAATAAGAAGCAATAACAACACCAGAATGTTGAAAACAACTAAATCGATTAATTGTCCGTAAGATGCAAACACCAAAGCGGCAATATTTACGGTTAGTAGCAAACCGGTAAACACGCCCACACCGCCTAGGGTTGGCACAATGCCTTTGTGCGAGGTTCTGTTGTTAGTTTGCGCAATTAGGTTTTTGGCTTTGCTAATTGCAATTACCCGAGGCATAACTATAAGGGTAACTAGTAAGGAGAAAAACACCGTTGCCAAGGCACACAACTCGTGGTGATGCGCGAAAAACGCTGCAATGTCTTGATGATTTGAGGGAAAATTATCCATAAGAATGGTACTAATTTTTTCTAATGGCTACCGCTATATACTACACACAAACAAAATGGATATTGGTATACGTTAAAGTAGGCATTATTTGATTTGGATTAATAACGTTTTTTTTTGAAATAAAACTGAAACCACGTGTTGTTTGGAGCGTGTATTGTGAGGCTTGAATACAGCTTCGCTACAACCTGTTACATTTTAGGCTTTTAAATGGTATTGTTTTTAAAATGACGCCCTATGTTACAGGGCGTTGCAATAAACAGCTAAACAGACAGCTTTAACTGTTTTCAAAGGTGTTAGTCGCTTTTTGAACAAGCGCTTTCAGTTTTGCTATCGAATATAAAACGAGTAAACGCTTTTTAGTTCCCAAAATTATTTTGTTTTTTTTAACATCCGGACATGTCATTCACGAGACAAAAACAACCTTCTAACGAGAAAACCAACACGTTAATCGACAAAAATACAATTAATTACAATGCGTACCAGTATTTAAAACTAAAAAATTTACGCGTGGCTGCTTTGTAAAAAAACAAGTATTAATAGGCCGTTTTTAAGGTGTCGTCTTTTAATTGAAAGGTAACCACAAAACCCAATGCGGTTAACACCACCCATAATTTGTTTTTCGTTTTCTTTTGAATAACGCCTTCTTGATTTTGAAAACCAAAGGCATCTAACGCAATTTTATTTCCAGGCTGCCACTGTTCCACTGTATGTTGGGTAATATTCGGGTTTTCCAACAAGGATTTAAGGTGTGAAATTTCGTTGTTTTTAACAATGCCCGGTTTACCCTGTTCGTGCAAATAGGCCATGGTGCCAGGAATTTGAAATACCGCGGCACGGTGTTTATCTTCGCAGCACACAAACACCAACCCATTAAAAATGGGTACTTGTAGCTTTTTTTTCCGATCGCTCCATGTCCTTATTTCTGTGCGCGTAGGACAAAAGGCCTCTACATCAGGAATTTCATCGTTAATGCGTTTTTCCACTTTGCGCTCATGCTGTCGTTTTACATACAGGACATACCATTTCCGAGAACTCATATTAATAGCTTCATTCAAATTTTTTCAGTCCAAAAATATCAATAAATAAAAGGATTACAACTATTTGCACGCCTCTTTTTTGAAGTTTAACAAAGTGGCACAACCAATTTTGGCGTGTTACTACATACTATTAAAACCACTTATTACACCAATGGGACAGTTGTTTCATTTATATAGTCAGTATTCCCATTGTGTTTTATTTTTACCATTCACAAATTAAAGTAGGTTTAAAGTTTGTGGATTCTTTAAAAGGCGAGATTCATCTCGCCTTTATTTGTTTTGTAACGTAGGTAACCCACTACAGCCTACATTTTTTTCGGCTACATTTTCTTACAACAAAAAGCACACACTAGTTACACACCGGTACGTAACGTGAATTTGCAAAAAAAATAACACCAAACACGTTTTTTATTATTAACAGAAACAACTACCTGATAATCAAATTATTAAAAATTCAAAAAAAAGCAACCAGCCGCCCGTGAATTCCTAACAAAGCAAGCTAAAACGTATTTTACCATGAAAAGGTTTGTTAAAACCTTGATTATCCTTTAATTTTACAAGCGGTTTTTTTTAAAAGTAGCCTTATCTTTGTTAAAAAGCCTGTTTTACAGCGGTGTTGTAAATAGCTTTATGAAAGCCTTAAAGAAAAGTGCATGCAAAAATACGATGTTTTAATAGTAGACGACGATGCCACCAGCATCAAGATTTTAGAGTACATGTTAACTACTTATTGCAACGCCGTTGGCAAAATTTACACAGCAAAAACTGTGGATGACGCCATTGCATCTTGTTTAAAAAACCATCCAGACATTTTACTTTTGGATATTGTTTTAGGAAAAAACGAAACCAGTTTTTCTTTATTAGAATCCATTCCCAATGCCAAAGCAGAAGTTATTTTTATAACCTCCTACAAAGAATACGCCATACAAGCTATAAACGAATCGCAGGCTGTTAGTTATATTTTAAAACCTGTTAAACTACCTATTTTTATTGGCGCTATGGACAAGGCCATGAAAAAACTAGAAACAAAAGCGTCTTACAAAAACACGGAAAACCCCACTGCCTATTCCATTTTTTTGGCCATACCCTCTGCTAATAGAATAGAAATTTTAAAACCAGAGGCTATTTTTTATCTTGAAGCACAAGGACGCTACACCATTTTTCATTTGGCCGAAGGACGCCAAAAAATAGCGTGTAGAAATATTGGCGAATACGAAAAACAGCTTAATCCCAAACAATTCTTTAGAATACACCACAGTTTTATTGTAAACCTAAACATGGTTACCAATATTAACAAATCGTCTGGCAATTACTTTGAACTTTCCAACGGTAAAAATTTACCTATTGCCAAACGCCGCCAAGAACAACTTCAGAAATTATTAAACATAAAATAAGATAATCAGCTTTTTAAGCCAGACAAACAACCATCTTACAGCTTTTTTTATACACTAGGTAATTTAAGTAATTAATTTTTCAGAAAATTACTTGTTTTGATATTTTACTGCTCACTTATGTCAAATTTGAGCCGCTTGTTACATTTTACCCTTCTATTAACATAGAAAAAATTATCTTTAGAACATAAATGTGTCAACAATAAGCTATTAATCAACCGTACCACGAAAACGGACCAATATTTCGTAATCATTTTTAAATTTTAAGAAACTAACATTCGTTTCCGGGCGAAGCTGTGGTTTAAAATTAATAGATTTATTTAAGTATGCATAAATATACTACGCTGATTGTAGACGATAATATTGCCAATGTGCGATTATTAGAGTTTATGCTAACCACCTACTGCTCTGAAACTGTGGGGACGATTTTAAAGGCCTTCAATTTAAAAGATGCTACAGACATATGCCAAACACACCAGCCTTCTATTATGCTTTTAGATATAGAACTAGGCAATAATGAAACCAGCTTTGCCTTGCTAGACAGTCTACCGGACCACCCAGTTGAAATCATTTTTATTACCGCCCATAGTCAGTATGCCATAAAAGCCTTAAACGGGCAGCCTAAACCGGTTAGTTATATTTTAAAACCTGTAAAATTAGCGCAATTTATTGTAGCCATAGATAAGGCCATAACCAGTTTAAATAAACGTATTCTAGAATTTAACACAACCACCGTTAGTTCCAATTTAATTGCCATACCTAAAGCAAACCGCATTGCCATAGTAAAGGCAGATGAGGTACTCTATTTAGAAGCCGAGGGTAAACACACCGTGTTTTATTTAAGTAATGGCGCTACCAAAGTTGCTAATAGGAATATTGGCTTTTACGAGAAAACCTTAAATACCAAACAATTTTTCAGAATTCACCACGGCTACATTGTTAACCTGAATAAAGTTGTAAACATGAATAAACACGCTGGTAATTACTTTGAATTAACAAACGGCAGTAGCTTGCCCATTGCCAAACGCCGCCAGGCTGAATTACGGCGCCTTTTAAACATGGAATAACGCGTTATGTACCAACAACTTTGATAAAATGACCCTCTTGATAACAACCAACATACGTAAAATGAATTGCAGGTGCAGATTTAAAATCAGTTCCTTAAAATTAAATTTAATACTAATAACAACCTTTCATGAATTTTCCTTTATGAAAACAAATTAGTTTTTTAAACCCCAATCACAATGTCCCAAACCTACAATATCCAGAAAAGAAATTACACCAATCAAATAAGTTTAAACCATCTAGAAGTTTTTTACTTGCGCCTGCACGCCCATGGCATGAATAGCGATACCATATGCGATTTTTTAAACCTAGAAAAACTAAAAATTAACAGACTCCGCTTTACCATTTATTCCAAATTTAAAACTAAAAACTGGTGCCAAATTATTGCTTTGGCCCTGGAGCAAGGACACCTTAACAAATCGGATTATGTAGATGATTTGGTTAAACAAATTGCTTTAAAGCAAGTTTCGCATCTCTTACAAATAGATAAACCGGCGGCCATGCAAAAAGCCGTGTTTAAGTTTTACTTAAGTACCAAAAAAACATTCTTCAAGCCTACAACAACCAAACTGAAACAAACAAACTAACAGAGGTAGAAATTACTTTAATTAAACTAAAGTTTAAAGGCCGAAGCGCGCAATATATTCGAAAGAATCTTGAATTAAGCACGCCTAAATTTAGAATTTTAAGGCAAGGTATTTTTGAGAAATTGGGAACACAAAACTGGCTGCACACCTTCCGAAAAGGTATTCAAATTGGCATTTTAAACAGCTCCGAACCACATTTTTTAGGCACTAAAAAAGCGGTTAAGTCTGGAGCTAAAAAAATACGCCAACTACAACAAGCAACCATGTTAAATGAAACAGACAAACAGGAGGCTATTTATAACGCGCTTTTAAATGTATATGCCGATATTGAAAACAATAGTCTCTTTAAAGTCCGGGGGTAGATTTTTTTGAAGTTGGGTAATTTGGTGCACGTTTCCCTTAAATACCCCTGAAAGGTACACTGTGTAAAATACCAATTCCGTCAACTAACATATTAATTATACATTTTAAACTACAAAACAACAGCTTATTAAAAAAATGGACAGGATGAAACCCGCAACAGATAACCAAAACATGCCCCTTTTGGAAAAACGCACTAAAGTTGTTATGGCCGATAGGCCTTCTAAATTAGAATTTCTTATAAACGAGGAATTAAGCGCTTTTTATGCAAAAGGCATTCAGGTAATAGATGTTAAATATGCTATTAGTAAAGAAGTTGGATCGGCCATAATTATATACAACCCGAATATCTGACACGTCCTTTATAAAGCATTTTTTAGCACCAAGGCCATGTAGTAAGTACTGAACGTAACAACTACTGGGCTACAAAATTTATAGCCATTTTTTTCCTGTTTGCATACCCTACGAGTAATTGGCGCTATACTAAAACTTGTGTTCATGTAAGTAAATACAAAAATTTATATTGAATAGCTAAAATCCCGTAAAATGAAAATGAGCACGATAGGCCATCGCGCTCATTTTTTTTTTGTTAAAAATTCGGGTGTTGTATTTGGCGTAGTTGGTAGAACAAACAGCCAACGCACCTGATATGATAGCTTGCCTAGAAACGAATCTGCAAGTAAAACTCATGACTCCCGTTAGACCTTCCTAACAAGTCGGAATTCACCGCATATTCGTATAAATACCCAATAGCGGTACCTTTATAAATATCCAGCTGCACCAAACCACCTAAAGTATTATCTGTTCGAAAGTTGGCAGCAATTTGGTACTTATCATTTAAAACCAATTTTGCCGTGAAATCGGTTGATACCGGCGCGCCACCAACATAGCGAAACATAAATGTAGGCTGCAAAGCTAGGGACTTACTTAAACTAAAATTGTAACCCCCACTTACATAATAATGAACCCGATCTGTAGCTACAGTTGCATAGCCGTCCTCATTTTTGGCGCGTTCGGTGTTTAGCAGTCTAGGTGTGGATACAGACAAAAAGTAAGCCTCATGCTTTAAATAAAAACCAACACCAACATTAGGATTCATTCTAGAAATATCGCCCAAACTAGGATCTTGAACAATATTAAAGGTACTTAAACCTGCTGAATTTACGCGGTAACTGTTGGCACCTGCTTTTACACCCATATACAGGTTAAGCGCATTACTTAATTGGACACGGTACGAGAAGTCTACAGAAACAAAGGTTTGCTTTTCTATAAAAACCTGATCGTTTATAACCGAAATCCCTATTGATATTTTATCGCTTAAAGGTGTCATAAATGAAAACACTTGTGTTTCTGGTGCTTCTTTTACACCCGACCACTGACTGCGAACGCCGGTTTTAAAGTAGGTATTCCCATCGACACTATTGTAAGCGGGATTTACTAAATTAAGATGGTTTTGATAAAAACCAATAGTGCTTTCTTGTTGCGCCATAACAACGCCAGAAACGATTACTAATAGATAAAAAATTACTTTTTTCATTTTATATATTTTTAAGTAGAATACCGGATTCTACATGATACCTTTTGTTTGTTATTCTATCTTGTTAAATATATCCAACCTTCATAATCTACAACGCCGTTACCATTTAAATCAATTTGATAAAAATAGGATCCCCCTGGAAGTGGTTTACTATTATTTTTATAATAGCCATCCCAGGTATTTCTGTAAGACCGCGCATGGAACACAAGGGCGCCCCATCGGTTATAAACAGACACCTTGTTGTTTGGATAATTTTCAATATTAAACACCATCCAGTAATCATTTATACCATCGCCATTTGGTGTAATCGCTTCTGAAATATTAATAACGTTTAGATCGCAAACATCGCCTTGACCATTATTATTCCTGTCCTCCTGACCTGGATTGTAGGTAAATGGGCAATTATCGTCTTCATCTGGAACACCATCGTTATCATCATCATCGTCACAAGCATCACCTATACCGTCCATATCATTATCACTTTGATTGGGATTATTGGCGAACGGACAATTATCTTCTGTATCTGGCACACCATCATTATCATCATCGGCACCACAATTATCTTTTACCCCATCGGCATTGGAATCTATAAAGTTATTTTCAACCGTTACATTTACAATAACAGTCGCTGTGTTTCCACTAGCATCTGTAACCGTGTATAAAACCTGATTAACACCTTCATCCGAACAACCAAAGCTATACTGATCTAGTTCGGTAGTTATGTTGCTACACGTATCAAAGCTACCCGTATCAATATCTGCTACGGTAATACTTGCTTGCCCTGCGGCATCCAATTCAATCGTGATGTCTTGACTGTTTATAACAGGACTTGTTAAATCCAATACAGTCACTTCAGCTGCAGCCGTACTACTATTTCCACTGGTATCTGTAGCTGTAAGTAGAATGGTATTCACACCCAGATGACTGCAGTTAAATTCCGTCTGACTTAAACTTAAAGTGAAAACACAATTATCAAAACTGCCTGAATCAATATCTGCTGTTGTAATGCTTGCAAATCCTTGATCATTTAAAAATATGGTTAGATTTTCTGCTGCAACTGTTGGACTGATAGCATCCACTACGGTTACAATTGCTGTATTTTCTGCGGAATTTCCGCTAGCATCCGTTACCGTTAATGTTACCTCATTAGGACCCAAATCTGAACAATCGAAACTTGAAATATCCAGAGACAAGCTGCTAATTGAACAAGTGTCCTCACTTCCATTATTAATCATTTCTGGTGTTATGCTAGCCATACCGTTTGCATCTAACATTACAGTCAGATCTCTTGTAATAACCTGCGGCGCTGTTAAATCAGTTACCGTGACATTTTGTGTTACCGTTGTGGTGTTTCCGGCTTCATCTGCAATAGTCCAGGTTACCACCGTGATTCCTAGTGGGAAGGTTGCTGGCGCATCGTTTGTTACACTTGCAATACCACAGTTATCACTTACGGTTGGCGCGCCTAATGTGACGTTTAAAGCATCGCAACTATAGTTGGTGCTTACCGTTACATCGGCGGGAGCCGTTACTATTGGGCTGCTTGCATCTATTACAGTTACTAATTGTGTTGCTGTTGTAACATTTCCGGATGCGTCTGTTACGGTCCAGGTTACAACCGTATCGCCTAATGGGAATGTAGCTGGTGCATCATTAACAAGCCCAATCACGTTGCAATTATCGGCGGTTGTGGCGGTGCCTAATGCTACCGTTGTGGCTTCGCAATTGGCATCGGCGGTTGTTACAATATCCGCAGGCACCGTAATAGTTGGTGCTGTGGTATCATTTACTTGTACCAGTTGCGCGGCCGTTGCCGTGTTTCCGGCGTTGTCTGTTACCGTCCAAATAACCGTGGTTTCCCCTAATGGGAAGATACTCGGTGCATTGTTGGTTACAGAGGCAATACCACAATTATCGTTGGTAATGGCATTACCTAGTGTCGCGATTTCTGCACCGCAGGCAGCGTTGGCAGCTACCGTGATGTTGGCTGGTGCGACAATCGTTGGATTCACCGTATCATTAACTGTTACATTTTGTGTTACCGTTGTGGTGTTTCCTGCTTCATCTGCAATGGTCCAGGTTACCACCGTGATTCCTAGTGGGAAGGTTGCTGGCGCATCGTTTGTTACACTTGCAATACCACAGTTATCACTTACGGTTGGTGCGCCTAATGTGACGTTTAAAGCATCGCAACTGTTGTTGGTGCTTACCGTTACATCGGCGGGAGCCGTTACTATTGGGCTGCTTGCATCTATTACAGTTACTAATTGTGTTGCTGTTGTAACATTTCCGGATGCGTCTGTTACGGTCCAGGTTACAACCGTGTCACCTAACGGGAATGTAGCTGGTGCATCATTAACAAGCCCAATCACGTTGCAATTATCGACTGTTGTGGCTGTGCCCAATGCTACCGTTGTGGCTTCGCAATTGGCATCGGCGGTTGTTACAATATCCGCAGGTACCGTAATAGTTGGTGCTGTAGTATCGTTTACTTGTACCAGTTGCGCGGCCGTTGCCGTGTTTCCGGCGTTGTCTGTTACCGTCCAAATAACCGTGGTTTCGCCTAATGGGAAAATACTCGGTGCATTGTTGGTTACAGAGGCAATACCACAATTATCGTTGGTAATGGCATTACCTAATGTCGCGATTTCTGCACCGCAGGCAGCGTTGGCTGCTACCGTGATGTTGGCTGGTGCGACAATCGTTGGATTCACCGTATCATTAACTGTTACATTTTGTGTTACCGTTGTGGTGTTTCCGGCTTCATCTGCAATAGTCCAGGTTACCACCGTGATTCCTAGTGGGAAGGTTGCTGGCGCATCGTTTGTTACACTTGCAATACCACAATTATCGCTTGCCGTTGGTGCGCCTAATGTGACGTTTAAAGCATCGCAACTGTTGTTGGTGCTTACCGTTACATCGGCGGGAGCCGTTACTATTGGGTTTACAGTATCATTAACACTTACTAATTGTGTAGCTGTTGTCATGTTTCCTGAATTATCTGTTACAGTCCACGTTACAACCGTATCCCCTAATGGGAATGTTGCTGGTGCATTGTTGGTGGTTGTTGCCACGCCACAGTTATCGGCGGTTGTGGCGGTGCCTAATGCTACCGTTGTGGCTTCGCAATTGGCATCGGCGGTTGTTACAATATCCGCAGGCACCGTAATAGTTGGTGCTGTGGTATCGTTTACTTGTACCAGTTGCGCGGCCGTTGCCGTGTTTCCGGCGTTGTCTGTTACCGTCCAAATAACCGTGGTTTCCCCTAATGGGAAGATACTCGGTGCATTGTTGGTAACCGAAGCGACAGCACAATTATCGTTGGTAATGGCATTACCTAATGTCGCGATTTCTGCGCCGCAGGCAGCGTTGGCAGCTACCGTAATGTTGGCTGGTGCGACAATGGTTGGATTCACTGTGTCATTAACTGTTACATTTTGTGTAACCGTTGTGGTGTTTCCTGCTTCATCTGCAATGGTCCAGTTTACCACCGTGATTCCTAGTGGGAAAGTTGCTGGGGCATCGTTTGTTACACTTGCAATACCACAATTATCGCTTGTCGTTGGTGCGCCTAATGTGACGTTTAAAGCATCGCAACTATTGTTGGTGCTTACCGTCACATCGGCGGGAGCCGTTACTATTGGATTGGTAGTATCCGTAACTGTTACATCAAACGAACAGATTGTTTGGTTACCTGAAGGATCTGTTGCCGTATACTCCAATGTTGTAGTTCCTACTGGAAATACATCACCAGACGTTAATCCTGTGGTATCTGTTTGTAATACTTCTATTTCTGTTTCTATTTCAGAATAGGTAACAATGACACGTGCATATGACCCTGCTGCCCATTCTGTATTTGGATTTTGATCTAAAACTAAACAATGGTCTTCTATAGCAATACTGAAAGCGTTCTCCCCATTTGACACATAACTATTTGGGTTTAAAGGAACTGTAACTATAGTATTTTGACAAACATTATAGGGACCTTCATACAAATTATCTGCATTCCCATTGAAACTAATTGGAAAATTACTAAAATCTGGTAATCGTGAGCCTTGAGATGGCATGGATCCTGTTTCGAACCAATCTCCTTCTTGTAGTGGTAAATCGTATTCATTTGGAAGTAAATACGACTGGTAAAACTCCACCACAACAGAAGATGGTGTTTCTAGATTTGTAGACGTCCATGCAAAATTTATTACAGGTATAGACTCCCCAGTGTAATGACATGCGAAAAAATCTAATGTATCGTTACATAAAGGACCACCAGTATTTACATAAGGAGCATCATCTTCGTTATACGAAATTTGAGATAATGGGATATAAAATATTTCTGTATTAGTCTGTCCAGCACCAGAACAGTTATCTGTTGCTGTTGGTGGATCAAAAGTGACTACGGCACCACATAATTCGTCCTCGCTTGTTACTAAAATATCGTCTATACAGGTTAAAATTGGTGGTGTTTCATCTAAAACCGTTACGAACTGCATATCTGTTGCCGTGTTTCCAGCGTTGTCTGTTACAGTCCAAATAACTGTGGTTTCGCCTAATGGGAAAATACTCGGTGCATTGTTGGTAACCGAAGCGACAGCACAATTATCGTTGGTAATGGCATTACCTAATGTCGCGATTTCTGCACCGCAGGCAGCGTTGGCTGCTACCGTGATGTTGGCTGGTGCGACAATCGTTGGATTCACCGTATCATTAACTGTTACATTTTGTGTTACCGTTGTGGTGTTTCCGGCTTCATCTGCAATGGTCCAGGTTACCACCGTGATTCCTAGTGGGAAGGTTGCTGGCGCATCGTTTGTTACACTTGCAATACCACAGTTATCGCTTACCGTTGGTACGCCTAATGTGACGTTTAAAGCATCGCAACTGTTGTTAGTGCTTACCGTTACATCGGCGGGAGCCGTTACTATTGGGCTGCTTGCATCTATTACAGTTACTAATTGTGTTGCTGTTGTAACATTTCCGGATGCGTCTGTTACGGTCCAGGTTACAACCGTGTCGCCTAATGGGAATGTGGCTGGTGCATTGTTGGTGGTTGTAGCCACGCCACAGTTATCGGCGGTTGTGGCGGTGCCTAATGCTACCGTTGTGGCTTCGCAATTGGCATCGGCGGTTGTTACAACATCCGCAGGCACCGTAATAGTTGGTGCTGTGGTATCAATTATAGTTACATTGGCTGTAGCCGTGCTCGGGTTACCGTATATATCTGTTACGGTTAGCGTAACCATATTCACACCTAAATTCGTACAATCAAAATCGGTTATACTTGCTATAACACTTGCTATTTCCGTATTATCTGTAGAACCGTTGTTTATTTGATTCGGTGTCATACTTACATCACCATTTGAATCTAAAACAAGGGTAATATCTTGTGTCATTGCTACCGGAGGCGTGGTATCCACAATAGTAACAATTGCCGTGCTATAATCCTGATTCCCGGATGCATCTGTTGCCACTAAAATAACGGCATTATCGCCTACGTTGGCCGTTCCAAATCTGTTTGGAGAAACCAATAGGCTAAAGTCACAATTATCAGAGGAGCCATTATCTACTTGATCGGGTGTAATAACCAGTTGGCCATTAGCGCCCAAGGCTAGCGTTATATTTTGTGCTGCAGACACAGGATCAATAGAATCTTGCACGGTAATTATAGCTATATCTGTGTTTTCGTTTCCATTAACATCTGTAACCGTTAAAGTTACCGTGTTGGTTCCTAAATTTGAACAGTCGAACGTAGTTTGTGACACAACCACAGAAGCCACCGCACAATTATCAAACGAACCGTTATTAACTTGATCTGCGGTTATGCTTGCTGTTCCGGAAGCATCTAGCTCTATAGTAAGCGGTTGCGTGAATACAGTAGGTAACACAGCATCTTCAACCGTTACCGTAGCCGTACCTGTTGACACGTTACCACTAGTATCTGTTACGGTTAACGTTACTGTATTTGCTCCTAAATGACTACAATCAAAGTTCGTACTACTTAGTGTCATACTTGCAATACCACAGTTATCACTGCTACCATTATCAATGTCGGACGCAGCAATCATTGCCTCGCCGTTAGCATCTAGTTGTAACGTTATGTCTTGTGTTACTACTGTGGCTCCTGTCGTGTCTTCTACTGTAACCTCTGCTGCCATGGTGCTCACATTACCACTACCATCCGTTACCGTTAATACCACCGTATTAGCTCCTAAATGACTGCAATCAAAGTTCGTACTACTTAGTGTCATACTTGCAATACCACAGTTATCACTGCTACCATTATCAATGTCGGACGCAGCAATCATTGCCTCGCCGTTGGCATCTAATTGTACGGTAATATTTTGTGTGGCTACTGTAGGTGCTAAAGCATCTTCAACCGTTACAATAGCCGTATCTGTTGACACATTACCGCTAAAATCTGTAATTGATAAGATTACTTGGTTAGCGCCTATATCTTCACAGGTAAAATTTGTAATATCCAGAGACATGTCATCAAAACCACAATTGTCTGTACTGCCATTGTTAACCAAATCTGGCGTAATCGTAACTTCGCCATTGGCATCTAATTGTACGGTAATGTCTTGTGTCATTACGGTAGGTGCTAAAGCATCTTCAACCGTTACAATAGCCGTATCTGTTGACACATTACCGCTAAAATCTGTAATTGATAAGATTACTTGGTTAGCGCCTATATCTTCACAGGTAA
The DNA here is from genome assembly GCF_042684585.1 of Bizionia sediminis. NCBI lineage: Bacteria > Pseudomonadati > Bacteroidota > Flavobacteriia > Flavobacteriales > Flavobacteriaceae > Bizionia > Bizionia sediminis. The sequence goes on from NZ_JBHULS010000008.1 coordinate 17,358, forward strand.
AATTTGTAATATCCAGAGACATGTCATCAAAACCACAATTGTCGGTACTGCCATTGTTAACCAAATCTGGCGTAATCGTAACTTCGCCATTGGCATCTAATTGTACAGTAATGTCTTGTGTCATTACGGTAGGTAATTCTGAATCTGTAAAAGAGACATCAAAAGTTGTTGTTTCGCTTACCCCAAAGTCGTTTGTAACCGTTAAGGTTATGGTTGCTGAACCTTGTGCATCTGTAACCGGGGTAATGGTAATGGTGCGGTCTGCTCCTGTACTAGATGCCACTATATTTGCATTAGCAACAATAGCTGTGTTTGAGGAACTTCCTGACAGCGTTAAATTATCTACTGGCGTTGCAAAATCTGCAACTGTTACAGTAACACGTATATCTGAATTAGGGCAACTTTCTTGATTGCTTACAGCGGTTATAGAAGGTGCTGGATTAATAACCGAAATTAATTTTGAAGCACTATTACCACAAGAAGTAAATATAGCTGTTGTAGTTCCTACTGTAAGTCCTGTAACTTCGCCACTAGCACTAATAGAAGCGATATTTGAATCACTTATTGACCACGTGCCATTTGGATACACATGCGACAATGTTAAGCTACCACCTACTGGCAATTCATGGCCACCTGTTATTTGTGGAAAGTAGCCTTCTACAAAATTACTACTATTGCCCGTTAAGGACATATTATTAAAGGTTCCTGTGTTGTTGTTAGTGGTAGCATCCAGTAATTGTATAACACTTGTATTAACACCATTGGCAACACCTTGGTCGAAAGTATAATATCCTAACAAGCCATTCTCTTGGCCAGTTAGAGACGTATTCATATTGTTTTGAATTTCTAATTGCGTTCTGGCATCATCCCAAAAACGAACTTCATCCAATTGCCCTGCAAAATAGTTATCTATAAAGCCAAATTGATAAGGCCCGGTAATATTAACGTTATTTGGTGCAGGTGTTGTTACCCATACCGCACCATTTACATATACTATATACTGGTTACCTTGCTTAACTAATGCGATATGAGACCAATTATTTTCCGTAAAAACTATGGGCTGATTCGTATCCGGATAATATTCAAAACGATTAAGGGTGTTGTCCTCATAAGTATCTAAATATATTTTACTTTCTTTAAAATAAATTGATGGATTTCTTGTATTTGATGTACTTCCAGCTTGATTTCCAAAAATAGCATGGTAATTAGTATCATCAAAATTGCTTGCATCGGGTTTAATCCATGCCTCTATTGTAAACGCAGTGGCTCCGTCCTGAATACTTAAGCCGGATAGAGACACATAATCATTAACGCCATCAAAATACAATGAATTGTTAGTAGAAACGTAAACTGGTGTTCTGGTTACACTGGAACAACCGTTTGAAGCAAGGGACTCGGCGTAATACGTTGTTCCAGAAACCAATACTTCGGTATCCGAAAGCACGTTACCACCAGTGGCAGCATCAAACCATTGTAAGGTTTCGTCATTTTGCACTGTGGCTTGTAAGTCTGCTAGTGTATCGCCATTACAAATTAATTTTCTGCCAGTATCAAGAACCACAGGTGCCTCTGGAGCTGGTTTAACCGTAATGACAACTTCGGCTGGTTGTGCGCAAGGATCGGAGGTATCCACAACCGAATAAGTTGTGGTTTCTGTAGGCGTTGCAATAACTTGATTGCCCGATGTTGTGTTTAAGCCGGTAGCAGGACTCCAAGCATATGTTGTGCCTCCAGACGCTGTTAATGTAATCGACTCACCTTCACAAAGGGTAATATTGTTGCAAGCTGGGTTTTGCGCACCAAATGCCATGTTTACATACACTTCATCATTTAAATAATCAAATGTTAAGGACGAATGCGTGCCCGGAAAACTAACAATGGTAAACCCCTCTGCACCAGTCATACTCGTGGAATTTGAGTAGGTCATGCCTAAACCATTCCAAATTACCTGATACGGTACAGAAGTAACAATACCAACAGGATAAGTAGGGTTTCCGATACTTGAAAATGCGACTTGTGGATTTGTAACCGGTTCGCTAAAAGCAATAGTAAACGTACCGGCAAAATCATTTCTTACAACGTTGTTAGTTGGTACATTATACGCTGTAGGGAATGCGGCGTGATTAAACATTGCCGAAGTTTGCATACCACCATTAGAGTGTGTTACGGTAGCCGTAACATCCCCGAACAAAATTCCTGTTCCCGTTGTGGATGTAATCGTATTAAAAACCACCCATTCTAAACTATTGGCTTCACATAATGAATTGGATACAACTAAGGGTTGTGGCACCAAGTTTACTGTAGCAGCAACCGCAACATTTTGAGTTGTAACATCCGTTGATGCCAAGGTAATTACACCAGAAAAAGAGCCCGAGGCTGCAGTATTTATCGTTCTAGTATAAACATTTGTAAGCGGTAAGGTACCATTAGCTGGTATTGTTACCGAATTAGAAAAAGTACCCCCTGATGTTAAACTTACTTCAAAACCTGCAGGCGCTGTTACTAAAACATCGTCTATAAGCTCCGTACCTGTAACGCTTATAATTTGTTCATCTGAAGACGTACCAAAGCAAGACGTAAAATTGGATAGTGCCGAAGCATCTACAGTTAAGGCAGGATTTAAATCAGGTGGTGATATCACTTCTTGTACACCATCAAAGCACATGGTCATCAATACTCCACCTACACCTCCGTTATGAGAGAACGTTATACTTGTGTATGGTGAGCTTGACGACACCTTAATGCTACCGCCAGCAATACCAGAAAATGTAACTACATTACCTGTAATTATTGTGTTTTGCGGGCAATTGCCGCCAAAGGATGTTAATGTAGGTGTGCCAGAGTTTACAGTAACGGTAATAATTTCTCCAGGATTAGCACCAGCAAAATTGTAAATCATATCATTGACTGGGGCAGAGAACGTGTTTGTATACGTTGATGCGGATTGCCCAATATAAACGCTGTTAGGTTTTAAGTTTACACCGCAATATGAGTAAGCATAGGCGTAGTTGGTAAAGCCTCCAGTACCTGTTCCAGTAACCGTAACCCCATCGATGGTAAACGGAAAATCGGCATAACCTTTTTCTAGTGTACACTGAGCAAACGCGTAAAAGCTAGATATTAAACAAAATAGTAAAATAATTTTTTTCATTAGGATTGTTTTAAAATGTATGTAATGAATTAGATATGCCTTTAATACCTGTGTCGCGGGTTCTATTTTTGTTTAAAACCCGGTTTACACGCCCTCATGTTAAAATAATTTGTATTGGAATTGCTTTGGAAGATGCGTGTAATCTGACAGTTACATAGTATTCATGACTTTAGGGACTCTCCAAGATTGTGCAGCCATAATTAAGTAGGCTGCCATTGCTTGCCAAATGGAGAAACTTAAGGTTTGGCGCTTGGTTAGGGTAAAGGCGTTCCTTTGTTTGCATAGGCTACTTCTAACATAGCTAAATTTCCTGCTGCATTAGTAGTTATGCCTTCTTGTCCAAACATTAAAGGTTGCAGTATAAAGCTGGTAGTAAAGTACGCCGCTTTGAAGCTCCGTTCTTTTTGTAGTCGCATAAATAGGTTAAGTTTTTGGTTTTTGGGTATTCTATAGTTTAGTAAATTGTGTTTGCATTAAGCTTGCTATTACTGTTATTATTTGTTTGTAATTAAAGTTGCTTTTATTTTGAACCCTAAAATGAGGCTGACTCATTCTGTTCGTTTTAAACAATTTTTAATAGGGTTTTTCGGCATTTACCATTACTTTTGAAATGGTAGTAAAGAAACCCATAAATTTATGCAGCGAAATTATAGCATAAATCGAAACAAATGGCTTTTGTGAGTTCTACAAAAGTTCTACAAACTAAAAAAAAGTGTATTTATAACACCTCAATACCATCTATACACCACTCAAAACCAAATCATTAAAATATATACTTAATTATATACAGCTAGAAACAGCACTGCAAAGCATACCACAGGCCATACTGCTCGTATTTTTAATTTAGAATTTTATACTGCGCTATACAACCCTTTAATTGCATTCAATTTTCTTTTTAGCGATTCTGTTTTTGTGCTTTTAACGGCAAAAAAACGACCCCTTTTTTAAAATTTTTAAAATTAACAAAGGACTAAATACCCGTTTCTTTTTGGGAGAAGTTTGCTACAATTGAATTGTCAGTAAATCCAATATATGGGTAAGGCTGTTTATTTGAGCGAACAAAAGCCCAGGCGCTGCACTTGCCAATAGCATAAACGCTAGGGTGCTGCATTTTTTTCTTCAATTGTATTTAGGTAATGTAAGAAATCTCGTGACTCGGGAAGTGCCATTTTTTTTACAATTCTGTATTTTTTCATAAAAACACTTTTTTGCGTAATATTTAAAATTTCGGCAATTTCTTGGTTGGTAAAGTTTAGTTTAATTAAAATACAGAAATCAATTTCAGACGCCGTTAAATTAGGATGTTCTTTTAATAGATTCTGAATGAAATAATTATCAAATTTTTTAAACTTTTCAATAATCAGTTTCCAAGTTCTTTTTGGAATATGTATTTCTTTTAGAATCGTTTTTGCTTTGGTTATATTTTTAGCGTCAATTGCCTTGTTTAAATCCTTTATTCCTTTAACCAACAACGCCTCTTTGCCAGCAGCCTCTAATGCTTCTGTTTTATATTGATTTAGGATGGTGTTTTTAAGCGCCATATTTCTTGCCTGTAGCAAATTTTCGTCTTTCAGGAATTGCACCTTTAACTTTGTTTGTTTTCGTTTGTAATTTATCATAAAACCCAGAGCTACTAATAAAACAATTAATAATAGCGATAGCGCAATGAGTACCCAAATTTGTTTTCTATTAAGCGCATTCTGACTCTCTAACAACTCTTTTTCAATTCTAATGAGCTTATTATCCGCCTCTAGTAAATTTGTTTTATGTTTTACCTGTAATTGCCGGGCTCTTATATCAGACTGCCTATTACTTAAAGAGTCTTTTAGGGACATTAAATTTTCGGCAACATTTAAAGCGGCCTTTAAAGCACCTACATTAGTATGGTAAGCCAATAATAAATTTTGAAATTCTATAGATTCTGTAAGCTCCAAATCTTGACTACTTATATAATCTTGCTGCGCTTTAAAAAGGTTATTAAATTCCTGTACACTCTTGTTATCATTTAAAAAATTCAGATAATCCAATGTAATTTCTAATCGGAACTGGTCATTCTCACCCGATACCATTTGCATAGCCTGCTCATATATTTCTGTACTGGCTGTTAAGTTCCCTGAATTCAAATATAGTAAGCGTGCTTTTTGGGTTAATGATAATGCAAGAAGCGGCCTGTTGTCAATTTTAGTAAATATAGAAACCGCTTCATCATTCAATTTACTGGCCTTATTAAATTGGCCATCGTTATACAGAGCGTCTGCATAATTATAATTTATAACTGCTGCCGTGTATACATTATTCTGTTCGTTAAAATAAGGTAAAATAGATTCGTATTCTTGTATGGCGAACTTATAATCTTTCAACACCAAATAGGTATTTCCCAATTTTTGACGTTCAATATTTAAATCGTAAGGCTTATTATGGGTTGCTTTTATGACTGCAATTGCTTTTAAAGAGAATTCTACAGATAAATCTAACAAGCCTTTATTTTTGTAAATAGAAGCCGAAGCAGAATAAATGCGAATTAAACCCGTAGAATCTTTTAATTTGAGCACTTTTTTTTCTGCGATATCTAATAACTCGAGTGCTTTTTTATTCTCATTAATATTTTTATAAATATTAGATTGATTAACCAAAGCCACCACTTTCTGCTTATCTGTAGTGGCAAAATTATAACTCAAGTCAAAATTTGTAAGTGCCTCTAAAGGGTTGCCAGAAATTGCTTCGGCAATACCATAAAGATCGTGATAAATATGAAAAACAAGCGAATCTGCTTCAGGTATGCTTTGCTTTAAGTTGTTAAGCTTTGTTTTAACCTCATCAGGCGATTGAAAGAGAATCCTTCTGTAACTTGAAATAGAATCTAACAGGGTTTCCTGATTTTGTGCTTGAGCGCCAGGCACAGAAAAACACAAAGTCAGACAAATTAACCCTATATTTTTAAATAAATTTAATTTTGTTCCTGTTGCTAAAGCATTAAAAACCTTCAAGAACAGCATGTATGCGTTAACATGTTTACTTTGTTTCATATAAGTAGGACTGTGCCCTAAGTGGACCGCTATTTGGAATGACCAAAGTTAAAAAAGATAAATTTATTTTTATTTATAAAATTTAAGTAAAATGAATTTAATTGATTTTTGGTTGCGTTTTTATTTAAAATAAAGCTCTTTTATTAACTTTTTACCAGAAAAAAAGTCTATTTCTGGTTTTTATTTTATTTACCAAAACCCTAAAAAAACTTCAGAAACCCCAAAAGTGCGTTGGAAAGCTAATTTGGCGTTTTTTAGTTCTTGGCATTTTTTGAGCAATATTGAGCTATAATGCATACCATTGTTATTTACAAGGTATCAGAGAGCATACCTAAAATAACTGACACACACCTCTACAGTACCGCTTTGAAAAAGAAACGGACAGAAAGAACTTTTTTAGTGAATAATAACAAATAACAACACCTTTCACGAAGGGATTTGCTGCGCACATCCCCAAAACGCCGCTTTGAAAAAGAAACGGACAAAAAGAACTTTTTTAGTGAACAATAACAAATAACAACACCTTTCACGAAGAGATTTGCTGCGCACATCCCCAAAGCGCCGCTTTGAAAAAGAAACGGACAAAAAGAACTTTTTTAGTGAACAATAACAAATAACAACACCTTTCACGAAGAGATTTGCTGCGCACATCCCCAAAGCGCCGCTTTGAAAAAGAAACGGACAAAAAGAAAGTTTTGAGTGCCCTCAATTTTCTTTTTGTCCGTTTCTTTTATTCGTGACCTCGAAGGGATTCGAACCCCCAACCCTCAGAGCCGAAATCTGATATTCTATCCAGTTGAACTACGAGGCCTTTGTTTATTTTTCTTATCCGCCTTGGGTTAAGACAGTTTCGCTTTTACAATATTTGAAATAGTTTTACCATCGGCTTTTCCTGCCAATGCTTGACTAACTACACCCATAACCTTACCCATATCTTTCATTCCTTCTGCGCCCGTTTGGTTAATTGCAGCCACAACGGCGGCTTCAATTTCGGCCTCCGATAAAGCTTCTGGCAAAAACTGACTAATAACTTCGGCTTCCTCCAATTCAGGTTGCGCCAAATCTTCGCGACCTTGCTCCATAAAAATGGCAGCACTGTCTTTACGTTGTTTTACAAGTTTTTGCAGCATTTTTAATTCGTCGGCTTCTGTTAATTCGGTTTGCGAACCGGTTTCAGTTTGCGCTAGTAGTATAGCCGATTTCACAGCACGTAAAGCTGTTAAAGCTCTTTGATCTTTGGCTTTCATAGCCGTTTTCATAGCGGCCATTATGTCTTGCTGTAAACTCATGTTTTATTAATGCTTTTTTGTGGCGCAAAGATAGTAAACAAAACCTTTTTTTAAGTGTCTATTATAAAAAAAGACATTCAATGTAATGCGTTTAGGCATTTGAATGTCTTTTTTTCTGGTAATTAATTAGTACACACTAATCTACGTTATCGTGCAAAAAGGAATTGTTATTACGCAATTGCAAATCGTCGTTATCGTCTAGACTAATTCGTGTTCCAGACAAGCTAGAATCTGACGAAGGCCGCGTATGATCTAAATTAACGCCTTGGCGTTTATAGGCAGGCACGCGCTCAATATCGTCGATTTTAGAACGGTTAAACTTATGATTAAAATCCTTCATTTTTAGTCGGCGTTCCGCTGCGCGCTCCTTCAACATTTCGGAAATAGGTGTGTGTATAGGATCTATATCTTCGGCCGACTTTGTAGGCGCCTCTTCAGCATCTGGCTGTAAGGTTTTTTTCTCGAATACCACGTCGGTGTCCTCAATTTCTAACGATTTTTTAGAGGCTTCCGTTTGTTTTTTCGTGTTCATTTCAGATTCGGCTTCAATATAATCGTCCAAGGCATAGCGCACCTCGCCTTTTTGACTGGTTTCTGTTACCGGAATAATTTCAACAGGATCGGTTACCTGTATATTGGAAACCTCGGCATCCAATTGGTGGGTAATAGTGTCCTGTTTAGGTGTTTCGGTGGCTGGCGGATTGCTTATGGGCAAATCGAATGTTAGGGTTATTTGCTGTTCCTCCTCTGGTTGCACAACTGTTTTTTCAGGTTCGTTCGCTTCTGCATGTGCATTGGTAATTACAAAATCGTCTGCATCTGCTTCGGTTAAGGCATTGGTGTAACTAACCTCAATATCTTTAATAGCTTGCGTTGTTTGAATTAAACCTGTACCAGCATCTTTTTTAGGTTCTGGCGATTTAAGGTCTTCCAAATCATTTAAATCCAAGGTGTGCTTAACGACCTCCTGCGCCTGACTTGCTTCAAAATCTATGCGCGGGGTTACTATGGTTGGATTATTCTCCTTTTTTACAGGCTGTGGTTCTTCGGGTTTATCTTCTTCCAGCGCATGAATAACTTTTTTAACTTCGGTATTCGAAATTTCGTCCTGTTGCTCCATATCGAAACCAGTAGCAATAATGGTTACAGCTATCGATTCGCCCAAGGTTTCGTCTTCACCCACACCCATAATAATATTAGCACCGTGTCCGGCTTCATCTTGAATATGATCGTTTATTTCGCCTATTTCATCAATGGTAATTTCTTGCGTTCCAGATACTATAAGCAGCAATACATTTTTAGCACCTGTAATTTTGTTATCGTTTAATAATGGCGAATCGAGTGCTTTCCTAATAGCCTCTTTAGCACGGTCTTGACCAGCAGATTTAGACGAGCCCATAATGGCTGTACCACTGCCGCTTAACACGGTTTTAGCATCGCGTAAATCGATGTTTTGTGTGTAGTGATTGGTAATAACTTCGGCAATACCACGAGCAGCTGTAGAAAGGACTTCGTCGGCTTTAGAAAAACCAGCCTTAAAGCCTAAATTTCCGTACACATCGCGAAGTTTGTTATTGTTTATAACCACAAGAGAGTCTACAACTTCTCGTAATTTTTCGATACCTATTTGCGCTTGTTGGTTTCGCATTTTACCTTCAAACTGAAAAGGCATGGTAACAATTCCTACCGTTAGTATATCCAATTCCTTGGCCATTTTAGCTATAATAGGTGCTGCACCAGTTCCTGTACCACCACCCATACCAGCGGTTATAAACACCATTTTGGTATTGGTATCCAGCATGCGCTGAATGTCCTCAAAACTCTCCACGGCGGACTGCTCGCCAATTTCTGGATTGGCACCAGCTCCTAATCCTTCGGTAAGGTTTACACCCAATTGAATTTTATTGGGAACACCGCTATTTTGAAGCGCTTGCGCATCGGTATTACAAATTACAAAATCGACTCCTTTAATCCCCTGCTGAAACATGTGGTTAATGGCGTTGCTGCCGCCGCCGCCTACACCAATTACTTTAATAACATTTGATTGATTTTTAGGTAAATCGAATGAAATGTTTGTTTCGAATTCTCTGTTGCTGCTCATGAATTTCGTTTTATATGTACTTAATTATTCTCTTATTATGGTTATTTATTTTTTTAGGCTTGCCTTATTCGGCATTGTCTAAAAAATCTTTTATACGCTCTGTAAATTTGTCTAAAAACGAGCGTTTTGGTGGTGCTACTGGTTCTTCAGGTTCTTCGGATGGTAGTTCGGTTTCTGCTTCCGCTTCTTTTTTGGCTTCTTCCAGAGCTAATTCCATATTTTTACGTTCTTGGCGTTTTAAGCCATCCATTACCAAACCAACAGCTGTGGCATACAACGGACTGGTAATTTCCTCATCGCTGTTTCCTGCCAAATGTTCATTAGGAAACCCTATGCGGGTATCCATACCTGTAATATATTCTACCAACTGCTTTAAATGCTTTAATTGCGCGCCACCACCGGTAAGCACAATACCTGCAATAAGCTTTTTCTTTTGCTCCTCGTGGCCGTAGTTTTTAATTTCTACATACACCTGTTCAATAATTTCTACCACGCGGGCATGAATTATTTTTGAAAGGTTTTTTAGTGTTATTTCTTTGGGTTCGCGACCACGCAGACCAGGAATAGAAACGATTTCATTTTCTTTATTTTCGCCTGGCCAAGCCGAGCCAAATTTAATTTTTAAAAGTTCGGCTTGCTTTTCAATAATGGAACACCCTTCTTTTATGTCCTCTGTAATAACATTGCCTCCAAAAGGAATTACCGCGGTATGCCTAATAATACCATCTCTAAAAATAGCCAAATCCGTGGTGCCGCCACCTATATCAATTAAAGCCACACCGGCTTCTTTTTCCTCTTGACTCAATACCGCGTTGGCAGAAGCCAGTGGTTCCAGTGTAATGCCCTCCAAATACAGGCCCGCACTTTTAACGCAGCGCCCCACGTTTCTGATAGATGAAACCTGACCAACAACCACATGAAAATTAGCCTCTAAACGCCCTCCGTACATACCAACGGGCTCCTTAATTTCGGCTTGGCCGTCTACCTTGTATTCTTGCGGCAGTACATGAATAATTTCTTCGCCAGGTAACATAACCAATTTATGAACCTGGTTAATAAGTCGGTCTATATCTTCTTCATTTATTACCAATTCAGAATTGCTACGCGTAATATAATCGCTGTGCTGTAGGCTTCTAATATGCTGCCCAGCAATGCCAACCGTCACATTTTCTATGGTTACACCTGCAGCAGCTTCGGCCTCCTGTACAGCAAGCTGAATAGACTGAATGGTTTGTGTGATGTTATTAACCACCCCACGATGAACGCCTAAACTTTTAGACCGCCCTATACCTAAAATGTCCACTTTACCGTACTCGTTTTTACGACCAATCATAGCCACAATCTTTGTGGTTCCTATGTCTAATCCTATTGCAATATTCCCTTCCATGATTTAAGATTTAGTGCATATTACTTGGCTATCAAACTGCAGATTCACCTTGCTGTAATTAGTTAATATCTTGTCTTTAAACGCTTTTTTATAAAACGCTTTTAAATTATTAATTTTTTTATCCAGTTGACTTAAATGCCCCAGATAAACTTCAAAATCGTATTGCCGCAAACGCAACGACACCGTTTGATCCGGATACTGGTGTATGCTGGTAACATGCATATTTAAAAACGGGTCGCTTTTAATTTTTTGAGCTATTTGGTATACCACTTCCAAATTATTTTTTGAAACGGTTCCCGTTACCAGTGGCACCCGGGCTGTATAGTTTGCAGACAAAGGCATAACATGTCCAGTATCATCTATATAAAAAGGCTCCGAATGCGTAACCCGTGCAATGGGTTTTTTCTGTTCTACTTCGGCGGTTAAATTGCCGTTTATATCTACAAACACCTCGGCCGACTTAATCATGGGATTTGCATTTAAGGCAGTTTCCAATACATTCAAATCTAGGCTTTCTTTACGCACATTTGGCGTTCCTCCTTGATTTTGTATTAACAATTTACTAACAGCTTCTTGCGTGATAAACAGATTATTATCGCCTTTAAAATGCACTTTTGGGTTGCTTACTAGGCGTGCTTCGTTTTTTTTAGACGAAAACGCAAATAAGGTAACCACCAAAATTAGCAGCAAAACCATTTTTATATGATGCCAATTAATTTTCATGCTGTAAGGCTTGTTTTATATGTTTAACTTCTTGACCAATGTCTCCCGCTCCTAATGTTAAAACAATGTTTTTATTTTGAGCTTTAATAGCTGGTATAAGATCCTGTTTGGATACTAATTGTTTGTTTGGTTGCGTTATTTTTTCCAATAACCAAGCGGCGGTAACCCCTTGAATAGGCTCCTCGCGGGCAGGATAAATATCTAATAATATAACGCTATCAAACAATGACAAACTGGTTGCAAAGCCTGCAGCAAAATCCCGCGTACGACTGTATAGATGCGGCTGAAACACCACTAAAATAGAATCGGTTGGGTACATTTCGCGCACCGCTTGATGTACGGCTAAAATTTCCTCGGGATGGTGCGCATAATCGTCTATATATACCAAATCTGGTGTTTTTATTTGGTATGAAAAACGGCGCTCTACGCCCAAATACGAAGCTAAAGCCGCAATAACTGTTTCCTCCGGACAACCGTACTCCAAAGCCATAGCCAAAGCTACCAAAGCATTGGATAAATTGTGTCTGCCTGGTAAATAAAAGCGTACATTATGCAAGGTAGTTACAGGTGTTTTTACGTGAAACACATAACCACCATTTTCTATACGAATATTATGCGCAGAATAGGCTGCATCGTCTTCAATACCGTAGGTAATTCCAGAGATGGGCAAACCATTTTTAACAAATAATTTACCGTCAGGTTTTAGTTTATTCGCAAATTCCTTAAAGGCTGCTTCCAATGCTTCCGCATGACCATAAATATCCAAATGGTCGGCATCCATAGCCGTAATACATGCTATGTTTGGTGTAAGTGTTAAAAAGGACCTATCAAACTCGTCTGCCTCCACAACCGTTACATCGGTGCCTTCTAAAATGAGATTACTCTGATAGTTTTCACTTATACCGCCTAAAAAAGCCGTTACCGGTGCTTGGCAAACTGCCATAATATGCCCCAAAATACTTGTGGTAGTGGTTTTTCCGTGTGTTCCTGCCACTGCCAAACAAAACGTATTTTGCGTTATTTGCCCTAATACTTGAGCGCGTTTAAAAATGCTAAAGTTATTAGCCTTAAAATACAATAGCTGCGCATGCGTATTTGGAATAGCTGGCGTGTAAACAATAAGCGTTTTTTCCGGATCCAAGGTCTCGTTTGTCAGGGCAGACACGGCATCGGTGTAATGTATGTTTATGCCCAATGCCTCCAAGCCTTTGGTAATGGCCGATGGGGTTTTGTCGTAACCAGAAACCCGTTTTCCGTAGGCGTGAAAATACCGCGCCAAGGCACTCATACCAATACCGCCAATACCAATAAAATAAACTGCCTCCCAGGACCATGCTGTGCTGGAGTGACTGTTGTTTTTAGTTAATTTTATAGACTGCCTTTGTTGCATAATTACTAATTCCTTTTAGGCCGTTTTTGCTTTTTGAACCCCTAATAATTGTTCCACCTGATCCGCTATATCCTTGGTTGCGTTTTCCCGTGCTAACTTTTTTATGTTGTCTGCCAAAGCTTTTTGCTTATCTGGCGCCACAATAAGTTGGATGAATTTATTTTGAAAATCTACATCCAAGTCACTTTCTTTTATTAGAATAGCGGCCTGTTCGTTGGCAATAGCTTGTGCATTTTTTGTTTGATGATCCTCGGCCACATTTGGCGAGGGAATAAAAATAACCGGCTTACCAACAATACATAACTCCGATACCGAAATGGCACCGGCTCGCGAAATAATAATATCGGCCGCCGCATAAGCACTGGCCATATCGTTAATAAATTGATGTACTTGTATGTGTTTTGTGTGGTTGTAAATTTTATACTGATTGTAATATAATTTACCACATTGCCACACCACCTGTACATTGTGTGTAAGTAAAAAATCCAGTTCTTTTTCTAGTAACTCATTAATTCTTCTCGCGCCTAAACTACCGCCAAGCACTAAAATGGTTTTCTTTTCAGCATCTAACTGAAACGTTTTTAGGGCTGCGCTCCGTTTTTCGTTAATATGTAATAAATCTGCTCGCACCGGATTTCCTGTTTTAATAATTTTATTAGCAGGAAAAAAGCGCTCCAAACCATCGTAAGCCACACAAATTTTGGACACTTTTTTACCCAACAGTTTATTGGTAATTCCCGGAAACGAATTCTGCTCCTGTATTAAACTTGGAATACCTTTGGCAGCAGCCATATGTAACAGCGGCCCGCTGGCAAATCCGCCAGTACCAATAACCACATCTGGCTTAAATTTGGCAATAATTTTTTTAGCTCCCCACAAACTGCTTATTAGCTTAAACGGAAAACTTAAATTTTTAAGTGTCCATGCTCTTTGAATACCAGAAATCCACAAGCCATGAATTTTGTAACCTGCTTCGGGTACTTTATCCATTTCCATTCGATCCTTGGCGCCAACAAACAAAAATTTAGCATTCGGGAAACGCTGTTTAAGCTCGTTAGCAATGGCAACAGCGGGATAAATATGGCCGCCTGTACCACCTCCCGAGAGAATAATATGATATGTTTTGTTGTAATCTACCACTGTGGTATGCTTCATTTTATAATTAAACTGCTTCCGATAAAATATCTAACGGATTATCTTCTTGTTCGTCTTGTGCTTCCTTTTTTACTAATTCTTCTCGTTTAGCGCTTACACTTAAAATAATACCTATTGCCAAGCATGTCATCCAAATAGAGGTACCACCACTACTTATTAGCGGTAATGTCTGGCCTGTTACTGGAAACAACTGGACCGCAACGGCCATGTTAATAAGCGCCTGAAAAACAATGGGTAGTCCTACACCTAAAACCACCAATTTCCCAAATATGGTATCCGATTTTTGGGCAATAACAGCCACACGCACTAAAAATGTTAAGTAAAAAAACATAAGTACCAAGCCACCAAACAAGCCATATTCTTCAATAATAATGGCAAAAATAAAATCGGATGTGGATTGTGGTAAAAAGTTTTTTTGAATACTTTTTCCAGGTCCCACACCATGCAAGCCGCCACTAGCAATGGCTATTTTTGCTTTTTCTATCTGGTAATCTTCCTCGGTAATAGCATCGTCGGTAAAACTAGCTATCCTACTCATCCAGGTGTCTACACGGTTTGGCATAGCATCGGGAAACGCTTTTGCTGTTAACACAAATAGCGTTAAAGCCAGCAAACCAGAGCCAATAATAACAGCAATGTACCTAAACGGATAGCCGCCTAAAAACACCAAAACGAGCACCATACTAAACATAATGGCTGCCGTAGAAAAATTAGCTGGCAAAATTAAGGCTAAAACTAAAAATACAGGCATCCAAAGCGGTAAAATTGACTCTTTAAACGTAATTATTTTATCTTTTATTCGCGCCATATAATGCGCTACGTAAACCATTAACACGACAAAAGCGAATGTAGATGTTTGAAAGGACACGCCCACTACTGGAATTTGTATCCATCTGCTGGTGTTGGTTCCTGCCGTAGCCGAACCTTGCATAAGTGTAATAACCAATAACACCAACACCACAGGCAATAGCAAAATAGAAAAAGCCCTAAAGTAACGATAGGGTATTTTATGCACTACAAACACAATGAGAAAACCCAATACCAAGTGCATAAAATGACCAAAAAATATAGAAAAGGTTCCTCTGCCAACACCGGTGTAAGCCAAGTTACTTGCAGCACTGTACACTGGTAAAAAAGAAAAAATACCAAGTACGGCCACTACAGCCCATAACAATCGGTCGCCTTTTATATTTTTAAAAATTGGTTGCACTGTTTTTGTTTTAGTTTAAATTGCTTTTTGCTTTACATACTTTATAAATTTCTAACGGCCTCCTTAAATTGACGGCCGCGATCTTCGTAGTTTTCAAATAAATCGAAACTAGCACATGCTGGCGAAAGCAAAACGTTATCGCCGGACTCGGCTAATTTATATGCTATTTTAACCGCCTCGCTCATGTTTTGGGTTTCCACCATGATATCGACCATCGATTGAAAGTTTTCGAATAACTTTTTATTATCCACTCCCAAGCAAATAATAGCCTTTACCTTCTCGTTTATAAACGGAAACAACTCCGTATAATCGTTCCCTTTGTCTTCTCCGCCAACAATCCATATAGTTGGAGCATCCATACTTTCTAGAGCGTAGTAGGTGGCATTTACATTAGTAGCTTTAGAATCGTTAATATAATTTACTTTATTAATTTTAAGCACATCTTCTAAACGATGCTCTACGCCGTGAAAATTTTCGAGACTTTCGCGTATAGTTTGCTTTCTTATTTTTAAGAGATGTGCCACAGTAGAGGCCGCCATGGCGTTTTTAATATTGTGTTTCCCTTGCAATGCTATATCCTTTGCTGGCATAATTATTTGGTTATTATCTATGGTTATTATACATGTATTATTTTCGAAATAGGCACCATTTTCAATTCGTTTGTGCAACGAAAATGGCAATAACGTGGCTTTAGTTGGATGCTTTTCAAGCCAGTTGGTAATTACCGGATCGTCGGCATCGTAAATAAAATAATCGGTTGCCGTTTGGTTTTTAGTAATTCTAAATTTAGAAGCCACATAGGCATCAAAATTGTAATTATATCTATCTAAATGGTCTGGTGTTATATTTAATAATACGGCTATATGCGGCCTAAAGCTGAAGCAGTCGTCCAGTTGGAAACTACTTATTTCCAGTACATAATTAGGATAATTATTAGCCTGTACTTGTTTGGCAAAACTAGCACCAATATTACCAGCCAAACCCACACTTAACGCCTGCTTAAGCACATGGTGTGTTAGCGACGCTGTGGTGGTTTTGCCATTACTTCCTGTAATAGCCACAATATTTGCTTGGGTATAGTTTGCAGCAAATTCTATTTCAGAAATTACCGGAATACCCTGCTCTTTTAAGGCCGCCACTAAAGGCACAGTATTTGGAATACCCGGACTTTTAACCACAACATCGGCATTTAAAATAAGTGCTTTTGTATGCTGTGTGTCTTCCCAAGGAATGGCATGCTGATTAAGCAGCTCCCGAAATTTGTTTTTAATAACACCCTTATCCGACACAAACACCTCATAACCTTTTGCTTGGGCTAATAGTGCCGCACCAATACCGCTTTCGCCACCACCAAGCACAACCAACCTGCCTTCTTTTTTAAAAGGTGTTTTAATACGTATTGTGTTGGTTGTTTCTGGTTTCATTTTCGTGTTTGTAATGCGTGTGTTGCTTGTGCTAATTCGCCTTATTTTTTTATCTAATTTTTAACGTAACAATGGTTATAATGGCTAGTAAAATACCTATAATCCAAAAACGGGTAACAATTTTACTCTCGTGGTAGCCCGACTTTTGGTAGTGGTGGTGTAAAGGTGCCATCTTAAAAATACGTTTGCCCACACCTGTTTTCTTTTTGGTATACTTAAACCAGCTAACCTGCATGACTACCGAAAGATTTTCAGCTAAAAAGATACCGCACAATACAGGTATAAGCCATTCTTTTCTAACAGCAATAGCAATTACAGCTATGATACCACCTATAGTTAAACTACCTGTATCGCCCATAAACACTTGTGCTGGGTACGCATTGTACCACAAAAACCCAATAAGGGCGCCCACAAAAGCAGCTATATAAATTGTTATTTCCTCCACCCTGGGGATGTACATAATGTTTAAATAATCGGAAAAAATAATGTTACCAGACACCCAGGCAAAAATACCCAAGGTTAGAACAATTATTGCCGAGGTACCTGCGGCCAAACCATCTATACCGTCGGTTAAATTAGCACCGTTAGATACCGCAGTAATAATAAAAATAGCCGCCAGGATAAAAACAATCCAAGCGTATTTTGCAAGATCCGGACTAATCCAGGTTATTAAGTCGGCGTAATCAAATTCATTTTGTTTTACAAAAGGAATGGTGGTTTTGGTAGACTTCTCTTCCATTTGAAACAATTTAGAAGAAGCCACCTCTGGATTGGCTGCCAGAATTTCTTGCTGTTGCGCTTGTGGTAGTTTTTCTTTTAGTGTAACGTCTGGATGAAAATACAATGTAGCGCCTACAATAATACCCAAACCTATTTGGCCTAACACTTTAAATCGTCCTTTTAAGCCCTCTTTATCGTTTTTAAACTTTTTAATATAATCATCAATAAAACCAATGGTACCCATCCATAGCGTGGTAATTACCAAAAGAATGATGTAAATATTTTCAAGTTTTGCGAACAGTAAAACAGGGATTAGCGTAGCAAGAATTATAATAACACCGCCCATTGTAGGGGTACCAGCTTTTTCTACCTGACCTTCTAATCCTAAATCCCGAATGGTTTCGCCAACTTGTTGTTTTTGAAGAAAACGAATAATGCGCCGACCAAAAATAGTTGAAATTAGCAACGACAATATAATGGTTACCGCGGCTCGGAATGATATAAAACCAAACAAGGCGGAGCCCGGGAAGTCATAATAGGTGTCTAAATATTCAAAAAGGTAATACAGCATCTTATTTATCTAATTCGTTTAAAGTTTCTTTCACCGTTTTAAAATCGTCGAAATTAAGGCGCTGTCCTTGAATTTCTTGATATGTTTCATGGCCCTTACCCGCAATAAGGATAATATCGTTAGGCCTAGCCAATTGGCATGCCGTTTTTATAGCTTGTTTCCTGTCGGTTATAGCCAAGGCCTTTTTATAATCTTGAGGCGCTACGCCAGCCATAACCTCGTTTATAATGTTTTCTGGATTTTCGGTTCTAGGGTTATCGCTTGTAATAATAACTTTGGTACTTAAAGCCGCTGCAATGTGTCCCATTTTAGGGCGTTTTGTTTTATCCCGATCGCCACCACAACCAACCACCGTAATGAGCTCTTCATTTTTGGTACGAATACTATTTATGGTTTCCAACACATTTTTTAAAGCATCTGGTGTGTGGGCATAATCTACAATAGCTGTTATTTTAGAATCGGATATTAGGTATTGAAACCGGCCCGATACCGTATTTAAATTGCTTATTAAGCGCAGTACCTCAACCGTTTCCAGTCCTAATAATTTGGCTGTTGCATAAATAGCCAAGATGTTATAAGCATTAAAAGAACCAATTAAACGGGTCCACACCTCGTTTCCATTAATTTTTAACAACAACCCGGTAAGCTGATTTTCTAAAATTTGTGCCTGAAAATCGGCATAAGACTTCAGGGCATAGGTATATTTTTTAGCGCTGCAGTTTTGAAGCATAACCATGCCATTTTTATCGTCGGCATTTGTAATAGCAAAAGCCTGTTTAGGTAAGCCATCAAAAAAGGCTTTTTTAACATCGCGGTAAGCTGCAAAGTTTTGGTGGTAATCTAGATGATCGTGAGACAAGTTGGTAAAAATACCACCAGCAAAATGCAAGCCTTCGGTTCGTTTTTGATGAATACCATGCGAACTAACTTCCATAAAACAGTATGCCACGCCTGCCTCGTTCATTTTTTTCAAATAGGCATTTATTGTTAACGAATCGGGTGTGGTATGGGTAGCCTGGTAGGTTGTATTACCAATCATAATTTTTACGGTAGAAAGCAAGCCCACTTGATAACCCGCATCCCGGAAAAGTTGAAATAGTAAACTGGCTACAGTGGTTTTACCGTTAGTACCGGTAACACCCACCAGTTTTAAATTAGCCGAAGGTTCGCCATAATAATTGGCAGCCATAATAGCTAAAGCACTGGAAGCATTGGACACCTGTACATACACCACATCTTTATAGATAATATCTGGTAAGTTTTCGCACACAACTGCCACACACCCATTGTCTATGGCGCTTTGAATGTAATCATGCCCATTGGTTAAGGCACCTTTAATAGCCACAAATACGTCATTTTTAACCACCTTTCTAGAATCGAATGCAATCGCATTTACAGCCAAGTGTGTACTACCTGCAACCGATATTAGCGGAACTTTATACAATATGTCTTTTAAAATAATCATGACGTTATGAGTGTTACCGTTTGATTTCTTTTTACTTTTTCGCCTTTAGGCACCGATTGAAATTGCACTTTTCCGACGCCCTTAAATGTTACGTGTAAACCCATATTTTCCAACAGTGCTACCGCATCCATTACAGGCAAACCAATAACACTAGGCATAATGGTTAAGTAGGTTTGCGCTGTTTTATAGTAAGAATCGTATTCCGAAACAACCGCCAAGTCGCGAACCTCCAAGGTTTCTACCTCATCTACAATAGGTGTATCGGTAAATATTTTTTGGGCAATGCGTTTAAACACAGGGCCAGAAACATCGGCTCCGT
Organism: Bizionia sediminis; assembly: GCF_042684585.1. Lineage (NCBI taxonomy): Bacteria > Pseudomonadati > Bacteroidota > Flavobacteriia > Flavobacteriales > Flavobacteriaceae > Bizionia > Bizionia sediminis. The sequence goes on from NZ_JBHULS010000008.1 coordinate 37,289, forward strand.
AATAACCCTTCTGAACACGTGGTTTATGAATGACTACAATACAGGAATATTTTGGGTTATCGGCAGGAAAATAGCCAGCGAACGAGGACACATAGCGCGGATTATCCTCCCAATCTTTCATCCAATACTCCGATTTTGCTGTTCCTGTTTTACCTGCCATAGAGAAGTAAGGTGAATACAAGGAACTTCCTGTGCCACGCACCACCACATTTTTCAAAATTTCCTGAATCTCTTTAATCGTTTTATCCGATGCTATTTTACTGTTAATTATATGCTTGTCGAAAGACTCGATGTTCTTATCAAGTTCTTTTACCTCTTTAATAAATCGCGGTTTTACCATAACACCATTATTAGCAATCGCATTATAAAACGTAAGCGTTTGAAGCGGTGTTAAAGCCATATTGTATCCATAAGCCATAGAGGGCAAGGCGTTTTTACTCCATATGTCATGACCTGGCTCGGGAATAACTGGTTTTCCTTCGCCTAAAATTGGTAAACCCAAGGGCTCGTGCAAAGACCAACTTTTAAGGCGGTTAATAAATTTAGTAGGTTGGCTAGCATAGTGATCGTTAATAATACTAGCAATACCAATATTGGATGACACCTCCAACACCCGAGCCGCTGAAATCTTACCAAACCCGCCATGTTTAGAATCTGTTATAGCCCGATTGTAAAATACTTTACGTCCTTTTTTCGTATCAATTATAGTTGCGGTATCGATAACCTTATCTTCTAAGGCCGCCATGAGGGCCATCACTTTAAAGGTAGAACCAGGCTCATGCGATTCGCCAACGGCGTAATTCAATTTTTCGTAGTAGCCACCACTTTTAGTTTTGCCTAAATTAGAAATAGCACGGATTTCTCCTGTAGCAACCTCCATAACCACCACCGAACCATGTTCAGCATCGTAAAATTCCAATTGCTGCAACAAAGCATGGTGCGCAATATCCTGCATATTTACGCTTAAGGTGGTATACACATCGTAACCATCGCGAGGCTCTATTTGATTATAATCTACAATTGGTTTCCACTGGCCTTTTCCTATTTTTTGTTTTAAACGCCTTCCATCCGTTCCACGTAAGTACTTCTGACCAAAAGCACCATCAATGCCCGCACGTGTTGCATTACCCTCCTCATCAAAACGCTCGTAACCAATAGAACGTTGCGCAATACCACCCAACGGATGTTCGCGCTTGGTTGTTTGCTCCACTATGAGACCGCCTTTAAATGCACCTAAATTTAATAATGGAAAATTACGCATGCGCACATAATCGCTGTAACCAATATCTCGCGCTAATAAATAGTACCGATTTCGGTTAGCTCGTGCTTTCCGAAGTTCCTTTTGGTAGTAAGCCGAGGGCTTTCCTAAAAATTTGGATAGCGAATCGCACAAGGGCTTTAAATACATTTCAAAACGGCTAGCGGTTGGCGTAATGGCATCGATACGGATATCGTATTTTGGCACAGAAGTAGCAAGTAAATTACCGTTTACAGAATATACGTTGCCCCTATTGGCAGGAATAACTACGTTGTCTATATTTCGTTCCTCGGCCATGCTGCGATACTTTTCGCCTTGTACAAACTGAATACTTAAAAGTTTAAACACGACTGCCAGTGCGAAGATGAACATACATCCTGCCACAAAATACAATCGGTTTAATATGTTCTTCTCGTTTGTTGCCAAGTTGAACTACTTTTTAGATTTGACTTTAATTTTGGTTGGTGGTATTTCGGATATTGCCAATCCTTTTTGCTTCATTTTTAAAGCCACCACCGTTTCTTTTTTCAGCTCCATTAAATGGGTTCTACCATCTACAAAGGCAGAGCGCAATTCCTTTGCTTCGTTATTAAGTTTTGCTATATGATGCACTTTTTTATCGGCACTATGCGAACTGGCAATCATTACAATAGCCAAAACAGACACAAACAAAATCATTCGCCAACTTTTTGGAGCATCCTCGTTTACTAAAAACGCACCTTTTAATATGTTATGGAATCCTTTTTTCATGCTTGCTTTTTTATATCAACAGCCACTTAATTTTATTAAAGTTTATATTTTTTTTGCGATGCGTAATTTGGCACTACGCGCGCGATTGTTCAGTTTTATCTCGGCTGCGCTTGGTACAATTAAACCCCCAACTTTTTTAAGAGGCACATCAAAATTACCATACATATCGCGCTCGGGCTCACCTTCAAAAAGCCCATTTCTAATAAAGCGTTTAACCAACCTATCTTCCAATGAATGATAGGAAATAACACTTAATCTGCCACCAACAACCAACACCTCTGGCACTTGGATTAAAAACTTTTTTAACACCTCGATCTCCTGATTTACCTCAATCCGAATAGCTTGGTATATTTGTGCCAAAACTTTATTTTCCTTTCTGTGCTGTAAAAACGGCTTTAAGGCTGTTTTTAACTGTTCTGTTGTTATAATGAGCGCTTCCTCCCTATAAGTTACTATAGCCTGCGCCATGGCTTTTGCTTGCCGAAGCTCGCCATACTGCCAAAGCAATTTGCTTATTTCAGTTTCGGCGTACTCATTAACTACGTGGTATGCAGAGAGCGTACTTTTTTGATTCATCCGCATATCTAAATCTGCTTCAAATCGTGTAGAAAAGCCGCGTTCCGCCACATCAAATTGGTGAGATGACACGCCAAAATCGGCCAAAATACCATCTACTTTTTTTACCCCGTAAAACCTTAAAAACCGTTTCATGAATTCAAAATTTTCATGAATTAAAGTAAACCGATTATCTGGAAGGGTATTAGCTAAAGCATCTGGATCCTGATCGAAAGCAAACAACCGCCCGTTGCTACCCAACCGATTTAGAATTTCCTTGCTATGACCACCTCCACCAAAAGTGACATCTACATAAATGCCATCTTCCTTAATATTTAAACCATCTACGGTTTCTTTCAATAAAACAGGGTTATGATATTCCATTAAAGCCTATGTCTTGTCCCATAACTTCTTCGGCTAGATCTGCAAAATCCACCGTTGCATCGTCAATAGCTTGTTCATATTTATTTTTATCCCAGATCTCCACAATATTAATAGCCCCAGACATAACAATTTCTTTAGAAATAGCTGCAAAAGCAACCAAGTCTTTCGGTATTAACAACCTTCCTGTAGCATCTACTTCAATAATTTTGACACCTGCTGTAAACCGCCGAATAAAATCGTTGTTTTTTTTATTAAACCTATTCAAGCCGTTTAAGCTTTGCATAAGCGCTTCCCATTCGGACATAGGGTACAACTCCAAACACGGCTGAAAAACGGAACGTTTTAAAACAAAGCCGTTTTGCAACATAGGCGCTAACTGTTTTTTAAGCGCCACAGGTAACATAAGGCGGCCTTTGGCGTCTACTTTACATTCGTATGTTCCTATAAGTGAGCTCAAAACAATTTTAGTTAGCTATTGGGTTTCAAATTCAAATATATTGAAAATATTACCACCTTTTACCACTTTTTACCACTTTGTTAATAATTTTTCCCTTAACGCCTACCTAAAAATTCCTGAATAGAAAAGAAAATTGGCTTAAAATCTACCAATCAAGCGTTTAAACACGGTATGTTATAGCAGTTTTAAAGTTATTAACAAGCGAAATGACTTTCCAGTCTGTCACTTTTAATAAAAGTCCGATTATTCTGAATGATTTAACTATATTTGTTTGAAGAAAAGACCAACAACTTAATGGCTCATAGATTAAAAAAAGAAAAAAGTTATAGTTATATTGAAGTAGGCGAAGGAAAACCTCTCATTATTTTACATGGCTTAATGGGCGGCTTAAGCAATTTCGACTCGGTAACCGACTACTTTAGCAAAAGAGGCTACCGCGTAATTATTCCAGAACTGCCAATTTACACCATGTCGTTACTGAAAACGAACGTAAAGAGTTTTGCCAAATACCTACACGAATTTATTACCCATAAAGAATTAGACCAAGTTATTTTGCTAGGCAACTCGTTAGGTGGCCACATAGGCTTGTACCATACCAAGTTATACCCAGAAAAAATAAAAGCTTTGGTAATAACAGGAAGCTCCGGACTGTATGAAAGCGCTATGGGTGGTAGCTACCCAAAACGAAGTGATTATGAAGTTATTAAAAAGAAAGCACAAGATGTTTTTTACGATCCTGAAGTAGCAACCAAAGCTATTGTAGACGAGGTTTACGAAACCGTTAATGACCGCAATAAACTCATAAAAACCTTGGCCATTGCCAAAAGCGCCATTAGGCACAATATGGCTAAAGACCTACCCAAAATGTTTACACCAACCTGTATAATTTGGGGCAAAAACGATACGGTAACACCACCAGAAGTAGCAGAAGAGTTTAACGACTTATTACCCGACTCTGAACTGTTTTGGATTGACAAATGTGGTCATGCCGCCATGATGGAACACCCTGAAACATTTAATAGTATTTTAAGTGCTTGGTTAACTAAACGCGGCTTGTAACAAAAAACCACTACTAACACTAATTACGCGAACTAGTTATGGAAATTAAATCGGCAGAATTTGTAATGAGTAATTCTGATGTTGCTAAATGCCCTAAAAACCCGCTACCGGAATATGCTTTTATTGGGCGCAGCAACGTAGGCAAGTCCTCGTTAATAAACATGCTAACCAACAGAAAAAGTTTAGCAAAAACATCTGGACGCCCGGGTAAAACGCAGTTAATTAATCATTTTTTAATAAACGCCAATTGGTATTTAGTAGATTTGCCGGGGTATGGTTATGCTCGGGTTTCTAAAAGTTCTAAAAAAACATTTCAAAAGTTTATAACCGATTATTTTAGGCAGCGGGAACAATTAGTTTCAGCTTTTGTGCTAGTAGATATTAGGCATGAACCACAAAGTATAGATTTAGAGTTTATGGCTTGGATGGGCGAAAATGGCATTCCATTTTCCATTATTTTTACAAAAGCAGATAAACTAAAACCCAAGGCCATTGAAAAACATATAGCAGACTATACCGCCATAATGCTTCAAACATGGGAAGAAATGCCTAATTATTTTGTTACCTCTTCTTCAAAGCACATAGGAAAAGACCATTTACTAAATTACATTCAGCAAATAAACGACCAAATGAATACCGATAAAACCAAATAAATATTTGGATTTTTACATTTGTAGGTCGGTACAAAACCAGTTTTACACATTAGGTTTTAACATCTAGGGCATCGCGCAGCGCATTACCCACAAGCATAAAAGCCATTACCAAACTCATAATACAAATACCCGGGATAAGGGCTAAATAGGGTTTTCCTAAAATAATATAATTGTAATGATCTTTTATCATAGCGCCCCAACTAGCCATTGGTGGCTGTGCGCCAATACCCAAAAAGCTCAGACCGCTTTCAATAAGTATAGCCGCTGCAAAATTAGCTGCCGAAATAACAATAACTGGCGCCATAATGTTGGGCAAAATATGTCTGGATATAATCCGAAAATCTGTAAACCCCAAGGCGCGAGCAGCCGTAACATATTGCATTTTTTTTACGCTCAAAACCTGGCCACGCACCACACGCGCCACCTCTACCCACATAGTTAGGCCTACAGCAATAAACACCTGCCAAAAGCCTTTTCCCAGGGCCAAGGTAATTGCAATAACTAGCAACAACGTAGGTATAGACCAAGAAACGTTAATAAACCACATTATTAAAGCATCTGTACGCCCACCAAAATACCCAGCAACACTACCCATAAAGATGCCCAAAACCAAGGATATAAACACAGCAATGAATCCAATAAAAAAAGAAATTCTGGCGCCCACCAAAATTCTACTTAACAAATCGCGGCCATATTTATCCGTTCCAAACAAGAACGTTTTAGACTGAATAATATTGGTTTCAGACAGGCCGTTTAACGGTATGGATTTTGTTAAACCTTGCAAGCCATCGGTGGCGTACTCTGTATAATGTAAAATGGAATCCTGTATGTGATACTGACTAATAGGTATTTGGGTAGCAGGGACCTTGTTACCAAAAAACATAGCAGATAACACCGATTGCTTATTGGCAGTTTCCTGTGGCAGCACCAACATATTTACCTTAAATCCTGGTTTTTGCGAATGTATAGACACGTGCATTTGGTTGGCATACTCCGAATTATCGGGTGCTATAACGTAGGCAAACACCGCTACCAAACCAACCAAAATGATGAAGCCCAAACTAAAAACGCCCCAGAAATCTTTTTTAAATTTCTGGAGCGCTAATTTACTTAATGAGCTTGAATTACTAGAATGCATGTAGTAGCTTACTCTTTTACGTTGGCTAGTTTTTTAACGGCATGAGATGCCTTTAAATCTTTAAGTACATGCAAAGCTTCTTCTACATAAACATCTTTGCTTAAACTTTCGTGCCAGCGCTCGCGCTTATCTTTTAAAACCGTATCGGTTTCAAATAAGCGGGCTTCGTAAGGCAAGGACTTATAGGTTAAATTGGTTTTGTATTCGGCAATTTTATCGAAGGTTTTAGACTGTTTTTCATTTGTCTCCAAACGCATTTTATAGTCGGCGTAATTTAAAGGATAGACCTTTTCGTCCATGCGCTCGCGAACCCATTTCGCATTTTCGGAAATGAGCTGTAGTTGCGGATTGTTTTGCATGCGACTTTTACTCATTTCAATTGTTGTATCATAATCGAAATAGCCATCCCAAACTTCATAATCGGCTGCATCAATTTCATCCCAACTTAATGGATTTTTCTGATCTTTTTCGCCAATATCAATATAGCTAAATCTGTCTGGTACAATTACATCACTTTTAACACCTTCCAGTTGCACCGAACCGCCGTTAATACGGTAGTATTTTTGTCTGGTAACTTTCAAGGCTCCTAAATCGCCTTCCTTATTGTTTTTTACCATCCGGTTTAAATCGTAAAAGGACTGTACAGTACCTTTACCGTAGGTTTGTTTGCTTCCTATAATAATGGCTCGCTTATAGTCCTGCATTGCTGCCGCCAGAATTTCGGAGGCCGAGGCAGAGAATTCGTTTACCAAAATAACTAGGGGTCCGTCCCAGACAATAGACTTATCGGTATCGTTTAAAATTTCTTTAGGGGCTTCGGTAGAGCGCACTTGCACCACTGGCCCCGATTTTATAAAAAATCCAGCCATTTCCACCACGGTTTGTAAGGAGCCTCCTCCATTATTACGTAAATCTAATACCAGACCTTCCATTCCTAGCTCTTTCAGGCGGATTATTTCGCGTTTCACATCGGAGGCGGCGTTTAATTTTTCGTAATCCTCAAAATCGGCATAAAATTTAGGCAGATTAATAATGCCAAACCGCTTACCGTCCTTGTCTACAAAAGCAGATTTAGCGTGTGTTTCTTCAATTTCCACCACATCGCGTGTTATTTTAATAATTTTAGTACTACCGTCCACTTTTTTAACCGTTAAATAAACATTGGTTCCTTTAGGCCCCTTTATAAGTTTAATAGCGTCGTCTATGCGCATTCCGGTAATGGTTACCGCTTCTTTTTCGTCTTCCTGACGTACTTTCACAATAATATCGCCAACCTCAAGTTCTTTTCCGCGCCAAGCTGGACCACCAGAAATAAGTTCTAAAATTTTTGTGTTGTTATCGCGCTTTTGCAAACGGGCACCTATGCCTTCCAACTTACCAGCCATATCTTGGTTAAAAGCCTCTTTGTCCTGTGGTGCAAAATAGGTAGTATGTGGATCAAATTGCTGGGCCACCGCATTTAGATAAAGTACAAACCAATCGTCTCGGTCCATATCATCTATATAATCGTTGTAATAAACGTTAATGGTTTTTAATGTTTCCTTACGTGCCGCTTCCTCTACCTCTTTCATTGTTTTTTTGGCAATAGGCTCCGTTTGTAGCGAATCGGCTTGTGCATTTAATTCTTCCAAATTTTCTTGCTCTTCTATTAAATCGTCGTAATTGGCAAGGTTGGTGTATTTTAAACGCTGGCGCCACCTGTCGGTTAAAGCGCGTTTATTTTTTACAAAATCAATACTATCGTAATCGGCATTGTAATTTTCGTTTTTACTGTAATCGAAAGGCTCGTTTAGTATGGCTTTATAAATTTCTTTTGCCTCCGAAATACGTGTCATGAGGCGCTCGTAAGTAAGATTAAAAAAAGAAATATCCGATACTCTTAACTGATCGTCTAGCTGGGTTTTAAACTTTTCAAACTCTTCAATATCCGATTTGTAAAAATATTGTTTTAGTGGGTCTATTTGGTCTAGGTATTCGGTATAAACGGCCTCCGAAAAAGCATCGTCCATCGTTTTTGGATCAAAATGCCCGCGCTCCAAAACATAGGTTACTACTTGCACCAGTAATTTATCTTTATCGGGGTCTTCAAACGTTTTAGAGGTGAAGCTGCAAGAAGCAAAAGCTAATAACAGCAACAAAATCAACATATTATAATTCCTTTTCATAAGTCTCAAAAAAAGCATAGGTTATTTTTCACTAAATTAACGAAAAAACCATGCCAATATAGTGCCTTGCTATTAATTTTTTGTTAAACAGGATAAATTAAAGCATTGCGGCCTATTTTATGTATTTTTGCGATTGTAAAACAAATAAGTACCATGACAAAAAGACCACTCATTTTAGTTACTAACGACGACGGTATTGCGGCACCAGGTGTGCGGGCATTAATTGAGGCGGTAAAAGATTTAGGCGATATTGTAGTGGTTGCACCAGACAGTCCGCAAAGTGCTATGGGACATGCCATAACCATAAACTCGACACTCCATTTAGAACAAGTAACCATTGACGATTCTGGCCGTATTGAATACAGCTGCTCGGGCACGCCCGCCGACTGTGTAAAACTGGCTGTTAATGAAATACTGGATCGCCGGCCAGATTTATGTGTTTCTGGAATAAATCACGGTTCCAACTCCTCCATAAACGTTATTTACTCGGGTACCATGAGTGCGGCGCTTGAGGCAGGTATTGAAGGAATTCCTGCAATAGGATTTTCCTTATTAGATTATAATTACAACGCTGATTTTACGGCAGCAAAAAAAATTGCAAAACGTATTACGCAGGAAGTTTTAAACAATACCTTACCAAACGATATGGTGTTGAACGTGAATATTCCCAATATAAAAGAAGCCGACATAAAAGGCATAAAAATATGCCGCCAAGCCAAAGCGAATTGGCAAGAGGAATTTGATAAACGCCAAACACCACAAGGGAAAGATTACTACTGGCTAACGGGAAAATTTGTTAATTTAGACAAAGGAACAGACACGGACGAGTGGGCTTTGGCCAACGGATTTGTATCGGTTGTACCAGTACAATTTGACCTGACGGCACACCATTATGTGCAACAATTAAACACATGGAATTTTAATGATTAAAAAAGAAATACTAATCGGGTTTTTGGTAGGCTTATTGGCCAATACACTTGGTTTAATACTAGCCACCATTTTATTGGGCTCGCACGACGATTTTGAAACAGCGCTTCGTAATGCCTCTGCACAAGGCTTTTTAGGAAAACTGGTTAGTTTAGGCGCCATTTTAAATTTATTAGCTTTTTTTATTTTTATAAGGAAGAAACAAGACTATCGCGCCAGAGGGGTGTTGCTGGCTACTGTGGTTATTGCCATAGCTACATTTATTATTAAATATTTGTAATATGAAATACTACTTAATTGCAGGCGAAGCTTCCGGCGATTTGCATGGCTCCAACTTAATGAAGGCTTTAAAAAATGAAGATCCCCAGGCTGAATTTCAATTTTGGGGAGGCGATTTAATGCAGGCCGTTGGTGGTACTCTAGTAAAGCATTACAAAGAGCGAAGCTTTATGGGCTTTGCTGAAGTAATTTTGAATTTAAATACCATAAGAAAAGATTTTAAACGCTGTAAAAACGACATAAAACAATACCAACCCGATGTTATCATTTTTATAGATAATTCCGGATTTAATTTACGCATTGCAAAATGGGCTAAACAAGCCGGTTTTAAAACGCACTATTACATTTCGCCACAGGTTTGGGCTTCCAGAGCGGGACGTGTAAAAGCTATAAAACGCGATATAGACGCCATGTACGTTATTTTGCCTTTTGTAAAAACATTTTACGAGGCACACCAGTATCCGGTTCATTTTGTTGGACATCCGCTCATTGACGCTATTTCAAACAGACACGCCATAAAGGCTTCCGAATTTAAAAACAAATACGGTTTGCAAAACAAACCCATTATTGCTTTATTGCCCGGTAGCAGAAAACAGGAAATTGCTAAAATGTTATCCGTTATGCTAACTTTAGTCCCGAAATACCCCAATTACCAGTTTGTAATTGCCGGTGCGCCTAGTCAGGATTTTAGTTTTTACCAATCTTTTATAAAAGCAGCTAACATTCATTTCATTTCCAATAAAACCTACGATATTTTAAGTGTTGCAACCGCCGCTTTGGTTACTTCTGGTACTGCAACACTAGAAGCAGCTTTATTTAAAGTACCGCAAGTAGTTTGCTATAAAGGCAGTTGGCTATCCTACCAAATAGGAAAACGTTTAATTACGCATATTAATTTTATTTCGTTAGTGAATTTGGTTATGGATAAAGCCGTGGTTACGGAGTTAATACAGGACGATTTTACTGCTGAAAACCTGAAAACCGAACTAGACGCCATTTTAAATAACAACAACCGCGTACAGATGTTAGAAGCCTATAATGAATTAGAGAAAAAATTAGGGGGTACGGGTGCAAGTGCCAAAACTGCCAAACTAATTTACAAGGCCCTTAACTCCTAAAGCATGCTAAAACAAGGTGTTATGTAATTGTTTTGTACCCAGAAGCGTTTCTCGAAGTGTTTTAGCAATGGCATAGCTTAACAGTGGTGGTACCGCATTGCCAATTTGCTGATACTGACTCAAGCCCTTTTCCCAACTCATTTTAGTACGCATACCCTGAAACACAAAGGTGTCTGGAAAAGACTGCAAACGCGCCCCTTCCCTAGCTGTAAAATTTCGGTGTAAATACGGGTGAATAAAATTACTTTGAAATGAAGCAGCAATTGTGGGAGCTGGTTTTTCTGCATGCAAACGCTGGTTATTTTGCGAAAACACAATTTTCGATTTCTCTTTAGGATTTCCGCGCTTAACCGCGGCATGTTCTGGCGTAACATGCGCTAAAGATTGCCCCGCTTTAATAACCTTGAACCTACTAATAACGCGTTGTGTATGGCGCATGGCTACATGGTTGCAAACTATACGGCTGTCCTGTCTCATAAAACTTTGGTAGGCATTTTTTGAAGCATATGGGTAAACCATGTTTTCGGTACCTTGAGCCGCCTCTATTTGTGGTAAATCGGATATGGCTTGCCAAACTGTTACAGGTTGTGTATAGGTTTTTTTTGGAAAAACAGGTACTGTGTTTAAATCTTTACGAATCCCAATCATTATAACACGCTGCCTAGTTTGCGGCACTCCATAATCTGAAGCCAACAATACTTTATAGGCCACCTCATACCCTATGCCAGCGTTTTCGAACTCTGTTTTCATCAGCTTTATAACAGCTCCCTTTTGCATAGATAATAAGCCGCGTACATTTTCCATTACAAAAGCCTTTGGTTGGATATCGGTTACCACACGAACAAACTCGTAAAACAACTCGTTTCGCGGATCGGATTTTGTTTTGTTTCTATTTTTATTGGCCAAAGAAAAACCTTGGCACGGTGGACCACCCACTACTACATCTGCAGGCTCCTTTAGGTTTTCTTGAATTTGCGCAGTTGTAAGCGCCCTCAAATCGGAGGTTATAAAAGGGACATTTGGAAAATTATAGGTATAGGTTTTCTCGCAGTTGTGGTCCACATCGCTAGCGAGTAACGTTTTGTAGCCAGCCCATTTAAAACCTAAAGCCAAACCGCCGCAACCCGAAAATAAATCGATTAGAGTCATAAAAATTTTATAATGCTGCTTTAAAAGTACAGGTTTTTGATGTAATGACCAATGATGTTTTTACTTCGTATTTTACTATTAATTTAAATTTATGTATTTTCGATTTATGCAAAAAATCGTACTTATTTTAATCTGTTTCATCTGTTTTTCAGCCTGTAAATCCAGTAAAAATACGGCTTACCGTTCTAAAAAGAGTCCGACATCCACCAAGGCCATCGGTGCTACTAACGCTACTTACAACCCTACTGCTGAATCGGTTATAAATTACGCCAAGACTTTTAATGGCGTAAAATATAAATACGGAGGAAGTTCTAAAAAAGGGATGGATTGCTCTGGGCTTATTGTTACTTCATTTAAAAAAGAAGGCGTGCTGCTGCCTAGAACAACCTCCGAATTGGCTGTAACTGGTAATTGGGTAGATGTTAAAGCCGTAAAAAAAGGTGATTTATTATTTTTTGCAACCAAAAAAAATAGTCGAAAAGTTAATCATGTCGGAATTGTTACCCAATCCCGCCCTGGTTTTGTAGAATTCATTCACGCTTCAACTAGCAAAGGGGTTATGTTGTCTGAATTATCTGAACGCTATTGGTATTTTGCATTTGTTCAAGCCAGACGTATCCTGTAATTTTTTTGTATCTTACTATTGTGAAATTAGTTGATTTTCCAATAGTTAGACTTGTATGTTGTTTCATGCTTGGCATTTTAACAGGCGATTTGGTACAAACGTCTTTATTTACTGCCATGTTGCTTGCGTGTATTTCTGTACTTGTTTTAACTGCTTTATTTTTCTTAAATAGTCTTAAATACAACAGAAACCTGTGGTTTGCAATGGCAACTTATACCAGTATTTTAAGTCTAGGTTATGTTAGTGTTGCTGTACACCAACACACCAATTACAAATCTCATTTCACGCATATTTCCGATACGACAACTAATAACTTACGTTTGCATGAACTCCAAATTACAGAGCTTCTTAAACCAAACGCCTTTAATAACCGTTACCTAGCCAAAATAAAACGAATAGACCAAACGCCGGTTTTTGGCACCGTGCTTTTAAATATTGCAAAACAAGATAGTGTACCCAAACTATCCGTAGATGACAAATTGCATATTTACGGCTCTATTCAAGCACTACAACCTCCACTAAATCCATATCAATTTAATTACAAACGGTATTTAGAGCGACACCAAGTATACGCACAATTATACAGCCAGCACAAGCAAATTTACAAGCATGAAAAGGCTACGGAAAGTGTTTTTGGTTTAGCGCACAATGTAAGAAGCAAGTTAAACCAAGCGCTACAAGCTTATCAATTTAAACCTTCCGAACTAGCTGTAATAAACGCTTTATTTTTAGGACAAAGGCAGCAAATTACCACCAGTTTATACACCAACTATGTGAATGCTGGAGCCATTCATATTTTAGCCATTTCGGGCTTACACATTGGCATTATACTCTTTTTGTTAAAATGGCTTTTTACACCCCTGTTACACCTAAAAAACGGTAAGTATTTAGTGCCGATATTGATATTAATGATACTTTGGAGTTATGCCATTATAGCGGGATTATCGCCTTCCATTTTACGTGCCGTAACCATGTTTAGTGTATTAACCATAGGCATGTATTTAAACAGACCTAATAATATTTACAACACCTTGGCTATTTCGGCATTTTTAATTTTAATAATAAACCCTTTAATGCTTTTTGAAATTGGATTTCAGTTAAGCTATTTAGCGGTATTGGGTATTGTTGCTGTGTATCCCTTAATTTACAATCCTTTGAAAACCAAATACCGTTTCTTAAATAAAATATGGGCTTTAATAGCCGTGTCATTGGCCGCGCAAATAGGTATATTTCCATTAAGCATTTTTTATTTTAACCAATTTCCCGGATTGTTTTTACTTACCAACCTTTTTATTATTCCAGCGCTTGGTTTTATACTAGGCTACGGCCTTTTTATATTTTTATTGGCTTTATTAGGCGCTCCAAAAAGTTTTTTATCCGATTTTTTTGGACAAATTATAAGCTGGATGAATTCGTTTTTTGGCTGGGTGGCACAACAAGAAACGTTTGTTTTTAAGGCCCTGTCATTTAATCTTATTATGGTAATTAGCTTGTATATAGTCTTTATTTTGGCAGTACAATATGTCTTGAAGAAATCCTTTTTTAGGTTGCAAATAGCCGTACTTGCCATATTTGGATTTCAAATTGTATATATAGGCAATACTTTTTTGCAGCAATCAAAAAAGGAACTTGTTATTTTCCATAAAACCAGACATAGTTTGATAGGATTTAGAGATGGCCAGAATTTAAAGGTATTCCACGATTTAGGCCCTATAAAAAACCAGAGCAGCCAGTACCCCATTAAAGACTACAGGGTGGGTAATTTTATTAAAACTGTAGCCATGGATAGTATTAAAAACGTTTACACCTTTTACAACAAAAAGCTGTTAGTAATTGATAGTTTAGGAATATATAAAGGCTTATCGTTTAAACCTGATTATGTTTTATTGCGGCAATCGCCAAAAATTAATTTAAACCGAATGCTGGATTCGTTGCAACCTAAATTACTTATTGCAGACGGAAGCAACTACAAAACAGTTGTGGTCAAATGGGCAGAAACTTGCAAAAAGAAAAAGCGCCTTTTCCACTACACAGGCGAAAAAGGCGCTTTTACAGCAACATGGCCGTGAGTTAATTTTTAAACTCCGGTTTAAAAGACTGGGCGTAAGCTTGAAAGTCCTGTTGCGTTTTAAACTTGGTATGTTCGTTGTTTTTGAATATTTTTAGATACAATTCTATTTGCTGTGGCGTTTTATAACCTGCAACAGGCGCCAGTAAATCGGCATTTTCATCCAAATACACAATGGTAGGATACGCACGTACACTAAAATAACGTGCCAGTTCGTGCGCTGAATTACGCCTGTTGGCCTTTGCTGGATCGTACCCAGGATTTGTGTAGGTTTTCCCTTTAAAATTCACTGTTTCATTTCCTTCTGCATTAAATTTCACGGCATAAAAATATTTATTTACGTAGTCTGCCACATCTTTATTCTGAAAGGTATTTTTATCCAACATTTTACAAGGACCACACCAATTAGTGTACATATCCATCATAATTTTTTTTGGATTTTTTTTCTGAAGTGCTACCGCCTCTTCCAAGGTAACCCAGTTTATTTGTTGCGCAAAACCAATTGCCGAAACAGCCACAAACAAAACCAGGGTATGTATTATTTTTTTCATGTTATTTATATTGAAATTATACTATCGAACTTACAAAAAACACGCCAAAAAGGCGTGTTTAAAATAAATTTTAACAATTTTATAGCTTATCGCACACCGTGCATTAAACGTTTTAATAATGGATTTAATACCACTGAAACTAAACCGACAGCAACAGGTACAATGGCAAAAATTAAGAAGAATACACCGAGTGAGTATTGTTCAGAAATTTTATCAATCATACCACCCATAGTATTTGCTACTTTTTGCCCAACAGCAATAGCCAAATACCAAACCCCAAACATAAAACCAATCATTCGGGCAGGCACTAATTTACTTAAGTAGGACAAACCAAGCGGCGATAAACAAAGCTCGCCCATGGTGTGAAATAAATACGCTAGTATTAAGAAAATCATACTTACAGAGGCTGTTTTTGCTCCTGATGGAATATCGGATGCGCCATAAGCTAAAATAGCAAAACCAAAGCCTAATAATATTAAACCAATGGCGTATTTCATAGCAGCACTCGGATTGTATTTACTCTCCCACCACTTTGAAAACAGCGGTGCCAAAGTAATAATGAAAAAGGAATTTAATATCCCAAACCAAGTAGCATCTACACGTAATTCTTCAGAAAATGACTTGTCGTAAATTCTATAAATTACCAACCCCCAAACACCAATAAAAGCAATAGCCAACATCACATTGGACAAACCAATTTTAGTAAAGGTTTTCTTAAAGATTAGAATAATAACGTAGGTAATAATAATAAGCGGAATGGTGGTTAAAAGACCATCAATAATTTTAAAGACCGTAGCTGCACCCCCTACAAGTTCTCGGTTTGTATAATCGCTTGCAAATAAGGTCATGGAGCCCAAAGACTGCTCAAAAAACGCAAAAAAGAAAACCGTAAATAAGGCAAAAATGGATACGGCTACTAACCTATCGCGAACAATTGGGATGTAGCGTGAAATACGACTAATTAACAGAACCAAAAACAAAATTAATGCCGTTAGTACAATAAAGTTAGAACCGGTTAAGCCCATAATCTCGAAAGGCAACATAGATGTTCCGCCAATTTTTTCAAGTGGATCGTTAAATAAATACAGCAAACCACCCACAGATGACAGAACAATTAAGGCTTTGTCCAGGGTAGTAAATGGATTTAATTTAGAAGCGGCCTCAACCTCTTCTTTTACAACTTCTGGGTCCGATGTATCCTCGCCTTCATGAAACACGACATCAACCTTTTTGGTTGGTGCTGCACCTACATCGCCAAATATTTTATGAGCAAATAAAAATTGCAGCATACCAAGTAGCATAAAAATTCCGGCTAAACCAAAGCCCCAATGCCAACCGTAGTTTTCTGCTAAATACCCACAAAGCATCATTCCAAAAAATGCACCAGCATTAACACCCATATAAAATATGGTATAAGCACCATCCTTTTTGGACTCTCTGGTTTTGTACATTTCCGAGATAATAGAAGTAATATTAGGCTTAAAAAAACCAGTTCCCACTACTAACAAAGCCAGACCTAGGTAAAATGAACCGGTGGTTTCGAAAGCCATGGCAGCATGTCCAAGCGTCATGATAACACAACCAATAACTACGGCCATACGGTATCCTGTAAACTTATCGGCAATCCAGCCCCCAATAATTGGTGTTAAATATAATAGCGACGCATAGGTACCTATTAAAGCTAATGCATGTTCTCGCGGCCAATCCCAACCTGGATTATCGCTCATCATCGGCGCTGTTAAGAAAAGAATAAGCAGGATACGCATGCCATAAAATGAAAAACGTTCCCACATTTCAGTAAAAAATAAAATAAAGAGTCCTACCGGGTGGCCAAGAACCGTGTCCTTAAATAGATTTTCAATGTCTGTGTTCATAGTATAATTTATTAGTATATAAAAAGCATATTAATAACGTAGGTGTTTATATGACTGGTGTTTAAAGCCCTCAATGTGCACATTTTAGGCCTAACGCCCGGCACTACTCCACGCCATGCATTTTCTTTTTAAGCATAGGGTTTAGTAACATCATAATAACAGCTGCAGCGATTGGTATAACGGTAAATATTAAAAAGAAAGTGGACAAGCCGTATTTTTCAGAAATAGGATCGATGAAACTTCCCGTAAAACCGCCTAGCAAATTAGCAAAGAAATTAGCTGTAAACCAAATACCAAACATAAGGCTTACAAACTTTACAGGTGCTAATTTACTTACATACGACAAGCCAACTGGCGATACGCACAATTCGCCCAGCGTGTGTAAAAAGTAAGCCGCTACCAAAAATAATAGGCTAACCGATGCTGTTTTCGCGCCATCTGGAATACCTGCGGCACCATACGCTAACACCCCAAAACCTAAACCAACTAATAGCAAGCCAATGGCAAATTTAATAGGCCCAGACGGATTTAATTTACTTTCCCAAAGTTTAGAAAATAAGGGCGCAAATAGAATAATAAACAACGAGTTTAACACCGAAAACCACGAAGCTGGTACTTCGGTAGCATCCGATTGGAACTCTCTATTTAGCATCCAGATTACAATACCCCAAATAATTATAAAACTGAAACCTAACAGAATATTTGCCAAGGCGTAATTTTGAAAGGTTTGTTTAAATAATAAAATTAAAACCCACGTTATAACTAACATTGGCACCACGGTTATTATGGCATTAACAACCTTAAAAGTTAGAGCGGCACTGCCCTCTAGACCTCTGTCTGTATAGTCGGCTGCAAACACCGTCATGGAACCACCGGCCTGCTCGAAAGCCCACCAGAAAAAGATGACAAACAATGAAAACACACCAATAACCACCATGCGGTCTCTTACAACTTTGGAATTTTCTGCTTCTTCAATAGCATCTTCTATATCGTCGCCAATTTTCTCAACCCCATCCTCAATAACATCATCAAAATCTGCAGATTGTTTAGGCGATAACCCAATACTTCCAAATATTTTTTGTGTGAAAAAGAATTGTAACATGCCTAAAAGCATAAAAATACCTGCTAGACCAAAGCCATAATGCCAGCCTACATTTTCGCCAATGTAGCCGCACAATAAAATGCCTAAAAAAGCACCGGCATTAATACCCATATAGAAAATGGTGTATCCAGAATCCTTTTCTTTGCCTTGGTTTTTGTACAACTGTCCTACCATGGACGAAATATTTGGTTTAAAAAAGCCGTTTCCAACAATTAAAAAGGACAAACCTAGATAAAAGAAAATGGGTGTAATACCCTCTAGAGCCATGGACGCATGACCTAGCGTCATGATAAAGGCACCCAGCACGACTGCACGCCGGTAGCCCATAAATTTATCAGCAATAAAACCACCTATTATAGGTGTTAGAAAAACAAGACCGGTATACCAACCATATAGCACTAGGGCATCTGCTCGAGACCATTCCCAACCACCATCTATAAGTGAGGATACCAAGAAAAGAACCAATAAGGCGCGCATACCATAATAAGAAAAACGCTCCCACATTTCTGTAAAAAACAATACAAACAATCCAGAAGGATGGCCCAGAACTGTTTTTTGATTCTCAATAGATCCTCCAAATTTATATTCCATAATAAGTAATATTAGTTAGTGTTAGTGTTAGTGTAAATTTTTAATTGCTTTAAGCTGTCCTAAAACGCTCTTTAATTCCCCAATGTTCTATCAATAAAATTGGTCATTTTAGTATATAAATGTAATCTGGTATTTCCGCCGTAAATACCATGATTTTTATCCGGATAAATCATCCACTCAAACTGCTTGTTGGCCTGAACTAAAGCTTCTACCATGCGCATTGTGTTTTGTACATGCACGTTATCATCTCCGGTGCCATGTATTAAAAGGTAGTCGCCTTTCAGTTTGTCTACGTGATTAATAGGCGAATTATCGTCGTAACCACTTGGGTTTTCTTGTGGCGTTGTCATGTAGCGCTCGGTATAAATAGTATCGTAAAAGCGCCAGCTTGTAACCGGTGCTACAGCAATAGCCATTTTAAAAACATCATTACCCTTCAGTAAGGCGTTACTACTCATAAAACCGCCATAACTCCAACCCCAAATGCCTATTCGGGCGGCATCAATATAAGCTTGTGCTCCAAGTTTTCTAGCGGCTTCTATTTGATCTGCTACTTCGTATTTACCCAATTCATTTTGTGTTACTTTTTTAAAGTCGGCTCCTTTATAGCCGGTACCACGCCCATCAATACACACCACAATATATCCTTTTTGTGCTAATAGCTGGTACCAATAATCGTTAGCAGCATGCCAAGAATTTGCAACGCTTTGAGAACCAGGTCCGGAATACTGATACATAAACAAAGGATAGGTTTTTGTTGCATCGAAGTTTGGTGGTTTTACCATCCACATATTTAAATCGTTACCATTAACGTGTATGGTTGAAAACTGTTTCTCTGCCATTTGATAATCCGCCAACTTTTCTTGTAATTTGGCGTTATCTTTTATGCGTTTTATTTCTTTTCCATTTTTAGCGTAATGTAAGGTATACACTGGTGGTGTGGACACACTGGAATAAGTGTTTATAAAGTACGTAAAATCGGCACTAAAGGCAGCACTATTTGTACCCGTATCAGTAGTTAAACGTGTTTTATTACGACCATTAAGTTTTATGGCATATACATCCCGATTAATAGAGCCATTTTCTGTAGACTGATAAAATATAGTGTTGTGTTTGTCATCAAACCCATAGTAATTGGTTACTTCCCAATTTCCTTTGGTAACCTGACTAATTAATTCACCTTCTTTGCTGTAGTGATAAATGTGATTAAAACCATCTTTTTCACTTGTCCAAATAAAACTATTGTCTTTTAAGAATGTTAAATTATCTGTCACATCAATGTAGGCAGAATCGCGCTCCTTTAAAATAATTTGAGACTGGTTGGATGCCGCGTTTACAAGCCACAAATCCAATTCATTTTGGTGTCTCTTCATTACCTGTGCGCTTAACAAATCTGGATTGTTAGTCCATGTAAGCCTTGGTATGTACAAATCGCTATCCGCGTAGTTAAATTCTACATCTTGCGTGGTATTAGCCGCCACATCGTAAATATGTAAAGACACTTTTGCATTGGCCTCCCCCGCTTTTGGATATTTAAATACATGTTGGGTTTGGTACAAATCCGTACCATACACATCCATAGAAAACTCGGGCACTTCCGTTTCATCAAAACGAATAAATGCTATTTTGTTGCTAGCCGCATTCCATTCAAAAGCTCTTACAAAGGCAAATTCTTCCTCATAAACCCAGTCTGTAATACCATTTATTATTTTATTTTTTTCACCATCGAAAGTAATTTGTTGGGTAACACCTGTTTGTAAATCTTTTACAAAAAGGTTATTTTGATAACCATAAGCTATTTTGGTTCCATCAGGAGAAAAAGTAGGTTCTTGAATTTTTTCAACAGCCACTAATTCCAGTACGTTGGTATTCAAATTATACACGTAATATTTGCCCAATGTAGAACGTCTAAAAATAGGCGTTACTTCCGTAGCTAAAAGTATTTGTGTTTCATCTGCACTAAAAGTATAATCGGAAAAGCGATCTAAACCTTCCAAATTGGCAGCATTTACTAATGTTTTGTTTTTATTTGATGTTTTGTAGTCGTAAACATCTATTTGAGTTGTACCCGACGCCCTGTCAAAATTTAATACGGAATATTGTTTTCCGTTGTTCATGGAATGCAAGGCATCCAAACGTTCTGTTCTAAAATTTCCGGACCAAATAGCTTCAAGAGAAAACTTTTTATTTTGAGCTGTTGCAAAAAGCCCTGATATAAAGCAAACTAACAGAAGTTGTTTTGTGTATGTCATTAAAAATAAATTTTGGCATAAAATGATGTCAAGTTTACTAAAAAATACGCAAAAAACCGTATTTATTAACACTTAAATACAGATAGCCTCCAGAACTCAATCAATAATACTATCTTTGCCACCCAAATATAATACAAATGAATACCCCTGTTACTGGTTTTTCAAAACTATCGAAATCTGAAAAAATTGATTGGATTGTTAGCAATTATTTCACGCATAAACAAGCGGCCAAGGACCTTTTAATGAATTATTGGAATGCAGATGCCAAACTTCAGCAACTGCATGATGAGTTTATTGAAAACACCATTACAAACTACTATTTACCTTTTGGCGTAGCACCAAATTTTTTAATAAACGGGAAGCTTTTAACCATTCCTATGGCTATTGAAGAAAGTTCTGTAGTAGCTGCCGCCAGTAAAGCGGCGAAATTTTGGTTAGATAGAGGGGGCTTTAAAACCCAAGTTATTGGTACCACTAAAATTGGACAGGTGCATTTTATGTTTCATGGTGACACCAAAAAACTCGAAACTTTTTTTAACCACATAAAACCACAACTACTAGCAGATACCCAAGCCATAACTGCCAATATGAACAAACGCGGTGGTGGTATTTTAGATATAAGCCTACGCGATAAAACAACGGAGTTATCGGGCTATTACCAATTGCATGTTTCTTTTGAAACGCTAAATGCTATGGGGGCCAATTTTATAAACTCTTGTTTGGAGCAATTTGCAACCACTTTAAAGCGGGAAGCCTTGTTATATGAAGGGTTTTCGGAATCGGAAAAGCAGATACAAGTTATTATGAGTATCCTATCTAATTATGTTCCGGAATGTTTGGTACGCGCAGAGGTGTCTTGTCCTGTTACAGAGTTAACAGATGGTACACATACAAACGCCGAAGCTTTTGCTAAACGTTTTGTTCAAGCCGTTAAAATTGCCGAAATAGAGCCATACCGTGCAGTAACGCATAATAAAGGTATTATGAATGGCATTGATGCCGTTGTATTAGCTACCGGAAACGATTTTCGCGCCGTAGAAGCTGGCATCCACGCTTATGCCGCACGTAATGGCGCATATAGCAGTTTAACCCACGCCGAAATAAACGATGGTATTTTTAGGTTTTGGATTGAAATACCGTTGGCTTTAGGTACCGTAGGCGGCCTTACTGGCCTACATCCGCTAGTAACATTTGCATTGGAGTTACTACAAAAACCCAGCGCTAAAGAACTTATGGAAATAGTAGCCGTAGCTGGATTAGCTCAAAACTTTGCAGCCTTAAAATCGCTTACCACTACAGGTATTCAAGAAGGCCATATGAAAATGCATTTAATGAATATTTTAAACCAGTTTCAAGCATCGGATACTGAAAAAAATCAGATTATTGCACACTTTAAAAACCATGTAGTCACCCATAGAGCTGTTGTAGAAGCCCTAGAAAACTTACGGAAGTAAATTAGCAGCGTTATGACAAACTACTACAGCCATGGCAAAGTACTTCTTACAGGAGAATATGTAGTTCTAGACGGCGCGCTAGCCTTGGCACTTCCAACCATATACGGGCAGTCGCTAGCAGTAAGCCCACAAACAACTAACACCATAATTTGGAAAAGCACCGACAACCACAATCAGGTTTGGTTTGAAGAATTGTTTAGCATACAGGCAGACAAAACATTAGTTGCCGCGAGCACACATCCTGTATCCCAACGTTTGAATCAGATTTTAAAGGCCGCTAAAGCACTTAACCCTTCATTTTTAACTACGGGTTGCCACGTAACCAGTAAACTTAATTTCCCGAGAAATTGGGGCTTGGGTTCATCTTCAACCCTTATTAATAATATAGCCAATTGGGCGGGCGTAAACCCTTATATTTTATTGCAGCAAACGTTTGGTGGCAGTGGTTACGATATTGCCTGCGCCCAACATGGTAAGCCTTTAACGTATAACTTAAATAACCAAACGCGTATAGTTAAGCCCATTGCTTTTAATCCGGTATTTCAATCGGATTTGTATTTCGTTTATTTGAATAAAAAGCAAGACAGCCGCGAAGGCATTGCCTCGTACAAAGCGGCAAGCCATTATAACAAAAAGGCTGTAGCAGCTATTACCGCTATAACAGATCAAGTTGTTACTTGCAACAATTTAGGGGAATTTCAAGATTTAATGGAAAGGCATGAAACCATTATTTCCAATATAATAAAGCAACCACCCGTAAAAACGCGTTTATTTCCCGATTTCCCGGGCGCTATTAAAAGTTTAGGCGCTTGGGGAGGTGATTTTGTTTTGGTAGCTAGTACTAGCAATCCAGCTACATACTTTGCTAAAAAAGGCTACAAAACCGTGTTACCCTATACCGATTTTATTTTATAAAAATCATTAAATAATTTCGTGTATAACAAGTTAGTAATACGTTCAAAAAGTGTGTTTACAACACGGGTAAAAGCCAAATTTGCATACCTTATTACATAAGCCAAAAAAGGGTTTTACACACGTAAAACCCTTTTTGATTAAAATAATTTAAGTACTAATTAAATTATTGAACTGTTTTAGCTCTGTTATCCTCAATTTCAGCAGCCTCTTTAAGAGCCGGATACAATAAAGAATTTACAGAATTTACTTTTTCGCTTTGCACCTGATTGGCAAAACCTTGATAATTATCTAGGGCTACGGCAGGCGTCAATTTCTCTAAACGCACCATATAAACGCCTTTATCGCCTTCAATTAATTTAGATGTTTGTCCTTCTTTCATTCCAAAGGCATAGCCAACTACTTTAGGTTCGTTACCTGCACCAGAAATAGTAGGTGTTACCATACTTAAGGCAAGCGCAGAGCGTACGCTTGTATTTTCTGCAGCCGCTAAATCCTCTAGAGTTGAAGCCGACACGCGACTTTTTATTTGTGCTGCTTTTTTCTCTTTACGTAAAATAGGTAATACGGTAACAGAGGCATCTTCCGTTTTCATTAAGCCAGCTTTATTTTTAGCCACTAACTGTACAATAGCGTAACCACCAGGCACATTAAAACGTTTATAATCGCCCACCTCTGTGGCATCCTCAAAAGCCCAACGTGTTATGGCACGCTGATTCCCTAAACCTGGAATGTTCTCGTCTAAAACTTTAACCGTATTAACAGGACGTACCGTGTAATTTTTTTCTGCAGCCAAATCGGCAAAATCTGTTTTCTCGATGCCAATTTCGAAATTTGAAGCGTTTCTAAACACCTCGTTCACCGTTTGTTCAGAAGGCTCAATTTTTCTTGCTATGGTTCCTATTTTAACAGCACGTTGCTTATTTTTTTGTCCTAAAATTTCAATGATATGAAAACCGAAATCTGTTTTTACCACACCTATAGCGCCGTCTTCGCTTTCAAAAGCAAAATCTCTAAACTCTGGCACCATCGTGTTATAAGTAAACCAGTCTAAAACACCCTCTTTTTCATTACTAACTGTATCTGCAGAAAAATCTAAAAGCGACACAAATTTTCCTGTGTCGGCCTTAATTACTTGCATTAAGCTATCGGCTGTTTTTTTCGCTTCTGCTTCGGTTTGAGTGGTTGTTTCTGTTTGTGAACGCGAACCTACAAATGGTATTAAAATATGTCTTGCTTTAACAGAATCTGGCAATTGTGCTACGGCCACCATTTTGGTTAACTTTACAAAACCATTGTCTTTGTAAGGTCCGTAAACTTCGCCAACATTTAAATTAAAAATAGCTTCAGCTACTGCCTCTGGTAAAGCAGTTTTTTTAATAAAACGGTTATCGAATTTTACATCGGAGTTGGCCACAAAATTGATGTAATTAGCGTGCTCGGTTACATTTGAGAACGCAGGAATTGTATCGGTAACACCATTTACATATTCCACTTGTGCCTCTTTGTATTTTGCAACTTCGTTTTCCAATTCTTGAATATCGGCAACAGAGGCTTCTTCCTTAAACATAACATATTGTAAATCGCGGGACGCCTCCACTTCAAACTGCTTTCTGTTCTTTTTCATGTAAGCCTCAATTTCAGATTTTGAAACGGCCACGGTACTATCTGGAATAGCACTGTAAGGAATTTGCACATATTTAATATCTGCCTTGTCTCCTTCTAGTTTATGCTCCAACTTGCCCTCTGCTAAAGTACCAATCATACCAGCTTTAACCATGTTAAAATAGTTTTGTTGTAAAGCAGTTGTTGCTACAGATGTTTCGTAATCTACCCACTGCTGGTAAGCAGCTGCAGAGGTAGCTTTTAAATTGGCAATGTATTCGGTTAGTTTGTTATCGTCAAACAAGCCTGCTTCATTCTGAAAATCTGGGTTAGACGCTAAATTGGTACGCAAAATATCGCGCATTTGGTCTCTTTCTACGGTAATACCCAAGGTTTGAAATTGCGTTTCCAGTACAGCATTACGCACTTCTTGTTCCCAAACACGGTTCATAACTTGTGTTTGTGTAGCCTGACCACCCATTTGTCTGGTAGCGTTTTCCACTTTCATTAGAAAATCTTCGCGTAAAATATCTTTGCCATTTATGGTAGCCACTACATTTTGAGATTTAGCGGAAAGGGCATCGCTATTACGAAGCAAATCTGATAAAACAAAGGCAAATAATGCCAATGCAATGATGAGTATCAGGAAAAGTGAACGTTGTCTGATTTTATTTAAAACTGCCATCTGTTATTTAAATTTTTTACAATATAGTGCGCGAAAATACCATTTTCTATTTAATTATGAAAGGAGAATTTTGTATTAATTGGTTTAATATTTGGGATATTAGTCTTCTTCCAATATTTTAAGCTGAACCAAATCTATTTTAGTTGTGGAAACTTCTAACACAGTAAATTGAAAGCCGTTGGTTTCTACTACTTCGCCACGTTCGGGTATGCCTTCGGTAAGCGCTACAATTAACCCGCCTAGGGTTTCGTAATTTTCACTTTCAGGTAGGTTTAGTTTATAGGTTTCATTTAAGTAATCGACTTCCAAACGGGCAGATAAAATAAAGGTATTACTATCTTGTTTTTCTTCAATTAACACTACGGTATCGTGTTCGTCTTCAATTTCACCAAATAGTTCTTCTACAATATCTTCCACAGTCATAATACCCGAGGTGCCCCCGTACTCGTCCAACACCACGGCTATGCTGCGGCGTTTTTTTATTAAGGCATTCAAAACGTCTTTAATAAGCATGGTTTCAGGTACAAACTCGACTGGCGTTAGTATGGATTTTAAACTTTTGGGCTTTTTAAACAACTCGAAGGAATGCGCATAACCTAGAATATCATCTATATTATCCTTATAAACCAATATTTTGGAAATACCGGTATCTGTAAATTTAGCATTAATTGTTTTTAAGGATTCCGTGACATCTACAGCAATTAGCTCGGTTCTAGGCACCATAACTTCTCGTGCTTTAACTTCGGAAAACTCCAATGCATTTTGAAATATTTGAATTTCGGTGTCTACCTCATCGGTAGGTTGAGCAGATTCCATTTGCTCGGAAATGTAATGACCCAATTCTATTTTTGTGAAAGCAAGTTGCACCTGATCGCCTTCTGTTTTAAAAAACTTTTTAAGAATAACGTCGGTTATCCAGATAACACAATCGCTTATCCACGAAAACAACAGATAAAAAAAGTACGCAGGCCCTGCTAATATTTTTAGCAAGGAATTGGCGTAAATTTGAAAAAATACCTTGGGTAAAAACTCGGCCGTAATCAGTATTATTAAAGTTGAAATAACGGTTTGCGTTAGCAGACTAAAATTAACGAACAAATAGGTTAGTAACCCAACATTGGATTCCGTATTTGCTATGATGTCCTGAAACCAGGCCACCAACAAATCGCCCATAAAAAACCCATAAATTACCAGTGCTATATTGTTACCAATAAGCATGGTGGCAATAAATTTAGAAGGTTTAGCGGTTAGTTTACCCAATATTTTAGCCAGGACACCGCCTTGTTTTTTTTCAATTTCTATGTGAATTTTATTAGAAGACACATAGGCTATTTCCATACCTGAAAAAAATGCAGACAGCAGCAACGATGCCATTATAATAATAACATCTGAACTCATAGATTATTTGCGGTCTTTGTCCTCAAAACGTTTATTGAATTTTTTTCTGAAGAAGAACATGAAAACGGCGGTACCGGCTAAAAGCAGCGATACATAGTCTATCATTTCTGTTTCCATGTATTTTTGAGCTGCTATGTAAACGAAAAGCACTGCAAAAAACAAATAAGCATACTGGAAAAACTTAAAGAGTTTCATTGTAATATGTTTGAATTAGTAATAAAACAAAGGTAGTTAAAAAAACCTGATGACTTGGCGTATCATCAGGTTTGCATCATATATTTTTAATGGGAATTATTCGGTAACTAAAATCACGCCCTCTTTAGATTCCGCCAATTGCCCCTCGGTAAACTTAACATTAGAGTCGAACATGTTTCCTTTTAAAACATTTCCGTTGGACTTAAAAGTAACCGGCTTATTTGTAAAGAGCCATTCTCGGTTTTGGTCGTAATACAATTGTTGGGCATACAAGGTATCCTGTTGTGGAGAGGCTAAAATAACGTTTCCTTGCATGTCTATTAAACCCGTTTTATCGTACACAATGGCGTAATCTGCCAGTATGGTGCTTTTTTTATTGTTTTCATCAAACAAATTCATTTGTACCCGTTCTGGAAATTCTGAAAACGGGAAGTCCCTATTGGAATAGTCCAACATTTTAGGACTTTTTAACGTAGCAGTCACTCGGCCGGAGTCTGTATATTTTAGATCCATATTTTCTGCGACGCCAATTGGAGCATTTTCAGAAATACCCATTTCCTTAACAGCCTTCAAATTGTTTTCGCAAGAAAAAACCATAACAAGCACCAAGATGCTGGTTATGGTTTTGTTTATATGCTTTTTAAACAGTTGCATTATATTTTTGGAACAGTAACGGTTTTGCCAATCCAGCAGCCCACATTTATTTGCTTACCAGCCATATTTTCTTGAAATATTTCTGTTTTTTGAGGCGCATTAGCACGGTAGCTTGTAGCGGATTGTGCTGCCATTTTTTTAAGAGTAGGGTCTACTCGTCCTGCTTTTTCCGCCTCATCGGCAGCTAACCAAAATACGGCACGCTTGTTAAAGTTAGTATCACCACAGTCGTTTGCACTAGCGCTGTACATAGCAGCAATACGCAGGTGTGGACGCCCATTAGATGGGTTTAATCTAAGGGATTTCATATAGTAATCTCTGGCACTGCTAAAACGTCCTTTTGCACGTAGCTTATCGCCTATTTTCTCGTTTAAACGCGCTTTTTTAAAGTTATCGGTTTCCAAACCTACCGCTTGCTCATAAAAAGCTAGCGCTTCGTTAGTACGCCCTTCTTTGTCTTTTAAGATACCTAGGTAGTAGGCAGAATTAGCAGATGGGCTAATTTCGTGATAAGCGTTTACCAATTTAAAGAACATTGGGTCGTCTGTACACTCTTTTTCAGACATTTTACCAGCCGCACGCTGCAACCAAACGGCGTTTGTTTTGTTATCTTCAAAACCTTTTTGGTATAAAGGAATTAGGTTTTCACAATTAGCGCGGTCGCCTAATTTTTTATCCACACCAGTTGCCACCTGATCGTAAGCCTTTAAGTAGCTTTCGTAGGAGCGTTGGTAACGGCTTTCTTTTTTGGTAAGTGCTGTACCAGCCTCTTCTTTTTCAATTAATTCGTTTAGTTTTTCAGAGTAATTACCAATTTCTATCTGAATTTTTTCAGCAACGTCGTCGTACTTATTAAATAAATCGGATGCCGGTTTATTGCCAGCGTCATACAAATCCACCATCAACGAAAAGTAAGTATACAAGGATTTTGGATTGGTAAAGTTTTTTTCGTCCTTTTTAAAAGCGGCATCAAAACACGCGTACAATTGCATATCTGTTAACCCTAAAATTTCTTTATTGTCGTACTGAAGCTGGCATGCCTTTGTATCGTACTCGCCTGCTGGTGTACTGCTAGCAAAGTGTATTTGACGCTCTGCATACAATTTAATTAAATCGTTTAGAAAGGCAACTTTTTGGGCGCCGGTAGCTTTTTCTATTTTATGCTCTAAAATATCTTCACCTTGGCTGTAAATTGCTTTGTGTAAACTTGGACAATTGGTTCTAACATACATCCATGGTTCGTAAGCTGCATCAAAATTTTTAGCTTTTGCCAGTTCAGAAAATATGGACAACTTTGTCATACATTCTTCATTGTTTTGCGCATTAGCCACTTGATAGCCAAAAAATAACATGATGGCCAATAAGGTGATTTTCGTTTTCATAATTTTTGTAATAAAAGTGTTAATCGTATCGTCTCTTTTCAAACCATTTATCGTTAAGTGATAAACTTAAACTAAAATTAAGATAGTTTTCTTGAATTAAATTCCTGCTAGTTGTGCCGCGTTTTCCGAACTCCACAGCAATGTTAGCATTGGAGAAAAAATCGTTTCCTACCGGTAAGCCTACTCCAAAAGACATGCCAAACTCGTCTATGGAGGTGTTATTTACATTTAAACCCGAAGTTTCATAACGCAATCCGGCCCGATAAACCACACGTTTAAAGTAACTTGTAAACGAATTGTAGTCTGGAATAACAAATCCGCCAAGTGCAATTGTAGAACTATTAGAATAATCTACACCCGCATTACCATAAAGCTCGTTTTTGAAATTTTTGGTATTCTGAAAAGTGTATTCCGCTCCAACAAACCAAATTCTTGGCTGGCCAATACCAGCGCCAAAAGAGAATTTTGTAGGCAATATAAAATCTGTTTTGTCTAAACCCTGCGCAGCTAAATCTGCATCCAAGGTATTTATAGGAATTTCGGAACCTAAAATTTCGTTAAATAAAATCGTTGCAAACGAACGTTCGTTTCGGGATTTTAATGGTGTTTCTGGTGAAAAGGTGAAAGAAGACTGCAACTCCAAATTATCGGTAACCATGGTTTTGTAAGTAAGCCCGAAATTAAGTCCGAAACCACTTAAATTAGAGCGGTTAGTTTCCCGCGATTG
The DNA here is from genome assembly GCF_042684585.1 of Bizionia sediminis. Classification (NCBI taxonomy): domain Bacteria; kingdom Pseudomonadati; phylum Bacteroidota; class Flavobacteriia; order Flavobacteriales; family Flavobacteriaceae; genus Bizionia; species Bizionia sediminis. The sequence goes on from NZ_JBHULS010000008.1 coordinate 67,256, forward strand.
GTATTGAATTAGACTACCATCCATGGGGTCGTAATCGAATACAATGGTGCTGTTTTTAATATTTCCAAAATTATAATTTAAGTCTACTCCTATACTTAAGTTTTTGGTTAGGGCATATCCCGCAGAAAGATAGGTTTTATTTACACCACCTTCGCCTCTAAAGCGTTCGTTTAAACTTAAATCGGCATTTCGGGTTTCCAACTTGTAACCAACAGCTGTGTATGGTATTAAACCAAAGCCAATACCTAATCTTCCCAGAGGTAAAGCCATAGATAAATAATCGAAAGTAGACGATTTCAAATTATCTTCACCTGCAAAACTTTTCAATTTTAAGCGCGCGTGCGAGGCTGCCACCGAAAAAATAACAGGTCTGTTTTCGTTACCATAAACTGCTAGATTGTGCATGCCATAAGCAGCGGGGTTACGCAGGTTTAAATGAATACTATCTGTATACACACCAATACCACCCATACTACGGTTTTCTACGGTGCCCTTAAATTTTAAGCTTCCAATTCCATAAAAAGAATAGGGCGATGCCGTACCATCTTGCGCATAACTTTTAATTGCAAATACAGCAATAAAAACTACTACCAGTTTTTTAATCATTCGTTTGTATTATAGTGTAAAATGTGGTTTAAACCTTCTAATAAGAAATTAGAATGGGCAAATATGCTACTTTTTAATTGTTTAGACAAAAAATTAGTGTCTCCTCCTGTTAAAATAACTGTTAAATCTGAATATTTTTCTTGATACCGCGCTATCACCCCATCTATTTCAGACAAAATACCATACACCACACCAGCATGAATAGCACCATTTGTGGTAGTGCCAATTAAAGCTTTGGGAGTTTCTGGCTTAAGCAAGGGCAAATTGGCTGTTAAGCTATTAAGGGCGGTGTATCGAAGCTGCAAACCAGGTGAAATAGCACCCCCTAAATAGCGATTGTTTTTTGAGATAAAATCGTATGTAATACAGGTACCAACGTCAATAATTAGACAATCGTTATTCGGGTATTTATTAGCCGCTGCACAAGCCAAGGCCAACCGATCCATACCCAAGGTTTTTGGTGTTTCGTAACCATTAATTATAGGTAATGGTGTTTTTGGGTTTAGTATAAGCGTATGAAGGTGCTTGGGCAGTAATTGCGCAGGTATTTGCGTTTGTAAGCCAACCGACGATAGGATACAATTTTTAATTTCCGGAAAGCGCGCCATTAAAAGCTGTATTTTATTTTCAAGATTATTGAGAACATCATTTTCTTTAACCAAAAGCTCATAACCTTGAAAAACAGCTGTTTTTACACGTGTATTTCCAATATCGATAATTAAATTCATACGCTGATTTAAAATTGTAAAAGTACAAAACGATTTTTTATAACTTTTCTTTTGGTGAATAATAAAAACCGATTATATTTGCAACCGCATTACGCACTGGTGCCTTAGCTCAGTTGGTAGAGCAAAGGACTGAAAATCCTTGTGTCCCTGGTTCGATTCCTGGAGGCACCACCACCAAAACCCAATCTGAAAAGATTGGGTTTTTTGGTTTTATAAGGTTTGCTTTGTTTGTAAAGTTGCTCTTTTATTAAAGTATTGTTTCCCCCATTAAAACAAACGTACCACTCAAAGAGTCAATCGCTTTCAAACTTTTCTTAATTCTGAAGATTATTTGGCAGGGGTACTATGTTTTTAGTATCCTAATATTTTTAATTACTATTCTCCTTTTTCTGAGAAACGGTGAGAGTCTCTACTTTGTATATAATCTTTAGGTGCTAATCCCGTGTATTTTTTAAATGATACAAAAAATGCATTATAAGATGTAAAACCAACGGCATCCGCAAGGGCATCAAAAGTTTGGTTTTCTAAAAAATCAGTATTGATATATTTTACTGCATCCTTTATTCTATTTTGATTACGGAATTCAACAAAAGACATTTCACAGTGATACTTAAAAACATAAGATAAATGACTAGCAGGAATATTTAAGTCTTTAGACAAATCTTTAATAGTATACTTACTGTTTCTAAACGGATGGTTTGAATTAATATAACGTTCAATTTCTGCTAAATAAGATCCTATTTTAGTATCAATACTCTCATTTAGTTTCGAATCTTGTGCGCTCTTAATTTCAGGTATATTATCTACCCAAACAGGACTAACAGCTTGCGATTTCTTTTCCAGCTCCTGAAATCTATTTTTTAATTTGGGATATCCATAAAGAAGCTCTGGACTTCTTAAAATGTAAACAAAAACAAAGAACCACAACAAACTCTTGACTAAAGATGATTTATAACCCACTATTCTTGCATTTTCATTCATTTCTGTATATATCGAATACACTAATTTAATGGACAAAGTAACCAATACTAAAAGTAAAAATACGGCCCATTTTTTCATTAAAGCCTCATGAACACTTGACAATGCGGAAGAGTCGTTTCTTTTTGCCCACAAATTATTATAACTTAAGTAAATAGAAGCCAAACAGTAACCAATAATAAAAACCTGAATACTAATAATTTGTATAGTTTCAATAAGACAGCTATTCAAAATAGAAAAATTATATTGTAAACTATTTAACAGCAAATTAGATAGTGGAAATATTAAATGTAAGGTCCGTTTTGGATTAAAATGAACCCGGTCTGAATAAAGCGATTCGAAATATAAATAAACCGAGGGAATGGCAAATAAAATAATAGGACCCATGTAAAAAGAGTAGGTATTAAAACTACCCAAATCGTAGAAACCCAATAAACCAATATGAACGAGCCTAAAGGATACTACTAAAAAAACAATAATAAGGTACAAATTAAAAAAGGCACTCCACTTATACGAGGTAATTATAAAAACTACAACTAAGAAACCTAAAAATCCAACAAATAAGGATAAAAAACTATCCAATTGATCGAGCATATTATTTATGGCATTAATTCGGAGTTATTTTTTGAATTCCCTTCAAAAATTCAAATATAAACAAATATTTGTGGTTTACGGGTGTTACTATTTTCTGTAAAAGCTTACTATTTTCTCCAAATACAGAGTTGTAAGCTGCAAACTACAAGACATACAAACGAATTTAGTATAGTTTTGAACACCCAAATTCTTCTTCTATGAAAATTATACTACGCTGTGCTGCTTTAATGCTTATTTTACACTTTCAGGTTTCTGCACAAGAAATAGGACGGCAAATGATCAGTTCACAAGGTGCTTCCGTTACAACGGCTTCTGGATTGAAAGTTTCACAAACCATAGGCCAACAATCTATAATTGGTAACTCAACAAGCGCTGTAATTGTCCAACAAGGATACCAACAAAGCTATTGGCAATCGTACATACAGAAAACAACGAATACCCTAAATAACATAAAATTATATCCTAATCCCGCTAGTGATATTTTGAATTTTAATTTCGGTGACATTACCAACCTACCCATTACGATTCTGCTTTATGATGTAAACGGCCGATTGGTTTATAACCAAAAACTTCAGGTTGAAAACTCCAAACTCTCCATAGATGTATCCAAATTAAATGCTGGTATGTATTTAGTAAAGTTACAAGGAGCCAACTTAGATTATTACTCTAAAATACTAGTCAACTAAATAAACATTAAAAATGATCAAAAATACACTCCTAATTCTAGTCTTTTTAGGTTTCTCAAACCTATATGCACAAGAGCTATTTATAAAAACTGGTAAAAACAGTACAACGTTCGATTTTTCTAGTCCTAATAAGAATCCCGAGGTGTCCTACAGGTCGGGTTCTGGAAATTTTTATGAAGTTGGTTACCAATGGAATTTAAAAACCAACAAACTAGCTTATTTGGTAAGTCTAACATATAACCAGTTTAACGCTTCCGCTTCATATCTCACAAATAGTTATTCTTGGGAAACAAATTATATAGGAATACAGAATGTATTATCTTATAAGTTGTACGAAACAAATATCATACATGTTTCACTTGCAGCGGGTTTTAATACCGCAACCATAATAAGAGGCGACCAATTTATTAATACCACTTACTTTGATATTAAAAATAACGAAGAGTTTGCTGGCATACTCTTTCAACCCGGTATAGGAACTGATATTAAGTATCTAATTTCCGAAAAAATAAGTTTGAGTTTAGGCTACAATTACTCCAAAGCTTATAACATTTCTAATGGCACCAACGAAAAACTAAAATTTAATACAAGTCAATTCCAACTCGGAATCCACATCCCAATTCTAATTGAAAAAAATAATTAATCATGAAAAAAATATTAGTAATCTTAACACTATTTGTTTCATTAGTTGGGTTTTCTCAAACAAATGGAATAACCTACCAAGCAGTGATTCTAAATCCCGAAGCTCAACAAATACCGGGCACAAATAATTTTAACACACCTTTATCTAATAAAAACGTATGCTTACAGTTTTCTATTTTAGATGAAAATTCTGCTATTGAATATCAGGAAACTATAAGCACCAGGACTGATGCATTTGGTATGGTTAATTTAATTATTGGCTCCGGAAATCAAACTGGAGGCTATGCTAATGCATTTCAAGATATCCTTTGGAGTAACAATGCGAAAAACCTGAAAGTAGATTTAAACACCAACGGAGCATGTTCCAATTTTGATGAAATCAGTAATCAGCCATTTACCTTTGTACCTTTCGCGATGTTTGCTTTAAATTCTGAAAACACCGTTTTAATTGAAGATAATTTATTAGCCATTTTAGACCTACAAGCAGAATTAGATGCCACACAAACTGGTGCCGGTTTAGAAACCGATGGAACTTATACTGCCAACGGTTCAACTAATTATATCAATAGCTCAACTTCTATCGTGGATGCGACCGAAGATTTAGATGCCCAAGTCAAAACCAATGCGGATGGGATTGCTACAAATGCGACATCAATAACGAACAATGCGA
>NZ_JBHULS010000009.1:0-8287 GCF_042684585.1 Bizionia sediminis
TAACAATGTGTATAATTCATTGCTAGTTCTTACCTGCTTGCGAAAAATTATCGAATACCTAAATCTCGTTTTTATTTACTAACTTTAACTCCTAACAGACCGCAACGAAATCATACACCAGGCCGTTAGGCACAATTTGAGAAACCAATGAAATTAACGATTTTAATATTACTTTTTTCTACTATTTCTGGGTTCAGTCAAGAAATAAAATATAACCTATTTTTAAAAGATTCTTGTTCAAATAAAATTGAGAATAGTTTAATTTATCACCTTGAAAAAAATGGAATAAAATATGAAATATCAGATTTTGACGGAACAATTATACTTCCGTCAAAAGGAGAATATAAACTTTTTGCGACTGAACTTGACGAAGAACATAATATAATCATTGACAATTTAACCAATTCTGACACATTAGCTTTACCTAAAATCAATGAACTTCTTTTAATAGATACTAGATCATACAAAATTGTATCAATTGAAGGACTAGGTGAAATTAATCCTGCAAAAATCGATAATTATAAGTTTACTATTTGCAAAGACTATTGTAACGGAATTGAAACAGATTACTACTCGAACGGAAAAATACGGCTGAATGCGGAATTTAAAAACGGACTTGTAATTGGAGAACTGAAAAGATATTATCAAAGCGGAAACATAAAAGAAATTTCTATTTATGACAAAGACGGGGTTTTGACCAAAAGGACTTTGTTTGAAGAAAATGGGAGCATTAAAAAAGAATAAAAAAAACTGTGCCTAACACCGTATAAAAAAAATTGCTAGTTTTAGCTAAACCAAAGTTAGTTGCTCGTTTGCTAGTTTCTGATTTTCCTTCGGAAAATCCTCGCACACAAACACGCAACTTTCTTTATACAAAAACGTTGCCAGTAATTTAAGAAACCTACGAAATGAAAGAACAAATCGAACGCATAAAAACAAAATTTGACCGATTAAAACAGTTGGACAAGAATTTTGAAGTGTTCGGTTCTGAAAAACATAAATACTTGTTTAATCGAACAAAATCGGAAAAAGAATTAATTGATTTTGAGAAAAGTCACAGCATAAAATTACCAGTTCAATATAAAGAATTTTTAATGAAAATCGGAAATGGTGGAGCTGGACCATATTACGGATTGGAACCGATTGAAAACGGACTTTTTGCTGACCTTGATTATAAAGACAAGAATGACCTGAATGACTTATCCAAACCTTTTCCTCATACCGAACATTGGAATTTGGATTTTGGAGAAGTAACTGACGAAAATGAAGATGAATATTTTGAACAAAAAGACAAAGAATATTTTCAAAATAAATGGGCAAATGGACTTTTAAGAGTTTCTAATTTTGGATGTGGAGTTTCAATGAATTTAGTTGTTAACGGAAAAGAATATGGTAATTTATGGGTTGACGACAGATGCAACGACCAAGGAATTTATCCTAATCCTTACATTGAAAATAGAGATAGAATAACGTTTCTCGATTGGTATGAACATTGGATTGACAATGAACTGAAAGAAAAAACTACTGGCAACACCGTGTATAATTAATTGCTTGGTTCTAGCTTACTTGCGAATATTCCTGCGGAATATTCACGGGTTCGTAAATGTTTATTAACTTAGTTGCTTAACCACGCAACTAACCATACACAAACTCGTTGTGTGTAATTTGAGAAAACCGAACTGAATGGACATTTAATGGGACTATTTGACTTTCTAAAAAAGAAAAAAATACCGATTGACTTCTCGGATAAAAATGTTTCGAAACTGACTTTGAAATCGGATTTACTCGGACAAACTCTAATTGCTAACGGACTTGGATTTTATGTGGACCATTTGTCTCAAATTCGACTTGCTGCCGACAATAAAGATGAATCGGAATTTAAAAAACTCGTGATTAGCCGAGAATTATTTGGTGGAGCTGGAGCGCTTTGGGAAATTCACATTGAAAATCCGACTGAATATAAAAAATTTAATAAGCAATTTACTGAATATGTTGATTTACTTACTCAAATGGGAATTAAAAACGGACGAGTAAAACAAATTCGGAAAACAATGCCAAAACTGAACTGAATTAATGACTGAAATTATTTTAACTCGTGACAGTGTTCACATTAGCGATGATGTTGATGCTCCTCACACAAAATCAATCACTTTAAAAGAATTAACTGTTGAGCAACTATACAGAGAAATAAAGAGAATAGAATATTTACCCAGGTTTAGTGGTATTCAAACTTGGGGAATTATAGGATATAGTCCAATTTCAGTTATTGCACATCAATGGAGTGAATTGAGACCTTTAATGAATTGTGATATGATTTTGGAAATAGAATTAAAAAGAACGAATAACAAATTACATTTATCTTGTTTTGGAGGAATAGAACCAGAAAAAGTTTTAAAAGTATTAGAAAGGTATAATAATGTTCACTCTGAATTTTAAAAATAAAAACTACACACAACAACGTGTAAGCGCAATAACGGCTGAATTTCCAAATCGGAAATTCAACTTGTTTTGCTAAATTAGGTGCGTCAGCGGAAAGTACTCGCGCACTTTCCCGTTACTGACGCTTACACAAAAACGTTGTACACAAGCTCTGAAAAGCCATCCGCACAAACAGCACATTTGGTTTTTGCCATCACAAATGCCAACGCTTAAAAAACCAAAAGAGCTATTTCTTTCCAACGCTACATCAGAAAACCAAACATAAGTATTGAATATCCTTTGAATTTTGTTAATTTTGTCAAGATTTTATTTTCAAGATGAAACTGACAAAAATGAAAAAATCGATTGGAGAATTTATCCATAATCTCAGAACAGAAAGTGGACTGACTCTTACACAGTTAGGTGCAAAATTGGATATTGACTCAGGAGCACTGAGCAAAATTGAAAACGGAAAAAAGCGGTTAGATGAAAAAACTTTGCCAAAATTAGCAGAAGTCTTTGAACTTGATTTAGATGAACTTAAGGAAGAATACATAAGTGAACAAATCGCTTATAAAGTATTTGAATCTGGTTGTAGTAACAAAGTCTTAAATCTTGCTGAGGAAAAAATCGTTTATATCAAACAACAAAACTTAACACAAACCAAAATTAAATTTCAATAAAGGATATGAGATATTACGGAGCAAAAACAAAATTACTTCCATTTATTGAAGAAGCTGTTAAATCAACAGGAGTTAATGGTGCATCAAATTTTGTAGATTTATTTGCAGGAACAACATCTGTAGGGCAACATTTTAAAAAATTAGGATATACAGTTTACTCTAACGATATGTTAGAGTTTTCCTATGCTTTGTCTAAGACATTCATAGAAACTAATAAACTTCCAACTTTCAAAAAATTAAAAAGTAAATTAAAAATCAAAGATGATAATCAACTAATTTTTGATTATTTAAATAATGTTGACGAACTAAACGAAGGGTTTATTTTTAAGAATTATTCTCCAAATGGAGAACGTCAATATTTTACTGACGACAATGCTTTAAAAATAGATACTTTTAGAACATTAATTCACGAGTGGAGAGAAAGTAAACTCATAAATGAATTAGAATATTATTATCTAATTACTTCTCTTTTGAGGTCTGTTAACCTCGTTAGCAATGTAACTGGAACATATGGTGCCTATCTTAAAACTTGGGACAAAAGAGCCTTAAATCCGTTAACACTTGAGCAAGTTCCAATTATAGAAAGCACAACTAAAAATAAAGCTTTCAAAAGAGACGCAAACGAATTAATCCGAGAAATTAAACCAGATTTATTGTATCTCGACCCACCATATAATTCTCGTCAGTACGCATCAAATTATTTCCTACTTGAATTAATCGCAGAAGGTTGGTTTGATAAAGAGCCAAAAATTTATGGTAAAACTGGAATGCGAGAATATGAACATCAAAAATCCAAGTATTGTTCTAAAGTGGATGCATTTAATGCATTGGAAGATTTAGTTTTACACGGCTCAAAAGCCAAATACATATTTTTAAGCTACAATAATGAAGGCGTTATTGACCAAAACAAAATAGTGAAAGCTATGGAACGTATTGGAGAGGTTGACACTCTTACGGAAAATCATAAAAGATATAAAAGCGTAAACCAAACAGCCGAAGACCCACAAATGACTTTTGAATTTGTATTTAAATTAAAGCCAAAAAAAACAGTTAACAAGGTTAATAATTTAACTGGTAAAGAGTGGTTACAAAATTCTTTTAGTATTTGGCGAGATTTAGGTAAATCTGAGGAAGAAAGAAAACTTAAGCATCCTGCAATATTCACTGTGAAATTAGCTTCAAAATTAATTGATACATTTTGCAAACCAAATGGTGGTTTAATTCTTGACCCATTTGCAGGTTCTGGAACTACTTTAATAGCAGGTTTATCCAAAGAAAAAGAAGTTATTGGTTTTGATTTAAGTCAAAAATTCAAAGATATTTTCCTAAAAAGAGCAACAAATTCATATGGATTCAATTCTTATGGGTTAGACTCCAAGTATGTGATAAATGATTCAAGATTCTTATCACAAAACATTGAAGAGAATTCTGTAGATTTATGCATAACCTCGCCTCCATATTGGGATGTTCTAAATAGAAAGAGAACTGCGGACAGTAAAGAAAACATAAACTACTCCGAAGATTTTGAAGACTTAGGGAACATTGAAGATTACAACGAATTTTTAGATGCTCTAAAAGGAGTATCAAACGAAGTTTTTAAAGTTCTAAAACCAAAATCTTACTACATTTTAAATGTAATGGATTTAAGAAAAAAGAGTAATTTTTACCCGTTGCATATTGACGCAATCACAATAGCTAAAGAAGTTGGTTTCAATTTAGAAGATTTAATTATTTGGGACAGACAACAAGAATATAACAATATGAGACCATTAGGATATCCATATAAGTTTATAGTAAACAAAGTACACGAATATCTTATAATTTTAAGAAAACCAGAATAATGACACAACAAGAATTTTACATTAATGTAGGTTATTTGGCAAATCCTGCGAGAAGAACAAATATACAGGTGGAGATGCCACATCGACGACAAGCAACTTTTATAACAGAATATGCAAACTTAACAGGCAACTTTCCATTACCCAATAACTCTACTACTGCTCCTTACTATGTTTGGGCTCCAGGAGCAGATAAATATGGTTTAGAAACTCGTGCATATTTTGCATCAAATGCAAATATTCCACAAACTTTGATTGATACTCTTGAACCAAGAGGTTTTCAAAATAGACCTGGATATGATGCTTATGATAGACGAATTAGTAGAAAGAAAAACATTTTCCCTCTTTTAGAGGCTGGTTTTGTTCTAGGTCCAATTCAAGATGTTAATAGAATTAGAGGTTTAGTACCTGTCAACTACATTAATGATTTTAACACAGGATTTGCATTATAAATGGAAAAGAATAAAATATCTAATTTTTTAACTCCTGATATATCTTATTTATTGGGGTTAATAACAGGAAGAGGGGAAATACAATATAATAATGATGTCAAAAAAATTATCATTGACTTTGAGTACAAAACTTTAAAGTCAACTGCAATTACTAAAACTTTTGACCAAAAACTACATATTCAAACAAGTCTTGATAAAGTTGTTGTTCGTCTTCAAAATATGGGAATTAACGTTGTAAAAGATGTTGCCGATAAAAAAATTTCTTTAGTTCTAAAATGGGACAGAGAAGATATAGCTTGGTTATTTATAAAATTTTTAATCAACGGAACTCGTTTTAGTTATCACGATTTTCAAGTTCCAGAACCAATATTTGAATCAACACAAGAAAACAAAAAAGAATTTCTAAGAGGAGTTAGTGATGTAACTGCATACGTTAGAGCTTCAAATTATTATGGTTTTTCAAAAGACCAACCTAAAAGATATAGAGTTTATATTGAGGTTACTAATAAGAATTGGCATTTACCACCACAGCTTTGCCAATTAATTCAATCTTTAGAAATTCCAGTACAAAATATAAATTACGGTCATCCAAATCTAAGAGACCCAAACAATAAAAAAGGTAATAGATTTTGGGCGAAAGAACATCAAATGAAAATTTTTGCTGATGATTTCCAAGAAATCGGTTTTTACATTTCACATAAGGAAGAAGCTCTATTAGAATTAGCTGAAAGTAATCGAGAGAATTTTGATACTCCAATTGATTTGTGCGATGGCACAACAAAAAGGAATAAAACTAAGCCCTCACATCCTGATGAAAATGATGATGGTTTACCTTCTGAGATTAGAGGTAAACACTTTAATGGATTTAAAGAAATTTGCAATTGTTTAAACTGTTATAAACAAAACTAATGTACAGTAACGAGATTGAAATGTATCCCGATATTATTCTTTGGCTTGAAAAACAGCTAAAAGGCAAATATGGAAAAAAGGCAAAAAAAATTACTGTTTTAGATACGCACGACAGCGATTTACTTAATTTTATTATAAAACTAAAATATCAAAGATTTTTTCCTGAGTTTACAACCTATAAAATTCGTCAAGATATTACTGGGTTTATTGAGTATGAAGATAAAGTTGATTTAGTTTTTGTTGAGTGTAAAAACGGAAAATTAAGTCTAATAAATTTGTCGCAATTAATTGGTTATTCTTGTATTGCTTTACCTGTAATATCAATTTTAATTGCTCCTCAAGGAATGGGAACAACTTTGAGTAAATTACTGACATCATTTAATCGGACAGATATTTTAGAATTTCGCCCAAATCGGAAAATCCAAGTCTTAAAGTGGGATTATAACAAAAAAGACATTGACCGAATGAATAGCATAACTTAAAGCCAACGCTGAAAGCCATACACATTGCCAAGTCGCTCAAAAGCCAACCGCTAAAGCCAAAACTTGGCAAAGAGTATGTCTTAACGCTAGCAAGTTTGCGGAAAGAAAAGCCAGTGTACAACAATGTATAAAAATAATAGCGGTTTAATCGCTAAAACGAAAGTAAGTAAATATAAAAAAGGTCTTTGTTTAACCGAAAAGTCAGTACGTGAAAATCCGCTACTATTCTTATACTAGACCGTTGTGGCTAATGTAAAACGAACCGTGCCAAAAGAATATAAATGACAATAAAAGAAGCAATTTTAAAAAGTCTTGACGAGATAAACGGACTAACAAATTATTTGGAAGTTCACGACCATATTGTGAATAAAGGCTATTACGATTTTGGAACAGCGAAAACGCCAGCTTCGACAATTTCCGCATTACTCGGAGATTTTATAAGAAATGGAGATAGTCGAGTAAAACGAATAAAACAAGACGGAGGAACTTACTCATACTATTTGACTAAAAACGAACAGGAAATTGGAATTGAAATTCTTTCAGGAACAACCGAAACGACAACTTCAAAACCGATAAAAGTAAAAGCCAAAACATACAACGAACGGGATTTACACAAACTTTTGAGTAGTTATTTAAAAAATACCAAAATCTATTCAAAAACCATATTTCACGAACAATCAAAATATGGAAAAGACAACAATCAGATTTGGACGCATCCAGATATGGTTGGAATTAAATTTCTAAACCTTCAGACAAAAGTCAGCCAGAATTTTTTAAAGTCAATAAACCGAGTTGACACTTTCAAATTGAGTTCATACGAGATTAAAAAAGAAATTAACTCGGACTCGGAATTAAAAAAAGCTTATTTCCAAGCAGTTTCAAATTCAAGTTGGGCAAATTATGGATATTTGGTTGCTTTTGAGTTTAGCGACAGTTTATCGGACGAAATGGAGAGATTAAACCAATCGTTCGGAATTGGAATCATTGAACTAAATGCAAATCCATATCAAAGCAAAATCCTTTTTCCTGCAAGTTATCGCGACCTTGACTTTAAGACAATTGACAAGCTTTGTAAGATAAATAAGGAGTTCGAGCAATTTATTGAACAAACCGACCGACTTATGACTGCTCAAGAAAGATATTACAAATCGACAGAAAAAGAATTGAATGAATTTTGTGATGATTATTTTGAAAATGACACCGAAATAGAACAATATTGTAAAGATAAAAATATACCGAACGGAGAATAAACACTAGCCACAACAACGGCTATAAGCAATTGGGGTTTAAGTGCTTAACCGAAAATTAAAACATAAAACAAAGGTCTGTGCTAAACTGAAAAGTAAGAGCAAAAAATCCCCAACTGCTCATAGCCACGACCGTTAGGCACAAGTTGAAACGAGCAGCAACGGACTTTGCAAACTCGCAAACTTTAAGAAATTAAAAAAAACTCATTACGATTGATTAAATCACTCTGAGTGATTAGCCGCTCGTAAAATCTGATT
>NZ_JBHULS010000010.1:0-7936 GCF_042684585.1 Bizionia sediminis
TACTTGAATTAACAATTTAAAAAACGACCTAGTTCAAACTGTTTTTTGCCTTCCAAACGGCTAAAAAAAATAGTTTGAACACAAAAATTAACAAAAAAATGGTCAACCTATTTCAGTATAATACAAACCAACAAAATGATTTATAAAATTTACACTTTTTGCTTACTTATAATATTTCTGACTTCTTGCAATGAAGAAAAAAATTATGTTCCTGACGGATTAACCAAATTATCTGAAAGCGAACTAATTCAGCGTGCAAAAGATAAAGAACAGTTTGACTTTGAAGAAGTTACTTACAAAAATGAAAAAGGAGAAGTTTTAAGCCTTGATTCGGTTAGAAATTTACCAAATATGAACGAATGGACTTCTGATAGATATGCTGACAAAAACGGAGTTATTAAGGAAATGATAATCCGAAAAGCCACGCAAAAGGACAAAGAATTTCTTGCAAAATTACAGCAAGCGTACAACTACGAACCACCAATTGAAATAATTGACATTGATTGTAAAAAGAAAGCTGAAATCCTTGACGAAATCTATTCGCTTGACCAAGATATGAGGAAAAGTGATAATCACGATGATTATAACCCTGAAATAGATAGACAAAATCTAGTCAAAGTAGTTAGTTTAATAGAAAATTGTGGAATGCCAACAACCAAAGAAATAACTTCTAAACAAATGAGTGCGATTTGGTTAGTGTTTCAACACGCTGATAATGAAAATAGAAAAAAATATTTTCCATTATTAAAAAAAGCATCTAAAAATGGAGATTTGAAAAAAAGTCACATCGCTCTAATGCAAGACAGAATTCTAATGATGGATGGAAAACCTCAAATTTATGGTTCGCAAATCACTCAAAATAATGAAACAAATAAGTGGGAACTTTATAAACTTGACAATCCAGAATTTGTTGATAAAAGGAGAGCTGAAGTTGGACTTGAACCATTAAAGGAATATGTTCAGAATTGGAATATTGAATTTAATGTAAAACAAAAAGAATAAAAACTGCGTAGAACAACGTGTATAATCAATGGCTAGTTCTCGCCTACTTACGAAAATCCTCGCGGATTTTCTATTCGGTTTTTATTTGCTAAATTAGGTGCTTAAACACGCCACTAATCATACACAAACACGTTGTGTTTCATTTTAAAAAAAGATACGTGAAAGAATGATAGTAGAATTTCTTGGACAAGGTTTACACTTCGAAGAAGATGAAACGTGCGGAAATCACGTTTGTTCTGCTATTCAAGAAAAGTCATTCACACAAATAACCTTTTTTATTGCTTTTTTAAGAAAACCTGGTTTAGACTATTTAAAACCTTTTTTAGAAAAAGCAAAGAATGAAAATAGAAACATAACCTTTTATGTCGGAATTGACGAAAGAGTAACATCCAAAGAAGCTCTAGAATTATTACTCGAACTAGAAATTGAAACCTATATCTACTTTTCTGAAAGGTTTATCTATCATCCAAAAGTTTATTTGTTTGAGGGAGAAAAAAATAGAATTATAACTGGCTCTTCTAATCTGACAAAATCAGGACTTTTCTACAATGTTGAATCTTCAATTCTTTTGGATTTTACAAATAGTGATAAGAGTGGATTAAAAGTTTTGAAACAACTAAAGGAATTCTATTCTACATTATTAGATTTTACCGACCCAAATATTGAACTTTTAACAAATGAATATTTAGAAAAATTAATCGAGGAGCAAAAAGTTTCAACAGAAGCTTTCTCTGATGGCTCTGACTATAATTCAAATATTCACGACAAATCAAAAAGGAAAGGCAAAAATCCAGAAATCACCGATTTAGGGAATATTGAAATCACAGAAAAAAGACCTGTAAAACAATATAAATCAATATTGAAAATTACAGATGAATATTTAGAAAAATGGGATTTTATGTTTCAAAAAATGGAACGCTTTTATAAGGAAAACAAACATTGTACTGTTCCAAGAGATTATAAAGACAGAACACTTTATGGGTGGTATAGAAAACAGAAATTACTACACCAAGCCGAATTGTTACCTGAAGAACATTTCAAAAAGTTAAAAAGTATTGATTTCTACTTTGGAGATGGACACACAATATTTTGGGATAGAAAATGGATGAATAGCTACAACCAACTTTTAGAAATATATAAGGAGACTGGAGATAGCAATATAAAAAGATATAAAGATAATACTCATCCTCTTTTTTACATTTCTAATTGGGTTGCACTCGAAAGAGGAAAATATAAAAAGGGCAAGCTAAAAGATTGGCAAATTGAAAAATTGGAAAGTATTGGTTTTAAATGGGTAATGACACGTACACCAAATAATTACAGAATTGTAGATGATTGGTTAGATAAACTTGCATTACTAGAGGACTATAAAAAAGAATTCGGTGATTGTAACGTTTCTCAAAACAATAAAAATCCAAAATATAAAGGACTCGGAAAGTGGCTTAATGACCAAAGGTTCAACTATAAGAAAAAAAGAAAAATCCTGACAAAGGAGAGAATTGAACTTCTTGAAGACCTTGGTGTAGTTTGGGATATGGATGTTTTCAATTTTGAAAAAAGAATTACCCAATTATTAGAATTTAAAAAATCAAATGGAAATTTCGATATTCCTTCTAACTATAAGCCGAACCCAAGTTTAGGAAATTACATTTATCGTTTAAAAACAAAGGGAGTCAAAGAAGATTGGAAGAAGAAAAAACTTCAAGAAATCGGATTCCACGAAATTGGTACCAAGAAGAAAAAAGAAAAAGGAGGTCACATAACTCAAAGTTGGTATAACAATCTGGAAAAACTAAAAAAATTGCCTAATCCAAATTTGGCAAAGGACGATAAGCAGTATCCTAAACTTGCAAAATGGTTGCATAATCAGAAAAGAACTTTTAGATACGGCAGACTGAAAGAAGAACAAATAAATGAGTTAAAAAAACTAAACATAAAACTACCAGTAAAAAGTAAAAAAAGAAAAAAATGGGAGGAATACATTGAAATTATAGAGCTGTTCAGAGAGGAATATGGAAATAAAAAAATCACATCTGAATTTGATAAAGAACTTTATGAATGGATAAACCAACAGAAAGCGAACTATAAACACAAGAGTTTAAGACGTGAAAAAGTAGAAAAACTAAAGGAATTGAATATATTACAAACTGAATAAAAAACGAAAACACAACAATGGTTATAAGTAATTGCTTGTTCTCGCCTACTTCTGAAAATTCTCGCGGATTTTCAGTTTGGTGTGTACTTGCAAAGTTTCGTGCCAACCCACGCAACTACTCATAACCGAGACCGTTGTAAAACATTTGAATGAAAATCTCGATTGACATTAAACATCTGATATTTATCTCACTCGGATTTGTTCTATTCACAATAATTGGAACAATAAGTCACGAATATGGTCATATAATAGTTGCTAAATCTTTAGGTTACGAAACTACCCTTCATTATGGAAGTATGAATTATGACAACTCTTCTTTCCAAAAAAACATTATTGA
Organism: Bizionia sediminis; assembly: GCF_042684585.1. Taxonomy (NCBI): domain Bacteria; kingdom Pseudomonadati; phylum Bacteroidota; class Flavobacteriia; order Flavobacteriales; family Flavobacteriaceae; genus Bizionia; species Bizionia sediminis. The sequence continues at coordinate 3,495 of NZ_JBHULS010000010.1, forward strand.
AATTTACAATCAAAATAAAACAGAAATTGAAAACGGAACTGAATTTAAGCAGAAAGCGGAATATGAAAATGGAGTAAAAAAATTAACGAACGACATTTTACTGGTAAGAATTGGAGGTCCTTTACAAACAATAATGACAGGAATGATTGGACTAATTATTATCTTCTGGAGGAGAAAAAAAATTATTGAATATGGACTAAAATTATTCGATTGGTTAGCAGTTTTTCTTTCCTTATTCTGGTTAAGAGAGGTCTTTAATTTGACAATGTCTATTGGTAGTGAATTAATAAAACCTGATGGAAGTTATTTTGGAGGAGATGAAAAGAAAATTTCTGAACTATTAAATTTGTGGAGTGGAACTGTTTCTGGTGTTTTAGGAATAATAGGATTATTTATATCTATATTTATCGTGTTTAGAATTGTTCCTAAACATTTAAGATTAACATTTATTGCTGGTGGATTTTTAGGTGGAATATTTGGATTCATTTTATGGATGAACATTTTGGGTCCGAAAATATTACCGTAAAAAACGTTTTACAACAACGTGTATAATTAATGGCTGGTTCTCGCCTACTTACGAAAATCCTCGCGGATTTTCTATTCAGTTTTTATTTGCTAAATTAGGTGCTTAAACACGCCACTAATCATACTCAAAACCGTTGCCATTAATTTGAAAAAAATGACTAAAACGATAATAATTGTACTTCTGACATTTTTTACCTTAAGCTGTACAGATATAAATCAAGGCGAAAACACTATCGCAAAATTGGAAAATCTACGCGCGGAAAATGATAGTTTGCGGAAAATTGTTGCGGATATTGAAACTAAATATGTATTTGACAGTATTTCGTTTCGAGAAATTTATGGAAAGGACAATAAATATGAACGGAATGCGGAATTTAATGTTGAATTATTAGTGGTTGGCTATAATCCAAATAAAAGTTATTTCGTAAAATTCGATAGCCTTGTTGATGGAAAAAAAGTAAATCCAGACACTCTAAAACAAAGCAACGGCGGATTTAAATACAAAACCAAATTGACTGAAAAAGAAAATGTCATCCGAATTGATATGAACGTTGAGAATGAATACGGACAGAAGAAAATGGGAACGTTACTCGAAACAATACGGACAAAAAACTAATGGCAACAATGTATATAAAAAATAGCGCAAGTCATTGCTAATACTAAGGTTTGGGCGTTTTTGGAAAGTCGCATAATTTTTAAATTTGACGATTTCCAATAAAAAAGATAAATAGTAAAATTTAAAAATTCGGCTTGTGTTTCATCCGAAAAGTTATCGCCTACTTTCAGCGCTACTTTTCATATACGGAGCCGTTACAAACAATTTAAACCAAACTTTACACAATGAAAAAACTGAATTTACTACTTGTATTTTTAATTGGATTAACGATTTTGTCTTGTTCATCAGATGACAATAACGGAACTGATGACCAAACACCCGAAGAAACAACTAAATTACTCAAAAAAATGACCTTTAGCGGAAATGGAAATTATTCCCTAACATTTTTCTACAATGCTGACAACAAAATTGACCGAATGCAAAGTGCAGGAACTGGAGACGATTTTATTAAACAATTCTACTATAATAATGGAGTTTTAGACAGAGCCGAATTTCAAGATTTAAACGGGATTTCTGACGGTTCAATTGAACAGTATGTTTACAATAATGGATTACTTATAGAAAGACAAGATTTTTATAATAATACTACACTTGATGAGCGATTTCTTTATTCATTTACAAATAGTAATATATACAATATTCAATATATTGGTAATGGTCAAACTACATATTCAGAAGAATATATTTTTGAGTATGATACCGATAATAATGTGATTTCAAGAAAACACGATTACTTAAATACTGCTATCTCTGACCAAGAACTAACATTTACCTACGACACTAAAAAAAGTCCATTTCTTAATTTTCAACCAAATATAGTTTTAATAGATGATTTCTTTTCTTTCAACAATAATCCAACTTCTCGAATTTTAACTGATTTATCGAACAATAATGTTATTTCGGAAAAAAATTATACTTACACTTATGATAATGATGATTATGCGACTTCTAAAACAGATGGAACAGAAACTATAACCTACGAATACTATTAATTAAACTCAAATTACAATAATGAAAAGAATATTTTTAATTGGTTTATTAACCTTTTTACCTTTTCTATCTTTTTCTCAAAATAAAATAGGAATTTTAGCAGGTGTAAATGGTTCAACACTTTCCGATGGGATTTTGGAAAGTTTCGGAATTCACAGCAACTCTTTCAGTTTACACCTTGGAGCTGTTTATGAATTAGATTTTTCAGAAAAAATCGCATTTCGCCCAAAGCTTGTTTATTCTCAACAAGGAGATAGAGAAGATTTTTATGATAACATAAAGTATCAAACGTCATATATAAATATTCCACTAAATTTTAAATTCTTCAATAAGCCATATATTTTAGCTGGTCCTCAAATTGGATTTTTATTGGACACTGAAAAAAGAGAATTTGATTTTGGCGATTTAAAAAGTTTAGATTACGGACTTAATCTTGGAATAGGAATAGATATTAAAGACTTTTTTGTGGAACTTAATTTGTATCAAGGATTTAATGAGTTAATTGCTGTGAAATATGAGCAAACCAATCCATTTAGAGATATTGATATAAAAGCAACAAATACAGTTGTACAATTAAGTTTTGGCTATAATTTTGAATTATAACAAGCATCTGAAATAAAAACTGTTTGTAACACCGTATATAATTTATTGCTGGCTTCTTGCCTACTTACGAAAGTCCTCGCGGACTTTCTTGGTCGGTAATTATTTACTAAATTAGTTGCTTGAAACACGCAACAAACCATATACAACAACGTTGCCATTAATTTGAAAAAAATGACTAAAACGATAATAATTGTACTTCTGACATTTTTTACCTTAAGCTGTACAGATATAAATCAAGGCGAAAACACTATCGCAAAATTGGAAAATCTACGCGCGGAAAATGATAGTTTGCGGAAAATTGTTGCGGATATTGAAACTAAATATGTATTTGACAGTATTTCGTTTCGAGAAATTTATGGAAAGGACAATAAATATGAACGGAATGCGGAATTTAATGTTGAATTATTAGTGGTTGGCTATAATCCAAATAAAAGTTATTTCGTAAAATTCGATAGCCTTGTTGACGGAAAAAAAGTAAATCCAGACACTCTAAAACAAAGCAACGGCGGATTTAAATACAAAACCAAATTGACTGAAAAAGAAAATGTCATCCGAATTGATATGAACGTTGAGAATGAATACGGACAGAAGAAAATGGGAACGTTACTCGAAACAATACGGACAAAAAACTAATGGCAACAATGTATATAAAAAATAGCGCAAGTTATTGCTATCACAAAGTTTTGGGCGTTTTTGGAAAGTCGCCAAATTTTTAAATTTGACGATTTCCAAGTAAAAAGATAAATAGTAAAATTTAAAAATTCGGCTTGTGTTTAAACCGAAAAGTGACAGCTTATTTTCAGCGCTACTTTTCATATACGGAGCCGTTGTAACCAATTTGACAAAAATCCTGGAAAACAATTAAATTTCCGAACTGAATTAGGTGTTTATATCTTGTTTATAAATGACTCAAAACAAGAAACTTAAATTGAATATTATTTTCTAAATTTAGAGTTATTGAATTTTAAAGAAAAAGAAAATGGGAAAAAATCAACACGTAGTTAAGAACAAAGACGGATGGAGCGTAAAAGGAGCTAATAACTCAAAAGCCACTTCGAATCATAGAACTCAAAAAGAAGCAATTGAAAGAGCAAGAGAAATTGCTAAAAACCAAAAATCAGAAGTAGTGATTCACGGAAGAGACGGAAAAATTAGAGACAAAGATAGTTACGGAAATGACCCTCATCCACCAAAAGACACAAAACATTAGGAATGGAAAATATTGATTATAATTCTGTAAAAAGAAAAATAGAAAGAGAACGTTGTATAAAACACAACAAAAATCCGAAATTTGAAAAAACAAGTAAAGGATTTAATATTTCTGCTTGTTGTGAAGATTTTCGTTCAAAAATGCTCAAGAAAACAGAAAAAATTATGGCTGAAGAAACGAAATTAGCCGTAGAACAAATGTTGAAAAAAGCATTCCGATAAAAAACTGGTTGCAACACCGTGTATAGCTCATTGCGGCTGAATTCCTAATCGGAATTCATTGCAATTTGCTATCTTTCGGTTACGGCGGAAAATCATAGCTGATTTTCCGCAACGAGCCATACACAAACACGTTGTGCATAATATAAACCTTGAACTTTCCTGAAATAGGTTGACTAAAAATTAGACAACTTATTACAAATAAAGATGAAAGAACAAAAAGGACCCTGCCGAAAAAAATCCTACGAAAAAGTAGGTTTCGATTTAAAATTACTCATTA
>NZ_JBHULS010000011.1:0-5563 GCF_042684585.1 Bizionia sediminis
GAGTAAAAAAAGTTATTTTTTTTTAAAATTAAATTTGGTGGGTAAGAAATAAAGTTATTATATTTGCACCCGCTTAAGCGACAAGCTGGAAACGGTTTTTGTTGCGCGAGTAACAAGAAAGAAGATAAAAAAAGTTCATAAACATATTGAATTGACAGCGTAGAGATTTAACTGGAAACGGTTAAGTTTCAAAAAAAGAGAATAAACCATTTTGAGTACAAAAAGAACGAATTCGGTTAGTTGTTAAATAATATTTAAGAATTAACGATGAAGAGTTTGATCCTGGCTCAGGATGAACGCTAGCGGCAGGCTTAACACATGCAAGTCGAACGGTAACAGGAATTAGCTTGCTAATTTGCTGACGAGTGGCGCACGGGTGCGTAACGCGTATACAATCTGCCTTTTACAGTGGGATAGCCCAGAGAAATTTGGATTAATACCGCATAGTATTATTGGTTGGCATCAATTAATAATTAAAGCTTCGGCGGTAAAAGATGAGTATGCGTTCTATTAGCTAGATGGTAGGGTAACGGCTTACCATGGCGACGATAGATAGGGGCCCTGAGAGGGGGATCCCCCACACTGGTACTGAGACACGGACCAGACTCCTACGGGAGGCAGCAGTGAGGAATATTGGACAATGGGCGAGAGCCTGATCCAGCCATGCCGCGTGCAGGAAGACTGCCCTATGGGTTGTAAACTGCTTTTATACAGGAAGAAACCCTCCCACGCGTGGGAGTTTGACGGTACTGTAGGAATAAGGATCGGCTAACTCCGTGCCAGCAGCCGCGGTAATACGGAGGATCCAAGCGTTATCCGGAATCATTGGGTTTAAAGGGTCCGTAGGTGGATAATTAAGTCAGAGGTGAAAGTCTGCAGCTCAACTGTAGAATTGCCTTTGATACTGGTTATCTTGAGTTATTATGAAGTAGTTAGAATATGTGGTGTAGCGGTGAAATGCATAGATATCACATGGAATACCAATTGCGAAGGCAGATTACTAATAATACACTGACACTGATGGACGAAAGCGTGGGGAGCGAACAGGATTAGATACCCTGGTAGTCCACGCCGTAAACGATGGATACTAGTTGTTCGGCCGCAAGGTTGAGTGACTAAGCGAAAGTGATAAGTATCCCACCTGGGGAGTACGTTCGCAAGAATGAAACTCAAAGGAATTGACGGGGGCCCGCACAAGCGGTGGAGCATGTGGTTTAATTCGATGATACGCGAGGAACCTTACCAGGGCTTAAATGTAGATTGACAGGTTTAGAGATAGACTTTTCTTCGGACAATTTACAAGGTGCTGCATGGTTGTCGTCAGCTCGTGCCGTGAGGTGTCAGGTTAAGTCCTATAACGAGCGCAACCCCTGTTGTTAGTTGCCAGCGAGTAAAGTCGGGAACTCTAGCAAGACTGCCGGTGCAAACCGTGAGGAAGGTGGGGATGACGTCAAATCATCACGGCCCTTACGTCCTGGGCTACACACGTGCTACAATGGTAGGTACAGAGAGCAGCCACTGGGTGACCAGGAGCGAATCTATAAAACCTATCACAGTTCGGATCGGAGTCTGCAACTCGACTCCGTGAAGCTGGAATCGCTAGTAATCGCATATCAGCCATGATGCGGTGAATACGTTCCCGGGCCTTGTACACACCGCCCGTCAAGCCATGGAAGCTGGGAGTGCCTGAAGTCCGTCACCGCAAGGAGCGGCCTAGGGTAAAATCGGTAACTAGGGCTAAGTCGTAACAAGGTAGCCGTACCGGAAGGTGCGGCTGGAACACCTCCTTTCTAGAGAAAGACGACTAATTAGAATACTTTAAGTTACAAGAGGTGGCTTATTCTCAAGCTGTTAATTTAAAAAAATAGAAACGAAGTCAAAAAAGGCAATGGCTGTTGTATAATTACGCGCTATTTGTTACTGGCTTACGACAGTCTCATAGCTCAGCTGGTTAGAGCGCTACACTGATAATGTAGAGGTCGGCAGTTCGAGTCTGCCTGAGACTACAATAAGAAGTTAAAAACTAGGATAAAGTAAAAGCTTTAGTTACTAGCTATAACGAGGTTCATTAAGAATAAAGGAAATTTTAGAAGTTGGGCATTCCAAGTTGACGTATAGGTCATCAATTAACTGATAACTGTTAACTGATTGCCATAACGAGACTAAAACATGGGGGATTAGCTCAGCTGGCTAGAGCGCCTGCCTTGCACGCAGGAGGTCATCGGTTCGACTCCGATATTCTCCACAACGGCATAAGTCACACAGATATTCATAGTCTGTGGTGACGCGCCACAAGGTTCATTGACATATTGAAAAAGATACATGAAATAAAGATTTATAATTACAATCGTTTAGTTATAAATTTAAATAAGGTAATTAATTAGCGTTACGAGCGACTAATTAATTACAGTAAACTCATTAAAAAAGCAAAAAGTACAATAAGCTATATAAGAGCGTATGGGGAATGCCTAGGCTCTCAGAGGCGAAGAAGGACGTGATAAGCTGCGAAAAGCTGCGGGGATTGGCACATACAAATTGATCCGCAGATATCCGAATGGGGCAACCCACTATATTGAAGATATAGTATCCTTATAAAGGAGGCGAACCCGGAGAACTGAAACATCTAAGTACCCGGAGGAGAAGAAAACAAAAGTGATTCCGTAAGTAGTGGCGAGCGAACGCGGATTAGCCCAAACCATAATTGTTACGGCAATTGTGGGGTTGTAGGACCACGATATTTGAGCTGCAATGAATTAGAACTGTTTGGAAAGACAGGCCATAGACGGTGATAGCCCGGTATAGGTAAGTTGTAGTAAGATAGTGGTATCCTGAGTAGCGCGGGACACGAGTAATCCTGTGTGAATCAGTCGGGACCATCCGATAAGGCTAAATACTCCTGAGAGACCGATAGTGAACTAGTACCGTGAGGGAAAGGTGAAAAGAACCCTGAATAAGGGAGTGAAATAGAACCTGAAACCATACGCTTACAAGCGGTCGGAGCCCGTAGGGGTGACGGCGTGCCTTTTGCATAATGAGCCTACGAGTTACCGTTGCTAGCAAGGTTAAGTACTTAAGGTACGGATCCGTAGCGAAAGCGAGTCTGAATAGGGCGCTTTAGTTAGTAGTGGTAGACGCGAAACCGTGTGATCTACCCATGGGCAGGCTGAAGCTGTAGTAACATACAGTGGAGGGCCGAACCGGTTGACGTTGAAAAGTCTTCGGATGACCTGTGGGTAGGGGTGAAAGGCCAATCAAACTCGGAAATAGCTCGTACTCCCCGAAATGCATTTAGGTGCAGCGTTGATTTAGTTTTATAGAGGTAGAGCTACTGATTGGATGCGGGGGCTTCACCGCCTACCAATTCCTGACAAACTCCGAATGCTATAAAATGATGATCAGCAGTGAGGGCATGGGTGCTAAGGTCCATGTCCGAGAGGGAAAGAACCCAGACCATCAGCTAAGGTCCCCAAATGTATGTTAAGTTGAAAAAACGAGGTTGAACTGCTTAGACAGCTAGGATGTTGGCTTGGAAGCAGCCATTCATTTAAAGAGTGCGTAACAGCTCACTAGTCGAGCGGTTCGGCATGGATAATAATCGGGCATAAACATACTACCGAAGCTATGGATTTAGAAATAAGTGGTAGGGGAGCATTGTAGTGTCGTCGAAGGTGTTCTGTGAGGGATGCTGGAGAAGCTACAAAAGAAAATGTAGGCATAAGTAACGATAATGCGGGCGAGAAACCCGCACTCCGAAAGACTAAGGTTTCCTCAGCTATGCTAATCAGCTGAGGGTTAGTCGGGACCTAACGCGAACCCGAAAGGGGTAGTGGATGGCCAACAGGTTAATATTCCTGTACCTGCTCACGATAAAAGTGACGGAGGCGAAAAGTTGGTGCGTACTGACGGAATAGTACGTTGAAGGAAGTGGTAACACTCCGATAGTACACTAAAGCTACGGCGGCGGTGATAATCCAGCGGATCGACTTCCAAGAAAAGCGAGTGAAGCAGCCCGTACCCTAAACCGACACAGGTAGTTGGGATGAGAATTCTAAGGAGCTCGAGAGATTCATGGTTAAGGAACTAGGCAAAATAGACGCGTAACTTCGGGAGAAGCGTCGCCACGCTCCGGCGTGGCCGCAGTGAAAGAGTCCAGGCGACTGTTTATCAAAAACACAGGGCTATGCTAAATTGAAAAATGACGTATATGGCCTGACACCTGCCCGGTGCTGGAAGGTTAAGTGGAGGGTTTAGCTTCGGCGAAGATCTGAAATGAAGCCCCAGTAAACGGCGGCCGTAACTATAACGGTCCTAAGGTAGCGAAATTCCTTGTCGGGTAAGTTCCGACCTGCACGAATGGTGCAACGATCTGGACACTGTCTCAACCATGAGCTCGGTGAAATTGTAGTATCGGTGAAGATGCCGATTACCCGCTGTGGGACGAAAAGACCCCGTGCACCTTTACTATAGCTTAGTATTGGTTTTGGATAAGTAATGTGTAGGATAGGTGGGAGACTTCGAAGCAGCGTCGCTAGGCGTTGTGGAGTCATTGTTGAAATACCACCCTTTGCTTGTCTAGAGTCTAACCTTCTATTGAAGGGACAGTGCTTGGTGGGTAGTTTGACTGGGGTGGTCGCCTCCAAAAGAGTAACGGAGGCTTCTAAAGGTTCCCTCAGCACGCTTGGTAACCGTGCGTAGAGTGCAATGGCATAAGGGAGCTTGACTGAGAGACATACAGGTCGATCAGGTACGAAAGTAGAGCATAGTGATCCGGTGGTTCCGCATGGAAGGGCCATCGCTCAAAGGATAAAAGGTACGCCGGGGATAACAGGCTGATCTCCCCCAAGAGCTCATATCGACGGGGGGGTTTGGCACCTCGATGTCGGCTCGTCACATCCTGGGGCTGGAGAAGGTCCCAAGGGTTGGGCTGTTCGCCCATTAAAGTGGCACGCGAGCTGGGTTCAGAACGTCGTGAGACAGTTCGGTCTCTATCTACAGTGGGCGTTAGAAATTTGAGTGGATCTGACTCTAGTACGAGAGGACCGAGTTGGACAAACCTCTGGTGTATCTGTTGTTCCGCCAGGAGCATTGCAGAGTAGCTACGTTTGGAAGGGATAAGCGCTGAAAGCATATAAGCGCGAAACCCACCACAAGATGAGATTTCTTTAAAGGGTCGTGGGAGATGACCACGTTGATAGGCTATAGGTGTAAAGGCAGTAATGTCATAGCCGAGTAGTACTAATAACCCATAGGCTTATTGTACGCCTGTTTTTTTTACAAAGTAGTTTACAACTTATAATCATGTAATTTTTTCAATATGTTACGATATTAGTTTCATAGTTTTATGAAACGCAGAAGTAATAAGTACCCCTTATTACCGATGCTATAACTTAAGGTGGTTATAGCGACGGGGCTCACCTCTTACCATTCCGAACAGAGTAGTTAAGCCCGTTTGCGCCGATGGTACTGCATCTCGTGGGAGAGTAGGTCGCCGCCTTTTTTAAAATCCCGATTCAAATTACGAATCGGGATTTTTTTTTGTTTATAATTCTTTGGTTGTATATTG
>NZ_JBHULS010000012.1:0-4567 GCF_042684585.1 Bizionia sediminis
TGATTTCGTTGTGATCAGTTAGGAGTTAAAGTTAGTAAATAAAAACGAGATTTAGGTATTGGATAATTTTTCGCAAGCAGGTAAGAACCAGCAATGAATTATACACATTGTTAGGCACTGGTTTTTACGTTCAGATGTTCGCTTGTTGATTTGGTTAAATTTTTCGAGTTAAAAATTACTTAATTAAACATCAAAAATGTTGTAAAAAAAATCGACACTAGCCGGGGAGATTTCCAGAAGTTGCTTGGTCACTTATCTTTTATTCTCGGAAGGCGAATCATACGTTATCAGATTAAAATTTAAGGGTCAATATTCATGAAGTGGCTCGTCAATTTTTGTCGTCAAAGGTGATAAGCCAAAACTTGAAGTTTTCCTAAAAGTTCTATGAATAAAAATGACCCTGGGCGGGTTTGGAATCAGCTTTTGCGAGCGGCTAATCACTCACAGTGATTTAATCAATCGTAATGAGTTTTTTTAAATTTCTTAAAGTTTGCGAGTTTGCAAGGTCCGTTGCTGCTCGTTTCAACTTGTGCCTAACGGTCTAGTGTATGATTTCGTTGCGGTCTGTTAGGAGTTAAAGTTAGTAAATAAAAACGAGATTTAGGTATTCGATAATTTTTCGCAAGCAGGTAAGAACTAGCAATGAATTATACACATTGTTAGGCACTGGTTTTTAGGTTCAGATTTTCGCTTGTTGGTTTGGTTAAATTTTGGAGTTTAAAAATTGCTTTATTAAACATCAAAAATATTGTAAAAAAAAAATCGACACTAGCCGGGGAGATTTCCAGAAGTTGCTTGGTCACTTATCTTTTATTCTCGGAAAGCGAATCATACGTTATCAGATTAAAATTTAAGGGTCAATATTCATGAAGTAGCTCGTCAATTTTTGTCGTCAAAGGTGATAAGCCAAAACTTGAAGTTTTCCTAAAAGTTCTATGAATAAAAATGACCCTGGGCGGGTTTGGAATCAGATTTTCCGAGCGGCTAATCACTCAAAGTGATTTAATCAGTCGTAATGAGTTCTTTTTTTTAATTTCCAAAAGTTTGCGAGTTTGCAAAGTCCGTTGCTGCTCGTTTCAACTTGTGCCTAACGGTCTCGTATAACCGTCAGTTACGGGATTAAAGTTAACTAATTTTCAGATTAAACACTGACGTTAGCAATTCCGAGTGGATTCGGACGTAGTCGAATCCGCCGTAATTGCGGTTATACATTGTTGGCTACAGTTTTTTTAATTCGTTGTATTAGACTTTCGGTTTTTAATCGTTCAAAATCCTCTTTTAATTTTTTCCATTCGCGATAATCAGCGTCCACTTGTTCAGGTCTTTTTCCTCCAACTTCTGAATGATTAGTTACGTGATTTAACAATTCCAAGTGAGAAAGTCTTTTGGTCAATTTTCGATTCAGCTTTTCATTCCGATTGAATAGAGTTTGTAACTTTTCCTTTAGTTCATTCGGATAGAGAGTGAGTAATTCAGCCGAACCTAATAAGTTGTTCTCAATATTAGATTCAGTCAGTAAAATCCATAACTGTTCAAAATTTGGCTCTGGCATTCGTACAAATCCGTATTCATTGCCCCAACCTAAATCCCACAATATTTCATTTTTCCATAATATTCCGTTTTTGTCAATAAAGTGGTCTGTTCCATCAACTTTTTTTAGCCCAAAATCTTCGGGCTTACTTTTATTATATCTAAAAGAACCGATAAAGTGTTTTTGGTTTATGTCAATTATTTTCGGGTTCATCGCTCAAATTGTAGCCAACGGTCTAGTGTATGATTTCGTTGCGGTCTGTTAGGAGTTAAAGTTAGTAAATAAAAACGAGATTTAGGTATTGGATAATTTTTCTCAAGCAGGTAAGAGCCAGCAATGAATTATACACATTGTTAGGCACTGGTTTTTAGGTTCAGATGTTCGCTTGTTGGTTTTTTAAAATTTTTCGAGTTAAAAATTACTTTATTAAACATCAAAAATATTGTAAAAAAAAAAATCGACACTAGCCGGGGAGATTTCCAGAAGCTGCTTGATCACTTATCTTTTATTCTCGGAAGGCGAATCATACGTTATCAGGTCAAAATTTAAGGGTCAATATTTATGAAGTAGCTCGTCAATTTTTGTCGTCCAAGGTGATAAGCCAAAAGTTGAGTTTTACATAAAGTTCTATGAATAAAAATGACCCTGGGCGGGTTTGGAATCAGCTTTTGCGAGCGGCTAATCACTCAGAGTGATTTAATCAATCGTAATGAGTTTTTTTAATTTCTTAAAGTTTGCGAGTTTGCTAGGTCCGTTGCTGCTCGTTTCAACTTGTGCCTAACGTGTTTGTATATGATTAGTGGCGTGTTTAAGCACCTAATTTAGTAAATAAAAACCGAATAGAAAATCCGCGAGGATTTTCGTAAGTAAGCCAAAACCAGCCATTAATTATATACGGTGTTAGCTGTAGTAATTTTCTTCATTCCTATTATTGTTATAATAATTCCAATTCCAAATGACATCCAATAACAAATGTCAAAATTATAACCAATCAGCCAATTATCATAAGAGGTTCCAATATTGTTTGTCGTAAAAATAATTAAATTTACAATGAAATGAAGTATTATACAATAACCGATTTTTTTAGTTTTCAAATATATTGTTCCGAGTATAATTCCGCTTATGAAAGTCGGTATTAAGTTATTAGGTGTTTCAATATGCATTATTGAAAAGCAAATACTTGAAACAGTTATTGCTAAAATGGGTTTATTCTTTCCTAACAATTTATCTAATAAAAATTTTCTGTAAAATAGTTCCTCGACAATTGGTGCAATTAATAATGCGGAAATCAGACTGTAAATTAGAGCAATATTATTGTTAGAACTAACAAAGTTATCATTTGTAGAAATTCCTTGATAATATTCCATTATTTTATTGAAATCCCAAAAAGGTTTATTTATTAGTAACAAACCAATTCCAATTAGAGGTAAATACAAATATATTTGAGGTTTATAATTCTGAACTGTAAGAGCTTTTTTAAAATCAAAACTTGGTTTCCAAAAGAAAAAATAAATGAGTAAAAATGCTCCAACAACAGATACAATTTTAGTTATTCCAAATATATGAGTGAAGTCATCTGGTTCTCCAATCAAATATTTAATCGGAAGAAGTATTGCGAGTTGAATTATTGTCCAAAATACAAACGCTAAAACTGTATATAAAAATGCTTTAATTATACTCATTAATTTTGTGGGGTCGATTTGGTTTTTATTACAGCTAACGGTCTGGTGTATGGCTCGTTGCGTATAAATTAGCGATTATTTTTCTGTTGGGCACAAGCCAGATTTTTAAATTTTACTATTTATCTTTTTATTGGAAATCGTCAAATTTAAAAATTTGGCGACTTTCCAAATACGCCTTAACTTCGATTAAGCAACTGAATAGCAATGAGCTATACACGTTGTTGCCCACAGTATTTTTCGCTATCAATTTTGCATTTTCATTGGCTGAATTCCGACAATTTTATTTTTGTCATCGAAAATAACCTTAATCATTTCTTTTGGCGGACTGTTTTGGTCGTCTTTATACTTGTATTGAAGCATTGCAAAAGCTTTACCGTTCATTGCCATTTGAATTCCGCTGTAAATCAGTTCAATTTCTCGGTCAAATTCAATTCCTGAAATTAATACATTAATCTGTTCGTCCGTCACTTGGTCAATTATCATTTCAGACAAATAACTTTTTGATTTGGTAAAATTCTCATCCTTTAGTGCAACAATAAATTTTTTCGAGATTACATTCAAGCTATCAATTCGCTCTTCAGTTAATTCGGGCGTAACTCGTTCTTCCTTTTTTGTATTTCTTATGTAAAGTCGTATTCTATGAGTTGGCGAAGTTGTAGCCATTCCACGCTTTTCATAGTAATTTGAAACATTAGCGTACATCTCAATTTCTGTACTATCGTTTGGAAACCATTTTACATTTTTCTTCAATCCGCCTTTTATATTATCATTAGCTATTTTTAAATCTGTTAAATCGCCTTCTGAAACAGGTTCTCCATAAATATCCGCAATCATTTTTTCCATTTCGTTGAATTTACGAATAAGAGCCTTTTGATATTTTTTTGATTTTTTGTCATTCGTATTTGCTTTCAAAGTCAATAAGCTCTCGTCCCATTCATAAAGTATATAAGACATTGTACTGTCTTTTTTCTTGAAATAATAATGTCCGACTAAATCGGAAATAACCTTTTGTTCACGCTTAAATTTTATTGGTTGAGCATTTTCAGCAGAAACGTGGTTTCGGATATTCGGTATTTGCTCACTTCCTAAATTCTGCTCCATTTCAAGATATTCATTTAGTGTTGTATTGTGAATATCAAAGTTAAATTCTTGTCCAAAAACAGTAATTCCAATTAATAAAAATCCAAGTGTTAATGTTTGTCTCAAAGTTTTTTTCATATTTTGGGCAACGGTCTAGTGTATGATTTCGTTGCGATCTGTTAGGAGTTAAAGTTAGTAAATAAAAACGAGATTTAGGTATTCGATAATTTTTCGCAAGTAGGTAAGAACTAGCAATGAATTATACACATTGTTA
>NZ_JBHULS010000013.1:0-4527 GCF_042684585.1 Bizionia sediminis
TCGCCAAATTTTTTAATTTGACGATTTCCGATAAAAAAAGATAAATAGTAAAATTTAAAAATCTGGCTTGTACTTAATCCGAAAATAATCGCTAATTTATACGCTACGAGCCATATACAAAACCGTTGTAAGCCATTAGAACGAAAATGACGATAAGAAAACTTAAAACAAGCGAATCTGACTTCTTGGCGGATATGCTCTACGAAGCGATTTTTATTCCAGAAGGTACTGACCCTTTACCAAAAGAAGTAATTAAGGACAAATCTCTATCCAAATACATTCAAAATTGGGGAAAAGACAAATTTGACATTGCCTTAGTCATGGAATTGGACAATCAACTTATTGGAGCAATTTGGGGAAGGTTATTAACTGACGAGAATAAAGGGTTTGGCTATGTAGATAACACAACCCCAGAATTGAGTATGGCAGTTAAAAATGATTACAGAAACCAAGGAATAGGAACAAAGTTGATTAAGGCAATTGCTTCCGAATATCAAAAAATCGGAGTGGAGTGTTTATCGCTTAGTGTTGACAAGGCGAATAATGCCTCGAATCTATATAAGCGCCTCGGATGCGAAATAGTCGAAGAAACCGAGACTTCTTGGACAATGAAAAAAAGAATAAAATAACGGCTTACAACAATGTATATAAAAAATAGGCGAAACAGTAGTAAAATCAAGTCTTTTAGCGTGCATCAAACCTTGCACTTGACCGAAAGTTTCGAGCTTCCAAATCGCCTACTTTTCATATACTAACCGTTACCCAACATTTAAGAAAAACATTACAAATAACAAAAACAAACAGAAAAAAAATGAAAAAAAGCCTATTAATTTTAGTTTTCGGACTTTTAACAACTGTAAATTATGCTCAACAGAATAGCGAAATTAAAACCGAAAAAGTTTGGCGTGTGAATTTTTTGAATCCAGCAATTGAATTGGAAATTCCGACTGGACAATACTCTACATTTTCGTCAGCACTCGGAATTGGTTATGGTGGAGGATATCCTGACCTGACGTTTGGCGGAAGTGGATTTATTTATATTATCAGTCCGTTTGTCGATTTACAACAAAAATGGTTTTATAACCTAAATAAAAGAAATGGAAAAGATAGGAATACAGAAAATAATTCTGGAAATTTTGTGTCTTTTAGATTAATAACTCGTGGAAATTCAATAGCTGAAAATGTAAATCGGACTTCTGACTTTGATTTCGCATTTGGACCAACTTGGGGAATACAAAGAAAATATGGAAAGAATTTTCATTTACTTTTTGACGTCGGACCACAATATTACATCGACACAAATGGAAATGGGAATATTTGGCCAATAATGCTACAACTGAATTTAGGATTTGACTTAAAGAAACGATAAAAAACGTTGGGTAACACCGTGTATAATTAATGGCTAGTTCTCGCCTACTTACGAAAATCCTCGCGGATTTTCTATTTGGTTTTTATTTGCTAAATTAAGTGCTTAAACACGCCACTAATCATACACAATCACGTTGTAAGTAATGCCGAAAAACCCAGAAACCGAATGAAAAAGACAATATTTGAAATTACCAAAATGGACTGTCCTTCAGAGGAAAATCTAATCCGAATGAAATTAGATGGAATTTCAAGCATTGCGAATTTGGAGTTTGATATTCCGAATCGAAAATTGACCGTTTTTCACAGCGGAGAAATTGACCAAATCGAAAAGTCAGTTATCGAACTAAATTTAGGTGGAAAGAAAATCTCGACTAAACAAACCGACCAAACGGAATTTAAAGAAAACAAAAACCAAAAAAAGCTACTTTGGTCTGTACTCGTTATAAATTTTGCGTTTTTTATAATCGAAATGACAACAGGAATTATCTCAAAATCTATGGGACTTGTTGCCGATAGTTTAGATATGCTTGCGGACAGTTTTGTTTACGGAATTAGTTTGTTTGCGGTTGGCGGAACAGTAATAAAGAAAAAACGGATTGCCAAACTTGCTGGATATTTTCAAATAATACTTGCGATTATTGGATTTGTAGAAGTTTTAAGAAGATTTTTCGGAGACGAGAAACTTCCCGATTTTTCGACGATGATTATCGTTTCGATTTTCGCACTTATCGCAAACGGAATTTGTCTTTATATTTTGCAAAAGTCAAAAAGTAAAGAAGAAGCACATATGAAAGCGAGTATGATTTTCACCTCGAATGACGTGATTATAAATTTAGGAGTAATAATTGCAGGAATTTTAGTGCATTATTTGAGTTCTAATAAACCTGATTTGATTATTGGAACAATCGTTTTTATATTGGTAATTCAAGGAGCGTTTAGGATTTTGAAATTAAGTAAGTGAATGAAAAAAGCACTACTTACAACACCGTATATAGCTCATAGCTGGGCAGTTGCTTAATCGAAGTTTAGGCATATTTGCGAAGTCCGCCAAATTTTTTAATTTGACTTATTGAGAAAAAAAGGTAATAAGAAAATTAAAAAATCCGGCTAGTGCTTAACCGAAAAAAATATTGATAATTTGCACGCTACGAGCCATATACAAGACCGTTAGCCACAAATTAACTCGACCTACTTGATTTCGTATCAAAATCACTTTTTTCGAGCTCGAAAAGCTCTTCTACTCTTTTATTAAGAAATTTGGAAATTTTAAGCGATAAAACTGTTGACGGAACATAACGACTCGACTCAATTGAAATTATTGTCTGACGAGATACACCAAGTAATTTAGCAAGTTCCTCTTGTGTTAGTCCTTTAGTTACCCTTATGCCTTTTACATTATTTTTCATACTTATAAATTCCAATATGAACAATATAATTAAACCTTATAATATATGTAATCCAAAAAGTAAATATAGCAATGATGAAAAATAGCATCATACCTGCATCTTTTGGAGGATTTTTCATAAAACCAACACAAGTTAAACCTATAATTAAAAATAGAATTTGTAGCAAAGCTGCAAACTGAAAAGATTGCAATCGGACATTTTTTATCATTTCATCTTCAATTTTTTCTTTAGAAAATGATAAAGCATACAAACCGAATAGAAAAGCGAAAAATCCAAAAATTGCGGAACTTACATTCAGGAATTTTGGATTTGACATCCCAATGAATTGCGAAAATTCTGTTATCAATCCTAATTGCATTATTATCCAGAGTAAAAAACCTGTAGGTGCAATTATCAACCCTATTCTTTTGTAACGATGTGGTAAAAGTTTGAACATAATATTATTTTTTGTAAAGTTTACTTTACGTAAAGATAACTTAACATTTTGTAATAAACAAGAATTATTATTTTGAATAAAAATCTGTGGCTAACACCGTATATAATTTATTGCTAGTTCTAGCCTACTTACGAAAATCCTCGCGGATTTTCTATTCGGTTTTTATTTGCTAAATTTCGTGCTTAAACCACGCAACAAACCATATACAAACACGTTGGCAAACATTTGATGAAACGCAAAATCTTGAACATTATCGGACTGATTTTAATAGCAATTATCGCTATCGAATTTGGGATTTATTATTCGGATTTTAATTTAGTAAATGACCGAACATTGGAAATCGGAATGATAACGCTAATAGCAACTCTGATTTTTATTTACATCTATTTCAATAAATGGAGCTACAGAATTTTAATCGGATTGCCGACCTTGATATTCGGAATTATATTTTTAGGACTTGAAACAATCGGAATTATGGCAGGCTCTGAAAAAATAAGCTGGAATTGGAAAATTGGGGAATACGAAATCATTTATGCGAATATGGAATATTACGCTGGACCTGGAGGAAAAACCTATTTGAAATTACGAGAAAAATACTTCTTTGACCAATTTTATAAAACGCTTGACAAACAAAAAACTGAAAATACATTTTTGGAACTTGGAATAGGAAAAAAGAATTGTGATTTAAAATTTGAAAAAACAGGAATGGAATTTGACCTATGCGAGAAAAAACAACTGAAATAAAAAACGTTTGCCAACAACGTGTATAGCTCATTGCGGCTGAATTCCTAATCGGAATTCATTGCAATTTGCTATCTTCGTTCTACGGCGGAAAATCCTCGCGGATTTCCCGCAACGAGCCATACACCAAACCGTTAGGCACAAGTTGAAACGAGCAGCAACGGACCTTGCAAACTCGCAAACTTTAAGAAATTAAAAAAAACTCATTACGATTGATAAAATCACTTTGAGTGATTAGCCGCTCGTAAAAGCTGATTCCAAACCCGCCCTAGGTCATTTTTATTCATAGAACTTTTAGGAAAACTTCAACTTTTGGCTTATCACCTTTGACGACAAAAATTGACGAGCTACTTCATAAATATTGACCCTTAAATTTTGACCTGATAACGTATGATTCGCCTTCCGAAAATAAAAGGTGAGTGACCAAGCAGCTTCTGGAAATCTCCCCGGCTAGTGTCGATTTTTTTTACAATATTTTTGATGTTTAATAAAGTAATTTTTAACTCGAAAAATTTTAAAAAACCAACAAGCGAAAATCTGAACCTAAAAACCAGTGCCTAACAATGTGTATAATTC
>NZ_JBHULS010000014.1:0-3545 GCF_042684585.1 Bizionia sediminis
TAACAATGTGTATAATTCATTGCTAGTTCTTACCTACTTGCGAAAAATTATCGAATACCTAAATCTCGTTTTTATTTACTAACTTTAACTCCTAACAGATCGCAACGAAATCATACACTAGACCGTTAGGCACAAGTTGAAACGAGCAGCAACGGACCTAGCAAACTCGCAAACTTTAAGAAATTAAAAAAAACTCATTACGATTGATTAAATCACTGTGAGTGATTAGCCGCTCGTAAAATCTGATTCCAAACCCGCCCAGGGTCATTTTTATTCATAGAACTTTATGGAAAAAACTCAACTTTTGGCTTATCACCTTGGACGACAAAAATTAACAAACCACTTCATGAATATTGACCCTTAAATTTTAATCTGATAACGTGTGATTCACCTTCCGAAAATAAAAGGTGAATGACCAAGCAGCTTCAGAAAATCCTCCCGCTAGTGTCGATTTTTTTTACAATATTTTTGATGTTTAACAAAGCAATTTTTTAACTCAAAAATTTAAAAAAACCAACAAGCGAACATCTGAACCTAAAAACCAGTGCCTAACAATGTGTATAATTCATTGCTAGTTCTTACCTACTTGCGAAAAATTATCCAATACCTAAATCTCGTTTTTATTTACTAACTTTAACTCCTAACTGATCGCAACGAAATCATACACCAGGCCGTTACCCACAAGCTGAACAAAATTCCGTGAATGAACAGACAATTAGTAAAATCATACATTAGAGAATATAAAAATCAATTTGATTTTGTAAACCAACAAGAGATTTACAAATGGAAAGCAGTAAAACAATTCCAAGACAATTGGGACATTAATGCGTCTGACTTTTACTCAATGTTGGACAATTCATTAAAATTGGTCGCCAACTTACTTGATTCGGGACAATATTTCCCGAAACGAATGTTACTTAAAAACACGGAAGAAACACCTGAAAAAATCCGAACGCTTTTCAAATATCTTTTTGATGAAGACTATGACATATTTGAAAGAATTGAACTTTTCCGTTCTGACTTCAAAAAACTAAATGAAGAAAATTTCACGGACTTAAAAGACTATCAAGACCACAGAGCTGTAATAGTTTATTTGGCTTTGCGTTATCCAGAAAGATACTTTTTCTATAAGCAAAGAATGTTCAAGTCATTCGCAGAAAAAATTGACTATTCGTACAAACCAGTTGCGGGAAGAATTGAAAATATTGGACAATTTCAAACACTTTGCAATCTTTTAAAACACGAATTATCAAATGACCAAGAACTTTTAAAACTGCACAAAAACAGAATTTCTGACGACTGTTATTATGACGAAAATCTAAATATTCTTACTCAAGACTTTGTTTATGCTGTGGTTCGTCATTTAGAACCAAAAGAAATTATTGAGCAAAAAACTATTAAACAAACAGCACCTACAAAAATTCAATCAACTGAAATCAGATTAACCGAAACGGAAATTGATTTTACGCCAAGAACAATAAATTACATACAAAACAATATTGAAAATAAGAGAATTGGAGATTTAGGCGAACTTTGGGTCATTGAGAGAGAAAAACAAAAATTAGAACAAGCCAACAAATCAAAATTGGCTAAAAAAATAAAACACGTTGCCAAGGAAAAAGGAGATGGATTAGGGTACGATATTCTTTCCTATGACATTAACGGAAACAAAATTTACATAGAAGTCAAAACAACAAAAGGAAATGTAAATTCAACCTTTTACATAACAAGAAACGAATTAGAGAAAAGTATAATTGAGCAAGATAATTATCGACTTTACCGAGTTTACTCATTTGATGACGAAACAGAAAATGCTGAACTTCTGATTATCAAAGGAGATTTATCAAACCTTTGTGAAATTCCGTTGACTTACAAAGTGAATATGAAAAAAGCCAGTGGGTAACAACGTATATAAAAAATAGCGGTTTAATCGCTTAATCAAAAGAAAATGAATAAATTAAAGGTCAGTTATAATCCGAAAAGTTAGTGCTTAAAAATCCGCTACTTTTCATATACAAAACCGTTAGGCAAAATTAAAAACCAACGACAATGACAAAAATTTACAGAAGTTTTTCAGAACCTGATAGACAGAATCTGACTTGGGAAGAAACTTGGAGAAAAGAAGACAAAGGCTTGATAAAAAATTATGAAGTTGGTAGAGCGTTAGCAATAAAAGAACCTGAATTAGCAGAAAAAGCAAAAAGAGGAGAATTACCAGTACTTGGATATAAAGGCGGAATTGACAAGGCTTTAAAGAAAAAGGAAAAAATTGGAGCATTAAATTACATCGCTAAATGGCAAGCACTTCGAGGAGAAGATTTGAATATTGATATGAATGAGGAAGTGGTTTTGACTTGTACAAAAACAAAAATGATAGTAACCTTTACAATGGATTTAGAAAAATTAAAAAATGCTAACTAATGGACTTTTTAGCTATTGACGTTGAAACTGCAAACTCTGATATGGCATCAATTTGTCAAATTGGATTTGTGATTTATGAAAACGGTCAAATAAAGAAAGAATGGTCAAGTTTAATAAATCCAGAAGATTATTTTGACTTTTGGAATGAGTCAATACACAACATTACAGAAGATGATGTAATTGAAAGCCCAAAATTCCCAGAAATATATGAGGTTCTTAAACAAAATTTAGAAAATTATGTTTGTGTTTGTCATACTCATTTCGACAGAGTTTCAATAAATAGAACCTGTGAAAAATATGGACTTCCAGCAATCCAAAATAATTGGATAGATACAGCAAAAGTTGCTCGAAGATGTTGGGAAGAATTTGCATACAAAGGATATGGACTTGCGAATGTTTGTAAAAAATTGAATTTCTCTTTTAATCACCACGATGCTTTAGAAGATGCTAAAGCTTGTGCACATATTTTAATTTCCGCAATTAAAGAAAAAGAGAACACCATTGATGATTGGCTTATAAGAGTAAATAATCCAATTTTAGCAAACGCAAAAACTTACAGTAAATCTGTTTCAAAAGAGGGAAATCCTGATGGAAATTTGTTCGGAGAAGTTTTAGTGTTTACAGGTTCATTACAAATTCCGAGAAGAGAAGCTTCTATACTTGCATCTGAAATTGGTTGCAATGTTGTAAACAGCGTAACGAAAAAAACAACACTTTTAGTTGTAGGAGACCAAGATATTAGTAAACTTTCAGGAAAAAAGAAAAGTTCTAAACATTTGAAAGCAGAAGAATTGAAAATAAAAGGACAAAATTTACGAATATTAAAAGAATCTGATTTTGTTGCATTATATGAATCGAATAAAGAATAAATAACTTTGCCTAACAATGGCTATAAGTAATTGCTTGTTCTCGCCTATTTCTGAAAATCCTCGCGGATTTTCAGTTTGGTGTGTACTTGCAAAGTTAAGTGCTAAACCACGCAACTACTCATAGCCCAACCGTTAGGCACAAGTTGAAACGAGCAGCAACGGACCTTGCAAACTCGCAAACTTTAAGAAATTAAAAAAAACTCATTACGATTGATTAAATCACTCTGAGTGATTAGCCGCTCGCAAAAGCTGATT
>NZ_JBHULS010000015.1:0-3177 GCF_042684585.1 Bizionia sediminis
ACAATGTGTATAATTCATTGCTAGTTCTTACCTGCTTGCGAAAAATTATCGAATACCTAAATCTCGTTTTTATTTACTAACTTTAACTCCTAACAGACCGCAACGAAATCATACACCAGGCCGTTGGCATTCATTGACCAATCACACTCAAAATCTAATAAAATGGATAAATTACTAACAAACCGGAATTTGATAATTGCGAATTTTGCAATTGTCTCTTACTTTATTCTCATTTGGTTAATTAACTTTTATAAAATAGATTTTGTTCTAATAGGAGTTTTTAGAGAAATATTGACAATTCCTTTTTTGATTGCACAAATTGTGTTTTTAGTTATTGGAATAAGATATTTAATGAAAAATAAAAGTAATCCACTAATAATAATTAGCTTTTTTACATTAGTAATTTGTTCAGTCATTACGATTGGTAGTTTCTTTTAAAATCGAATATAAGTAAGAATATAAAAAAACGGAATTTAGCAAGTTGCGGAATAGCACACTCAATCGGAATTGAAATAGTTTGCGGAATAAATAGCTGACCGAATTAAATCGAAACGAAAAAGGAATTAATGAAAAAGAACTTACCATTAATAGTAATTATAGCAAGTGCAATTTTAATTATTGTGAATTTCATAATGTCCGAGAAAATTGACCGTGGATTTTGGATGTCAACATTATCGAGTGTTTTAATTATAATATCAATGGTTTTAACAATTAGAGAGAACAAAAAGAAAGACGAAAAATAATATACTGAATAAAAACAACGAAATGCCAACACCGTATATAATTTATTGCTAGTTCTAGCCTACTTACGAAAATCCTTGCGGATTTTCTATTCGGTTTTTATTTGCTAACTTTAGTGATTAAACCACGCAACAAACCATATACAAACACGTTGCCAACAATTATGAAGAAAATCCTAACGACATTAATATTTCTGATTTCAACTATTACTTTTAGTCAAGATTTTGAAGGAATAATTGAATACCAAATTACTTATGAGAATTTATACGAAAATAAAAAAGTAGACATTAAAGGTTTAGAAAAGTTTTTAGGAAAAAAATCAACATTTACCACTAAAAATGGAGCGTATAAGCAGATTTCAGAAGGAGAATATATGTCTTTTCAGGTTTATAAACCGAATGAAGTTAAACTTTATTACAAAGACATTATTGATTCTGATACAATATACTTTAAAGATTTGAACAAGTTTGACAATACCGAATTCGAATTTGAAATAATAAAAAATGCCGATACAATTTTAAATCATATTTGTGATAAACTGATATATAAAACAAACAAAACAGAGGAACATTATTACTTTTCACCTGAACTAAAACAGAATCCGAAATATTTCAAAGATTATACTTTTGGAAATAAAAATAAATTAACTGAACTGACAAAATCAATCTACTTACGATACGATTTATTTTTTAATGGAATTCTAATAAAGAGTATTGCAACTGAAATTAAAGAGCAAAAAATTGAGGACAATGAATTTGATATTCCAGAAAATAACATATTGAAAGAAAAATAACTGTTGGCAACACCGTGTATAATTAATTGCTTGGTTCTCGACTACTTACGAAAGTCCTCGCGGACTTTCTATTCGGTTTTTATTTGCTAACTTTAGTGCTTAAAACACGCAACTAATCATACACAAAACCGTTGGCATTCATTGACCAATCACACTCAAAATCTAATAAAATGGATAAATTACTAACAAACCGGAATTTGATAATTGCGAATTTTGCAATTGTCTCTTACTTTATTCTCATTTGGTTAATTAACTTTTATAAAATAGATTTTGTTCTAATAGGAGTTTTTAGAGAAATATTGACAATTCCTTTTTTGATTGCACAAATTGTGTTTTTAGTTATTGGAATAAGATATTTAATGAAAAATAAAAGTAATCCACTAATAATAATTAGCTTTTTTACATTAGTAATTTGTTCAGTCATTACGATTGGTAGTTTCTTTTAAAATCGAATATAAGTAAGAATATAAAAAAACGGAATTTAGCAAGTTGCGGAATAGCACACTCAATCGGAATTGAAATAGTTTGCGGAATAAATAGCTGACCGAATTAAATCGAAACGAAAAAGGAATTAATGAAAAAGAACTTACCATTAATAGTAATTATAGCAAGTGCAATTTTAATTATTGTGAATTTCATAATGTCCGAGAAAATTGACCGTGGATTTTGGATGTCAACATTATCGAGTGTTTTAATTATAATATCAATGGTTTTAACAATTAGAGAGAACAAAAAGAAAGACGAAAAATAATATACTGAATAAAAACAACGAAATGCCAACACCGTATATAATTTATTGCTAGTTCTAGCCTACTTACGAAAATCCTTGCGGATTTTCTATTCGGTTTTTATTTGCTAACTTTAGTGATTAAACCACGCAACAAACCATATACAAACACGTTGCCACCCATTTAAGAAAAATCCGTAAAAACTTGAAAATTCCAGTTAAATAGAACCGAAAAAAAATATTGTGAGCGGAATTGAAATGCGGAATTGACAGACTGAACCGAATCCCAAACCGAAAAGAAACGGATTTTTTGCTGACTAAAAGCCGAACCGAAAATTTTTGATTTTCAAGCTGATTTCTGACAAGCGAAACGCATTGGAAACGTGAAAAACGTTGCGGAATGAATAACTGAACGGAAAAAGATTACGCCGAATTTTACTCGGACGGAAAAAACCGGCGGAAAGGAATCGAATTTTTTTTGGATTTTTAAGCAAAAGTTCGAAAAGCTGTGTTTATCGACGAAAACAAATCGAAAAGAAAAAATGCAGAAACGGAATGCGGAAAACCGTAAAGAAATTTGAGCATAATTGACTAAATTGGTCTTTTAAAGAAAAAAACAACTGAATCAAATCTGACCTGAAAAGCAGAACGCGAAAAGGAAAAACGGGTGGCAACACCGTGTATAATTAATGGCTGGTTCTCGCCTACTTACGAAAATCCTCGCGGATTTTCTATTCAGTTTTTATTTGCTAAATTAGGTGCTAAAACACGCCACTAATCATACACAAAACCGTTAGGCACAAGTTGAAACGAGCAGCAACGGACTTTGCAAACTCGCAAACTTTAAGAAATTAAAAAAAACTCATTACGATTGATTAAATCACTCTGAGTGATTAGCCGCTCGTAAAATCTGATT
>NZ_JBHULS010000016.1:0-3095 GCF_042684585.1 Bizionia sediminis
ATGAGTAATTTTAAATCGAAACCTACTTTTTCGTAGGATTTTTTTCGGCAGGGTCCTTTTTGTTCTTTCATCTTTATTTGTAATAAGTTGTCTAATTTTTAGTCAACCTATTTCAGGAAAGTTCATTGCTTAAATTACCCACAACGGTTGGGCTATGAACAGTTGCTTGAGTTAGCACGGACTTTCGCAAGTACACGAAAAGCTGAAAATTCCTGCGGAATTTTCAGGATGAGCTTGTAATAGCAATTGTTTATAGCCATTGTTGTGTGTAGTGCTTTTCATTCAGTCGCTAAATCCATTTTTTGGTTCAGTAGTTCAACATTAAAATTAATTTTTGCGTTCAAAGCTCTAAAAACCTTTAAAATAGTTTCAAATCTGGCATCGGTCAAATTATTTTCAATTTTCGAGATTTGTGCTTTTTTCACGCCAATTAGTTCTCCAAGTTGGGTTTGGGTCAATTTTCTTTCTTTTCGAGCCTGCTTGATAGCTTCTCCGATTAAGTCAAGTCGCAATTCGTTTTCATAAGCATCTCTTTCCGCTGTTCCTTTTTTCCCAATGTATTTGTCTTTTACTTCGTCAAGTGTGTATGTTTTCATTACTTCTTGTTTTTGGATTCAAAATATTTATTCATCATTTCGGTAGCTTTGTCAATTTCCTTTTTGGGTGTTTTCTGCGTTTTCTTTACAATTCCGTGAGTTGCAATTACAATGGTCACTTTATTGTCCGTTTTATCCCAAAATGCAAAAAGTCGGTATTGCTTTTTGTTGTACAAAGTCCGAAATTCCCAAATATCCGAAGTCAGTTTTTTTAAGAGAGCATTGTCGGTTTTAACTTTAGCTCTGTCGATATTAAACAGGATTTTATTCCGAGCCTTTTTGTCAATTCCATCAAGAAATTCAAAAACTTCTTTTAGAAACTCAACTTTAAATTTTTCCGTCATTCAGATATTTATTTTTCACAAAGATATAAGTTTCCTTTTTAGTAAACAAATTTAATTTTGAAAACGGATTTTTCGCATTACACACAACGGTCTTGTATATGGCTCGTAGCGTGCAAATTAGCGATAACTATTCGGTTGAGCACGAGCCGAATTTTTTAATTTTCTTATTACCTTTATTTTCAATAAGCCAAATTAAAAAATTTGGCGGACTTCGCAAATATGCGTGTATTTCGATTAATCAACTAACTAGCTATGAGCTATATACGGTGTTGGGCATAGTTTTTTTATTCATTACAATATTTTTCTAATTCTGAAATATCTGTTTGGTATTTTGGATATTTTTCCAATAGTTTTAGTTCAATTGCTCTTTGTTTATCAGCGCAAGCCTTTTCTTTCGCGTCTATTGCTTTATAAATCAGAGCTCTGGTTTTGTAAGAAATTGAATTATCTGGTGCTTTGTCAATCGAAATGTTTACATCTTTTAAAGCCTCATCATAATTTTTAGTCAAATAATGAACTACGCTACGATGCTCGTAAGAGTAAGCATTGGGATTTACCTCAAGTTCGGCTGTAAAATCATCTATCGCCTTTTGATATTCTCCGATATTTCGATAAGCGTACCCACGATTTGTTCGTGATGTATGTTTTTCAGGTTTTAATGCTATAACTTTGGTAAAATCTTCAATACATTCTTTAAAATTCAAGTTTTTCTCTCTGACATAACCTCGCTGAAATAATAATTCCGCATTGTTAGGATATAGTTTTATTAATTCAGTCAGATTTTTTTCGGCTTTTTCCCATTTCTCATTTTCAATTTGCTTTTGTGTAATTTCAAGCAAATCATTCGGCGAAACATTTTTAGTCGTTCCACAACTGACAATTATTAAAGTCAAAAATATTAATGTTAATTTCTTCATTTTTTCAAATTATGCCCAACGTTCTTGTATATGAAAAGTAGCGGATTTATACGTTGACTTTTCGGACGTTGTGATTGTTTATTTTGTGTAATAACTTTGGGCCTATTACTTAACCACTATTTTTTATATACGTTGTTGTGTGTAGTGTTTTAATAATCCAATGACATTTTACCATATTTTCCTTATTAATGGTATTCCAAAAATTAAAGCTGTGTAAACCAAGAATTCTGTGTAATCGTAGTCGGGAAAAATACCTCTAAAAATTTTTGTACTACTATTGTGTTTTTCTTTTTTATATTCAAATGGATTATCAGAATGAGAACTATAAGTATTAAAATCTATGAAGGGGTAAAATGAATTTTCTGTATTATTTTTACCATCTGTAAAATAATATATTTTGTTATTTTGGTAATAACGTGTTCTTGTAAGGTCGTTATGAAAAACGGTGTGGGATTCATGTTTTTCGCTTTTATTGCTCATCTTAAAAACGTTCACAAAAAGTGCAAAACAATTTATAATCATTAAAACAATTATAATTCTTCTTTCTTTCTTTGAAAATGTTATTTTTCCCATTTAGTTTTTATTTTCTAAATTTAACTAAAATTTTATTTTATGTTACCAACTATTTATTCGGATTTTTGCAATGAGGTTAAAGAAATGTCTTTAGGTATTGAAGGAAACAACCAACTATACATTACTTGTGATAAGTCACATCCGAAATCAATTCTAACATCTCCTTCAATTAAACACTATTCTACTGTTGTTGATATTCTAAAAAAGATTTATGGTTCTAACTATAACGACAAAGAAGAATATTATTCAGAACAATATAAAGATTGTGATGAAATATACCTGCACTTTGTTAAATTGTAAATTTAAAGTGTGTTTCTTCTTTTTCTTTAGCTTCCATTATGTCCTTGTATAGTTTGTGATTCTTGTTTAATTTATTCTCATCTACATTCCAAGCATCAATTGTTATTTCTACTTTGGTATCATAATATCCTGCTCCTAAATCCTCCATATACTCTTTTACTTCTTTTTCCGTTTTTAGTGGTAATTGGTTAAAGTATGCTAATTTCCAAATCGGTTTCTTTTTCATTTAGTTTCGTTTTGTATTATACTGAAATAGGTTGACCATTTTTTTGTTAATTTTTGTGTTCAAACTATTTTTTTTAGCCGTTTGGAAGGCAAAAAACAGTTTGAACTAGGTCGTTTTTTAAATTGTTAATTCAAGTAAA
>NZ_JBHULS010000017.1:0-2945 GCF_042684585.1 Bizionia sediminis
TCGCCAAATTTTTTAATTTGACGATTTCCGATAAAAAAAGATAAATAGTAAAATTTAAAAATCTGGCTTGTACTTAATCCGAAAATAATCGCTAATTTATACGCTACGAGCCATATACAAAACCGTTATGGGTAATTAAAATCGAAGTTCAACCATATCCGAGAATGAACTCTACTTGGAAGAAAAAAATAAAAGAGTAAAAAAATATAATTGACTATAAACGGAGTTTCTTTGAAAAAGATGGCAAAATTGCAAGTGTTCAGTACTCCTGAAAAATTGAATGCGTGAAATATTAAAATTAAATTAAAATGAAAAAAATTAATTTCATCGTTAGAACTATCTTAACAATAGTTTTCTTCTCTTCAGTAATTTACAGTTGTTCAGAAGATGATAATCAACTTGCTGATTCTACGAGTTCAGTTTATAATATTAAAACAATTGATAATTATCAAAACAAAGGTGGTAAAACGACTAAATCTGAATTTGAATTCAGTTTAAATAAAGAAAAAAGTGAAGATAATTTTGTTACTGGTAAAATTAAATACAAAGAGATTGGAGATGTTAATGTAAAAATGAATTTAACAGAAAATCATTTAGAAGGTATTTCAGTAAATAAAATTGACGATAAAACTTTAGAGATAAAAGACTTGAATGGTAGTGATTATCAAGTCAAAGTTAATCAATTAGACAAAGATAATGCTATTTTATCTTTCAAAGTAGATGACGAGTCTTTCGATATTGCTGTAACAGGTGAAATAGATGTTAATGATTTTATTAATTTAAGCAGTAATTCAAAAAATACTTCTGCTAAACAAATGGTATTATGTGGTGGTATTTGTATTGGAGCTGTAGTTACTATTGTTAGTGGAGGCTATTGCGCTTGGAGATCAACAAATGCTTCCAATAATTGTACTGCAGCATATACAGCAGCAGTTAATGCTGGCGGAAACTGCTCAATGGAATTTGAATCTGGCTGGTGTGGTGGTGATTGCAATATCAATTGTGGTCCAGCGAATAATTAAAACAAATATTATTATGAAAAGTATAATTGAATCAAAAGAAAAGACGAACAATTTAGTTTTAATAATTGTTTGGTTGATTGCAGCAATTTCGGTTTTAATGGCTATTTTCAATCCATAAAAGCCCATAACACTGTATATAAAAAATAGCAGTTAAGTGCAAACTTCAAAGTTCGTGCTTTTCTGCTATTTTATTCAAAAACTGAAAA
Organism: Bizionia sediminis; assembly: GCF_042684585.1. NCBI lineage: Bacteria > Pseudomonadati > Bacteroidota > Flavobacteriia > Flavobacteriales > Flavobacteriaceae > Bizionia > Bizionia sediminis. The sequence goes on from NZ_JBHULS010000017.1 coordinate 1,229, forward strand.
TAATAGCAATTTTACTCTGCTACTTTTCATATACAAGACCGTTAGGCACAAGTTGAAACGAGCAGCAACGGACCTTGCAAACTCGCAAACTTTAGGAAATTAAAAAAAACTCATTACGATTGATTAAATCACTGTGAGTAATTAGCCGCTCGTAAAATCTGATTCCAAACCCGCCCAGGGTCATTTTTATTCATAGAACTTTATGGAAAAAACTCAACTTTTGGCTTATCACCTTGGACGACAAAAATTGACGAGCCACTTCATGAATATTGACCCTTAAATTTTAAGATTCGCCTTCCGAAAATAAAAGATGAGTACCCAAGCAGCTTCAGAAAATCCTCCCGCTAGTGTCGATTTTTTTTACAATATTTTTGATGTTTAATAAAGTAATTTTTTAACTCGAAAATTTAAAAAAACCAACAAGCGAAAATCTGAACTTAAAAACCAGTGCCTAACAATGTGTATAATTCATTGCTGGTTCTTACCTGCTTGCGAAAAATTATCCAATACCTAAATCTCGTTTTTATTTACTAACTTTAACTCCTAACTGATCACAACGAAATCATACACTAGACCGTTGGCAATAATTAAGACGAACCGCAAATGAAGTACATTTTAAGGATATTTATTTTATCTCTTTTCTTCTCAAAAGTCTATGGACAGAATATTTTCAAGATATCTGAAAATTCTGATTTGACAGTATTAGCGACAATTGATTCAACTTTCACGAAAAATAAATTACATTACGCACGAATAAAAAATCTTAATTCCAACAAGACGCAATTCATTAAGTTTACTCAAACAGTCGGAGCAACAGGACGAGAAGTTCGTCGACATAAAATCCGACAAAAAGATACAATTATTCTTTTCGCAAATTTTCAGAATGACACTTTGATAAAAAATCTGGCAATAAATGAAAATCCGAAATTAATATACAATTCAATTCAAGTTTTTAAAGAAAAAAAGAAAATTAAAAACAACAGAAAAAGATTGAATAAACTTAAAGTATGGTTTGTTACAACATCTACAAACAATGGAATAAAACCTTATTTGTCAAGAATAATGCGCAATGACAAAGAACGAGGTTATTTTTTCAATTTAATTGATTTGCCCGAAAATCAGTTTGTATTTAATAGTTCAGAAAAGAAAATATTAACTAAAAATATTAGTCAGAGCAGATGTTTGAAATTTGAGGATTTTTATATTGTTTATTTAATGAGGTACAGTTACGATTCCGAATTTGAGAAAAATTTAAAAAATATTATGGAAACTTATTGTCTTCCTTTTGGAGATGCTCAACTTCATATGATGAAAACAATTATGTTTAATAAACAAAGCGAAGAACTTGAAGAAATTTATGCTCGTTATAAAAAGAAATATTACGGAAATCTGGACGAAGCGAAAAAAGTCTATAATGAATTTATCGATAATATATAAATAACTATTGCCAACAACGTGTATAATTAATGGCTGGTTCTCGCCTACTTACGAAAATCCTCGCGGATTTTCTATTCGGTTTTTATTTGCTAACTTTAGTGCTTAAACCACGCCACTAATCATACACAAGACCGTTGTGTGTAATGTAAAAAATGAACTTTCCTGAAATAGGTTGACTAAAAATTAGACAACTTATTACAAATAAAGATGAAAGAACAAAAAGGACCCTGCCGAAAAAAATCCTACGAAAAAGTAGGTTTCGATTTAAAATTACTCATTA
>NZ_JBHULS010000018.1:0-2903 GCF_042684585.1 Bizionia sediminis
ACAATGTGTATAATTCATTGCTAGTTCTTACCTGCTTGCGAAAAATTATCGAATACCTAAATCTCGTTTTTATTTACTAACTTTAACTCCTAACAGACCGCAACGAAATCATACACCAGGCCGTTAGCTTTAATGCTGGAGCAAGTTTGCGGAATTGAAAAAAGCTAGTTTCTTTTTCGAATTTTTTTTTGAGTTTTAAGAAAGTAAAAACCGAAAAACTATGTTGCCGAATTTTGCAAAACACGTTGAATTATAACGCAAACTCTGAATCGAATTACGTCTGACTTTTTAGCTCGTGTGCGGAATCGAAATCTGAATTGAACACTCGAGATCTGACTCAAACGGAATTGAAAAGTATTGCGGAATTGCTCACTCAAAACCTGAATTAAAAACTGGTCGGAAATTGAGCAAGTTTACGGAATGAAAATCGAGTCGAAATTTATGTTGCGATAACTACCACAGGATTTTGAAAACTAAAATAAACCACATCGGAATGACAAGCGGAACGAAAAAACAAAAAAGGAATGAATTATAAAACGAATAAAAAAAGCACTAAAAGCTAACAATGTGTATACTCCATTGCTAGGTCAATGCTCATTACGAATATTCCTGCGGAATATTCTACTGTTGATTTATTTGCTATCTTTAGGGCTTAAACCTCGCAACGAGAGCATACACGAGACCGTTAGCTTTAATGCTGGAGCAAGTTTGCGGAATCGAAAAAAGCTAGTTTCTTTATCGAATTTTTTTTTGAGTTTTAAGAAAGTAAAAACCGAAAAACTATGTTGCCGAATTTTGCAAAACACGTTGAATTATAACGCAAACCCTGAATCGAATTACGTCTGACTTTTTAGCTCGTGTGCGGAATCGAAATCTGAATTGAACACTCGAAATCTAACTCAAACGGAATTGAAAAGTATTGCGGAATTGCTCACTCAAAACCTGAATTAAAAACTGGTCGGAAATTGAGCAAGTTTACGGAATGAAAATCGAGTCGAAATTTATGTTGCGATAACTACCACAGGATTTTGAAAACTAAAATAAACCACATCGGAATGACAAGCGGAACGAAAAACAAAAAAGCAATGAATTATAAAACGAATAAAAAAAGCACTAAAAGCTAACAATGTGTATACTCCATTGCTAGGTCAATTCTCATTACGAATATTCCTGCGGAATATTCTACTGTTGATTTATTTGCTATCTTTAGGGCTTAAACCTCGCAACGAGAGCATACACGAGACCGTTGTGTGTAATTAAAAGAAAAAAAATGGGAATATTTGATTTTTTAAAGAACAGAAAAAAAACAGAAAAATCTGAACACGTTAAAACTTTCATAGTTGACAATTTATATACTATTTCTGCTGTTAATAGTTTTCATAAAGTCGATAGTGAAAAATTTAGAATTGAGACAGAAAATGGGAATACATATTTAACCATATCCAATTTTGAACTGACCGAATACGGTGGAAATATTGAAGAAATAAAATCTGAAGATTTAAAACATCAAGTTTTACCTTTATATGAAAAATTTGTTAATGAAGGAAATTATAAAAAAGTGGGTGATTTAACCATCGAAAAAAATTATATTTCACAATCATTTATCAACCCGAATGACGAAACTGAATATCATCTAACCACAATGAACAATTTTAATGGTCGCTTGATTGTATCAAATTTCATAATGAACTCAATTGCTGATTATTCAGAAAACAATAGGAAAATATTTTTATATTCATTTTTAACGATGAAACCGATTAATTAAATAACTACACACAACACCGTGTATAATTAATGGCTTGATTCGTGCTTACTTACGAAAATCCTCGCGGATTTTCTATTCGGTTTGTATTTGCTAAATTAGTGGCTTAAACACGCCACTAATCATACACAAACACGTTGGCGTGCATTAGAAAACAGAACTCAAATTGAAAATTATAACTTGGAATTGTAATGGAGCATTAAGAAAAAAGTTTGAGAATTTAACGGACTTTAATGCTGACATACATATAATTCAAGAGTGTGAAAATCCAGCGGAAACCAGACACAAAGAATATAATGAATGGGCGGAAAATTATTTATGGATTGGAGACACCAAAAATAAAGGAATTGGGATTTTTGCAAAGAAAAACATAGAACTGAAAAGACTGAATTGGTCGGACAATTATAAAGACCATAAAGTAAAACACTTTTTACCTTGTTCTGTAAATGGAGACTTTGACTTATTAGCCGTTTGGAATCACAGCAATAAATCACCGACTTTTGGATATATTGGACAATTATGGAAATATCTTCAAGTCAACAAACCGAATTTAAATAAGAGTTTAATTATCGGAGATTTTAATAGTAACAAGATTTGGGACAAATGGGACAGATGGTGGAATCACTCTGACGTAGTGACTGAACTGAACGAAATCGGAATTGAAAGTTTATATCATAAATATTGGAAAGAAGAACAAGGAACTGAAACTCGACCGACTTTTTTCCTGCACAGAAAATTAGAAAAGCCATATCATATCGATTATGTTTTTGGCAGTAAGGAATTCATAAACGGACTAAAAAAAATGGAATTTGGAAAAATTAGTGATTGGTTAAAAGTAAGCGACCATTTGCCAATTATTTGCGAATTTGAAACTGAAAAAAAATAACGACACGCCAACACCGTGTATAATTAATGGCTGGTTCTCGCCTACTTACGAAAATCCTCGCGGATTTTCTATTCGGTTTTTATTTGCTAAATTAGATACTTAAACACGCCACTAATCATACACAAACACGTTAGGCACAAGTTGAAACGAGCAGCAACGGACTTTGCAAACTCGCAAACTTTAAGAAATTAAAAAAAACTCATTACGATTGATAAAATCACTCTGAGTGATTAGCCGCTCGTAAAATCTGATTCC
>NZ_JBHULS010000019.1:0-2242 GCF_042684585.1 Bizionia sediminis
GGAGTTAAAGTTAGTAAATAAAAACGAGATTTAGGTATTCGATAATTTTTCGCAAGCAGGTAAGAACTAGCAATGAATTATACACATTGTTAGGCACTGGTTTTTAGGTTCAGATTTTCGCTTGTTGATTTGGTTAAATTTTTCGAGTTGAAAATTACTTTGTTAAACATCAAAAATATTGTAAAAAAATCGACACTAGCGGGAGGATTTCCAGAAGCTGCTTGGTCACTCACCTTTTATTTTCGGAAGGCGAATCATACGTTATCAGGTCAAAATTTAAGGGTCAATATTTATGAAGTGGCTCTTCAATTTTTGTCGTTAAAGGAGATAAGCCAAAACTTGAAGTTTTCCATAAAGTTCTATGAATAAAAATGACCCTGGGCGGGTTTGGAATCAACTTTTGCGAGCGGCTAAAAACTCAAAGTTATTTAATCAATTGGTAATCACTCGTAATGAGTTCTTTTTTTTAATTTCCTAAAGTATACGAGTTTGCAAGGTCGGTTGCTGCTCGTTTCAACTTGTGCCTAACGTGTTTGTATAAGATTAGTTGCGTGGTTTAGCAACTAACTTTGCAAGTACAAACCGAATAGAAAATCCGCGAGGATTTTCGTAAACAGGCTCGTACCAAGCAATTAATTTTATACGTTGTTGTGCGTAGGTTTTATTTGTTCAGGCATTTTAAATATTCGCTCAATTTATGTCCGTTTTTTATTTCGCCATCATAAATGTATAATCTATTATCGGTTATTTTGTTTTCAATTATTAAATCAATTTCCGCTTGAGTTAATTCAATAAATGCTGAATAAACATAACCTCTTCCTCCTTTATTTACTTTAGTATCTAATTTAGCATTAGGTCGTTCAATTTTTTTTCCGTTTTCTAAAAGTAATATTAGACCTGTTTTAGCAACGTTTATTGTCGAACCAATTTCGTTTACTGACATATAGATTTTGGAAGAACCATCTTTAGTTACTTTCATAAATGAAATTCCCTCCGAATAATCAGTCATACTTGTTGTTTTTCCATCAAATTTGTCAGTTTTGGTTTTAATTGTTTTACAATAAAAATCTTCTGGTAAATCCAAACCTTCAATTACCTCAAATGGAAAAGAATGTTCATATTTTGGGTCATAGTCAAAGTAGATAATTCCAGTTTCAGCATTTTCTATTTTGAGTTTATATTTTTCAGTTCCAATTATATTTTTATAAGGTTCAGCAGACAAAACTTTAAATACTTTTCCGACTAATCCAGCATACTTTGAATTATAACTTTCACAACAGTCATATTTCTTTTTCATTTTGTCGTTTTTGTAAAAATGGTCGTATCCATATTTCTGTAAACTTTCATCTTTTTCTTTAACTTTTATTTCTTTATCTATTAATAAATTGACTTCGTTTCCTGGAAAATTCTGTCCGAATGAAAGGTTAGAAATTAGAATAACTGTAAGTAGTAAAATTTTTTTCATTTTGTTTTCGTTTTATATTTTTCGTTTTTTTCGGGATTGAGTGAGCAACTTACGCACAACGGTATGGTGTATGGCTCGTTACGGGATGGCACGAAGTGTCATTCCGCCGTAGCCGAAAGATAGCGATTAGGATTGAATTTTCGGTAGAGAATTCAGCCGTAATGAGCTATACACGGTGTTGCAAGTAGTAGTTTTTACGTTTTTATTATTCGGCATTGTTTTATTCAAGCGTTTTGTTTTCAATTTGAGTTTTGTTTCGGTCGCAGTCGGCTCAACTTTTTAGGTTCTGCTTTTAATCCGCTGTTGCTTTTCAGGTTCCAGCGTTGTTGTTCCGTTCAGTTCGGCCGTAAAGTTTGTCATTTCGATTTGTTTTTCCGTTGGCGTTCTTTTGCTCGTTCGATGGTTTTCTTTCGGTATTCAGGGTCGTTGTGGTATCGGTTTTTGGCATTTTCACGCGTTTTTTTCCGATATTCCTCATCATTTTGGTAGCGCTCACGGTACATTTTCTTTTTTCGCTCCCTAAATTCCGCATCAGATGCGTACTTATCGTTCAGCTCTTTTAGTATTTTCTCGTCAGTTTTTTTGTTCGGACTTTCCATTTTTTCAATTCCGATTTTTATTCCACCGTAATGTTGCTCTGCTATTACTTGCAACGGTTTTGTATATGGCTCGTAGCGTATAAATTAGCGATTATTTTCGGATTAAGTACAAGCCAGATTTTTAAATTTTACTATTTATCTTTTTTTATCGGAAATCGTCAAATTAAAAAATTTGGCG
>NZ_JBHULS010000020.1:0-1833 GCF_042684585.1 Bizionia sediminis
CAATTACCGTATCTGATACTACGGCTCCTGTAGCGCCTGCTGCGCCTGCCGATGTAACTTACGAGTGTATCTCGGAAGTGCCTGCTGCACAAGAGTTAGTAGCAATTGATAACTGTGGTGCTGAAATATTTGGTGTAGCAACAGATGCTACAATGGATGAAGATGCTTGTAACATTATCATTACACGTACTTGGACATTTACAGATGCTTGCGATAACACATCAACAGTATCTCAAACAATTACCGTGGCTGATACTACGGCTCCTGTAGCGCCTGCTGCGCCTGCCGATGTAACTTACGAGTGTATCTCGGAAGTGCCTGCTGCACAAGAGTTAGTAGCAATTGATAACTGTGGTGCTGAAATATTTGGTATAGCAACAGATGCTACAATGGATGAAGATGCTTGTAACATTATCATTACACGTACTTGGACATTTACAGATGGTTGCAACAACACATCATCAGTATCTCAAACAATTACGGTATCTGATACTACGGCTCCTGTAGCGCCTGCTGCGCCTGCTGATGTAACTTACGAGTGTATTTCTGAAGTGCCTGCTGCACAAGAGTTAACTGCAACAGATAATTGTGGCGGCACTATCATTGGTGTGTCTTCAGATGTTGTGGACAATACTGACGCTTGTAACATTTTAATTACACGTACCTGGACATTTACAGATGCTTGCGATAACACATCTACAGTTTCTCAAACAATCACCGTGGCTGATACAACGGCTCCTGTAGCACCTGCTGCACCTACCGATGTAGCTTACGAGTGTATCTCGGAAGTACCAGCTGCTCAAGAATTGACCGCAACAGATAATTGTGGCGGCACTATCATTGGTGTGTCTTCTGATGTTGTGGACAATACTGACGCTTGTAACATTTTAATTACACGTACCTGGACATTTACAGATGCTTGCGATAACACATCGTCCGTTTCTCAAACAATCACCGTGGCTGATACAACGGCTCCTGTAGTACCTGCTGCACCTGCCGATGTAACTTACGAATGTATTTCGGAAGTACCAGTGGCGCAAGAATTGACCGCAACAGATAATTGTGGTGGCACTATTATTGGTGTGTCTTCTGACGTTGTGGACAATACTGACGCTTGTAACATTTTAATTACACGTACCTGGACATTTACAGATGCTTGCGATAACACATCTACAGTTTCTCAAACAATTACCGTATCTGATACTACGGCTCCTGTAATAAGTGTTCAGGCCTCTAATATTGAAGTTCAATGTGACGGATCTGGTAATACCAATGCCATACAAAATTGGTTAGCTAATAATGGTGGTGCTGTGGCTACAGATAATTGTAGTAATATTACTTGGACGAATAATTACGGTGGTGCAACCTCCGATTGTTCCGAACCAATTGAAGTTACTTTTACTGCTACTGATGCCTGTGGAAACACTGCTCAAACTACAGCTTCATACGCCATTATTGATACTATGAACCCTGTAATTGATACGCCTGCAAGTGACTTGGTTGTGGAATGTGACGGTAATGGAAACCAAGTAGCACTAGATAACTGGTTGACTACGAACGGTGGTGCTGTTGCTTCAGACGATTGCTCGGCAATAGTATGGACAAATAACTTTACAAATCTTACAGAGGCTTGTGGCGCAACCGGTTCGGCAACTGTTGTATTTACTGCAACAGATGCTTGCGGAAATGAAATTTCTACAACAGCTACTTTTACAATTCAGGATACATTAGCTCCTGTAGCACCTGCTGCACCTGCCGATGTAACTTACGAATGTATTTCTGAAGTACCAGTGGCGCAAGAATTGACTGCAACAGATAATTGTGGTGGTACTA
>NZ_JBHULS010000021.1:0-1327 GCF_042684585.1 Bizionia sediminis
TGAACTTTCCTGAAATAGGTTGACTAAAAATTAGACAACTTATTACAAATAAAGATGAAAGAACAAAAAGGACCCTGCCGAAAAAAATCCTACGAAAAAGTAGGTTTCGATTTAAAATTACTCATTATTGACCAAATTCAAAACGGAAGAATTTCTGTCAATTATGCCGCTAAAAAATACAATATTTCTAGATCCTCTATTGACTATTGGTTAAAAAAATATAGTACTTTAGAGCAAAAGAAATTAGGAATGAGTAAAAAAGATGAGATTAAAAAACTAAAAGAAAGAATCGAAGAACTTGAATTTGTTAAAGACTTCCAGCAAGACATAATTGCAGATATGGAATTAATTACTGGTGTCGATTTATCAAAAAAGTCATTGCCCAAAACATTAGCCGACGAGATTCAAAAAAAGAAAACAAACCGTTTAAAAGAAAATGGTTAATCGAATGTTTTGGGATTAGCAAACAAGCCTTCTATAAACGCTTAAAATCTCAACAAATTAAAGTAAATCAAGAGAAAATCCTTATCCAATTAGTACAAGATTATCGCAAACTAGTTGGTCAAAAAGCAGGTGGAATTAAACTATATAAAGAACTAAAACCACAAATCAAGAACCTTAATATTAAAATAGGTCGCGACAAGTTCTATCGGTTTTTAAAAGCTCATAACCTTCTCATTCCTAAAGGTAGAAACTACCACACAACAACTAATTCTAATCATTTATTTCATAAATACAAAAATTTAGTAAAAGATAAAATACCAACAAGACCAGAACAACTTTGGGTAAGTGATATTACTTATATTAAAACGCAAAACGGATACAACTACCTGGCTTTAGTTACAGACGCGTATTCCAAGCAAATTATGGGATATAAACTAGATAACCATATGAAAGTATCATTGTGTTTAGATGCGCTTAAAATGGCTATTAAAAATCGTAAATATCCAAATGAAAAAATAATACACCACTCGGATAGAGGTTTTCAATATTGCAACCCTAAATATTCCAATTTAGCTGAACAAAACGGGATAATTATGAGTATGACTGAAAAGTATGACCCTTATGAAAATGCCGTAGCTGAAAGAGTTAATAGAACTTTAAAGTATGAATATGGATTGAAAAAAACTATTAAAAATACAATGTTAGCAACTAAAATGGTCAAAAATGCAGTATATATTTACAACCATTTAAGAACGCATTTTAGCCTTGATTTAAGAAAACCTTTTGAGGTGCATAACAATCCTAACATTAAATATAAATCGTATCGAAAAAATAAAGTAAATTTACTTGAATTAACAATTTAAAAAACGACCTAGTTCAAACT
>NZ_JBHULS010000022.1:0-958 GCF_042684585.1 Bizionia sediminis
TCAAATGTCCAAAGTAAGAAAGTGTAAAGGATTGCAGTTCCGATTGCAAATATTATTCGGTACTTCCAACTAATTTTAATCATCTTATTTCCTATTTTCATAATGTTTTTCTTAAATGCAGTACAACTGTCTCGGGTATGAAACGTAGGGCATTTCGGAGCTGCGTACTTGTCCACCGAGACAAGGCTTGCTTAGAGACCGATACTTGCGGAAACCTCTATCCGCCCCATGTTTTATACCCATTGTTGGGGCATCGTTTTTTTTATTTTTTAACTCGTCCATTTTCAAATTCAGCTGTGTAAGTCGTATCTGATTTTGATATGTACCCTTCGTCAAACCCGAATCTATGGTAAGTCCAAGTTCCATTAATCTTTTCGTCAGGGTACAAGTATGAAATTCTGATTCCATTTTTAAAGTCATATAAGACTTTTCTGTTTTGATAATGGTGGAGTGAACCACTAATTTCCATAAACTGACCTACAATCCTTTCTCCATCTTGGTTGGTGTATTCAGAGGTATCTTCAAGCATTGGATATTCGTCTGAAAAAATCGCTGCAGGAACTGTCCAAAGTCCAATCCACAGATAGGGCAAGAGAATAATTCCTGTCAGTCCAATTCCTGCGAGTTTTAGTCCAAGTTTTTTGAATTTTAAACTTTGTCGAAATAGCAGAAAGAAAATCATTCCAACAAGAACCGCTAAAATCAATACACCAATTCGGTGTCCTGGCTGAAATGTTATTTCGATAGGCGAACCATAATTCAGTCCAAGAATCAAAATAGTCAGTCCGAGTAATATGGTTATGATTTTAGTCGTCATTTTTTAAATGTGCCCCAACGGCCTGGTGTATGATTTCGTTGCGGTCTGTTAGGAGTTAAAGTTAGTAAATAAAAACGAGATTTAGGTATTCGATAATTTTTCGCAAGCAGGTAAGAACTAGCAATGAATTATACACATTGT
>NZ_JBHULS010000023.1:0-888 GCF_042684585.1 Bizionia sediminis
GTGGCGGCACTATCATTGGTGTGTCTTCTGATGTTGTGGACAATACTGACGCTTGTAACATTTTAATTACACGTACCTGGACATTTACAGATGCTTGCGATAACACATCGTCCGTTTCTCAAACAATTACGGTATCTGATACTACGGCTCCTGTAGCACCAAACGCGCCTGCCGATGTAACTTACGAGTGTATCTCGGAAGTGCCTGCTGCACAAGAGTTAGTAGCAATTGATAACTGTGGTGCTGAAATATTTGGTGTAGCAACAGACTCTACAATGGATGAAGATGCTTGTAACATTATCATTACACGTACTTGGACATTTACAGATGCTTGCAACAACACATCATCAGTTTCTCAAACAATCACTGTATCTGATACTACGGCTCCTGTAGCACCTGCCGCACCTGCCGATGTAACTTACGAGTGTATTTCTGAAGTGCCTGCTGCACAAGAGTTAGTAGCAATTGATAACTGTGGTGCTGAAATTTTAGGTGTAGCAACAGATGCTACAATGGATGAAGATGCTTGTAACATAACAATTACACGTACTTGGACATTTACAGATTCTTGCGATAACACATCGTCAGTTTCTCAAACAATCACTGTATCTGATACTACGGCTCCTGTAGCGCCTGCTGCGCCTGCTGATGTAACTTACGAGTGTATCTCGGAAGTACCAGTGGCGCAAGAGTTAACTGCAACAGATAATTGTGGTGGCACTATCATGGGTGTGTCTTCAGATGTAATTATTGATTCTGATGTATGCAACATTACAATCACCCGTACTTGGACATTCACAGACGCTTGCGATAACACATCGTCAGTTTCTCAGACAATCACTGTATCTGATACTACGGCTCCTGTAGCACCTGCTGCACCTGCCGATG
>NZ_JBHULS010000024.1:0-779 GCF_042684585.1 Bizionia sediminis
AACGGTTTTGTATATGGCTCGTAGCGTATAAATTAGCGATTATTTTCGGATTAAGTACAAGCCAGATTTTTAAATTTTACTATTTATCTTTTTTTATCGGAAATCGTCAAATTAAAAAATTTGGCGACTTTCCAAATATACCTTAACTTCGATTAAGTAACTAACAAGCTATGAGCTATATACGTTGTTGTACTGCGTTTTTTATTTTGTTCGTTCATTTATTTTTTCGAACCACAAGTCTCTCTCGTTAACTACAAAATCGTACTCTTTTCCATTGTCAGTTATTATTCTGATTCCGTTGTCAATTAGTTTTGCAGTTTTTCTCTTAACGATTTCTCGTATTGTTGAATATTCTATATTCGTTTGTCCTTTCTGAACATTTATTTTATGTGATTTAAAAATCAGTTTTTTATTCGTCAAGAAAATTTTTCCGCCAACACCTTCAATTCCGCGAAATAGGTTTGCTGGTCCTTCAATTTCGATTTCTTCATTTAATTCAAGTTCTGGTTTTATTTTCATTCCCATTTTTTTTGAAAACTTTCCAGCAAATTTTTCACTCACGTAAGGAAATCCAATTCCGAAAAAAATTCCAAAGAACAAACCTTGAAAAATCAAGCTGTTAATTGAATAAAGTTTTTCGTCAGAGAAATAATCAAATGTCCAAAGTAAGAAAGTGTAAAGGATTGCAGTTCCGATTGCAAATATTATTCGGTACTTCCAACTAATTTTAATCATCTTATTTCCTATTTTCATAATGTTTTTCTTAAATGCAGTACAAC
>NZ_JBHULS010000025.1:0-765 GCF_042684585.1 Bizionia sediminis
TGAATAGCAGCTGTTTCAGCTGTATTAGCTGTATTTAAGTTATCGATGTTGGTTTGTAATACGGCATCAGCAGCATCACTGTCGGCTTCATTCTGATTGACATCCGCCTGCACCGCAGCAATAGCAGCATCACTGTCGGCTTCATTCTGACTAACATCCGCTTGCACCGCAGCAATGGCTGTATTTGTATCGGTCGCATTGTTCGTTATTGATGTCGCATTTGTAGCAATCCCATCCGCATTGGTTTTGACTTGGGCATCTAAATCTTCGGTCGCATCCACGATAGAAGTTGAGCTATTGATATAATTAGTTGAACCGTTTGCAGTATAAGTCCCATCGGTTTCTAAACCAGCACCAGTTTGTGTGGTATCTAATTCTGCTTGAATAGCAGCTGTTTCAGCTGTATTAGCTGTATTTAAGTTATCGATGTTTGTTTGTAATACGGTATCAGCAGCATCACTGTCGGCTTCATTTTGGTTGACATCCGCTTGCACCGCAGCAATAGCAGTATCGGCATCAGCTTCGTTTTGGTTGACATCCGCTTGAACGGTGGCGATGGCTGTGTTTGTAGCGGTCGCATTGTTCGTTATTGATGTCGCATTGGTAGCAATCCCATCCGCATTGGTTTTGACTTGGGCATCTAAATCTTCGGTCGCATCCACGATAGAAGTTGAGCTATTGATATAATTGGTCGAACCGTTTGCATCGTATGTTCCATCGGTTTCTAAACCAGCACCTGTTTGTGTGGTATCTAATTCTGCTTGA
>NZ_JBHULS010000026.1:0-565 GCF_042684585.1 Bizionia sediminis
AATAGAAGAAAGAAAAAAGTTAGTAGAAGTTCTTCTAAAAAAAGAAGACGATAAATTAATAAAAAGTGATAACCATTAAATTTACTATGATTTAATGGTTATTTTTTTACAGCAATCATCATGTGCGGACTAAATGGAAGTAAATACTCGTCATTCTGAGTTAATTTCTGTAAAGATTTTAAAGTTTTAGATTTCTTTTTATCTAACATATTTGCAAAGTATTCATTGTCTAACCAAATCATACCTTCGACAGCATAAAGATTTATAAAAGAAAGGTTTTGCTCTAAAAACTCTGTTTTTAAAGTTGCAGGTTTATGATAATAGGAATCAGCTAATAAAAAAGGAAAATCTTTAGGCGCATTATGCACACCAGAAGTTAATTCTTTTTTACACATATCAAAAAATGAATTTGCATGTATCATTCCGTTCATTAGCCCAACAACAGTAGATGCAGTTGCGTTTATTGCGAAACCTAAAATAATTCCGCCTTTTTTAAGAACTCTTTTTGCTTCTAGTATTGCTGCAATTCTATCTTCTCTTTTTTGTAGATGATATAAAGGGCCAT
>NZ_JBHULS010000027.1:0-559 GCF_042684585.1 Bizionia sediminis
TGGTCTTGATCGGAGTGGAGGTGCGTGGTTGGTGGACGCGCTGATAGTCGGCCATGGAAGGCTCCATGTGGATGATGGCCAGGTCTGCCACCTTGAGCACACTGTCCGCGATATGCGGGTGATTCTCGGTGTGCCCGACATCAACGATGTCGATCCCGGAGTCTCCCAGTGGGGTGTACTCCTCCGCGAACTTGGCTGAAGCGTTCTTCTCAACGCCGAAGGGGAAGCCAGCCAGCTCGAACCACTGCGTCAGATGCTCAGACTCGTCAGCGTCCCACAACTTCACCGGGTAGCCAGCCTCATGGAATGCGTGTCCCATCAAGCCTGTATCGGTCGTCTTGCCCATGGATCTCGGGCTGATGTTGGCGATGAGCACGGCGGGTTCTCTCCTCATGCGGTGGCTACCTTCCGCACGATGCTGCCACGCCTACCGCGCCTCGGTGACGGGCACCACGTGATGAGCTGAAGTTCTGCACTTGGTAGGGCGCGTGCCCCACTGGTCATCGGCTGCGGCCATCACTCCGCGAGTGATGGCCATCGGTCATCCCTTCCGACGGGA
>NZ_JBHULS010000028.1:0-556 GCF_042684585.1 Bizionia sediminis
ACCGTTAGGCACAAGTTGAAACGAGCAGCAACGGACTTTGCAAACTCGCAAACTTTAAGAAATTAAAAAAAACTCATTACGATTGATTAAATCACTCTGAGTGATTAGCCGCTCGTAAAATCTGATTCCAAACCCGCCCAGGGTCATTTTTATTCATAGAACTTTATGGTAAAAACTTCAACTTTTGGCTTATCACCTTTGACGACAAAAATTGACGAGCTACTTCATGAATATTGTCCCTTAAATTTTAATCTGATAACGTATGATTCGCCTTCCGAAAATAAAAGGTGAATGACCAAGCAGCTTCAGAAAATCCTCCCGCTAGTGTCGATTTTTTTTACAATATTTTTGATGTTTAATAAAGTAATTTTCAACTCGAAAAATTTAACCAAATCAACAAGCGAACATCTGAACGTAAAAACCAGTGCCTAACAATGTGTATAATTCATTGCTAGTTCTTACCTACTTGCGAAAAATTATCGAATACCTAAATCTCGTTTTTATTTACTAACTTTAACTCCTAACAGATCGCAACGAAATCATACACTAGACCGTT
>NZ_JBHULS010000029.1:0-555 GCF_042684585.1 Bizionia sediminis
ATGTTGTGGACAATACTGACGCTTGTAACATTTTAATTACACGTACCTGGACATTTACAGATGCTTGCGATAACACATCGTCCGTTTCTCAAACAATTACGGTATCTGATACTACGGCTCCTGTAGCGCCTGCTGCGCCTGCCGATGTAACTTACGA
Source organism: Bizionia sediminis (assembly GCF_042684585.1). Classification (NCBI taxonomy): domain Bacteria; kingdom Pseudomonadati; phylum Bacteroidota; class Flavobacteriia; order Flavobacteriales; family Flavobacteriaceae; genus Bizionia; species Bizionia sediminis. The sequence continues at coordinate 158 of NZ_JBHULS010000029.1, forward strand.
GTGTATTTCTGAAGTACCAGTGGCGCAAGAATTGACCGCAACAGATAATTGTGGTGGTACTATCATGGGTGTGCCTGCTGATGTTGTGGACAATACAGACGCTTGTAATATTATCATTACACGTACTTGGACATTTACAGATTCTTGCGATAACACATCAACAGTATCTCAAACAATTACCGTGGCTGATACTACGGCTCCTGTAGCGCCAAACGCGCCTGCCGATGTAACTTACGAATGTATTTCGGAAGTACCAGTGGCGCAAGAATTGACTGCAACAGATAATTGTGGCGGCACTATCATTGGTGTGTCTTCAGATGTTGTGGACAATACTGACGCTTGTAATATAACAATTACACGTACCTGGACATTTACAGACGCTTGCGATAACACATCGA